>DAHUXM010000034.1 GCA_027307165.1 Gemmatimonadota bacterium | reverse complement strand
CCAAAGTGGACCTAGCGCTGGTGACCGCTGAGGGTACCGGGAGACGTTTGGGGACCATAAGCAAGCTCGATTGCGCCGATGTGGACTTGGCAAAGGAAGTCATTACCTGGCGAGCTGAACCGGACAAGAAAGGCGAGAAATGGATTGCACCCATGTCAACCGTTCTCTCGAATGAGATCAAGGCCTAGATGGTGAGCACTGACGTTCGGTTCGGGCATCTATTCGCCGACCCTAGTGATCCTCCCAAGGCAATGAGTCTGCACGTGTTCGCGGATTACCTTGAGAAGGCAGAGAAGCAGGCCAAGCTGCCGCCTCTGTGGCATGCGTACCGGCGCAGTTAGGCCAGCGCCACAAAGCAGCTCTCGGATGTTGACGTAGCGGCCGCCGGCGGATGGTCCGACACGGGCACCTTGCTCCGCTGCTATCAGCACGGCGACCATGCGACGATGCTTGCCGTTGTCCATGAGCCGCGGAAGGTCACGGCTAAGGCTCAGACGGGTCGAGCCAGACGGTACCGGAAGGGCCACTGGGTACACGTTCACGGTACAACTAGGCCCACAGGTAGACACAGCGGTTCCGGTAATCCAAAACCCCGCACCGTAAACCGATGCGGGGTAAGCACTTAGATAGTCGGGGCGGCCAGATTCGAACTGGCGACCTCCTGCTCCCAAAGCAGGCGCGATACCGGGCTACGCTACGCCCCGAGTCAATGAACTTAGTCGGGGTCGGACGGTTACGGCAACGCTCAGGCGTTTTCTCCGGAAAGCACCTCGAGCAGCGACCTGAAGGCGCGGCCCCGATGGCCGATCCGCTCCTTGTCCTCGTCCGACGCCTCGCCGAAGGTCTGCTGCAGCTCCTGTGACACGAAGTGCGGGTCGTAACCGAATCCGCTGAAGCCGCGCGGCTGCGGGACTATCAGGCCGGCGGTGGTCCCGGTTCGCACGACTGCACGGTCGCCATCGACGTAGGCTGCGGCACAGATGAACGACGCCGTCGCCGGCAGCGCGTTCATACGTCGCAGCTGCCCCAACAGCGTCGCGTTGTTCGCAGCGTCGAGCGATTTGCCGGTGAGATCCGCGCGTCCCGAGTAGCGCTTGCTGCGCACGCCCGGGCGCCCTCCCAGCACGTCGACTGCAAGTCCGGAGTCGTCGGCGAAGGTGGGAAGGCCGGTTCGTCGGTAGAAGTACTGCGCCTTGGCGAGCGCATTCTCCTCGAACGTCTCCCACGACTCGATGGAATCTTCGTCGTCTGCTTCGGTCACGCCGGCCTCGGTGAGATCGGTGATCTGGAATGCGGTGCGGGCGAAGATGCCACGGAGCTCGCGCAATTTCCCTGGATTGCGTGTCGCGATGATGGCGCGCGTCGTCACCGGCCGAGTGCCACTGTCTGTCGCTCCGTAAGCTCGGCGATGCCGCGCGTGGCGAGCTCGAGCAACCGATCGAGCTGAACACGATCGAACGTGCCGTGCTCACCGGTGCCCTGCACCTCCACGTACTTGCCTTCGGAGCTCATGACCACGTTCATGTCCACTTCCGCACGCACGTCCTGCTCGTAATCGAGATCCAGGCGCGCCACTCCGTCGATCACGCCGACGCTCACCGCTGCAACGCGCCGACGGATCGGGGAGACCGGGATCTTGCCCTGCGCGACCATCCAGTCGAAGGCGTCAATCGCTGCAACGGCCGCGCCAGTAATCGCCGCAGTGCGCGTTCCGCCGTCCGCCTGAATGACGTCGCAGTCGAGCTTGAGCGTGAACTCGCCAAATTTGAAGTCGTCCAGCATCGCCCGAATCGATCGGCCGATCAATCTCTGAATCTCCTGCGTACGCCCGCCGATCTTCTCGCGCTCCCGGGAGGTGCGCGTGCGCGTTGCACGCGGGAGCATTGCGTACTCCGCAGTCAACCAGCCCTCGCCGCGCCCGCGCCGCCACGACGGCACGCTGTCCTCGATCGATACGGCGCAGAGCACCTTCGTCATTCCAAAGGAGATGAGACAGGACCCCTCTGCATACGGCGAGACGCCGCGCTCGATGGACACTGGCCGCATCTGCTCTTCGCCACGCACCGCCACTTCGGAACTACCCACGCATCCGCTCTATGATTGAGGTTGTAGACTGCCCTGCAGTCAGTGGTATCACGAGTACGTCGCCGCCGCGCGCCATGACTTCTTCCGCGCCGACGATCGTCGCCTCGGTGTAATCGCCGCCTTTCACGAGCACATCGGGCATGAGACACCGCACGAGCTCGAGCGGCGTGTCTTCATCGAAGACGGTGACGACATCGACCGATTCGAGTGCGGCAATGACGTACGCGCGCTCGATCTGCGACCTGATGGGCCGTGAATCTCCCTTGAGTCGACGCACCGACTCATCGCTGTTGATTCCGACCACGAGCGCATCACCCGCAGCACGTGCGGCCTGTATGACATCGACGTGGCCGGGATGCAGCAGATCGAAGACACCATTCGTGAACACCACGCGTCCCCAGAAATCGGTACGCCAGTCGCGCAGCGTATTCCACGACATCACTTTCGAAGCGGCGTCACGCGGTGTCACAACGGACCACTTTCGTTCAGGATGAAGTGCACTGTGCGCGAGTAACGCAACAGCTTCCACGAATCGTCGTACGATCCGAAGATGTGAATCGAACTCGGCGCGCGCTCCACCGTCACGTGGTAGGCTTCTTCCGGAAGATTGAGAGAGTCGGCGGCGGCCCATATTTCCTGGCGAATTCCGTCGTCCTTCCGGAAGGTTGCGTAGCGTACCTGTTGATCGACAGCATCGCGGAAACGGTAGTAGCGCATATAGGGCGCCCCGACGTTGATCACAACGTAGGTCATGATCGCGAGCGTCAGCAGCCAGCCGAGGCAGCCGAGATCGGAAGCACCACGTCGCGTCACCATTGCGATTGCACTCCTTCTAGGATCGCTGTGACGAGCTTGTCAACCGCCTTGGAGCGGCCGATGCTCTCCTCACCTTCGTTGTACTGGCCGTCGACGATGTATCCCTTGCGAGACCAGAGATTCTTGCCCGTGACCTGATCGACGACGTCGACATCGAGCACCATCTGCAACGATCGCTGCACCGCCGAGGGCGCGCCGCGCGAGCGTGAGTCGACGCCGATCGGAATGCCCGATTCGTAACGCCGAATCGTTCCGCGCACCACGGCACTCGCACGCGCTTCGGAAGCCTCGCGCAAGCCAAGCCGATTTATGAGGCGAACACGCAGCGAATCGGATATCTCGCGCTGGATGTCTGCAACCGGAGTCTGGTTGTCGAACGGAATGACGGCGATGGTATGCACGTGCGACGGCAGCCCTCCCCCGTGGAAGCCATAAAGGCAGCCGACGGCGGCAAGCAGGAAGGGAGCAACGAGTAGAAGCTTCTTAAAAGCGCCAGACGGACGCATCAAACGGCGGCACCGGTTGTTGGATCTCGATATCAAGGACGAGCGAACGCCGTCCAGACAACTCGTAACGAACTTTCTTTCCCGGAGCCCGGTCCACCCACTCGACGATCCTGTCGCCAGCCACTCGCTCGACGCGTGTGAGCTGGCTGCCGACCGCCGTGACTCTCCACTGAACCGGAGAGCCGAGGGATGCCCGAAGTGTATCGCCCGACACACGGATGATCGTATCGGAAACGGGGGGGAGCGCAAGACGCCCCAGCGCTGCCCACAGGAGGGGCGCGGGCGGCACCAGGTCGCGGCCGTTGGACCCCGGCGGTACCATCAGGCTGTCACCGACAAGAATCGCTGCGGCAGCCGCACCGAATCCACCCCCAAGGAACAGATCGACGCGGGCATGATCCGGCGGCCCCAACCGGGCGACGCCCTCGCCCCGGCCGACAATCTCACCCTGATCCAACTCCCACTTGAACGTGATCTTCTCGGGAGTCACCGGGAGTGGGAATGCCGGAAGCGTCGCGTCGAGCGGTGCGACACCCGGCAACGGGTGGATACGCGGCGCGCACGCGGCTGCAAGGACCAGCAGCAGAGCAACGGGCATTCGCCGGACATGATGCACGCGACGCAACACAGGGAGACCGCTCACCAGCGTACGCGGATCGAGTTGATCGCGTCACCTTCGACAAGTGCGTCCATCGCGTTCAGTCCGCTCGTTACCGCACCGAAAACCGTGTAATGACCGGTCAAATGCGGCTGCGGGGTGAGTGTCAGGAAGTACTGACTGCCACCCGTGTCCGGACCAGACAGGGCCATTCCCACCGCGCCGCGCGAATATGGCAGCAGCGTGAGCTCGTCGCGAATCGCGTAGCCCGGACCGCCCTCGCCATCGCCACGCGGATCACCATCCTGCGCGACGAAGCCGGGAACCACGCGATGGAATCTCAGGTTGTCGTATGCGTGCCTGTCGGCGAGCGTCGCAAAATTGAGTACGGTGAGAGGCGCCTTCACGCCATCGAACGTGATGACAATCCGTCCGCGTATCGTGCGCATGGTTGCGGTTGGCGGGTGTCCGCGCAGCGACGGCAGCACTACACGACGCACGGCATTCTCGTACCACTCGAGTGGACGGTCGACGGCAGCCGTGTCGAGTGACCGCGCGTGGTTTCCGGGAATCGAGCTGCGCACTATCGAGTCGGGATCGGATCTGCCGGCGGTGAGAGCGCGCTGAACGGCGGCGTCGCGGCGACCGGTGTCGCTCGCAGCGAGAACCTGATACGCAGCGCCGCGCACGCGCGCATCCGGATCACTCGTTGCAGCCAACGCAACGCTGCGCGCAAGTGCCGTATCGCGCGATCCGGACCATGCGCCGATCGCGACCGCTCGAAGACGCCAATCGGGCGAGGCGCGCCACAGCGAGTCGCCAGGCAACGTCACGCCGGAGACAGTGGCTCCATCGAGCAGCGACCTGCGCACTTTGTACGCGGTGTCGAGCTCCCAGGCTTCGCGCCAGAGCGATACCGTGGTGTCGAACGCGGGCGCCGCACTCTGAGCAGCAGCGACTCGCACGTTGGCATCACGGTCGTGCAGCGCGTGGAGAATTACAGCGCGCTCGGCAGTTCCAAATGACGCGATCGAGTGAAGCGCATTGATGCGAACGTACGGGCTCCGATCGGTGACAAGCACACGCAATCGCCCGATGGCCTCCGCGCGCAGCGAGTCACCGACGATCTGCTTGCTCAACACGCGCGCAAGCTCGGCGCGAAATGCAGCGTCGGGATGCGGCGCATCCAGCAGCGCCCTCACCCCCGACCGCGCTCGGGCTCGCGCGACCGCGTAAGCTGCGGCCCAACGCAGTTCGGCATCGTGAGACTTGAGAAACGGAGCGATCGCGGCGACCGCGAGCGGCCGCATCTTGGACATCGCGATCAGCAGCTCGCGCGACGTCGCACGCGATGCTGCAGTGCGTTTGGGTGATTCGCCGAGCAGTGCCGCGATCGTGTCGGACGCCGGCGCCCCGATCTCGCCGAGTGCCCAGGCCGCGGCCGGAGCCGCAGCACGGGACGTGCGAACGATCGAGGCGAGCATGGATACCGCGCTCGTGTCGCGCACGAGACCGAGTCCGAATATCGCCGAGGACGCGACGACCGAGTCCGCGTCATGGGTGAGATCCCGCAGCAATGGCAGTGCGCGGCGTCTGTGTCGAAGCGCTACCTGCGACAGCGTGCGAGCGCCGGCGCGCCGGATCTCCGCATCGCGCGATTGAAGCGCGGTCGCGAGCAGCGCCGTGTCGAGCGCGCGCTGGTCCGCCGACTTGAGGATGCGAGCGTAGAGCGTTACGTCGAGCGAATCAGCTTTCTGCGCGTGATGCGCGCCGGCCTGCCGGATCGTGACTACCGGGCGTGCAGCTTGCACACCGAAGCCGGAGAGCACGGTAGCCAGCGCGAGGGTCAGCAACATGTCAGGCGATTACCCGCACGCGCTCTAGTTGTTGCCTCAAATGGTCAGGAATGCACGAGCCGCGGCCGTCGCGCGTCATTGCGACGAGGGTAGTGTATCCCGTTGCGATGGATACACCGTCCGCTGTCTCGATCTCATAATCGAACCGCACGACTCGGGACCGCACTTCGGTGACGCGCGTCGTGATGCGTATGACGTCGTCGTATCTGGCGGGCTTGATGTACCGCAGATGCGCTTCGACGACGGCCAGCGCCGTTCCCTCGCGTTCGAGCTCGGCGTAGGTCATGCCGCCCAGTGCGCGGATGAGATCGGTACGGCCCATATCGCACCATGCGAGGTAATTGGCGTGGTAAACCACGCCCATCTGATCAGTTTCCGCGTATCTCACGCGGACTTCGGTCACCTGGAGCATTTGTTAAGATACCGCCGCTGCGCTAAGCTTGTCGCGTGCTCAACACTCCATGCCACATCGTATCCGACCTGCATCTGGGAGTCGCTAACGCCGTTGTCGAACGATCGTTCGAAGGGTATCTGGCGGGGATTACCGGAAAAATTCCGGCTCTGATAATCAACGGCGACCTGTTCGACTTCTGGTTCGAGTGGAAGACGGTGATTCCAAGACGCGGCTTCCGGACGCTTGCCGCGCTTGCCGCGCTGCGCGACAGCGGAACGGAGATCCTCTACATCGCGGGCAATCACGACTGCTGGGGCGGCGATGTGCTTCGCGAGGACGTCGGTGTGGAATATCACGTAGGGCCGTGGGAGGGGTCGATCGGGCCGTGGCGGGTACGCGTGGAGCACGGCGACGGACTCCGGGAAGTCGAGGACCGGAAGTACAGGGTTGTGCGACCGATCATGCGCTCGCCGCTTGCGATCGGAATGTTCCGACGGCTGCATCCTGACTGGGCGACGCGGCTCGCGTCGGGGAGCTCGAACGCGAGCCGCACGTACTCGGCTCGTGACGGAGGCGAGGGGTTGCGCGCGATCGGACACGCGCGACTCGAGTCGGAGCCCGAGCTGGACGTCGCCGTTTATGGACACTCGCACGTTGCGGCGCTCGAGCGCGTTGGCGCGAGGCAGGTCTTCGCAAACGCGGGATCGTGGCTCGACGCACCGACGTACATCGAGATAACCGACAACTCGATCGAGCTGCTGCGGTGGAATGGGTCAGCCGAGCGTGAGAGTCTCCACGTGATCGATCGCAGCGCCTAGAAAGCGCTCCCCGACTTTGCGGAACTGCTCGGGCACGTCGGAGGCGATGAAACGCAAGTGGGATCGGTCCTCGCGCGGAGCGTGACGCAGTCCGCGTTCTGTCAGCAGACGCGCGACCTCGCCCGCGGTCTCCTCGGCACTGTCGATCAGTTTTATGTCCGGGCCGAGCGCGCGTGCGATCACCGGCTTGAGGAGCGGGTAGTGTGTGCAGCCGAGGACCAGCGCGTCGATTCCAATGTCACGCAGCGGCGCCAGATAGTCCTGCGCGACAAGATTTATCGCCGGGTGATCGAGCCAGCCTTCCTCGACGAAAGGCACGAACAGAGGACATGCGCGCGCCGTGACTTCGGCCTCTTCGTCCAGTGCATGGATGGCGCGCTCGTAGGCGCCCGAGCTCACGGTCCCCTGCGTTCCAACGACACCAATGCGTCGTGATGCCGACGCGCGAACGGCGGCGCGCGCACCGGGCTCGATGACGCCCGTGATCGGTATGTCGAAATGCGCGCGCAGAGAATCGAGTGCGTGCGCGGTCGCGGTATTGCACGCAACCACCACGTTCTTCACGCCCTGATCGCGCAGGAACGACGTGATCTCGTGGGCGTAGCGAGTCACCGTTTCGGGGCTCTTGGGACCGTAGGGAACGCGCGCCGTATCACCGAAATAGATGATGTCTTCGTCCGGCAACTGGCGCATGAGCTCGCGCACGACCGTGAGGCCGCCAATACCGGAGTCGAATACTCCGATGGGTGCATCGGACTGCATGTGGATCGGAGTCTGTGTCAAGAGCCGTTCAAAATGCGAGCGAAGCGCCGATGGCGGCGCCGTTCGGGGTTGGGGTCACCGCGACGTTGGCCTTGAAGTCCCAGAGATTCGCGGCGACATAAGCATCGGCGCCGGAAATTATGTGATTGAATATCAGCGCCGCGATCCAGTCTTCATAATGCGTGCGACGCGCACCGATGCGCGCGACGAGCCTGTTCTGCGTGTAACCGGTCGGAGTAATCACACCCGTGACCGTATCAGCCGTGAAGCCCGTGGGAATGCTGTCCTTTCGCGCGGCGCGCGCCTCGCGCAGATCGAGTGCGGCCTTGCGCGCCATCCCGATCGAGAGCACCTCAGCCACTGCGAAGAGAATCGACGATGTCGGACGATTGAGGCGCGATTGAGCGAAACCGGGAAGCAGCATCGAGTAAATCATCGCGCGACGCGGCGCGATTGGCGGATGCTTCAACGTGTCGGCGATCGTATCTGCGAGGATCGGCGTCCGGCCAATTCCGACGGGTTGCGTGCGCTGTGCAAGCACCGGCGCGGCGGCAAGGAGGAACACGAGCGTCGCACAGCACGCGCGACGTGCGCGTGCCATTCCTCGACGATGACGCATTACCGGAGCCGCGTGGCGTGCTCCGCTCACGAGCTCGCCGACGCTGTCGCTCACGTCAGCGGTTGATCGCCACGATCGCGTCGATCTCAACGAGGGCACCACGCGGGAGCGCAGATACCTGCACGGTGGATCGCGCGGGACGCGCGTCGCCAAGCCAGCGACCGTATACTTCGTTCACGATCGGAAACGCAGCCATGTCGTGGATGTACACGGTGGCCCGCGCAACGTCGGCCCAGGTTGCACCAGCGGCAGTGATCACCGCCGACAGGTTACGCATGACGATCTCGGCCTGCTCGCGCACGTCGCCTGTGGACATCTGGCCTGAGGCGGGGTCGAGTGCGATCTGACCGGCTGTATACAACATTCCATTGACGATCACACCCTGCGAGTAAGGGCCGATCGCCGCGGGTGCATTGTCGGTGTGGACGTGCTGGAGCGCCATTTTGAAACCGTGAAAGAGCGAGCGAAAGCGCCCGCGCAGCAGCGCGGGCCACGAATCAGGAAATATACCGCGTCGCAGGAGGTATTCGACGCGATGCTGCGCTCATGATCGGTACACTATTCACCGCTGTTGGCGCGGCGGCGTCAGTCACGGCGTGGGCAGTCGTCAGAACTAGGATTCGGGCTGGTGTTCCGGTTCCGGCTGTTCGTCGCGCACGAGCTTGAGGTGACGAACGACGGGCGCTGCGACGTCGCCAGCTGCGGAGTCTGTGCGGTAGTAAGGATCCAGCTCGCGAAGCGTGCCGCGCAGCTCGCGATAGCTCGTTACCGCCTGTGAGTGAGCTATGGATGCTTCGAGGCTGCCGGGCCCGAACTGCGCTTCGGCGAGGCGAGCGACATAATAACGCCGCCACGCCTCTCGTACGAGGCGCTCCGTGTGGCCGGTGCTGGGTGCGCCGGCGCGAAGTGCCTTCCACTGAGGCGTTGTGATGTCTGGTCGGCCGGGCGTGTCGTCCATGTTGTGGGTATCGGCAGGACGGGCGAGTTTCCGAACCGCCTGACGCCATTCCGATAGCGTGATATCACATTTCTGCTCTGCTTTCCAACTTCTGCAAGCGGAATAGTCGCCGAGCGTTGTCGGTTACCTGAGCACCTATCGTTCCGGCGTCGACGCCGCGGACGCTGGCCACGCGAGCCGCTGTAAGCGCGACCCACGCCGATTCGTTGCGCTTGCCACGATGCGGGACGGGAGCGAGGTACGGCGCATCCGACTCGACGAGTATGCGATCATCTGGAATCGAGCGGATGATGTCGTCGCCTGCCCAGTTCTTGAACGTGACGATGCCGCTGAACGAGACATACCAGCCTGCATCGAGCGCAGTGCGTGCGAGATCTGCGCCGCTGGTAAAACAGTGCAGAACGCCGCGGATGCATTCCCTGCCCGCCTCACGGACCATCGTCGCGGTGTCGTCGTCCGCGGCGCGTGTGTGAACGACCACAGGACGGTCAAAGCGTTTTGCCAGCTCGAGCTGCATCGCGAATGCTCGTCGCTGCGCGTCGCGCGGCGAGTTGTCGTAGTGGTAGTCGAGTCCACATTCGCCTACCGCGACTGCGCCTGCATCGAGCAGCCGCTCGAGCGCCGTGACGTCCGCGACGGGATCGAACGACGCCGCGTCGTGCGGATGAATTCCGGCCGTGAATGTGATCCAGCCCGGATGCGTTGCCGCTATCCGGGCTGATTCTTTTGCCTGCTCGATCGATGCGCCGATGCAGACGATGCCTTCAGCGCCCGCATCGCGGGCGCGTGCGATTACCGCGTCGCGGTCGCCGCCGAAGGCTTCGTCCGCGAGGTGGGCGTGGCTGTCGAAGAACCTTTCCATGCGGTTGCCGGGACGTTACGAGGATACTTGCGCTCGATCCAGATGAGCACCGGGCCGGCGATGTAGACCGAGCTGAAGGTTCCGGTCACGATTCCGAAGAGCATCACCCATGCGAAGGGACGGATCACCTCGCCGGCGAACAGCAACAGCGCGAGCGTGGCCGCCGCAGTGGTGGCGTGAGTCAGGATGGAGCGTGGCAGCGTCTCGTTGATCGCGCGGTTGAGCGTGTCGTACAGCGTTTCCTTGCGGCCCTTGCGAAGGTCTTCGCGCACGCGATCGAAGATGATGATCGTGTCGTTGAGCGAATATCCGAGCACCGTCAGCAGGCCGGCGACGACTGTGAGCGAGACCTCGAGGTGCATGAGCTTGACGAACGCAAGCGTGGTGAACACATCGTGGCCGGTCGCAATGATCGCTGCGAGCCCGAACCGCCACTCGAAACGAATTGCCAGGTAGACCAGGGTAATGACGAAGGACAGGAGGATGGCGATGAGCGCGTTGCGCTTGAGCTCATCTCCAACGCGGGGTCCGATGGCTTCGGTGCGAAGCACAGTCACATTTGCCTGGCCGAATTTATCGAACAGGACGCTGTCGACGCGCTTGGACACCAGCTCGGCGCCCGCCGCCTGCTGGGCGACATCCTGCGCGCCCGCGACGCGAAGCGTGAAGTCGCGCGGAGTGCCGAACTGCTGGATTTCGGCGTCCCGGAAGCCGGCGCGATCCATGGCCGACCGGATCTGTCCCGGATCGACGGGAGTCTTGAACTGAAGCTGCTTGAGCGTGCCGCCTGTGAACTCGATGCTGTAGTTCACGCCCTTGATCGCAAGGGAGCCGATTCCGATCGCGATGAATGCGACCGTGAGACCGACGGCGACGCGCCACCAGCGAATGAAATCGTAATGAGTGTTATGAAAGATTCGCAGCATTTATATGCTCAGTGCCTTCTGGTCGTTGTTGCGGGTGAGCCAGATGATGTAGAAAGTCCGCACCACGAAGATCGCAGTTACCATGGAGGCGGCGATACCAGCGAGCAGGGTGACAGCGAAGCCGCGAACAGGTCCGGTTCCGAATTGATACAGAACTGCGGCGGTGAGCGCCGCTGAAACATTCGAGTCGATGATGGCCGGCAGCGCATGACGGAAGCCCTCGTCGATTGACAATCGTGTTGACTTGCCGTGGTCGAGCTCCTCACGTATGCGCTCGAATATCAGCACGTTTGCGTCGACCGCCATTCCAATCGACAGAACAAAGCCGGCGAGTCCAGGCAACGTCAGAGTTGCATCGAAACCTGCGAGCGCGGCGAGCGTGCAGAGGGTGTAGATCGCGAGACCGAAGACGGCGAGCAGCCCCGAGAAACGGTAGTAACCGATCATGATCACCACCACCAGGCAGAGCGCGATGGCACCGGCCTGAATACTCGCGTGAATCGAGTCGGCGCCGAGGCTCGGACCGATGTTCCGGACCTCGTCGATCTTGAGCGGAACGGGAAGCGAACCAGCCCGCAGAACGAGCGCAAGATCCTGTGCAGCCTGGAGGTCGCGACCGCCGAGTGTGATTTGTCCCTGGGTGCCGATGGCTCCCTGAATGACCGGCGGGCGCCCCATCACGAGGCTGTCGAGCACGATGGCCATGTAATCACCGATATGCTTGGACGTCTCGTTGCGAAAGCGACGACCGCCTTCGTTGTTCAGCGTGAACTGGACAACGGTTCCTTCGGTCGGCGACTGAGTCGGCTTCGCATCGGTCAGATAATCGCCAGTGATGATTGGCCGCGCGTCGAGCAGATACATCGCGCGATAGGTACGCGAACCAAGCGACGCGGTATCGCTGGACCAGCGAATGACCTTGCCGGGAGGGATCGCGGCCTGGACCGCGGGAAGCGACAGGTAGCGCTGAAGCGTTGCCACGTCGTTCTGCGCAACGTAGTACTCGCCGGGCATCTGGCCTTGCTGGACCAGCTTCGAGAACGCGCCGCCCGTAACCGCCGCGGTGTCCTTCTTCGTCGTGTCACCGGGCGCCTTCTTCGCGGTGTCCTTGGAGAAAAGGCCCTGCAGAGCATTCTTCGCGCTGTCCGTCTGCGTCGTCGCTGGAGCGGCAACGCCCTTCAGTGCAGCGGTCGAGCCAAGACTCTTGACAGCGGCATCCAGTCGTGGAAGTGCCTTTTCGAGCGCTCCCGTCTTGTCGGTTATCTCGAATTGCAGGAACGCCGACTTCTGCACGACGTCCATGGCGCGCTGCGGATCATCTATTCCGGGAAGCTCCACAATGATGCGGTCGGCGCCGGCCTTCTGTACGAGCGGCTCGGACACGCCGAACTGATCGATACGGGTGCGGACAACCTTGAGTGCGCGGTCGATGGCGTCGCTCTTGTCGGCTACCTTCTGCTTGGAGTCATCGATCTCGAGAGCGAGGTGCATTCCGCCCTGAAGATCGAGGCCGCGCTTGAGGGGGACACGCTGAACGGTGTCCACGACGTAGACGCCATTGCGCTTGACTCGCTCGGTCACGGTGCGCGGGAATAACGCCCATGCCGACACGGCGATCAGCGCGAGAATGAGGAGGATGCGGTATTTGAGAGACATTGAATATCGAGATTAGCCCTTAAGGTTACCCTGAGACGACGCCACGGTCAACGCGGACCGCGCATCGGACTCATCCAGCTTGATCTGCTGCACCAGCGCATCGGCCGTCGGAAAGGCACGCGTGTCCCTCAGACGCTTCAGAACATCAATCCGCACGGGCTGTCCGTAAAAGTCGCCGGAAACGTCGAAGAGATACGCCTCGATCGACCGTTCGTGGTCACCGAAAGTTGGCCGTGGGCCCAGATTCATCATCCCGCCGTATGTCCCCGTGGGGGTGACGACACGGACCGCGTAAACACCGTCAGGAGGCAGCAGCTTGCGCGACGAAGGCTGCGACAGGTTGAGAGTCGGAAAGCCCAGCGCGCGCCCTCTGGCAGCCCCGGGAACGACGACCCCACCGATCGAGTACGGCCTTCCCAGGAGCTCCGCTGCGCGTGGGAGGTCGCCACCCGCAACGGCGCGACGGATCGCAGTCGACGATATCCAGCGTCCATCGTCCGCTGCGACCGGATCGACCACGTCCACGGTAAAGCCGCGGCTCGCACCCAGTGCCTGAAGCACTGCCGCGTTGCCCGCTCGCTCGCGACCGAAACCGTGGTCGTGGCCGATGAGAAGGTGCTTCATGCGGAAGTCGTCGCGCAGCACCTGATCCACGAACTGCGTCGCACTGAGTGACGCGAGCTCGTGGGTGAATTGGAGCACTACTACATGATCCAGACCGGTCCGCGCGAGCGCATCCAGCTTCTCCTCACCGACGGTCAGAAGCGGCGGTGCGGCGGCGGGATTGACCACATCGAGTGGATGCGGTTCGAATGTTATGGCAACGCTGTGCAGTCCTTCACTCTTCGCTGCGGCAACGAGGCGCGAGATCACATCCAGATGGCCGCGATGAACGCCGTCAAAGGTGCCAACGGTCACCGCGGCTCCCTTCACTTCCGGCGGCAGATGCGCGCCGTCGCGAACTATCCGCGCTGCACTCACTCGGCGATCACCCTGAGTCTGCGTATCGCCGGCTTCGGAGTGGCGCGAAGGTCATCCATCGTTGCGGCGTCGATGACATCGAACTCGCCGCTGCGCGTTCGGCGCAGCGAGGTGAGATGTGCTGCGCTGCCGCACGCGCGGCCGAGGTCACGGGCGAGTGCGCGTACATACGTGCCGCCGCCGCAGATGATGGAGACGTTCAGCTCGTCGTCGGTGTGCGACGCGATCTGCCACTCGTGCACTGTGACGGGAGATGGCGCGAGCACGACGCTCGCACCGGCGCGGGCCGCACGATATGCCGGTGCGCCTTGCACCTTCTTTGCCGAGAACTCCGGAGGGACCTGCGGTATGACGCCGGTGAGCGATGGGATCGCCGACAGGACAGCGTCGCGGGACGGAAGTGGTGCTGTGCGAATCACGTCGCCGGTCGGATCACCGGTGTCGGTCTCCTCGCCGAAACGGATCGTCGCGTCGTAAACCTTGGGCTCGTTGTCGATGAAGCTAGCGAGGCGTGTGGCACGACCGAGCAGGAGGACGAGCAGTCCAGTGGCGAACGGATCGAGGGTGCCGAGGTGGCCGATGCTGCGTTCGCCGTATACGCGGCGCGCGATGTCGACGACGTCATGCGAGGTGATTCCAGCTGGCTTGTCGACGAGCAGCAGACCAGATACGTCGCCGTCGTCACCGTTCACGGTTCGAGTCTTCCGCCTTGATCTGTGCCAGGAGCGACTCGATGCGCGACGCCCTGGCCGCAGTCTCGTCGATCTGGAAATCGAGTTCGGGGGCAAGTCTCAGCCGCAGCGCGCGGCCGATCTCGCCGCGCAGCCGGTGGCCGACCTGATTGAGAACCGCGACCGGATCGGTGCCGTTGGTATCCATGACGCTGACATAGACTCGTGCGCGCCTGAGATCCGATGTGACATCCACGCCGGTGACCGTGACCATCCCACTGATGCGAGGATCACGTGAGCCACTCGTGAGATAGGATGCGACCTCCTCACGAATGGCGGCGGCTACGCGCTCAGCGCGGCGATTGTCGCGAGGCATTGCGAGACCTCACGATGCCGCGGCGCTCGACGCAAGCGTGCGCGCGACCTGTTCCTTGGTGTAGCACTCGAGGATGTCACCGACCTTGATGTCGTTGAAGTTCTCGATGCCGATACCGCACTCGAAGCCCTCGCGCACTTCACGCACGTCATCCTTGAAGCGGCGCAACGATCCGATGACTCCGTCGTACATCTCGACGCCATCGCGAATGACACGCACGCGGCCGGTGCGGTTGATGATTCCATTCCGCACGCTGCAACCGGCGATGACGCCGATGCGCGAGACCTTGAACACCTCGCGGACCTGCGCGTCGCCGAGCACCACTTCGCGCTCTTCGGGGCGAAGCATGCCTTCGAGCGCAAGCTTGACGTCCTCGACCGCTTCGTAGATGATCTTGTACAGCTTGATCTCGACGCCTTCACGCTCGGCGGCGTTGCGTGCATTGTTGTCCGGCCGAACGTGGAAGCCCACGATGATCGCACCCGATGCACGTGCGAGCAGAATGTCGCTCTCGGTAATTGCACCGACACCGCGATGGATGACCTCGACCGTGACTTCCGCCGTCGACAGCTGGCCCAACGCGTCGGCGAGTGCTTCCGCGGGACCGCCCTGGTCCGCCTTGATGACGATGCGGAGAGCGCGCGCCTGACCTGGCGCCGTCTGCGACATGAAGTCTTCGAGCGAGACGCTGCCCTTCATCGTGCGACGGCTGCGTGCCTCGCGGTCGAGCCGTTGACGACGCTGCGCGATCTCGCGCGACGCAGTTGCATCCTCGACTGCGAGGAACTGATCGCCGGCCATTGGAACGCCGCCGATTCCGAGCACCTGAACCGGAATTGCAGGACCGGCGCTCTTCTGGTTGCGTCCGCGCTCGTCGAGCAACGCACGCACGCGACCTGAATACATGCCGCAAATGAAGTCGTCGCCGACGTGCAGAGTGCCGTTCTGCACGAGAACGGTCGCAACGGGACCCTTGCCCGGATCCAGCTGCGCTTCGATGACGGAGCCGACTGCACGGCGGTCCGGGTTCGCCTTGAGGTCGAGAATCTCGGCCTGCAGTACGAGCTGATCGAGGAGCGCAGGCACGTTCTGGCCTGTTTTCGCCGAGATCTCGCTGGCGAGCGTCGTACCACCAAACTCTTCGAGCACGACACCGTGCTGCAGCAGGTCCTGCTTGACCTTCATTGGATTGGCGCCGGGAAGGTCGATTTTATTGATCGCGACGATCATCGGAACGCCGGCGTTCTTGGCGTGCGAGATTGCCTCGATCGTCTGCGGCATCACCTGATCATCCGCAGCGACAACCAGTACGACGATGTCAGTGACCTGAGCACCGCGCGCACGCATGGCTGTAAATGCCTGGTGACCCGGGGTATCGAGGAACGTGATCGCGCGGTCGCCCGGAAGCGTCACGTGATACGCACCGATGTGCTGCGTGATACCACCCGACTCACCCGCGACGACGTGCGCCTTGCGGATGTGATCGAGCAGCGACGTCTTACCATGGTCGACGTGACCCATGATGGTGATGACGGGCGGACGGGGGATGAGATCTTCCGCGGCGTCCTTCTCGAGCAGCGATTCCGTATCCGCGGCGTACTCGTCTTCGAGCACGGCCTGGAATCCAAATTCGCCGGCGATCAATTCGATCTGACCGAAGTCGAGTCGTTGATTGATCGAGACCATGAGGCCAAGGTTCTTGAAGGCGAATCCAACGATCTGGTTACCGGGGACCTTGAGCTGCTGAGCAAGCTCTGCCACAGTAACGAACTCGTTGACGCGAACCGTTTTCCTTTCCTTCTCGACAGCGGCCTTGCGCTGCGCCTCCACTTCTTCGCGCGATACAGTTTCATCGCGGCGTGGCGCTCCCTTGCGCGAGCTTCCGCGCATGGACGTCATCGTCTTGAAGATGTTGGCCGATACGGCTTCCTGATCCACGCGACGACCCCGACCGCGTCCACGCGAGCGGTCATCCTGGCGTGCAGGTGCGCGATCGCCCGTAGGACGTGGACGACTCTCACGCGACGGCGTACCCGGAACGCTGGTCGAAGCAGCCGAAGCTGTCGGACGCGCATTCGGCGGTCCTGAACCCTGGCGCTGGTTGCTCGAGCTACCCGGGCGCGGCCGCGGACCACCCGGCGTCAGTGGACGCGGAGGGGTGGCGCTGGCGCGCGGTTGAAGCGGCGGCAGCGGCGTTGGCCGCGGACGGTCGGGCCGTGCAGTCTGCGGACGCTGTGTTGCTGGCGTCGGCGCGGAATGCGCGGTCTGGAGTTCGGGGCGTTCTGCCGGCATCGGTGATGGCGCCGGCCGCTCGACTTGCGGCGCCGCAGCTATTGGCTGCGGAGTGACTTCGCGTGGCGGAGTCGCAGGCTGGGCGGGCTTCTGTACCTGCTGGACCGGCGCGACCGGAGTTGGCTTGACCGGCTGTTCGACGACCGGCGCCGGCTTTGCCTCGGCCACTGGCTCGACGACGGGTGCCGGGCGGCGAACGCGAGCAGGCTGAACCGGTTCCGGCTCCGCGGCCTTCTCGACCGGAGTCGGTGGCGGGGCGGGTGCCGGTGGCGCGGCCACGACTTCCGGCTCGTGCACGACTTCGGCAGCGCGACGACGACGAACCGCTGGAGCTGGCTCGGGTTCAGGCGCAGGGACTTCGGCCGCAGCGGCAGAACCGCGGCGACGTCTGGCACCGGCGGCAGGTGCGGGCGCGGCGGACCGGGCGCGCTTTTCACGCTCCCAGCGCGCACGAGCTCGCGCGACCTGATCGTCGGTTAGCGGACTCACGTGACTGCGTACTGGGATATCCATCTGACGCAGGAGGTTGATCACCTCGTCAGCGGGAATCCCGAATTCACCAGCCATGTCCGTTACGCGCAACTTACTCACCCAGTTCTCCCTGTCCCCGGTACGTGGCTCTCACGCCACGTGCCAACTTGGCATCCAGGACGCCGACGACAGCCGTCGTCGTGCGTCCAACAGCCCTGCCGAGTTCATCGGCCGAGGCTGTTTCAATCATAGTAATACTCCGCCCCTGGAGGAGCGGGACGATCTTGTCGCGGCTATTAGGCGACGCATCAGCGGCGACAATCGCCAGCCGAAGAGTCCCCTTGAAGACCGCATCCCTCGTTCTATCAACGCCTACCACGACCAGTCTGCCACGCGCGCCAAGGCCGATAAGTCGCAGAGCGGCTTTATCGTCCGTCACGTCGTGACCGGCGGCTCCGCATCCGGAGTAGCCGGCTCGCTGGTTTCGCTCTGCACCGCCGTCGCTTCCTCGTCGGGAGCATCGGTGGTCAGCTCGTCGATGATTGCCACCAGCTTCTCCGCATCTTCGATCATGATGCCGGGAAGCTTGAGGAAATCCTCGCGCTCGAGATCGAGAATGTCGTCCAGACGTCGATAGCCGGCATTTTCCAGGATCGCAACCGTTGCGGGCGGCAAGCCTTCGATGTCGGCCAGCTTTGGATTGGTTGCGTTTGCCTGATCTTCGAGCGGTGCGAACGGCAGCGTATCAGCCGCGCGCTCCATCCACTCCCGGCTCGAGTAGAGGTCGATCTTCCACTCGGTGAGCTCGGATGCGAGACGCACGTTCTGTCCGTTCTTGCCGATCGCCAGCGAAAGCTGATCCTCGTCGACGATTGCCTGAATCGTACGCGTGGTGGCGTCACTGAATACCCGCGCAACCTTTGCGGGTGCCAATGCGAGGCGCGCAAAGCGTTCCGGATCGCCGGACCACGGGACGATATCGATGCGCTCGCCGCTCAGCTCGTTCACAACCGCCTGCACGCGCGCGCCCTTCACGCCGACACACGCGCCGACCGGATCGACTGCCTCGTCACGAGAGAAGACGGCGATCTTGGTGCGGCTTCCAACTTCACGTGCGACAGAGCGGATCTCGACGGTGCCGGCCTGAATCTCCGGCACTTCGAGCTTGAAGAGCGCCTGCACGAAGAGACCGTCCGCGCGGCTGAGCACGAGGCGGGGTCCCTTGGGCGTCTCCTCGACCTTCTTGAGAACTGCGCGGATCGGCTCGCCCTGATGATAGTGCTCGCGATGATTCTGCTCGCGGTACGGCATCACGGCTTCTGCTTCGCGGAAGCGGTTGAGCATGATGACGAGCTTGCCGCGCTCGATCTGCTGAACCTCGCCACTCAACAGCTCGCCAACGCGAGATGTGAACTCGTCGCGAATCTTGGAGCGCTCACCCTCGCGCACGCGCTGCAGAATGCGCTGCTTGGCCGCCTGCACTGCCGAGCGGCCGAACTCCGCAAAGTCGGTCGGAATTTCCATTACGTCGCCGACCTGGAACTCCGGATCCTCGAAGCGTGCTTCTTCCAGCGATATCTCGCGCGCTGCGTCCTCGACCTTTTCCACGACGGTCTTGAGCAGCACGATGCGAATGGCACCGCGATCTTCGTCGATGTCAACTTCGGCCTGCACCGGACCGCCGTGCTTCTTGGCGAGTGCGGCGAGGATACCGTCCTGCAAAAGATCGCGCAGCTCCGAACTGTCCATTGACTTGGAGTTCGTCAGCTCGCGTATCGCTGTCAGGATGTTTCCAGATTCGACTGCCATGGTGCCTACCTCTTCCAGTTGATTTCAGCATCATCGCTAATGCCAGGCGACGACACTTCGAGCGTATAGAACTCGCCCAACGACCTGTCGGCATCGAGGCGTTCCTCGATGGCGCGCGACGCACGAGCGCAATCTCCGGCGGTGACACCTTCGCCATCGCGCCGATTGATTCTCACCTCGAGCACCGCCCGACTTCTGGTCCCACGTTGCCGGACACTAAAAACATCAAACCCCAGAGGTGCAATCGCTTGTACCACAACGTCTTGCAAGGCAGGGCTCATGTGATTTCTAACTGACCTCTATGAATAAAAAAATGCGGGGGACCACCCCACATTGAAAACGCCTCCAAGGTGCGGGGCGTGATGGAAATCTACTCATATAAGAGCAGAAAGCAACTCTGTGAGTAGGGGGCGGCCGGATAGCCGGATGGGAGCGCATTGACGAATGCTCCAGCAGCCCGACATTCCTACACTTTCTGCGCCAGCGCTACTATCCGCTGAACCTGGTCCTCCTGGGTGAGATAGGTGGTATCGATCAGAACCGCGTCGCGCGCCTGAAGGGTGTTGGTGGCATCACTGGCATCGCGCTCGACGAGCAGCCGGGTCTCTTCGGCGATCTCGGCGTCGGTGGCGGAGCGCTCCAGACGTTGGTGGAGACGGCGACGGGCGCGCTCCCACGGATCAGCGACCAGAAAGATCTTGAGCTGCGCCTCCGGAAAGACGACGCTCCCGATGTCGCGCCCGTCCACTACTACGTTTTCGGTGGCGGCTGCGCGACGGAGTTCCGCGTTCACCGCAGCGCGGACCTCAGGCATCTGCGCGACTGCCGACACGGCCGCTGTAACCTCGGCGGAGCGCGGATCGGTGATCCCGAGACGGCGGCCCGTTTCGGCGCGATACAGCGCGCCCGAGTCCAGGTGCCTGTATCCCAGCTCCCGCGCAACCCATGCCGCGGTTGACGATTTTCCCGAGGCGGCCGGACCATCGATAGCGATCACCACCGTGCTACGCGACACGTCGCAGATCGCTCCAGAACGAAGGATAGGACACACTGACGCATTCAGGGCCGACGATATCGATCTCGTTGCCAGGGAGCGCGCCGAGCACACCGAAGGCCATGGCGATGCGATGGTCGCCATGCGTCTCGATGCGGCCTGAAAGCGGCGCCAGACTCCCGCGAATCGCCATGCCGTCCGGACGCTCTTCGGCGTCCACGCCAATTGTCTGGAGATTTCGCACAACGGCCGAAATGCGGTCGCTCTCCTTCACTCGCAGCTCGGCCGCGCCGCTGATTACGGTCTCTCCCTCCGCTCGCGCTGCAAGGCACGCGAGTACCGGGACCTCGTCGATCATCGAAGGCATCTCGGCGGCGCCGACATTCACGGAGCGCAGGGAGTCGGTGCCTGTCGCGCGTATGGTGGCAGTAGGCTCGCCGCCTTCATCGGATGCGTCCAGAAGCGAAACCACCGCGCCCATCCGTTGAACCACGTCGAGGAAGCCGGTGCGAGTGGGATTGACGCAGACGTCAGGCATGTCGAGTGTGCGGCCGGGAACGAGCGCCGCCAGCGCTACGAAGAACGCCGCGGATGACGGATCGCCGGGTACGTGCGTGTCCATCGCGCGCATCGAGCGCGCAACACCGATGGACACAGACTCGCCGTCCACTACAATCGGAATTCCGCGTGCAGCGAGCATGCGCTCGGTGTGATCGCGCGACCTGGCCGGCTCCGTCACGCTGGCACTCACCTGCGCGTTGAGCGCCGCGAGAAGAATGGCGCTCTTCACCTGCGCGCTCGCCGTGGGACTGTTCCAGCCGATGCTTCCGAGAGTGCCGCCATGGATGGTCAACGGGAGCCCATCGCCATCGCCAGCCATCGTGAAGTGTGCACCCATCTGCCCGAGCGGCTCGGTGACTCTTCGCATCGGGCGGCGACTGAGACTCGCGTCGCCGATGAGCGTACTGTCGAACGGATGCGCGGCGAGCACGCCGGCCATGAGGCGCGCCGTGGTGCCACTGTTGCCGCAGTCGAGCGGCCGCTTGGGAACCAGGAGACCGCGAAGGCCACGTCCGTGAACTGCGATGCCCTCCTTGTCGGGCTCGATGCGTACACCGAGCGCGCTCAGCACCGATGCGGTGCTGTCGATGTCGGCAGAGCGCAGAAGACCGCTGATGTGGCTCGTGCCGTCGGAAAGCGCAGCGAGAATCAGACTGCGGTGAGAGATGGACTTGTCGCCTGGAACCCGCACGACACCGCGAATGGACGCGATCCCGGTCATCGGAGAGCCTCCTCGAGTGCCGTCGCAGCGTCAGTGCGCTCGTCGCGGTACTTGACGATGATCGGCGTAACGATCGAGAGTCTCATTTCGGTTGCCCACTCGGACGAAGCGGGTCGCGTGCCAGGTATCACGACAGCGCCCATCGGGATGATGAGCGGCCGATCCGGCGATGCTCTGTAAACGGTCTGGTTGACGAGGTCGAACACGGGTGTGCTGCGCGTGAGAACGACGCCGGCTCCGAGAACTGCCCTGCTCCGAACGACGGTTCCTTCGTACACACCGCAATTCCCACCGACGACGACGTCATCTTCGATGACAACCGGAGATGCGTTGATTGGTTCGAGCACTCCACCGAGCTGCGCGGCGGCACTCAGGTGGACCCGCTCACCGACCTGGGCGCACGATCCGACCAGAGCATGGGAGTCGATCATGGTCCCTGCCCCGACGTGTGCACCGACGTTGACGTAACTGGGCGGCATGCACACGACGCCGCGGGCGAGGAATGCTCCGCGCCGGATGGAAGAACCTCCGGGCACCACGCGAATTCCATCGCTCAAGCGAAGCGCACGCGGCGGGTAGGTGTCCTTGTCGAAGAACGAAAACGCTACACCGGTGTCACCGGACTGCGCAAACGACATGTCGACCACGGCACCGACACGAAACCCGAGCAGAATGCCAAGCTTGACCCATGGTACGGCGCACCAATCGCCAGCGGGCGTGCGCGCAGCCGCGCGCACGGCGCCGGCCTCGAGCAACGCGAGCAGCTCATCGACTGCGGCGCGCGCCGCCGGCGGCGGCGTTCCACGGACCGAAGCGAACTCTTCGATTCTGCCGGCGAGCGCTTCGTGTTCATGGCGCGAACCAGGCGTCATGCGGGTAGTGCTCCGACCGAGACGAGTGCGGCGCGCACCATCGCATGATGCTGGCTGGCCAGCGGGACGAGTGGAAGGCGAAGGTTGTCGCCCATCAGCTTCATCATCGCGAGAGCAGCCTTGACCGGTATCGGATTGGATTCGACGAAGGCTGCGTGCGTCCAGGGCGCGAGGCGACTATCGATGGCTCGCGCATCGTCGTAGTCGCCGCGGTGCGCGGCCGCGCAGAGCTGTGTGACGAGTGCGGGGGCCGCATTGGACGTCACCGACGTCACACCGTCTCCGCCGGCGACCATCACCGCAAGCGTGAGTGCGTCGTCTCCTGACAGCACAGAGAAATCGCGGGGTCGATGGCGAAGGATCTGGGTTATCTGGGCAAGATTTCCCGAAGCCTCCTTCACCGCGACAATGTTGGGGTGAGTGGCGAGCTCGAGAGTCGTCTCGGCGGTGACGTTGCTTGCGGTGCGTCCCGGCACGTTGTACACCACCACAGGCAGATCGATCGTATCAGCGATCGCGCGGAAGTGCGCCACTATGCCACGTTGCGGCGGCTTGTTGTACGACGGCGACACATGCAACAGGTGCGTAGCGCCCGCGTCGCGCATCATCCGCGAGTTTGCAAGTGCGCGCGCAGTATCGTTGGATCCTGCGCCCGCGACGACAGGAATTCGTCCGGCAACCACTTCTACGGTGATCTCGACAACGCGACGCTGTTCGTCCGCCGTCATTGTTGCCGCCTCTCCGGTCGATCCGCAAGGGACGATGTAGTTGATCCCCTCCTCTATCTGCCATGCGACGAAGCTTCGCAAAGCTTTTTCGTCCAACTCACCCACCGTGGTGAACGGAGTGACTATCGCGGTGCCAGCACCACGCAGCATGGGAACTGTCGATTTCATCGAACCTCCTCATTGGATAACACATCGTCCAGCGTGAAGACGCCACGACGTCCAATCAGCCATCTGGCCGCGACGAGTGCGCCCTCCGCGAATACCCGCCTGTCGCGCGCTTCGTGCGAGATGACGATCTGCTCGAAACCACCGTCGAGAATGAGCGTGTGCGTGCCAGGCACGGAGCCGACGCGAACGCTGGTAATGGGAACCTCCCGAGCCGATCCCGCCGCGAACTCTTTCTGCAGCATGCGCGCCGTGCCGGATGGCGCGTCCTTCTTCTCCGCGTGATGCGTCTCCACCAGCGCTGCGTCGAAGCTCGGGAGATTCGCGAAGATCTCGCCCGCGCGACGCATTATGCGGGCAACCGCATGAACGCCGAGCGAGAAATTCGGCGCCCACAACAGTGACCCGCCTTTCTCCGAAACGAGCCGCGTAATCTCCGGCAGCTCACCATACCAACCGGTCGTACCAATCACGACCGGGCATCCAGCGATGATACACGCCCTGGCATTCGCCGCAGCCGCGCCTGGCTCCGTGAATTCAATCGCGACCTGTGCACCCGCGAGCGAACTCGCATCGATGACTGTTCCCGCGCCCAGCGTCGCGACCACGTCGATCCCGCTCGTACGCGCAAGGTCGGCGACTGCCGTTCCCATCTTACCCGGGCCAATTATTGCCAGCCGAAGCGCGGTCATGAATTCGCCTCATGCGAAAAGAACTCGGCATGCAGCGACCGCATGGCATCCTGCATCGAGGGGCCGTCAACGACAACGGTGAGATTGATGCCGCTGGCGCTCAGTGAAACCATGTGAACGTGCATACCGCCGAGCGCCTGGAGCGCGCGGCCCATGCAGTCGCCGCGGTCACCGATGCCGGACCCGACTATCGCGACGACTGCGCGATCCCGCTCGATCGAAACGTCGCCGAGCATGCGCAGGTCGATGAGCAGCTCATCCAGTCGCGTGGCGTCATCGAGCGTAACTGAGACGGATACTTCGGAAGTGGAGACGACGTCGACCGATGTGCGATGCCGCTCGAAGATCTCGAACACGCTGCGCAGGAAGCCCTTCGCGAGCAGCATGCGGGGCGCGCTCACTCGCACGGTCGTAACGTCGCCCTTGGCGGCAATGGCCGTCACCGGGCGGCGGGGAGCGTCGAACATGATTCGCGTGCCGGAGCGCGCCGGGTTACGCGTGTTGTAGATATACACGGGGATTCCGCGCCGGACAGCCGGTGCAATCGTATTCGGATGCAACACCTTCGCACCGAACGAAGCGAGCTCCGACGCTTCGTCGAATCGGATCTGCGAGATGAGCTTGGCATCACTCACCACGCGCGGATCGGCGGTGAGCATGCCATCCACATCGGTCCATATCTCGATGTCGTCCGCCCCGAGAGCTGCGCCAAGAAGGGACGCGGTGTAATCGGAGCCACCGCGTCCGAGCGTCGTCGTCACGCCGGCCGCTGTAGCACCGATGTAGCCGCCGAGCACGGGAATGATTCCTGCGCGGACCATCGGCGCGACACGATCCCGCGCACGGTCCGAGATCGCATCCAGACTCGGCTCCGCCTGATTGAAATGGTCGCTGGTGACAATGACTTCGCGTGCGTCCACATGCTGCGCTGGAATTCCTCGCGCACGAAATGCTTCGGTGACGAGCAAGGCCGACATCTGCTCACCGAACGACGCAACCGCATCGAGGCTCCGCGGAGTTATGTGGCCGAGCGTCGTGAGTGCCTCAGCGAGGCTCGCGACCTCATCGCACATCGCTGCGATCTCCGCGGCAGTGTCGGGACCACCGGGGACATCGCGAAGCAGAACGTCGCACATCGCGATGTGCCGCTCGCGAATGTGCTCGACCGACCGGAGTGCGCCGATGAGCTGACCGCGCGCCGCCTGTTCCGCGATGCCGAGCAGCTCCGTCGTGGTGCCACTCGCCGCGGAGACTACGACCACAGGCGCGCGATGCAGTCGGCTCGCGACGACGTCCGCCGCGCGGCAGATCGCATCCGCATCGCCGACGGACGTACCACCGAATTTGACGACTATCACGGACGGGCCAGGTAGCCCTGAGTGACGAGCAGCTCCGCATTCATTATTGCGCCGCCGGCCGCGCCGCGGATGGTGTTGCTGCCCATCGCCACCATCCGTACATCGAGCAGCTCGTCGCGCCGGATGCGTCCGACCGTAACGGTCATCCCGTTGCCCCGCATCACGTCGCGACGCGGTTGCGGGTGATCCGGCTCTGTCGTGACGACTATCGGCCGATGGGGCCGCGACGGAAGATCCATGGCTTCCTCGCGGCCGGTCCATGCCATGATGGCGTCGGACACCTGCTCCGGTGTCGCGGGGGAAGAGAGCCCGATCGACATGCACGTGGTGTGTCCGTGCTCGACTGGAACACGATTGGCATGCGCAGTCACCCGGAACGACGCAGACTCGATCGCATTCCCATTCACGACGCCGAGCAGCTTGCCGATCTCGGCTTCGATCTTCGGCTCCTCGTCCGCGATGTATGGAATGACGTTACCCATTATGTCGAGCGATGGTACGCCCGGGTATCCGGCACCAGAGACAGCCTGCATGGTGGCGATGAACATGCTGGTTATGCCAAACGCTTCATGCAGCGGCGCGAGCGCTAGCGCCGCAACGGTGGATGAACAGTTCGCATTCGTCACGAGCGCGCCAGTCCATCCGCGGTGTTTGCGCTGCGCGTCGATCACCGCGAGATGTTGCGCATTGATCTCGGGGATGAGCAGCGGGACATCGCTCAGCATGCGGTGATTCTTCGCGTTGCTGCAAACGAACCTGCCGGCGCGCGCGAATGCAATCTCAACCTCGCCCGCGACGCCTGAATCGAGTGCTGAAAAGACTATCGAAGATGAAACCGAATCGGGTCTGCACGGCGTTACCGTGAGCGCCGCGACGTCCGCAGGCATCTCTCCCTCGAGCCAGTGAGTGGCATCTGCGTAACGTCTGCCCGCAGATCTTTCCGATGCTGCAACCTCGGCGACGCGAAACCACGGATGGTCGCGCAACAGTCTGATGAACGTCTGCCCCACGGCGCCCGTGGCGCCGAGCACCGCGATCGGAATCCGATCGCGAGCGATATCGTTGCGGGTCATTGAGCTAGCAGTTGCCTTACGAGTGACACATACGTCGAGACGCTCGCACGCAGCTCATCGACATCGACGTATTCGTCGGGTGTGTGTGCCACATGGATGGATCCCGGTCCGAACAACAGCGGAGTTCCCCAGCGAGAGAGCAGCGGGATGTCGGACGTGTATGAGACCGGTGCGACCTCATAGCCATCCAGCACGTGAAAGTGCTGAGCAGGAATCGTAGATCCGAATTCGATGTCTGCGCCACCTGCGTGGGCCCAGTCCGAAATCAGCCGCTTGATTGGCTCGACGTCGCTCACGAGACGCAGCATC
The DNA here is from genome assembly GCA_027307165.1 of Gemmatimonadota bacterium. Classification (GTDB taxonomy): domain Bacteria; phylum Gemmatimonadota; class Gemmatimonadetes; order Gemmatimonadales; family Gemmatimonadaceae; genus Fen-1247. The sequence continues at coordinate 469,827 of DAHUXM010000034.1, read as the reverse complement.
ACTTCCGACTCTGCGCTTCCCGGAATGATATTCGCTTCCGTTCCGCCGCTGATCGTCCCGATGTTGACGGTCGTTGCACCGAGCACCGGATCGAACGGGAATTCCACGTCGTGGATCGTCGGAAGCAGACGCAGCAGTGGCTCGATGGCCGAGGCGCCGAGCTCCGGATAGGCGGAGTGCGCCTCCCGTCCGTGGGTGCGAACGATGAAGCGCAACGATCCCTTGCAGCCGCTCGCCAGCTTGCTCTCGGTTGGCTCACCGTTGACGAGGTAGCGACTGGTTGCGGCGAGATTGTTGGCGGCGCGTGCGCCGTCCGATCCCTTCTCCTCGCCCACCACGAACAGGAGATCCACGCGGTCTTCGCCTTCGCTGACGAGCTGCTCGGCTGCCGCCATCATTGCCGCTGCGATTCCCTTCGCGTCACACGCACCGCGGCCGTAGAGACGATTGCCGCTCAGCCTTGGCGGATGGTAGGGCGGCACCGTGTCGAGATGCGTGGAAAGAGTGACGCCTCCACCGCGCCGCGAAGCCCAGACGTTACCGCGTCCAGGCGAGACTTCCTGGATCGACACGTTCCAGTGCCGGCTCACGAGCCAGCGCGCGACGAAATCGATCGCGGCTCCCTCGTCTCTCGTAAATGATTGGATCGACAGCAGTTCTGCGGCGAGCGCGACGACATCGGTCATGCGCGCAAGTTAGTGGCAGAGGTATCGCGTTGGGAGCGGAGAAAAATGGCCCGCCGCCGGGTGCCTGCTGAACAACTGGCAGGCACCGGGCGCTTGCCCGTACAAACTTTTGGCCGGTCTAGTGGCTGAGCTCAGCCGTGGACGTGGGAGCAACGCGATCGTCGCCTTGCCGGACCTGCTCGACGAACAATTGCTGAACAAGTCGGTTCGCCTCCCGGTTGTACGAGTCGTGGTCGCGCTCGCCGGCCTCGCCGATCGCCGCGAGTTGCGGCAGGCCAAGCGCGCGGCCGGCCTCCCGGAATGTCTTGAACGTGTCTTCGGATTGGCGGGACAGCACTATGTCGCCTACCAGGCGAAGGAAGTCACTTTCGCGGACCGAGTCGGCCAGGTCGCGGGCAGCGTTTACCGTTGCACCGAGGGCCCGCTTGAGGACGCCTGCGCCCGGCGCACCCAGCTCGTTCTGATAGTCTTCCAGCATGCGCTGGTGGTCGCGCATGGCGGGTATGTAACGTGTGCAGAGATCGCGAAAGCGCGGGTCTTCGGCCTGTGCTGCGTGGTCCTCCAATCCCTTTAGAAAGGCGTGATGCTGTGCGGCAGCGTTGTGCACCTGGGATTTGAGAAAGTCGTTGCCTGTATCCATTGGTCCTCCGTGGGGTGGTCCGGGGTAGTTGACCGGTGGCCAAGCAGGTCCCGAGCCAGAAGGCAGGAGGGGTGCCTCGCGATCGAATAACCGGCAGTTTTCCACACAGAACCCTTGCTTTGAAACACGCAAAACACTAGCTTTCCACATACCGAATAATCACCGAAAATCGCATCGTAAGTGGTGAATTACCAACGACTTGGCACGTGCCAATGAAACAGCTCAAAGGCCGCGCCGGAGCTCGGAAAAAGCGAAAGGTCCAGATTCCGCAGGTCCGGTCCACCTACGACGCGGAGCCGCTCGATCCGTGGCTTCAATGCGGGCCCGACACGACTGTGACAGAGTTGTGGAAGGTGTGGGAGCGGAGGGAGAAGGAAACGACGCTGCACCTGGTGTACTTCGACCGGTACGGTTGGTACTGCGAACACGGACCCAGCTGCAAGGCGGTTGCGGAAGTACGGAGGGTTATTCGGACAATGAGCGCGAATGCGCCTAGACCCAGGAGCTCTGGCAAGACCAGGGCGAGGAAACGGAAATGATTGCGAGACAGGAAACATTCAATTCGAAGGACGCCGTCTGGTCAGCTCTGGCAGCCCCGGTACCTGCGGGAACGATCTCGTGGCGCCAGGACGGCAAGCCGGTAGCGAGGGACGGGCGGTACTTCGCGCGCTTCGTGTGTTACATCGAGGCGAACACGGTGCGGGAGCGCCTCGACACAGTGGTCCCGGGTGAGTGGGACCTGACTCTCGAGATGCTGCCGCAGATCCACGGCGCCGAGGTCGATTCGGATTCGGTCTGCGCGTTCAAGGCGCGGCTCCAGGTACTCGGCGTGATCCGCGAGGACGTCGGGACCGGACGCGACTACAAGCAGGCGGCCACCGATGCGTTCAAGCGCGCAGCGGTACGGTTCGGAATTGGAAACGAGCTGTACTCGTACGAGCAGAACTGGGTCGAAGTGGACGGCGACGGCAAGTACGCCAAGCCAGTCGAAGATCCGGCGAACGCATACGAGCGCAGACACGGGAACGGCGCTGGAAAGCTGAGCCGTTCCGCAGTTGCGACCGACGACGTGAGTGCGATGAAGGAAGCGAACACGCTGACGGACGTCGATGCGGTGAGCTGCCCCAAGTGCGGCGGCCGCATGTGGGACAACCGCCTGACCAAGCGGAATCCCAAGGCGCCCGATTACAAATGCCGGGACAGAAACTGCGACGGAGTCGTGTGGCCGGTAAAGACCGGCGCATCGCACGCGGAGCCCGATGCATCTGACTCCGCAGAAGAGTCGGCCGCCGAAGTGGAGACGCCCAAGGCGCCGACGCGGAAGTCACGCGCAGCGAAGCTGGCGCTGACGGACGAGATTCCGTTCTAACGCGGAAGTCAATCGCATGCGCAGAAAGAGGGGAAGCGAATCCGTGATTCGCTTCCCCTCTTTGTGTTCAGGATGTACACACAACGCGATGGTCGCTACATCCTAGTGCTCGGAGCCGGACTCGAACCGGCATGGAATTATGTTCCAAGGGATTTTAAGTCCCTCGCGTCTACCCATTTCGCCATCCGAGCTGTCACACGCAAAGTGCGTGGTGCGACACATCAATATACGAAGCCGCGGTGGCCCGAGTAGGGCGGGTCAACCGGCTGGAATGCCAAGCACGCTGACGGCATACCAAACCGAGTATGCAATGAGCGCCGAGAGCGACGCGTCACCGCCGTTGCCAACAGCCATGCCATCGGCATCCACGAATTCGGCAGCGAGACCACCATCGAGATCGGCGCGACGCAACCATTCGAGCGTCTTCGCGGCGTCGGGTCCCATGAGCGTAGCGCATCTCTCGGCAAGATTGATCTGTGCGGCATCGGCGTCGGAATGTTCGAGTCGTCGGACGGTGCGGCGATAGATCGAGTCGTCGCGGGAGAGCATGTGATAGAGTGGCAGCCAGAACACCGATCCCACCGGATCGTCACGCATGGACGTTGCACCGGCGAGATCGGTTGCCGTAGCGAGCAGCGTTCGCGATGAGTCCTTGTCAGTCGCGAACTGGCGCGTGATTGCGGCGCGGACGGCGTCGGCGTTCTGAACGTGTTCAGCCGTCTTCTCGTCCAGTGTCTGCTTGAGTACTTCGAGCGCGTCTGCGACGAGCGCGTTGCCGTGCAGCGTGTATGGCAGCTCCGCATCCGCGCCGGACGGAGTTGCGTCGGTTCTGTACAATGGCAGCGACCCATGACGCGATGCTGCGATGTCGTCGTTCGCCGCGTACAGTGCCTCGGCGATCGGCGCATCCTCGACGATGCGATCGTCACCGGTCTGCGCGACGTAGCGGTCCACAGAGACCGGATATGCAGCGGCCGCATCGAGACAGAACGCCACATCGAACGGAGTGCCGTCGATGTAGTTGACACCGCGGCCCGGTGCGTATCCATGCAGCTCGCATGTTCTCAGCAACAATTCGCGCGCGAGCGCGGTATCGGCGAGCTGGAATGCAGGCACCAGCCACATCAGCGCCTCGTAGTCGCGTACAGTCAGTCCCTGCGCGCACCATGGAATGCGCGAGCGGAAGATGTACCAGCGAGCGTCGTCGATCGCTCGACCGGCAGCATAAAAGTACGCGAACATCAGATGCCGATTGATGAGGCGGTCCGCTGCAGGGATTCCGGTGGATTGTTGCAACGTCGAGATTGCATCGCGCGTCTGTGTCGCGAGCGTTCTCCAGCCGCGGCGTCGCATGCGCCGCACCATGGCGACGGCACCGTCGACTTCCGGGCCCGCGGCGCCGTACAATGCAAGGTCGACTCGCTCGCCTGGTTGCAGCACGGTCTCGCGGGTCAACGTGAACCGGGCCGTGCCATCGGTGGTCTCGGCGACGGCACCGATCATCGAATCGCCTGTCAACGCCAGCGCTGTCTCGGAGCCGCGATTCGTTCCGCGCAGAGTAATTATGTCGTCCGTCAGTGCGGCGATGTGCGCGTCCTCGAAGCGGCGCGCGGTACGAATACGGTGTTGCCGAACGCCGAGCGTGCCTTGAGCGCGAAAGGTGACAGCGGCGGGCGATTGACCGCGATTCTCGATGGAGATCGCGTAGACGAAGCCAGGGAAGTCGGCAGCGCGGCCACATGGAGCGAAGATGGTTCCGCGTATGACGAGATCGCCAACCGTCGAATTGAAGGCCGGCAGCCACTCGAGGACGCGCTGCCATGCCATCCGCGTAGTGACGAGCTCGATCGGAGCACCGTTGGACTCGAAGCCCAGGCGCAGCAGCGGCTCACCTGCCCCGTTCTCGAAGTCAGCTGCGCCGGCGAACTCGATGGCACCCCTGTGGGCCAGCGAAAGCAGTCCGATTCCATGGATGGAACCGTCGGCCGGATGCACGCACGGCAAGGAGAGCCAGTGGTTCCCGGTTACCTGCCACGGGATGGTTGGTGGCGTGCGCAGCTCAGACCTCACTTAGCTTTGGTTGACACGGACGGAACCGGAATGCTAACGTCCCCGCGTCGCGCCTACAACGATTTTTACCGAGAGCACATGCCCGGACGCTGGTTCCAAGCAGCAATTTTCACCCTCACGGCGTCGCTGTGCGCTGGCGCCGCTGGCGCGCAGGCGATCACCGGACTGGGGGAAGATGCATCGATCACGCCGTCTGGCAGCTTCCGGATCAAGGTCGAGAGCGACTGGTCGTACTGGGATCAGCTGTTCGTTTCGCCGAAGCCCGGCGTGGCGGGAATTCTCCAGCCGCTCGGCGGCCGGTTCAGTCTGGACAGCGTGGGGGTGGCACAACTGCCGATCCTCAAGCCGGTTCAGGACACGTTGCGGGCGATCACCGGCGTCTCGGGCCTCAACGTGTCGGTCGGGCGGACTGTCACGCAGGTGACCGACCGTGTGGCGAACGTTCCAATATCGATCGAGGCTGGAATCTCGCGCTGGTTGTCGGTGACGGCGATGGTTCCGATCGTGCACACGCGGACGAGCGTGTTCTTTCGCGCGAACCCCGGGGCAAACGAGGCCAATCTGGGTCCCAATCCAGCTGCGGCCGGAGACGCAGTCGCGCGCGCGACCGATTCCATCTTCACCGCACAGGTGATCACAGCGGCGACGGCGGTCAGGACCTATTGCTCCGGCGCGGGCGCTAGCGATCCGCAATGCGCCGGCTCTGCGGCGCTCGTCACGTCAGCGACTGGATTCGGTAATTCGATCGCGTCTCTGTACATGAATGGCGCGCTGGTGCCGACGCGAGGGAGTACAGTGCAGAGCGCTGTCGATGCACGTGTCAGCAGCGTGCGCGGCGCGTTGAACGCGTTCGCGGCGAATCCCGCGACGGGAGTGCCGGCCATCACAGCTACGGGTGTCGTCGGAGCTCCGACTCCACTGGCGACGCCGGGTGTGCAGACGCTGCTGAGCGATCCGTCCTACGGGGTCGCGCTGCAGCCTTTCCAGACGATCGAGCGAACGGGCCTCGGCGACGCGGAGCTGACTGCGAAGCTGTTGCTGTTCGATTCGTTTCGCGCACGCAACGCGTCACGTTTCACACCGCACGGCATCAATGCCCGGCTTGCGGTTGCTGGCGGATATCGCTTCCCGACGGGATCGCTTCCGGCGTCCGATGCGCTCACTGACATCGGAACTGGAACGCATACAGGCGCGGTTCTCGCGCGCGGCTATCTGGACATTCTGCTCGGCGGTCACTTCTGGGTTTCCGGAGTAGCGCGGTACGCAAAGGCGACGAGCGATTCGATGACGGTACGATACGCGCCCGGCGTTACGTTCCCTCCGGCCGCCACCGCCGTTGCCGTCAACCGGCAACTCGGTAACATGCTCGAGATCGAGGCGACGCCGCGCTGGGTGTTCAACGACTTCATCTCGCTTGGCGGGCAGTATCTGTATCGTCACAAGACGGCCGACGCGTTCACGGCAGGTGGCGTTGCGCTGCCGGACCTCGGGCCTGGCACGGACTTCAAGGAACAACGAGTCGGTGGCGGGATTGCGTTCTCGAATGCGCACGCAGTGAGTCAGGGAAAGTCGAAGATCCCGTTCGACGTTAGCTATCTGCATACGGAGACGGTGAGCGGGACCGGTGGCGCGGTACCGAAGCTGATCAACGATCAGATTTTGATTCGGTTGTATTGGAGGCTGAAGCGGTAACCTTACGACGACTCTACCCACGCGCCGAATTGGTGGTCCTGCGCGTGCGACGATTGCTCATATGGGCCGAATTGGTGGTCCTGCGTTTGCGATGGTTCTCGTTGCGCGCCGAATTGGTGGTCATGCGGTTGCGACGTTTCTCGTTACGCGCCGAATTGGTGGTCCTGCGTTTGCGATGTTTCTCGTTACGCGCCGAATTGGTGGTCATGCGTAGGGCGCGGATATTTCCGCGCCTGGCCCATTTAGGTGGGATCGAAATTGGATGACCGCGGATATTTCCGCGCCTGGCCCATTTACGCGCAATCGAAATTGGATGAACGCCGCGTTTGTAAAATGTCGTCATCCCGCCGAAGGCTGGGATCCATGGACGACGATGCGATGATGTTGCCCACATTTGCAGGTGTCATTGATCGACGGTAACGACCGTAGATCGTTTTATCCGCCAAAGACGACACGTGCGAACAAGCATGCCATGCCTTGCGCCTCAGCCATGGATCCCAGCCTTCGGCGGGATGACGACGTCGACGAACCGGTCGCGCCGCATAACGAAGGACTGACAAACGCGGCGTTCATCCAATTCCGATCCCGCGCAAATGGGCCAGGCGCGGAAATATCCGCGATGATCCAATTCCGATCGCACCTAAATGGGCCAGGCGCGGAAACATCCGCGATGATCCAATTCCGATCCCGCCTAAATGGGCCAGGCGCGGAAATATCCGCGCCCTACGCAGGACCACCAATTCGGCGCGCAACGAGAAACATCGCAACCGCATGACCACCAATTCGGCGCGCAACGAGAAACATCGCAAACGCGTGACCACCGATTCGGCACGTGACGGGTTACGACCCGGCTGCTTGCAACAATTCCTTTGCGTGCGCTCTGCTGGCCTTGCTTTCGGGATCGCCGCCCAGCATGCGCGCGATCTCTGTCACGCGATCATTGGCGGAGAGAACGCTGATGTCGGCGGTGGTTACGCCTTCGCGCGCGCCCTTGGCGACGACTATGTGATGGTGCGCGCGCGCGGCGATCTGCGGCAGATGGGATATCGCGAATACCTGATGCTGCTCGGCGACTCGACGCATGGTATCGCCCACCTGCAAACCGACGCGGCCACCGATTCCGGCGTCGACTTCGTCGAACACCAGAGTCGGGATGTGGTCGACGGCGGCGAGCACCGTCTTGAGTGCGAGCATCACGCGCGCGAGCTCACCGCCTGATGCCACTCGTGCGAGCGGCCGCGGGTCGTAACCGACGTTCAGTGCAACGCGAAACTCCACATCCTCGGCGCCTTGCGGGGAATTTTCCGCGCGCGGCGTCAGTGCGACGGTGAAGCGGCCGGAATCCATTCCCAATTGCGGAAGCTCCGCGGACACTGCCTTGCCGATTGCGGTGGCTGCGCGCTTGCGAAGTGCCGTGAGACGCGCTGCCGCAGCGCGCAGCCGGTCCGACGCTTCTCCTTCCTGTTTCCGGAGCTGTGCAACGTCGAACTCGGCTGAATCGACGAGATCGAGCTCAGCCTGCGCCGCGGCGCCTGTCGTGATGACGTCGGCGAGTGTACCACCGTACTTCTTGCTCAGACGGAAGATCAGCTCCCGGCGCGCCCGGACGCCGGCAAGACGCTCTGGGTCCAGTTCAACGGAAGACGCGTAATCGGACGCTGCGCGCGCCAGCTCGTCGAGCGCGTAGAAGCCGCTATCGTACAACTCCTGCATCTTGGACGCGCTCGCGTCGATCCGTGAGATCTGGCCAAGAGCGCGATGAACCGATGCGAGACGCGCAAGCGCGCCGTCCTCGTCGTCGCTCAGCGCCTGCGACACTGCCTGGGCAAGTGTGCGCAGTTCGTCTGCGTTCTCGAGAACACGCGCATCGTCTTCGAGCGTGACGTCCTCGCCCGGTACGAGCTGCGCGTCGCTGATCTCGCGCGCGACGTGTCGAAGATAGTCCGCGCGACGCTCAGCGTCCGCGCGCCGTTTGGTGATCTCTTCGATCCTTCTGCGGATCGCCGCGAGCGAGGCGTACTCCGAAGCAACGTCGCGCGCGGCGTTTGTGGCGTCCGCGTACGCGTCCAGAATCTGGCGTTGCGACTCGTCGTCGAGCAACGTCTGCGCTTCGTGCTGGCCGTGCAGATTGACCAGCGACCGGCCGATCTCCGCGAGTATCGTTGCTGTCACCGGCGTGCCGTTCACCCAGGCGCGGCCGCGCCCCGACGCGGCGATCTCACGCTTGAGCACCAGTGTTTCGCCTTCCGTGTCGATGCCACGCTCATCTACGAGAGCAACAAGAGCCGGACGGCCGCTGAGGTCGAAGACCCCCTCGACTGTCGCGCGCTCGGCGCCAGGGCGCACCAGATCGGCGCTGGCGCGCTCTCCCAGCAGCAATCCCAACGCGCCAACGATTATCGACTTGCCCGCTCCAGTTTCTCCCGAAAGAACATTCAGCCCGCGTTCGAGAGGAAGCGTTACCGAATCGATTATGGCAAAATTCCTGATTCGAAGTTCGGTCAGCACTGTTTGGGTTGATCGCGTGTCGGTAGTCCGCCCCAGCCGAGCTTGACGCGGAGCCTATCGAAGAAGCTGTTGCCCGGAAAGCGAACTATACGCACGGCGCGCGGCGCGCGGCGAACCGTTAACGTGTCGCCCGCAGCCAATCGCGTACCGGCCTGTCCATCCACGGTGATCAGCACCTCGTCAGGTCCGTCCAGCGATTCGAGAGTCACGGTGACGCTCGGCGGAAGGACTATTGGCCGAATGGCAAGCGCGTGCGCGGAGACGGGAGTGAGGATGATGGAATCGAGCGACGGCGTGACGAGTGGGCCGCCTGCCGAGAGACTGTACGCAGTCGAGCCGGTCGGGGACGCGACGACGACTCCATCGCTGTTGTAGTCGCCGAGCGTTTCGCCGTCGACGATAACCCGTACGCTCAGCATCCGTGCGAAGCCGCCCTTGTGCATCACGATATCGTTGAGCGCCTGCCATTCTTCCGTGGGGGTTCCGTCGGTGTGCCTCGCTTCGCCGCGCAGTGCCATGCGCTCGTCTACGTCGTAGTCACCGGCAACCACGGCTTCCAGCGCAGACTTGAGCTCCGGCGCGCTGCAGCTTGTGAGGAAGCCAAGTCTTCCCAGGTTGACACCAAGGATGGGAACCGCCGCACCGTCGAGAAACCGCGCGGTGCGGAGCAAGGTTCCATCACCGCCGAGCGATAGCGCAACGTGAATCTGCGACGGCGACCTGAGTAACCGATCGTCGGGGGCATGGAGCAGGCCGGCTTCGAAATACAGGCTGACGCCGAGCTGACGTGCTTCGCTCTCGAGCACGTCCATGATGGATGCGAGCGCGGGGTATCCTCGGTGACCGATTACCCCGATGTTGATCATCCGGCGACCGCCTCGGCGGCACTGCCGTGAAGCACGCGCACGCGCTCCGCGATTCCGGCCGCATCGAGTCCAGTCAGCTGAAGCTGGCGCGCACGCGACGCCTGCTCGATGAATCTGTCGGCAACTCCGTGCGCAATGACGCGCACGGTTGGATCCAGTCGCGCGACGACAGACGTCATGTACGCGCCGAAGCCATTGACCACGGTTCCTTCCTCGACCACCAGAAGATGACGGTGGTCCGCGAGAAGCGCGTTGAGCGTGACTTCGTCGTGCGGCTTGAGGAATCGGCAGTTGACAACAGTGATCGACAATCCTTCAGCAGCCAGGACTTCAGCTGCAGCGAGTGCGTTGTTGACCATCGGCCCAACGGCGAGCACCGCGAATTCGGAACCATGACGCAAAACCTCCCACGTTCCAAACGGAACCGGTGTGATCTCAGCGATCGGCGGAACGATGTCGGGTGATGCATCGCGCGGATATCGCAGCGAGAACGGGCCATCCTTGTGCGCCATGCTGGTACGCAGCAGGCCGAGCATTTCAGCGCCGTTTTTGGGCGCAGTTACCGTTGCACCCGGAATCGAAAGCATGTACGCGATGTCGTACAATCCCATGTGCGTCGGCCCGTCCTCGCCGACGAGACCGGCGCGGTCCATGGCGAACACGACAGGAAGATGCTGAAGAGCGACGTCGTGTATGACGTTGTCGTACGCACGCTGGAGGAAAGTGGAATAGATCGCGCACACCGGCTTGATCCCGCGCGTCGCGAGACCGGCCGCGAATGTCACGGCGTGACCTTCCGCAATTCCAACGTCGAAGAATCGCTTGGGAAATGCCTTAGCCATGACTCCCGTACCGGTTCCACTCGGCATTGCCGCAGTAATTGCGACAAGCTTGGGATCGATGGCCGCAAGCTCCGCCAGCCCCTTTCCGAAAACCGCGGTGTAGCTCGGATTCGCGGACGACGCCTTGACCTGCTTGCCGGTTGCGGGGTCATGACCCGCGGGGAGCGCGTGCCACTTCTCGACGTTCTCGCCGGCCGGAAATCCCTTCCCTTTCTTGGTTACGACGTGAACGAGGCGCGGGCCTTCCATGGGGCGTACCGCTGCGAACGTTTCGAGAAGAAGATCGATATCGTGACCATCGATCGGCCCGAAATAGCGGAAGCCGAGCTCCTCGAACAGAACGCCGGGCGTGAGGAAGGACTTCATGCTCTCCTCCCACTTGCGCACCAGCGTACTCATTCCCTGCAATGGTCCCGGCATGCTGTCCACGACCGTGCCTATCGCTGAGCGCAGGCGGTTATAGATCGGATTGCGCTGCACCGAGTTGAGATACTTGGCCATGGCTCCAACATTCGGCGCGATGGACATCTCGTTGTCATTCAGCACGACGATGAAATCGCGGCCGGATGCACCTGCATTATTCAACCCTTCGTACGACAGCCCCGAAGTGAGTGCGCCGTCGCCGACCACGGACACCACTTTGAACGACTCCCCGGAAATATCGCGGCCGACGGCCATTCCGAAACCCGCCGATATAGCAGTCGCAGCGTGTCCCGCGCCGAAGGCATCGTACGGGCTTTCGGAGCGCTTGAGAAAGCCGGACATGCCGTTCTCTGTGCGCAGCGTGTCGAAGCCCCTGGCGCGTCCTGTAAGGAGCTTGTGCGGATAACCCTGGTGCCCGACATCCCACACGATCTGGTCGGTCGGCGTATTGAAGGCCGTGTGCAGCGCGATGGTGAGTTCGACCACGCCGAGTCCCGCGCCGATGTGACCGCCGGTTCGGGCGCACGAATCGATGAGGAATGTGCGCACTTCGTCAGCGAGCGTGCGCAGCTCGTCGCGCGTTAGCGCCTTGAGGTCCGACGTTGAAGTAATGCGTTCGAGTATTGCCATCTGCCTGTCAGTGCGTGCGAGTAATCACCAGATCGGCCAGGTGTCGAAGCTCCTGGCTGAGCAGGTTGTGTTCCTGCAACGTGTTGCAACCCTGCCTTGCGAGGGCAACGGCACGATCCATTGCACCATTCACACCCAGCAATGCCGGATATGTGCTCTTGCCCAGCTCCGCGTCACGCCCAGCCGTCTTGCCGAGCGCGTCGGAAGAGGAAGTAACGTCGAGCACGTCGTCCACTATCTGGAACGCGAGGCCAATGTCGGCACCGAAGCTTCCAAGCGCGCCCACGGCGGGGCCGGCCGCACCTGCAGCCATGCCGCCCACCTTTGCCGACGCGGCCATCAGTGCACCTGTCTTCGCACGGTGAATCCGTTCCAGCTTTTCGAGCGAATCTGCCGGAATGTCTTCGGCAATGAGGTCGTGCAGCTGTCCTCCAATCATACCACTGGCGCCGGCCGCCTGCATGAGCACGGCGACGATTGGCGCTGCGCGCGGAGCGCCGCCGTACATACCGCGCACCGAGCGCGCGGCGGCCGCGCCAGCGATCGGGATGATCGCTACGCCTGCGACGACAGTCGCCGGGACGCCGCACGCCTTGTGCGCGGTCGGACGACCGCGCCGCATGTCGTCGTCATCCATGCAGGGTAGATCGTCGTGGGCGAGGGAATACGCGTGCAGCATCTCCACAGCAGCCGCCAGACCGTAGACGTTGCCCCCGCCGCCAGCTGCACGGTACGACGCTGCGACGAGAATGCCACGCAGACGCTTGCCGGGCCCGGAAAGAGCGTAGCGGACGGCCCTGTCGAGACGTCGCGGCATTGGCGGGAGCGTCTCGCAGGCCGCGCCGAGCGCAGCGTCGATGTAGCTGCGGTCGGATCCGAAGTCCACGGCCAGGTTTGGCTCAGACATCGATCTCGCGTGTCTCGAAGACGCCTTCCGCGCTCTCGATGAGCAGTTGAACGCGTCCCTCGGCGCTGGTCAGTTCGTCGGATGCGAGCCGCAGTATCTCGATCCCTTCCTCGAACAGCTTGAGCGCCTTGTCCAAAGGCAGTCCATCGCCTTCGAGATCTGCGACTATTTCCCGCAACCGCTCGACTCGCTTTTCGTAGCTCATGGCTTGTCCGCGACCCGCGCGGCGACGTCACCGTCGCGCAATGTGAGAGTGAAAGGCGCGCCGGGCTTGAAGTCGGCGACGCTTGCGAGCGTTGCCCTGGAGACCGGGTCGCGAGCGACCGCGTAGCCTCGCGCAAGCGTCGCGAGCGGACTGAGCGCGTTGAGACGACCGGCGGTTGCGCTGATCGCCGCGCGCCGCCGCTCGGCATCGATCGACGCGGCACGCCGGAGCGCCATGGCCCCGCTCTCGAGATCGGAGCGGGCCCGCGACGCTCGCTCGGCCAGCGACGCACACAACTCGTCGCTCATGTCGCGCAGCGCTGCCAGCAGGTCGCTCCGCATCGGTACTGCTGCTTCCGCCGCAGCGGATGGCGTCGCGGCGCGATGATCGGCGATGAGATCTGCAATCGTCACGTCGATCTCGTGACCGACACCTGAGATCACGGGAACCGTGGAGTCCGCTATTGCGCGCGCTACGGCTTCGCTATTGAACGCCCACAAGTCCTCGCGTGCACCGCCACCGCGTCCGACGATCAGAACGTCGATCTCGCCGAAGCGGCAAATGCGCTGGATGGCGGCGACGATTTCAGCAGGTGCACCGGGGCCCTGCACCGTCGCAGCGCTCACCACGAGACTCACGTGCGGCGCGCGGCGACGAATGACAGAGATGACGTCGCGCAGTGCCGCACCATCCGGGCTGGTAACCATGCCGACCCGCGTCGGCGCCGACGGAAGGGCGCGCTTGCGCTCCGGAGCGAGCAGGCCTTCACGGTCGAGACGCATTCGCGTTTCTTCCATCGCCTTGCGCCAGAGCCCATCGCCAATCGCATCGAGAGCGGTGACGTTGAGATGCATCTCTCCGCGCGCCGAATACACCGTGAGCTGGCCAAACGCGGTGACTTCCATCCCCTCGTCCGGCGACGCGGGAATTCCGCGCTGGCTGCGTGACCATACCACGCAGCGCACCTGCGCGGAAGCATCGCGGAGGCAGAAGTACCAGTGCCCGTTTCGGTGGCGCTTGAAGTCGCTGACCTCGCCGCGCACCCACAGCGGAGAGAACGAGCCCTCGATCACAGCGCGCGCGGTCTCGGTCAACGACGCGACCGGTATCGCCGTTTCGGGAGATGAGCCCGGTGTTGCCGGCGCGACGATTGGTGTCGCGCCGGATCCAGACCCGAACAGATCGAACTCGACACCGGAGCGCGGCACGCGGGAGCCGTATGAGCGTCTCATCACGCGGAGCTCACGCGGCCGCCAGACGCTGCGCTGCGCGGACGGTATTGCGCAGCAACATCGCGATCGTCATCGGTCCGACACCGCCTGGGACGGGTGTAATGAGACCCGCGACTTGACGCGCGGCCTCGAAATCGACGTCGCCCACGAGGCGCGTGCCGCTCTTCCGTGTCGCATCAGGAATTCTCGTGATGCCGACGTCGAGCACAGCGGCGCCGGGTTTGATCATGTCAGCCGTTATGAGACCCGGCCGACCCACTGCGGTGATGAGAATGTCTGCGCAACGCGTGAACGACCCGAGGTCGCGCGTGTAGCGATGACAGATGGTAACAGTGCAGTTGGCCGTCGGTGCATCCTGCAGCATCAACGCGGCCATGGGCTTGCCGACGATGTTGCTCCGGCCGACGACGACGCAATGCAGCCCGTGCGTCGTCACATTGGACTGACGCAGCAGTTGCTGGATTCCGGCCGGAGTGCACGGAACGAATCCATCGCGGTCGCCGGCAAAGAGCTTCCCGACATTGACAGGATGAAAACCGTCGACGTCCTTGGCCGGATCTATCCGACGGATTACCGCTCCCGGTTCGATCTGTCGGGGAAAGGGCGACTGCACGAGAATCCCGTGCACCGACGAATCGCCATTCAGCCGATCGAGCAACTCCATCAACTCATGTTGTGACGTCGATGCCGGCAGGCGAATCGTATCCTCCTCCATACCGACTTCGATACACGCACGCGCCTTGCCAGCGACGTACACGGCGCTCGCGGGATCGTCGCCAATGAGCACGACGGTGAGCTTTGGCACGACGCCCGTAGCCTTCAGCGTCGCGACTTCCGCACTCACCTCGCCGCGGATCCGCGCGGCGATAGCGGTTCCGTCTATCAGTTCAGCGGGCAATTCCGACGGCCCTCGTTTCACGAATCAATACGACCTTGATCTGACCCGGATACTGCAGCTCGCGCTCGATCCTCAAGGCGATTTCCTCCGACAGGGTCTCCATGCGAGGATCATCGATCACGTCCGGTGTCACGATCACGCGAACCTCGCGTCCCGCCTGGATTGCGAACACCTTCTCGACACCGCGATAGTCCGACGCGATCCGCTCGATTCCTTCCAGCCTCTTCACATACGTCTCGAATGATTCGCGACGTGCACCGGGACGCGCGCCACTTATCGCATCTGCTGCCTGGACGAGCACGGATATCTCGCTCTCGTGCGGAACGTCGTCATGGTGTGCAGCGATCGCGTTAACGACCAGCGGGTGCTCGCCGTACTTGGTGGCCATCTCGACGCCCAGCTGCACGTGCGTCCCTTCATGTTCGTGCGTGAGCACCTTGCCGACGTCGTGCAGCAATGCGCCCCGACGCGCCATCGCCACGTCCAGTCCCAGCTCCGCAGCCATGATGCCCGCCAGCCAGGCGACTTCCTTGGAATGATTGAGGATGTTCTGGCCGTAACTCGTGCGCCACTTCATACGCCCGATGAGCTTGAGCAGCTCGGGGTGCAATCCGTGGACGCCGCTCTCGTACGCCGCACGCTCGCCAGTCTCGATCAATGCCTTGTCCACTTCCTCGCGCGCCTTGGTTACGACTTCCTCGATGCGCCCTGGATGGATCCGCCCGTCTGCCACCAGCTTCTCCAGCGCCATGCGCGCAATCTCGCGCCGCATCGGCTCGAAGCAGCTCACCACGACCGTATCCGGCGTATCGTCGATGATCACGTCCACGCCGGTCGCCAGCTCGAAGGCGCGAATGTTACGTCCTTCGCGGCCGATGATCCGCCCCTTCATTTCATCGTTTGGAAGGGCGACGGTCGAGACCGTGGTCTCCACGGTCTGCTCGGCGGCTATCCGCTGAATCGCCAGTGCGATGATCTTTTTCGCCTCCCGCTCGGCGTTGCGCCGCGATTCCTCGCGAATGACTCGCACGCGATTGGCGGCATCGGCATGTGCCTCTTCTTCGAGCCGCTTTATCAACTCGTTCTTGGCATCTGCCGCGGACATGCCGGCCAGCGTCTCGAGCCGGCGTCGCTCGTCGGCGATGAGCCGGTCCAGCTCCGCCTGCCGTTCGCCGAGCTTGCTTTCCCGCGTCGTGATCTCCGACGCGGTGCGTTTGATATCGCGCTCGCGCTGCTCCAGTGCGTCGGCCTTGCGCTCGATCGTTCCGGCGCGCTCCTGCAACCGCCGTTCGTCGCCTTCGACGTCCTCGCGACGCTTTCGCGCTTCCGCTTCCCACTCCTCGCGGAGCCGGATGAGTTCTTCCTTTCCTTCCAGTACGGCGGTCTTGCGAAGAGCCTGTGCGTCACGTTCAGCATCACTGACAATGCGCTTCGCTGTTTGTTCGGCAGAAGCACCGGCTGCCTGCTGCCGTTCCGCCTCTACTCTGGTACCAGCTTTACGCCCTATGACGAAAAAAAGGCCGCAGCCGGCGACCAGCACAAGAATCGCGCCCGCGGCCAAAATAGCCGTGAAGTCCATCTTTGGAAGCTAATCGTAACGCTTGGCCGGTGGCAGCCACGGCCGGATCTCCTGACTGAGGGCGGTCATCTGGGCAGCAAGCTCTGCGGCTTCGGCCTGGACCTGGGCCAGCTCGCCGGCCATGCGGAGACAGGCCAGAATTGCGGCCTTGTGGGTCTCCACCACCAGACCTGACTGCATTATCTCGCGGATCGACTGATCGACCTGCTTTGCGATCGCCTGGGTCTCTTCCGCGGACGTCGCGGAACGCAGCGTGTAGTCGTCGCCGAGTATGGTGACGCGGACGGTGGTGGTCTTTGCTTTGGTCATGCCGTGCCGTCCCGCTGTTGTTTGAGGAACCGGACACGCGCGAGCATCTTCTCCGTACGCGTCCTGGCGACCTTGAGCCTGCGATTGAGCTCCTCGTTCTCGCGCTCCAGCTCCAGCACGCGCTGAGGCGACGTTCCAGCAACGCGGGCAGCCTCGTCTTCGACCGTGCGGAGCCGAGCCTCGGCGCTCAATGCGCGCTTGCGATAGCTCGCCAGCTCCTCGCCCAGGCGGCGCACGAGGCGGCCAAGCTGGGCGAACTGCGGATTCTCAGGTAGTGCGTGGTCTGACACCGAGCTCCTCGTTGAGGGCGCGCAGGATTCGCGCGCGGCGGCCTTCGATTTCCTTGTCGCGTAGGGTGCGCTCTGGATGCCTGAACGTCAAGCGCCAGGCAATACTCCGATATCCGTCGCCCACCCCTGCACCTCGAAATTCGTCGAAAGGAACGAGCGATTCCAGCATCTCGCCGGAATTCGTTCTGATGACGCGGGCGACGTCAGCGGCAACGACGTCGGCCGGTACCAGCAGCGCCAGGTCGAATTCGGCAGCGGGGGTGACGGGTAGCGGACGATAAACAACGGGCTCCGGCACGATGCCGAACGCCGCCGTAAGGTCGATCTCGATCCCGAAGACCGGGGGCGCCCAGACCGGCGCGTCGACCGGGATCGGTCCGACGGTCCCGATCGTCGAGCCGTCGTGAACGACATCCCAGCCATCGCGCGCGGCATTGGGCTGCAGCTCCGGACCCGACTGACCGGACTGGCCGAACGCGGAACGAACTATGGTCTCGGCGATCCATTTCGCGTCCCATATGTCCATTTGCGCCGGCCTCGGATCGGTGAAATGCGCGGGACTGCGGTCGCCCGATATCACAGCAGCGGTGACGGTCCGCTCCACGGGAATCCGGTCATCCGGGCCACGACTGAAGACGACACCGACCTCGAACAGCCGAACGTTGCGCGTCATGTGCGCGAAGTTGTGCTCGACGCGGCGCGCGAGCGTCTGGAGCGCGCTGGTTCGGAGCAACGCCTCGCTCTCCGCCAGCGGATTCAGAACGCGCACACCGTGCTCGCCCGCATCCGCGACAAATGGAATCGGGCGAACCTCCATCATGCCGGCTTCGACGAGCGCACGCGTCACGCGGCGCGTGACGACGTATGCGGGCGAGTCCGGCGCGGAACCGACCCTGAATGGACGCAGCTGGTCGGAGAACGAATCGTAGCCACGCAACCGCGCGACTTCCTCGATCAGATCCACCTCGAGCGCGACGTCGGAGCGCCAGCGTGGCGGCGTGACGCGCAGCATTTCGTTCTCGCCGGAGTTGACTCCGAAGCCGACGCTGCCAAGCAGACGCATGCACTCTGGCGCGGAGACATGCTCGCCAAGAATCTTCGCGACGCGCGATACGCGAAGCGACAACTGATGCGGCGATGGTCCCGGCGAACCGACCGCGATCGGCGCGCCGTCGACACGTCCGCCTGCGAGCGATATGATGAGCGCCGCTGCATAGCGCGCGAGCTCAGCGGACGCATGCGCGTCGAGTGCCCGCTCGAAGCGATAACTCGCATCGGTGGATGTGCCGAGCGCGCGACGCGTCGAGCGCACCGAGCGAGGATCGAACACCGCGACTTCGAGCAGAATGTTGCTGGTGGCATCCGACACGGCACTCTCACTGCCACCGATCACTCCCGCAATGGCCTGCGCACGATCGGCGTCCGCGATCACGGTCATGGTCGGATCGAGTTTGCGCTCGACGCCATCCAGCGTCGTGATTCGCTCGCCAGGCCGGGCATTGCGCACGTGAATTTCAGGCCCACGCAAGCGATCGAGATCGAACGCGTGCATCGGCTGACCAAAGCCGTGCAGCATGTAATTGGTCGCGTCGACGACGTTGTTGATCGGCCGCAATCCAATACTGATCAGGCGATTCGCAAGCCACTCGGGGCTCTGCTCGATCCTGACGCCGCGAATCACCGTCGCAGTGTACAAAGGACACGCGGACGGCTCATCGATGGAGACGCGAACGCCGCCGGTGCTTCCGTCGCTGGTACCGTGCTCGAACGCGGGAGCAGCCGACATGCCGGGATGTTCGGGCATGTGCAGGTCGTTGCCCGTGTACGCAGAGATCTCGCGCGCGAGCCCTTCGTGCGACAGCAGATCCGGGCGATTGGGAAGCACGTCCACGACAAAGCGCGTATCGCCGGCGGGAAATGCGTCGAGAAACGGCGTGCCGGGCGCGGCATCCGTGTGCAGCGTCAGGATGCCGTCGTGCTCGGTGCCGAGCGCGAGCTCGCGTGCCGAGCACAGCATTCCGTTTGAAGTCTCGCCACGTATCTTGCGGCGCTCGAGCTTGAGACCGCCGGGCAGCGTCGAGCCGGATGGCGCGAAGGGGTACTTCGAGCCGGCCTGGACGTTGGGTGCACCGCACACGACGTCGAGCAGCTCCCCCATCCCGGCGTCCACTTTCGTAACCCAGAGATGATCCGAATTGGGATGCGGCCTGGCCTCGACCACCAGCCCGACGACGACGTCGCGTAGATCCGCGCGCAGCGAAATCACCTCCTCGACCGTCGCTGCGCGACTGGTTATCACATCGCGCAGCTGTTCCGGCGTTAGGTCGAAATCGGTGAACTCGCGCAGCCATTCGTACGATGCGTTCATCGCGCCACCTGCCCGAGGAAGCGCATTTCGGAGTCATACAGAACGCGAATGTCCGGAATGCCGTAGCGTTGAAGCGCGATGCGAGCGGGTCCCATACCGAACGCCCAGCCCGTGTACTTCTCGCTATCGACGCCGGCGGCGTCGAGCACGTTTGGATGCACCATTCCGGAGCCCAGAATCTCCATCCAGCCGGTTCCCTTGCACGCAGGACAACCGGAGCCCTTGCAGAGCCGGCACTCGACGTCCATCTCTGCGGATGGCTCGGTGAACGGGAAGTAGCTTGGCCTGAACCGCGTGCGGGTCGCGCCGAAGAATCGCGTCGCGAAATGCGTGAGCGTCGCCTTGAGATCGACGAAGCTGATTCCCTCATCCACCGCGAGTCCTTCGATCTGTGCGAACATCGGAGCGTGACTCGCGTCGAACGGATCGAGGCGGTACACGTTTCCAGGGATCACGACACGAATTGGCGGAGGGCCGGCCTGCAGCGACCGAATCTGCACCGGCGACGTGTGCGTGCGAAGCACCACGTCCTCAGCGAGGTACATGGTGTCGTGCATGTCCATCGCCGGGTGATCTGGCGGGAAGTTGAGCGCGGTGAAGTTGTACCACTCGGTTTCCGCTTCCGGCCCTGTCGCGACCGTGAATCCGATCTCGCGGAATATCTCGACGATTTCTTCGATGACGACGGTCACAGGATGCTCGGCACCGCGGAACTGGCTCCGTGACGGCATGGTGAGGTCGACGTCGGGGACTGACAAACGCGTGACACGCGAGAGCTCCGTCAGCGTTTCGGCAAGGCGGCCCTCAATCAGCTTCTTGACGGCGTTGAACTGCTGGCCAGCAAGCTTGCGCTCTTCGCCTGAAAACGTTGGGATCTGTTTCTGATAATCAGTCAACTTGCCATTCGCGCGACCAAGATACTCGACGCGGATTGCCTCGACGTCTTCAGCTGTCCGCGCCTCACGGAGCCGAGTGTCTACCTCGGTGCCGAACCGGCCAACAAAATGCTCGAATGCTTGCAGCGTCAGTTCGTTCACGAAACGGTGGTTATGTGAAATGAAAGGGGCGGACTCGTAAAGTATCGAGGCCGCCCCGTCAGCGCATCATCCGGCGCGATGCCGGTAATCGTTGACGCTGCCTACGCGGCGGCGCTCAGCGCCTTGCGGGCCTGCTCGGCGAGCACGCCAAAGGCGGCTGCGTCGCGCACGGCGATGTCGGCGAGGACCTTGCGATCGATCTCGATGCCGGCCTTGCCGAGTCCGTTGATGAAGGTGCTGTAGCTCATGTCGTGGATGTGGGCGGCAGCGTTGATGCGGACGATCCAGAGCTTGCGGAACTCACGCTTTTTATTCTTGCGATCGCGGTAGGCGTACTTCCAGCCGCGCTCGACGTTTTCCTTGGCGGATTTCCAGAGTTTGCTACGCGCGCCGAACGCACCGCGCGCGGCTTTCATTACCTGCTTTTTGCGCTTCAGACGCGCGACATTGGATCGTACCCTTGGCATGGGCTGCTACTCCTCTATGATAGGCGACGTGTGGTCGCGGATTGGACGGTTCGATTGCATTTGACGGGGCCAGGCGCGGATGAATCCGCGCCCTACGGCTGCGACCAACTAGGCTACGAGCGAGGCGCGGATATATCCGCGCCCTACCACTACGCCACCAACAAACGTTTCATGCGCTTTTCGTCGCCCGATGTCGCGATGGTGCCGGGGCGGCGCAGGTTACGCTTCCGCTTGGCGGATTTCTTGGTGAGAATGTGGCTCTTGTTGGCCTTGTTGCGCCGAACCTTGCCGCTACCTGTAATAGAGAAGCGCTTTTTTGCGCCCTTGTGTGTCTTCATCTTCGGCATGCTAGTCCCTCACTTGGGTGCCAGAATCATCGTCATGGATTTTCCCTCGAATTTCGGATCTGCTTCGATCTTGCTCACGTCGACCAACTCCTGGGCGACGCGAATCACGACCTTCCTTCCCAGCTCGGGGTGCGCAATCTGGCGCCCGCGAAACATCAAGGTGACCTTCACCTTGTTCCCTTCACCCAAAAATTCACGCGCGTGCCGGACCTTGGTCTGGAAGTCATGCTCCTCGATGCCCGGGCGGAATTTGACTTCCTTGAGCTCGATCACATGCTGCTTTTTCTTGGCCTGACGGGCCATCTTGGCCTGCTCGAACTTGTACTTCCCGAAGTCCATGATTCGGACGACCGGAGGACGAGCAAGTGGTGCGACTTCGACGAGATCGAGACCGAGCTCCTGAGCTCTGCTCAATGCCGTATCAACATCCATGATTCCAAGCTGGGCGCCGTCGTCGCCTATGACACGAAGTGGCGAGAAACGGATCTGACGATTGACGCGCGGACCTTTGACGTCTGGGGGGATGAGCAAAACCTCGATAAGAGAGAAAACAAAAAACGCGGGCCTCCCACGTAGGAGTCCGCGCCAAACCCACCGTGGCGGTCACGGTGTGAATGATTCAGGACGCCTACAGCACCTCAGCAACGCCGGGGCCGGAGGGTGGGTCGCCGCTAGGCAACCACTTTCCGCATTAAACTAAGCCCGGAAAGTTACCCTAGGCCGATTCCGGACGCAAGCTGTAGGCCTTCCCGTCGAATTGCACCCGACCCCACGGCACCACGGCGTCGTGTTCGAAGATGACGGTCCAGTCGCCCTGCTCCACTCGCTTGAGGAGCCCGCGCTTGGACTCGAGAGTCACCAGCGGCTCGACGTCGTAACCCATGATCCACGGGAGCGGCAGATGGGCATGCGTCGGGACCAGATCACCCAGAAAGATCCCGGTCTCGCCCGCCGAACGAATGACCACGCTCTGGTGGTATGGCGTGTGGCCCGGCGTCACCAGCACGCCGATACCATCCACGATTTCGGACTCGCCTTCCAGCAGCTCCAGCTGCCCCGATTCGAGAGTCGGGACGTAGTTGCGATCGAAGTAGCTCGCCGCTGTGCGTTCGTTCGTGTGGGTTGCGAATTCGTACTCGCCGCGCTGCACCAGGTAGCGCGCGCGCGGAAAGGTGGGACGTACGACGCCCGCGTCGTCCACGAAGGTGTTGCCGCCGGCGTGGTCGAAGTGCAGGTGCGTGCTGATGAGGATCGCAATCTGTTCCGGGCTCACGCCGACCTGTGCGAGACCGTCTTCGAGCGCGGTGCGTCCGTTGGCGCCGACGTTCTCGACGCCGTAGATCTCGTGGAACTTCGCGTTCTCCTTGTTGCCGGCACCGCTGTCGATGAGAATGAGACCGCTCGGATGCTCGATGAGGAGACAGCGCATTCCAAGCTGGATGCGGTTGCGCTCGTCGGCAGGGATGCGACGCTCCCACAGCGGCTTGGGCACGACGCCGAACATCGCGCCACCATCGAGTCGCTGACCGCCTGCCTGTATCGCGTGAACGACAAGATTGCCGATGCTACGTGATTGTACGAGTGGAGTGGGTGCTGGCATTTTGCAGTACCTGTATTGCCTGCGAGTATTGTCTACGCGGTGCGGTCGTCGAGAGCGGCGGTGGGCATCGGCGACGGGCGCCGGTTCTTGCCGCTGCGCGATCCACGACTCGTGGCGCGCTGGATGTCGTCCCAGGTGGTGAAGCCGCGATCCGCGGCATCGTCTATCATATGGAGCAAACAATGCGCCGTAATGATCGCGTCGCCGGCTGCGCTGTGTCTCGTGCCCCGGTTGAGCTGGTAGCGCGACGGCACGTCGAGAACTCCGTAATGATGTGCGACGTAATCGAGCGACTTGCGCGGTAACTGCGGAAGCAGCGCGCGCGCAAGTCGAACCGTGCAGAGCCGCAGTGCGGTCGGTGTCTTGCCCACCGCGCGCTCCAGCTCGGCGCTCACGAATCCCCAGTCGAACTGTGCGTTATGCGCGACGAAGATGTTGCCGGCCAGCGCCATCACGAGCTCCGGTACGATCTCCTCGAAGCGCGGCGCTGTCGCGACCATGCCCTCGCTGATGCCTGTGAGGTGCGTTATGAAGGGCGGGATGAAGCGATCCGGATTCACCAGCCGTTCGAATATCTCGGTAATACGACCCTCAGATACGACGACTACCGCGATCTCCGTTATGCGATGGCCATACGCCGGGCTGCCGCCGGTCGTTTCGACGTCCACAACAGCGTACGAGAGCCGGCTCAGATTCATCGTGCTGCCGACTGCGCGGCTCACCGTATCGCTCACCAGACGTCTTCCCGCTCGATTGGGCACGACATGCAGCGGGGTCCGCCGCCGCCGCGCACGAGCTCGCTTCCGTCGATGGTGATCACTGCGCGCTCGTCATCCTCGATGCGCTCCTGACCTTCGAGAAACGACGTCGAGGCGACGACGCGGTATCCTGACGATTCCATCTCGCGCAGCGTTTCGTGATTGCGCGCGTAGCTCACCGCCAGGCCGGGACGAATCGCGAAGAAGTTGCAACCCGACGCCCACTGCTCTCGTTCCTGCATTATGCGCTTCTTGCCGCCGCAAACGATCGGATCGATCCGCATACCGCATTGTTCGAGCGCGGTGAAGACGTTGGGCATCTCACGCATCGTCGCGTCGCCCTTGCTCCAGTGCAGGATCGACAGGCGTTCTGCACCAATGAAGTGCGGCGCGTGAATAACGCACTGCTCGCGATCGATCTGCGTGAAGATCATGTCGAGATGGATCGCTGTGTTTTCTTTTGGCATCACGACGACGATGATGTTCGTGAAAGCGGTATTGCCGAACACGAGTGACACCAGCTCGTCGATCGCGGCCGGGCTGGACCGTTCGCTGAATCCGATCATCAGCAGGTCCGGCCGCAACGGATGCACGTCGCCGCCTTCCAGTGTGTAATTCACGCGCCGCTCGACGGACCCGTCGTACAGGATTCCGGCATTTGCAAGCGCCGGGTGGTGTGCGAAGAGCGTCTTCATGATCAGCTCTTCCGTCCAGCGAGTGCCGTACCTCATGGAGCCGATCATGACGTGCTTGCCGAGTCCCATCGCGGTGTCGCGCGTGAAGAAGAGATTGGGGACTGGCGGCAGGGCGTAGCCGGTTTCGTTGAGCGTGCGTGCGAGCGGTCCGGGTGTTTCCTCGCGGCCCTCGATCAGGACGCGCACGACATCTTCCGGGGGAAGGTCGTTGAGGTCCTTGGCGATGGGCGCTGACTGCAGGATGTCCATCGCCTCGCGGATGATCAGATGCCGAGCCTCGATGGTCGCTACCGTTTCCGCGAGCAGGTCGCGCACGTAGTGTACGGTGGCGAACCTCTCCAGCACGGCGACGAGGCGGCGGTGCTCGGTCTGCGCCGTCTCCACGTGGATGATGTCGTCGTACAGGTAGTCTTCGCGCGTGTCGGGGGTGACGGCGAGGAGTTCCGGACCGGGCTCATGCACCAGGACGGAGCGAAGGGGTCCGATCTCGGAATTGATGTTGACTGGCATCTTTTTGTAAGATAGCGGCGCGGTCAACTTGCGGGCTTTGGTGGTTTTATCATACCTTTGTGAAGAATTTCACAAGCCCAATTTCGTACTTGAAACGCGTACCAGACTCTACAGTTCGTCGTCTATCGCTCTATCTCGGATTCCTGGAGGAACTCGAAGACAGCGGTGAAGCAACCGTATCCAGCGATGTTCTCGCCCGTCTGGGCGGGACCACCTCGGCACAGGTGCGCAAGGATCTCTCGATCTTTGGCTCGTTCGGGAAGCGAGGACTGGGCTATTTCGTCCCCGAGCTGACGACCCGGCTGCGCGAGATTCTGGGTCTCGGGCGGGACTGGCACGTGGCCATAGTGGGAGCTGGCAAGATCGGGCTGGCGCTGGCACAGTACCCGGGTTTCCGGGAGAAGGGCTTCCACGTATCGGCGCTTTACGACGCGTCGCCTGCCAAGGTTGGAACGAGACTGGATTCGATCCCGGTGCGCGACGTCCATCGGCTCGCCAGCGACGCGGCGAAGGAACACTTCGACATCGGCGTCATTGCCGTGCCTGCTGACGATGCGCAGTTTGTTGCGGATACGATGGTGGCCGCAGGGATCAAGGCAATCATGAACTTCGCACCCGCCCAGATCACAGTTCCGGCCGATGTCGTGACGCGTACCGTGAACATGGGACTGGAATTCGAGGCGCTATCGTTCGCCCTGGCGAACCTCTCGAAATAGCTCGACGAACTGAAGCGGTGTGAGCCGCTCGGGTCGCTCGGTTGGTGGAATGCCGAGCGCTGCAAGTGCGTCGAGCGTCACCGCTGGAACGCCGGAAGCCGACGGTGGAAGACTGCGCAGGATCGTTCCGATCTGTTTGCGCCTCTGACTGAACAGACTCTGCACGAAAGAACGGAAGCGTCCCTGCTCTCCCTCACGAAGAACGGGATCGGTGAGCGGCGTGACGCGTATCACCGATGAATCGACTTTCGGAGGCGGCTTGAATGCGCCGGGCGGAATGTCGAAAACACGCTCGACGTGCGCGAGCACCTGCAGATTGACCGACAACGCACCGTAGCTTTTGGATCCCGCGTCTGCCATCGCGCGAATCGCGACTTCACGCTGCACGAGAAACACGGCACGACGCGGGAGTGCGCACGCGAGCACGTGAAACATGATCGGCGTGGTGATGTAATACGGGACGTTGCCGACAAGCAGATAACCGGGGCCGCCAAGCGCGCCGGGATCCGTCTTGAGAATGTCAGCCTCCACAATCTCGACGCTTGGCGTGAGAGCGAATCGCTCGCGCAACAGTGCGGCGAGCGCGCGGTCGAGCTCGACTGCCACCACGCGGCCCGCGCGCTTCACGAGAATGTCGGTGAGCGCACCGCGGCCGGGTCCGATCTCGAGCACCGTGTCCGTTTCGGTTGGCGCGAGTGCGTCCACAATTCGTGCAAGCGCGCGCTCATCCGCAAGGAAGTGCTGGCCCAGTCGCTTGAGCGTGGGCGGGAATCCGTCACGTGTTCGCGTGATCAGCTCCGGAGTACGACGAGAGTGAGATCGTCGCGCGGCGGAATGTCGCCGGTGTGCTGGCTCAGCGCATCGAATACGCGATCGACGATCACCGCAGCGGGCTCGGTGGCGTAGCGCTGAATCGTATCGAGCACGCGACGCTCGCCCATGGGTTGTCCGGCATCGTTCAGCGCATCGGTGATTCCGTCCGTGAACAATACCAGCAGGTCCTTTTCGGGTGTCCACTTGACCGTACGCGATGTCGGAGCCTGGTCGCTCATGCCCAGCGGCGGGTCGAGCGCGCCGAGACGCTCCGGCTCGCCCGTCGGACGGCAACAGAAGACGTGAGGATGCCCTGCATTGGCATACTGAAGCGTCCGGTTCTGCCTGTCCACCACGCCGTAGAACAGAGTGATGAACATCTCCGTGTTCGAAAGCTCTTCGCGCAACGAGTAGAGCAGCGCGTGCAGCATCGCGGCGGGATCGAGCGTGCTCTGGGCGTGAATGGCTGCAGCGCTCATGGCGAGCGCCATGATGAGCGCCGCGCGATATCCGTGACTCGAGACGTCGCCGATCATCACGCCGGTTGCAGATGGGGTGAGTCGGAAAAGATGATAAAAGTCGCCGCCAACGCTCTCAGCGGGCACTACGCGCGCGGATGCTTCCGCCTGTGGCGCGACCACGTCGCCGCTGGGGAGAAGCTTCATCTGCAGGTCGTGCGCGAGGCGCACTTCCTGCAGCAACCTCTGCTGCTCGATGGATTCGCGCACCAATCGCGCGTTCTGAATCGCGCTGCCGATCTGCGTCGCGATAGCAGCGACGAGCTTGACATCACCGGCGCTGAACGCGGCACCAGTGGATCTGTTGGTCAGGCTGACAGCGCCCAGCAGCTCGGGACGGCCGGCCTCTCCTGTCCACATGATGGGCACGGCGAGCACGGCACCGATGCGAAAGCCGTCATCGGTGACGTCGTCCTCGGGCGCGATGACTACCGAATGACGACCGCGGAACGCACGCGCGGCGAGATTGCGCGGATCGGACAACGAGACGCTCGGGAGCGCATCCGGGACGCCGACGGACGCGATCGGATCGAGCATGTCGCTGCCGGCCTCGCACGTGTAGATCGCGGCGCGGCGCGCGCCCACTGTTTCGGAGACTTCGCGGAGAATCGTAGTCGCTGCACGATCGAGCGAGACCGTACGGCCCAGGATCTCGCTGATCGTGTAGAGGAGATTGATCTCCTCGTAGCGTTCGGCCAGCTCGCGCGCGGCGTTCTCGATCTCGAGCTCGAGGTCGCGTGACATCAGCGGTTGAGCGTCAGGCGTACGACGTGTTGCGGACCGCGGAACTGCTCGACGCGATCCATCAGCTGGTGCATGAGGAAGATGCCGCGGCCATCCTCGCGCGTGATGTATTCGGCAGTCGTGGGATCGTGCGACTCCTTTTGCATATCGAAGCCGCTTCCCTCGTCCACGACGTCGAATACGAGCGCCTGATCGGACACGGTCGCGCGGAGGCGAACGTGCTTGCGAGGGTCTTCGTGATTGCCACGGATTATCGCGTTGGAAAGCGCTTCGCTGAGCGCGACCGGAATGTTCAGCGAGCACTGACGCCGCGACAGGCGCAGCGATTTGCAGTGCTCGGTGACCAGATTCACGATCGGCTCGATCTGTCTGACGTCACTCGGGATCTCGACGTCGAGCGCTACGTAGGAAGGCGTCACCGCGTCGAATGAGAAGTCATAAGGAACGTCGGACGGGCCGGCCCACGCGACGTCAGCGAGCCGGCGATGCTCCGGATCCGGGGCATTAAAATCCTTCGAGTGCCCGCTCCCTGGTATCGGCTATCTGGAAGAGCGTATCGAGCTTGGTGAGCTCGAACAGCGTCTGCAGATCGTCGTTGAGATTGGCCAGACGGAGCTCGCCGCCATGCTCGCGGATCTTCTTGCTGAGTGAAACGAGCACGCCGAGTCCCGAGCTGTCGATGTAGCCGGTCTGCGCGAAGTCGATAAGGAACTTGCGGTCCCCCTTTTCCAGCTCGTCCAGCACTTTCTGCTTCAGCTCCTGGCGATTGCCGACGATCAGCTGCCCTTCCACATCCACCACCACCACATCGCCGTTCTTCTTAAGCGTAAAGCTCATCCGTTCTCCGTTTGTAATGCCGTGATCGCCGTCACATTGATTATATCGTCCACCGTCGCGCCGCGCGACAGATCGGCAGCGGGTCGCGCCAATCCCTGCAGAATCGGGCCGAGTGCCGCAGCGCCAGCGAGCCGCTGGACCAGTTTGTACGCGATGTTACCGGCGTCGAGCGACGGAAACACGAGGACGTTCGCGCGACCGCCACAGGGCGAATCGGCGGCCTTACGGGCCGCGATAGCCGGCACCAACGCGGCGTCTCCTTGCAATTCTCCGTCCACCACGAAGGATGGGGCCCGGTGCCGCACGATATCCACCGCTGCCCGGACCAGATCGACCGAAGGCCCCGAAGCGCTCCCGGCCGTACTGAACGAGAGGAAGGCGATTACCGGTTCATCACCGACGATGCGGCGGCGGTCGTTCGCGGCCGAGATTGCGATCTCGGCGAGCTGGCTGGCCGTCGGATACGGTACCACGGCGCAATCGGTAAATGTGAGCACCGGGGAGGCTGCCTCCCAGGGCCTTGCGGCGACCATGTAGAATGCGCTGGAAACGGTGAGCATTCCGGGGGCGAGGCCGATCTTGTGGATCGCGGCGCGCAGAACGTCGCGGGTGGTGTTGACGGCGCCGGCAACCATCCCGTGAGCGACGCCGTTGGCGACCATTTCCGCCGCACTTTCGAGCGCATCGGGCCCCGGGTCGATCAGTACAGGATCGCAGATGCCCATCGTATCGAGGCGTTCCACGGCCGCGCGCACGCGCGAGTCGGAACTTTCCGGGAAGGCGATGCGCCGCTTCGACTGCGCCGCGCGGCTCCGGATCCCGTCGATGAAACTGTGAAGACCTTCGTCGTTCACTGGCAATCACTCCCTTTCACTGATGGTCGAACTTTGCGCGGAGTGCTTCGGCCACCCTGGGATGCACGAGACCGGTGAGGTCGCCACCGTAGCGCGCCACCTCGCGCACGATGCTCGAGCTGATGTACGTGGTTTCCACCGATGGCACCATGAAGACGGTTTCGATACCCGGCCCGAGGTGGCGATTCATCAGTGCCATCTGGAATTCATACTCGAAATCGCCAGCTGCGCGCAACCCGCGGATGATCAGCGATGCGCCGATCGAGCGCGCGAAATCGGCGAGCAGGCCGGCGAACGGACGCACGGTTATTCCCGGCGCGTCGCCGATGGTGGTCCTGATGAGCTCGGTTCGCTCCTCGATGGAGAACAGCGGGCGCTTGCTCGAATTTGTAGTGACGGCGATGACAAGCTCGTCCACGAATGTCCGGCTGCGGCGCGCGAGTTCCTCGTGCCCACGGGTCATCGGGTCGAAGCTGCCAGCATAAACGGCTATTGTCGGCATCAGCGATAGAAGGTAACGCCGGAATCACCATAGCGCCGCGTCTCTCCGCCCGGAGGCATGGCGACGGTGCGCGCGTGCTCGATTCCGATCGTGCCTGAAAATGGCGCGCTCAACCAGCGCTCCGCGAGCCGCACCGCGGCGTCCGTCGCATAGGGCGGGTCGGCGAAAACCACGTCATACGAGTGGGGCGCGAGCGAGTCGGCAAAGGCGATAGCGTCCGAGCGCAACACCGTTGCCCGATCGGTAGCGTCCAGCGCAACCAGATTCTCGCGAAGAATGCTGAGCGACCGCGGATCCGAATCGACGAACTCCGCACTCGCAGCGCCACGCGACAGAGCCTCGATACCGAGTGCGCCAGACCCTGCAAAGAGATCGAGCACGCGCGCGCCTGGAAGCGACAGTTGAACGATGCTCATCCACGCCTCGCGAACGCGGTCGAGCGTGGGACGCACCGTCTTGCCGCGCGGAGCCTTGATTATCCGTCCGCGCCACTCGCCGCCGACGATCCTCATCGCACGACTACGTCTGCGAGACGGGCCTGGAGACGACTTTCGCCTCTGTACTCATCGCGCTCCAGTCGGAACGCGACATCGAGCGCCTTTCCGGCGCGAATTGCGGGCGCGAGATCGGCCATCCCCCATCCAATCGCCTCGAGTTGCGTGCCATTGGAGCCCACGAGAGTGAGCTTGAGTCCATCGCGCCCGACGACTCTTGGACTTCCGAATACGGTCACGTTCCGGGCTGCGAAGACCGGCGCAGGATTACCTACGCCGAATGGCTCGAAGTGTCGCAACGTGGTCTCGAGATCGAGCGTGCCCTGATCGAGCTCTATCTCGGCGTCGACGCGCAGCACCGGCACCAACTCGTCGAGCGTGAGACGTGCCCGCACAACCTGGTCGAAACGATGAGTGAAGGCACCCACCTGATCGGTTGCGATCGTGATTCCGGCCGCTGCCCGGTGACCTCCGAATCTGAGCAACAGATCGGAGCAGTCGACGAGCGCCGAATGAAGATCGAATCCCGGAATCGATCGCCCGCTTCCCTTGCCCACGCCATCCTCTAGCGCGATCATGATCACCGGCCGCGAAAATTCCTCGACGATGCGCGATGCGACAATGCCGATGACGCCGGGATGCCAGCCTTCTTTCGCGAGCACGAGTCCGATCGCACCATCCCTGACCTGACGCTCAGCCATCACGCGCGCATCATCCAGCGTCGTACGGTCCAGCGCCTGGCGACGCTGATTCAGCTCTTCCAGCTCGCGCGCGATGACATTGGCCTCGTGCTCCGATTCAGTCAGAAGCAGCTCGACTCCGCGCAGTGCGTGACCGAGGCGTCCCGCGGCGTTCAATCGCGGCGCCAGCGTGAAGCCGATCCTGCCAGCAGTGAGCGGCTTGCCATCCATTCCCGAAGCTCTGAGCAGAGCACGCAGCCCTACGTTCTCGGTCTCGGAGATCATTCGCATGCCATACCGAACGAAGATCCGATTCTCGCCGCGCAACGATGCGACGTCTGCGACGGTCGCGAGCGCAACGAGGTCCAGCATCTTCCAGATGAATGCGTCGCTGACCTTCAAGGCGCTCGCGAGCGCGAGCGCGAGCTTGAACGCCACACCGACCGCGGCGAGATCCTTGTCCGGATAGTCGCAATCGGGGCGGCGCGGGTTCAGCAACGCGAGAGAGTCGGGAAACGTGTCGCGCGGCAGATGATGGTCGCTGATGACAACGTCGATCCCGGCCGCGTTCAGCGCCGCGACAGGCTCGAGCGCGGTGGTGCCGCAGTCGCACGTGACCACGACCTTCGCGCCGACCTCGATTGCGTGTTTTACTCCGGCGGCGCCAAGATCGTAACCATCAGTCATGCGGTTCGGAATGAACGGAATCACATTGCCGCCAAATCCACGAATCGCGCGCACGAGTAGCGTTGTCGAGCAGATTCCATCGACGTCATAGTCGCCATGGATCATGATGAGCTCGCCGTCGCGAATCGCGCGCACCAGACGTTCCACCGCCACTTCCAGGCTCATCATCGCGCTGCCGTCGTGCAACTGATCCAGGCGCGGGCGCAGAAAGCGCTTGGCGGCTTCCGTATCGCCGTAACCGCGATGAACGAGCAGGCGCGCGATCGGAACTGGCACACCCAGTGCTGCAGCGAGTGTCGTGACCGACGCGACATCGATCACCGGCGCTTCAGTCCAGCGGGTCTTCGCGCGCGTCATTCGCTTGGCGCCGGCTGGCGCCGCTTGAGGAATTTGAAGGACTTGTTTGCCGGCTGGCCGAGCAACTCGATTTCCTTCTGCAGCCTCTGCTTCTCCTTCATCAACTCGTTCTGCTCCGGAATCGTGGCGAGCCCCATCATCCGATCGATCTCGGCGAGGCGTGCATCAATGTCGCGCATGGCGATGACAGCAATCGAAGCCGAAATGGTCTTGTCGGGATCATTCTGCGCGTCGCCCTCTTCCAGCAGTTGATTGAGAACCGGCACGTCGTCCGCCTCGAGCCGGTCGGCCAGGCGCTCGACGGTGTAATCGTCCTCCAGCTCGAGCATCGCGTAGAAGATCGCACGATAATGTTCATCGGTGAACCTGGCCGGATCGATCTGCTCGGCGATTCGCTCGGTTCGGTGCGGATCGCTCAGCATTGCGCGCACGAGCTCGCGTTCGGCGGCACTCGCGCCGGAGTCGTTAACGCGTCTGCGATCGCGATGGCGCGCGGCGGGTGCGCGGCCGGTCTCGTAGTCACTTTCCAGAGGCGGTGCGTCGTCGAGGGGCGGACGCGTCCGCGCCGCGTCGTGTGATGTTTCGTCCGCGCCCACCGGGCGAGGCTCACCGCGCGGAACGGTGTTCGCCTCTCGAATCAACGCCTCCTTCGCGATACCGGTCTTCTCCGCAGCACGGCCGATGTAGAGCTCGCGCAACAACGGATCGGCGGTTGCACGAATGGTGGGGAGCAACCTGTCGAGCGCTCGACGCTTCTTCTGCAACTCGGCGAACCATCCTCCGCGCTCCAGCAGTTGAATCTTGCGCTCGAATACGTCCACCGACTGCGAAACCTGCTGCTCGAGCGCCGCAGCGCCGTTCGCGCGAACGAATGTGTCCGGATCCTCTCCGTTGGGCAACGTGATGACGCGCACGGCGCAGCCGTGACGCAACAGCTCGTCGCCGGAGCGGAACGTCGCCTTGAGACCGGCCTGATCGCTGTCGTACAGCAGGTAGACGTTGCGCGTGTATCTCGCTACCATAGCACCCTGCGCTTCCGTGAGCGCGGTACCGAGCGGCGCGACGACGGTCTCGATTCCGGCGATCATGAGGCGTATCGCATCCATGTATCCCTCGACGACGAACACACGATCCGCCTTGCGAATTGCGTTCTTGCACCAGCCAAGCGCGTACAGAGTCTTCGATTTGCTGAAGACCGGAGTTTCCGGCGAGTTGAGATATTTCGGCTCTGCGTCGCCCAGGGCGCGACCGCCGAACGCGACGTGCCGCCCTGCCGCGTCCAGAATCGGGAACATGACGCGATTGCGAAAGCGCGGACGCGGCTCGGAGTTCTCGTCGCGACGGCTCAGCAAGCCACCTTCGAGCAATCGCTCCACATCGAACCCCATCGTTCCCATGTGCGCGCGGAACGTACCGATGTCGTCCGGCGCAAATCCAAGCTCGAAGCGATCCGCATCTGCGCGCGTGATTCCGCGGCTCTCGAGATACGTACGCGCAACAACCGCGCGCTCCGAGTCCCACAGCTCGCGCTGAAAGTAATCAGCTGCGGCGGCGTTCATTTCCCAGAATGGATCGCGTGGATCGGGTCCAGCCCGCTCGACCCGCTGCTGCGGAATCTCGATCCCGACGGTGGATGCGACGGCGCGCAGCGAATCCGGGAAGCTCATGCCAAGGTGCTTCTGCAGAAACGAAAACACGTCGCCAGACTCACCGCACTTGAAGCAGTGATACTGCCCGCGCCTGGGCGACACGCTGAAATTCGGGTTCTTGCCCCCGTGAAACGGACATGGTCCCCGAAAATCACCGCCAGCGCGCTTGAGCTTGACGTGCTCGCCGATGATCTGCACGATGTCCGCCGCTTCGCGAACGCGCTCGACAATGGGATCGGAACTCATGCCAACTCCACCACCGTCACGCCGGCGCCGCCCTCGTTCCACGCGCCGAGCCGGAAATTCGCCACGCGCGGCTCCTTCTGAAGCATCTCGGCGATCCGCTCGCGCAATGCACCGGTTCCCTTGCCGTGAATGATGCGCAGCGCCTTCACGTCGGCACGGACGGCATTATCCACTGCGTGCATTACTATCCCTTCGACTTCGCCAACGCGCATGCCGCGCAGGTCGATCTCGCTTGCGACGTGCGCTTCGGGCACGTCGCCGCGAATGCTCACGGCAAGCGCCGGTGCGGGTCGCTGGGCGCGCGTCAGATCGGATAGCGGGAGGCTCAGCTTGAGCGTCCCAACAGCGACGATCGCGTTGTCATCGCGCATCTCCATGAGCTGCCCTATTCGTCCGCCGAGGCTTGCGACCGCGACGTGATCGCCAACCGATGGCGGCTCAGCAGTGCGTCCATCACGAGTTGGCCGCGTCGTCCGCTCGCGCTCCTCCAGTCGATCGAGCTGGCGCGTCTGCTCCTTGGCAAGCTCCTCGACGTGACGTCGTGCATCGCGCGCCGTTTCTTCGGGACTGTCCGACTTCTTGAGCAACCGAATCGTATTTTCGATCTCCCGCCGCGCGGCGAGCAGATATCTGCGCGACTCCTCACGCGCACGACGCTCGGATTCACGCTCACGCACACCAGCATTGTGCTCGCGCTCCGCAACTCTGCGCGCACGCTCCCGCGCGTCGTTCGCGATCACCTCGGCTTCGCGCTCTCGCTCGGCCAGTGCCGCGTCACGCGCCTCGAGGTCCGCGAGCAACACGTTGACATCACGCTCACCCACCGGGAGCCGCGCCTCGGCGCGCTCGAGCACTTCTGCTGGAACCCCTAACCTGCGCGCGATACTCAAACCGTACGACTGGCCCGGAATTCCCTTGATCAATCGGTACGTTGGAGCCAGCTCGATCGCGTCGAACTGCAACGATCCGTTCACAACCCCGACGTTTTCGACTGCCAGCTGCTTGAGCGCTCCCAAGTGCGTCGTCGCTACCGTACGAGCGTTGCGAGCGGTGAGCGATTCGAGGACGGCGCCGCCGAGCGCTGCGCCCTCGACAGGATCGGTTCCGGATCCAAGCTCGTCTATGATGATGAGCGATCGATCGGTCGCACCGGCCAGAATTTCGCGCAGGTTCCTGACGTGCGCCGAGAAAGTCGAGAGACTCGCAGCTATCGATTGCTCGTCACCGATGTCCGCGTAGATCTCGTCGTAGATCGCGATACCGCTTCCCTCTCCGACCGTCGGTGGGATCCCGGCCTGTGTACAGAGCGAAAGCAGCGCGATCGCCTTGATCAGAACCGTCTTGCCTCCGGTATTCGGACCGGAAATCAGAAAGGTGCGCTCCGACTGTCCCAGCGACAGATCGAACGGAACGACGCGTGCACCCTGCGCGAGCAGCAATGGGTGCCGTCCGCCTATTATGTCGAATCCTTCCGTTGGATCGCGGAGTGTAACCGGCGCCGCGTTGAACTCCAGCGCCATTCGGCCGCGCGCGTACAGCGAATCCAGGTCCGCGAGTGCGTCGAACGCTTCCGTCAGGCCCGGATGACTCGGACGAAGCGTGTCACCCAGCTCGAAGAGTATGCGCTCGATCTCGATCGTCTCCTCGGACGCCAGCTCGCGCATGCGATTGCCCGCTTCGACGGCCGCGGGGGGTTCGATGAACAACGTACCGCCGGTGGATGAAGCGTCGTGCACGATTCCACCAACCGTCGCGCGACCTTCGCGACGCACGGGAATCACATATCGCCCGTTGCGAACCGTCACCGACATGTCGGGGACCTGCTGACTCGGATCGAGTCGCGTCATGAGGCGTTCGAGCAGTGCAACGAGATCCGACTCCGCGTGCCGCAACTCGCGTCGTATCCCACGCAGTTTCGGCGAGGCGCTATCGCGAACGTCTCCCTCGTCGCTCAGAACGCGATCGATTGCCGCTTCCGCCTGCGTGTCGCGCACGAGACGCGAGGTGACCGGTTCGAGCACTGCACGCGCTGCAATGGGGAGCCGCGGATCGGCCAGCGAATCCAGCGTGAGCCGAGAGCTTCGCAGGAGCGCCCGGATCAGAATGAAGTCGGCGGCGGCAAGCGTGGCATTCTCGACGCGAAGCCGTTCCAGTGCGCGTCGCGCCGCCGGTATGGCGTGCGGCGCCCAGCGGGCCTCGCTGGCTATGAGAGACCGTGCGGCGAATACCCGGGACTGCTCTCGCTCGATCCAGGCCCTGTCGGTGGTTGGCCTGAGCGCGCGGACGCGCTCCGCCCCCTCCGCCGACGTGGCGCGCTCGGCGACCACGTCGAGGACGCGGTGGAATTCCAGGACGGAGAGGGCGTGGTTATTCATTGAGCTTCTGAATAATACAGAGTGCGGCGAAAATACACCGAAGAGTCGGTGGGTTGGAGCTGGCTCACTTTTCGCGCCTGCCGCGACCCATGACAATGCTCACGATTTTCAGGTCGGTGATCTTCCGGACTGCCGGATTGCTGGTGTGTTCCAACGTATTCATGACGTTCGCCTGGTACGCCCACCTGAAGAATCTCGAAGCCAAGCCGTGGTACGTCGCGGCTCTCGTCAGCTGGGGGATCGCGCTGTTCGAGTACATGCTCCAGGTGCCGGCGAATCGAATCGGATACACCACACTCACTCTCGGCCAGCTCAAGATCCTGCAGGAAGTGATAACGCTGAGCGTGTTCGTACCGTTCGCGTATTTCTACATGGACCAGCCGCTCAAGATGGACTACCTGTGGGCGGCGCTCTGTATCGTGGGGGCGGTGTTCTTCGTGTTCAGAGGGCACTGATCACGACGACGTGCTGCTCCGGCTTCGATCGCACGTAAATGGGCCACGCGCGGATACGTCGCGATCATCCGGATTCGATCGGACGTAAATGGGCCAGGCGCGGATAAATCCGCGCCCTACCTAGCCAATTCTTCCTTGGCGATGCGGCTGATGATGCTGCCGTCGGCCTTTCCCTTGAATTGCGGATTCACGCGACCCATCAACGGTCCCATGGATGCGGCGCCGGCAGCAATCGCGGCGCGCACCGCTGCGCGGATCTCGTCTTCGCTGGCCTGCGCCGGTAGATACTTCTCCAGGGCAGCGACCTCCGCGCGCTCCTTCTCGGCGAGATCGGGACGGTTCCCCTTGTCGTACATCTCGACCGATTCGCGCCTGCGCTTGATGCCCTTGCGCAGCACGTCGAGTACGTCGTCGTCAGTTGGCTCGGCGCGAAGTTCTATGCGCTTGTTCTTGACGTCCGACAGTATGGTCCCCAGCAGCAGCACCGCGGCCTTGTCCTGCGCCTTGCGCGCAGCATTGAGGTCGGCCTGCAGTTTGTCGCCGAGCAGCGACATTACATCGCGCGATGACGGCGATTCTTGCGCGTCGCAGCGTTCATCTTGCGCTTGCGACGTTCGCTCGGCTTCTCGTAGTGGCGATGCTTGCGCAGATCCGCGAGGATCCCCGCCTTCTCGACCTTCTTCTTGAAGCGTTTGAGCGCGCGCTCAAAATTCTCGTCTTCCTGAATGATGACTTCTGACAAACCCTATCGCCCCCGATCCTGTAACGGTTGATGTGCAGCCTTTAATAATAATCTCAGCCCGGCGGCCACGCCATGTTTCGGCCACCCAGAACGTGGGCATGGAGGTGATGGACCGTCTGACCGGCGTCCGGGCCGGTATTGATGACCACCCGATACCCGCCATCCAGCCCTTCCTGCCGCGCCACGTCCCCAGCCAGCGCCAGAACCTCGCCCAGAGTGGCCGGATCGGCCGAATGGGCGAGCGAGACTATGTGCTTCCGCGGGACCACGAGCACGTGCACGGGCGCCTTCGCGTCCAGGTCCCGGAAGGCAATCGCCGCCTCGTTCTCGGCGACCATTGTAGCCGGAATCTCCCCGCGGACGATCTTGCAGAAAATACAGTTTGCGGACTCGTCCGCCATGAGAATTACCGGTCTGAGATGAGTTTCGCTTCCAGCAACGCGCGGGCCACGGCGACACCGGCGACGGCCGCCGTCTCGAACCGCAGGATCGAGTGGCCGATCGATGCCAGCCTGAACCCGGCTGCCTGAAGGCCATCCAGCTCTTCCGCGTCGAAGCCCCCTTCCGGCCCCACTGCCACCACCATCGGTTCCGAGACGTCGATGGCGCCGAACGCCCGGCCGCTCGCTTCGAGGACCACACGCGACCCCTCAGGGGACGCGGCCATCGCGCGCTCTGGAGTGGCTTCGGGAAATATCTCGGGCAGCCAAGCCGACCGCGACTGAAGCAAGGCAGACGTCATTCGCGTACGTACCTTGTTCCGAAAGGTTGGGCCATCGCCGCGCGGCGACACACTCCGGGACCGGTGCCACAATACCGGACGCCAGCTCGCGACATTGAGCTCGGCGGCCTTCTCGGCGAGCCATAGCATCCGGTCGCGATCCGCGACTGGAACCAGCAGGTGAATCGGTAGCGGCGGCGGCACCTCGGCGATCCGGTCGACTTCGACCAGTGCATTCCTGCGGCCGAGCCGGACAAGTGTCCCCGACGCGATGTGGCCCGCCCCGTCGCGAAGGCCGACCCGTTCCCCGACGCCAAGACGGAGCACCGTAATGTGCGACGCGTCGCTCTCCGACAGTGCGATCTGCGCCCCAACCGTGAACGGATCTTCGGAATAGAACGCTGCGCGATCGGAATCCGTCATGAGACACGACCGGCAAGGATGCTCAACCAGTCGCCTTCAACGTCTTCGGCTTCGACGCGAAAGCCCGCACGTGCAAGCGCGCTGATCATGAGATCGCGCTCCTCGACCAGGATCCCGCTCAGCAATGCAACTCCATCTGGCGTGAGCGACCCTGCCATGCCTGCAAGCAATTCCATCAGCACGGATGAGACGATGTTCGCGAGAATCACACGCACCGGCGCGACGAGCGCGAGCAACACCGTCGCGTCACCAACCAGATATCGAATCGCACTTTCCACGCCGTTCACGCGAATGTTCTCGATCGCGGACGCTTCGGCGCCATCGTCGATTTCGATCGCTGCAACGCGCGTTGCGCCGAGCTTGGCGGCTGCAATCGAAAGCACGGCGCTGCCGGCTCCGAGATCAGCTACGGAATCCCCCGCGCGGATCGTGCGCTGCATGAGACGAAGCATTCCACGCGTGGTTGGATGTTCGCCGGTCCCGAACGCCATCGCAGGATCGATCACGATGGTAGTCGCCGGATCGAACTCTGCGGCACGCCACGGCGGCGTTACAACAAGGCCTCCAACGTGATGTGCGTCGACGCTTGCGCGCCACTCGCTCCAGTCCACAGCTGGCACGACTGTTGTCGTGACGACCGCGGACGGGTCGGTCTCGTGCACGGCTGCGACAACGCCTTGGGTGTCGAAGTCCGGCGGAAAATGCGTGACGAGGGCGTCACCGTCTTCGTGGACGCCCTGCGAGCCGGCTGCGAACAGCGCGCTCATCACCGCATCGCGATCGGCGCACTGCTCTACACGAACCGCGCGCCATTCCGTGCTCACGCGCCGAGTGATTCCTTGACCTTGGCCCAGAATCCGCGCTCGCGTCTTGCTGGTGCCAGAGGGCGAATTTCGTAAAGGCGGCGAAGCAGCGTGGCCTCTTCCTCGCTCATCACGTCGGGAGTCCAGAGTTGCAGCCGTACGTGCAGGTCGCCGGTGCCAGATGCGTTGATGCGCGGAAGTCCGCGTCCGCGCAGGTGCATCACCTGACCGCTCTGAGTACCCGCGGGAATGCGCAACGTGACCGACGCCGTAACCGTGGGAACATCGATGTCGGCGCCGAGTGCGAGTTGGGGATACGTGACGAGCACTTCGGTGAGCAGATCCTCGCCGTCGCGCTCGAAGCGCTCGTCCTCATCGACCTCGAACACGACGAGAATGTCGCCACGCGGACCGCCTCGCGGGCCGGCGTTACCGACACCACGCAGAGTCATGTACTGACCCGTCGCGACTCCCGCCGGAACCTTGATGTTGACCTGCTCTTCCGATCGGAGGCGCCCTTCACCGCGACACTTCTTGCACGGCGACGCGACTACCTTGCCATCGCCAGCGCAGTTGGGGCACACGGACACGCTCACGACGGGTCCGAAGAACGATTGCTGCGCCCGACGCACTTCGCCAGCACCCTTGCACGTAGGACACGTACTCACACTCGTGCCAGGCTCGGCGCCGGTGCCTTTGCAGTAGTCGCACGGATTCAACAGCTTGATCGTGACGGGCTTCTCGACTCCCGTCGCTACTTCCTGGAGCGTGAGTCCGAGGCTGATGCGAATGTCGGAGCCCGTTCGCGTCTCGGCGGCGCTGCTTCTACGACCGAACAGATCGTTGAAGCCGCCCATCCCGCCCAGGTCGCGCATGAAGATGTTGAGCGCTTCCGAGAGATCCACATGGTGGAAGCCGCCGAAGCCACCGCCCTTGAGGCCGGCCTCGCCATACCGATCGTACGCTGCGCGCTTGTTGCCATCGCGCAGCACGTCATACGCTTCGGTGATCTCCTTGAACTTCTCCTCTGATTCCGACGAGCCGTTGTTGCGGTCCGGGTGGAACTGCATCGCCAGCTTGCGATATGCCTTCTTGATGTCGTCGTCCGACGCCGCGCGCGGGACTCCGAGCGTTTCGTAATAGTCTGCCATGCGTTTGGTGATGCGTTTGAGAATGCGTTCGGTAATGCTTTCAGTAGTGCGTCAGTCCAGCAGGTCGGTGACCAGCTGCGATGTGTGAGTCACGAGCGAAATGACCTTGTCGTAAGGCATCCGCGTCGGTCCAATCACGCCGATGACGCCGTTCAACGCACCAACGTGATACTGCGCCGTGACAAGCGTGAAGTTCTCCAGCGCGGGATCATCGTGCTCGTTGCCAATAGTAATGCTCACGCCGGAAGATTCGCTCCGCTTGCGCAGCACCTCGGCCAGATAGTGCCTCGTTTCAGTCAGGGCGACGAGCCTTCGCATGCTGTCCGCGCTGGCGAATTCGGGCTGTTCGGCGAGCACGGAGGCCGCACCGAGCATTACATCGTTCGCCGAATCGAATACCTCGTCGAATATGTGCTCGCCTTCTTCCAGGAATACGTTGATCAGCTCGGCCGCCCCGACGGTCGTATCGCGAAGCCGCTGCGACAGCGAGTTGCGTACCTCACGCAGCGTGAGTCCGCCAAGCCGCTCGTTGAGAACGCGCGAGACTTCGGTGATCGCCTCGTCGGCAATCTGACCTCGCGCGTCGACGTAGATCGTGCGAACGCCGCCACCCTGCACAGACAACACTACGAGGAGTCGGTCGGACGCGAGCCGCACCAGCTCGATGCGGTTGAGAACGCTCGCATCGAAGCGCGGCCCCAGCGCGACGCCAAGCTCCTGAGTGATGATGCCGAGGCTCTGCGCGGCACGACGGAGGATGTTCTCCACTGCCGATCCGCCACTCGATAT
Organism: Gemmatimonadota bacterium; assembly: GCA_027307165.1. Lineage (GTDB taxonomy): Bacteria > Gemmatimonadota > Gemmatimonadetes > Gemmatimonadales > Gemmatimonadaceae > Fen-1247. The sequence goes on along the minus strand of DAHUXM010000034.1, from coordinate 428,343 downwards.
CTGCAGCGCAAGACTGTCGCGCTCCGCCGTAGTGAACTTGTGCGCGGGAAGAATGGAGTCCACGTAGACGCGATACGCGACGTCCGTGGGAACCCTGCCGGCCGACGTATGAGGGTGGAAGAGGTAGCCCTTCTCTTCCAGGTCGCTCATCGTGTTGCGGATCGTGGCGGGCGACACACCGAAGTTGAACCGACGGGCAAGCTGACGCGACCCAGCGGGCTGGGCGGTCGCTACATACGTCTGGATTACGGCCTCGAGCACCATACGCTCTCGGTCGGTCAGTTCAGCAAGTGCCATAAGTGCAATAGTATCAACGACTTCCGGCGAGTGTCAAGGACGCTGCGATAGCATCCAGGCGAAGAAAGCCAGTCGCTGTTAGAACGATCGTTCGGTTAGTGATCTCGACCCACCCGGCTTCGACCCAAGGACGAGCGACGTCGATTTCCGCATCCGTCGCAAGAAGACCGTCAATCGTACGTAGCCCTAGATACACCCGCTCGGACAGCCGGTTCTCCCGGGTGAGCAATTCCCGCTCGGCAACAACGCTCTCACCCGCGCGCAGGCGCCTCTCCCAATCTGCATACGCCGCCACGTTCCAGCTACGGGCATCTCCGTCGAACGAATGCGCGGATGGTCCGAGCGCGGCGTACGGTTCGCCGGTCCAGTAGGACGAGTTATGTCTCGAACGGCGTCCGGGCCGTCCGAAATTGGAGACTTCATAGTGCTCGAATCCTGCTGCGCGGAGTCGTTCGTGCGCCATCATGAAATCGGCCTCGTAGCGCTCTTCCGACGCTTCGACTACCTGGCCCTGGGCCCGCCAACGGCCGAGTGGCGTGTGCGGCTCGATGGTGAGGCCGTAAAGCGAGACGTGGTCGGGCTCGAGCTCAAGTGCACGCTCGAGATCCGCACCCCAGTCGCGCGGGACCGATTCCGGGAGCGCAAAAATGAGATCGAGCGAGACGTTGGTGATTCCGGCCGCGCGCAGAGTCCCGACCGCGGTGGCGATCTGCTCAACCGAATGCGTGCGGTGCATCCATTCGAGAACCGACGGGTCGAACGACTGGGCGCCAAGCGAGACGCGGTTGACTCCGGCATCGACCCATGAAGCTGCGTTCGCGGGCGTGACGTCGTCCGGGTTCGCCTCGATCGTCAGCTCCGCACCGGCGGCGATCGATGCATTTTCGCGCACGATCTTCACAACGGCAGCCACGCCAGCGCCAAGCCGGGACGGAGTGCCGCCGCCCAGATAGACGGTGTCGAGATCCCAGCGTTGCGTGTCGTGTTGCGCGATCTCGCGCGCGATCGATTCCACGTAAGTCGCGACTGGCACCGAGCTGCGCACAGCTATGGAGAAGTCACAGTACGAGCAGCGGCGCGCGCAGAATGGAACGTGGATGTAGAGGTGGCGCACCGGATCCAGGCTCATCTTCGCGCGATCACTCCGCCGGCCGAGCATTCCAGAAGTCCGTGAATTTCCAGTTGCGTGAGCGCGGCGAGGCAACGGCTTGCGGGCCAGCCCGTGTGCGTGATGATCTCGTCGGCGCTGGCAGCCGCGTGTTGGGCGACGGCGTCCCACACTGTCGCTTCGTCGGCGCCGAGTGAGACAGGCACGCGCGCGTTGGCATGTGCAGTGAGTGCCGCCAGCGCGAGCGCATCGTCGATGCTGGCGATGACCTGGGCGCCATCGCGCAGCAGCTGATTGGTGCCTGCGCTCTGTGGCGAGTCGATCGGGCCCGGCACGGCTGCGACGTTGCGGCTGAAGTCTCCCGCGTATCCCGCGGTAATGAGCGATCCACTCTTTGCTCCGGCTTCGACGACAATCGTCAGACGGCAGAGGCCTGCAATGACACGATTGCGGCGCGGGAAACATCCCTGGAAGGTTCCCACGCCGGCGCCGAATTCCGACAGCACGACCCCGCGTTGTGCGATCTCGTCGTACAGAGCGATGTGCGAGCGCGGGTATACGGTATCGATTCCCGCGCCGAGCACGGCGGCGGTCGTTCCGCCACACTCGAGCGCCGCGCGGTGGGCGATTGCATCGACGCCGAAGGCCATGCCGCTCACGATGCAGGCACCGGCGGACGCGAGTGCGCGCGACAGGTCGCGCGCCACACGCTCGCCGTACGCAGTCGGGTGACGGCTACCGACTATCGCGACGCATGGCTGAGCGAGCACGGCGATGTCGCCGGTGTAGTGCAGCGACTTCGGAGGCGAGGGAATCGTCGCGAGCTCCGCCGGCCACTCGTCATCATGCGGGCGCGCGACGGTGAAGGTGTGTCGCAGACTCACGGAAGCGGTGCCACCGCCTCGCTGGGTTTCGCCTCTTCCACCTTGAGTCGGAGCAGCTCGCTCCACCACGCGGCTAGCAGCGGCGACAGACCTTCGCGATTGGCTGCGCTGATCGATAGAACGGCGAACGCACCGGGTGCCTCGATCGGCGGAACGTACTGTTCGCCGAAGAGATCCAGCTTGGTGAACACGACGCAATGCGGCTTGCGTGCGAGCTCCGGACTGTATTTCGCCACTTCTACGCGCAGCTGATCGTACTCCGCCTGCCAGTCCATTGCATCGATCGGAATGATCATCGCAAGGATTCTCGTACGCTCGATGTGACGCAGAAACTGAAGCCCAAGTCCTCGTCCCTCTGCCGCTCCTTCGATGATGCCGGGAATGTCGGCGACGACGAATGTGCGGTGATCGGAAAGCTGCACCACGCCAAGATTCGGCTGAAGCGTGGTGAAGGGATAATCCGCGATCTTGGGCCGCGCAGCAGAGATCACCGACAGCAGCGTGGATTTACCCGCGTTCGGCTGTCCGACGAGTCCGACGTCGGCAATGAGTTTGAGCTCAAGCTCGAGCGTGCGCTCCTGACCTTCCTCGCCTGGCTGCCACTCGCGGGGCGACTGGTGAGTAGCGGTGACGAAGAATGCGTTGCCCTTTCCACCGCGGCCGCCCTTTGCAACGATGAATTCCTCGCCGTCGGCCAGAACGTCGGCGAGAATCTCGCCGGTTACCGCGTCGCGTACGATGGTGCCGGGCGGTACGGGCATGTAGATGTCCTTGCCGCTCTTCCCCGTCATGTTGGAGCCCATGCCGTGCTGGCCACGCTCGGCGGCCCACTCGTCGCGATACGTGTAGTCGAGCAGCGTGGCGAGATTGGAGTCACCACGGACGATCACGTCGCCGCCCCGTCCGCCATCACCGCCGTCGGGCCCACCCATCGGTACGAGACTCTCGCGCCGGAACGACTGGCATCCGGAACCACCGGTGCCTGCTATCGCGCGGACCGTCACCTTGTCTATGAACATCGTCAGCTCTCCTTGATTCGATTCAATTCTTCACGCGCCGCGGCGAGCGCCTCGCGGGAGACGATGTCGGTCAATGCCGATAGCGTCAGTGCCAGATCATCCGGCGTTGCACCACAGTTGAGCGCCCCGCGCAGGTGCGACTTGAGCTGCGGGATCTGTTCCGACGCAGCACATGCGGCGACGATGCACAGTTCCCGTTGTACCAATGTCATCCCAGGACGCGAGAGAACCTTCCCGTATCCGTCCATCAGCATCCACGCGTCCAGCGCCGGATGCAGCCGTCCAACCTTCTGCCGCAGCGCGTCGTACTTGCTGCCGTACACCGCTCGGCACGCGTCCTCTCCCTGCAGCCGGTAGACGTCGGGCAGCGGGGGCGTTGTCGCAGCGTCCTCGACCGGAGCCGGCTCGCCGGATACTTCGCGCCAGATGCGCATCGAGTTCAGCGCGCGCGGAAAACCCGCGAACAGGTACGATTGCAGCAAGACCTCGTCCACCGCCTGCGGTGACGCGACGCCGACGGCTTCCACCATCATGCGTCGAGTGAACGCCAGTGGTGCGCCCGCGACGGCCGCGGAAATACGAACGAGCGCACGCATCGAGTCGCTGAACAGCGCCTCGTGTTCAATGCTGGATTCCATAATGTCAACGATACGTCAAGTCACGCACAGCGCCACGGCGCATCCATGCGCGACGAATCAGATCATTGCGCGAACGACTATCTCGCCCACGACCTCGTGGCGAGTATCGCGCACGGGCTTGCGGGCAATTTCAGCAAGACGTTGTGGCAACGGATCAGGCAATGCACCAAGGTGCTGCAGCAGCGCGAGCAATGCGGGATACTGCGCACGAGACGCTCCATCCTCGACCTTGAGCGCGATCCCGATTCCGTCGCTGATTATAGCCGCGGAATGCACTCCCTCTGCGCCGATCTTGCAGAGGATACCCGGGGCCTCGGTCATCACGACCGTGTCGAACCGGTCGGTACCGCCAACCAGGAACGGGTTGCAGATCATCGAGCTGCCGATACGCGCGGGAACTTCGTCGCCCCTGGCCATCGCCGCCGCAAAACGCGCAAATGCGCGTGCCATGGCTTCGAGGCTGATCCCGAAAACGGGGACGCCGCAGCCGTCGCGTGCGATCATGATCTGCGAGCGACTGGTGCCGCTCCACGTCTCGATCGTTCGTACTATGGCTTGCTGCACGGGGTGATCGAGATGATCATACCCTGCGGTTGGCCAGCCGGCGGTCTGGGCGCAGGCGAGCATCGCAGCGTGCTTGCCGGAGCAGTTGTTGTGGAGCCGGGTCGTCCTGCCGCCCGATTCGCGCAACAGACGCTGACCGCGCTGTGACAGGGGTTCCGCGGCGCCGCATGCGAGATCACCCTCTTCCAGCCCCAGGTCGCTCAGCATCCGCTCGGCGATCGCGACGTGCTCCGGCTCACCGCCGTGCGATGCGCAGGCCAGCGCGATCTCGTCTGCCCCCCACCCCAGCTCATCCACGTGCCCCGTGGTCATGAACGGAATGAGCTGGAACGGCTTGGCGCACGAGCGCCAGTACGTCACCAGCTCCGGATTCCGGGCATAGCCGATCAGGGCATCGTCCGCGACGATTGCAGCGGAAACGTGATGGACCGATTCCACCGCGCTCCCGCGCGTGACGACTACGTCGATATCATAAGAAGCGGCGGGACTCACCCCTTAAAATATCGTGATCGCTCCCTTGGTGTAGCGTTTCGGGTTCTTCTTCACGTCCGCCAGAATCTCATTCAAGTGCTGGACCGCCTGGACCATCTGATTGTAGAGGGTGGTATCGCTCAGGAGTCTTGAAGCGGTTCCGTTCCCCTTGCTCAGCGATGCGACCAGCGAATCGGCGTGCGCCGTGACCGTCACGAGGTTGGTGTAGAGCGAGTCGTCGTGAAGCAGCTTTCCGGCTGTTCCCTTGCCCGAGTTGAGCTTTGTCATGAGCGAATCGACCTGGCCGACCATCTCGGTGAGGTTGGTATACAGCTGCGGATCGTCCAGCAACCTGCCCACGGTTCCGTCCGGATTCTGAAGCCGCTTGAGGAGATCGCTCGTCGATGCCAGCGTTGCGTTGAGCCTGTCGTACAGCCCGCGGTCCGTGAGCAGCTTGCCAACGGTTCCGTTGCCGCGCGCAACGGATTGCGTCAGTCCACGCAGGTCGTGCGTGAGACCGGCGACATCCGTGAGCACCGCGGCCGCGCGCTGGATCATCACGTCGTATCCGATCGACGGCCCGAGCTGCAGAGTGTCGCCTTCGTGCAACGGGCGAAAGCGTGGCGTTCCCGGCGTGATGTCGAAGAACCGATCGCCGAGCAGGCCCTGGTTGCGGAGCATGACGCGCGAATCCATGCGTACCTGCTGCTGCAGATCCTCATCGATCTGCACTGTGATCTTGAGATTGCGCGTGGTGTCGTTGTCCACGGGCAGAAATTCGATCTTGCTGATGGAGCCCGCGAGCTGACCCGCGACGGTCACCTGTCCGCCCTCGCGCAGTCCGCTTGCGTTGGGGACGAAGGCATACAGCGAATACCGGCGCGTGAACAGGCGCGCTGCTTCGCCGAGCCGAATGATCGCATACGTGAGTATGGCGAGCGCAACGATCGCGAGGGCGGCGACACGCAGCGCATCCTTGGTGATGATCTCGGAGCGTCTCATTCAGTAACCGCCCAGGAAAGTCTGGATGTACTTGTCGTCCGACGCAGCCATTTCTTCGGGCGATCCGAAGAATACGATGTGCCGGTCGTGCAGGAGCGCGATCTTGCTCGACATGCGGAACGCGGATCTGATGTCGTGCGTGACGACGACACTCGTGACGTGCAGCTCGCGTTGCAATTTCATTATGAGATTCGTGATGATGCCAGTCGTCAGAGGGTCGAGGCCCGACGTTGGCTCGTCGTACAGCATGATTCCCGGATTCGCCGCGAGTCCGCGTGCGATGCCGACGCGCTTCTGCATCCCGCCCGACAGCTCGGAGGGGGCGAGCTGCGTCACCTCGTCGGGGTCGAGATCCACGAAGCGCAGCTTCTCCCGCACGCGCTCGCCGATCTCGTCGTCGCTGAGATTGGTGTGCTCGCGCAGCGGATACGCGACGTTCTCGAACACCGTTAGCGAATCGAAGAGCGCCGAGCTCTGGAACACCATCCCCATGCGCTGGCGAATCTTGAGCGCTTCTTCGTACGTCACCTTCTCTATGTCCTTGCCGCGGACGAAGACCTCGCCGCGATCCGCGACGAGCAACCGGAGAATCAGCTTCACGATCGTCGATTTTCCGGTGCCGGATTCGCCGACAACGGTGACCGTTTCGCCCTTGCGCGCGGCGAAGGATACGCCTTCGAGGACCGGACGATCGAATGCGAGCCATACGTCGCGCAGCTCGATGACAGGTATGTCCCGCGGCGGCGGCGAGTCATCCCGGTCCTCGTCCGCCTGAATCTCGTCGCGGATGGCCGCGCGCACGCGTTCCGTCTGTATCGCGTCCTGATCGTCGTCGCGATCGGTCATGATGGCAACAGCGCCAGCAGCGCCTGCGTGATGAAGTAATCGGTGACGAGAATGAGGATGCTGGCCGTTACGACGGTGCGCGTCGTCGAAACGCCGACTCCCTCGGTGCCGCCGGTCGTGCGAAGTCCAAAGTGACATGCGGTGAGCGAGATGATGCCGCCGAATACGAACGGTTTGATGAGACCGTGCACGAAGTCGTTGGGAATGAAGCGGAGGACGAAGCCACCGTTCGATATCTGATCCCAGACCGTCGCCCAGTAGAGCGACGTGGGAAGTTGCAGATAGAACTTGGCGATGACGTTTCCGCCGAAGATGCCCGCCACGTCGTTGATCACCGTGAGTGCGGGCAGCATCAGGAGCGCCGCGATCAGACGCGGCGTGACGAGCTTCTTGATCGGGTCGGTGCCCATCACATTGAGCGCGTCGATCTGTTCCGTCACGCGCATGGACCCGATCTGCGCCGCGATGCCCGATCCGACGCGTCCGGCGACCATGAGGCCGGCGAGAACCGGACCGAGCTCGCGGATCATGGAAGCCGTAACCAGACTCCCGACGTAGGTCGTCGCGCCGAAGCGCTGCATCTGAACCGCGGATTGCAGCGCCAGCACCATTCCCGTAAAAAATCCGGTAAGAACGACGATGCCGAGTGACTGGACTCCGATGGAATCCATCTGCTGGATCACGTCGTCGCGATAGAATGGCGGGACGAAGATGAAACGGATGGCATTCCAGGCAAGAATGAAAGCCTCCTGCAGGGAGAAGACTTTCTTGCGGGCTGCAGCGTTGATTCGTTCTAGTAAGGCCATCCGCTCCGTCAGAAGGCAAGGGACATGCCGACCGCAACTCGCCCGGATTCGGCTGTCATCGAGGCGTCCTTTGCCGATCCCCGGCAAAGGGCTAGGTTGGTAGGCGATGATCGAGACAATTCAGCGCCACAGGCTCGTTGCACTGCTCGAGTCGGCGAAAAGATACCACGTGGCAGTGGCTGGCGACGCCATGCTCGACGTGTATCTGGTCGGCGACGTCGAGCGAATCTCGCCCGAAGCACCGGTCCCCGTGGTTCGCGTACGGGAGCGGCGCCACGCCCTGGGCGGCGCCGCCAACGTCGCGCAGAACGTCCTGGCACTCGGCGCATCCTGCAGCATGGTCTGTACAGTCGGCAGCGACGCGGCGGGGAGAGAGCTCACACATATGCTCCGAAGTGCGGGCGCGACGGTGACCGGCGTGCTCCCGAGCACAAAGCCGACGACCACCAAGACCCGAATCGTCGCGCGGGCCCAACAGCTGGTGAGGGTCGACGAGGAAGACGACCTGGACGCCGACGGTGACGACACCGAAGCGTTGATCGCCGCCGTTCGAACAACCGTTCGAGAGGCCGATGCGCTGGTTCTTGAGGATTACAACAAGGGAGTTCTGGCACCGGCGGTGATCCGCGCTGCCATGGACGCCGCCCTGGCGAAGGGAATTCCGGTCGTCGTGGATCCCAAGTTCCGGAATTTCTTCGAGTTTCGCGGGGCGACGATATTCAAGCCGAATCGGCGGGAGCTGGAGTCGGCGGTCGGGGCCACGCTGGACATCGGCTCACCGGCGGCACTTCCGGCCACCTGCGCGCGCCTGGGGGTCGAGCATCTGCTCCTCACGCTCGGCGAGCATGGCATGGTACTGGTATCGGCGGACGGCGAGGTCGGACGCATCCCCACGACGGCGCGCGAAGTTTACGACGTGGTGGGAGCGGGTGACACGGTGACCGCGTATCTCGCGACGATGCTGGCGGCGGGCGCCACGGCGTCGGAGGCGTCGGTCATCGCGAATTTCGCGGCTGGCGTCGAAGTCGGAAAACTGGGCGCGGCCACGGTCGGCGTCGACGAAGTGCTCGATGCATACGACGCGTACGACGCGTACAACAGCACAACCACACAACAGACCATCAATTGAAAAGTTTCACACGCGCGATTGCGATCGTTCTCGTTGCCGTTGCGTCGCTTGCGCTGCCGCGATCTGCACACGCACAGGCGTCGCTGTACGTTCCACTGGACGACATTGCATATCGGTTCGCAGATGCGCTCATCGCGCGCGGCGAGCTGCGCGGCGTGTCGCTGCTCGAGCGTCCTTACACTGCCGCGCAGATGTCTGCCGGCGCCGATACCGCACTCGCACACACGCACTCGCCGGTGATCCGGTCATACGCGATCGCGCTGCGCACCGCGCTCGAGCGTTACGCCGTCAATGCCGGCGGCGCAGCGACTTCGGCAGATCAGCCGGCCTTCATCGCCAACGCCGACGTATTCAGCACCGCGCAGACGTCGGGACAGCGCGAACTCATGCTGGCCGACACGAATCACAGCGTTACGGGTGGCGCGGGATTCCGACTTGCAATGGTTGCGGGTCCTGTCGCGGCGATGATTCATCCGATCATCGACAACAGGCTCAATCACGACCCTGATTTTGCGGGCAAGCAGGACCGCGTGCTCGCGGGCCGCACTGAAGACGCCTACGTCAGCGGTCAGTGGAAATACGGAACCTTGTTCGCCGGAAGAATGGCGCGGAACTGGGGCCCGTCGTCGCTGCAGGGGTTGCAGCTCGGGAGCGCGCCGTACACGTACGATCAGTTGTACACGCAGATCGGCACCGATCGCATTCACATGTCGGCGCTTGCGACCCGACTGGACGATGATTTCCAGCCGGATGGAGTGTATGCGCGGTACTTCTACACGCACCGCCTGTCGGTCAGATGGCGCGATCTGGAAGTCGGCACGTCGGAGGGATATCTCGCTTACGGAATCGGGAGATCGTACGATCCGTCGCTGCTCAATCCGCTCAACATCTACGCGCTGTCGTGGCGCAACGAGCACGTCGCGGGGAATCTCACGCTCGGCGGGACTGTTGCACTCCGCACCACCAGGTTCGGCAACTACTCGGCGGAACTGCTGCTCGGGAACAGACAGATCGATTCATGTCCCACACTCGCGTGTCAGGAGCCTGCGTCGTACGGATACTCCGCGACCGCGGAAGGGATTCCGTTTTTCGGCGACCAGCGCCTGTTCGCGTCGTACTCGCGGCTGTCGGCGCTCGCGTACCGAGGAAAGGAAGGACCGGCTGCGCAATACGCGAGTCTCGGCGTCGGCCTCGGGCAGCCGTTCAGCGATTACGACGAAGTAAAGGCGGGCGTGGATCTCGCGCTGGTGCCATACACCACGGTCAAGTTGTACGGCGCATTCAGGCGGCAGGGACAGGGGGACTTTCATCTTCCATTTCCCACGCCGGCACAGTATTCCACGACGCCCGGATTTCTGGATGGCGTGGTGGAACACACGGCGCGAGTGGGAGTGGAGGGCGGCGGCATGATCGCGCCGGGCGTGGAACTGACGGGAGACGTCGGTGTGAACCACAGCACGAACGCGGACCACCTGATTGGCGTGACGCGAAACGAGATCGCGGCGCGGGCGCGGTTCCAGTGGACTCCGAAGGGCTTGTATTTCTAGCAAGACACGTCGAACATCGCATGCCTCACACGGTGACTTTCGTTCTCGACAACACCACGTTGTTGGAGTAATACTCGTAGCGCGTCGGTAGCAGGAAGTCGAACAGCAGCGCCAGAAGATTGAGCGGAAAGATGAACAGCAGCTGGAATACCACCTTCGACAGGAACCTGTTCTTCGGGAAGACGTAACGGCTCAGATAGGCGATGAAGATCTGAGCCAGCGCCAGGATGTAGGTGGTAGTCTTTCGCATCTCCAGCACTTCGAAAGCGTTGCGCTCGAGGACCGACCTGATGCCGAAGCTGGTGTATCTGGCGAAGTCGTAGGGGATTTCGTGTTCGTCCCACGCGAACGGGATCGACAGCAGCAGATAGCCGCCGGGCTTGATGACGCGCCTGATCTCGGTGAGCAGGTCGTCGATATTGAACACGTGCTCGAAGACTTCGAAGCACACAGCGGCGTCGAAGTGATTGTCGGGAAATGGCAGCGTCCGTCCGTCGTAGTAGACGTCGATCCTGCTGTCCTTGTGATCGTGCCCGGAAACCTGGACGTCGACACCGACATAACTGGAGGCGTTGACGAACAGCGACTCGTACGGCTTGGAGCCGCATCCAAAGTCGAGAATGTCACCGCTCAGACGCGGAGCGAGGCTTGAAATATTCCTGTAGAGCCCGTCGCGAATGAAATAAACGGGACTTATCACGATGCCCAGCGGCGATGTTATAAAAGCTTCACGACGGAGTCGATTTACAAGTTTTTCAAACATGGCGAAGTATAGCTCGGCGCGTTTCCCGCACCCGAGCCCAGTGGCGCCCGCGCAAGACTCCCAGTAATTTGGTCGGAAGAAGGCTGCAGTCCAGTTTCGATGTCAGCAGGACGGGGCAGAAGCTCAACGGTCGAGCAGTCGGCTCATAACCGTCAGGAAGTGGGTTCAACTCCCACCTGCCCTATTTTCCAACCGCAACCAGTGTGGCCGAAGTGCGCGGCTTTGCGGCGAAGCGTCCGGTCAGGTAGCGCGTGACCGGTCGCTCCAGGACGATGTGGAACAGAACGCCCGCCGCGGTCGCGATCAGCGCGATCACCAGGAGAGTCCCCGTGTCGGGCTCGATGTGCATCTGCTTCCCAAGCCTTATCGAGACGATGATGACCGGCAGGTGTACAAGGTAGATCGCGTACGAGGCATCTCCGAGCAGCCGAAGCAGCGGCGCGTGGAACGAGGGCCGGCGAAGATCCTGCACGGCAACCGCCAACACTATCAGAGCAGACGGCAGCCCGTAGCTGAACACTTCGGCGACATCCGGCGCGACGAGCGACTGATCGTGCGCCGCCGCGATCGCCCACATGACGAGTCCAATTGCACCCCATGTCGCAGGCACAGCAACTGCGCGCGTGAGGACAAAGGCAGCGATCGCCGAACCGACAACGAATTCCAGGTTGTAGGGGCTGAAAAGGAATGAGATCGCGAAGGGCAGCGCCGTGGGTGCCACCGTCTCGACGACGCACGCGACGACGCTCGCGGCAAACACCGTGGCGAGCAAAGGCTTCCATACGCGACTGGGCAGCGCAATTGCCAGCGCGAAAAGGATGTAGAATTTCAACTCGTGCGAGAGAGTCCACGCGGGCGGCACGAGCGGGAGAGCTCCATTGATGGGCCAAAGCAGGTACGAGCGGAGGATGAACCAGCTGTTCATCTTCTCCGCGTGCACGGCGTGCGCGGTAATAAGCGCGCCGATGAGAACGCCAGTCGTGACGATCCATAGCGGCGGATAAACGCGTATGAACCGCCTCGTCAGAAAGCGCCGAGTGGCCGCCGGCTGGCCTATGTCGTGCCGATGGACGAGGTAGATGACGAAGCCGCTAATGACGAAAAAGAGGTCGACGCCAGCGTGGCCGAAGCGCCAGAACTCGAAAGTGCCTGCCGATCCCAGGTCACGGAGCGCGATCTGACGAACGTGGTAGAGAACAACGAGGAGCGCAGCCGGACCACGAAGCGCGTTCAGTCGCTCCAGGCGTTGATTGCGAGGCGTCGGAGGCCTGTCCCGATCCGGTGGCATGCGCCAAATCTATCGCCCGCCTGTTATTCGCCGTTCCGGCTCCTCCTCTCGTGTGGCTCCAGCCCTACCCCGTCACCGTGGCGGGCGGTATTTTACGAGGCTCCGGTTCACTACCGGCCGGTCGCGTAGCTCAGCTGGTTAGAGCGCTGCTTTCACACAGCAGAGGTCCGGGGTTCGAGTCCCTGCGCGACCACTCGCCTACCTTTCTCTCATCACAAACCAGAGCATGCGTGCTTTGAACCTCCGGTCACTCCTCGTGGCCGTTGTCGTATCCGGAGCGCCGGCATTAGCCGTGGCGCAGAATCCAACGTCGCAGCAGGCGCAGCAGATGCTCCAGAGCAATCCTGCGCTGCTCCAGCAACTGAGACAGCGGATCATGACCAGCGGGATGACGCCGGATCAGGTTCGGGCGCGGCTCAGAGAGGCTGGCTACCCGGAGAATCTGCTCGACGCCTATATGAACGGTGGCGGCTCGCCGGACTCCACTGCGAACCAGGGAGATGTGCTGAACGCGGTCCAGCAGCTCGGGATCGTCGATAGTACGCAGGTCGATCTCCTGCGATGCGGGCTGAATCCGGATTCGTTGATGTACGTCGACACGCTTTTCAATGGCGGTCGTGGTGGAGTGATGGACACGACCAGCGGGTCACTCGGCTCGCTGAGCTCGCTCCGACCGCGCGGGACCAACTTTTCCGGCGGTGTGCAGGGACAGGATGCGTACATGTCGGACAGCGTTCGAAACAGCCGCCAGCGTCAGGCGCTCGCGCGCGCATGCAAGGCTCGCGCTGACTCGCTCCACCGCCCGGAAGTGATTGCACAGGCGCAGCGCGACAGCGGATTCACGATATTCGGACTCGACTTCTTCCGCCGTTCGACCACGCTGTTCAATCCAAACGTCGCAGGGCCCGTCGACGCGAATTATCGCCTCGGCCCCGGTGACCAGCTCGTGCTCGTGCTCACCGGCGACGTCGAAGCGTCGTATCAGCTCGATGTAACCAGACAGGGCTTCATCGTCGTGCCGCAGGTTGGCCAGATCTCCGTCAACGGACTTACGCTCAGTCAGTTGAACGACGTTCTGTACGACCGACTCGGCCGCGTGTACTCCGGTGTGAGGCGCGGTGCGGACGCCACCACGCACTTCTCCGTTACGCCGGCGAAGCTCCGCAGCAACATGGTGTTCGTCGTCGGTGATGTGATGGCGCCGGGCGCGTATCAGGTATCAGCGTCCGGAACGCTACTGTCAGCGCTTTACGCGGCCGGCGGTCCGACCGACAACGGGAGCCTGCGTGACCTGCAGGTGCGTCGCGGTGGCAAGCTGATCGCGAACATGGATTTCTACGACTATCTCATCAATGGGGATGCGTCACACGACATCCGGTTGGAGACGGGCGACATCGTCTTCGTTCCAGTGCATCTCGCTCGCGTGCGGATCGTGGGAGAGGTTGTTCGGCCCGCGACGTACGAGATCAAGCCGACCGAAACTCTGGCAGATGCTCTTCGCTTCTCTGGCGGGTTCAAGGCAACGGCCTCACGCCAGCGCGTTCAGGTCGAGCGAATCGTACCGCCCGCCGAACGTAAGCCGGGCCGGGATCGCGTCACAACAGACATCGTCTCGGACGCGTTCCTCACCGGGACCGGACCCGCTGTTCCGGTCCAACCGGGGGATGTCATCCGCGTGTTCCCTGTCGCGACGCGCGTGCGGAATCGTGTAACCGTTCGCGGCAACGTGAACATGCCGGGTACCATCGGTCTCACGCCGGGAATGACGGTTGCCGGCGCACTCAAACTCGCCGGGGGAATCAAGCCGGATACGTACCTCGGCGAAGTTCTCATCACGCGATTGAATCCCGATTCGACGCGCCAGCAGTTGCGCGCGACGTTGCGCGATTCATCCGGTGCCGTGGTGAACGATTTTCCACTGCACGAAGACGATAACCTCACGGTTTATTCGGTAACAGACTTCCGTCCGGTGCGCTACGTCGCGATCAACGGCGCGGTCCGCAGAAGCGGACAGTTCCCATATCGCGAAGGGATGACGATTCGCGACCTCGTGCTCGAAGCGGGCGGACTGGAACAGAGCGCACTGCTCAACGAAGCACGCATCGCACGCCTTCCCGATGACAGATCGGGTACGGTGACCGCGCGTGAATTCACCGTCCCGCTCGACTCCAGCTACCTGTTCGAGCGTGGGCCCAACGGGCAATACGCGGGCCCGCCGGGACTTCCCGCGTCTGCCGGTCCGACGCCCGACGTCCAGCTCAAGCCATACGACAACGTGCTGATCCTGCGGCAGCCAGGCTGGGAGCTGCAGCGCACGGTGACGGTCGCGGGCGAGGTGCGTTTCCCGGGCAAATACACACTGCTCAACAAGAACGAACACATCAGCGACGTGCTCAAGCGCGCCGGCGGCCTCACTCCCGAGGGTTACGCCAACGGTGTGACGTTCTACCGTCACTCCAACTCGATCGGACGCATCGGCATCGAGCTTCCCGACGTGCTGAAGGATCCGAAGAGCCGGGACAATCTGCTCCTGGTGGATGGCGACTCGCTGTACATACCGCGCTTCAATGCGGTGGTGCGTGTGCAGGGCGAAGTGAACTCGCCGGTGGCGGTCACATACTCGCCCGGCAAGGATCTCAACTACTACATTCGTGCCGCAGGCGGTGCGACACGCAAGGCCGATGTCGATCACGCATACGTCACGCAGCCGAACGGCAAGGTCGATGCAGAATCGCAACGGTTCCTGATTCCGGATTACGTCCCCAAGCCGAAACCCGGGAGCGTGGTGTACGTGCCAGTGAACGACGGCAGCGGCGGCCCCAGCGTACTGACGATGCTCGGGTCGTTGACAGGGGTCGCGTCGAGCCTGCTCGCCGTGATCGCGCTGCTTCGCACACACTAGGCATCCCAGAATGCCGGACGTCGTGCCGATTGCGGAGCCAAGCCTCGAGCCACTGACGCTTGCGTTGTGGACCGCCGGCGTGCTCAACCGGTGGCGCACGGTAATCGTCAGCACGATCTGTGTGCTCGTGCTCGCGCTGCTATCGGCGGTGATCCTGCCGCCGGTCTACCGGGTCACTGTTTCATTTGCACCTAATCCCAGCAGCTCGTCCAAACTCGGCGGCGCGATCAGCAGTCTTAGCTCGGGCGCATTGTCCAGCCTCGCGGGCGGCATGGGGCTCGGATCGGTCGGCGGGGAGCCGACGGAGTCGCCGGAGTTCTACGCCGAGTTGATGCAGAGCCGTGAGCTGTTGACGAGACTGCTTCTCACGAAGATGCCGGACCCGCGCAAGGACGTGCGCGGTGACAGCGCGAGGCTGGTGGATATCATGAAGTTGCGGTCCACCGACCCTGCGCGACGCATCGAGCTCGGCGTGAAGGAACTCGGCAAATCCATGACGACCGAGTCCAACGTGCGGACCAACCTGATAAAGGTCACCGTCGAGAATCGTTATCCGACTGTCGCATCGCGAGAGGCCAACGCCGCGCTCGCTCTTGTCAATTCGTTCAACCTCGAACAGCGCACTTCGCGCGCACGCGCCAAGCGCATCTATCTCGAAGGTCGTACCGCACAGGCAAAGACAGATCTCGGTACCGCACAGGCACGTTACCGTGACTTCCTGTCGTCCAACCGGCAGTGGCGGCTTTCGCCTACCCTGTCGTCGGACGAGGAGACGCTGCGTCGCAACGAGGACGTCGCATCGGAGCTGTATCTCTCGCTCGAGAAGCAGGTCGAATCCGCCAAGCTCGACGAGTTCAACGATGCCGCGCTGATCACCGTGGTCGATTCCGCGGTGACACCGATCAAGCCGTACTGGCCGCGCTTCAGCTTGCTGATTCCGGGCGCCATGTTGCTCGGAATATTCATCGGAATCACGATTGCCGGAGTCGCAACAGTCTACACGGACTGGAGCCGACGCGAGCCGATGGCAGCCCGCAAGCTTGCATCGGCGATAAGGCGCCGGAAGGCACGCAGCGACGTGCCTCCGGTTGCGCGTCGTGCCTGAGCAGCGCGCGCGCCCCGAGCGCTCGCTTCCTGCAAGAGCGCTTCCGTGGGTTCTCTGGGCGCTGACGTTCCACATCCTCGGCATCGCGGTCCTGTTCGGCTATTTCAACCTTTCGATAAAGGTCGTTCAGGTAATCGCTGCGTGGAAGGAAATCGCGGGACTGCTGCTGTTCGCCGCGGTCGTCGTGCGCGCAGCAACCGGGTGGGGACCACGCGTCGCGGTGTCCGCCGCTGATCTGTTCGCAGGCTTGTGGATTGCCCTGGCCCTGGTCTTCTTCGCCACGGAAAACGTCGTGTTGCGCGATTTCATTCCGTTGAAGGCTGCCGTGTTCGGCGTGCGTGACGCAGCCTTCTTCATGCTGTTCTACTTTGTGGGCCGCGCAACGCCCGAGTTGGGTGACGACTACCGATTCATGAAACACGCATTTACGGTGCTCGCGGTCACGTCCATCGTCGCGATAGCGGAGCAGATATTCGTCACGCCGCAGATGCTCGTCGCGCTGGGCGTCGCCTCATACGTGCAGAATTTTCTGGGCGGCGTCGCGTTCACGCAGGGGAACGTGTACGGGCTGCCGGACAATTACTGGAGCGAGATGGGCGGTCACATGGTGCGCCGCTCGGGCTCCGTATTCCTGTCCGGACAGGGCTTCGCGGTCGTGTTCATCGTCCTGCTGCCACTCGCGACGTTGTGGCTGCTTCAGAAAGGTGACAGGACGCGCTGGTTCCATCGCGTGCTGTATGGCGTAATCTGGATCGGGCTCATCGCGACGTTCACCCGGACCGCTATCGTCGTTGCAGGTCTGCAGACGTTGATTCTTTTCGCAATTCGTCGCCGAGTGACTGGCGCAGCGCTCGCGGCGAGCGTCGCCGTTGGCGCGCTGGTGGCCGGCGTGCTCGTATTTCCATCGCTCGCGACCTTCGTCTTCGAGACGCTGACATGGCAGAGCGGCAGCAGCGTCTCGCACCTCAAGGACTGGACCAACGGCATCACCGCATTTCTCGAACAACCCTGGGGCTACGGGTTAGGTACGACGGATCAGACAGCGGTGCGCGCGGGTCTCGAACCGCTCACGGCGGACAACGTGTATCTCAAGTACGCGGTCGAGCTCGGCCTGCCAGGGCTTGTTGCTCTGGTTGGCACGCTTGCCTGCATCGGGATGGCGGGTTTCCAGGCGGCGACGCGCAGCATCGCCGCCCCTGCACGTGACATGGGTGTCGCTGTAGCGCTCATCATACTTGGCGTGCTTGTCTACGGCATGACGAGCACGATGTTCAACGACCCAATGGTCGGCTATCTGGTATTCTGGCTCGGCGGCACGGCGGTTACACTCGCGCAGAGAGCGCCGTCGCCACTCAGCTCCAAAATCGCGCTCAGTTATGCATGATCCGTCGTTCGGCGTCGTACTGCTCAACTGGAACGGCTACGTGGATACGGAAGCGGCTCTCGACTCGCTGTTGGAAGCTGACCCGCGGCCCGACCATGTAGTTGTAGTGGACAACGGCTCGCACGACGATTCAGTGCAACGACTGAACGCGTGGCGCGACCATAACGAACCGCGCGGCGATTCAGATGCGGCCGGACGCTGGCTGACGATCATCGCGGAGGCAGAGAATCGCGGCTTTGCGATCGGCAACAACATCGGACTCCACGGCCTCGCGACGGACACGAGCGTAACTCACTTTCTGCTGCTCAACAACGACGCGACGATCGCGCCAGACTACTTCGCGCGCATGAGCGACGCGATTCGCGAATATCCCGACTCGGCGTTGCTCGGCTGCACCATCTACTACCACCCCGACCGCGACAAGGTCTGGTTCGGCGGAGGGTATGAAGTTCCCTACCGTGCGCTCGTGCTGCATCGATACGAAGTGCCAGCCGAACACGCTCCGCATCCGACTCCGTTCGTGACAGGCTGCGCGATGATGATCTCGCGCACTCTGTACGACGCTTGCGGCGGCCTCGCCGAGTGCTACACGCCGATCTACTGGGAAGACACCGAGTACTCCTTTCGCGCACGGAATGGTGGGTGGCGCGTGATGCTGGTGCCGGCTGCGCGGGCGTACCACAGAGTGAGCGCGAGCATGGGGGGCGAGAAGGCCACGCCGCGCGCCGCATTTTTGCAGAATCGCCACAGGGGGTATTACGTGCGTCGCAACTACCGCGGATTCGACCGCGCGGCGGCCCTCACCTATCTCGTCGTCACAAAACCCGCTCGCTCGCTGGTCGAGCTGCTGCGCGGTCGCCCGGCCATGGGGAGCGCGATATTCCGCGGCTTCCTGCACGGCCTGACCGACGATCCTGCCTGATGGTCGATCGCAGCCAGTTCCGGGATTCGTATCACTATGCGCTGGCGGTGGCGAGTGAAATCGCCGCCCCCGGATTGCGACTCGTCGCACGAGCGGCGTCCAGATCGGCTCCAGCTCCTCCGGCAAGCTGGCGTACAGGTGTGATCATTGGCAGGGATCACATAGGGGACGTGCTGTACCGCACGTGCTCACTGGAAGCACTGCACAGCGGCTTGCCCAAGTGCCGCTGGTCATATCTCACGTCCGAGAGTGGTGCTGCCGTGCTTGCCGGAAGTCCGGCGCTCGCTCATGTTCTGCCGTGGACGTCCGACAGAGACGATCGGCCGCTCGAGCCGGCGAAGCGCGATGAACTGGCAGAGAGAATGTTCGACGTGGCGTTGTGCAGTGACAACATTGCGCATCATCACGCGGTAATGCTCGCGCTCAAGCTTGGGATCCCCAACCGCGTCGGATTCACGCGCAAGGGATTGTCCGGACTGGTGACGTTCGGTGTCGCTACCGACGGCCCGACGTCGCATCCCGCGGCGTTCCGGCGCATGGTCGAAGCCGTAACCGGACTGCCCGATCCGTCGCCGCTGCGGCCGAGGATCTATCCGTCACAGAACGATCTTCGTGCGGCCGATTCCGAGTGGCATCGACTGGGAATGAATGACGCGGAGTTCGTGATCGCGTCCGCTGTGACGACGCGTCAGGCGATTGGCGACTTTCGTCCGGGATTCTTCAGCGACATCCTTCACCGGGTGCTCGTGCTGGCGCCCACCTGTCGCGTGCTGCTCAGCGGCGGCGCGAACGACCGGCCTGTTCTGGAGTCAATCGCCGGCGAATTGGGAGATCGCGCGTGCGTGTCGGCTGGCACTCTGCCGCTGGTCGCCTACGGCGCGATGCTCGGGCGATGCGCCGCGTTCGTCGGTGCGGATTCGGGTCCGCGCCATCTCGCAAACGCCGCGAGCATCCCCGTATTCTTCGTCCGGAACATGGGTGCTACTGAAATCGGAAGCGGGAAATATTGCCCGACAGAGTTCGATATCGCGCCGCCCGGAGAGTATCTCTCGCCCGAGGCGATGCGGCGTGCGCTCGAAAACGTCGATCGTGACGCTGTCGCTAACGCGTTGGTGTCTGCCGCGCGGCAGCAAGCTCACGATAGCATCGCAGGTACGCCGAGCTGAACGAATCGAAGGAGAAATCGCGTCGCACGCGATCGGAACCAGCCTTCCCCATCCGCACGCGTGCATCGGGATCGTGCAACAAACTTACGATTGCGCGAGCCATCGCGTCGGCGTCGCCTGGCGTGGTCAGCAGCCCTGACACTCCCTCGGTCACCATCTCCGGTGCACCGCCATGTCTGGTCGCGACGACGGGCAGCGCGCTCGCCATGGCCTCGAGGATCGTCGTCGGGAGCGGATCGGGGCGAAGTGACGGCTGTACAAAGACGTCGAAAGTGCTGAGCAACGACGGCGTGTCCGCACAATATTCCTGAATCGTCACCCGATCGGCAATTCCGTAACTGCGCGCGACCGATCGCAGCCTGTCCAACGCTGCAAAATTCCCTTCCAGTACGCCGCCAGCAAACACGAAATGGGCGTTGGGGATTACACCGCACACCGTTCTGGCAGCCTGGAGCAGCAGCTCCTGTCCCTTCCACGTTCCGACGCGGCCGATCATCCCCACAACGACGGGCGCATCGGAGTTTGCGGCGGCGCTCGACTCAGACTTCGGCGTGCTTGCGCCGGAAAAACGCGCGGGATCTATACAATTGTATATCACGGATAGCTTCGTGGCCGCGCCAGGTTGCGTATCGAGCAGGTGATCCTTCACCGCGTTCGATACTGCAACTACCCTGTCAGCCGATCGCGCGACCTTGCGGGAAAGCCACTTTCTCACCGCACGCGGTCGCTCGACGATCTCGGATACGTGCCACAGGTGCGGAACGCGCAGCGCTCCCGCAACCCGGGATCCGGTAAGGACCGTCGCAGTGTGAGAGTGAACCATCACGATATTCCGATCGCCAATTGCATCCATTGCTGCGCGGAGCGAGGCCGGCGCCTGTCTCAGCAGCCGCGCGAAGCCGGTTGGCGTCATGTAACGCCGGCGCAACACCGTGAGCGGAACCGAGTGTACCGGAACGCCGCGGGCGCGCAGCCGTCCGCTAAGCCGCGTCTCTGGCGCAAGCTCCGAGCTGACGTCGTCCGGCACCAGCACCATCGCGTCGAATTCCGTTCCTTCCAGCGCGCGCACGATCTCGTACAGCACATAGTCCGATCCATACCACTCGTCGGCCCCGTGCACGAAAAGAATCGTGCGGCGATTATCTGACATTCGGGCCCGACACGAGAATGCGCGGGTGTTTTCTCACGAACCTGGCCATGCCGTGCATGTGCCAGAGCGTGCGCCGGTCGAAGAACGTCTTGTCGGTCGCTGCCTGATGCTCGTGCATCGCGCGGGCGTCCGGTGTCTGCCATACCGCCCAGCCGGCCTTCCACATCCGCCATGCGAGGTCGACGTCCTCGATGTACAGCGGGCGATAGCCGGGATCGAAGCCGCCGAGCTCGGTCCATGCTGCGCGACGGACGAAGAGACATGCACCGAGCGCCCAGTCGATCTTCCGGTCCTCGATCGGTGGCGGAAGATAGTGCGCGGTGCGGATGACC
Organism: Gemmatimonadota bacterium; assembly: GCA_027307165.1. Classification (GTDB taxonomy): domain Bacteria; phylum Gemmatimonadota; class Gemmatimonadetes; order Gemmatimonadales; family Gemmatimonadaceae; genus Fen-1247. The sequence goes on along the minus strand of DAHUXM010000034.1, from coordinate 407,020 downwards.
CGATCCTCACCTACCAGGCGTCGCAAAGGCGTGCGTCGCAGTATCGTCCCACCCAGCCGCGGGAAGCGACGCGCCGACGGCTGCGGTGCGCCGGATGGAAAGCTCAATAACGGAGCGATGACTCCCGCATCTTCGTGCCGGCCCATTGCAGCCACCATCTCCGCGATGCAATCCGGCTCCAGCACAACGTCAGGATTGAGAACGAGACCAAAGTCGAAGCCGGTGCTCGCGAGCGCGTCGTTGTGATTCTCGGCGAACCCGAACGGCATCGCGCGGTTCAGAATCATTGCGTCGTGGATGACCTCACGCGTCACCAGCGAAGTGCTGTCGTCCACGCCGTTTACGACCACCACGACCGTCAGCCGTCCGTCGAATCTCTGGGAGGCGAGCGACTCCAGACAGGTGCGAATCTTGTCGCCCTCTCCGGTGGAAACGATCGATGCAGCGACGTGCGTCACTCGCGCTCCACTGTTCTGCTGACCGTGCTCGTCACGCCGCCAGTTCCGCGACTCGCCGCGTCCACAGCACCCGGCGCAATGAAACCGGAACGATTCTGTTGGCAGCGAGGAGCAGCAGCGTCGTATCGAGCGTGACGCGCGCGGTCCACGCAACCGCAGCGCCAGTTATACCGTACCGTCCCACAAGATACCACGCAAACGGAACGTGAATCACGAGCTCGATCATGTGAAACTTTGCCGGTACGTCCGGCCGTCCAGCTGCTTCGAGAAACGTGTAGGGGATGTGCGCGATCGCATTGATCAGTACGCCGACCGAAAGAATGCGCAGCGCCATGGCGCCGTGCGCCGCGTAATCAGGGCCCATCCAGACTTGCAGAATCACCGGAGCGAAGAACAGTGCTATCGCCGCCGGAATGCTCATCATGATCAACAGCGCGCGCATGGACGACGCGAACAGCCGGTCGATGCGGCCTGCCGCCGCGACCACACCGAGCCCCGTGAGAAGCGGAAAGAGCGCGCTGATCAGACTGTTCGGAATCATGAGGAGCCGTGTTATTCCTTCATACGGAGCCGTGTAATACCCGACCGCGGTAAGCCCCGATCGCGCTCCGAGCGCGAACCGGTCGAAATAAACCAGCATCGGACTCACCACACCGGACACCGCGACCCATCCACCGAAACTGATAAGGCTGCGCAGCCTTCTCCAGTCGCGCGGCGGCTCGACGCGAAAGCCGGGAATCACGCGCCGGATCGCGTACAGCGTCACGAGCGACGCGAGCGCGCGCCACGCCAGCACCCACATCAACATGTCCGGCAGCGAATGTCCCATGCGCGCCAGAATCGCAGGAATGATTATCGAGCCGGCCGATGCCGGAATCTTGATCGCGTTGCTCAGCGTGAAGTGCTGTGCACCTTCCAGCACGCCGCGGAACGTCGTGAGAGCGAGTACCACCGGAAGGTTCACCGCGACGACCACGAACAACAACGACGCCTCGTCGATCAACCCAGGATCGACACGAAATACGTGCTGTGCAAGACTACCGGAGAAGTAGCTGAGTATCGCGGCGGCGCAGCAGCCGATGATGAGCTGCACCGAGAGCGACACGGAAGTGATCTGGGAGACATCCTCGGTGCCGCGCGCGATGGAGTCGGCAACGTAGCGCACAGTGGCCTTGCCCAGCCCCACGTCGAACAGCGTCAGGTACTCGAGAAAGGCCCAGCTGACGCCCAGCAATCCGAATCGTGCCGGACCGAGCGCGTGCGTGAGTGTGGGCAACACGATCGCGGCGACGACGAGCGGCACCGCGAGCCCACCAAGATTGAGGAGTGCATTGCGCCCGACCCGCGAGCGCAGCGCACGAAATATTTCGTTGCTCAAGGCAGACGCACTACATCATCCGCTGCTTCCACGTGTTCGGCACCAGCGGCGAGTCTATCTCGATGGGGAGATGGTACTGGAAGGGCCGAGTGCCATTGGCGCGGATCCATTCAATGATGCTGCGGAGACCGTCGCGAAGCGAGACCTTCGTCTCGTAATCGAGCAGGCGTCGCGCCTTGTCCGCGGAGCAGGTCGCGTAGCGCACTTCGCGCGGCCGCTCCGGCACGAAGATCGGATCCAGCGTGAAGTTCATCAGGTCCGCGATCGTGTGCGCCAGCTCGAGGATGGAGATGTATTCCTCGTCCGGGCCGATGTTGATCACCTCGCTGGCGATTCCGTCGCGCGTGCCCATCTTCATGAGCGGATCGACGCAATCCTGAACGAACGAGAAGCAACGCTTCTGACCGCCATCGCCGTAGATGATGGGCTGCTCGCCCTTGAGCATGCGGTTGATCATGATGCTGGCGACGTTGCGATAGGGATCGTCGTACTTCTGCTTGGGACCGATGATGTTGTGCGGCACCGCAATCGCGTACTCGAATCCGTGCGTGTCGGCGACGTTCTTCACGAGCATCTCGGCCGCGTACTTGGCGATGCCGTAGGGATCGACGGGCTGCGGCTTCGTATCTTCCGTGAACGGAGCCTGCGCGTCGCCGTAGCGCGCCATGCTGGAGCAATTGATGAACCGGCCGATCCCGTTCGATGCGGCGGCAGCGAGCATCGCGGCTGTGTTCTGATACACGTGCTGCGCGATCAGAGCGGGCGAAAAGACGCTGAGGCCTTCCGTAGCGATCGCCGCGCAGTGATAGACGAGATCCGAGCCGCCCATGAGGCGCTTCATCGCGCCGACGTCGCAACAGTCGGCCTGCTCGAACTGAATGCCCTCGGGCAGATTGGAAAGCTCGCCGCCTATGAGATTGTCGCAGCCCACGACGTGGGCGCCCTGCCCCACGTAGGACTCGGCGAGATGACTACCGAGAAAACCGGCCGCGCCGGAGATGAACACTTGCATGGGGTGAATTTAGCGAGACGTGGCGGGATACGCGGGCGGGAATGCGGCGCCGTTCACGCCGTCAGTACGCGCCGCTTCTGCTGAAAAGCACCGGGATCGTCTTCAGCATGATCTTGAAATCAAGTGGCAGCGACCAGTGCTCGATGTATTCCCGGTCGTAGCGAACGACTTCCTCGAAATCCACGACGTCGCTGCGGCCGTTCACCTGCCAGAGACCTGTGATACCGGGCTTGGCGTCGAGTCGCCGGAAGTGGTGGTCCTCGTACGATTCCAGATCCGACTCGAAGAACGGGCGAGGGCCGACCAGCGACATGTCGCCGATGAGCACGTTCCAGCACTGTGGCAGCTCGTCTATGCTCCAGCGCCTGAGCCAGGCGCCGAAGTGAGTCACGCGTGGATCGTTCGGAATCTTGAACAGGCGTGGATCGCCCGTGAGGTTGAGATGGGCGAAATCTTCCTTTTCGTCATCTGCACCGACGCGCATCGTCCGGAACTTGAGCATCCGGAAGCGCTTTCCACCCAGGCCGGCGCGGTCCTGCCAGAAGAAGATCGGACCTGGTGAATCCAGCCGGATAACGAGCGCAACGGCGGCCATGATCGGCGCGAGTATCACCACGGCGAGCACGGCCCCGACCACATCGACTGCCCGCTTGACGACCAGCGCCTGGGCCTTGAGCAGCGGCGCGCCAAGCTCGAAAAACGGCTCGTCCTTGTGCCAGACGAGCAACGGCCGTCGGCCGGCGATCTGTACCGATCTTGCGGGATACAGGAACTCGCACCCCGCCGATAAACTGATGTCTAAGACCTCACGAACCTGCTCTTCTTCGAGGTGCGACGCCACGATTACCGCCTCGGCTCCGACCGAGCTGATCGCATGCGCCAGCCGGGTGAGGGCTTCGCGCTGCTTGCCGTCGCGACCCAGAGTCAGGGTCCCGATGGGCCGGTAGTCGCCGCCAAACTCGGTGGTCATCTGGTCGAAGTTCCACTGTTCGGCGTCGGCGCGCTCGACCACGATTGCCGGCGTTGCGCCATTGGGGCCGGGCCAGATCTCGCGCAGGAACCACTGCGTCAGCCGGCGCTCGGCGGCCAGAATGATCCAGAGCCCTGCCGCGACCACGACGAACAGTTGAAGCGTCACCAGCGCCCCGTGAATGGCCACCAGAGGCCACAGAAAGACCGCGGCGGCTACGCCCGACGCTGCGGCGAGGCGAGCCGCCTGATACAGATGCACGCCCCGGAAATAGTTACCGGTGACGAGAAGACTCGCGAGCAGGACGACGGCCGGAGCGGGACCGAATGGCGTCGGAATGCCACCCAGCAGGGGAACACTTTGCGAATTGGCCAGCGCCCACACGATCGATTGGATGAGCAGCACCGCCGAGACATCGGCGACGCCAAGGACGAGGAGGCGCTTGATGAGGCGGACTGCGTGCCGTCTGACCGCGACTGGGCGGCGCTGACGCAGTACGCGCGCCGGCCATTCAGCTGTTGCGCTGGGGGCTCGGCGGCCTGGAACGGTTTTGGGTAACGAATGGAGCCTTAATCGCTGCGCTGGCTCGGATGACGAATCAGGCGTCATGCAGATCGGGCGAAATTGATCGAACAGAGCGGTTGGACATCGTCGTCGGGCGACCCGCGCAAGTATCTGGCCAGATGACCCTCCCCCCGACCGGTTGCGTCACTTGAAGGGGGAATACGAGATGGAGACGCTCGTATTGTGCACATCCACCATAGCCGGGCCATTACAACCGGAGATGTTCTGGAAGTTGTAATTCAGCCTGTCGCCGAAGCTCACGGTGCCTGACAGATACCCTCCGCCGACATTGTGGCCTGCGCGAACGCCTGGCATGATGGACACGTCGTGATTGCAATACCCGAGGTAGGCCGGCCACGTAAAGGTGCTTCGCACGTCTTCGTTCCAGCGGATGCGATTGAATGTTACACCAATCGCCCCACCAGACCAGATCCGGTCCACGGCCAGCCACTGACTGGAGCCGCCAGGCCCGAACGACGCACCGATGGGCAGGCCGAGCTGCGTGTAGCCCTGAATCACCCGGCGGCTGGTATAGAAGACGCCGACCGGACGGTTCTTGAAGTCGCCGCTCTGCTCCAGTGTGGTCACTTCGCCCTGGATCCGAAACGTCGGCTTGTCGATTGGGCCGGGCCGTCGGTACTGGAGACCGAGCGTGTAGCCGTGGGAATGCGTCGGATCGACGATGAAGTCGTGCAGCGAAGCAGGCAGCTCCTGGCGCGCCCATTCGGTATATGCCTCGAAACCATCGTCCGGGAATACCCACCGGGCGAAGAGAGAGAATAGCTGATCGCGGCCGCCGGGCGTAAGCGACGAATCCGACGGCAGGTGATTCGCAGGGCTGCCCGTATTGGCGAAGACGTCGAACCAGCGAAAGGGGACAGGCCCATATCCACTTGACGTCGCGTAAACGGCGCGCGTAACACCGAGCGTGAGCGTGGGTTGGAAGGCCGGCTGCCAGGTGACCGCTGCTGCGGCAATCGAGCGCACGTCATTCGCCTTCGTTGTATCGAAGAATTGCGATTCCGACAGCGCACCGACGAACCAGTGCGCTTCGAAGCTCCCAGCCCGCGTCTTGAATGGTCGCGCTGTACGCATCTCCAGCCTGGGAATGCCGGCAGCGTTATCGCTCATGATTATTGCGTTGCGAATGCCGGGGCCCCACCACATGTTCTCGGACGTCGCCCCGAACTCGATCGGGCCGCTGTCGTACCAGATTCCCGATTGGCCCGGGATCAGTCGCCCCATGGGAGAGCTGCTGAAGCGCCACGGGAGATCCGCCGAATACGGCTGTGCGTACCAGCGATTCGCGAAACCACCGCCATCACGTGACTGCGGCGCGTAGGCGAGGTAGTAGTAATAGCCGTTCTTGCGCGATATCTGATCGAAGCGCGCGTTGATGGCCGTCCAGAACTCAGGTGCTACGACGACGCGAAGTCGGCCCGTCGAAAGCTCAGCGCCACCAGTCAGACGTGTGGACACACCGCGTCCGGCCCACATGCCGCCTTCGTTGAGGGAGAGCGGAATGGCGCTGTTGACGGTCATGTGGACGTCAGGCGCCAGCCATTTGAGCGACCGCCGCGCAGGAACCAGAGTGCTGTCGCCGAAAAGAATCGTCGATGGCGACCGGACGAGATACGCACCGAGGTGTGCCGTATCGCCCGTGAGCTGGGACAATCGAATTCGATCGCTGGCATCCGACGTCGGATATGTAATCGGACCTATCTGACGTTGCGGCCTGGCAATCTGCGCCGAGAGTGGCAACGCCGTGACGCCGAACGTGAGTGACAGCATCAGCGCCATCCACGGAGTGCTTAGCTGCGCGCCCTGCTCGTAGCGAGTAGATTGGGCCGAGCGATGCGACACACGTCGCATGGGCGGCTCCGTCAGTTTCATTTGCGTCACCGATGCCAATTTACTCCAACAGGGTCCCTCGCAACACCATCCGCACCACCATCCGCAAGGCCATCCGTGCCGCCCTGGCCGGTGGCATTGGACTGCTTGTCATGTCGCAGACAGCCATCGCACAGAGCGAATCCAGTGTTGCCGGCGCGCGAGGCGGGATTCCCGCAGGCTTCGAGCTCGACAACTACGTGCGCTACCTTCAGACGCTCGGGAAAGTACCGTTGGGCGCGTGGGGGCTGCGACCGTTCTCCGCGCCCGAAGTCGATTCTTTGTCGAAGATTAGCGGTGCGCATCCATGGCGAAGGACATGGATGTTCAAGTCCGACAGCGCACATCACTTCTCGGTTCTCCCACTCGCGGCGAACGTGGGCTTCAACAGCGCGTTTCCGTGGGGCAGCAACGACGGAGCGGTCTGGGCCGGACGTGGCGTGACTACGTCGTTGCAGGGTGGAGTTGCGGCAGCGTGGGGACCGATATCGCTGGTACTCGATCCGGTAGTCTTCAGCGCGCAGAACTCATCGTTCAAGCTCCAGCCAAACGGGCAGACCGGTAACGGACGATTTGCGAATGGGGATTTTCCCAGTGAAGTCGATCTGCCGCAACGATTCGGCGACGGAGCTTATTCGCGTTTCGACTGGGGCCAGAGCACGTTGCGCATCGACTGGTTCGGCGTGTCGGCGGGGGTCAGCACTGCGAATCAGTACTGGGGGCCGGCGACTGTCTTTCCGGTGATACTCGGCAACAACGCAGCTGGAATTCCACACGTGTTCGTAGGCACGGAGCGGCCGACGAACATAGGAATCGGGAAGGTCCAGGCGCGGGTGGTGTACGGGCTCGAGCGGCAGTCCGCGTTCTCGCCGGTCGTGGGGCCAGACACGTTCACCGACGCGAATCACGCGGGAACCAAACGGTTCATGTCTGGATTGGTGGTAACGTTCTCGCCTGCGCCAATTCCCGGCCTGGAGCTGGGTGCGGCGAGGTTCTTTCACCAGGCATGGTTCGGGAGGATAGGATCTGCCGAGCTGAAGTCGCCGTTCGAGGGAATCCTCAAGAGCTCGCTCGCACGCGGCGTGGCGTTGCCTGGGATAGATGACAAGGACGCGTTGAAGAATCAGCTTGCGTCGTTGTTCGGGCGGTGGGTGTTACCGCACAGCGGATTCGAGTTCTATGCGGAGTACGGCCACGAGGATCACAACGCGGACATACGGGATCTGCAATCGGAGCCGGATCATTCACGTATAGCGATGGTGGGATTCCGGAAGGCGTTTGTGACGAGTGACACGACGTTTCACGCGTTGAGAGCGGAGTATATCGACGGGACGGCACCGACGCTGAACAGGCATCGGGATGAAGGACTCATCTATGTGCACAGCCCGTTGCGGCAGGGACATACGGAGGACGGACAACTGCTTGGTGCGGATATCGGAGTCGGTTCGCCGGCAGGTGCGCAGGTTGCATGGGAGAGTTATTCACCGAGTGGCCGAAGCACCTGGTACGTGCAGCGGATCGTGGATAACAATCAGCGCACGTTAACAGCGTTCGACTTCACGTCGACGAATGCGTCACACCTGTCTGCCACAATAGGGTATGAGCGACACCGTTTCGGACCCGTCGCAGATCTGACGTATGGGGTATCGATGACACGCGGCAAACGTGACGTTGCATTCCCGGTCGAAACCAACATCAACGCAACGATCGGCATCGTTGCACACCTGCGGTAGCTTGCAACATTTCGTACAGTTCTCGGCCGTGGGGACCAGATGACTGCCAAGCCAAAGACGGCACTGATTTGCGGAGCGTCGGGACAGGACGGCGCGTATCTATCGCGACTGTTAATCGAAAAGGGATACAACGTGGTAGGCACGTCGCGTGATGCACAAGCCTCCGCATTCGCGAATCTCCACAGCCTCGGCATCGCGAAGCAGGTCACGGTCGCATCGATGTCGCCGACAGATTTCCGCAGTGTTCTTCAAACCCTGCAACGCGTCAAACCGGACGAAGTCTATAACTTGGCAGGCCAGAGTTCCGTAGGCCTGTCATTTGAACAACCCGTCGAAACATTGGAAAGCATAGGTACAGCAACGCTGAACTTGCTGGAGGCGATTCGCTTCAGTGACCTGCCTATACGTTTTTACAGCGCGGGATCGAGCGAAGTCTTCGGAGACACCGATGGCGCGCCGGCGAACGAAACGACACGATTCGCGCCGCGCAGTCCTTACGCGGTGGCAAAGGCGGCGGCGTACTGGCAGGTAGCCAACTACCGGGAGGCATACGGGCTCTACGCGTGCACCGGGATACTATTCAATCACGAATCTCCGCTCCGTCCTGAACGTTTCGTAACCAGAAAGATCGTTGCCGCTGCTTGTCGAATAGCGGCTGGCAGCAGTGAGGACCTCGTGCTCGGCAACATCGAAATCCAACGCGATTGGGGATGGGCAGCTGAATATGTCGAGGCCATGTGGATGATGTTGCAACGCGGCCATCCAGATGACTTCGTTATTGCCACCGGAGAGACAAGATCGCTTCGCGATTTTGTCGCTGAGGTATTTTCAAATGTTGGTCTCAACTGGCGCGACCATGTTCGAACCGACCGCTCGTTGCTGAGGCCTACAGATATTCGCTACGGCGCGGGAGATCCATCCAAGGCGCACAGCGAGTTAGGCTGGCGTGCTCACTTTCGCCTCGCAGACATTGCAAGGCAGATGGTCGAGGCGGAACGCAGTACTCAGCCCGTGTGAGTGTGGATACGTGCAGCATCACACCGGCTCGCCATCCTCGACGTGTTCCGTATCTCCTCTGTAACGACTCACGTCGCTACACGCGAGCCGGCGTAGGTGTTCTTCAAATGCCGCCGGAGAAAGTACCGTGCGAACCCAATGTCGACCGCGAGCGCCCAATTCCGCAAGTAACTCTGCTGACGCGATCCAGAAGTCGTGTATCGCATCCGCAACAGTCTCTTCGCTCGTTGATGGGAGCATCCAGCCGCAGTTGACATCCGTAATCTCTGGAACGAGATCTATACTTGGTGAGAGGATGATTGGTAGGCCCGCTGCAAGCGCTTCGGCCACACTGTGACCAAAATTCTCTTTCATGGAGAGCGATATAAAACCATCTGCGGCTTTGTAGAAGTCGAACAGCTCGTTCCCGTATATCGGACCCGTGAAATGGATATTTGACCAACCACTAGCTTGGCAGAACTCCTCCATCTCTGATCGCTTCAAATCGCCATCCGGGCCGACCACGATAAGGGATACACCGTGATGCGGCGCACTACCAACAGCGTTGACCGTTTCGATCAATCGCTTCATGCGCTGCAATCTGCCGACATACAGCAGTACACGTTCCGATTCTGGAATGCCCAGCGTTCGGCGGATCGCTGCGCGTCGTTCAGCCTTGTCGGCTAGGGGGATACTTTCCACGGGCCACGGGAGTGTGGATGTATTCTGCAGGCGCCCCACGACCGATTCAGCCTTGGCACTTTCACGCCGCGTGGCAAAGAGAACTCGCGCTGACTCGTGCACGAGCCGTTCGCCAACCAACTTCATCCACCAGCGCTTTCGCATGGCGCGATACGAAAACACATATGGGTCCAGAGTGCCGTGCGGGACAATCCAATACGGTATTCCGAGTTCCCGTGCATGTGTCGCTGCCCACTGTGCATGGTACTGAAGTAGCATGTGGCAGACGACAAGATCAGCTCCGTCCAGCACGCACCGGGCGCTTGCCAACGCGCGATGATCCGCCCACCCGTACGTTCGTCCTAGCCAGCCTGGATTGCACCGGACGGATACCACGTTTGGGTTGCCGACCTCGTCGGCCGCGTCTTGAAACGCCACGATCTGGCCCCCCAACGCCGACTGGAACTGACGGACCGACGTGGTCGTGCCGCCGCTCGATCCAGAGAAGCGTCTACAGACGTGAACGACATGTAATCGTGTGTGGGGCACTCGGTCTACAGCGTCTCCGCAGGTCTCGAACCAGGTCTAAGCGAAATACGCTGCTGTGAAACACTATCAGCGCCAGATTCGTTCGTTACCGACTCCGCGTCCGCAACTCTGCGTAAACGGCGCCAAGTGTCGCGGATGAACGCCAGAAAGAGACCCAGTACCAGACCCAGTGCAAGTGCGAGCGCGGTCGTCGATCCAATCCGTCGCGAGTCGGGCGCGTAGGGAAGTTCCGCGTCCTCAAGAACAGTGATCGCCGGCATATCGCGTACTTCGTCTATCCGAGCTCGTTGATATGCCTCGACGAGCGAAGTGTAAAGCTGTTGTCGCATTGCAACATCTCGGCTGAGGCGATCCCGATCCAACTGCAGCTGCGGCGTTGCAATTTGACGATTTGCCTCGAGAAAGGCGGTGAGACGGTCCTCAGCCTGGCGTAGCTCGCCTTGAGCTACCGTGAGGCGTTGCTCGATAAATACACGCTCAGGTGTCGCACGACCCTGTTGTGTACGGAGATTCAAGCTGTCGATTTGATCAATTATGCTCGCTGCGAGTTCCTTTGAGAGCTCCGGATGTGCCGTGGTGACCCGAAGCGCGATAGCTCCAGTCTTGGACACCGTCGTGTTTACCTGCCTCGTGAGCAGGCCGACCGTTCCGTCGACACGCTGTTCGAGAGGCGCAGGGCCAGAGCTGTAAAGATCGACCAGCCTACCGCTCACGGTTCTTCCACCGTCCTGATAAGTATAGGAAGAAAGTGACACGGGTCGTAACACCTCCCTGGCCGTCGCAAGGTCGGCGTACGCCTGCGGAGTCATTCCGGAGCCACCCAGCGGCAGCACCAGTCCGAATTGCGAGGCGAGGCCCGCAATCGACTGGGTTTGAGACGGCTGCGACTGGGGTCTGAACCACGCCGTCGCCGTGTAGGTGGTCCGGCGAAAAACCGCATGCGTAAGTCCGGCAGCACCAACAATCAGCATTGTGACCGTGATTAACGCTCGGCTGCGCCAAATGCCTTGGCCGAGCGCCGCCACGGATATCTGATCAGGGCCTTCAACGAACACCGGTGGCTCAGTGAGATTCATCAGACGGGTATGCGAGAGCTGATACGAGATGGGAGGGATAACGCAGCATTCTGTCTTCCCGACCAGAATGGCACGTACGTCGCCCTCAAGAAGTATGCGGCGCAAACGGACAAAAGCACGTTCATCGGATACGCCTCGAAGATTATTGTCGTGAACCCATACAAGCTGAATATCGCGGTCGCAACGTAGAGGTCCAGGCGACGACTACACACCACTACTATAGCCCAGGTTGCACAAAAGATTGCGAAAAAGACAGTACCCCCAATGCCCAGATTTCCTACTATGCTTGCGTAGGTGGAATCGACAATCGTCGGTATTACGTCAGAACGAAGGCTCGCTCCACCGTTGGCAAATAGCGATACTGCGGTATTCGTGACGTATCCGAACGCGGTCGGTACTAGCTCGATATGGCGAAACAGGTCTGCAAATATCTGCACACGAGTACCGCCCGAAACCGTAACGTAGTCTGCTTGCCGTCCGGTAATAACCGGGAGTAACGGAACGATCACGCCCGCAGCGAGCCCTCCCAACGGGATAATGAGCCAGACTCGGCGAATGCCGAGCGCAATCAGGGCCGCGACAGCCGCAGTAGCGATCAGGCCGGTGCCAGATTGGGTGAGGAAAACGCTAACCGGTGCCACGCAGTAGATGGCCCAGCGCTGACGTAAGCTTGTGCCGTAGAAGTGCACGAAATAAAGAGTAACAACGGCAAAGAAACCAGCGGTACTTGGGATAAGGAAGAACCCTGGTACGCGTGCGGCGAGACCGAGAACGTTTGCGCCATACCAGTGACTCATGTAGAACAGTTCAACAACCTGCAACCCAAAATGGACGAACAGGAGCGCTGCTAGTGTGCGTGCAATCCGCTGCATAAGGAGATCGTCTACGAATTCGTAGAGAAAGAATGCGACGAACACAGGCAGAATCCATCGCAGCCCGGCCAATGCGAGGGTCGGGCTATCGGAAGCGAGTGAAGCGGCGATAAGCGTATACAGCAACAGAATCAAGAAAGGAGTCGCGAGAACGTTCGTGCGGCCGGACCGCGCCAACCTCGCGATACCCAAAGCGACGAGCGCGACCATCAGCACGTCCTTTACGAGCTTCAGGTAAACGGGCGTCGAAGCAATCACCTGCGAACGGATTGAGCCCCCGAAGAGAGCAAGCACGTCACCAATGCTTACGAACGGTGTAAGCACAAGCGCAAGGATTATCAGTTTTCTGGCGAGCGCCCGAATGTCAATTGTCACTTCGTTGATGTCCCTCGGTCCTCAACTAGTGCGCCGACGAAAGCAGACACGCGATCGACTTGTCCGCGCCAGCTCTTCTCTCTCAGTACAAACGACCTGCCACGTCGTCCAATGGCGCGTCGTTCGGCCCTCGACATGCTCGCTACCCTTCGCAACCCCTCCGCCAAACTCGCTGGGGTGCCATCGCCCGACACAACAGCGACCTCGCCATAGCACGCTCGCACCGCAGGCGTACTGCACGTGGATACCACTGGAACACCGGTTGCCAGATACTCTATCAGCTTAGATGGAAAAAGATAGCGCGCAGACTCGGTCGATGCCGAATGCGGGTTGACCAGGACATCGGCCCGCGCATATAGCTCGTGGAGCTTCTCCTGCGCCGGGAAGCCCCAATATGTGATCCTGGCGTCGTGATCGGCAGCCTGGCGAACAAGCGCTTCCAAAGGGCCCCGGCCGGTGACCCAAAGCTCGAACTCCTCGCCATCAAGCATGGCAAACGCCGACAGGAGCAATGGCACGCCCTTTAACTCCGACAGGCCACCCGCATACATAATAATGCAGCGCGAATCAGCACCGGTCTCGCGGTCGATCAGCTGCAACGGGTCCATCAAGGATTCAGGTACGGCACCGTCCAGTTCGATAAATGGAACCGCCGCGGCAAAATCCTCCACCACTGCTTTCGTGAGGACCACAAGCCCGTCAAATAGCGGCAGCGTACGAATTTGAAGTTGAAAGTCCAGAAGTCGCAGAATTGTCCTGGGTAGCAGTCCCTGCCCCGGGACCTGAATATCGGCGACGATTGCAACCACGGGCGTTCGTGTCAGTCGGCCAGCAACAATACTGACGATCCCAGGGGGGCTATACAGGTTGTAAAGCAACACGACGCGAGGCCGATGTCTCTCTCTCCACGCCCACGCGAGAAGTCTAGGGAATAACGCAAATCCGCTCGTGAGAGTCTTTAAGGGGCCATAATTAATGAACGGCAGCAGACTCGTCGGGATCGTCTTGCAAAGCGTCTCCCTTGCGCCGAATAGCAGCGTCCGACATCTCGGATAGGACTGGACGGGTCGCAGTGCGTACACACGCGTCACATTCAGTGACGTCGCCGCCAAGGCCTCCAGCAGAGACTCCTGAAATTGCGCACCGGCGGGACTGTATGCGGCGTTCTCCTCGTTTTGGCCTTCATCATCCAAGATTCCTACAAACGCACACGCTATCCGCCCCGTGCCACGCGAAGGCGCGCAGCTACCTGTCGTAGGCGCGTCAGGCGTAATGCTCACAGCATGCGCCGATAAATTTCCGTCGTGCGAAGTGCGCATTGCAACCACGAAAATTCCGATGCACGGCGCGCACCCAGGTAGCGGAGGTCCCGCGAACGATCAGAGTCTCCAACTACCGCCCGAAGCGCGCGCGCGATGTCGTCAACATCGGCCGGATCGAAAAGTTCTGCCGCGTCTGCAACGACTTCCGGAAGAGAACTCGTACGGGAGCATATAACAGGACAGCCGCAATTCATGGCTTCCAACGGTGGAATGCCAAATCCTTCGTACAGCGAGGGGTACAAAAAAGCCTCGGCGTTCTGATACAGTTCCGCTAACGCCCGATCGTTACCATGCCGGTGGATCAGCAACGACGGTGGCATCCCAAGCTCGGAAGCACGCTGTGCGTCGCTCGCGGACCAAGCTCCTCCGCCGAAGCACACGAATGCCACGCCCTTCGAGGGAAGCCCGCTCTTGAGAAAGGCCGTCAACGCCATCTTGAAGTTCTTGTACCCTTCTCGCTCGCCGACATAAAGAACGTATGGCATGGGTACCGATCGTGGATCAAGACTGGCGGTCCCAAAACTATCGTTCGCCGCGAGAGGAATAACGGAAACGCGCTCCGGGTCGACGTCGATGCAGGTTAGGAGATCTTGTCGCGTAGATTCCGAAATGCAAATCACGTGCGACGCTCTTTGCACCGCTGCGCGCTTACGCCGCGCCGTGGAATCGTCAGGCCGAAAGAACTGCGGAAACAACTCGTGGATCATGTCAAACACCGTTATTACCATCGGCGAGCATGGTGTTCCTGACATGTCGGAGAAATACGTTTCGTGAACAATATCCGGCCTCATGCGTCGGAGATGGTGGTGGCTAACCCGCGCATTCACAGCAAATCGCAGGGCACCGGTACCGCGTATGTGTGGCAAGTATGTGCCCACCAGGGGCACGTCTCGGCGCGCGGCCAGGAGAACATTCATGTGCAGCGGAGCGACTACTGATGTTGCGAACTCCGAGTTTGCCGCTACGCCCGCGGCCAGCTCCACGAAGTAGCGCGACACGCCACCGACACGCTGACGTGAGAAAATCTGGTGATCGTACACGAGCTGCGTCATTAATCGGTCGTACGCGGCCGGTCCGCTGGCTCAATTGACTTGACAATTGTTGCAGGGTTACCGGCAACGACCGTCCATGGCGCAACGTCCTTGGTAACGACTGATCGCGCGGCTATCACTGCTCCCTCGCCAACGGTCACTCCTTTCAATACCGTAGCTTCGAACCCGATCCAGACCTTATTGCACACGGTGATAGGGGAGGCGTCCACCGTTGTCCAGTCTTTGCCGGCAATCAACGGAAGCCCAGCACGATGCGCCTTTACTTGAGCGGCCATGTCGGCGATCCGATGGCGGAAATCAAGCGAGTGTCCGTTGTGATCGTATAGATAACATCCCCATGCGATCATCACGTCATCGCCAATCGTAACTCTCGAGCGCGCAATGACTTGTGTCCCGCCGCCGATATAGCTCCTAGCTCCGACACGAATCTCCCCAGCGTCGGACTCGAAGGTGAATATTCCACCAACAATCGAATCAGGGCCGACGTGAACCGAGCCGCCGGCGGCTTGAAAATCGAAACGCGTCGATTTGAGCAATATCGACTTAGAATCAATTGTAATCCTAGGATCCGATCGTGCGACCCTTCGTGGATCGTACAGCAGACGCCTAAGCGAGTCCATCATCATATGTTCGATGACCGCGTGAAGTGCTTCGGCGCGACCGAGTTCGTCAGCCTCCGAATGGCGCGAGCCGGCGCGGTGACAAGCCTGGCAGTGAGGCTGTACCGCAATCGATGGCTATGGCCGTCCCTGATCAATACTGCCCGATCAGCGCCGTCGCGGACGACGTACCTGTATGGCACGCCAACTCGGGATTGCGCAAAGCCGAATCGGATAGCCGCCTGCTTAGCATCCGCTTGCACATCCACAGGTTTGCCGCTAATAGCGTCGCGGATTATTGCGACCAATTCGTCATGGGTTGGTGGGCGAATCACACCGCCCATGTCTTCAAAGATATGTCGCCCAAGCATTATTGATGGCTTCCCAAGGTAGACGGCTTCAATTGCGACCGTCGAGCCAAAGGTTACAACAATATCCACGGCCTCAATCAACGAATACGTGTGAACCGGTGAGGAAGCCTCGATTACATACAGATCCGGATAATCCTGCGCAATCACGGCCAGCTCCCGCGTCTGCGCATTGTCTAGCCCTGTCAAGTTTGGATGTACACGCAACACAAATTGCACACCGGTACAATCGGCGAAGGCCGCGAGGAGTTGACGAATTCCGTCGGCCTGATTGACGTAGAGCGGGGGTTTCCATCCGTCGATCGCAACAAATTCGTCCTCGGACGAGATGAATATGCCGACGCGCAGGCCATCGCTTTGAAGCCGCTCTGGAATGCGACCAGCTTCCTGCTTTTCGGTGAACGACATTCCATCGGCCGGCCGACTGGCAATCCGTGCCTTATACCATGAATCTGCAATCTGCGCCTTCTCCTCCGGAGATTCCGTTGCTTCGTCGAACGCGGCGTTGAAGACGTGCTTCAGCGTCGCCAAGTCGTGGGGATAGGTATTGGTTGTTGTGAAGTAACGATCGGGCGACCCCCCTACCTCATACACAACTGTCCTTACTCCAGACGCCTGTCCGGCCCGCATGGCTGGCCTCAGGCTCGCAACGCGGCCGTTAAACAAAAGCAGTACGTCCGGGCGGAGACGGGCAATATGATTCAAGATTGAGAAATGGACCACGGCAGCCGCTCGAATTCCCTCTACGATTCCCGCACGATTCGCGTCAAGGTCCGGGTTGGGATCCCTAAGCGCACTGACAACGCTACTTAGAACGGCCATTCCAATATCCGAACCGTCTACCGAGAGGGACCGGAGTTCCTCTAGCGTCCGAAAAGGAGTCCGCACGATAGTGTCGATGCGCTTTTGCTGGCCCGGTGTCACATCGAAGAAATCTGCAACACTAAATTGGCCGCGAAGCCACTCGAATCCGGACTTGGCGCGCGAGCGGCATAGTGTGCACACTGACCACAAGTGACGTGGGTTTGCTTCACACGTAGGCAAATGCGCGTGACACGTTAGTATAGTCGCATCGTACCCTTCATCGACATAGTCCTGCACGATCTCCAACTGCGTTTCATAGATCGGCGGCTGCCAGATCGCCAACGGCGAATAAACCAACAAACGCTTCCGAGCCATCTAACCAACCATTCCCTGGAAAGTTGGGCTCGCTTTGACAAGCGCATCGTACCCGCCCTGATCGACGAGCCGACCGTCGGCCATCACGAATAGCGTGTCACAGCGCCGTACGGTGCTAAGCCGATGCGCAATCATGATCATCGTCTTACTACCCCGAAGTTCGTGAATGACGTCGGTGATTTCCTTCTCGGTTCGATGATCCAGTGCCGCTGTGGCCTCATCCATCACGAGAACTTCTGGATTGTGATACAATGCGCGGGCGATTCCCACACGTTGCCGCTGGCCGCCGGATATGCGAACCCCGCGCTCTCCGACGAACGTATCCAGGCCCAGCGGGAGCGAGCGGACGAGCATGTCAAGCTGGGCCTGCGCAATCGCTCGCCATACCGCTGCATCATCGATCTCCGAATCCGCGAGTCCGAACGCGATGTTACGACGCAAGGAATCGTCAGAGAGGTAGATACTTTGCGGAATGTAACCGATCCTTCGCTGCCAGTCCCGTACGCCCGTCTCGATATCGATTCCATCGACTAACACGGCGCCAGCAGTCGGTTTTAGCAATCCAAGCAGGACGTCGATGATCGTAGTCTTCCCTGCACCGGATGCGCCAACGAATCCCACCGACGCACCTCGCGGAATGACCAGCGAAATATTCCGCACGCTGGGAGCGTCCGCGCCCGGATACTGGTACGTTACGTCGCGTAGCGCGATTTCACTCCTCAGAACCACATCGCCGCCGGCGGATGCCCGCTCATCGGCATGGGCATCGGTGACGTCGTGGTAAACAACATCCACGGCGTGGCGATGGTACCGCAGGTACGTTGCAGCGCCAACCATTCGGTTCATCGACGGCATCAAGCGTAACGCCGCAACCGCGAACAGCGACATCCTGGGCAGGATGCTCTGTATGTCGCGGCCCGCGGCAACCATGACCACTACAGCTACCGCCATCCCGCACATCGCAATCGTTTCGATCAGGTAGCGGGGAAATTCATTGAGCATCTGCAACATCGTTCCGGCACGCACCCACTCCGTCACGTTGCGGCCATAGGCATCGAGAAAGAACGCCTCACGTCCAAGAACCTTGGTTTCCTTGATCCCGCCAAGCCCCTGGTTCACCCACTTGATGAGCTCTGCCCCGCTCGTCTGTTGATGTCGCCCGAGCCTGCTTATCTTGCGCCTGATGGTGCCATAGTATGCGGCCGTTGCACCAGCGATAAGCGCCAACGCGACACCTGAGGACAACGGATCTACCGAGAACAGAAGAACACCAACCAGGATCAGAATCAGCAGTTCAGACATCAGAGCGATGAGCGGCAGCAGCACGCCGCTAAAGACCTGATTCACCTCCGAGTTGATATTGCGCAAAAGCTCGGCTGTGTTTCGCGTCAGGTGGAACGTATATGGGCTGAACAGATATGTCCGTAACAGCCGCGTTGATAAGGTTACCTGGCGACCTGCAATGAACCGGCGCTGCACATACGTCATCGCGAGCAGGTAGCCATTCTTTAGTACGAAGAAGAGCGCCAGCGTGACGGTGGCACGTACCAGCATCTCGGAGTCTGTTCCATGCACGAACCACCGGCCGTGATGACCCGCAAGAAATTTTCGCGCCGATGCTGGAGCGTTCAGCAGCGCGACATACGCGGGGATCAGCGCTACGCCCACGGTCTCGCCGAGCGCGCCAAGCACGTTTAACCCCAGGACGAAGATCAGACGTACCCGATCCCGGCCCGGAAAAAAGGCGCCTAGCTGGCGAAGAAGAGTCAGCATGGTCGCGCGCGGCGCGTTCTCACCGTCACGCTGTCGAGATCGGAGCGTGGCTGGATTATTCCCGCCACGAAGCGTCGCGCAGCCCCGAACACACCGTCAGAACGCGGCCCACGCAATGATCCTGTCCCTCGATATTCCCCCGAAATTCGCTCACGGCACTCCGTGACGCGTTCAATCTCCCGCCGTCGGCGCCCTTCCGCGCGAGCGGAGAATTTGCCCCCACCCGGGAAAAAGGGTGCGCCCTTGGCCAGAATAGCCCACACGATGCGACTACGAGCGGCCCGTGTTGCTTCCGCCCGGCAATACGCAACGGATCGGTCGTCCAGCCCTCCGGTTGCACTCGCGCTAATGTGTCGATCGGCGTTCGCGCGCACAACGCTCCAGACCCGAGCTGCCGCAGCGCCGTCCACAATTCCAAGATATGGCTCGCAGTATTGTTGCCGCTTCAGTTTCACGGCTTCAGTCAGTGCTGCCACCGGAGATTGTAATCGTTCGTCCAAGTCGCGAGGAGAGGTCGCAATCTCGATCGCATCGCCCATTTCATGGAATGGCAATAGCAATGTCTGGACTCGCTTGACATTATCCGTCCAGAACGTGTAGAGGACTCTCTTGCCTGCTATCATCGCTTCCGCGATCGCGGTCGTCTGGAAACCGACCACGGTATCGACCGACAGTAGAAGTGATCTCGTATCCACGCCCGCCGGCAAAATAAACGTATTCGGCACGTGATTCACGCGGTTCACAAGGTGCGCCAGTTGACTCGCATTCTGCTGCGGATGTGGCTTGATCATCAGCGTGAACACCCCCTTCCCTGCGAGGTCGAGCAGAACGCTTTCCGTCTCCTGATGCAGTCGCTCCCACGGTCTGTGTGCCGCTCCCAGACTGCGCTCCTCGGCGTACGCATCAAGATCGTAGGATAGGAACAACACGGTAGGCCTGCCAGCGCTTGCACCCACACCCAACACTGAGCGATCGGCAGCGTCTGTCCGCGCACTGTACACATCGAAACGAGGCTGCCCTAGGACTAACACCTGGTCCGGTCGCGCACCGCATGCAACCCAGAAATCTTTCGATTTTTCGCTGCAGACGGTCATTATATCGCCACTGAATGGAAACCAGCGCCGCATCTCCGTCGCGTGGTGCTCCAGCGATTTGGCCGACACACCCGACTCCTTTTGAACGACAACGATTGCTATCCCCATTTCGCGAACCGTGTCGATGACGTCTCTGATATAGAAGAACGTATCCGACGGCAGGACTAGTACGTCGAAAGGAAACGTCAGGTAGAGCTCGGATGTCAACTGCGCGGCCAACTTTCGATACGTTGCGCGGTGGTTGGCGAATTCCGGTGCATGATATCGTGAGAGATCAGCATCGAATACGTCCCGGGGGAATATCTCCCGTGCGCGCGACGCAAAAAATTCTGCAGAAACGAGTCTTACGATATCGTTATCGGAAGCGACCCGCACAAGCGCGTCGATATCCTGCTTGAAGTGGTGATCCAGGATCAATACCTTCACCCTGTGATCACCACGCTTCCAACATCGGCGTTTCGTGACGTCATGCGTGAGAGCCCCGGTCGCGTTCCCCGACCCCGGTCGCAATCGCCGCGCATGTGCTGATAGCTCGGCAAAGCAGCCCGCTGCACTCGCCAGGTGAGCGGAGGCACCAAAAATCGAGCGCCCGGGCGCCAGTTGCGGCGAAAGTCTGGGGCGCGTCCGCCCCGCGATCGGTCAACAGTGCACATACCGGAATCTACGTCACTGCTTGCCATGCAACCACGAAATATATCCGCGATGTACCGCCTGGGGAAAGCGGGCCGGCTCATCCGGCGCCCATAGATGGCACTGCAACTCACCGGGGTTGGCGGCTCCCCGCTGACGCATCTGCCGCAGCGGCGATACGCTCTGCGATCTTGCGCCCGCAGCTGGCCTTGGTGTGGTGGCTATCCAAAAAATCCTCGGCGACGCAGCCGAGATCGGATGGGTCTCGGAGATTTAGATACTCCGCACCTGTACGGTGAGCCACGTCACCCAGGATTCTATCCACTTCATCAAGGTTGCGCGCAGTGTTGGGATTGGCGCGAAGCGCGGCGTATGTAATGGGGTGATATGGAGGAGCCACTACAACCACCGACTCTCCATCGTTCCGGATGTGTTCGATAGCAGCCTCCAGGCGGGCTGCACGCGAGCGATCGACGACGCGCCACTCCGCCATCGAATGAGTATTGAGGGATAGATACGTCGTCGCCTCGCTATCGACAACCGCCTGAGGATTCCGAAGCGCCGGACAGCTCACGTAGTCACCAACGGCTGTCCTGATGTACTCTTCGGCGGAAATCCGGCTACAATACGCCTCAGGTGTCGCTCTAACAAGCCAAGGACGGATCGGCTCCGAGGCACGATGAGCTCGGCGAACGAACAGAAGCGTCTCGCGCAGTGTCGCGAATGTCAACCGCTCCTTGAATGTCGCCCACCATCGTAGAGGTTTTTGTGCGTAGACCTGGACACCTTCGCCCTCAGCACGGTGGTACGCAATGTATTCCGCCGTCAGACTACGCCATCGTTGATCGTCAATCACGGGATTAAGAAACCAGGCATCGATTCCGAGCACGACGATTGGCGGCTTATGGGGTGAATGGTCCAGCAACACTGTACTGGCTTCGAAATCCTCTATCGTCGGAGCGGACAGCCAGCCATTCAGTACAGCGCGTCGTGGAAACATCGCCTGGCTGAGGCCACCCAATGTGCTACTGCTCAGGATCAGCAACTGCTCGTCTGCGCGTGGATCGAGTAACCGTTCCTTGAGCCAGGCGCGTTGGTCGAAGGCGTCTTGCCACACCAGCAAATCGGAGTCCGACTGAGCCTTCGCCAGTCGCGTTATCAATGCACCCTGGTCCAGAGCCGATACATCGTAATGCGCATTGATCGTGTACGTTATCACGCAAACGGTGCAGACGACCGCTACGAACGACGCGAATGAACGCCTCGACAATCCGGGAACACTTGCCGACGATCCGTCCATCAGAACTGGAAGTACAGGAACTTCGACGAATAGTTCATCATCACGAGCGCGACGCCGGCAACAGCGCCAACGAAACCTGCCTGCGTCAGCGAGAGTGTCGACATGTCGCGCTGGTACACGTTCCGCATCGTCATCGAGCCGACAACCGCGGCCAGGATCAGAAGCACCATGTGGGGCGATACGGCCTCCAATGCACCCAACCCGCGCAATCCCGCGAGGCCTCCAAACCATCGACCAGCGAGTGACAGCGTCGGCGCTCTGAAAAACACCCACGCAAGTGTCATTAAGAGATAAGTGGCGACGCGACGCCACCATTCCGGCCACACGTCCCATGTCTCGGAGGTTGCGTGATACCCCCAGAGCAACAGGCCGTGGAATAGTCCCCACATCGCAAAAGTCCAGTTGGCGCCGTGCCATAGCCCGCCGAGCACCATCGTGATCATGAGATTTACCTTCGTTCTCATGTCTCCTTTACGATTACCGCCTAACGGGATGTAGAGGTAGTCGCGCAGCCACCGACTCAACGTTATGTGCCATCGCGCCCAGAAATCGCTGGGGCTAGTCGCCTGGTACGGGCTATTGAAGTTTTGAGGGAGTTCGATCGCGAAGAGCCGCCCCAGACCAATCGCCATATCAGAGTAGCCACTAAAATCGAAGTATATCTGTACCGAATAACCCAGCAGGACCAGCCATGACGCGACGAACCCTTGCGTTCCAATCGTAGCGATTACAGGATCGATTGCATTGCCGACTCGATCAGCAATCAGCACCTTTTTCGCCAGACCCACTGCAAAGAGTATCAACGCCGCTCGCCAACGCGGTGAAATTCCACGCTCGGCGATACGACTCAATTGAGGAATCAACTGGTGGTGACGCGTCAGCGGACCCGCGACGAGATGGGGGAAGAAGGCGACGAAGGACAGGTATTTGAGGAAATTTCTTTCGGGCGGGCTCTCACCTCGGTAGATGTCAATGACGTACGATATCGTCTGAAACGTGTAGAACGATATTCCTGCGGGAAGCACGACCCTGAACAGGTCCACCCATGCAGCGTTACCAGCGTGCGGTGAAACGACATTGAGCGCCGATTCGATGGTTCGCGCAATCAGCCCGGAATACTTGAAGTATGCGAGCAGCCCCAGATTCGCCGTAAGGGACAGAATCAGATAGGCTCGGCGAACGCGCGGATTGGACGACGCGCCGATACGACCGCCGACCCAGAAATCGAGGGTCGTCGAGATTCCCATCGGTATTAGGAACCATGAATGCCCGGCGAACGCGTAAAACACGCAGCTCGCCAGCGCAATCCAGAATAGCAACACATTCCCGCGGAGTAGCAGGGCAACGCCCAGCACCACCGGAAGGAAAAGAAGCAGGAACTCGAATGAGTTGAACAGCACGGCGCTAGAGCGTCAGCGGACTAACCCGCCAATACTAGCTATGGGCTGCGCTGAATGCACCGTTGTCAAAGTTGAGAAAGACAAGTGGCTTGGCGTTGGGGGCGGCGAGCATATCGGCCGACACGCTGACGTAGGGATACTGTCGTAGCGGCGCCGATTCCCAGACCACTCGACGGGAACCGAAAGGCGGAATCGTCGCAGCGCTCGACGCCACTATTTCCCCGTTCCCAGCAACGAGCCGTAGATCCGTGACGGCGTCCACGGTCGTTGGATTCATCAGCAGCAGTTCGAAAGAATTCACGCGTGACGGCCACAGGAGCATGTTCGACCGCCAAGTGGGTCGATCCGGAAGCGAGCTGTATTTCGCTGTTTGCGGATGGATTACGGAAATCGAGCGCATTGCCTGATCATGATACGCCGCGTAAAAGAAGGATCGTACCGTTCCCAGATGCCGATCGCTGTAATCAAAATGTCTGGGGGAGCGGATTCGAGCCGAGAGAATTCCTAGCTCTGGTAATGGAGTACGCATAACGTCACTCAATACCACATCCGCCGTTCCCGCCACGGGGACCTCGATCGTGGCGCGTCCGGCGATCGATCCGAGAGCGTCGTGCAGGACGAGGTCATAAATGCAGGAGTGCGCAGTCCCCGGAGCATACAAAGACGGGAAATTCACAAAAGTGTACCGTGTCGTCTTTCCGAAACCGTTGAGGAAGAATTGCAGAACGGGATCGCCTAGCTTCAGGTTCCGCGGCAGCCAGCGGAGAATTTTCCGGGACCCCATTACGCGACGGACAAACGTGCCGGGTGCCGTCGACAACGATGGAAGCGACACTATCGTGCTCCAGCAGTATGCAGCGTGGAAAGCGCTTCTGTTCGAACCCGGGCAAGTCCTTCGGTCACGTAGTAGTGTGGAGAAAGTGAATGCTCGAGCGCGAAATTTCCGGTGACTTGATTTACGACGAACGTCATAATTGCGTACATGCTAGCGCCGCCGCGTGCCACGACGTTGACGAGTTGGGGAGCGTCAGAATTCCCGAGCTTCCCTCGCAGCGCGCCACGAACGTCGAAGAGCAGCGCACTATTCTGCGGCTCGTCATACGTATCCGTGGATAAGACCTCGCCGTCCGCAGACAGGACCGAAACAACCAATGGCACTGCTTGCGGTTCAGCTGCCGCGGATGCGCCAACGTTGGCGAACGCAACGAACGAGTTTACATCCGCACTGATCCAGGCCTTCGGAGCCAGCAAAATGATTGGTGACGCGCGGCGGCCCGGCTTGACTAGCGGCAGCTGATCATACAGCAGTGAATCGAACACGCCCGTACGATGATTCTCATATGAGAGATGGTGTTCCTGCGCAAAGTAGGAATCCGATCCATCCGCTGTACGACAACGCGCGACGACGAGCCGATCAGCGCCAACGGGAGCCAGCGCCGCGCAGGTTCTCTCCGACACCTCCAACACCCCCCCGAACGGTATCGTGCCGAACTCGGGCTCGTGCGCGACCAACTCGCCGCGCTGGAACACCTGCAGCTCGACCCCGATATCGCCGGATTGACTTCCCGCAGCACGCGGTGTGTTGCGGAGATACGCGGCGACTCGCAACCCCGCAACCTCGCAGGTCGGAAATATGAACTGCCCGATCATCGAGTCGCCGTCGGAGGTATTCTCGTGATAATCAGCCCCGAGCGCGGAACGCCGGCGTCGGAATCGGCCCGTCCAGCTCCGCGGTGAGATCGGCACCCTTGGCGATCAAGGCCCCAACGCGCTTGAATCCCTCGGCATACGCACCCAGTACAGCTTCGACTGCCGCGTTGTCGAGCGCAGCGCAAATATTGTGCGTCGCCAACACCAACACTCCGCGGCGTGTTACTTCCTGCGTCCATGCCGTCTTCAGTACCGGATCGTCGGTCCCTTCAGCGCTCAGGAAGCGCATCAGCGACCAGTTGTGATGCCCCAGCATCTGAAACCTGTCACCAAGACCGGCTTGCGCTGCAAGTGATCGCGCGCCATCAGAGAGTCGCTTTCCGGCGGCCTCCATACGCAGATACGCATCGGTGTTCTCAAGGATGTCGAGCACAGTCATCGATGCTGCCATCGCTGACGTATCACCTGCAAATGTGAAGCTCACGAATACATCATCGAACGTGCGCATCACATCAGCACGGCCGACAATGCAGCTGATAGGATAGCCGTTACCCATCGCCTTGCCGAACGTGGCGAGATCCGGCGTTACGCCGAACATCTGCTGCGCACCGCCGAGCCCAAGATGGAAGCCGGTGCAGATCTCGTCGAATACCAGTAACGCACCGTGGCGATGCGTTATATCGAGGACGCCCTTGAGATAACCATCAGCCGGCCAGAAGAAGTTGAACGGCTCCATCACGACTGCGGCGAACTCGCCTTTGTGCGCGGACAAAAGCTGATCCAGCGCGTCAAGGTTGTTATACGGGAATGTGTGCGTCAGCTCGCGAACCGCTGCCGGAACGCCCGCGGTGCGGGACGTGCTTCCAATGTACCAGTCCTGCCAGCCATGGTAGCCGCAAACGGCGACTCGCTCGCGCTTGGTAAATGCGCGTGCAGCACGCACCGCTCCTGCCGTGGCATCCGACCCGTTCTTGCCATACTTCACCATCTCGGCGCACGGGATGATGCGCGTAAGGCGCTCCGCGAGTTCAACCTCGAGCGGATGGGCGAGCGAAAAGCTATGCCCCTTGGACGCCTGCTCATAGGCGGCGCGATCTACGTCGGGGTGGGCATACCCGAGGATGTTTGGCAGCAAGCCCTGAATGAGGTCAATGTATTCGTTGTCGTCGACGTCCCATACGTGAGCACCGGCCCCATGGTCAAGAAAAACGGGCGAAACACCACGAATGTGCTGACGCCAGCTCTTGGAGTAAGTCTGCGCACCGCCAGGTATAACCCGCGAGCTACGTGTGAGCCAGGCCTCGCTTTTCGCTAGAGGGCGAGGTTTGGCCTTGTCACCCGTCGCTGCGTCAAAAAGAGACTTGTAATACCCTTCGTTAGCGATTGCGGTAGCGGCTGTCGGCGCAAGCTCTGCGACTACGCCCATGATTGCCTCATAAGTATGTGGACCTGGCCCGAGTCGGTCGAGCTCTGACCAGATGGTTCGAACATATTCCAGGTCGGCGGGATTATCCACCGTCCAGCGCAAGTGTGCACCTGGCGGACCGGACAGGTGCTGGAAATATAAACGCCTGACTTCCGGCGCTCGCCGCACGTACGGTGTGACGTGCTCGCGATCGGGACCTGACGTCCCGCGCTGTAGCGCAGTCTCGAGCACCGCTCTCGTCATCACTTCTACGTCCTGCCCGTCTGGACGGGAATACGGGTCGACGTTGCAGGCGTAATCGAAGTCACCTGCCTGAAATGCCTCGACAACCTCGTCGATCGTGTCGCCGCTGTGGAGCGGACAGTCCCCTGTCAGCCTTACAACGACGTCCGCGTCGTTTTCCCTGGCCGCTTCGACGAAACGTGAGAGCACGTCGTCGAGGCTTCCCCGGAAGAACGCAATCCCGTTCTCTGACAGCCACGCGGCGAGCGGATCATCCGACACGTCCACCGACGTTACGACGACGCATCGATCCACCCTTCGTGCAGCGGAGACCTGATCAACCACACGCGCGATCATGGGTCGATCACCGATCGGCAGCAGCACCTTGCCTGGCAGCCTGGATGAGCTTGTGCGCGCCTGGATAAGGGCAACGACGCGCGTCATTGCTTCGGATCCCAGGTACGAGGGTCCAACACCGTCTCAGCGGGTGCCGGCACACGTGCGATGTGGTCCAGAAATTCGTCGATGCTACCCTCCGGCGCTTCCAGAGCTGCTGGGATCGGCATCAAGTCTTCTGGCTTGTCGGCGCCCAGGATAATCTTGTCGACTGGCCGGGAAGCGCGGAGCACTGCCGCTGCGAGCAGCACAGCCGCAGGCGTTCCGATCGCGGCGGCGGCTTGGCCCACCGCTTCAGCCAGTCTGCCGCTACCCGCGACGCGAGCGTCCGCGACAGATGGCGCGTCGAGCAGCAAGCCCTGTAAAAAAACGGAACGGTAGTGCATCTCCCGCGAGTCGTCCGAGTGTGCGAGCATAGCGCGAGAATCAAAAACGTTGGCTGGCGCCTGCACCACACTGACGCCATCCAGTGACCAGGCATCCACCACTTCCTGGCGTTCGTACACACTCTGGCCTGCGAGAGCATGCTCCATAAGCGCCGTCGCGTGCATGGCACTCCAGTTGCGCGCGCTCATAGGACCATGCGACAGAAGTGTTATCTTCCGTGCACCGTCGAACCTCGCGATCGCATCCGACGCCGCCGAGATGATCCTCTCAGTGGGTAACGTCGCCGCGATTTTCGTGATTACATGAGCAAACTGCAGGCGACCAGATTTGCCAAGCCAGTGCGACAAACGAGCGGCCGATACGCCGTAGGCTTCCGCAGTGTCGAAATTCCTGATCCCCAGGTCCCACGCTGCGTCGAGGATTTCCTCGGCAGCGTCTTCCGACATCAGGCCCGCACCTCGCCTCTTGCCATAGGGAAGTCCGATCTGCACCGTACCGAGTACGATGCGATCAAGCTTTAACTCAGGAGCCACCACTCAGCTCGCGTCCGAAATGGTGTCCCAGGACAGAGGTGTGCCACGCACGACGTCGCGCACGACACGCCGTCCCAGTACAGCATCGAGGTACCGTGGCGACATCCCGAAGCCAGGACGAATTGACCGCACATTTAGCGGAGTCAATGGCATGCCCGCTGCTATGTCTTCTACCACGTACAGCGACCTGCGGAATACCGCGCTTCCCTCCTCCGCGACGCCGGGCCCGAATGTTGGTCGCCCGATCATCGCCTCTGCTTTCCGGACGTCATCAACCATCTTCCTGAATTCGCTTGGCTCGAGCGAAAAATGACTGTCCACGCCGCCGTCAGCGCGCGAGAGCGTGAAGTGTTTTTCTATGAAACATGCCCCCAATGTCACGGCGACAACTGCGGCCGTCGAACCGAGACTATGGTCGGACAGGCCAACCGGACCTTCAGTGATCTCCGCCAGGCGAGCAAGCGTGGAGAGATGCATCGAGTCGTCCGGCGCAGGATAGCTGCTGGTGCAACGAAGCACGAGCGTCTCTACGGCACCCGCGGTTCGTAGCACGCTGATCGCGTGTGCCACCTCTTCAAGGCTCGCCATCCCCGTAGATAAAATGATCGGCTTTCCGGTTGCGGCCACGGCCGCAAGCAGCGCGTCGTCAACTATCTCGAACGATGCGATCTTGAATGCCGGAGCGCCAAGCTGGGAGAGAAAGTCGACAGCCGTTGCGTCGAACGGCGTGGAAAATATCTGCAAGCCACGCGACACTGCGACATCGAAGAGTCGCTCATGCCAATCCCAAGGGGTATGAGCGACGTCATATAGCTGGTGGAGGGACATGCCAGCCCATGGTCCAGTACCCCCCACGATGAAATCCGGTCGGTCGCACTTGATTGTAATTGTGTCCGCGGTGTACGTCTGGAGCTTCAACGCATCAGCGCCTGCATCGGCAGCGGCATGGACAGTTTCAACCGCCCGCCCAAGGTCGCCGTTGTGGTTGCCGGACAGCTCGGCAACAATGTACGCAGGAAAGTCAGCGCCTATGCGCCGCTCCCCAATTGTTATGAATGGCAGTGACATAATCGAATTTCAGCTGGCCGCAGGAGAGGCGGTACAGGCGGTAGAGGCGGTAAGACGGGCGACATCGATATCGTACGTGAGCGCCGGGATACTCGATTCTCGCGTTTCCGCCGCGACGTAGAATCCTGCAGCTTCGAATGCACGACGCGATGCGATATTAGCCGCCTTTACCAGACCGCGAGCAGTTCGCACATCGGGGAATCGCGCGTGAAGATGCAGACATCCCTGACGCAGAAGATACGAACCAAGCCCTCGCCCGCGCGCGCTCCGTGCAAGCGAGAACCCGATCAGAGCAACGTCGTTCGCAACGTCGAAGCGAATCTGGCCGACGGGAGTGGGAGCCTCGAGAACAAGCATGAGAACGTCTGGAGATTTCAATTTCCTCGCGAACCAGATGCGGTGCGCATCAATCGGGATTGAATTACCATCGAACGACATCTTGCGCACGTCAGGGTCGTTCGCCCATTCAAAATACAAGAGGAGGTCTCCTGCTGTCGCCAGCCTCAACGACGGCGTGATGACGCTTGGTGTTACCGTCATGCGGAGAGCATGATTTCGGCGACACGTGCCGCGCCCTTGCCATCGACAATGCTCAACGCTGCGCGCGACATTCCGCTGAGGTCAAAACGCCCGGACAATGCATCGCCAAGCGCCGCCGCAATCGTGGAGGATGTTACATCTCTGGCGTATCCAAGATCCCGACATGCGCCATGTTCGGACGCTTCCTTTACAACCCGCCGCTGATTTTCCGCTGTCACGATCACAAGGGCTGGCAAGCCTACGCAGCAGCGCTCCCAGGTCGCCGTCCCTCCAGCGCCTACGCTGATATCCGCGGCAGCCATCAGCTCAGCCATTCTGTCTGTCCGAAAGTGAAATGTTACCGAAGGCATTCCAGAGACAAGGGTGCGGATGGCGCCGGCTCTCGAGTTGCCACCGCCGACGACAACGTCAAACTGGGCATCCGTCGGTCCAAGCAGTCCGATCGCTTTGATCGCCTCGGTTGTCAGGTCAAAGGCATCGCCACCACCGAAAAAAAACAGTACTCGTCTCACCCGCTGGCGTACGCGCGCGGTTGCGTGAGCCTCGGCGAACGCCGGACGCAACAGCGCGAATCGCGGACCGAAGAGCAGACGACAGTCGGCTCGCACGCGTGAGGCATACCGCCGGGCGCCGTCGTCGGAGAGATTCTGATCAAGCAGCAAATCGCATGCGTGCGGACGGTCCGCAAGGTCGTCAATCGCGAATACTCTTGTTCGGTCGCCGCGAGCGGCACGTTCCCACGTTGCGTCCAGGTCGTAATGGTCAACAACGAGCCAGGACGATTCCGAGTCTACTTCGAGCCACCTGCGCGCGATCTCCGCGGCACGGCGATCACATAGCCGATCGCCGCCCAGCTTCGGCGGCAATGAAAGCACCTCCATCGCGTCGGTTGACTCCGCCACGGAGCCGGGGAGGTCCCGTGTCAGGAGCGTGGCGCGAACTCCGCGCGCAAACAGCGCTTCTGCGAGTGCACCGCAACGACTGATATGGCCCGCGCCGATATCCGCCGACGAATCCGCGCGCATCAGCACTCGCATGATTTACCGGCGGCGTCAGCCGAAAACAGACTCGCGCCGCGACTCATCCACACACCACCGCCCTGACGGTATCGCACACGTACGCGACCTGATCGTCCGTAATCCCCTGGAACATCGGGATGCTCAGTTCCCGGGCGTACCATGATTCCGCGGACGGCATCGATATGTCACCATATCGAGATCTGTAGTACGGCTGCCGATGGACGGGGATATAGTGCACCTGGGGTCGGATGCCGCGCCGTACCAGCTCATCGAAGACCGCTGCACGATTCTGAACCAGCACTGGAAAGAGATGGTACGCATGGTTGCGCCCGGGGCGCTCGGCCTGCAATTCCAATGTCGAGATGCCGGCAAGCTGCTCTCGATAAACACGGGCAACCTCACGACGACGCTCCAGCCACCCACGATGCTTTGCAAGCTGGCTCGTGCCGAGAGCAGCTAACACGTCCGGCATCCGATAGTTGAAGCCAAGCGTATGCTGCTCGTAGTACCAAGGCCCGTCGTGCGCTTGGAGCAGGTCGTCGCGCCGAGTAACGCCGTGCGAGCGGAACATGGCCGCTCGCTCCGCAAGCGCTGCGTCATTGGTGAGAAGTGCACCACCTTCAGCGGTTGTCACGTGCTTCACGGGATGAAAGCTGAGGGCCGTGAACGCGGAGAGCGAGCCGTCCCCGATCGTGTGAAGAGTTCCGCTTGAGTCGGTCCACGTTGCGCCCGGAGCGTGACACGCATCCTCGATCAACGCGATCCCGTTTTGCGCGCAAAGCGCCGCAAGCTCGCCGATATCGCACGGCATTCCAGCATAGTGCACGGCGACTACTGCGCGAACCTTCGCACGACGCGGATCGGACCGTAAAAACTCCCCAAGGGCCTTTACGGAAATGAGCCCGGTGTCAGCCTCGACATCGACGAATGCCACATCCGCACCGCAGTAGAGTGCAGCATTCGCGCTCGCCACAAAGGTGATCGGAGGAACCACGACAACGTCACCTTCAGTGATACCAAGCGCTGCCATTCCAGCGTGCAGCACGGCCGTTCCTGAGTTCATTGCAAGCGCATGGGAAGCACCAAGTGTGCGCGAGAGCGCTCCCTCGAAGTCGGTGACTGAAGGCCCCTGCGTCAGCCAGTCGCCGCGCAGCACTTTCACCACCGCTTCGATATCGTCATCCCCAATGCACTGGTGTCCGTAGGGGATTGGTACGTTGCCAGGCGGCTGCGTCGCCACGCTACGCGACCCCGGCCGGTTCGGCCAAGCCCACCATGGCCCTCAACTCCTCCGCGGAGAGCCAACGATCATTTCGGTCGCTGCTGTAACGAAAGCCTTCGGAACAGAGTCGTCCGCCGTTGGCAGCGCAATCGTCTGCAGTCCATTGATGGAAGGATGGGAGAATAGCGAAATAGTCGTCATACTCGACCGTATTCCGGCTGTCATCTTCGCCTACCATCAATTCATGCAGTTTCTCGCCGGGCCGGATACCAATGACACTAGTCTCGCATTCGGGTGCGATAGCACGGGCGACGTCCATGATGTTCATGCTCGGAATCTTTGGAACGAATACCTCGCCGCCGTGCATCCGCTTCAGACTGGCGAGCACGAACTCAACACCTTGCTCCAGCGTGATCCAGAACCGTGTCATTCTTGGATCCGTGATCTGAAGCTTGCCCGTGTCGCGAGCGCGGAGAAAGAACGGAATCACGCTCCCGCGGCTTCCAACAACGTTTCCGTATCTAACCACAGAGAACCGGGTTGCATGCGCGCCCGCGTAGCTATTTGCCGCCGTAAACAGCTTGTCCGAACAAAGCTTCGTTGCCCCATAGAGGTTTACCGGTCCTGCGGCCTTGTCCGTACTGAGCGCCACAACTTTGCTCACACCCCGATCAATCGCGGCGTCAACGACGTTGGCGGCACCCATGACGTTCGTGCGAATCGCTTCGATTGGATTGTACTCACACGCCGGCACCTGCTTGAGTGCTGCCGCATGTACCACTACGTCGACTCCATCGAACGCTCGATAAAGGCGATCTCGATCTCTCACATCCCCGATGAAATACCGGAGACAGGGGTATTTCGCTTCCGAGAAACGCTCGCGCATCTGGAACTGTTTCAGCTCATCGCGGCTGAACACGATCAACCGGGTGGGCTTGTATCGATCGAGCACTGTTTGGACGAATCTCTGGCCGAACGAGCCAGTCCCGCCCGTGATCAAAATCACCTTGTTATTCAGCATTTCCACCCATTCGTTACGGTGTTTCCCGGGCCGGGTTGTGAACTGGCCGGTTGGGTCTCAATCTTCCTGGCTAAACTTATCAACTTGGCGGCCCTGCATGGGCCGTCCCCTGAAAGGCGGCCTAGCTACGCTGAGCGGCCGCGAGATACCACTGGTAGGTGTCTGCGATTCCCGATCGAAGATCAATCGTCGGCGCCCAGCCGGTGGCACGGATCCTGGAGGAATCGAGCAGTTTCCGAGGCGTTCCGTCAGGCTTGTCGACATCCCAGCTTACGGGGCCATGGTATCCAATCACAGACGCCACCAACTCAGCAAGCTTTCGAATCGTCAGATCGGACCCCGACCCGACGTTGAACAGGCCAGTCGCATCGCTGGACAACATATGCAACGCGGCCGAAGCCAGGTCGTCTACGTGCAGGAACTCCCGCATGGCGTTGCCGCTACCCCACAGCCTCACCGTGGTAATGTTCCCCTCCGCCGCAAGCATCTTGGCCTCGTGAAACTTCCGAATCATGGCCGGCAACACGTGGCTGCTCTGGAGGTCGAAATTGTCGCCTGGCCCGTACAGGTTGGTGGGCATCAGCGATACCCATCGTCGGCCATGTTGACGATTTGCGGCGTCCACGAGCTCCACGCCGGCAATTTTCGCAATCGCGTAGGGCTCGTTTGTCGGCTCGAGAGAGCCAGTCAGCAATTCCGACTCACGAATCGGCTGCGCTGCCAGCTTGGGGTAGATGCAGGAACTGCCGAGGAACACGACGCGCTCGACACCATGCTCGAGCGCTGCGCCGAGGACATTGGCCTCGATCAGGAGGTTCTCGTAAAGGAAGTCCCACCTGAACGTATCGTTGGCGAGAATCCCGCCGACCTTGGCGGCGGCCAAAAAAACGCAGTCGGGCTTCTCGCTTGCGAAAAACTCGTGAACGCGGCGCTGATCACGCAGATCCAGCTGATCTCGTCGACGTAAGATGAGGTCACCGGCACCGGCTCTGCCCAATGCCCGAACGATTGCCGAGCCGACCAGTCCCCTGTGCCCAGCAACGAAGATCCGCTGGCTAGGCATTTCTACGCCACAATGCTTGCTAGCACTTCAAGAGACGGATCCAGTGTGAACGGCGTGCCCGCCTTCAACGCAGCGTGATCAGCGTCCACCATCATTTCAACGAGCTGACGAAATCCGACTTTCGGCTTCCAATCCAGCCTGCGCTCGGCCTTCGTCGCGTCCCCGATTAACAGGTCCACTTCGGTCGGGCGAAAATAGCGTCGGTCAACCGCGATTATTTCTCTTCCGGTCGACGCGTCCACCCCCACTTCGTTTTCGCCCGATCCTCTAAATTCCAAGGAAATTCCCAAACGCCGAAACGCACATTCACAGAACTCCCGAACCGTATGAGTTTCGCCCGTAGCAAGTACATAATCGTCGGCGGCCTCATTTTGTACGATGCGCCACATGCCTTCGACGTAATCACCGGCGAAACCCCAGTCGCGCTGCGCGCTGAGGTTGCCTAGATAGAGTCTGTCCTGCAACCCCTCGTATATCCGAGCGGCAGCCATCGTAATCTTGCGCGTAACGAATGTCTCGCCGCGAACCGGCGACTCGTGGTTGAAGAGAATCCCATTGGACGCATGGATGCCGTATGCCTCACGGTAGTTCACCGTAATCCAATATGCGTAGAGTTTTGCCACGCCGTAGGGGGAACGCGGATAGAACGGGGTATTTTCGTCCTGCGGGATTGCTTGAACCTTACCATACAGTTCCGATGTAGAAGCTTGGTAAAATCGAACACGATTCACCATCCCCAAGATCCGTATTGCTTCCAGCAGGCGTAACGTACCCACTGCGTCCGAATTCGCCGTGTACTCGGGCGTGTCGAATGATACCTGCACATGACTCTGCGCGGCGAGGTTGTAGATCTCGTCCGGCTGTGTCTCCTGAACGATGCGAATCAGATTGGTCGCGTCGGTAAGATCGCCATAGTGAAGGTGAAACCTGGAGCGGACGTCGTGGGGGTCGGCGTAAATACCGTCGACTCGTTGAGTATTGAACAGCGACGAGCGCCGCTTGACGCCGTGGACGGTGTATCCCTTCGCAAGCAGGAGTCTGGCGAGATACGCGCCGTCCTGCCCGGTAACGCCAGTGATTAGTGCCGTTTTCATTAGGAGTCCAATATATCACGGAATCGCGTTACCAATGGGGGCTCGCCACTACGGTCGCGAAGCCGCTCCAATGCGCCCCAGGCCGGAACGGATGCTTCGCGCAAGGGCACCCCACTCAGCGCGCGCTGTCTGCGGCGGACGCACGAAATTGAGCACCGGCAGAAGTTGTCCGCGAAACTGCGCTTTATAGTGCGTGATCGCGCGCTCCTTTTCGGATCGCTCGCTCGAATCGAACCGCCCCAGTTCAAATGTGGTAACACCGATTGACGCGCAGACGGTTATCGCTGTATGCAGCGCAAGAGGGTTTGCTCGCGCTGACTTGCCCGAGGCAGTGCTGGCGCCGCTCCAGTAAATCGCTCGACCACGGAACGCATGGCATGTCACGCCAGCGACGTCCCGGCCGGATTCATCGGTGACAAGCACCACAACGTCGGTGCCGCCGCCGCGCTGCACCGCCTGGCTCAGACCGACCCAGTAATCGAGGGTGTGGGCCGTCATCCCCGTCCTGGCGTAAGACTCCACCTGCACCGGCATGTAGCGGCGATATGCATCCACGGTCTCGGCGTCCGTCGCGCTATTGTCCAGAATCCATGCCCGCACGCTCAGTCCGCGGCGCAGCGCCTGACGTATTTGATTGCGGATGTCACCGTCGTACTGCGCCAACAGCTTGTTGTCGAGTGAGGCGCCATCCACCACCGGCACGCCCACCCCCGGATTCACGAGGTCTGTACAAACCGGCAGGATACGTGCGTATGCAGGGCGTTGCTGATTTCGGTCGTCCCAAAGCAGTTGGGCGAGAAGCGTTGTCCGCCCTGGTGTCGCATATGCCGATGCTTGCACGCTCTGCTCTATTCGAAATCCAAGCATACGATTCACGTTGAGCAACTGCTGGAATGCGGTTACCGAAGCCCGTAAGACTGACTCACGAGTGCTGTCCGGAAACAGCGCACCACTATATCCAGTCGATATCCATCCTCCGCGTGAATCTGGATGAATGGGGATGCCGAAGACGGGGGTTCCCTGGGAGCGAACCACGAGCATGTCGGCAGCGCCATTTTCGCGCCGCGCGAAGCCGATATAAGGGGGCGAATGGTATATTGTGCTCTCCGGACTACGCGCAACGAATTCAGAACAGTTGGCTGGGCAGTCAGAAGCGCTCACCAAGCGCCCGTCGAATTCTGCAGGTATCAAAAGGCTGGCGGCGCCAACGCGGACCGTCTGGCGGTCGTCGGAAGAGCGGGTCTTGGGTCGTCGTTTCACCGATCAAAGTTAGCGCCGCGAGTTCGGCCTGCATACCGACGAGCGGCCCATCGTCTCTGTGCGAGCATGCAACTACGTCTACGTATACGCAACTTCGTAAGTCTGGTTAGGTCAGGTAATTTCCGCTACCTTGCAGGCTATTATCTGGACCGAATTCGAGTGCACCCTGCCACCGCAGCCTACACGGTCGCCCTCGATGTCAGGTACGCGCGGCGGTTGCTCGGTGGAGACCTGCCGTCCCGGTTCAGTCGGTTGGGTGCCCAGGCTGTCCATCATACCAGCTACGCGATTCTCAACTTGATCTTCGCAGTGGCAAAGCCGCGCACGGACGATGTTCTAGTCGACGTTGGCTGCGGCAAGGGCCGCGTGGTCATATACTGGCTACACAGGAACTACGGCCGCCGAATTGTAGGGCTCGAGATAGATCCCGACATCGCCGCACGCACGGCCCGTCAATTCCGCCGCTTTCCGAACGTAGAAATTATCGCCGGCGATGCGATCGTTAACATTCCCGCTGATGGCACGTTCTTCTATTTATACAATCCGTTCACGGAGGAGAAGGTCGTCGAATTCGAGAGTCGCATCGCGGCATTGCCCAGCCGGGGCCAGATTCGTGTCATCTATTATAATCCAAATTTCCTGGAAGTCTTTCGAACCGACCGCTGGGCCCGTCGCGTCGTTCAGCTCAATGGAATGCTGGATCGCGGCACACTGAAGCGATTTTGCTTTCCAGTTGCCATCCTCGACCGCATTCACGCAATCGCTGGCGATGGGTCCGATGAACGCCGATAGCTGGCAGACGTGTGTCAGATGACGATCGTGCTGCTCACCCACGCCTTTCCGCCGGACCCCGCCGCTGTCGGCCAGCATATGGCTGACCTTGCAGGCGTACTCGCGAAGACAGGGCACCGAGTCGTGGTGATAACCTCCGACAGGGGTTACGACGACGCCAGCATTCGGTTCGCGCGCAACGAGACGACACCTGATGGGGTCCAGATACATCGACTGGCCCAGACATCCTTCGGCAAGGCGACGCTATTCCATCGCGCGATGGCTATTGCGTCGTTCATGGCGCAGTCAACCGTGGCCGTCGCGCGTATGCAGAATCTCGAGGGAATCGTTTACAGCACGTCCCCGCCCTTCATCGGTGCGATCGCAACTGTCATTGCCAAGCTGCGAGGAGTGCCGACCGCTTTTTGGGCAATGGACCTCAACCCGGACCAGTTAGTCGCGCTCGGCAAGCTAAGGCCGAGCAGCCTGCTTACACGCATGATGCGGGCAGTGAATCGATTTACACTTCAGCGCGCGGCTGTTGTGGTGGCGCTTGACCAGCTTATGGCCGCTCGACTCGCAGCCCATGGTGCCGAGGCCGACAGGTTGGTCGTAATTCCTCCGTGGTCCCCCGATGAACAACTCCGCGCCATCCCGCGCGCGGAAAATGCATTCCGTGCGCGATACGGGTTGACCGACTGCATCGTAGTCATGTACAGTGGTAACCATACGCAATCCAATCCGCTGACGACGCTTCTGGCGGCCGCCGAGGCGCTGCGGGATGTTTCGCATCTCAAATTCGTGTTCGTTGGAGGCGGCAACGCAAAACACGAGATCGAAGAGCTCATAAGCCGCGGCGATCTGCGTAATAGCCTGTCCTTGCCGTACCAACCTAAGTCAGACCTTGCCGCATCTCTGAGCGCCGCCGACGTGCACGTCGTGTCGCTCGGCGCTCAGATGGCAGGCGTCATACATCCGTGCAAGGTGTATGGCGCGATGGCTGTTGCACGACCGATCCTGTACTTCGGCCCTTCACCGTCCCACGTCTCCGCGATTATCGACGAGTGCGGCAACGGGTGGAACGTACAGCATGGAGACGTCGATTGGGCCGTGACCATACTTAGTAGGATTGCGGCGAGCCGCTACGACGATCTCGAT
The DNA here is from genome assembly GCA_027307165.1 of Gemmatimonadota bacterium. Classification (GTDB taxonomy): domain Bacteria; phylum Gemmatimonadota; class Gemmatimonadetes; order Gemmatimonadales; family Gemmatimonadaceae; genus Fen-1247. The sequence goes on along the minus strand of DAHUXM010000034.1, from coordinate 368,919 downwards.
GAGATGGGTGCTCGAGGGCGCTTGATCATGAATACGCGCTTCCACCCGGCCGCACTGGTCAACACCGTTGCAAACGCGATAGATCGTGCGTTTGGAATCAACAGCGGTGCAGGATTGTGAAGGTTCTCGTTACGGGGGCAGCTGGTTTTGTTGGGCGCCGCCTCTGCCAGGATTTGAGCGGTGCAGGCCACGTTGTCCGCGCCCTCGTACACAAATCAGACAGCGCTGGCGTTGATGCGACGGAGATCATTACCGGCGACATCACCGATCGCGCAATCGCCGCTGCTGCGACGAAAGGTGTGGAAGCTGTCGTTCATCTCGCTGGGCGCGCGCACGTGATGAAGGATCGCGCTGGCAATCCCCTCGCCGAATACCGTCGTGTGAATGTTGACGGTACGCGTGAGGTATTGGACGCCGCCAGTCTGTCAGGTGTCTTATACTTCGTACTCGCGAGCTCGGTAAAGGCGGTTGGCGAGATGTCCGACGGCGCGTGGAACGGTGCTACCATTCCCCGCCCGGTGGATCCTTACGGCATCAGCAAGCTCGAAGCTGAATCCCTCGTGCGAGAGCACAGCGGCGCCGTATCGACGTGCATTTTGCGGTTCCCCCTTGTCTATGGCCCCGGCATGCGTGGGAACATGCTAAGGCTTTTCGATCTCATTGACCACGGATGGCCCATCCCGGTGGGAACGAATAATTCTCGAAGCATCCTGTTTGTGGGCAACGCAACGGCAGCGATAACTCGCGTCCTCGAAGTGGCGTCGGCATCAGGCCGTTTGCTGCAGGGTGGTCCGTTCTTCCTCGCCGATGGGCCTGCGACTTCGACGGCCTCCCTGGTGCGTGATATCGGCGATGCGCTCGGGACGCAAGGCCATACTCTGCGCCTGCCAACTGAGCTGCTCCGTCGATTTGTAAGCCGGCACCAATATGCATCACCGGGATCTACTCGCCTCGGCGCGATCATCAACCGCCTCGGGGGATCCCTGGAAGTTGACGAACAGGAATTCGGGAACGCGTTCGCCTATACCCCGCCGTTCACGCGTGAGAGTGGCCTGGCCGAAACTGCCCGATGGTTTCGTTCGCAATGAGATCCGCCATTGGTACCATTGCTATTGTCGGAGATGTCGCAATCGGAACAGCTGCGATGTGCGCAACCTGGATTGCAACACGTTACATCCTTGCTCATGCGGTGAGGAAGTCGATACTCGACATTCCGAACGAACGCAGCTTGCACAACACTCCGACTCCGCGCGGCGGAGGAGCCGCAATCGCCGTCGTGGTACTTGTTTTCACATTGCTCCTCGGCGTCACCGGAGTTCTGGCCGGACCGATAACTACAGCCGTTGTTGGCGGCGGTTTCATGATCGCGACAGTAGGCTGGCTGGACGACCGCCACAGCATTGGAGCTGGCGCTCGCGCCTTTGTACACTCTGTGGCCGCTGTATGGACCGTCGCTTGGATTGGCGGGATACCGAGCCTCACATGGGGCGAGCACGCCGTCCACGCGGGGCCCCTCGGAAGCGTGCTAGCGGTCATCGCGATTGTCTGGGCAACCAACTTCTACAATTTCATGGATGGAATCGACGGCCTGGCATCCGCAGAAGCGGTCGCCGTGGGGCTCGCCGGTGCCGTACTGTTAATGCTGGCAGGATCCTACGGGTTGGCCCTTCTCCTCACGACTGTCGCCGGCGCGGCCGCGGGGTTTCTAGCATGGAACTGGACCCCAGCACGCATCTTCATGGGAGATGTCGGAAGCGGCTTTCTCGGATTCCTTTTCGGGACGCTGGCAGTGATATCGGAGCGGGCCGGCGGCGTGCCTTGGTACGTCTGGCTTATCCTCCTTTTAGCCTTCGCAGGCGACGCTACGGTAACGCTCATCCGTCGGGTCGCTCACGGCGATTCCTGGCACACTGCGCACAGACTTCACGCGTACCAGCGGCTGGTTCAATCGGGCCTGAGTCACTCGCAAGTCGTGATTCGAGTGACCCTGCTCAACCTGTTGCTTACAGCGCTCGCCATCGTCGTGTTCGTGCGACCCATGCTTACGTTGACCGCACTGTCGTTGGCCGTTCTGGCGACATGCGCGGCGTACCTGGCCGTCGAACATCGCCTCGGCATGTGGGTTGTGACGCGAACCGACGACGGAGAGGTCACATCGAATGGCAGTGGTTCGGCTTAACGTCTTTGTCGGCCCGAACCTGATAGTTTTCGCCTGAGTCGGCCGAACCGCCGTCGAATTCGCTCGTTGAACAGACCCGAGACCTGATGCGCCATTACCCTTTAGTCCGAAATCGCTACCTGATCAGCATTGACGCCGTCGGGCTCGTCCTGGCTGCGGCCCTGGCTTATGCGCTCTGCATGGGGTCGCTCGGCGTCGGGCTCGATAGCTACAAGGTGGTCTTGGTCTTCGCACTTCTTGCAATACCCGTAAAGCTGCTGGTCTTCGCCGCCACCGGCCTCTACCGCCGTATCTGGAGCTACGCCAGCGTCGCCGAGCTCGAGCGCATCATCGGCGGTCTCGTTATCGCCACCCTCTGCGCCGCCGTCGTCGGCGAGCTTGTCATCCCGTTTCTCAAGCTCGGCTCTCACAGCGTCCCCCTTCCGATCCTCGCGATCGACAGTCTCCTCACCGGCGCCTTCATCATCACGCCGCGCCTCTTCTTTCGCATCCGTACCTGGCACGGCCAGCAGCGACGCAGGAATGACGATGTGCGCGCTATCATCGTCGGCGCCGGCGCCGCCGGCCAGATGATCGCCAAGGAGCTGCTGACAAACCCGAAGATGGGGCTCTACCCCGTCGCCTTCGTCGACGACGATGAACGCAAGGCGAACCATCGCCTGAATGATATCCCGGTCCTCGGTACGATAGCGGACATTGGCAAGGTCGCTCACGAGCGCGATGCCGGTGCCCTCGTAATCGCTATTCCCTCTGCCCCAGGCTCCCTCACCCGCCGCGTAGTCCAGGCGGCCTCCGACGCGGGTCTCAAGACACGCACTCTCCCGCCGCTTTCGGACGTTCTGTCTGGTCGCGCATCGCCATCTTCCCTGCGCGACGTCCAGATCGAGGACCTCCTCCGCCGGGAGCCGGTTCAGACCGACCTCGCCGCTGTCCGGAACCTTGGCAAGGGTCGCACTGTTCTGGTCACCGGCGCCGGCGGATCGATCGGCAGCGAGCTCTGCCGGCAGCTGGCTCAGCTCGAGCCCGCGATGCTGGTCATACTTGGCCACGGCGAGAACTCGATCTTCGACATCCAGGCGGAGCTCCGCACGTCGCACCCCGGCGTGCCTGTCGTGCCCGTGATCGCGGACATCCGCGACGCTCAGCGCATGCACGCGATCTTCGACGACTGTCGCCCATATGCAGTCTTCCACGCGGCCGCCCACAAGCACGTGCCGCTCATGGAAGAGAATGTCGTCGAGGCGATCACCAACAACATCCACGGCACCACCAACGTCGTGAACGCCGCGATCGACGCGGGGGTCGAGCACTTCGTCCTCATCTCGACCGACAAGGCGGTTCGCCCGACAAGTGTCATGGGCGCAACGAAAAGATTGGCGGAGCGTGTGGTGCAGCACGCAGCTGTGGCGCACGGGCGCAATTTCGTCTCTGTGCGCTTCGGAAACGTGCTGGGAAGCCGAGGGAGCGTCGTGCCGACGTTCTTCCGTCAGATACGTGCTGGCGGGCCCGTAACGGTCACCCACCCCGAGATGCGCCGCTACTTCATGACGATCCCGGAGTCGGTACAGCTGGTCCTGCAGGCTGGCACGCTCGGGCTTGGCGGCGAGGTCTTCGTGCTGGACATGGGCGAGCCGGTCAGGATCGTCGACCTGGCTACCGATCTCATCAGGCTCTGCGGCTTTGAGCCCGGCAAGGACATCGACGTTCACTTCACTGGCATCAGGCCGGGCGAGAAGCTCTACGAGGAGATGTTCTTTCACGAGGAGCACGCGGTTCCAACGAACCATCCCAAGCTGCTACGCGCCAAGAAGGCCGGAATTCCCGACGGTCTCATGCGTCGTATCGATCGGCTGGTGGCGGCGACCGACACGTCGGAGGAAGAGGAGCTCCGAGAGATGCTTGTAGCGCTCGTGCCAGACTTTCAGCGCGAGGCAACGGGCAGCGACTACACGGCGCGCGACGTCATCCAGCTGCGCCGTACTGGCGACTTCCGCGCGAACAACGCGTCGTAGGACGCACAGAACCCGTATCTGACCGCAGTTGCAAGGGCAGGCCCCCGAGTCTGCCCGTTACACCTGCCCCCGCGGCAGCGTCAGTCTGAACACCGATCCCACCCCTTCCTCGCTCTCGACGGTCAGGTCTCCCTTCATCCGGCGCGCAAGATCTCGACTTATCGCGAGCCCCAGTCCCGTGCCTTCCTTGGGATTTGCTAGACTGCGGCCCACCTGCTTGAACGGCGCAAAGATCACCTCCAGCTCGTCTTCCGGCATGCCGATCCCTGTGTCGCGCACCTCCACCCACACCTGATCTCCTTCCGAGCCGCACGCGAACGAAATCGTCCCACCCTCTTCCGTGAACTTCACGGCGTTCGACAGCAGATTGAGAAGAATCTGTTCGATCTTGAGCGGATCGCCCTCCGCCAGGGGCGCTGTATCGTGCACCCCGAGCTCCAGCGTAAGCTGCTTGGCGTCGGCCTGAGGGGTTATCATCGTCACGACCGACTCGACCATGTCGCACACCGACACCGTGGCGCTGCGGAATTCGACCTGACCCGCCTCCAGACGGCTGAAGTTCAGAATGTCGTTGATGACACCGAGAAGGTGTGCCTGACTTCGTTGAATGCGCTCGAGATACACCTGCTGTTCCGCGGTGACCGGTCCGCTCACACCCATCTGCAGGAGTTGCGCATATCCGCCAATAGCGTTGAGCGGCGTGCGCAGCTCGTGCGACATCGCGGCGAGGAACTCGCTCTTCGCACGGCTCGCCGCGACGACCGCGCGCCGCTGCTCCTCCAGCTCTTCAGTCCGGAGCTGAAGCTGCTCCGCCAGGGTCCGCATCTCGCCGGCACGCACCTCCGCGTCCTCCCGTGCAGCCTCCTCGCGGGCAATCCGGCGCGCCCCCTCGACTTCCCTCGCCTGTGCCAGTCGGCGCTCGGTGAGATCACGAGTGACCTTGGCGAAACCCGTCAGCCGTCCGTTGGGCGTGCGCACGGCAGTTATGACGACGCTTGCCCAGAACCTCGACCCATCCTTCCGGATGCGCCACCCTTCCTCCTCGTACACGCCGGTCTCGACGGCGATCGCAAGCTCGCGCGGCGGCTTGCTGTGCTTGTCTGACTCGGGGTAGAACACGGAAAAGTGCTGGCCGATGATCTCGGCAGCGGTATAACCCTTGATCCGCTCGGCGCCGGCGTTCCACGTGGTCACATAACCGTCGGGATCGAGCATGAAGATGGCATAGTCCTTTACGCTCTGAACCAGGAGCCGGAATCGCTCCTCGCTCTCGCGGAGGTCATCTTCGCCCAGCTGACGCCGATCACTGTTGGGGGTCGCCACGTTCCGGGTAAGGTCCATCAGAAGTGCCACCGATGCAAGCCTTGATCCAACGCCAGCCCGGAGGCCGACGTCGAATAATCGCATGACGCGCTTGCGGCGGCCGCCCGTCATCCTTTATTTAGCGTCCGCTATTTTGGTTCCGCCGCGCACTCCCCACCCACTGCATTTACGCCCGAGCCAATTCATCGCTGCGTGAATGTGCGAGGCCGGCGGCAGAATATCCCAACGGGAGTGGTACAGTCTTCGAACCCCAAGGAGGCACCAATGGGCGGCACGGAGAGGGTAACACCAAGGCGCGAGTTCATGCGTAACGTGGGCGTCGGCGCAGCTGCGATTGCGGTATCTGCAGTCGGGCTGCGAGCCGGCGCCGAGCCGATACTGACCGGAGGCCCGGAAGACGAGGCATGGCTCAAGCGGCTCACAGGCAAACACCGGCAGGTGTTCGACGCTGTCAACCCGAACGACGGATGGGCGCTGATCTTCGCGTCGAACTTCATCGACATGAACATGAAGGCGTACGGGCTCAGGCAATCCGACGTAACGGCCGTGGTGGGACTGCGTCACATGGCCGCACCACTCGCGCTGAATGATGCGATGTGGTCCAGGTACAAGATCGGCGAGATGCTCAAGATCGACGACAAGAGCACGCACGCGCCAGCAACACGCAACATCTTCTCGAACGCGAAGGCCGGCGACATGCCAATGGCCGGCGCCGGTGTCCAGGAGCTGCTTGCACGCGGCGCAGTCGTCACGGTCTGCAATCTGGCGATTACCGTATTGAGCGGCATGGCCGCGACGGCAGCTGGATTACCGCCGGAGAATGCGAAAGACGAATGGACCGCCAATCTCATTCCTGGCGTGGTCGTAGTGCCCGCTGGCGTGCTGGCGGTCAATCGCGCACAGGAGAACCGCTGCACCTACTGCTACGCGGGGTGAGCTCGTACGAAGTGTGAGGGCGTGATTCCGTCATCACCGGAATCACGCCCTCACTTTCCCATTCAGGCGCACGCCCGGCATGTCCGCCTCAGCGCGGATCCACATGCATGACGGCCATCATCCCCGCCCCCATGTGCTCGGCTATGTGACAGTGCAAGAGCCACGCACCCGGGTTCGACGCGTCGATGAGCAGATCGACAGTCGAGCCAACCGGTATGAGAGCCGTGTCCTTCCACACGAGATTCGTGTTCGGCACGCCGTCGCGCGACACGACCAGCATACGCTGCCCGTGAAGATGTATGGGATGCTGCATCGGATGGAATGACTTGGGGTCGTTGAATATCCTCAGCTTGACCACCGACCCCTGCCGCACGTGCCAGTCGATGTCCATGTTTTCCTTCCCCGTCGCATCGTCGCGCAGAATCCAGCGCACCTCCTTCGCCGTCGAGAGCCAGTTCATGTCGGGCATTCCATCCACCCATTCGACCGGCGCGAAGTACGCAGTGTCGATGCTCATGAACTGAACCGTGGCAAGTGGCAGCGCTGTACTCTGCATCGTGAGCGTAAGCTTCTTGTCGGGCGGCTTGTTGAAATACTTTCTGTACGGGGCTATGTCGCGCGACACCGCTGCATTCGACCTGAGCGTCGCGAACTGGCGGCTGAAGTCGGGCGCCGCTGCGGAACCCGACACGGTTACGGTACCGAGCGTATCCACCTCCGGCTCGAACTCACCCTTGTAGTGGTTGATTGCCTGTACCGCGTTCACCAGCGCGTAACTACCGGGATGATCGAATCGCACTTCCACCACGTATCGCTCCGCAGGCGCAAGCACCACGCTCGGCACCCACGCCTCATGCTCGAAGCGGCTCTGATCCGAAGCGACGACCTTCATCTGCGCCCCGCCGAAGGAGATGTTGTACGTGCGGGAGTTCGCAACGTTCGTGAGATAGAAGCGCACCACGTCACCGGCGTGCGCATTCAGCGCGTAATGCGTTTCGCCATTGACGAGCAAGACGTTTCCGACGCGTCCCATCAACGCGAAATCCGGCGATTCCCGGCCGAACGGAATCAACGAGTCTGCGTGCACGAGCAGGTCGTCGAACATCAACGCCTGCTCCTGATTCACAGGCGAGTAGTAGTTACGATCCGGCGAATCCACCAGCATGTTGCCGAACAGCCCCATCGGCTGCTCGATGTCCTCGCGCACGTGCGGATGATACCAGTAAACTCCGGCATCTGGAAAATGCACCTTGTACACGAAGCTTCCGCCGGGCGCTACCTCGGCCTGCGTTATGTCCGGCACACCGTCGTACTTGTTGTCCAGCCGCAATCCGTGCCAGTGGACGGTACTGGGCAGGTCGATCCTGTTGTGGAACCGCACCGTTATCGTGGCGTTCTGCGGAACGCGAATCAGGGGGCCCGGGACTTCTCCGTTGAAGCCGTACATCACGAACGCATGACCACGAACCGTGCGCCGCACCAGCATCGCAGTGAGATCCAGCGTGTCGCCATCCTTGAGTCTCGCGACGCTGGAAGCCTTGACCGCGGGAAGGCTCATCGGATCCACACCCGCGCCCGGCAGAAACGATGAAACGCTCGGAACGAGCCCGACCAGTCCCGGCATCATCGGCATTCCCGGCGGCATCGGGATCGGCATCGACATTCCACCGTGCCCCATGCCGGACATCTGCATCCCATCCATCGGATTGGTGTCGGCCGGCACCTTCGCAACCGGCGCGGGCTTGCCAGTGTCGGCCTGCATTCCTGGCATCCCCTTCATGCCGGTAATGCCGGATGGAGGGACGGGCTTCGGCACGGGGGCGACGGGCTTCTGCGCCCCCGCGGCGGTCAGCGCCGCGCACAGCAGCGCCGCCAACGCGATCGGGATCCGCACTCTAGTACACCCCGCGAAACAACGGATGCGTCAGAAACGATTGCAGCCATCCGCTCGGCGACGTACCGTGGAGCACGGTCGGGCCCGCGTGTTTGGACGCGGTGGAATCTGCCTCAGCCGTAACCACGAACAGGAATTTGTTCAACTCGGCCTGACCGACGGTGCTCTTTCCATTCATGACAGTGCCAAGCCGAACCCACTTGTCGAGATCGGGCGTGACCTCCCACGCGACGTAGCTGTTGAACGCGCCGAGTTTCTCTGGCGCCGGCAGTCCCGACGCCGTAACCTGAACGTCGTAACGCGCGCGGCCGTCCGCCGTGACTGCGACTCCGAATGGCGACGACGCATACACCAGTCGTGCCACACCGCGCGCGGCGGGCACGGACGGTGTGGCGAACAGCGGGATATCGAACGGCCCCGTGGGCCCCGCAAGCATCGTCACTACGACTGCGACAGACAACCGTCTGCCGATAGACAGCCCCACCTTCTCAAGAATCACTGATTCCCGTGCGTCTGGTGCGTGCTGACCGCCGAAGCAGATGACGCCGCTCGCGCCGGCGCGCCTTCCGGGCCGTGATCGTAGTCCTGCACGCTCGAGATGTTCGGCATGCCGAAATCGTGACCGTTCCAGCCCTTGAATCCATCCATGCGGAACAGCCAGAGACCGGTACGCATGTCGGAGAGCGCGATCAACCCGTCATAGTTTCGGACGTCGACACCGAACGCACCCTGCTCCACACTTACAGTGCTCTCCCAGCCGTTGTCCGGCGTGCCGCCAAAGCCATGCTCGTGCACGCATCCGCACGTGAAGTAATAGCCATCAGTCTTTGGGTTCTTCGGATCCTTGAGATCGAACACCTGCATGCCGTCTTCGTATGCGGAGACGAATACGTACGGCCATCGAACCTCGTGATTGTGGGACAGATCACGCCAGTCCGCCGTCCATCCGCTGATGGGTAGATCGAGATTCTTCGTCTTGCCGGACTGTCCTTCGGAAAGATCCCAGATCTTGAGCGGCGTGTACTGATATTCGGTTTCCGTTACCGCGTAATGTCCGTCGGGCGACGGGGTGAAGGTGTGCGCGATGTCCAGTCCGAGTCCCGTAATCGTGAAGATCTGCTTCGGTGCTTCCGGATGCGTCACGTCCCACGTCGAATAGCCGCCGAGGCCTGCGCCGTAGAACTTGTCCTGATGAGTGGTGGGATCGTAGCCGACGTAGAAATCGTGATAGCCACCAGTGCCGATCTGCTTGAACGGAGTCGGATTCGGAACCTTGCCAACCAGCCACGTGCTCGAGTCGGCTCCGCTCACGACCTTGTCCAGATCATACACGAGCGCGTACGGATCGTTGACGGTCGCGAAATACAGCACGCGTCCATCGGAGTGCTTGTACGCGAACGTGTTGTGGAATCCGCCAGGGGATTGAGGATAACGAATGCGCGCGACGACTTTCACCTTCGACGCGTCCGGCAGCCCCGTCACGTCGAATATGACCGCACCGAGGTCCTTGTCCGGGCTGCCCTGCATGAACTGATAGGACTGTGCGTAGTAGTACTTGTTTCCGATCTTGAAGTATTTCCCGTCCATCGCGCCGATGCCGCGGTGCAGCTCGGGATTCTCGATGGTCCAGTCGTAGACCTTCTTCGGCTGCGATGGATTGCGCACGTCGTAGACCTGCATGTCGAAGTTGGTGAAGCCGGACACGTACACGTAGGGGCGCGACGGATCCTGCTCCATCTCGACGTCGGCCAGCTTCCACGCGCCAGGATGCGTGACAACGTGTCCGATCATGTGCATGCTCGCACTTCCGCCCTTCTTCTGATCGAACGGACGGACGGTCTGACCGGGATCCTGCGCGGCTAGCGTGGTGGCAGCGATTCCGGCCAGAGTGGCGACAGCGAGAAGTCGGCGCATCTATTATTGCCTCGTGATGAATTGGACAGAGCTGGTGTCGCGGTTGGCAACCCAAGGCAGCTGGGGTCGCAACACGTTGCTGCCTGATGACAGGGCGCGCGCGACGACGACTGTTTCGGCACCAGCCTTCGCCGCAAATGTGCGAGGCTGCATCGCAGGTCGCAAGCCGCTGCCCGCGAATCGGAAAACACCGCTGGCAGACGAACGAAATCCCGTCCGTAGCATGACACTGCGGACGGGACGGAGGGAATCACGGACAGAGAGGGATTCGAACCCTCGATACGCTTTCACGTATACACGCTTTCCAGGCGTGCGCCTTCAACCGCTCGGCCACCTGTCCAACAACTTCTTATCGATACGCCAACAGCACTCGCACAAAAAACGAAGCCGCCGTCCCGGTGCGTGAGGGCGGCTCGAAAAAACGGACAGGGAGAGATTCGAACTCTCGATACCCTTGCAGGTATGCCGGTTTTCGAGACCGGTGCATTCAACCGCTCTGCCACCTGTCCAGATCGGGGTGGTGAGCCGCCGATTCCACAGCCTAGCAACATAGCCAGCCGGCGCAGGCCAGTCAACGAAGCCCCTCCCCACTTATCCACATGTACGGACGGCCAGTATCCGTTGACTCGGCGCAACAGGTTGTCGGGGAAGTCCTGCAAAGTGTCCGGGGACATCTGGCGGGACGTTCGACGGTTCTGACCCGGAAACGCACAGAGAACGCCGGCGCCTCACACGGTAACTCGTTGACACCAAAGGCCTTGAATCACTCACCTGGTGACGCCGCCCAGCACCGGCCCGCGATCGGTACGCGAGTTGCCAACTGTCGGCACGCTTCACCGAGCCCCACGCCTCTTTCGACGCTTTTTAAAACCCGGAGAACGTTAATGCGTACGTCCCGTATCATCCGCAGCACATCTCTAGCGCTCGGCTGTTTCCTCGCGGCATCCCCGCTCTTCGCGCAGTCGAACACCGGTGCCGGTATCGCACCCGGTGCTTCGGATCCCAACTGGAGCGTCAGCTGGGCCGGCCCGACCACTGGCAGCGGCCAGGCCGTAGAAGTCGTCTCGCCTCCAGGCGCTTGGCCGAACACGTCGCCGACGTCCTTCTGGGTCAGCACCAACTCGTCCGCCAGCCTCCCAGGCGGCACGGGCGACAACGTGCAGCGCTACAGCTATACCTGGACCGGCGACTTCACCAGCGGTTCGACTTCACCGCTGCAGATGACCGTGTGGACCGACAACTTCTTCCACAGCTTCACGTTCAACGGCGTCACGACGACCGTGACTCCCGATCCCGCGCCCGGTGACTTCAGCCAGCCGACGCCACGCGTCTTCACCCTCGATCCAACTGCCGGCGCCAACACGCTCTCGTTGAGCACCACCGGCGATGGACAGACGGACGCCATCAACGTGAGCTTCACTTCGACCCCCGAGCCAAGCTCGATGGCTCTCCTCGGCACCGGTCTCGTCGGTCTGGTTCCAATGATCCGTCGCAAGCGTAAGATCTGAATCTCCGGCGCTTCGATTGATCGTTAGCAACAAAGGGAGCCGCTCACCCGCGGCTCCCTTTGTTGTTTTCTTCACATGCACGTCCCGCGACGTTCAATCGCCGCGCCGCGTCTCGAAGAATTCAGTGAGAACGGCGCCGCACTCGTTGGCGAGCGCGCCGGCAAGCACTTCGGGCCGATGATTCAGCTGCGGATGCCTCAATAGATCCCCCAAGGATCCGGCCATGCCCGCCTTTACATCCCACGCACCGAAGACGACACGATCCACCCGCGCAAGCACCATCGCTCCAGCACACATCGCGCACGGCTCCAGCGTCACATACAGCGTGCAGCCTTCCAGTCGCCAACTCCCAAGCGCACGCGACGCATCACGGATTGCAATCATCTCCGCATGCGCCGTCGCGTCGCTGTCACGCTGCGTTCTGTTGGCACCACGCCCGACGATCTCGTCACCACGCACGACGACCGCGCCGACCGGAACTTCTCCGGCCGCCGCGGCCTCGCGCGCGAGCGCGAGCGCCTGACGCAGATACTCGACGTCGCGACTATTTGGTTGCGGCAGCTTCGCGCTCCGACTCGAACGTCAATCCGCGCGCGCCGTCAACTCCAACACGAATCGTGTCGCCCTCGACGAAGCGACCTTCCAGCACTGCCATCGCGAGCGGGTTCTGCAGCAGACGCTGGATGGCCCGCTTGAGCGGCCGCGCGCCGAACGCAGCATCGTAACCCTCGTGCGCGAGATAGTGCTTCGCCTCGGGAGTGAGATCGATCGTCAACTTGCGATCCGCCAGCAGTTGATCCAGACGGTTGAGCTGAAGATCCACGATGCGCGTGATCTGCTCCTCACCCAGCGGCCGGAACACGATTATGTCATCCACGCGATTCAGGAACTCGGGCCGGAACTGCTGCCGAAGCACCGAGATCACCTGCTCTTCCACACGATCGAAATCGCCACCGGTATTCTCGAGGATGTACTGGCTTCCGACGTTCGACGTCATGATGATGACGGTGTTCTTGAAGTCCACCGTGCGACCCTGCGAATCCGTAAGGCGCCCGTCATCCAGAATCTGCAACAATATGTTGAACACATCGGGATGCGCCTTTTCGATCTCGTCGAACAACACGACGGAATACGGACGCCGCCGAATCGCTTCCGTGAGCTGTCCGCCTTCCTCGAATCCAACGTAGCCGGGAGGCGCGCCGATCAGTCGCGCGACGGCGTGCTTCTCCATGTACTCCGACATGTCGATGCGCGTCATCGCCTGCTCGTCGTCGAACAGAAACTCCGCAAGTGCACGCGCAGTCTCCGTCTTTCCCACTCCCGTTGGTCCGAGAAAAATGAACGAGCCGATCGGGCGATTCGGGTCCTGCAATCCTGCGCGTGAACGCCGCACGGCGTTCGCCACCGCTTCTACCGCTTCCACCTGACCGATGACGCGACTCGCCAGCACGGATTCCAGCTTGGTCAGCCGCTCCCGCTCGCCTTCCATCATCCGCGACACGGGAATGCCGGTCCACTTCGCCACGATCTCCGCAACGTCGTCAGCGCCAACTTCTTCCTTGAGAAAGCGCGCGCCGCCGGTATTGCTCGACAGAGATTTCTCGGCGCTCGCCATCTGCTGCTCCAACTGCGGGATGCGTCCGTACGTGATCTCCGCGGCCTTGCCTAGATCGCCGTTACGCGTAGCCTGCTCGGCTTCCGTACGCGCCTGCTCGATCTGCTGCTTGATCCTGCCGACGGCGCCCAGTGATTCCTTTTCCTGTTGCCACTGGGCCTTCATCCCGCTGGATTTCTCGCGCAGATCGGACAGGTCCTTCTCGATTGTGTGCAGCCGCTCCACCGACGCTGGATCCTTCTCCTTCTGCAGCGCCTGGCGCTCGATCTCGAGCTGCGTGACGCGACGCTCCACTTCGTCGATCTCCTGCGGCATCGAATCGATCTCGATGCGCAGGCGCGAAGCGGCCTCGTCGATCAGGTCGATCGCCTTGTCCGGCAGGAAACGGTCGCCGATGTAGCGATTCGACAGAGTTGCGGCAGCGACGACTGCACCATCGGTGATGCGCACGCCGTGATGCGATTCGTAGCGCTCCTTGAGCCCGCGCAGAATCGCGATGGTGCTCTCGACCGTGGGCTCACCGACGAACACCGGCTGAAAGCGACGCTCGAGCGCTGCATCCTTCTCGATATACTTGCGATATTCGTCCAGCGTCGTCGCGCCGACGACGCGCAGCTCTCCGCGTGCGAGCATCGGCTTGAGCATGTTGCCGGCGTCCATCGAGCCTTCAGCCTTGCCTGCCCCAACGAGCGTGTGCATCTCATCGATGAATACGACGAACAGGCCTTCGCTCTCCGTGATCTCCTTGAGCACTGCCTTGAGTCGCTCCTCGAACTCACCACGATACTTCGCGCCCGCGATGAGCGCGCCGAGGTCGAGTGCGATGAGCCGCTTGTTGCGGAGACTCTCGGGAACGTCACCGTTGATGATGCGCGTCGCGAGGCCTTCGGCGATTGCCGTCTTGCCGACACCCGGCTCGCCGATCAAAACTGGGTTGTTCTTTGTTCTGCGCGAGAGCACCTGCACCACTCGGCGAATCTCCTCGTCGCGGCCGATGACGGGATCGAGCTTTCCCTTGCGCGCAGCCTCCGTGAGATCGCGCGTGTATTTCTGAAGCGCCTGGTACTGATTCTCCGGCGTCTGGTCCGTTACGCGGTGACTGCCGCGTACGGCCGCGAGTGCATCCCGCAACGTCGCGTAGCTCGCGCCCGCGGTCTGCAGCAGCGTGCGGCTTTCCGTTCCCTTGACGTCGGCGAGCGCGAGCAGCATGTGCTCGGTCGACACGTACTCGTCGCCCAGTTCCTTGGCGATCGCTTCGGCGCGATCGAGCACCTGGTTCAACTCTCGCGACACCGAAGGCTGGGCGTCGCTCTGCTTTGGGTATCGGCCGGCCTCGCCGAGCGCGGCCTGGCGAAGCGCCTGGACGCTTGCACCGACCTTCTGAAGGATGGGCACGACGATGCTCTCGTCCTGATCCAGCAGGGCGAGAAGAAGATGGAGATCGTAAACCAGCGGGTTGCCGGCCTGCCGAGCGCGCGTAACCGCGTCGTTCAGCGCCTCTCCAGACTTGACGGTGAGTTTGTCTTGGCTGATCATGCCCGAATAATGTGCAATCGCGATGCCTCGGATTTCTGCCGAAACGGCAGAGCGTCGTTCGCACCCCGTCACCCCTGCCTGCCGCCTCGGGACCGCCGCAAGATCCCGCGTGGCGGGCTTTCGCGTGAGTGCCGACCCCTGGACGGGACGACTGCTTCCGATGATTCAGCGCTAGGGTCGCGCTCGGTCTCGAGGGCGGAAGCACACGTCGATCATCCACGGTGTCAGGTCCGACGTCACGGCCCGGATCGCATCGCGACTCACCGGCGTGCGCGCCTCGAATGCGGCGGTCTGAACGGCTGCCTTGAGCGTAACCAGCATCGTTTGCGGGGGCATGCCGGTGGCGTGCATGGCAATGCACGCCTCCTTCACAGCGGAGGCAACCTCGTCTCGCGTGGCGTCGTGCTCCAGGTGCCTGCGGAGCGTCGCGACCAGGGCAATCACTTCCGGGCTTTCGCTGGCCATGCCACATGGTTGCACCAAGTTGAATTTTGCGCCAGTCAAAAGATTCAACGAGGAGGCGAAGCGCATTCCGGCGGGCGCGCCTGCGGGAACGCATACAGGGTGGAAGTGCTCTGACGCGCTCTCGCGATCCGCCGTTCGCTCTGTATCTTCTGGACATGGAAACGGGTGGCGGCGGAGCCGCGGTGCCGCAGTGGCGTGCGCTATGTAACGATCAGGAGATCGGACGGGCTCACTATCTGGGCGCAGCCATGGCGCTCGCGCGCATCCACGCTGGCGTCGCGCTGGACTGGGCCGGTGACATTGCGACGATGGGCAGCATCGCCCGACTGCCAGATGGCCGCGTCTATCGCGTCGAACCGTCCGGCCCGCGCGAAGTTGCGAAGTAACGGGGAAGCAGCGGTGCGGCGTGAAGCATCAGCCAACGGGGTGATCGACCGTGTCGTGGCCGTGTTCGCGCCGTTCACCGCTCTGTCCAGACAGCTCCAGTCGATCTTTCAACTCGAGCGGCCGCCAGCGGTACGCAAGGAGCGCGGCCGACTGGAGATACTGCTTCGCGGCACCGGAATGACCGACGCGCCGCTCTCGGACCGTATCGCCACCGCGCACCAGATCACCGATGCCGCGCGGCCGCTGCTGAGACAGCACGGCAAGCGCGAGCGCAGGCGCTACGCCGACCGCGCGATCGCCGTCATATTCGAAGATGAGAAGGCGATGGAAACCGGCATAGCTACTTCCCGGTTTACGTACGTCGCACTGATGCCGCATGAAAAATAGGGGCCGCCGAATGTAATCATTCGCGTGCCCCTATCTCCCATGAATCATTTTCTTGGTCACCGGCCTTCCGTCTATCTCCAATCGATAGAGATAGATGCCGGGTGGCGCATCCTGCCCTGTCCGGGAGTTTTTCGCGTCCCAGTACCCTGTGTACTGTCCGCACGACAACTCCACGTTCTCCAATGGCGCCCCACCAGCGACGCTCCCGGTTCCACCTTGCAAAACGGGTACTGCCACGACCTGCGACAAAATGTTGTACACCCGCAAGGTGACCCGGTAAACGCGACTCGGGTCCGAACACGTGGGATAATCTCCCACCGTGAAAGGCATCCGCGTCTCTGAAACGAAAGGATTGGGACTATTCTGCCCCAACTCCGATCCAGACCCGCGATCCCGTCCGGTCCCGGGCAAGTTCGCCTGGCCGGCCGCCGATCGCGGCGCGAGCGCGCTGAATGCAAGCACCCCGATGAGTGCTGCCCAACGCAACTCCATTTCTTAACTCCAGGCTGACTAGAAAGTGTCCTTGAACTGGCTCCTGAACGATTGTTCGACCTCATACATCCTACTCAAGCGCGAAGATACTGCCCAATAATCCGGAGCGCCAGAGCCGTTTCGACCGAACGTAATGATTTCCATGCACCGGACCACTGGCCCTGCCCGGAAACTGCGACGCGACAAGCTTCGAAGCTGTCAACAGAATCTACCAAACACCCTCGGACGGTCCGATGTTCCGATCCCGTACGCCGACCGGCCAACCCTCGCAAGCCAGCTGGCAAACGGCCCGCTATTCAGACGCTCTCCGACCACCCGGGGTTTCAACGAGACGGCTGCCCGACTCGATGCCACACAGATATGATGCACGTGTCACGCCACGAAATTCAGACTTTGGCGCACGCCGCTATCCGCTGGCGGCCGCCGGGATTATCCCCGCAGCGCGGAAGGCTGCGCGCCAAAGTCGCTCTCCCATGCAGCAAACGCGCGTAGCGGCCTGTCGTCGGAGACGACGTGCTCGCGAACGAACTCGCGCAGCAGACGCTGGTGCGCCCTCCCTTCCGCCGCACCGAGCCCCGTAACGACCTCCCCGGCCTGCCACCGCCGCAGAGTGTCGCGCGCCGAAGCCGGAAGCTTGCGCACCACGGCGGCGAGTCGCGCACAATCGTCGCACAGTGCGCCGCCGGCTGGATGCGAGAATGTCACCGTCGCGTCGCGCGATAGCTCAGCGTGGCAGCTCGCGCACACATCCAGCGATGGAGTGAAGCCGGCGTCGGCGATCATCTGCCAAGCACCAGCGAGCGCCCGCTCCAACACGGCATCGCCGGACGCAGCCGCGAGCGCGTCCAGCGTCGCCGACAGATCGTTGAACATGGCCGCATTCGCTTCGTCTCCAGCAACACGAAGCGCCAGCTCGGCGAGCGCCGACGCGGCTGTGAAGCGCGACATCTCCAGTGCGAGTCCTGCACGCGACGACGTCACGTCGAACGCACCCAGTGTGTGAAGATCGCGCGTCGGCTTGATGTAGATCTGCGCCTCACCCTCGGCGAACAGGTCGACGCCGGTGCCGACCCGCCCCCGAGTGCGCCGCGCACCCTTTGCAAGCACCGACTGCACGCCTGCCTCGCGCGTGATCAGTCGCAACACGCGCGATGTTTCCAGA
This sequence comes from Gemmatimonadota bacterium, assembly GCA_027307165.1. Classification (GTDB taxonomy): domain Bacteria; phylum Gemmatimonadota; class Gemmatimonadetes; order Gemmatimonadales; family Gemmatimonadaceae; genus Fen-1247. The sequence goes on along the minus strand of DAHUXM010000034.1, from coordinate 351,109 downwards.
TAGTCGAAAGCGTGAAGAACTATCGCCTGCGTGACGACGAGCGGCATCGTCGAAATCTAATCCTGCGCCGCTCGCCGCCTCGCCGCGTCAACCTGTAGTCATCCCGCGAATCACCGCGTGGCGGACAGCTTCGCGCCGATCAGGATCGCGCGACCCGGCGCAGGGAAGTTGAATACGTCCTGGTAGCGCCGATTCAGAAGGTTGTCGACGCGCCCCGTCAACGACACAGTCGTCACGTCGGTTTGAAAGACGCGCATGCTGCCGGACAGGCCCAGCTTCACGTATGACGCAAGAGTCACGGTCGGTGACGGAAACTGCGAGAAGTCCATGTCGGGACGCTTGCCGACGTAGTTGGCCGACGCCCCTACACTCCATTCGGCCGAGCGCGCATAGAAAAGCGACGCGGTCCCGGAATGACTGGGCCGACGCAGAAGCGCATCGCCCGGCATCTGCGAGCCTGCATAACCGGGCGGAACGGCGAAGACCTGCGCGATGGTCTGCGTGTAACTCGCCGAGCCGGTGAAACCGAACGGTAACGTGGCGTCCACCTCACCCTCATAGCCCTTCGATCGCGCCTGCGTCAGGTTGCTGTAGTACGACGGCGTGAGCTGTACGAAGTCCGGCGGACCGCCGAACGTTCCGGATACGTATTGAATCTGATTGCTGAATCGCTGATCGAACGCGCCGACGCTCGCACGCAGTCGGCCACCGAGCAACGTCTGCACCAGTCCTACGTCGAGCGAGTGGGATTGCTCCGGCTGCAACAAGGGGTTTCCGATGTTGAACGCCGATCCCTGCGTCTCGTCGAACGAGGGTGCGTTGAAGCCGGTGCCGTACGCGGCGCGGAGGCGGGCGCCGGTCCACAGCGCCAGGGTCGCGCCAGCATGATAGGTGTTGACGCCGTGAAAATCCGAATGGTCGTCGTGCCGCGCGCTCAGATCGTAGGAGAAGAGCGACAGCGGATCTCCCTGGAGTGCGATGTAGTACCCGCGCGTGATCCGATGGTCGTTGGAACCGGGTGTCACGACGCTGGTTCCGGCGGCGGGAACGGTTGCGTAGTTGATTGTCACCAACCGCGATTGCTGCCCCTCGACCTGATACTGTGCGCCGACCGTCGCGGTGCCAAGGCTGCCCAGCGCCGCTTCGACACGGGCTTCCGCGAACCGGCGATAGCCGGCGGATGGTGAGGATGTCTTCGAGAACGGAGCCGCCGGCACACCCGACGCCTTGGTATCCTCGGACAATCCGTGAACCTCGTTGTCGCCGCCGATGAGACGCAACCGCACGCTCGGTGCAACTCGGCGCGATGCGTCGAAACCAGCTACGAGCCTGTGCTCCCTGGTGTACGAGTTCGTATCGGTTGCTGCACCCGTGAAATCCGTCGGGAAGTGGTATACGGACCCCGTGTATCGCGTGGTCAGCGATATTTCCGACTTTTCGTCGGGACGGAGCTGCAGCGAGCCATTGAGATCGCCGTTCCGATACGCGTTGTTGAATGCGTATACTCCATCAGTGGTATGCCACCCGCCACCGATGGAGTATCCTGCGGCAGGCACGCCACCCCGGAGCGATACGGATTCATCGTGCGAGCCGTATGTGCCGGCACGCGCGTCGGCGTCGAGCGTTGCGGGCCCCGCACCACGCCTGGTGAATATCTGAATCACCCCGCTCACTGCGTCGGCGCCGTACAGCGCACTCGACGGGCCGTAAACGATCTCGATGCGGTCGACGTTGTCCGTCGACAGATTCTCGAAGAATTGAGTTCCCCCCACCAAATTGATCGGTGTGCCGTCGATGAGAACCTTGGTATACCTGCTCTCTCCTCCACGAAGAAAGAGCGACGTTACGCCACCATAGGATCCGCTCTGGACCATTGTCGCGCCCGGCGCCTCACGCAACGCCTCGGCGACGGTGACCACGCCGCGCGCGCGCAGCTCGTCGCCGTTGAGCACGGTAACTGGCTGGCTGAGTGCCGACGATGGCGTCGGGAGCTTCGTGGCAGTCACGATAACGGGCTCCAGCGTGGCGGTTGTGTCCGCGCGCTGCGCCAGCGCCGATGCGGGCAGCAGCGCAAGTAACGACACTGTAAACTTGTTCATTGTATTTATATGTGTGTTGTCATGTTGATCGGCGTAACGGGACAAGCATAGGAGCGTTGACTGCCGGATCGCGAGTGACGACCAGCGGCCAGTCGTACACACGCTCCAGCAGCTCACCGCGCATCACGGCGTCCGGCGCTCCTGTCGCTACCACGGCGCCGTGGTGCAACAGAATCATCGATGTCGCGAAGCGCGCGACGAGATTCAATTGATGGCTCACGAGGAGCACGGCGGTGCCGGATTCCGCGAGAGACGACGCCAACTGAAAGATCTGCATCTCGTGGCCGACATCGAGAAACGACGTCGGCTCGTCCAGAACGAGCGCATCGCCGCCCTGCGCAAGCGCGCGAGCGACCCGCACTCTCTGCCACTCGCCACCAGACAGTTCGTCTGTGACTCTTCCCAGCAACGACTCCACGCCGGCGCGTCGGGCTGCAGCTGACACCGCGCCGGAATCGCCGGCCGCCGCTGATCCCCACGCACCGGTGTGGGGATAGCGGCCGAGCGCGATGTATTCGGCGACGTTTCGCGCGAACGTGGTGTCCTCGCGCTGAGTCACGACGGCGCATAGTCGCGCAAGATCGCGACGGGGGATCTCCGCCACGTCTGTCCCATCGATCGTGATACGGCCGGACACGAGCGGAACACGACCGAGCAGTGCCCGGACTAGAGTACTCTTCCCGCTACCGTTGGGACCGACGATGGCCGTGACCGCGCCACGTTCCGCACGCAGTGATACGCCCGTCACAACGGGGCTCGCGCTTGCAGCGTACGCGATGGTGACGTCCTCATACGCGATCACCGCATCCTCCTGAGCTGAATCAGAAAGAACGGAACGCCGAGAACTGCCGTCACGGCGCCAAGCGGAAGCTCCGACGGCGGAATCACCACGCGCGCCAGCAGGTCGGAGGCGACGACGAGTGTCGCGCCGATTATAGCGCAACCGGCGAGCATGGCGCGCTGTCGCGACAGGCCGAATGCGCGTGCCATGTGCGGTACGACGAGTCCCACGAATCCGATCAGGCCGGCCGCCGCAACGGTTGCCGCGGCCAATAGCGCGCTCGCCAGAAACGCGCGTCGCGTGGCGCGGTGCACGTCCACGCCAAGCCCCGCGGCTGAGTCCTCACCGAGCGTAAGCACGTCGATTTCGGGTGCGTACGCAACGAGATAGGCCACACCAGCCGCCACATACAATCCGAGCCATGCGACCGTGTACCATGTTGCGTCCGCGACGGAGCCCATCATCCACCACAACGCGCCACGAATCGTATTCGGCGAAACGTTCGCGAGCAGAATCATGATCAACGCATTGGCGAATGCCCCAACGACCACGCCAGCCATCAGCAATACACGAACGTCAGTGTGACCCGATCGTCCCGCCCCGCGCGCAACACCGATGGCGAGCAGCACGGCAACGCCGGCACCGACGAACGCGAGCAGCGGCCACAGCGCCGACGATACGCCCAGCATCATCGCGGCCACTGCACCGACCGCCGCACCGCCCGACACACCGAGCAGATACGGCTCAGCGAGCGGATTGCGCAGCGTCGCCTGCAGCGTCGTGCCGCTGGTGCCGAGCGCGACTCCAACAAGCGCTGCGAGCACGACGCGTGGCAACCTGAGCGTCACGACGATGGAGTGCACCGCCGCTGGCGCATGACTGGTGAGCGCCGCGAGCACCTGCATTGGCGAAAGCGATACGGTACCGAGCGCGACGCCGAGCACGCACACCGCGCCGAACACGAGCGTGCCAATCCACCAGTGCCACGCGCGATGGACGATCATGGCAGAACGATCCCCGGATGCAGTGCGCGCGCGAGCACCGTCGCAGCAGATCCCATCTGCACGGACGGCCTGAGGATCATGGTGAGCGGAATCCGGATCACATGTCCCTGCGCGATCGCCGGAACGGCCTGCCAGACGCCGCCGAGTGGCGCGTCGCTTCCGCCTTCGCCGCCGCGAACCACAAAATCCGGATTCTTCGCTATCACGTCCTCGATCGAGACGATTGGCGACGGTTGCGGCAGATATGCGTACACGTTGTGCGCACCGGCGATGCTCAGCAGCTCGTTCATGAAGCTTCCACCGCCGACCACCATCGGCGACGTGTCTATCATCGGCCACACGACGGTAGGTTGAGGCAGCGCACGCGTCGCAGCTGCCACTCGCCGAAGCGACGCCGACACAGTGTCCACGACGACGGCTGCGCGCGCGCTATCGCCGAGGACTCGCCCCAGCAGTCTCACAGACCGATCGAAGTCGGCGATCCGATCGATTCGGAGAGATATCGTGCGTATGCCCGCGCTTTCCAGTCGCTCGGCGGCCGCGCGGTTGTCCTCGCTTGCGTACAGCAGCACGAGGTCGGGATGTGCGGCAACTATCTTCTCGACGTTGGGCCCGATTCCATTTCCCATGTCGGGGATAGTCCTGGCCGAGTCCGGCCATTCGTCCCAGTGTGACCTGCCTATGAGCAGCGATCCCGCGCCAATTGCAAAGATCGTCTCCGTCGTCGTCGGATTGAGTGAGACGACGCGGCGGGGATGCGTTGCGAACGAAACCGAACGTCCGAAGTCATCGCGAACGGCCGGCGCGACGCCGCTCGCCGGATTGCGTGACGCGGCAGCGTTGCGTGTCGAGTCTCGCGTGCAGGAGGCGGAGAGAATCGCGAGCGCGGCGCATGCGGAGATCCGGATTGCGGATCTGTACGATGACATCACTGTCGCGCCGAGACTGACGGTCCTGAAACGCAAAACGGGCATCCTTTTTCGAAGGAAGCCCGCAACGTATGTACGAGATCGACAGGCGACGACGTACAACGCCACCAGCCCTCCCCCGAGGGTCTGTAAGATGTGGCGCGGACGAAGGTCGTCTCCTGGCTCCGGGCCGTCGCATCTCCCTTCCCGGCCAGCTCAGCCAGTGGGACCTCAGATACGCTTACTGCCCGTTACAGTGGCGGGGCCGCGCCGGCATTTCACCGGCTTCCGTGTCCCCCGACCGCGAAAATCAATTATGTGGTGAAGCTACCTGCGCCTGAGCGCGCGCGCAAGCGTCACCGTCATTGCGCCTCCGATCAGGAGCGTCAGTCCGGCAACGAACAGGAGCGCCGGTGGCTGTTTCACCTCGGGAACGTTCACGACCGCGACCGAATTTGCCGGAACGTCCGACGCGAGATATCGCCGGAATACATGACCCTCGATCGCGACTGGAGCGACTGCGGCCAGTCGCGCACCGGTCGCGACACCCGTCGAATCCTCGACGAGAACCTCGAACACGACTGCACTCTGCTCGAACGGAATCTTGAGCGGGAATGCATCCGCCGGCAGATCGTAGTGAAATGCCAGCTGCTTCATGCCGGGTGCAAACGGCGCGTACACGAGAGCGCGCGAATTTGCGAAGCGTACCGCCGCTGCTGGAATGTCGCCGTCCGCCACCACCGGCGTACCTGCCCCAGACGGAAGTCCCGACGACCATACTGCGCCTGCGTCCGACTCGTTCGGCGCCACACGCGTTACCGACGTATCGTTGGAGAGCTCGAACACTTCGGTGACGGTACGCAAACCATCGGGTGCTGCGCGACTCACTATGAGGTGGCGCCCACGGATCGTCATCGGCACGCGGTGCGAAGTCGTGTCGAACACGACTATCTCCGCGTCGTCCCCGCTTTCGTCGCCTGCATTCAGCGGGTGCGAAAAATACGCGACACCGTCGTGCGACGAGGATACAAAGTAGATCGCATCCGTGGCGCCGGTGCGCTTGTACCTGAACGAGTAATGACCCGATCCGTTGGTGTGCGTGGAATCCACCGGGCCGGCGTGATCGGTGCCGACGCGATGCAGCGTGACCCACGCGCCGCCCACCGCAACGACGGAATCACCGCCCGGCTTGACGACGCGGCCAGAAACGCTCGAGCTTTCCTGAGCGCCGCACACTGCCGCAAACGTTAGCGCGAAAAGCGCGCTGAGGATCCTAGAGCCGGAACTTGCCAAAATCTTCCGGCCTGAGGTTTTCGAGATATGCCTTGAGCTGCTCCGGCGACATAGGCCTGAATTCCGGATCGACCTGGAGCTCCGCAATCGTCTCCGATTCATCCAGCACTGCCGTGGTGAGCAGATCGTCACTCACGAAAATCGGCGCGTTGAATCGCAGGGCGAGCGCGATACCATCGGACGGCCGCGCGTCCACCACGACGCTTCCATCGCGACTGGCAAGTTGCAGCTCGGCGTGGTAAGTGCGCGCGACTATGCGTGTCACGCTCACGCGCATCAGAGTCGCACCCAGCTGCGTGATGATGTTCTTGCACAGATCGTGTGTGAGCGGCCGCTCGCGATGCATCTGATGCATCTCGATCACGATCGACTCCGCTTCAGGCTGGCCTATCCAGATCGGCAACAGCCGCTCGCCGCCCTTCTCCCGGAGGATCACGACGTATGCATTGGAAGTACGATCCAGCCCGAGGCGCATCACCTCGACTTCGAGCAGTGCCATGGCTGGAAGATAATGGCCGGGAACCGGCGCCGCGTCGTCCTCGCCGTGCAATTGTCACCCCTGCGAATTCTGGACCCAGCTCGTCATTCCCGCGAAAGCGGGAATCCATGTTATCGATTCTTGGACCTGATCGCGGCACCATGCGGGTCGGCAGCAGATGGATTCCCGCTTTCGCGGGAATGACGAGTCTTCACGAGCCCGGCGTCCCTGAATGGCTCGCCGGGCTCGCCGCCTCATGACCCGGCTTTCCCTAGACTGCCTTCTTCAACGCCGCCGCGCGATCCGTACGCTCCCACGTGAACAACGTGGCAGCGTTCCGTCCGCGTCCGATCTTTTCGGGCGTCCGGCCAAAGTGACCGTACGATGCCGTCGGGGTGTAGATCGGCTTGCGCAGATCCAGCGCAGTGATGATCCCACGCGGTGTGAGGTCGAAAACCTCGCTCACTGCGCGAGTGATCGCGGAATCAGGCACAGTGCCCGTCCCGAACGTGTCGATCGCCACCGACACCGGCCGCGCAACGCCGATCGCGTACGCAAGCTGCACCTCGCACCGCCGCGCCAGCTTTGCGGCGACGACGTTCTTTGCAACCCAGCGGGCAGCGTAGCACGCTGACCGATCGACCTTGGACGGATCCTTGCCCGAGAACGCACCGCCGCCGTGCCGGCCCATTCCGCCGTAGGTATCCACGATGATCTTGCGTCCCGTGAGACCGGCGTCGCCCTGCGGGCCGCCGATCACGAAGCGACCTGTTGGATTGATGTGATACTTGATGCCGCGCCCGCGCATCTCCTTAGGGATGTTCGGCTCGATCACCTCCGACATGATCGCCTGGCGCAGGCGACGCGTCGATATGTCGTCGCTGTGCTGCGTCGACACGACCACCGTGTCGACTGCCACGGGGATGTGATCTTCGTACACGACCGTTACCTGCGCCTTGCCATCCGGACGCAGCCACTTCTTTCCGCCAGCGCGACGGTAGTCCGCAAGCGCGTGCGTGATGCGGTGCGCGAGCTGGATGGGAAGCGGCATCAACTCCGGCGTTTCGTCGCTGGCGTAGCCGAACATCATTCCCTGATCGCCAGCGCCACCCGTATCGACACCCTGCGCGATATCCGGCGACTGACGGTCGATCGTGCTCATGACCGCGCACGTATTGCAGTCGAAGCCGAACGTCGCGTCAGTGTAGCCGATGCGCGCGATGGTCTCGCGGACGATGTCCGGCACTGGCACGTACGTGTCGGTCGTGATCTCGCCCGCGACAACCGCAAGACCAGTCGTCACAAGTGTCTCGCACGCTACGCGCGCGGTGGCATCATCGGTGAGGATCGCATCCAGGATCGCGTCGGAAATCTGATCGGCGATCTTGTCGGGGTGGCCTTCGGTGACGGATTCGGACGTGAAAAGATGGCGTTCGGACACAATATCATTGATAGGGGCGAGACGGGGATGACCTGCTACCAGCCCGATGGGCGGGAAGGCCGACTATTTCCGTCAAGCCGGATGAACGGATGGATCAAGCGCCGGCGTCTCCAAACATATCCAGATCACCCTTGACGGGCAATCCGTACCGCAGAAACGGGGCATCCCCAAAGGCGGACCGAACCGCGCCGCGGAGTACCTGCTCCACTTCCTCGGCGGTACCGGCGAGCATCGCCGAGTCAGCCGCCGCCCGGGCCACGTCCACGCTTATCCCGCGGATGACCCGTTTGACGAGCGCGACCGACTGTGCGCCCACGCTCAACTGGCGAACCCCCAGCCCGATGAGCGCAAAGGCCATCAGAGGCTGCGATGCCATTTCGCCGCAGACAGCCACTTCCAGTCCCGCGGCAGTGCCGGCCTGCACCGTACGCCGGATCAGCCTCAGCACCGAGGGGTGCAGCGGCGTGAAGCGCGCGGCCAGATTCACGTTGCCGCGATCGACGGCGAGCGTGTACTGAACGAGATCGTTCGTACCGATGCTGAAGAACGCGACTTCGGGTGCCAGGATGTCAGCGCCGATCGCCGCGGCCGGAGTCTCCACCATCACGCCCAGCGGTACGTCGCTGCGATGCTCCACACCGCGCGCGGTGAGCTCATCGGATGCTTCCCTGAGCAGCCGCCGCGCGGCGCGCACTTCATCCAGCGTGACGATCAACGGCAGCATGATGCGCACGTCGCCGAACATCGCTGCTCGCAATAGCGCACGCAGCTGAGTCTTGAACAGCTCCGGCTCGTCCAGACAGACACGAATCGCGCGCCAGCCAAGGAATGGATTCGCCTCGCTCGCATATCCACGAATCGGCAGCTTGTCACCGCCCACATCGAATGTACGAATGACGACGGGATGGTTTCCGAATGCGCACACGACGCCCTGATACGCGCGGAACTGCTCTTCCTCGTCCGGCATCGTTGCGCGACCGACGGCGAGGAATTCGGTGCGCATCAGACCCACACCTTCCGCACCACTCCCGGCAGCGGCGGCCGCCTCGTCCGGCAGGTCGACGTTCGCGCGCAGTATGATTCGCACTCCATCCAGAGTGACCGGTTCCGCGCTCGCGATCGCGCGCATCGCCGCGTCATCCGATGCATCCCTCACCGCACGCTCCGCGTACGCCGCAATCTGAGCTTCGGTTGGATTCGGAACAACGACGCCCAGCGAGCCGTCGAGAATTACGCGATCTCCGGGATGCAACTGGGTTGTGGCATCGCGCAGGCCAACAACCGCGGGGAGACCCAGAGACCGCGCGAGAATTGCAACGTGCGAGGTTCGCGTACCGGCGTCGGTCGCGATCGCGGCTATCGCGTCGCGATCCAGTTGCACGGTGAGGCTGGGGGTCAGGTCGTGCGTGACTAGTATCGCATTGGAGCCCTTCGGGAGATCCACCGGATCGCGATCCGCAAGACCGAGCAGCATCGACAACACGCGGATGTGCACGTCGGTGAGGTCGGCGACGCGCTCGCGCAGCATCTGATGGGTGTGTCGCGCAAAGCTCTGCCGCCAGTCCGCCATGACGAGGTCGAATGCCTTCTCCGCTCCGAGATTCTGATGAATCAGAGCGCGCACGTTGTCCAGCAGTTCGACGTCGTCGAGCATCGCCAGCTGCACATCGAAGATGGCAGCCTCCTCCTCGCCCGCGTGAGCGCTGACGCGGTCCCGGATCTGGCCAAGACGCGTCCGCGCCCGCGCGACCACGTCTTCGAATCGAGCGATTTCGGGACCGACCTGCTCGTCCGCGATGATGCGCTGCCGCACCTGTGGTACTTCCCAGCGGAGAAGATGTACCGGTCCTACGACGATCCCTGGAGAGGCCGGCAGACCGACGATTGCGCGAGGCACCTACCGTTCCCCGAACTTTGTCGCCACGAGTTCCGCCAGCGCATCGATCGCGGCATCCGCATCCGGTCCCGTGGCGCGCAGAATTATCTCGGAACCGCACTCTGCGGCCAGCATCATCACTCCCATGATGCTCTTGCCGTTCACCTCGAGATCGTCGCGTACGATTGTAACATTGCTGGCGAACTTCCCGGCCGTCTTGACGATCTCGGCGGCAGGTCGCGCGTGGACTCCGTTCTTGTTCACGATCGTAACCGTTCGCTCCGCCATCAACGTGCCACCGAGTAGAGGACAAAGATCGCCAGCACTCCGAGCGCGGCGCGCCAACCCGTTGCACGCGCGCCGAAACGAGCAAGAATGACGGCGCCGATCACCGCGACGACTGCAACACCACCGGCTAGAACGCGTCCGGGTCCAATGATGCGCTGCAGTGCGAGTGGCAGGATCAGTCCCGCAAGCACCGCCGAAATTCGTGCCAGCGCGGCGGGCCACTCTCTGAAAACCGGATTGGCAAGCGCGGGCGCAACACGCATTCCGCTTCTGAGCCCGACCCGAAGCCCCCACGCCCTCAGCGCGACATGGCCAACATTGTAGACGCCAAGAAAGATACACACCACCGCCAGCGGGCCCGCTCCGAGCGCGAACGTTGTCAGAGCAATGAGCGAGCACAGCGGGAGCCAGCCGGCCCAGACGAGCTGGTCGCCGACGCTGCCAAGGGGACCGCAGAGAGCGGTTCGGAATCGCTCGATGCGGGCGGGGTTTTCGCCATCCAGCTCCGCCCGCGCCAGCGATCCCACGGCCACGCCTGCGAGGTACGGATGCGCGTTGAAGTAGCGCGCCTGGCGGGCCATCGCGGAGTGGTATCGATCTTCGGGCAGATCCTTGAGCAACGGTTTCATGCTGAACGCGATCCCGTTGCCGAGCATCGTCTCGTAGTTCCACGACCCCTGCACTGCGAACAGCCGGATGAACGCCGCGGCGATGGCCGCCTTCCCGACCGGCGCCGGAGTCCCGGGATCGCGACGCGCCCATTTGTGCAGCTGTGGTGCCGTCATTGCAGCAGCAACAGTGCGGTGCCGGCACCAAGCCCGAGCACGAAGAGCCAACCCGCTCGCGCCGCGCGGTGCGTGAGCGTCCAGATCGCGCCGGCGGCCACGGTGGCCGCGAGCGCTGTCACGACAGCGCGGGAATGAATCGCATCGACGCCCCAGATCGCGACGATCTCTTCCGACAGCGGAAACAGCACGATGAGCGCGACGAACGTCACGACGAAGCCGCGCACCAGATCCATCGTGAGGCCGCGCAATTGCAGATTGTCAACGGCCGCTGGCGAGCCGGCATCGATCGCCGTACGCAGCCGGCGCGCCTGATGGGCATTCCAGGTACGGACCCACACCATGCTTCGGCTGCTGAAGACCGCGGTCGCGAGCGCCGTGAACATCGCGACGGGAAGCGCGCCCGCCGCGCCTGCCGGCTGGCCCGCCATCACCACTCCACCCACGACACCGGCAGTTCCCCACTCCGCGTAACGCGATGCGCCGAATGGGAGGGTCTCGAGCGCGATCAGCTCGAGCACCGCACCGATCAGGAGTCCGGCCGCCGGCCGCCCGACGAACGCGCCGCCAAGCGTGGCTGATACGAGAGGGCGCGACAACATCATCTGCGGAAAGCTCACCATGTCCAACCCGGTCACAGCTCCCAGCAGCGATACCGGCACTATGCTGAAGAGGATGGATTCGACTGTCACGTCATGCATCCGAGTAGCAACTCTTCCAGCGAGTGACTGGGCGCGGACGGAACGTCCTGCGCAGTGACGACCACGCCCAGCTCGGCCATGCTGCGCAGATCCTGCTCTTCGCCTTTCGTGAGGAACACGTAGCGCATCTTCTGCGTGCGATCCTCACGGTGATGAATGCCGCCAACGTTCACCGCTTTGATCGGCAGCACCGCCGTGCGCGCAAGCTGCAACATCGCTTCCACAGTTCCCGTGAGCACCATTCCTGTGCGCCGATCTGACGCGTATTTCGCGATCTCGCGCGCCGCTTCGCTCGTCGACGCGAAATACACGTCCATGCTCGGCGGAACACCGAGGCGGTAGAGCTCCTGCTCCCAGTCGGATTCTGCGACCGCATCGTCGACCAGAAGGATGAAGCCGAGATCCAGTGGCTGCCCCCAGCCAACGACGACCTGTCCGTGTATCAATCGGTCGTCGATTCGGTAGAGCGCTATCGGCATTCAGATCGCGACGGAGGCGATGGCTGCGCGCCCCTTCTCGACTGCACGTGCAGTCGATTCACCGGCGGGCATCTCCGCGTCACAGAAGACGAAGTCCATCAGCGCGGCAAGGCTGACGCCGGTTACGACGATGAGGCCCGGCGTATCATGCTGCACGCGGCGCGCAGCAAACGTCGCGCTGCCGCCGGGCAGGTCGGTAAACACCACGTTCACGCCGTGCAACGCCAGCAGATCGCGCAGCCCGCTCTCGATCTCCGCGCGCCCCAACCCGACGTTGGAGAAGGGAATGAGAGCATTGCCGCGTCCGGTTATCTGTTCGACGGCGGAAACCAGACCGCCTGGAAGTGCGCCGTGTCCGGCGACAATCGCGCGCGGCGCGACGTCAGGATCCATCTACTCGACATCCTCCTGCAGGTAGCGCCGGATCGCTGATGCCTTCTGCATCCGTTGAATCAGGCGCTCGTTGAACTGTTCCGCCGGATTTATTCCGGAGTAGTGCAGAAGATGGTTCATTGCAATCACCTCCGCTATGACCGTGATGTTCTTTCCGGGATTCAGCGGTATGGTGATCTTGGGAATCTCGACCCCCAGGATGCTCGCCGTGGAGGCGTCGAGGCCGGTGCGTTCCACCGGCGCGTTGCGGTCCCAGGTCTCCAGATGCACCACAACTTCAATCCGCTTCTGCTGCCGCACCGAGCGAATGCCGAAGATGGACGGAATGTTGATGAGTCCGACGCCCCGAATTTCCATGTGGTGCGCCGCCATCTCGTGCGCGCGGCCGATGAGCAGGTCGTGGCCGCGCCGGGATACGATGACCATATCGTCGGCAACCAGCCGATGGCCCCGCTCGACGAGATCCAGCACGCACTCCGATTTTCCGATACCGCTCGCGCCGGTAAAGAAGAGGCCCACTCCGTAAACGTCAGCGAGCGAGCCATGCAGTGTGGTTGTCGGAGCAAATAATTCTTCCAGCGCCGGTTTCACGCCGCTGTAGAATTCGGCCGTCGATAGCGCCGTCCGAATCAGCGCCGTTTCGGCGTCACGCGCCCGCTCACGCAATCCGTCAGGCGGCTCCTGGCCCTTCGTGATGAATACGGCCGGAAGGTGAAAGGAGAAGAAGAGCTTGATGATCTCCTCGCGCCGCGCGGCATCGAGTGAGTTGAGATAACTCACCTCCGTCTCGCCGAGCACCTGAAGCCGATCCGATACGAAGCGTCCGACGTAACCCGACAGCGCCAGGCCGGGACTGGAAATTTCCGGTCCCGGTAGATGGCGCTGGAGTCCCACGCCGCCGCCCAGATCATCGAGTTGCAGCGGGTCGGCGAGCCGTTCAAACAGCTCGCCGACAGTGGGATGGCGCGTCACGCGCGCAGCTCGGCCTCGTGAACCTGCTTCTTCTTCGCAGTCTTGAGACGGCGAATCTGCGCGTCCAGCTTGGCGATCGCGTTGGTCAACGCCGGCTCGTGATACTTCCCTTCACCCTTCGCGACAAGATTGTCGAAATGCGGTGCACGCAGCACCAGTTCCACGGTCTTCTTGACGCCGTCCTCGCTCACCCAGACGTCTGCGTCGACTGGTCTGCCGAGATGCTCCATCAACTTCTGAACTCCCTCCTCCGCTTTCATGCGAAGCCCATCCGTGATCTCGGCCTGATGTCCGTGGAATTGGATATCCATGCTACGCTCCCCTGGCTACATGTTGGAGATGTGCCAACGTCTCTGCCGCTGCGCGTTCCCACGTGAAGGTTTCGGCGAAACGGCGCGCGTTGGCTCCTAAGGTCGTGACGAGCTCTGGTGAATCAAGCAACCCTCTCATGGCAGCCGCATATGCAGCCACATCCGAACCCGGGACAAGAAAACCGGTATCGCCATCAACCACCGACTCCCTGATGCCAGGCGAGTCCGCGGCGATCACCGGTGTACCGCACGCTGCTGACTCCAAGTTACTGATCCCCCAGCCCTCTTTGGGAGAGGCAAGAACGGTCGCCCATGAACGTCGCAACAGATCCCGCTTTCCCACTTCCGTGATATACCCCAGGAATCGAACCCGGTCCTCGATATTGAGTTTTGTCACGAGTGATTCCAGTCGGTCACGATCATCACCCTTGCCTGCAATCTCCAGGCGAGCTTCGCGCGCATCGAGCAAGGCGAAGGCTCTCACAACGAGATCGACCCGCTTGTAGCGCTTCAACCTGCCCAGATAAGAGAACAATGGGGTTTCCGAACGTACGTTCGGATCGGGCGTCAAGGCCTCTACATCGACCCCGTTGTATATGACCTCGATTTGGTCTGCGGGAATGCCGCGAATTACCAGGTCGTCGCGAGTGCTCTGGCTGACTGCCTGAAATGCAACGCCACGGTAGCCGACGCCAAGCGGGCGTTCGGCGAGCCACGTCGCCGCTGCAACCGGCAGCGACTCCTCCCGGAACGCAGTCGTGCCGAACAGATGGTGCGTGATAACGACGAGCTTGCGCGGCTTCCATCGCGGCGTATAGAGCGGAATCTTGTTCAGATCTTCGACGACGATGTCGTAGTCGTGTTTCGCGACCAGCGACTGGTATGCACTGTGGGCGTGCAGCGGGAAGGAAAAACGCGAGCCGACGCGATGCACGTGAATTCCGTCCAGGATGACGTCGGTCGCAGCGCCGGCGAAGCCGCTGCACAACAGATCGACTTCGTGACCCTTGTCTACTATGCGGCCGAATACTTCGTGCAGATGCAGCTCCGCGCCACCAGCATGCGGGTTCTCACGATCCTGCCAGTTGATGACGAGGATGCGCAACGGTCAGAGCATACCCTGCTGGCGCGCGTACGCGTCGAGCACTCCGTTCACGAAGCGCGCGCTCTGCTCGCTCCCGTAACGTTCTGCAAGCCGGACTGATTCCTTGATCACGACGCGCGGCGGCGTGGTGCCCTGCAACAGTTCTGCGATCGCGAGTCGCAGCACCGATCGCTCGATCGCGCCGATGCGGCTCAGCCGCCAGTTCGTCGTTACGGCACTCAGCGACCTGTCGATCTCCTCGCCGCGTGCCATCAGGATCCGAACGAGGAATCCGGCAAATTGTTGCTCTTCCTGCGATACGACGAGATCGTCCCACACCTGCTGCGCAACGCGATCCAGCGCGGTGCCATCGCGCATGTCCCACGCATACAGGGCCTGCAGCGCGCGTGAGCGCGCGCGCGACTCAACCCTCATCGGCTGGCTCGATCTGATCCAGGACGTCGGTCGTCTCGAGCGCCGCTACGGCGGCATCCCAGCCCTTGTTTCCGTGTACGCCTCCAGCGCGCGCGAGCGCCTGATCCATGGTGTCGCAGGTCAACAGCCCGAAGCCGATCGGGATTCCGGCATCGATGCACACCAGCGCGAGGCCGCGAGACGCCTCGCCCGCAACGAAATCGAAGTGTGGGGTATCGCCCCGGATGACCGCGCCAAGCGCAACGAGCGCATCGTAGCGTCCGCTCTCGAGCGCGCGCCGCGCTGCGAGCGGCAGCTCCCACGCGCCGGGCACCCAGACCACATCGATGTCGTCGAATGCCACCTCGTGCGCGACCAGCGCCTCCAGGGCGCCGTCGACGAGCGGACGTGTGATCGTCTCGTTGAAGCGACTCGCGACGACTACCACACGTCGCCCCGAGCCGCGCGGTGTTCCGTTGAACTCTGCCATTGATTTCGTTTAGGTGCGTTGCACGGAGTTGCAGGACGTCGCAGTTACGACGCGAGCAGATGCCCGAGCTTCGCCTGCTTTGTCTTGAGATAGTGCGCGTTTTCGCTGGTGGACGGTGGAACTATCGGCACACGGTCATCGACCGTGAGCCCATATCCCTCCAGTCCGACGAGCTTGCGCGGATTGTTCGTCATCACGCGCATCGAGCGCAGGCCGAGATCGAGCAGTATCTGCGCGCCGATTCCGTAGTTGCGCAGGTCGGGACCGAAGCCGAGTGCCTCGTTCGCCTCGACGGTGTCCTTGCCCTCGTCCTGCAGCTGGTAGGCCTTTAGCTTGTTCAGCAGACCAATGCCGCGCCCTTCCTGGTCGAGATATACGATGACACCCCGCCCTTCCGCGTGGATCATCTCCATCGCCGTGTCGAGCTGCCAGCCGCAATCGCAGCGCTGCGAGTGGAACACGTCGCCCGTGAGGCACTTGGAGTGCATTCTGACGAGCACGCCCGACTCGCCCAGTACATGTCCGTGTACGAGCGCCACGTGCTCGTGTTGATCGACGTCGTTGCGATAGCCGATGATGCGCCACTCGCCGTGATTGGTCGGAAGGCGTGCCTCCGCAATGCGATGCACCAGTCGCTCGGTGCGCAACCGGTACGCGACGAGCTGCGCAACGGTGACGAAGGTGAGCCCGTGCTTGCGCGCGAAGAGCTCCAGCTGCGGTCGTCGAGCCGCGCTTCCGTCCTCGTTGAGTATCTCGCAGATGACGCCAGCGGGACGCATGCCGGAGAGCCGCGCAAGATCGATGGCCGCCTCGGTGTGGCCCACGCGTTGCAGCACGCCACCCTCGCGTGCACGCAGCGGAAAGACGTGCCCCGGACGTCTGAGATCGCCGCGCGTCGTGCTCGGATCCACCGCGACTCTGATCGTCGCGGCGCGATCGTGCGCGCTGATGCCGGTCGTGACGCCGAAGCGAGGCGCGGCATCGATGCTGACCGTGAACGCAGTGCGTTGCTCTTCGGTATTGAAGTCGCTCATCTGCGGAAGGTCGAGATGATCGGCTCGCTCGCCAGTCAACGCGAGACAGATGAGTCCGCCCGCCTTCCGAATCATGAAGTTCACGCCTTCAGCCGTTATGTGTTCGGCGGCGCAGATCAGATCGCCTTCGTTCTCGCGATCGTCGTCGTCAGCTACAATGACCATCTTGCCCGCCGCGATGTCGCGCAGCGCCTGCTCGATGGTTCCAAATCTGGGTTCAGGCAATTCGGACTCAGGCATCGACCGTCTCCGTGTATGGGGTCAACAGCCGCCGCACGTACTTCCCGATCATGTCAGCTTCAATGTGAACGCGCGCACCGCGGCGCAGATCGCCAAGATTGGTGTGGCGCAACGTGAATTCGATGAGTGATATCTGAAGAACGCGATCCGCCGGCAGTGCATTGACGGTGAGGCTCACGCCATCCACCGCGACGGAGCCGACGGGAACGAACGACGCGAACATGTCAGCCGACACGTCGATGTCGATTATGAGAGCATCGGCGTCGCGCCGTACTTCGCGCACGACGCCGACCTCGTCCACATGTCCCTGAACCAGGTGGCCACCGAGCCGGTCGCCGAGCCGCATGGCGCGCTCGAGATTGACGCGTGTGCCGACAGTCCAGCCGTCGATCGCGGTGCGGCCAAGCGTGGTGACGATCGCCGCGACGGTGAACCATCCATCGCCCGACTCCCGCACAGTGAGGCAGGCTCCGTTCACCGCTATGCTCTCACCAGAGACAAGGGCTTCGTAACCAGCACGAATCCGAAACTCCCGACCCGCGTCCGTATCGGCGACGCGGTCGATGGTTCCGACCTCGTCAATCAGTCCAGTAAACATTCTTCAAACAGCGTGCAGGGCATAAATAGTCATCAGGTCGTCGCCAAAGGCCTGGCGACGCAGTATCGGGATCCGGCGGACGCTCTCCGCCCGGCGAGGCGACGTCGAAGAGAATGCCGCCAGCGCGCCTCCACCCAATACTATTGGTGCCTGAAAGATAACCAGCCTGTCCACCAGCTCCGCGTCCAGCAGCGCCGACGCGAGCGACGCGCCGCCCTCTACAAGCAGCGAGCGGATCCCGCGTGTCCGCAGTGCTCGGAGCGACGCCGCAAGATCGGCCACGCGAACGAATGTAACAGCGTCCGTTTCTTCTAGAACGGACGTTCGACCGGCCGATAACCTGGCGTCCGGATCGAAGACCACGCGTACGGGCGCCACTCTCGGCTGGATCGGGCCACGCACCGTCAACGATGGATGGTCCGTGGCGTAGGTCGTGGCCCCGACGGCGATTGCGTCCACGTTGGCGCGAATACGGTGGACTTCGGCGCGCGATTCCTCGTTCGTGAGCCAGGCTCGGGTGCGCTTGGAATCCGCAATCGCGCCGTCGATCGAGAGCGCCAGCTTGAGCGTCACCCACGGACGATCCGACACGAACGAGTGAAAGAATGGCGCGTTGAGCTCGCGCGCTTCCTGCTCCAGCAATCCGGTCTCGACGTCGATGCCGGCCGCGCGCAGCTTCTCCGCCCCACCGCCAGAGTCGGCGCCGGGATCGCGCGCAGCTATGACGACGCGAGCAAGCCCCGCTGCAATCACCGCATCCGAGCACGGCGGCGTCTTGCCTGTGTGATTGCACGGCTCGAGCGTGACGTACAGCGTCGCGCCCCGTGCGGCACTTCCAGCGCGCGCGAGCGCATTGATCTCGGCGTGCGCTTCGCCGTACCGCTCGTGCCACCCCTCACCGACTATTTCGCCGTCGCGCACCACGATTGCGCCGACCAGCGGATTGGGCGCAGTCTGTCCCCAGCCACGCTCCGCGAGCGCCAGCGCGCGACGCATGAACTGCTCGTCGCGCGCATCGGCCATGCGCTCAGATTCCGAATCGAACGCCAAGTGCGCCGTAGGTCTGAGCCGAGCCGGGGGCAGCGCCTGCGAAGGAGTTGTACGTCGGAACGTCTACCGAGTTCGTGCGGCCAATCTCGCCTATCAGCTTGATTATTGGGAAGTTGAGTGTCGCATCCAGGAAGTACGTCGTGCGGGTGAGCTTCTGCTTCATGGATATCGGGCCGAGCGCTTCGCCAGGTGTTCCGACGCCCGCGACGCCGCGTGCAGCAACGTAGCCGCTTCCGGTTGCGCTCGAGCTGTAGCGGTCCTGCCCCACGCCCGCTGCGAGGCCGAGCATGAGGAGACTCTTGCTCGCGACGAGCCTGTAGGAATCGGTGCTGACATCGATGTTCTTGAGATTGAGCGAGTCGCCGCCACCGTCGTTGGCTGCAAGGTCGACTGTTGGAAGGCCGCGATGCAGATACGTGACCGAGATCCCAGGGAACAGTATGCTTTCCTGAACGATTCCAACGCGCACGCCGCCGCCGAATTTCACGGCTCCGTTCGGTGTACTGATATGAACGCCGGACGCATCGAGTGAAGGCAGATAGCTGACGCTGCCGAGCAGGTCGATTCCGCCCACGTTCGTGACGCCAACAGGAAGTCCACGAAACAGTCCGATCGCGACGTCGGCCTGTGGAATGCCTGCAATCTGCGACTGTGTCGGATATTCATCCGAACGAGCACCGGTCGTCGCAGGTGTGACCTGGTCGACGCGCGGGATGTTCGAATTGACCACGTTCGCGCGGCCGCCGATGTAGATGTGGCCGAGACCACCGAGTGTGCCGCCGACGCCGAGCGTCGCGTTACCGCCGGAAATGATGACACCCAATTGTGGTGCGAGATACTGGAAGACGTCGATCGCCTTCTGACACGCATCCTGGGTTACGATGGAAGAGCACTGCGAGTTCACTGTTCTCTGCGCGGCAAGCGGCGCAGATGGGACGAGCAGCAATGCCGCGATGAGCGGCCCGATATTCGACGACTTGAGCTTCATTGACTCTCCTGACGGGAACTATTCGAGAACGACGCGTCCGAAGCCCGGACGAACTTCGCCGAGTCTCCATGCAGCAATCCCCGCGCGCGCTGCGTGTTGAATGACTGGCGCGACCTCGCTGGCGTCACAGACCACGATCATCCCGACACCCATGTTGAACGATCGGAACATGTCGCTGACCGCGACATCTCCCGCACGTCCCAGTTCGCGGAACAGCACCGGTATTTCCCAGCTGGCGAGGTTTACGATGGCGTCCAGCGTGGGCGGTAGCGCCCGGTCCAGATTGCCGGGAATGCCGCCGCCTGTTATGTGTGCCATTGCGTGCACCCGATCCAGTGCCGGGCCAACCGCCGCAAGATACGACGCGTGCACCGCAAGCAGCGCGTCGGCGACGGTCACGTCCATCCCGGGAAACGCATCCGTGACGCGAAGCTTCATCCGGTCCTGAACGATCCGTCGCGCGAGCGAATATCCGTTCGTATGCAAGCCGGTGCTTGCCAGTGCTACGAGCGCGTCGCCGTCGCGAACGCGGTCGGGGCCGAGCACTGAATCTTCGCTCACGCAGCCGACTATGAAACCCGCGAGATCGTAGTCCGGTGGCGTGTAGATACCCGGCATCTCCGCTGTCTCGCCGCCGAGCAGCGCGCAGGCGTTTTCATTGCAGCCGGCCGCAACACCCGACACCACGGCTTCCACGATCGCGGGCTCGAGCTTGCCGAACGCTACATAATCGAGAAAGAAGAGGGGTTTTGCTCCCTGGACGAGGATGTCGTTCACGCAGTGATTGACGAGGTCGTGTCCGACAGTGTCGTGTCGTCCGGCTTCGATCGCGACTTTGGTCTTGGTGCCGACACCATCCGCGGATGCGACGAGCAGTGGCTTCGTGACATCCGTGGGAACGCGGAACATCCCGCCGAACGCTCCGAACGCGCCACGCACACCAGCGGTGTACGTCGATTCGACGAGCTTCCTTATCCGGCGCTTGGCGTCATCGCTGGCATCGATGTCGACTCCGGCTGCGCGGTAGTCGAGCGGCGCATCCGCATCCTTCGCATTGACGCGCGGATCACTCGTCACGCGCTCACATCCTCCTCGAACGCAACCAACTGCTTGAAAGCGTGCAGGCGCTGGTCCAGCTCCGCACGCGTAACCGTCATCAGTCGTTCGATCGAGAACTTCTCAACCGCAAACGATCCCATCGCGGACCCGTAGATCACCGCGCGCCGCATGTTGGCGTCGCTCAGATCGCCCGTGCGTGCGAGATAACCGATGAAGCCACCCGCGAAGGAGTCGCCCGCACCGGTGGGATCGAACACCGACTCCAGCGGATACGCCGGCGCGAAGAAGATATTGTTCTCGCGAAACAGAAAAGCGCCGTGCTCGCCCTTCTTGATGATCACGTGCTTGGGACCGTGCGCCATTATCCACCGAGCAGCCTGCACGAGGTTGCTCTGCTCCGTGAGCTGACGTGCTTCTGCGTCGTTCAACGTCAGGAGATCCACGTGTCCGAGCAGCTCGATCAACTCGGGACGCCGGCTCTCGATCCAGAAGTTCATCGTGTCGGACGCTACGAGGCGCGGACGTTCGACCTGCTTGAGCACCGCAAGCTGCAGTCGCGGGTCGATGTTCGCGAGAAACAGGAAGTCCGGCTTGGCAAAGCGCGGGGGAATTTTCGGCTCGAAATTCGAGAACACGCCCAGGTGCGTCTCAAGCGTCTCGGCAGAATTGAGGTCGTGACGGTAACGTCCGCGCCACCGGAACGAACGACCATCGACCTGCTCTATTCCTCCCAGGTCGACATTGCGCTCCTCGAGCTCGCGCAGGCGCGCCATCGGATAATCGTTGCCAACGACACCGACGACCTGCACGCTGGTCAGATGACTCGCGGCGGCGGAGAAGAAAGTTGCGGAGCCGCCGAGCACGTCATCGGCCTTGCCGAACGGCGTTTCGACGGAATCCAGCGCGACCGATCCAACGACGAGGACGGACATCAGAGTTGTGTGAGAGTTATTGACAGCGTACCGCTTGCGATCTGGTCAGTGGTCACATGCGCTCCGGGGCAGCGATGCCCAGGAGGTGCAGAGTGTTGCGGATCACGATCTGCGCTGCGCGCGCCAGCGCAAGACGGGCGGACATGATCGGCTCAGGCTCCCCAAGAACGTGATGCTTGTGATACCACTGATGGGCGAGTCGCGCGGTCTCCAGCGCATACGATGTGATGCGGTGCGGTTCCAGGGCCGCGGCAGCGCCGCGGACCTCGGCCGGAAAATCGATCAGCTGCTTGATGAGCGCCTGCTCTTCGGGCTCCGTCAGCGCGCTTAGATCGACCGACGAGATATCCATCTGCGACGCATCGATCTCACCAACGCGAAAGATCCCGCTCATTCGAGCGTGCGCCATCTGCAGATAGTAAACGGGGTTTTCATCCGACTGCCTGCGCGCCAGATCGACGTCGAAGATCAGCGGGCTGTCGCCCTTTCGCATCAGGAAGAAGAAGCGCACAGCGTCGCGCCCGACCCAGTCGATGAGGTCGCGAACTGTCACGTAGCTTCCCGCGCGCTTGGAGATCTTGACCTCCTCGCCATTCTTCACCACGGTCACGAGCTGATGCAGCACGTACTCGGGATAACCTTCCGGAATCCCCAGATCCAGGGCGCGCAAGCCGGCGCGCACGCGCGTCGTAGTACCGTGGTGGTCGGCGCCCTGTACATTGATCGCACGCGTGAAGCCACGCTCCCACTTTGTGAGATGGTACGCGACGTCCGGCACGAAGTACGTGAATGTTCCATCGCGCTTTCGCATCACGCGATCCTTGTCGTCACCGTATTCGACCGTGCGCAGCCACAGGGCACCGTCGCTCTCGTACGTCTGCCCATTCTCGATTAGGCGGTCCACGGCCTGCTGTACCTTGCCGTGGGTGTAGAGACTCGACTCCAGATAATACGTGTCGAACTTCACACCGAACGCCTGCATGTCGAGATCCTGCTCTGCACGCAGCATGCGGACAGCGAACTCCCGGACGCCTTCGTCCATTGCGCCATCGAAGCGCAACGCGATCTCGCGCACATAGTCGCCGTGGTATCCGCCGGCTGGAATCACCGCTTCCCCGCCCTTCGCGTCGATGTGTGCACGCACACTCAGCTCGAGATTGTCGATCTGAACGCCGGCATCGTTGTAATAGAATTCGCGCGAAACGTTCCAGCCGGTCCACTCCAGCAACGACGAGATGGCATCACCGAGGGCAGCCTGACGGCCGTGACCGACGTGCAGCGGGCCGGTTGGATTTGCAGAGACGAACTCCACTACGACCGGAGCATTGCCACCGTCGGATGCACGACCGTAGTTCTCGTTGCCGGCGACGATGTCGCGAACCGTTGCCGCGACAGCAACGGGATCCAGCCGGAAATTCAGGAATCCCGGTCCGGCAATCTCGATGCGGTCGACGCCGGCGTTCGCGAGATTGACATTGTCGCGAATCGCAACGGCGATCTCGGCTGGCTTGCGACGGAGCGGACGCGCAAGCACCATCGCAATGTTGCTTGCCCAATCGGCGAGAGTTGGGTCTCGCGGACGCTCCAGCAGCGGCTCGACGTCTTCGGGCGCGCCGATGCTCAGCGCCGCTCGTTTGAGCTCGGCGCGGATGCGATCAGAAAAACTCACTCCGATGCCTTTGTCGGAGTCACCGGCTTGGCGGGCGTTTCGGACGCCTTGGGCGAGGCTTCGCCGCCTGGCTTGGCGTCCGCGGCGCTGGAGCCGGACGAGGCCGAGTCGCTCCCTGACGCCGAAAACCCGCCGGACGCGCTTCCTTCGCCGGAGGAAGACGCGGGGGTGGTTTCCTTGCTGGACTCGGACGTTCTGCGGCCGGCACTCTTCTGGTCCTTCTTGCCGTCCTTGCCGTAATCGGTGATGTAGAACCCGGTTCCATGGAAAACGAGTCCAGCACCTGCCGACATCTGTCGCTCTGCTGGCTCGCCGCATACCGGGCACGGTACAACCGTGGGAGCGGATGCCATGGACCGGAAGAATTTGTCGAAATCATGCCCCTGGGGGCACGTGAACTCGTACGTAGGCACTTGAGGAGGGGGTTGGTGCAGTCGTTCAATTTACGAGACCGCGAGGGCTACCTCAACGGCTACGAGGAGAGTTTAGAGCGCCGGGTTGTAGACACCCCAGCACGCGGCCAGCGTATCCGATATCTCTCCGACGGTCGCTCGTGCTCGCACAGCATCGATGATGAGAGGCATGAGCGGGCGATCGGCACCTGCGGCTCGACCCGCAGCTTGACGCAGGCTTGCCAGTGATTCGGAGACGCGCGTTCCGTCTCGTGCCGTGCGTACACCGGCGACCTTCCGCACCTGCTCGCGCTCCAGCGCGGAGTAATCGGGAGACGGTATGGCCAGTGGCTCGCTCTCGTCAGCGAACTTGTTGACGCCGACGATCGTCGTCGCGCCCGCTTCGACCCTGAGCTGAAACTCGTATGCGCTGCGGGCAATTTCTTCCTGAAAGAATCCAGCCGCGACCGCGCGCTCGGCACCGCCAAGCTCATCGACTTTCGCGATCAGATCCATCGCGCGGCTCTCCAACTGGTCGGTGAGCGCCTCGACGTAATAGCTTCCCGCGAGCGGATCGACCGTGTTCGCGATTCCGGATTCGTATCCGATTATCTGCTGAGTTCGTAACGCGAGCGTTGCAGCCTCGGCGGTGGGAAGTGCCAACGCCTCGTCATATCCATTGGTGTGAAGCGACTGCGTGCCGCCAAGCGTCGCCGCCAACGCCTGCACGGTGACGCGCACCACGTTGTTCAGCGGCTGTTGGGCCATCAGCGTCACGCCACCCGTCTGCGTGTGGAAGCGCATTCTGCAACTTGCGTCGCGCGCACCGAATCTGTCCCGCATGATTCGCGCGTACATGCGCCGGGCAGCGCGGAACTTCGCGACTTCCTCGAACAGATCGTTGTGCGACGCGAAGAAGAACGACAGACGCGGCGCGAAGGCATCGATCTCGAGTCCGGCCGAGATCGCGCGTTTCACGTATTCGATCGCGTTTGCGAAGGTGAACGCGAGCTCCTGCACCGCAGTTGCACCAGCTTCGCGGATGTGGTAGCCGGAGATTGAGATGGGGTTCCAGCGCGGAACTTCGTCGGCGCAGAAGCGGAAGATGTCCGCAATCAGGTCGAGGCTTGGACCCGGAGGATAAATGTACGTCCCGCGCGCGATGTATTCCTTGAGCAGATCGTTCTGGATCGTACCGCTCAACACCGAACGGGATATTCCCCGCTCTTCCGCAACGACGATGTACATGGCGAGCAGCGTCGCTGCTGTCGCGTTGATCGTCATCGATGTCGAAACCGTCTCCAGCGGGAGATCCGCCAGCAGCGCGTGCATGTCCTCGACCGTGTCGATGGCAACTCCCGCACGCCCCACTTCACCCAGCGCTCGCGGAGAATCGGAATCGATGCCCATCTGCGTCGGCAGGTCGAACGCGACCGACAATCCGGTCTGTCCGCGCTCCAGTAACAAGCGAAAGCGCGTGTTCGTCTCTTCCGCGGTACCGAATCCGGCGTACTGCCGCATCGTCCACAGGCGACCGCGATACATGCTGGCCTGGACGCCGCGAGTGAACGGATAGTTGCCGGGATCGCCCAGGTCGCGATCGTAATCGGTGGCAGCATCCGCGGGGCGATACACTGCCTGAACCGGAATTCCGGACGGAGTCTCGCGGCCGGAATCGACTTCCTTGCCGCTCACCGGCGGCCGTCCGGAAACGTCACGCAACAGCCAGGTTCGATAATTACGCTTGCTCTGCGAGCACGGGGCGCGACAACATCAGATCTGCCGTCATCACGTCCTGCTTGCTGCCGATGAACAGCGGAGTGCGCTGATGCAGCTCTGTCGGCTCGACGTCGAGAATGCGAATCGATCCGTTGCTGGCGAGTCCACCTGCCTGCTCGACGATGAAGGCGAGCGGGTTTGCTTCATAGAGCAGGCGCAGCTTGCCACGCGGGTTGTTCTCGTTGGCGGGATACGCGAACAGACCGCCGCCCAGCAGGTTGCGATGGAAATCGGCAACGAGCGATCCCACGTATCTCACACTCATCGGGTCACGCATGCCGTCGAGGCCGCGGTAGCGCCGCATCAGCGCGCGCACGTCCTCGTCCCACACCTGTTCGTACGAATCGTTGACGGAGAGATACCTGCCGTGTTCCGGAATTCTGATGTTCGGGTGCGACAACAGAAATTCGCCGATCTGCGGATCCAGCGTGAAGCCGTGCACACCTTGGCCCGTCGTGTACACCATCATCGTGCTGGAGCCGTAAATCACGTAGCCAGCTGCCACCTGCCGGCGACCCGGCTGAAGCATGTCCTCCATCTCCCCGCGGGCACCGCGCGTGATCTTGCGCAGAACGGAGAATATGGTCCCCACCGGAACGTTGACGTCGATGTTGGAGGAGCCGTCCAGCGGATCGAACAGGAGACAGTATTTGCCGCACCGGAAGTTGTCCGGAATCTGGATGATGCCGGGCTCTTCCTCCGACGCCATGGCGCAGAGGCGTCCGCTGTGATCCAGGGCCTTGATGATCATGTCGTTGGCGAGGACGTCCAGCTTCTGCTGAATCTCGCCCTGAACATTCTGGTTTTCCGTGGCCCCGATTATGTCCGCCAGGCCGGCCATGCGGACTTTGTTGGCGATCATCTTGGCCGCAAGCGCGATGTCGTAGAGCAATCCGGACAACTCACCCGTAGCATCGGGATAGAGGTGTTCCTCCTCGATTATGTAGCGCTCGATTGTTACGACGGACGTCGCTGTGTGCTTGACCATAACACCTCCTCGGCGAACTGATCGGCCTCTACTTCGAAACGGTTCCGCGAATAGCCACGGCACACGGATTCCCAAAGGTAACGTATGGCAAATGTTTTGTCCCGCCGGTACTGGCGAACGTGACCCAATTCGTGGAGAAGAAGCCGGACTGAGGGCGGCTTGGCTGGGGACAGAAAGACCGTGCTGCCAAAGGTGATTCCGGCGACCGAGCTGCGGCCGAGAAACCACCCGCCGACGCGCAGCGGAAGACCCCCGCGCCGCCACGACACCGACGCCAATTCGGGAAATGCGGAGATGACGTCCTGCGGAAGCGCAAACGGCATACCGATAGTTTCCCGAAGCATCGCATGCAGCGCTGCGTGGACGCCGCTACTCACGCCAGCCACACCGTCAAACAGGCCGCGCAAGTCGCAACTGCCATCGATCGCCCGGGAAAGCGACTTGTGCATGCCACAACCACGCCGGCGGCGGCGATCATCGACAAGAGAACGCCAAGTGGCGACATGGTAACTGCCACGGCGGCGTAAGGCAGCGAGGCCGCGAACCGCGCGATCGCCTCGAATGCGACGAGCAACGGATGAGCAGCGAGCGCGACGAAGCGCGCCGCAGCCGGCCATGGGGCCAGCACCAGCGCGAGAAAGAGAACTGGCTGCGCGACTGCGATAACGGGGTCCGCTGCGAGATTGGTGAGCGGAGCAATCAGGCTGAGACGGCCGAACCAGCATGCCACGAGGGGCGCCGTGACGAGCGTCGCCACGCCGGACACGACCAGCGACTGCACCACTCCTCGACGCCATCCGCGCAGCCGCGCGATCCGCCCACGCTTCACCACGGCGCCGGCTGCTATTACAGCCGCCATTCCTGCCATGCTGAGCTGATATCCGACGTCCAGCGCGTTCTCCGGCTTCACGAGTGGAACGATACCGCCCAACGCGAGAATACTCCACCGCGACGAGTGCCGCTGACATGCATGCGACGCCGTCGCGACGCACACCATCACCGCCGAGCGCAACGCAGGCGCGGGAAATCCCAGCACGAAGACGTAGCCCATTATCGTTGCGGCCGTAATGAACGACCCGATTCGACCCGGCACTCGCGCGATCCCGAGCAGCAGTACGAGTGACGCCGCTACGATCGACACGTGCAGCCCGGAGATCGCGAGCATGTGAACGATTCCGGCATCAGCGTATGCCCGTTTGACGTCGCGCGGAATCTCGCTCTGATCCGCGACGAGCAGTGCCTTGGCGATGGGCGCATCGAGCGCGAACGCAGAGTCGATCGCGCGGCTCGCACGCAGCCGCAGCTTCTCTCCGAGCTCCGTCGAGTCCGGCTTGACGACGAATCCGGGGCCGGTATGCGGCCGGGGCCCGGATGCGGCGATGGCACACGAAGCTGCGAAGTACAGCACGCACGCGGAGGGCACAAAATCAGTCGCGGCCAGCCATGCGAGCGCACCGCAAGCGCCGAGCGAGATTTGCCATGGAAGTGAATAGCCAGCCGCCAGCCCGCCAAGCATGAATACGAGCACCCACATTATCATCGGCACATGCGACTCGGCGTTGAGATCGCACATGGTACGGCCAGAATCACGTGCGCGCGTTACCACGCCCACGCACGTTGACGCGAATTACCGCATCGGAAGCGGCTCGCGCGAACGGACTACCACCCCGGTGAATGTCGATCCGGTAGTCCCGGTCAGCTCGACGTCCACGTACTTGCCGATCATCTCGGCGCCGCCTGGAATGATGACTGTCTTGAAGTCGCGCGTCCGTGCCTGCAACAAACCTCCGCGACGCGCTTCCTTCTCGACCAGTACCTCACGGCGCTCGCCCAGTCGCGCCATGTTGCGTGCGCGAGACCCTTCGCGGACTACCGCGATCAACTGGCCAAGCCTGTCGCTCGCCACTTCGTCCGGGATCGCCATCTCGGCGGGCAGCCTCGTGGCGGGAGTCCCGTCGCGCATCGAGAACTTGAACGTGTAGGCGTCGTCAAAGCCAACCTCGCGAACCGCGCTCAATGTCTCCGCAAACTCATCGTCGCTCTCACCCGGGAACCCGACGATTATGTCGGTAGTCAGCGCCAGGCCTGGAACCGCGGCGCGCAACCGTGCTGCGCATTCGAAATACGACTCTCGCGTGTACCGCCGCAGCATCCGTTTGAGCGTGCGCGATGATCCGGATTGCATTGGAAGATGCACATGCTCACAGACCGCTGGCGTGGTCGCTATCGCCTCGATCACGCGATCGCTGAAGTCGTTGGGGTGCGGACTCGTGAAGCGAAGGCGACGAATCCCATCGACACGCCCCACGGCGCGAAGCAGATCGGCGAAGTCGTACGTGCCGTCGGTGTAGGAATTCACGGTCTGGCCAAGCAGAACGACTTCCGACATCCCGTCCGCGACGACGCTTTCGGTCTCGCGCACGACGTCCGCAAGCGCGCGACTGCGCTCCGGACCGCGCGTGTATGGCACTATGCAATACGTACACCGGTAGTCACATCCGCGCTGCACCGGGATCCAGGCCTTCACCTTGTCGAACCGGCGCGGCTTGAAATCCTCGTAATGCTCTTCCATGTCGAAGTCAGTCGCCGTCGTCCTGAGTCCGTGGCGCGCGTTATCGATCAGAGTCGGCAATGCACGGTACCCGTCAGGGCCGATCACGATGCTCACATGCGGCGTGCGTTCGAGCAGCTTCGGGCCAAGCCGTTGAGCCATGCACCCGGTCACTCCCATCACTGCGGTAGGTGACATGTGTCGCTTGAGTTCGCCAAGACGCCCAATCACCCGCTGTTCCGCGTGATCGCGAATCGCGCAGGTGTTGATGAGAATCACGTCGGCACCGTCCGGGCCATCGACCGCGTCGTAACCGGAAGCCGTGAGCTTGCCAAGCATGAGCTCGGTATCGCTCACGTTCATCTGGCAGCCGTACGTCTCGATGTAAACTGTGGGTCTGGTCATGCGCTTAACGAGATTCCTTTGGCGGGTGTGTCGGCAGTTGCACGTAGAACGTACTTCCCTCACCCATGACGCTGCGCACCCAGATGCGTCCGCCGTGCGCTTCCACGACGAGCTTGCAGAACGCGAGCCCGAGCCCCGAGCTGCGCACTCGTGGCACATGCCCTGCCTTGACGCGCCCGAATTTCTGGAATATCAGATCGTGAAACTCTTCCGGAATTCCTGGCCCGTTGTCCTGGATTCCAAACAGCACCCCGTCCGCCTCGCCGCGCGCGGTGATTCGCAACTCGATCGCACGGCCCGAATGCGTCAGCGCATTCTGAAGGATGTTGGAGAATACGCGCTTGAGCAGCGGCTTGTCGGCCTCGAACGTGGCTGCGTCCTCGGAGATCGACGTTACTACGGAAGCGCCTTCCTGAGTGAAGCGTACGTTCCACTCGTGGAGAACCTCCGCTATGAATGCACCGGGCGCGATTTCCTGAGGCTCGAGCACGATCCCGGTCTCCTCGACCTTCGCGACTTCGAGCAGATCGCCGATCAGACCGAGCAGTTCTTCCGCCTTTGTCTCGGCGTCGCTCAGCGCCTTGCGCTGCTCGAGTGAGACGGCACCGAAGTCGCCGTCACCAACCATTTCGAGCGTCGCCAGCACCGATGTCAGCGGAGTCTTGAGGTCGTGAACGATCATCTTCATGAGATCGTCGCGCACCTTCTCGAGCTCGCGCAACTTGC
Source organism: Gemmatimonadota bacterium (assembly GCA_027307165.1). Taxonomy (GTDB): domain Bacteria; phylum Gemmatimonadota; class Gemmatimonadetes; order Gemmatimonadales; family Gemmatimonadaceae; genus Fen-1247. The sequence goes on along the minus strand of DAHUXM010000034.1, from coordinate 320,901 downwards.
GATAGCTGTCTTCCAGTGCGTCGGTCGCGGCCTTGAGCTTGAGCAGGCTGCGTACGCGCGCGCCGAGCACGAGGCGGTTGTGCGGTTTGGTTAGAAAGTCGTCGCCGCCCGCCTCGATGCCCTTCACACGATCCGTCGTGTCATTGAGCGCAGTGACGAAGATCACGGGAATGCGAGCAGTCCGCGGGTCACGCTTGAGGCGGCGACACACTTCGAACCCGGTGGACCGATGATCGACACCGAGCTCGCCCGCTGGCATCGCCACGTCCAGTATGCACAGATCGGGGTGATACTCGATACACGCAGCGATCGCACTCGGCCCATCGACCGCAGCCACAGTGCGGAAACCAAGCGTCTGCAACTGGTCGAACAGAAGCTCCACGTTCGCCGGTACGTCATCGGCGACGAGAATGAGAGGCGGCTCCTGCTCGGTATCCATTCGTCGTTTACGGATGCACCTGCAGCCCGAAGCTGAGGTTGTAGCCACGCTCGCTCACGCCGGTGACTCCAGTGCGTGTCTCGTGCAACAGCGCCATGTCCAGCGTCACATGGTCGAATGCAATCGGGATCCCGATGCCACCGCCGAACGACGTCTCCTGGATTGCCGACGTTCCAACCGCGAATGGCAGCGTTCTCCGACGCACCCCGAGCCGCATGAGGAGCGGGAACCCGCCCCCGAGACGCGGACCGCTGGACTCGACGCCCAGGCTCAGGTCATTCGCGTCGACAGCCCGCGTGTGGGCGTAACTCAGATCATCGAGCTGACTCCACGTCTCGTGCGATGCACGGGCCGCGACCATCGTTCCCGGAATCCCGGTGAACGCGAGCGAGCCCGAGTACCGCGTTGGTATCGTGCCCGTGGTAAGCAGTGAATCGTTAGCGAACATCTTTGCTGTCCCGCCCTTGCGTCCGCTGAGCGCGATGCTCAGCGTCGGCAGGAGCGCCGCTTCCATTCCAACTGATACTGCCTTTCCCGAGAAACTCACCTGGTTCAGCTGGGTGATGTTCCGAAACTTGGTCGTGTCCGGGAATATTTCGTTGGAGGTGAGACGCATCGAACCCGGGAACGTGTGCACGCCGATTCCGAATCGCAGGCGCGCGTTGACGGCGTACGCCAATGCGAGCCGCACGTCGGTGATCGCACCCTCGCTCTTCAGCGTCTCGTTGAATGCGACGGTGTCGCTGCCAAAAACCTGCGACCGGACACGCGACGTTTCCCACGTGCGATCGAGGAACGTGGATGCGGAGATGCCGAGCACCAAATGCCCGTTCAACGGAAGCACACCGCCGATGTTTGGCATCCGCGCCAGGGTTGTCGACGACGACTGTCCGTTCGTCGTAATCGTCCTGAACTCGGGATCGTACTGCGCATACACCTGCGCCGCCGTACGAATGGCGAGCGCGGCAGGATTGATTGGTGACCGCGCATCTATCTCGCCGAGCGCGCCGGCGGTGCCAAGCGCGCGCGTGCTGAGCTCGCCCGGAGGGTAGCCCAGGCCCTGAGAGCTGAGCGATCCCTGACCATGGAGCGTGGAGGCCGTCAGAGCAGTGGCGGCAACCACGGCAATCAAGAATCTCTTACTCATGGAACGCCAATCCGGGCACGAGGTGTGTAGCTGATGCGAAGCTTCGGCCTCAACGTCGGATCCGCCGACGATGAATAGAAGAATGCCTGTTGTGCGGAGAAATCTTCCTGAAGGCTCTGCAGCACTATGGCGCGCGGAAGCTGAGCCGCTGTCTGCACCGCCCAGTACTTGAATGCGGGCCCGATCTGAACCTCACGAACGCCGGACGTGCCCGGAGGCGTTCTGAGTGGCGACAATCCCAGCACACTGACCGGTGCCACTATCTGCGCCGCCTTTGACGGATCGACGACACCCGGACCGGCCAGTACGAGGTATGGCTGTATCGCCATGGAGTCTGTGGGATCGGGAGACGCACTCGCCTGCTGCGTGAGAACGAGCGTTGCGGCAAGCACGAGCGACGAGTCCGAGATCGATGGAGGAATGTTGAACGACAGATACGCTCGCGTACCCGGCAGTCCGCCAACCGTAAGAGTTCCCGGGGGCGGCGGTGGCGTCCCCTTCACCACGATCGTGAAGTCGGCGACGCTCTGTGCGATGGAGACATTGTTCACCGGCGTGAGCGAATACGGTGGCATCACCACCGGGTGGACGCTGGTGTCCTTCGAAACGCGCATCGAGAGCCGCGACGAGAATCCCGATTCGCCTGATAAAACACGGAACTCCACCGACTTTGACGCAGAAACCTGCAGTCCCAATCGCAATCGTGCCCGTGCCTGCGCCTTGGCGAGCACGAACGCCGTCGGCAGCTGTATTCGTATCGAATCCACGAGCGTGCCGGGCGCGAACTGCGTCGATGTGATGAGACGCGCCGGCGTGAAGAGCGGAGCCACTGCCGCAGCCGAAGTGTCATCCACGGCCGAGGTGTCATCGACATCGTACACGGAAACCGTTACCGGAACACCCACCTTGAATGCAGCACTATCCACGTACAACCGCAGAATCGCGCTGTCCGCGTAATTGATCGGAACGCCGGTATCGGTCGCGCTCGTGACGGTTCTCGACGGCAGCGTATCGAACCGGATGATGACGCGCGTGTCCAGCGTATCGCCGCGGCTGGCGAGCAGCATCTCGGGTTCGGTTCCCTTGCCCAATCCGCCGAGCACTGTCGAGTCGATCTTGACCGCATCGAGTGTCACGGTCGTGATCTGCACGGACTGATCGACACACGTGAGCGGACAACCCGCCGAGCTGTCCAGTTTCTCCGTACACGCGGTCGCCACGAGAGCGATCATGGTCGCGACGGCGACTGCCGCACCGACGCGGCTAATACTCCATCTCTTCAATATCACTCCGTAAATCGGTTCGGTTCATCCAGCTTGAACTGGTGCGGAAGAAGATCCGCGAGCGACCATTCGGCGGTCTGCCCGTTCATTCCGTGGCTCACTATACGTAGCGCCGGAGCAAACTCCGACAGCGCCTGCCGGCACACGCCACACGGCGCAGCCGGCTCCGTGGCATCGCTCACCAGCACCAATTCAGCAAAATCGCGCTCGCCTGCGGTGACTGCCGCAACAAGCGCCGAGCGCTCGGCGCAGATCCCGACACCAAAGGAGGCGTTCTCGACGTTCGCCCCGCCATACACGTTTCCAGTGCTGCTCCGGAGAGCTGCGCCGACGTGAAAATGCGAGTAGGGGGCGTAAGCGTTCCGGCGTGCGTCCTCCGCGACATTCCTGAGAGACCTTGTGCTCAACGCAGCACCTGCATCAGAAACGAAGTTCCCGCGCCCCGGAATTCCAGCCCGAACCACTCCGCGACAGTCGCGCCGAGATCCGCAAAGGTGGCGCGGTGCCCGATCGTATTGCCCGTGCGAACCGCGGAACCGAACACGAGAACAGGAACGTTCTCACGCGCGTGGTCGGTCGAAGCAGTTGTGGGGTCGTTGCCGTGGTCGGCGGTGATAAACAGCAGATCTTCCTCGCGAAGGGCACGCCTGAGCGCCGGAAGCGCCGCGTCGAATTCCCGCAGCGCTCCAAAAAAGCCCGGTACGTTGTTCCTGTGGCCGTAAAGTTGGTCGAAATCTACAAGGTTGGCGAAGAGAAACCCGGTATCGGCCGTACTTCCGAGCCACTGCTGGATCAAACGAATTCCTTCGGCGTTTCCAGACGTGTGTCTGGACTTGATCGACCGACCGGCGAAAAGGTCGTCGACCTTGCCGACCCCGCTTCGCTCGATCCCCGCGGCAGCAAGCGCATCGAGCAGCGTCTCCGACGGCGGCTGGACCGAGAAATCCCGCCTGTTGGCTGTCCGGCTGAAGGCCCCTGGCTCGCCCACGAACGGCCGCGCGATGACCCGCGACACATTGTTGGGCTCCACCAGCAGCGCTCGCGCGACTTCGCATCCGGCGTACAACTCGGCCAGTGGAACAACTGCCTCGTGCGCTGCGATCTGGAAGACCGAATCGGCGGAGGTGTACACGATCCACGCGCCAGTGCGCAGCTGCTCCTCCCCGAATCTGGCGATTACGTCAGTGCCACTGCCCACCACGTTCCCGACCACGCGCCGTCCGGTGCGGCTGGAGAACTCTGCAAGCAGCGGCGCCGGAAATCCGGCAGGATAGGTCGGGAACGGCACCCGGATCGTGACTCCGGCGATTTCCCAGTGGCCGGTGGTGCTGTCCTTTCCGGCGGCTCTCGGAGACATGACGCCCACCGCGGCGGTAGGTTGAGCGACTGGCCATAACCCGTTTAGTGGGCGGATGTTACCCAAGCCCGCTTCATGTAGATTCTCAAGTCGTTCCGAGGCCATCTCTTCGATCACATGGCCAAGCGTATCGCTTCCGGCATCACCATAAGCCGCCGAATCCGGAGCCGCACCGATGCCCACCCCGTCGAGGACGATTATCGCCGCGCGTCGCGCCATCGGCTCGTCAGCCCTCCAGATACCGGCGGTCCAACCGCTCGGCAAACCCGGTCAGAAGCTCATACGGCGACATTCCGGCCAGTCCCGCGATCCCTTCGACAGTGAGCTCCGGCCCGCCGTCACCACCGATCAGAGTGATGACGTCGCCCACCTCACATGGCACGTCCGTCACATCGAACATCGTCATGTCCATGGTTACCAGTCCGCGTTGGGGGATCCGCCTTCCGTGCAACATTGCCGTCGCGCGATCTGACACAGCGCGCGGGTAGCCGTCGCCATACCCGACAGAAGCCGTTGCGATCCGCTCGCGGCGCTTTGCGCTGTACGTCGCGCCGTAGCTGACCGTGTCGCCCGGCTCGATCCACCGGATATCCACAATGCGGGCGCGCAGACTCACGACATGGCGGGCATCCAGGCCCAGTCCCCTGCCCACGCCGTAGAGAAAGACGCCTGGCCGTATGGCGCCCCAGCGCCCGCGGCCGCCCACCCCGCGCGCCGCGGCGGCGCTGTTATCCGCATGGAGTAGCGGGATTTCGACCCCAAGCTTCGCGATCGCGTCGAGAAAGCGGGCGACCTGCTCCTGTGACGACTGGCTGTCCGATTCGGCAGAATGGAAGTGCGTGAACGCGGCAACCGGCGGGGACTTGCGCACGACATCGCGCAGGTCCGTTAGGTCACGCCAGGGTGCGCCGGCGCGGTTCATTCCCGTATCGATTGCGAGGTAGTACGGTTTTCCCGTGCGTGCCCAGGCCGAGATCGAATCAGGGTCGCCGAGCGCGAGCGTGAGATCCGCAGTCGCTGCGCGCTCGTGCTCCGCGGCGAGCAGCGGAGTAAACACGACGACAGGCCGAACAATCCCGAGCTCGCGAAGCTGTTCGCCTTCACGGACCGTCGCGACTCCGTACGCAAGCGGCGCCAGTGATTCGAGCGCGCCAACCGCTCCGGCGACTCCGACGCCGTACGCGTTCGCCTTCACCATCGGAATCAGCGGAAGCCCCGTCCGACGCTGCAGCTCGGCGGCATTCCCACGCAATGCCGCGATGCTCACGTCGAGCCAGGCGCGCGCAGGCAGCGGGTATATTAGGGTTTCTTCCACAGCCTTATAAGATAATGTCACGTGACGTTGGACTGGATGACACGCTGGAGCTGATGCGCGATCTGCGCAAGCGCTGCGACTGGGATGCTGCACAGACGCATGAGACTCTTCGGCCCTATCTGATCGAGGAAGCGCACGAGCTGGATGAGGCTATCCAGACGGAGAACGACCCGCTCATGCGCGAGGAGCTTGGCGACGTCCTGCTGCAGGTGCTCTTCCATTCCGTGCTCGCGGAGGAGCGGGGCGCATTCACGTTCAGCGACGTTGCGAGCGCACTGATAACCAAGATGAAGGGACGACATCCACATCTCTACGGTGAGGGCGCGAAGGAGCCGTGGGAGCGGATGAAATCGAAACGTCGCGAGTCGCTTGCGGATGGGCTGCCCGTTGCGTTGCCGTCGCTTCATCGCGCGCAGCGATTGCAGGATCGTGCCGCCGGCGTTGGCTTCGACTGGCCCGATTGGCGCGGCGCAGCGGACAAGGTGAGCGAGGAGCTGGAAGAAGCCCGCGAGCTTCTGGAAGAGCTACCCGAGCGTCCAATCGGCGCAGCACCTGTCCATGATGAAGCGCACGAGCGCATCGCCGAAGAGCTCGGCGACCTGCTGTTTGCCTGCGTCAACCTGTGCCGAAAGGCTCACGTCCACGCATCGCTCGCCCTGGACCGCGCGAACGTCAAGTTCCAGCACCGGTTCGAGCAGGTCGAGCGGCTCGCGCGCGAGCGCGGTATCGTGGTCGGCCAGGCGTCGCTGGCCGAGCTGGATGCGTTATGGGATGAGGTAAAGAGCAGTTAATACGTGGACGTCGTAGGGGCAGGCCTCCGTGCCTGCCCCCCTCGCATGCGATCGAACTCCGTCCGCCGTACGACGACGCCTACGGCCGCAACCGATACATCGTGCGCGGGAACGCGATTGCCTCGCGTATGTGCGGAATGCCGCACACCCAGGCGACCAATCGCTCAAGACCCAGCCCGAATCCCGAGTGCACGAACGTCCCGTAGCGGCGCAGGTCGAGATACCAGTCGTATGCCTCGATCGGTAGCCCTTCGTCCTTTATCCGCTGCACCATGCGGTCGTAGTCGTCCTCGCGCTGCGACCCGCCGATGATCTCGCCGTAACCCTCGGGCGCCAGCATGTCGCTGCACAGGACAGTGCGCGGGTCTGCCGGGTTCTCCTTCATGTAGAAGGCCTTGGCTTCCTTGGGGTAGTTGACGATGAAGATCGGCCGGTCGTAGTCGGCAACCAGCAGCGACTCGTCCTCCGCGCCCAGATCATCGCCCCACTTCACGTCGCTGCCCTTTGTCTGAAGTGTGGCAACCGCATCGGTATAGTCGATGCGCGGAAACGGCGCCCGGATCGATTCGAGCCTGGAGACGTCCCGCTCGATCAGCGCCAGTTCGCTGACGCAACGCTCGATGGTGCGGCGCACCACGTACTCGATCATCTCTTCCTGCAGGCGCATGCTGTCCGCGGAGTCGAAGAACGCCATCTCCGGCTCGAGCATCCAGAACTCGGTAAGATGACGCCGGGTCTTGGACTTCTCAGCGCGGAACGTCGGCCCGAAGGTGTAGATCTTCCCGAACGCGGCGGCTGCGGCCTCGCCGTAGAGCTGGCCGGTCTGCGCGAGATAGGCATTGCCCTCGTCGAAATACTCCGTCGCGAACAAGCCGCTTCGTTCGCCGATTGCGCTCGTCAGAATGGGCGTGTCCACGCGAACGAACTCGCGCTCGTAAAAGAAGTCGTTCAGTGCCTGCTCCAGCTCGGCGCGAACCCGCCCGATCGCCACCTGACGCGGACTGCGCAGCCACAGGTGCCTGTGATCCAGCAGGAAATCGATGCCGTGCTCCTTGGGCTGAATCGGGTAATCGCTCGGACTCGTCCCGAGGACCGTCATATTTGTGACCCCAACCTCGACGCCACCCGGTGCCCGCGCGTCGGCACGAACTTCGCCGTCGATCTCGAGCGAAGTCTCGATGGTCAGAGACTGGAAGGTTCCCCAGGCTGCGTCGCCTACTACTTTCTGAACAACAACGCATTGCAGGGTGCCACTTCCGTCACGCAGGACGATGAAGGCAACTTTCCCGGAGGATCGAAGGTGAGCTACCCAGCCGCGTACACGCACCGTTTCGCCAATGTGGTGAGGCAGGCTGGAAATCGTTTGATACTGGGATGACATTTGGGCGTTCGAGAGAGTCGTGGGCAGCCGAATAGAATACCGAACCTTCCGGAGCGAGGCAACCACGCATGATGCCTGCGCTGACGCTTCGACGCCGACTTGCCATTGGCACGGTCGGCATCGCGATTGTACTGGCGCTTCCGCTGGTCGTCGCCGTGCGCTCTCTGGAGCGCGTACACAAGACAACTCTTGAACTGCGGAACGGCGCTTTCGCTGCGTCGTTGTTGATTGGCAGTCTGCGTCAGGGAACCGACGATCTTCGTCGCGCGGAAGACGCGTTGGTCTACGTCGGGACGCCGGAAACGCACGACCGCATGATGCGCCAGATCTCGACCATGCGAACGCTCGCCGACTCGCTGGACAATTTCTCGCTCAAGTCTGCATCGGTCAACGTCAGGCTCGCGCTCGATTCGCTGAGTGTGCTGGCGAACGAGGAGTACGAGCGCTCGAGCGCGGCGAAGCACGACGCGGCGGAAGTCATCTCGACGCAGTGGGTGCGTCCGCGATTCGCGATCATCGAGCAGACGATAGGATCTTCCGAGCAGGTGTTGCGAGAACGATCGCGCGATAGCGTCAATGCGGCGACCGACGATACCGCTGCAGCAGAGCGCGCGGCGATCACCGCGATGATAATCGCAATTCTGCTGGCGGGTCTCATCAGTCTTTGGCTGATCAGATCGATCACGCGACCGGTGTTCGATCTCGAAACGGGAATGCACGCAGTTGCGAGCGGAGACTTCACGCGAAAGCTCAGCGTGCGGCCCAACAGACAGGATGAGTTCGGGCGATTGTCGGAAAGTTACGAAGCGATGGCCAACCGTCTCGCGCAGCTCGACCGGCTGAAGGCCGAGTTCGTCTCCGTTGCATCGCACGAGCTCAAGACCCCCATCAACGTCATACTCGGCTACGTCGAGCTGCTCGAAGATGGCATCTATGGAAAGCTGCAGGATCAGCAGCGCGAGGTCTGCGAGACGATCGCCGCGCAGGCGCGCAACCTCACTCGTCTGGTCCGCAGACTGCTCGACGTGAGTCGCTTCGAGGCCGGCGGCGGCGCGCTGGAATGCCGCCAGCTGAACCTCGGGCGGTTCCTCGACACGCTGCAATCGTCGTTCAGTGTGCTGGCAATGCAGCGGAGCGTTCACTTCCAGGTGGACAGGTCCGAAAGCCTGCCCACGGAAGTTCGCTGGGACGAGGACCGGATGAGCGAGGTCGTGGGAAACCTTCTTTCCAACGCGTTCAAGTTCACGCCGAGGGGTGGAAGAGTGGAGCTGTCAGCCGAGGCGCAGAACGACGACGTCGTGATCGAGGTCAGAGACACCGGGGCGGGAATTCCTCCCGAGCAGCTACCGCGTATCTTTCAGAAGTTCTATCAGGCGGACAATCAGGCAAAGGCTTCTGCAAAGGGCACCGGATTGGGTCTTGCTATCGCGAAGGAAATTGTAGAAGCACACGGAGGAAGCATTTCAGCAACCAGCATCGCGGGCCAGGGCGCGACATTCCGGATAACGATGCCGGTAGCGTCCGACGTTCGCAGGAGCGGGCAGTTCCCGGTCCACACGATCGCCTCATGACGAAAGTCCGCGTTTACGCACTTGCCATTGCAGCCGCAGCCGCGTCGTCCGGGTGCGGATATCGCATCGTGCACAATCCCGACATCATTGCGAAACGTGCCGCGGCCGATTCGGCGACGAACGTCGCGCTTCAGCAGCAACTGTCAGCGCTCAAGGTCCAGTGCCTCGCCGACTCCGTACGCTTGGAAGGTGAGCTGAGTGCCGCGCGTGCGGCTGCGGCGGCAGCGGTCGTTCCTCCACCACCGCCGGTGTCAGATTCAGTGTTGAAGGCGCGCGCCGCCGAGATCACAAGTCTCAAGGATCAACTTGCGAAGGTCAGCGCCGAGCTCGATCGCATCAAGAGAAGGCTGGCTAACCCGCGTCCATAGGGCGGTCGGCGCGTATTCGCGGATCGGTCGTCACCGCGCACATCCGCGCGTCGGATGGTTGGTCGTGCGTTCGCGACGATTTCCGGTAAGCGCCGAATGGGTGGTCATGCGTTCGTGACGATTCTTCCCACGCGCCGAATCGGTACGCCTGCGTAGGGCGCGGATTCTTCCGCGCCTGGCCCATTTACGTGCAATCGAAATTGGATCATCGCCGCGTTCGTCGATTCTTCGTAATGCGACGGGGCCGGTTCGTTGACGTCGTGATCCCAGCCTTCGGCGGGATGACGACATTTTACAAACCCGGTTGGTATTCAATTCCGATTGCGCGTTAAAGGGCCAGGCGCGGAAATATCCGCGCCCTACGCAGGACCACCAACGGGGCGCATCGGAGCAATCGTCGCGAACGCAGGACCACCCATTCGGGCGTGGAGCGCGTCGCGCTCACCCCACCCTGAACAACTCCAGCGCCCTTGAATACCGTGCCGTCAATACGCGCTTGATTCCGGCGTTCTCCGGCGCGACAAGTTCCGGATCTGCGCCAAGCACGCGCTCCGCTTCTTCGCGCGCAATGAGGTTCAGAGCCTCGTCACGGAGTGGATCCGCGATCTGAAACATCGCTTCGCCGCTCTGGCGCTGCCCGAACAGATCGCCCATCCCGCGCAACCTGAGATCCTGTCGCGCGATCTCGAAACCGTCGTCGGTCCCGGTGAAGATGGCCAGACGCTCGGCGGACTCCTCTCCCACGTCGCCGAGCAGGATGCAGTACGCAGCCTCCGCCCCGCGACCGACGCGTCCGCGCAGCTGGTGCAGTTGCGACAGACCGAATCGCTCGGGATGCTCGATCAGCATCACCGTGGCGTTGGGCACGTCGATGCCGACTTCGATGACTGTAGTCGCAACGAGAATATCGATCTCGCCATCACGAAACGCGCGCATCACGCGATCGCGCTCGTCGGATGGAACACGCCCGTGAAGGAGTGCCATTCGGCGATCCGCGAACACCGACGCAGACAGTTGATCGAACATGACAGTCGCCGCCTTCAGATCTGTCTTCTCCGACTCCTCGATCACGGGATAGACGATGTAGGCCTGGCGGCCAGCCTCGATCTGGTGCCTCAGAAACGCGAACACGCGACCGCGCGCCGATTCCGCACGTGACACCGTAGTGATCGGCAACCTGCCCGCCGGTCGCTCGTCGAGTGTACTCACATCCAGGTCGCCGTAAGTCGTCAGCGCCAGCGACCGTGGAATCGGAGTCGCGCTCATGAGGAGCGTATCGGGCGCTTCCCCCTTCCCCGCGATTGCTTCACGCTGCTCGACACCGAACCGGTGCTGTTCGTCTATCGCAACGAAGCCCAGTCGCGCGAACTGTGCACTCTGCTGCACCAGCGCGTGAGTGCCGACAACGATGACCGGCTCGGCACTCGCCATGCGTGCGAGAACTGCTTTCCTTTCACGCGCACCCAGGCTTCCCGTCAGCAACAGCGGCTCGATACCGAGCGGTGCGAGCAGCGTCGTGAAAGTGCGCAGATGTTGCTCGGCGAGCAACTCGGTTGGCGCCATGAGAGCGGCCTGGTAACCGTTTTCCACGGCCAGGAGTGCCGCGAACAGCGCGACGATGGTCTTGCCGCTTCCAACGTCGCCCTGCAGCAGACGGTGCATGCGCCGCGGACTGCACATGTCCGCAACTATCTCGCGCAACGCGTGCACCTGTGCATTCGTGAGCGTGTAGGGTAGCTGTTCGCGCAACGCCGATGTGAGCTTGCGATGGTTCTCGAATCGGATGCCGCCTCGCTCTTCCCGCGCCAGCCGGTTCGCGCGGCGCTGCAGCAACTGCACGAAGAACAGCTCATCGAACGCAAGACGCTCGCGCCCGCGCTCGGCATCGGCGATCGATGTCGGACGATGCACCATGCGAAATGCATCCGCCAGTCCGACGACATTTGCGCGGCCGAGTAGTTGCGGCGACAGTTCGTCTTCCACGAGGGGCAGCAGCGCGTCCAGGTGGGCGTCGATGAGTGAGCGCAGAACCTTGAACGAGATACCCTCGGTTGCCGGATAGACCGACAACACGCGTCCACCGCTGGTCGGGTTCTCGTCGGGACCGAGATTGACGTATTCGCGCGGTGCGAGCTGACGCCCGTGAAAGAAGCGCACCGGCCCGCTCAACAGCAACGTGTCGTCCTTGTGTATGACGCGATCGAGAAATGGTTGTCCCGGCCACGCCACTTCGATGATGCCGCTGTCGTCGCGCACAACCGCCTGGAAGATGCGCAGCCCCTTGCGTGTCGGTATCACGCCCTTGGAGATCACCCGACCGATTACCGTCGCGTCCATTCCCGGTTCGAGCGACGAGATATGTCTTACCGTGCTTGCATCTTCATAGCGGCGCGGCACGTGCCACAACAGGTCGCCAGCCGTGATGATGCCGAGTTTGCGCAGCGACTCCGCACGCGCTGGCCCGACACCCTTGAGGAAATTGATCGGCGTATCCAGCCGCATTCGCCCGGACATTGGCGATGGCGCGCCGCTTCGCGCCATCAGTCGCCTACGACCTCACGAGAAAAACGCGCCGCGTCGAATGCAACGAGATCGCTCGCCTTCTCGCCGACACCGACGAATTTCACCGGCACGTCGATCGCTTCATGAACCGCGACCACTACTCCACCGCGCGCAGTGCCGTCGAGCTTCGTGATCACGAGACCGGTAAGCGGAACCGAGGCCGCGAATGTCTTCGCCTGGCTCACCGCGTTCTGTCCGATAGTGCCATCCAGAACGAGCAGCGTTTCGTGCGGCGCACCGGGAAGCCGCTTCGCAATTACGCGATTCACCTTGCGCAGTTCGTCCATCAGACTGTCGCTCGTGTGCAGACGTCCGGCGGTATCCACGATCACGACGTCGACGCCACGCGTGATGCCGGCTTCCACGGCATTGTAAGCAACCGACGCCGGATCCGATCGCTCCGGTCCCCCGACAAAGTCTGCTCCGGTTCTGTCCGCCCACACGCGCAGCTGATCGATCGCGCCCGCCCGGAAGGTGTCAGCCGCTCCCACGAGCACCGTCTTGCCCTGCGCGCGCAACGCGCTGGAGATCTTTCCGATGAAGGTAGTCTTCCCCGCACCATTCACACCGACGATCAGCATCACCAGCGGCTTGCTTTCAGCGCCGCGAAGTGCCGGATCTGCGTTGCCGGCACGGAGCGCGTTCTCGATGCCGGTGCTGAGCGCCGTCTTGAACTCGTCGCTGGTCCTGACCTGGCCGCGCTGTGCCTGGCGCGATATCTCATCCACGAGCCGCAGAGTTACGGGCACGCCGAAGTCCGACTGAAGCAGGATCTCCTCGACCTGCTCCAGCGATCCCTTGTCGACCCCGCCTCTCGCGATGACCGCGACGTCGGTGAGGGCAACGTCCTTGATCCGTTGCCATAGCGACCGCCTGGGGACGTCGCCTTCCTTACGAGACAGAAATGCCATTTTGGGGGAAAATCCGGGCGCAGCCGAGCCCGGATGAATAAGTCAAAAACGTACAGTCGCCACCGGGTGGTGGCGTGACATGAGCGATTCTGACAGTAATTTACCCTGAACGCGCGGTCGAGAGATCAAGCGTACCGTCTCTGGCATAGTCCTTCCAGCGATGGACGCTCCTACAGGAAGGGCCGAATGTACATCGTCATTGCAGCCATAGTATTCGCAGCGATCGCGCTCCTTATCATCATTGACTTGCTGAAACGCCGCCACCGGAGGCGCAGATATCCGGCCCAGCCGGACGGAGTGCGGACCTGCGTGTCGTGCGGCAAGGTGCTGCGTGCAGGCGCGACCGACTGCAGTCACTGCGGCGCGGATTCGGTCGTGATCGTCGTGTGACCTCTCATCGGTGGCCGTGATGGCGCCGAACGCGTGCCAGAGAGTCGCCATTCCCGCGCAAGCGGGAGTCCATCTGCTGCCGACCAGCTCTCGGCTGTCTTTACACGCAATGATCCGTAACATGGATTCCCGCTTTCGCGGGAATGACAAGTCTCAAAGTTCCCGCTTTCGCGGGAATGACGAATGGAGTGATTGATCGGAACCTGCGCTGGTCGCAGAAAAAGATCCGGCTGGAGGGGTGCTCCAGCCGGATCTTTTTTTGCGCGTTGGTTATCGCCGAGCGCGGATCAGCGCATCGCGACTTGCTTGGGTTCGCCCGAGTGCGCCATGACTGCGAGTGTATGCGCGCGGATCTCGTTGAACAGCGCCGTCTCCGAGCCGCTGAGTGGCGCACCACTCTGATCCTTCAGTGCGAGCTTGGGATCACGTGCGACGCCGTGCACGCGGATCTCGAAGTGAAGATGCGGACCCGTCGCCCATCCCGTCATGCCGACGTAACCGATGGTCTCGCCCATCTTCACATGAGTGCCGGGGTGAACCCCGCGTGCGAATCTGCTCATGTGTCCGTAGCGGCTGACCATTCCGTTGCTGTGGCGGATGTCGATCATGTTGCCGTAGCCCCCGACCCGTCCCTCCGTCACGATCACGCCATCGCCGATTGCATGTACCGGCGTTCCCATTGGGGCTGCGTAATCAGTGCCCGTGTGGTTGCGCCACGTTCCGAAGATCGGGTGCTCGCGCAATCCGAACACTGACGATATGCGGCGAAAATTTACCGGTGTGCGAAGGAACGTCGACGTCAGAGACTTGCCGTGACCATCGAACCATTCGCTGCCGGAGTTGTTGCTCTTGAAGTGAATCGCTTCGATTATCTCATCGCCAAGTGAGAGCTTGGCGCCGAGGATCTTGTTGACGATAACCTTTCCGTTGGGCTGCTGCAGACGCTCGACCAGTACGTGGAACGTGTCGCCGTCATCGAGATCGCGGGACATGTCGACGCGGTGCTCGAAGATGTCGGCAAGATTCCATGCAATCGAGCGACGCTGTGCTGCCGGCAGCTCGCCCTGGCCCGTGTGCTCCAGGGACGCGGAGAGCGAGGAGTGAATGGTTCCGGTCAATGCGACCGTATCCACGCCCGGCAACAGCGTTGCCTCGACGACCACGGGGCGGAAGATGATCTCCGGCGTAGTCTGGGCTGGGCTGGAAACAATGACTGGATCGAGGGTTGTGACCGCAGCTGCGGCAATCGCCCTGTTTGTCGCGGCAAGCGCGGCGGGATCTGTGACCGGCGCGGAGGAGGCTACAGGGGGCGTGAAGAGAATTGCCACCCATGCCATCAACCCGATTATTCCATATGTGCCGGCGCGCGCTGCTACTTCCTTCAATCCATCTGCCTCCGAATAAAGGTCGGGATCTCCATATCGCTTAGTTCCTGGTCCCGACCGTCATTCGAAGACGACCCCGGGCTGAACGGCGTCACTCGTCTCGGAATTTCTGGTATCGCGGCGGGGGTCGGACGAGTTTGACCACCGTTGCCCACCGGCGCCTGGTTGGGGCGTACTGTTCTCGTAGAATGAAGCGGAATCACCGGCGCACCGCGAACTGGATGTTGAACGGTGCTACCGAATACTGGCTGAGGGGCACTACTGGCGACTCCGCGGTCAAAACCGGTCGCAATGACCGTAACGCGAATCTCACCGTGCATCGCGGGCTCGTGAACTGCGCCGAAAATGATCTCGGCTTCCTCGCCGACGGCTTCGTGAACTATCTCGTTGATCTGATGAACTTCACCGAGCGTGAGATCCTCGCCGCCCGTGATGTTGACGAGAACGCCGGTCGCGCCGGAGATAGAGACGTTGTCGAGCAACGGGCTCGCAATCGCCTGCTGCGCAGCCTCGACCGCGCGATTTTCGCCGCGGCCGATTCCGGTACCCATGAGGGCCGAACCACCGTTCTGCATGACCGTGCGGACGTCTGCAAAATCGACGTTGACGAGTCCCGTGACGGAGATAAGTGACGATATGCCCTGAGTAGCGTGGAGCAGAACCTCGTCGGCTTTCTTGAGCGCTTCCTGAAAGGGAATCCCCTTGCCTACCACAGCGAGCAGACGCTCGTTCGGCACGACGATCATCGTATCGACGTTCTTCCGCATCTCCGCGATGCCGAGCTCGGCCTGTCGCATACGCTTGCGTCCCTCGAAGAGGAACGGCTTGGTGACGATGCCGACGGTGAGAGCGCCAGCCTGCCGCGCCAGCTCGCAAACGACAGGGGCAGCGCCAGTACCCGTGCCGCCGCCCATTCCACAAGTCACAAAGACGAGATCGGCATGCGTCATGGCACGCAGCACCTCGTCGCGATTTTCTTCGATTGCCTGGCGACCAACTTCCGGGCGCGCGCCTGCTCCAAGTCCACGCGTAAGCTTCTTGCCAATCTGAAGCTTCACGTCCGATTTCGAGTTGAGGAGAGCCTGGGCATCCGTATTGACCGAGACGAACTCGACGCCTTCAAGGCGCTCCTCGATCATTCTGTTGACAGCGTTGCCACCGCCACCGCCGACGCCGACAACCTTCATCCGCGCGTTCTGCGATGTGTTCTCCTCAAACTCAAATATCATCGCGGTATGCACTCCTAGGCGGGTGGGATCGTATGGACGGGCTAATATACGTGAAAGACGCGCTCCCGACCATGCCCAATTGACGATCGAACGCCGGACATTTCACACATAAAACGTTTAGCAATTTTTCCACACGATTTTACTTTCCGACAGCTTTGCGACATCAACCGCTCACGGGCCTTCTCGCGCGATGGTTGACATCCGATCCGCCGGCATTTCTGCTTGACACGAAGCAGGAAGCTCTCGAGGAGCTCTTTAGAAGAAATCCTCCAGCCAGTTCTTCATCCGCTTGGCGAGCTTGTCGACGCCGGGCGTATTGAACGAGTTCCGTTTGGCGCTCGGACCGCCACCGTCCGTAACAAGCCGATTGGCACCGTATAACGCGAGCCCAACCGCAGTGGCGAATCGCGGGGCTTCCACTGAATCGCTGAGCCCGCCGACATGCTCGCCCGGGACGCCAACCCGCACGCCGGTGCCGAACACGCTTGCGGCAAGCTCGGTTATTCCTTCCATGGCCGCGCCGCCGCCGGTCAGTACGATCCCGCCGGCGAGGCGCGAACCGTACCCCGCCCCATGTATCTCGCCATGGACCATGTCGAAAATCTCATCCATGCGTTGATGGATGATGTGCGCCAGCAGCTCTCGCGGGATCTGCCTGTCACCCTGCGCCACCGTGCTGGGCAGCTGGATGACATCAGCGGGATCGACCATCGGCTCGTACGCGCTTCCGTAACGCTCCTTCAGTCGCTCGGCGTCTGATTGCGTCACGCCCAGCCCGTGCACGATGTCGTTCGTCACGATGTTGCCACCGAACCCGAGCGTCGCGAGATGCCTGATCTTCCCCTCGTGAAATATCGCGATGTCGGTCGTTCCCGCACCGAGCTCGACGAGCGCTACACCCAGCTCCTTCTCATCTTCCGTGAGAACGGCCAGCGCGCTTGCAAGCGGCTCCAGAACGAGATCACGCACACGGTAGCCGGCCCGCTCCACGCTCTTGCGCAGATTCATCGCGGGCGAGCTTCCGATCGTCACCAGGTACATCTCGGTCTCGAGACGGGTGCCGATCATGCCGATCGGATCGCGCACACCAGCGTTCTTGTCGACGGTGTACTCCTGCGGAATCGCATGCAACAGCTCGCGATCCTGCGGGATCGCCTGCGCGCGCGCGACGTCATTGGCGCGGTCCACGTCGGCGCGTGATATCTCCTCGCCGTTCACGGCGACGATTCCAGTACTGCTCATCGCGTGCACGTGCTCGCCGGCTATGCCAGCGTATATCGTCTCGATTCTCGTGCCCGCCATTCGCTCGGCGTCCTGCATCGCTTTCTGAATCGAGCGGGTCGTCTCCTCGATGTCAGATACGATTCCGCGGCGAAGTCCGGTTGTGCGAGCCTGACCGACTCCGAGAATCCGGATCGTCGGGTGACGGTCGCCAATCGCTTCCGCGATGATGGCAGTGGTCTTCGCGGAGCCTATGTCCAGGCCGGCAACTACGCGTTCAACGTTCATTCAAGCCTTGCGACAACCTGATCGCGATAACGGATGTCCAACTCTGCTGCCCGCTCATTGCGGCGGGCCAGGTCGGATTCAACGGGAAAGATATCCCGGAAGCGTTGCGGGGCCACCCCCGCCGACGCTCGCACACGCAATGATGAGTTTAGCGTGAATACCAGGTCGTGCCCATCAGGTGCGACCTCGCTGATCAGTCCAAACATGCTCGGATCGACCGCGCGCAGCTCCCCGACCAGCCTAAGCGCATTGCGATCCGGCGCGGTCACGATGGGAAGGTCCAGATTCGCTCTGCTGGGATCGATCGGCAGCGCGCGCCCCGCAGAGTCGTAAGGCTGGAGCCCATCTCCGCGTGGCACCAGCGCGACCGGCATGTTCTCTTTGATCGTGACTATCAGCGTTCCGGGAAACCGCCGAGTGATGTGGACATCGGCAACCTGTGGATGTGACCTGAGTCGCGCCTCGAGCGGAGCTACGTCATCGACGATCGACCGGAGTGTATCCACTCTGAGCCGCGCAACCACATCGTCCGGCTGAAGGTATCGCACGCCGCGAATCTCCAGCTTCCTGACGTGGAAGTACGTCATCCGGTGCATCGCCGCCCGTCCCCATCTGGGGGACGTGAGCAGCGCCGCCGCAAGGATGATCCCGGCCAGATACCGATAGCCGGGTTTCTTGAGTCGCTCGGGAAACTTCAAGAGTTCCTGGTGGACGAGAGCAGAATGTCGCGCAGCTCGCGAGCCGTTCGCGTGATGTCGCCCGCGCCGACGGTGATTACAACATCGCCCGCGCGCACTTCCGTGGATAGTGCTTCGGCGAGCGCGGGCCTCTCCCCCCTCCACGTCAACGTGCCACCGGCCGCCGCGATCGCCTGTTCCACCAGGTCCGAGCTGACCCCCGGGATCGGCTTCTCTCGCGCCGGATACAGCTCCGTCAGAAAGATCGCATCGGCACCGGACAGAGCGCTGCCAAATTCGCGTGCGAAATCGCGCGTCCGACTGTAGAGATGCGGCTGGAATGCGAGCACGAGCCGGCGCCCGGGAAAGGTCGCCCGGGCAGCTTGTATCGTGGCGGCGATCTCGGTGGGATGATGGGCATAGTCGTCCACGATCGCGACACCGCCGACCTCGGCAATGCGCTGGAAGCGCCGCTCGACGCCACTGAACGCCGCAAGTCCCTCCATCATTTGCACGGGCTCGACGCCGAGCGCGATCCCCGATCCGATCGCGGCAAGAGCATTCCGCACGTTGTGGGTGCCGGGCACCCGCAGCGTCACGTCACACTTGCTCTCCCCGTCGTAGAAGACCGTGAAGGTCGAACCGCCATCCACCGGACGAACGTCGCGCGCCACGAGCCGCGCGTCGGGCGAATTCAATCCGTACCGGATCACCTCGGCGGTCGCAGGCAGCGCCAGCGAGTTGGCGCCGCTGTCGTCGGCACAGAGGACTATCGCGCGAGCGCCGCTAACGTACCGGCTGAACGTCGCGCGGATGTCGGCAAGATCGGTGTAGATGTCGAGATGATCTGCCTCGACGTTCGTGACCACGGCGATGGCCGGATCGAGCGCGAGGAAGGATCGGTCGTACTCGTCGGCCTCGACCACGAAGAGGCGATCGGATCCGAACGACATGTTGCCGTCCCATTCCGCGACGCGGCCGCCGGCAATTCCAGTGGGGTCGAGGCCGGCTGAACGGAGGGCCGTGGTGGTCATTACGGTCGTGGTGGTCTTGCCGTGGGTGCCGGCGATTCCCACCACGTCGCCTGACGAGACGGCCGCGCCCAGGGCCTCCGCACGGCGGATCACGGGGATGCGGGCCTCGCGCGCGGCCACCAGCTCCGGATGGTCGCGGCCCATGGCGGATGTGAATACGACAGCCCGCGCACCCGCAACATGCGCAGGCGAATGGCCCTCCACCACGTCGATACCCAGCCGGCCCAGATCGGCTCGCGCCGCCGCCGGATTGCTGTCGCACCCGGTGACCTTCACGCCGCGACGGGCGAACAGCTCCGCGAGGGCGCTCATGCCGGCGCCGGCAATGCCTACAAAGTGAACGGGACGGTCGTCGTCGCCGGAAAAGTCATCATAAGTCACTTGAAGCAATCCATCTCAAGTATTTTAACAGCAATAGCTTGCGCCGCATCAGGTCGAGCGCGCATCAACGTTTTTTCACGCATCTCATTCCGCATCGCGGCATCGGTCGCGAGCCGCGTGACCATCGCTCCGAGCGACTCCGGCGTCAGCGCCTCCTGCTGAATCATGACGGCGGCACCAGCGTCGGCGATGGCCCGGGCATTATGCGTCTGGTGGTCCGCCGCGGCTGTTGGGAGCGGCACCAGAATCGTGGGAATGCCCCACGCGGAGAGCTCCGCCGTGGTCATCGCGCCGGCGCGAGTGAGCGCCAGATCCGCCGCGCAGTAGGCTGAGGCCATGTCCGAGATGTACGGAACCACGCGCACCGAACCACGCTCGTACCGGGCGTACTTTCCGAAGTTCGCCGGACCGGTCGCCCAGATGACGCGGATCTCCTTCCCCGTTCGAGCCAGCCACTTCGCCACGACCCCGTTGATCGCCTCAGCCCCCTGGCTCCCTCCGAAGACGAGCAGCACCGGAGCCGCCGTATCGGTAAATCCCCACCTTGCCACCGCCTCCAGTTTGGACGGTCGTTCGTTCAACGGCGGAGGCGGGGCGATCGGGTTGCCGGAATAGAATACTTGCGTTCGACTGCCCAGACGAAGAGCGCGCGCCGCTTCCGGAAAGCCAAGGTGCAGCTGAGCTGCACGCGGCGCGAACCAGCGAACCGTGAGCCCTGGAACGCTGTTCTGGTCCTGGATCACGATCGGAATCCGCCGTTTCGCAGCGACTCCGAGAGCGATGCCGGCGGCGTACCCGCCTGTGGCGACCAGCGCGCGGGGCGACCGCTCGGCGGCGATCCGGGTAATCCGGCGCCAACTGCCGGTCGATGCCATGATCGTACGCCAGTTTCGCCACGGCTGTGACCGGTAGAGCGGATGCAGGTTCAATAGCTCGTACTCGAACTCGGTCTCGGGCAGAATGGTCCGCTCGATCCCGCGCTCGGCGCCAATAAAGAACGGAACGACCCGCGAGTCGGCCGCGACCATCGCACGGGCGATTGCCAGCGCAGGATAGAGGTGCCCTCCGCTGCCGCCGCCCGCGAAGAGAACGTTCACTGCTCCGCAGACCGCAGAGGGTTGGTCGCGCCTTCACCGATCACCCGTTCGCGCTCACTCCCGATGTTTATCAGGATCCCGGTCATCACGAGCGTTAGAAGCATGCTCGTGCGTCCATAGGATATGAATGGAAGAGCGAGCCCCGTGTTCGGCAGCAGCCCGATGGTGACGCCAATGTGGAGAAATGCGCTGATCACGATCGTAGCGACTATCCCCACGGCCACCAGTTGCTGGAACTTGGACCGGGCGGCCCGAGCGATCCGGAAGCCCAGATAGGCATACGCCACGAACCCGAGCACCAGCAAGGCGAGCCCAATGAAGCCGCGTTCCTCACCGATGTTGGCGGCAATGAAGTCGTCGTACGCAAACGGAAGGAATCCGTACTGCTGCCTTCCCTGCCCGAATCCAACGCCGAGCAGGCCTCCGGAACCAATTGCGATGAGAGACTGCCGCGCCTGATAGTCCACGTGCGGCGCGACACCAGGATTGAAGAACGCCGTCATTCGCAGCATCACGTACTGCAGCTTCTCCGCCCTGGAGTAAAGCGCCGGAATCGCGATCGCCACGAGAGCGACGAAATGGCCGATCCGGACGCCGGCGGCGAACAGAATGATTCCCATGATCAGCGTGTAGAACATCGCGGACGACAGGTCGGGCTCGACGTAGACCAGCACGTCCAACAGGCCGACAATCACGAGGAACGGAAACAATCCCTTGCTCAGCCGGCGCATCGCATCGCCCTTCTTCACTACGAGCATGGAGGTCCAGACCACGACGGCGAGCTTTGCGATTTCGGATGGCTGCATGCTGGAGCCGAACAGATACCGGCGCGCGCCATGGATTCGCGGCGCCCAGCGAATCGTGAACGGCAGTACGACGATGATGAGCAGGACGAGGCATACGATCATCACGGGCCACGCCAGGTCATACCATCGCTCAGCGTCGAACTTGGCCGCAAACGCAAAGAGCACCAGCCCGAGCAGCATTCCGCTCAGCTGCCGCAGCATGTAGTACGCGCCGTTGTGCCCCGCCTGCAGCGCCACGATGCTGCTCGCGCTGTACACCGTAACCAGGCCGAACGCGAGGAAGGCGAGCGTCAGCATGGTGAGCACGCGCGCTTCCCAGGTCATGTGCCAGCGATATCGCACGTGCTGAACAGCTTCAGTCATTGCCCTGCGCCGCCAACTCGCGGAAGCGCTGACCGCGCTCCACATAGTTGTTGAACATGTCGTAGCTGGAGCACGCGGGCGAGAGCAGAATCGCATCGCCGCTCGCGGCCACACCGCGGGCTGCGGCGATCACTTCTTCGAATGTGCCATCGACGCGCGTCAGCGCGACCGCGTTGGCCAGATCGTGCTGTACGATCGGGGCGGCCTCACCAAAGGCAATCACGTGCTTGACGTGTTCCGCAATCGGTTGGGCGAGCGCCGTGTACGGCTCACCCTTGTGGCGACCGCCGAGGAGCAGAACGACCGGTCGCGTCATTCCCTGCACCGCCACGAGAGTCGAAGCGACATTCGTGGCCTTGGAATCGTTTATCCACTCGATGCCGTTCCACTCGCCGACCACTTCCAGCCGGTTGGGCATCGCGCGAAATGAACGCAGCGCATCGGCTATCGCCTCGCGAGCGGCGGGCGTACGGAAGTCGCTGGACGCAGCCATGACGGCGAGCGACGCCGCAAGAACGTTGGCGACATTGTGATCACCGAGCAGATGCACGTCACCGCGCGAGAGCAGCGGAGTGTCGAACACGACGAGGGAATCTGTGGTGCGGTCGTACCATGCGTCCGATTGTTTGACGACGCTGAAATGAAAATGATCGCCCGCGACGCCACGCGCCATGTCGAGCGAAACGGGATCATCCGCGTTCACCACCCAGCGCGATCGTGACGTGGCGTTGCGAAACAGCAGAGCCTTGTCAGCGAAGTAATCGCCGACGGTCGCGTAGCGATCCAGGTGGTCCGCACTCAGGTTTGTGAGCACGCCAACGTCCGGCGCGATGCTCGGCGTGTCGTGAAGCTGGAACGACGACAACTCGAGTGACACCCACGCAGGCTGCGGCTCGGCGAGTGCGACCTCCGACAGTGGCGTACCGATATTGCCCGCGTCGGGGGCGGTCACGCCCAGGGCGCGCAGGAGCGCTCCGATCAGCGCTGTGGTTGTCGTCTTGCCGTTGGTGCCGGTGACCGCGATGTAGCGAACGTTCGGCATGTAGCGAAGCGCGATCTCGATCTCACTAACGACAGCGCGTGACGCATTGCTGGCAGCGACGACGGCAGGCGCGTCGGGTGGCACGCCCGGACTGACGACGACCAGAGCCGCGCGCGCTATTCGAGCCGCATCATGGCCTCCCGTCTGGACGCTCGCACCACGCGTTGTGAGCTCGCGCGCGATATCGGCGAGTTTGGGCGAGGTGGCATCGTCGCACGCGTACACGTCGTAGCCGTGTGCACGAAGCAGGCTGGAGGCGGCGACACCGCTGCGTCCGAGACCGATCACAACGATCTCGCCTGCCGTTGGCGGAATCATCGGCTGCACGGTCATCTCAGCTTGAGCGTGCTGAAGGCGAGGAAAGCGCAGAGAATTCCGATGATCCAGAACCTTACCACGACCTGCGACTCCGTCCACCCCTTCATCTCGAAGTGATGGTGCAGCGGAGCCCTGCGAAACACACGATGCTCTCGCGCGTACTCCACGCCGTAGCGTTTCTTCCGGTACTTGAACACGTACCGCTGCAGAATCACCGACACCATCTCCGCGACGAACAAGCCACCCACAAAGACAAGCAGGAACTCGGACTTGAGCAGCACCGCAATGGCGCCGAGCGCGCCGCCAAGTGCGAGCGAGCCCGTATCACCCATGAAGATTTCGGCCGGATGCGTGTTGAACCAGAGAAATCCGATACACGCGCCGAGTATGGACGCGCAGAAGACCGTCAACTCGCCGGCGCCGCTCATGAAGAACAGTCCGAGCGAGTGACTCAGATCGACGCGGCCGATCACGTATGCGAAACCGGCGAACGTCAGCGCGGCAATTGCGACCAGACCTGCGGCAAGACCGTCGAGCCCGTCGGTCATGTTCACCGCGTTGCTGGTCCCTGTCATCACGAATGTGACGAACAGAACGTAGAGCCACGCGAGCGCCGGTGATAGCGGAATTATCAGAACGTACTTGTAGAACGGTAGCGTCGTCGACGCACCCGGGAGGTTCGAGATCGGGAAGTGCCAGACGTAGAGGCCAAGCGCGAGTCCCAGTGCAATCTGGCCGGTAAGCTTGTACCGCTCGATCAAACCCCGGTTCGCTTCACCGCGAGCTTTCTGGCGCAGCTTGAGGTAATCGTCGAGGAATCCAATCGCGCCCATCCACAACATCACAAAGACGCAGACCCAGATGTACCGATTCGTCAGACGGGCCCACAGCACCGTCGGCAGAATGGTCGCGATCAGGATTATGAGACCGCCCATCGTGGGCGTGTTGGCCTTGCCCGCATGACTGTCCGGCGTTCCCGCCCGCACCACCTGGGCGATACGATTGCGCTTCAGCGCGCCTATGATGACTGGCCCTACGAGGAACGACAGTAGGAGTGCAGTGACGGCTGCTCCCGCTGCGCGGAAGCTGATGTAGTTGAATAGCCGCAGGAATCCCAGGTACGGACTGAGCGGAACAAGGAGGTAGTTCAGCAATCGTGGTTCGCCCAGCTGGTGATGTGTGGGAGGATGCGCTCGAGCTTCGCGCCACGAGACGCCTTCAACAATATGGTGGCATCGTACTGCAGATGCGGAGCGAGCGCGGACCACAGCTGGTCGACGTCGCCGGCAATCACGACCCGTTCATCATCCGGAGCGACTCGTCGAAGCGCTGCCGCGAACTCGCCGAATCCGCCGATGACGGCCACCGGCGCAGCGATAGCCGCGCGCGCGACGTCATCATGACAGCGGTCCGAGTTGGCACCCAGTTCAAGCATCGAGCCAAGCACCACGACTTTCTGCATACCCGGTGCCGCGGTGAGCATGTCGATCGCAGCGATTGCAGATCCGGGATTCGAATTGTACGCGTCGTTGATCACGAGCGCGCGCCCGATCGTCTGCCAGTTTGCACGCATCGGTGGTGGCGTGAGCGACGCGATGCCGCGTGCCGCGTCCTGCGCCCCGACACCGACTTCGCGTGCCGCGGCGAGCGCAAGCATCAGGTTCCTGAGATTGTGAGCACCGCGCAGCGGCGAATGAATGGATATGCCGTCGACTGTCACGGTCCCGGTACCGTCGGTCTCCAGCTTCCAGGAGGTCGCGTGAACGTCGCCCTCGTCGAGTCCTGCGGTCACCAGACGCAGCGGCGAGGCAGCGGCCACAAGATTTACATCCGACGACGGGACTATCCCGACCGCGACACCGTGAAACACCGATGTCTCCTCGCGCATCACTCCGGCGAGATCGCCGAAGCCTTCGAGATGTTCCTCCGCAATCGAGGTAACGATTGCGACGTCGGGGCGCGAGATATCACGCAATATCGCAATCTCGCCCGGTATGCTCGTACCAAGCTCGATGATTGCAACGTCCGACTCGACGGGCAGCGCAAGCAGTGTCAGAGGCACACCGATGCGATTGTTGAGATTGCCGCTCGTCGCGTGCACTGCGAGGCGCGACTCCAGCGCCGAGCGCAACAACTCCTTGGTGCCGGTCTTGCCGTTGCTACCGGCGACTGCGATTACCGGACCGCCCCACGCCAACCGCCTGAAGTGGGCAAGATCGCCGAGCGCGACGAGCGTGTCATCGACGAGGTAGATGGGAACGTCGAACTCGCCGATTGCTGCGTTGCGACTCACTACCAGAGCTCGCGCGCCCGCGGCAACAGCATCCCTGAGAAAATCATGCGCGTCGAATCTATCGCCGATCAGCGCAACGAATATATCGCCCGGACGAAGCGAGCGTGTGTCGGTGGACACGTTTCCAAGTGCGTGCGAGCCGCGCGGCGCGTTGGTCGAGATTCGCGACGCAAGGGCGTGAGCGAGCCTGTCAGCCGTCCAGAATGCGTCGCTCAAGTCGCGTGACCCAGCAGTTCTGCGACTACCTGACGCTCATCGAACGGATGTTTCTCCGTGCCGATCACCTGGTAGGTCTCGTGGCCCTTGCCTGCGAGCAGAATGGTGTCGTTTGGTCCGGCCATGGCGATTGCGTGCGCGATCGCCTTCCGCCGATCCGTAATGCGATCGTGCGGTAACGACATCCCGCGCTCGATTTCATCGATGATCATGTCCGGATCCTCCGTGCGCGGATTGTCGCTCGTAACGATGACCCTGTCCGCACCGGCCTCCGCAGCCGCGCCCATGAGCGGACGCTTGCCCGGATCACGGTCGCCGCCAGCGCCGAACACGAGTATCAACTTTCCCGATACGAACGGCCGCACCGCAGCGAGAGATCGGATGAGTGCGTCGGGAGTGTGAGCGTAATCGCGGATAACCGGCGGCTCCTGGGCAATCAGCTCGAGTCGCCCGGGTATCTGTGGAATCTCGCGCAGCGCGTATGCGAGTGCGCGGAGCGGAATGCCAAGGGATTGAGCAGCACAAGCCGCCGCGAGCGCGTTAATGACATTGAAATCACCGACGAGCGGCAACCGAACGGGCACCGATTCATCACCCATCCTCAACATCCAGCTGCTTCCGGTGGCGTCGAACGTGACGTCCTCGGCACGCATGTCGCCGCCGGTGATTCCGTACGTCACGGTTCGCGGCGCGACCGGAAGCGACGTCCACTCCGGCTGATCCGCGTTCACCACTGCGATCCCGGTCGTCTTGAGATAGGAGATGAGCTTCGCCTTCGCGCCGAAGTACTCCTCCATCGTACCGTGGTAGTCGAGATGATCCCGCGTGATGTTGGTGAATACTGCGGCATCGAAGCTCATTCCGAATACGCGCGCCTGATCCAGCGCGTGCGACGAAACTTCCATGGCAAGCGAACGAATGCCCATGTCGACCAGCTCACGCAAAACCCGCTGAAGCTCGTCCGGTCCCGGCGTCGTGAGGCCGAGCCCGCCGGGAACGAGCTTGCCCTCCGCGCCGACGAGAACGCCGAGTGTTCCGATCGATGCAGCCGGCGCAACTGGAAGATCGAGCAACGCACGCAGGATGTTGACAGTGGTCGTTTTTCCGTTGGTCCCGGTTACGGCAACGGTGCGCAACGAAAGTCCCGGATAACCGTAACGCGCAGCGGCGGCGCGCGCGATCTCGATGCGCTTCGCGGCAACGATCGGGTCCTTTGTTGCCCCGCTCAATGTGCGATACCCAACTTCACCACGCGGCCGGCCTCGAGCATCGTTCCTGCAACCGGCACCAGAGGCAACGCGGCGTCCTGCACGAGCTGGACCCTGAAGCCTGCGGCGTGCAACGCGCGCACCGCGGAACGGAGCGGCAGTCCCGCGACGTCCGGCACCGCGCGCGGCGACACCACGGGGGGAATCGCGCGCGTTTTCGACGGCAGAGTCACGACGTATGACTCGCTTGTCCGCGGATCGGAATCCACGGGCGGAGCATGGGCCAGCTCGCGCAGTGAATCCGCCACGTCGGCACTATCGATCCTCCTTTCACTCGCGAGTCGCGCACGCTCCGCCGCCTTTCCGGCCGGCGTCGTGTCCGGACGGGGGGCATGCACGGATGACGCGAGCTCACCACGATTGAGCGCGGCGTCACGCGCCGCGAGTGCTGCACGCAAAACGACGTTGGTCACTCCTCCGGCCACGATTCCTCCGTAGAACCCCATCTGAGGATTGTCCAGCTTGACGAGAATGACGAATTGCGGCTTGTCATCCGGAAAGAGTCCGACGAACGACGCGGTATAGGAGCCTGCGATGTAACGTCCGTGTGCGTTGCGAAGCGCAGTGCCGCTCTTTCCCGCCACGTCGAGGGTGGCCAGATCGGCCTTGGTGGATGTTCCTCCCGCAACCACATCGCGCAACATCGTACGCACTTCCGTCGCGACCTCCGGAGTCATCACGCGTCGTACGACCTGACGTTGCGCGGCGTAGCGTACGGTGCCGTCGGCCGCACGTATCTCCTTGACGATGTGCGGCACGAGCAGCTCGCCACCATTCGCGATCGCGCTGTACGCGGTGACCATCTGCAGCGGAGTAACCGACACTTCGTAGCCCATGACGACCGACGCTGCCGATTGCGGCGTCCACCCACTGGGATCACGCACGACACCGGGCGATTCAGCCGGCAGTGCAACTGTCGTCTGCGTTCCGAACCCCATGTCGCGCAGCATCTCGAACTTCTCCCGGACTGACATCCGATCCGCGAAACGAACAATGCCGACGTTGCTCGAATGCTTGATCACGTCCGTGAGCGACAGGATCGACGGGTGTTCGTCCGCGTCGGTGATGGTGCGCCCGTTGATTGTTAGATGACCGCCGTACGTGTCGACGGTCTGATCGGGAGTCGCCCTGCCGAGTTGCAGCAAGCGCGCGGCGACGAACGGCTTCATCGTCGAGCCTGGCTCGTACGGCTCCGTGACGGCTGTATTCGCGACTGCAGACGGATCGGCACGATTGCTCGCCATCGCGAGAATGTCGCCGGTGTTGGGATTCATCACGACGATGTCGCCCCCGTCGGCGTGCAGGCTGTCGACAGCCACTGCCAGCGCGCGATCGCAGATCTCCTGCAGCTCGCGATTGATCGTGAGAACGACTGTGCTCCCGGGTGTCGGATCATCCGCGTCGTCCGGTGCGGCGAGCGGACGGCCACTCTTGTCGCGCGCGACGCGCACCGTCGCTGTGTCGCCGCGCAACAGCGAATCGAGCGCGAGCTCTATGCCGTCCAGGGCCTTCCCGTCAGGACCGACGCGGCCGACGATCCGCCTGATGCCACCCGACGTGGCGTAAACGCGATCCATAACCGGTTTGGAATACACGCCGCGCAATGCGATCGCTGGCGCAACTGCGTTGGGAAGAAACGCGCCGGGAACGTCCACCCACTTTCGCATCGTATCGAGTGACATCGATACGAAACGCGGATCGACGCTCGCAAGTTTCAGATCGCGCGCAAGGGCGGCCCGATTTCTCACCTGGCGCGGCGCCACGCTGATGCGCACCATCTCCCTGCTCTCCACGAGCGGCCGCCCCGCGGCGTCGAGTATCTGTCCGCGCGGCGCCGGCAATCCCGACGACACGTAGTGCTGGCGCTGGCCGATCTTGCTCCAGTAATCGCTGCGAAAGAGCTGCTCGTATCCGGCCTTCGCGATCAGCGCGAGCGCGAATACGACCAGTACGCCGTGTACGATCGTGAGGCGACCGGGGGCCTTCACGGTTGCGCTCCTCGCTGGATCGACCGGACCTGCCGGTCATCAGGAATGCGCATTCCCAGTTGCTGCACGATGGGGCCGAGCTGCGTGCGACTGGATTCGTCGCGTATGAGCGCGGCGAGGCGCCCACGCTCGGCTTCCAGCTGCACGATGCGACGATCCAGATCGGCCATGTGTCGAGCCTGAGTTATGCCATAGCTGCGTCGCCAGATCACCGCGCTAGCGACGACCACGAAGCCGATCAGTAACGCCGCCATGATCGTCCGGCCGCGCCGCTTGCGCGTGCGGCGCTTCGCCGCTGGTTTCGCGCGAGTCGAATCGCCAGCCTTGCTCACGCCGCCTTTTGCCATGATCTGAGGTGAGCACTGCGCGCGCGCGGGTTGCGTGCGATCTCAGCAGCGCTGGCGGTGATCGACTTCCGCGTGACCAGTCTGCCAAGCGCGATGCCCCCACATGTGCAAACAGGCTGGCGTGGCGGGCAAGTGCATGTGGTGCTCCACGCACGCATCGCGTGCTTCACCAGCCGATCTTCACCGGAGTGATACGCGATGATGCTGAGCGTGCCGCCCGGTACGAGCATGTCACGCAGTATGGGAAGTACCCGCTCGAGTCCACCCAACTCGTCGTTCACCGCGATGCGTACCGCCTGAAAGAGGCGAGCGAAGTCGCCCGGACCGGCCGACGCACCAAAAGCGCCGCGAATGGCGCCGACCAGATCATCGGCAATAACGAAGTCTCGTGTCGAGCGTCGGCGGACGATCTCGTTCGCGAGCCGGCGGGCACGAGGCTCATCGCCGTACTCGCGGAATATCCGCGTCAGCTCCTCTACGCTCGCGGTGTTGAGCAAGTCTGCCGCGGATTCGCCTTTCCCGGACATTCTCATGTCCAGTGCAACGCCTGGCCTGAATGAGAAGCCTCGTTCGTCGCGATCTATCTGCGATGATGAAACGCCGAGGTCAGCCAGAATGCCCGCGAAAGACTCGTCGCGCAACTCAGGGATCTGATCGATGTGCGTGAAGTCGCCGCGGACCGCGCGGAAGCGGCCTGTCTCGACAAACGCTTTGAGCCTAGCGCTCGCCTCGGCGATGGCGTCGCTGTCGCGGTCCACTCCGGTGACTGACGCGCCGGCCTCGAGCAAGGCGAGCGAATGGCCGCCACCGCCCAGCGTGCAGTCGAGTACCGACTCCGCGCTCCCAAGTGCGCCAAGCACCTCAGTGACCATGACAGGGTCATGGTACCCGCTTTCGAACGATCGTTCAGTTATCGGCGACACGATTGCTTTCCAAGATACGGCGGACGCGACGAGGGAGGCAGCCAATATACAAAAAACCGCCCCGGCGCGAACCGGGGCGGTTGGTGCAACCTAACGGGCGGTAAGAACCCGCGCCGCTACTTGCAGAATTTCTTGACCTGCGCGTCCGCGGGCGGCAGGAATTGGGCGATCACGGGGAGGAACTGACTTGCGGCCGCCTTGTACTTGTCGTCGGTAGCGCCGGCCTGCAGGCCGGTCTGAGCGATGCCGAGGTTCTCACGCGCGGTCTGGGCCAACGCGCAGCTCTTGGACGCATTGGCTTCGTTGTACGCGCTCTGGGCCACCGAGAAGGCCGACACACCCGCCAGGAACTTGGCATCTACCGACGGCTGGATGCTGTCGGAGAGCTGCAGCATCTTGATCGCCGCCTGGAACTGAGCGCGGTCCTTGGATGCGTTGGCTGCCTTGTACATGTTGTTACCCTGACCCAGCGCATACTGCGCGATGGTGCTCTTGTCGGCGCCAGGCGCAGCAGCAGCACGTTGCAGAATGGCCGCAACGCTATCCTCCTGGTTCGCCTGCGCGTAGCTGTCGGCGAGCAACAGCAGTGCCTGCGGATTGTTGGGATTCGCGGCGATCGCACGCTTGAGAACGGCTACTGCCTCTGGAGCGCGATTCGCCTTGCGCAACGCGGACGCGAGCGAGAGCAGCAGATCGCCATTGTTCGGATACTTCTGCGTGCCGGCCTGCAATACTGCGATGGCCTGCGCCGAGTCGGCTGCCTGGTTCATGCTGAGGTACGCAGCCGCCATGCGCGTGAAGTAGGAGCTATCGGCAGCGGACGTATCCGCGCGAATCAGCTCAGGGCCCGTGGTGACTGCCTGCTGCCAGTCCTGAGCGGCGAGGTAGACGAGGAACGCGGTCCGGAGCAGCTGTGGATCACCCGGCGAGCGGTCGAGCAGCTCCTTTACGAGTGGCTCCGCTTCCTTGGCGTGACCTGATCCAGCGAGCTCGTTGACGACCTGGCTGATGAGCTTGTCGTTGGTCGGATCGGCGCGGATGAGAGCGAGGAGTGTGGCGCGCGACTGTGCGCTGTCGCCAATCACCTTGTACAGCTCGGTGTTGAACTTGAGAGCCGCGACGCTCTTGGGATCCTGTTGTGCGATTACGCGCGTTACGGCGAGCACAGAGTCGGCAAGCGCAACCGAATCGGCATGCGTCGTTGCCTTCTGGTATCGCGAGTACTCCACGTTGGCCGCGCAGAGACGAGCGAGCGTCGCCTGCGGATATGCGGCAACGCCCTTGCGGGCGGCCGCGAGCGCGCCGGCGATATCACCGCCGCGAGCC
This sequence comes from Gemmatimonadota bacterium, assembly GCA_027307165.1. Classification (GTDB taxonomy): domain Bacteria; phylum Gemmatimonadota; class Gemmatimonadetes; order Gemmatimonadales; family Gemmatimonadaceae; genus Fen-1247. The sequence continues at coordinate 289,184 of DAHUXM010000034.1, read as the reverse complement.
TTGTTGATGCATTCCTTCTCACCGTCGAGCTGCTTCATGGCGTCACGGACGGATTTGGAAATCGCGTCCATCGCGTCACCAATCTTGTTGTTCGTGGCCGAGGGAAGTGCCTGAGACAGTGTGTTATCGCGCGCTAGAACCATGCGCGCATTTACAGTGTAGGCGCCAGTCGGAGCCTTCTCGACCGAGCCCGTCACGTATTCGTCGGCGCGCAACAGATTTGCGAGAGCCTTCTCGTCATTCGGCGCGAGTGGCTCGCTGGCCGAGAAGCCGGATTGCTCGAGTGTATTGTTGACGTCCTTCGTCGGAAGGACGTAGACATCCTTCACATCGAACTTGTCTTTGAGCTGATTACGAAGCTCATCGGCGGCCTTCGCGCCCGTGCCCTTTTCCTGACTCTGGAAGGTCATCACGGTAATGCGCGCTTTGGCATCCTGCGCATGAGCCGGCGCAACACCGGCAAAGGCGAGGGCCGCGAGCGCCAAAGAATAACGTGCGTTCAACTGAGACTCCTCCAAAATTGTAAACGTTTGTACACCACTACAAGGGCCAGGTTCGCCAGCGGTCCGGCCATGTCATGATGGGCGAGGAGGGATTCGAACCCCCGACATCCTGCGTGTAAGGCAGGCGCTCTAACCAGCTGAGCTACTCGCCCAAGTGCAGAAAATGCGCCGAAACGGATTCGGCGCCGGTGCAGGTTCTAGCGTTTGAGTATTGCAACTGGTATCAGGACGCAGTAGGCGAGCACCAGAAGCACGGGGGCAAGAGTCTCACCGCCACGCCAGAGATCGGCGTAGCCGACTACGAGAGTTATGGCCGCGAGCCCCCACCATATGAGTCTGCGACTGGCAGGAACAGCCGCAGGAACGGTCGCGGTTGCCACATTGATGGTTTCTTTCGGCATAGACGCGAAGTGTACGGGCGGCGGACGGCGGGTGTCAAGCGAACGGCCCTACCTTAATCTGTTGTTAATTGAACGGGCGTCAGGACGACGCTTTCATTCTCCTCGTGAGAGCCAGGCTCGCCGTGGTGTCTCGCCGCGATCGGCGGTCGCGGCCATCTCGGCGCACTTGACGCTCCAGGGATTGAACTTGTTCACGCCTGCGCCACGTTTCCACACTGCCACCGCGCGCGAACGCTCGCCCGCCAGCCACAGAGCGTGCCCCAGCTCGAAGTATGCCTCCACGAGATTCGGCCCGAGCGTGATGGATCGCTCGAAGAAGATCTGCGCGTCCTCGTACATCTCGCGCTCGGTGTAAACGAGCCCCAGATAGAAGTTCGCGTACAATTTCGCACGAGCGTCCTCGTCCTGACGCAGCGCCTTCGAGAGATGTTCGATCGCCTCGCCGAAGATTCCCTTCTTGAGGCAGATGTAACCGACGTTGATGCGCGCGAGTGCGTTGGCCGGCTCGCGGCCGAGCACGTATTGAAAGTTCATCAGCGCAGCATCGAGTTTGTCCTGAAGCATCTGCGCCCAGCCCAGCAGTGACTGCCCTTCCGTATTCGTCGGCGCAAGCTCCAGTGCGCGCGACAGTGCCTCCTCGGCGCCTTCGTAATCGCCGAGCGAGATCTTGGACCAGCCGCGTTCGAGGAACGTGGACGCGCCGATGTGATCCTCGTGCACCACAGGGCGCGTGCCGGTAAACTGCGGCGCCATGGCCGGCGACGCGTTTCTGCGCGCCTTCCACTTCTCCACGAGATCGCGAATGTCGTCCTTCAATCGCGTGAGCTGCCCGAGCGACCCGTCGACTGCACGATACACGTCCATCAGCGACGCCTTGAGAGCTGGATCGTCGCGCATCTGGCGCGACTCGATCTCCTGCTTCAACTGCTCGAAGGTGATCCGAAGATCGGCTACGCTGTCAGCCATTCCAGTCGCTCCTCAGGGACCATTCCGATTATCGCATTCGCCATCATCGATAGCGACACCACTCGATCCGCACCGGCTTCCAGAAGCGCCGCTCGCGGCATTCCATATATAGCGGACGACGCCTCGTCCTGGATGATCCCACCGCCGCCACTCGATCTGATACGCCGCAGACCGGCAGCTCCGTCGCGTCCCATACCCGTGAGCACGACTCCGGTGCAGGCAGCGCCGAATACGTCTGCAGCAGAGCTGAAGAGCACATCCGCACACGGCGTCGCCCCTGACCGAGCCTCGGCCGGCTGTTGCCGCAGGACTGCGGCGCCGCCGTCGCCAGCGCCGCTGCTGGCGATGCTCGTGTTCACTCCGCCACGCGCTACATACACCACGCCGGCGAAAAGCGGCATTCCGTCGTCCGCTTCACGAACGCTGACGGCACTCGCCCGCGCAAGCCGGTCGGCGAGAGCCCCGGTGAATTCAGCCGGCAGGTGCTGCGCAATCACGACAGCCGCGGACAGTGCCGCCGGAAGCTGTGGCACTATCTCCGCAAGCGCCCGCGGACCCCCGGTGGACGACGCGATGACTACAACGTGGGTGGCCGCACCGCGATTTTGCAGCGGCGCCTGCGGCACGGTGGCAACTTCGCGTTCGAGCACCGCCGGCGGTGGCGCCAGCCTCGCACGCGCGGCTGCACCCAGCGCAGCGATCAAGCGCTCGCGAACGATCGGGAGATCGAGGCTAACCGGGCCCGATGGCTTCCGTACGAAGTCGACCGCACCGAGCTCGAGTGCGCGCAGCGTAGCGTCGCCGTACTGCGCACCCCCCGCGCTCAGGACCACGACCGGACGCGGAGACTCGGTCATGACGCGGCGAAGCACCATCAGCCCATCCAGCTTCGGCATTTCGAGGTCGAGCGTGACGATGTCCGGATCGAGCCGGTCGATCTGAGTCATCGCATCGACACCGTCGCGCGCAATGCCAACCACGCGGAAATCCGGATGTGCGTCGATCATCTCCGCGATCAGCTTGCGCATGAACGCACTATCGTCCACGACCAGCACACCATGCAGGCGCGACGCTGTGTCAGTCATAGCGGCTTGTGGTAGATGCGCTCTCGTATGTCCACCGGAACGAGATTCCTGCGTGCTCTTCCGAAAATCGTCTCGACGTGACCCATTATCAGGTAGCCACCGGGCCGCAACGAGTCGAACAGCGACTCGACAAGAACTTCCTGAGTGGCGCGATCCAGGTAGATGACGACGTTGCGACATGCGACGAGATCGAAGGCCGCCGGCGCCGGCGGGTCTCGGAGTATGTCACGTCGTTCGAAACGTGTGATCGCACGAATCGCCGGGATGACCGTTCTACGGTCTCCCACTCGCGGAAACAGTCCGTCGAGTATTTCCGGCGGCGTATCCGTGAACGACGCCGGCAGATACATCGCGCGGTTCGCAGCGTCGAGCGAACCGCGATCTATGTCGCTGCCCAGTACGGACACGCGCCCAAGGCGTCCGAGTGCACCGATTGAACGGGCATGCTCGTGAAAGAGCGCCGCCAGCGAATACGCCTCCTCTCCCGACGCGCTGCCCGCGCTCCAGACCATGATTCGCGGAACGCGATGCCACAGTTCCGGAATCACGCGCTCCGCCGCGACGGCGAAGGTGTTCGAGTTGCGAAAGAATCTCGTGACGTTCACGGTGAGCGTGTCCATGAGCCGTTCGTACTCGGTGCTGTCGCTGTCGAGCAGATGGCCGTACTGTGCATATGTCGCCGCACCGCGCGCGCGCATGCGTACGGCGATGCGGCGACGCACGCAGCCGTCCTTGTAGTTGGTGCAGCGAAACTCGCTCTCCCGCGTGATCTTTTCCGCGAGATCGCGAAAGCCGTCGTCGGCGCCCGGGTCGTTCTGCATCTCGGTGATCACTGGGCATCCAGAGTGTGCGCACGACGGTACGCTTCCCTGGCCTCGTCGAAGCGACCGTCGCGTTGCAACGAATCGGCAAAGTTGCGGTGCAGCTGAGGGAGCGTGGAATCCTCGATCAGACCGCGTTCAAGGGTCCGCAGCGCGTCGTCGAAGTCATCGCGCGCCTCGTAGGCCACGGCGAGGTTGTTCCAGAGAACTGCATACGACGGGTACACCTGCACCGCCTCGCTCAGCAGCGCTATCGCGCGATCGAGATCATTGACCATCGCCGCGGCCAGGCCCGCATAGTGAAACCACACCGGCGGCGGTCGGCGCGTTCCCCACAACGTTCGTGCTGAGGCGAGCGCCGCGTCGGCGGTCTCGTAATCTCTTGCCGCAACGGCCATTGCAGCGGCGTTGGTCTGCACCAGCGGGTCGCCACGGCCTCCGTGGGATAGCGCGTCTGCCATCGCGGCGCGGGCGCGATCCATCTCACCCATCTGCTCGTACGCATACGCGAGGTTCACGAACACCGCGGGGCGTGACGTGTGCTGTTGCGTCACGTACCGCTCGAACGCGTGTGCGGCCGCCGGCCACTGCTCCTGCCTCAGGGCGACGAGACCGAGATAGAACGAAGCTTCCGGATCGTTCTCGCGCAACGCGTCGACGCGCCGGAACTCCCGCTGCGACTCCTCGTACATTCCCGTCTTGTAGAAGGCGACGCCGAGGTTGCGGTGCTCGGTCGCCTTGTCGTCGGTACGGGCCGGCGTACGCGCACGCGTGCTTACACCCACGCGCATCATGTAGCCGGTCATGAGCAGCCCGTACAGGGTCTTCGCGGTGACGAACTCGCCAAGCTTGGACTCTGCGATGAGCGCGCTGACATCCCGCTGGCCATCGATGAGTGGAACGAGCTTCTCCTCTTCCGGCGTCAGCTCGCGCTCGATCGCCATCATGCGGTGACGATCCATGGCGTACACGATGTCGAACGTCGGGATCTTCTTCGCTATCAGCGCCCACTCATCGACGCGACGCGCTCCTTCGAGGAGCAGCGATTGCGGATCTATGGAATGCATGGGCACGCCTTCGTCCGGAGTTGCACCGGGTTCGAAGTTGAACGTGCCCTGCGTCCATGTGAAGAGCAGATAGACCGCTTCTTCGGTGCTGAGATTGCGGTTGACGATCGACGCGTGAGAGATGGCGCCGTCGGCGAAGTAGATGTATCCGAAGTTGTTGGCGTACGTCAGGCCGAGGCAGCCGGTCTTCTTCCCCATCGCGAGGAGCTGAAGCACGTCCGGGAGGCTCGCCTCGGTGAGGCTTCCGCGGATCGCCATCAGCGAAACTCTTCCATGATTCTGCCGGACAGCTCGGGCCACACGCGCACGACTTTCTCGTCGTCGTTGAACGCAGCTGGCGTCTCGGCGCTCTGCCGTGCGCGCAGTTCTTCGACGCGCTGCGCGACGACGGACTGGAGATCCGTCAGGAAATCGTCGTATTCGGCGGTTTCGTCAGCCATGACTACGGAGATCCACCTCGATCACGTCAAGCAACCCTGACTGCCGCGAGCATGGCCCCCAGGGAGCCTGCATCGGGCAACAAGAGAAAGTAACCAGGCAGCGAGCCGTCAGTCTGCCCTATCATGAATTCGGTTTCGACGCAGAACACAAAGCCGCCCGTATGGCCGGTCGCCCACGCGGTGTCCGCCAGCACTTCGCGCGCGGGGCCGACGGCGAGCGAGGGTGGAGAGGGCATCAGCCGCATCTTCATGAACTCGCTGAGCGCCGTCATGTAGGCACCGGCAAGGATGTTTCCCGCCTCCGTCAGCGCCGACGCCTCGAGCTCGCTAAGCGTCGCATCGGACGAAACCTCGCGCGTGAGCATCAGCGACGCGAGCTTGTGCGCGGTGACGAGCGGAAAGGCCAGAATGGTGTGACCACGCAGGCCACCGGTCATTTCCATCGGTACCAGGGCGATCTGTTCGTTGGAGCGCGAGATGAGCGGAGCGAGCTCGGCCAGTGGAGCGACCGTAATCGTGGGCACGCTGATCATGATCTTCGTTCCAGTCATCAACGAGAGCGCCGTTGCCGCGTGGGCCGCGCCGATATTCGCGACTTCACGAAGCGCATCGCGCTGAAGCTCGCTGAGTGCCTGCATGTCGGTGATGCTCATTACGGCTCCGCTAAATAAGACTATTGACGTCCACGATGAGCGCCGGAGACCCATCACCCAGCACCGTTGCGCCCGCGAACATTGAAGATCCACCGCGCGGCGGATCGAAGCGCTTTACCACTACGTCCTGCTGGCCAACGAAATCATCGACGATGAACACCGCCCTGCGTCCGCGCGCCAGAACAGACACTCCCGGCATCCGTTCGGAGACGCACGGCTCGATCCCGAACAACGTGCGCAGCATGACCACCCGCACGAGCAGATCGCCGATGGTCGTTTCGGTCCATTCGGCGCCACGGAATGCCGCGGCGGGCGGTTCGAACTGAAGCGTCTCCACTATGTGCGTGAACGGGATGGCAAACAACTCCTCCCCCACACGTGCGATCAATGCACGTACGATCGCAACGGAGAGCGGCAAGCGCAATGTTATCGCCGTGCCTCGATGCGCCACGGTCCTGATCTCGATCGCGCCGCCCAGGAGGCGTACGGCGGCATCCACCACGTCGAGGCCGACACCACGTCCCGAGATGTTCGTGACCGATGCGGCGGTGGAGAAACCGGGATGCGCAAGCACGCGCAACAAGGTGACGTCGTCCAGTGCGTCCGTATCCCATCCGACAATCCCCGCCGCTCTCGCACGCGCCAGCACGCTGTCCCGATCGATGCCACTGCCATCGTCCGCCACACGGATCAGAACGTAACCCGCCTCGCGCTGGGCGCTCAGTGTCAACCGTCCGCGCGCAGGCTTGCCGTTGCTCGCGCGCTCTTCCGCGGATTCAATCCCGTGATCCAGCGCGTTCCGAAGCAGGTGCATCACGGGATCGCCGATGCGATCGAGAATCGAGCGATCCATCTCGATCTCCGCGCCGTCCAGCGTAAAGTCGACTTCCTTCCCCAGCGATCGCGCAGTCTCGCGTACCAGTCGCGGAAAACGTTCGAATACATCTCCCACCGGAACCATGCGTGCACCGACTACCTGCTCGCGCAGCTCGCTCAGCAGACGCGAGGTGCTTGCAAAGGCCGAAGAGATATTCTCGCCAGTGACGTTGCGCAGCTCCCGTTCCAGCTGACCACGAGCGATCTCGATCTCGCCGACGAGATTCATCAGCGAATCGAGCCTGCTCGCGCGGATGCGCACGTGGGTTGCGCGCTTGCGTGCGGGGTTTGCCGACGGATCGGTTGGTGTCGCATTCCCATCCGCCTCAGGTCCGGGCGCCGGCCGCGTCACCGCAAGCTCGATCTCGCGCGCGAGTGCGTCCGCTTCGTCGATCAGGTCGCCGAGGGACGACGGTGTCAGCTGTTCCTCACCGCGCCGCAGTACGTCGAGCGCAGATTCAAGTGTGTCGGCGCGCTCGGTGACGACGGCGTAACCCATCGCCGCGGCCATCCCCTTGATGCTGTGGACCGCGCGAAACGCGGCCGCAATCGCATCAACCGACGCAGGCGCACTCTCCAATTCCGCAAGCGCACCGCTCAGTTCGGCGACGTGCTCGCGACCCTCGCTCAGGAAGAGATCGACGTACTTCGACAGGTCCACGGGATCGCGGCTCTGGCGGAGAGCTAGCCCAGCACTCGCTGCACGGCTTCGAGCACGCGGCTGGGCTGGAACGGCTTGACGACGAAATCCTTCGCGCCAGCCTGGATCGCGTCGACCACGAGCGCCTGCTGCCCCATGGCGCTGCACATCACGACACGTGCTCGCGGATCGAAGGCCGTGATCTCGCGCACCGCATCGATGCCGCCCATGTCAGGCATGACGATGTCCATGGTGACGAGATCGGGACGCAGCTCCTTGTACTTCGCGACCGCCTTGGTTCCGGTATCGGCTTCGCCCACGATCGTGAAGCCGGCCTGTTGCAGTATGTCCGAAAGCATCGTGCGCATGAACACCGCGTCATCGCACACCAGAACCGTGTGGCTCATTCATCCTCCGAAATAGCGACGACGCGCATGGCAACGTCTCGCACGTCAAGTTCAGTGTAGCCTTCCTCGGGGCGCAACGCACGCACATCCGCGACCCGCTCAACGGCAAGTCCAACTCCGCGTACTCCAACGTCGGCAATCAGCACCATGCGTAGCGCTGCACCGGCGTCGCCGGGATGCAGCACCGCGCCTGCGTTCACGACGGTGACGATGCTGCCCCGGACGTTGATGAGACCGAGAACGGAATCGGGCGCGCCCGGCAGCCGCGTGACGCGACCGAGAGGAACGACCTCACGCACCGCTGACACCTGGCACGCGTATGCCCTGCCGGCCACCCGGAACACGAGTGAGCGATCATCGATGCCCGGATCGAAGTCTGTCTCCGCGGTGAGCGAGTGCTGCGCGTCAGGCGGGGAAATTGTAGAAGCCAAAGGTCGTCAAGGGATCGGGGTCAGCGTACAACTCGGGCGACTCGCCCAGGGCAGCGAGCGATCGGTGGAGATCGTCCGGCAGCGGAGAGCGAAAATCCAACTGCTCACCTGAAACCGGATGATGGAACTGGAGCCATGCAGCGTGCAGAAAGTGTCGCTTCGCAGGAAGTGCCGCGAGACGCCGTCCACCACCGCCACCATACACGTCGTCACCCACAACCGGATGGCCGACTGACGAGAGATGCACCCTTATCTGATGCGTCCGCCCGGTGTAGAGGTGAGCCCGAAGCAGGTCGACACTGGCAAAGCGCGCAAGCCGGCGAAAGTCCGTGCGTGCGTTCTTCCCTGTACTGACGATTGCCATACGCTTCCGGTCTCGCGGGTCGCGCGCGATTGGTTGGTCCACAGATAGAGTATCGGCAGCGAGATGCCCCCAGGCCATCACGGCGTACCGCCGAATCACTCGTCTTGCAGCTATTGCCGCGCTGAGTCGCTGGTGTGCGATATCGCTCTTGGCGACGATAAGAAGACCAGATGTCTCCTTGTCCAGGCGATGGACCAGCCCCGCCCTGTCCGGGCCGCCGCCCTCGGCGAGCTCGCTGCCGCGCCCCATCAGCGCGTTTACGAGGGTTCCGGTCCAGTTGCCCGGAGCCGGGTGAACAACCATTCCGGCAGCCTTGTCGACTACCAGGAGGTCGGAGTCCTCGTACACGATCCTGAGCGGGATATCCTCGCCATGGATGTCGCCTCTGGGGGAAGCCGGAGCCGGTGTCGCGATCTCGATCAGATCGTCGGCGGAGGCGCGATAGGAGGCGCGCTCCCGAGCCCCATTGACCGTTACGTGGCCATTCGCGATGAGTGTGGCCGCAGCGGTTCTGGACTGGCCGAGTCTGGCGGCAACCAGCAGATCGAGGCGCGAGCCCGCGAGCTCGCCTGCCGCAAACGACTCAGACGTCGCCAGCGGCCGCTACCCTTGCCGCCTCGCGATCCTGCTGCAGAAAGACCCATCCAAGCAGTATTGCGCCGACGGTCACAGCAGAATCGGCGACGTTGAACGTCCAGAACCGATGGTCACCGAGGCCGACATCGATGAAATCGACGACACCAACCGACCAGCGAATCCGGTCGATGAGATTGCCGATCGCGCCGGCCGACACGAGCGCCACTGCGAGCACGCGCGTGTAGTCACCCTCGCGAGTGGAGCGATACAGTGACGCGAGCACGCCGAGGGCAACCAGGGTGAGCGCGGTGAATATCCAGCGCGACGCCGAGCCAAGATTGAAGCCGAACGCCGCGCCAGGATTGTAAGCCAGCGTGAACCGGACCACGTTTCCAACTATTTCATGCGGTGTGTACGCCGGAGTGAGCGAATACACAGCCATCGCCTTGGATGTGACGTCGAGCGCCACCACGACGATGATGACGCACCAGAAAATCCAGGGGTTGGCGGCCCCTGGACGTACGTCGTCAGGCTGACCGTTTGGCATCTTCCTCACGCTGTTTGCATTCGATGCAATAACGCGCATGCGGCAACGCGTCGAGGCGCTCGAACATGAGCGGAGCATGGCAGTTCATGCACTTGCCGTAATTGTCAGGGTCGCGGTACAGTCTCCGGAGCGCCTGGTCTATGTGCCAGAGGAAACGACCTTCCTGGCTCGCGAAGAGGAATGCCTTCTCGCGCTCCATGGCATCGGTGCCCTGATCAGCCATGTGAAATGAATAGGCGCTTTCGCTGCCGCCGTCCTGGGCAGACACGTTGAAAGCGTCGCTGTAATTACCCAGTTCCTTGACGACCCTCGAGCGCTCCTCGAGCAACCTCTTTTCGAAGTGCTTCAGGAACTGCTCACGCGTCATCGTCTTGGGCTTCTTGGCCCGTGTGGCGCTCGGTGTCATAGTGATCCAATCCTGGTTAATGTGACGTCGGCGGCAAGCCCGTCGAGGTCGAGATGGTACGCCGGATGCGTCCCGTCGAGCAGCGGAACAGAATGTAACTCCGGGGCGAGAACCTCCGCGGAAATCCAATCGCGGTGCGCGGCCACCGCTTGGGTCAACTCGGCGTCGCCAGCGACCGTCAGAACGATCCTGTCGCTCACGGCGAAGCCCAGTTCCTTACGCAACCGCTGTACCCGATTCACGAGTTCGCGAGAGATGCCCTCGCGACGCAGCTCGGGCGTAACGGTTGGATCGATCGCCGCAACGTAGCCGTCGCCGTACTTGACGATGAGATCGCCGCTGGCCCGCCGGACGATCGTTACGTCTTCCATGGCAAGCTCGTGAGCCTGCGTCGCGGTGGCGATCGTTACCGCCTCGCCATGCTCGAACGCGGTGAGCGTGCCGGACCCGAGCGCTGCGACGAGCGCAGCGGCCTCCGGCGTTTCCTTTGCGAATTTTTTACCCAGCGTACGGAAGTTTGGTTTCGCTTCCAGCGTTACGAAGTCGTCCGCCGAGGATGCGAAATCAACGCGCTTGACGTTGAGCTCGGATGCGATGAGCGGCACCAGACTGCGCAGAACGTCATCGGCCGCGTGAGTCGAAACCACGCAAAGCACGGACGCCAGCGGTTGCCGGACCTTGATGCTTACTTCCTCGCGCGCCGCGCGGCCGAGTGTCGCGAGAGCGCGCACGTCGGCCATGGCGCGCTCGAGATCGGCGTCGATGCGCGTCGGCTCGGGGCGTACGTACGGAGCAACGTGCACAGACTCACCCGTCAACTCCTGGTGAATCCAGTCGCTGACGAACGGCGCGAATGGGGCCAGCAATCGGCAGGTGACGGTGAGTATCTCATGCAGCGTCGCGAATGCGGCGCAGTTGTCACTCGTATCGACATCGTAGAAGCGGTGACGATTCAGCCGGACGTACCAGTTGGAGACGTCGTCCATGAAGAAATCCATGACAGCGTTCACCGCGTGGGTCGCCTGATACTCGCGAAGCAGCTGATCGCAGCGCCGCTCGACGTTCGACAGCCGTGAAAGCACCCAGCGATCGATCGGCTGACGATCGTCCGGCGCGGGATCATCGAGCGATGGCGACCAGCCGAAGTTGGCGTAGGTCGCGAATATTCCGCTGTACACGTTCTTGAGCGTGAGCAGGAAGCGGCCGATCGTCTCGCGGATCAGTGATTCGTCGAACCGGCGAGGCAGCCACACCTGGCTCGATGCGACGAGGAACATTCGCACCGCGTCTGCTCCGTGGGTCTCCAGAACCTTCCATGGCTCGACGGCGTTACCGCGACTCTTGGACATCTTGACTCCGTCCTTGTCGAGGACGAGGTCGTTCACGACGACGCTCCGGTAAGGCGCGGCATTGCCGGCAGTTTCGCTGAGCGAGCTGCCAAGTCCGGTCGCGATTGCCAGAAGCGAATAGAACCAGCCGCGCGTCTGATCGACACCTTCGGCGATCAGATCGGCGGGATAGTGACGTGCAAACGTGTCGCGTCGCTCGAATGGGTAGTGCCATTGCGCGAACGGCATCGAGCCCGAATCGAACCACGTGTCGATGACTTCCGGCACGCGCCGCATCGTGCCATGCCCCGACGACGCAGGCCACGTGTAGTGATCTATGAACGGCTTGTGCGGATCGAAATCGCCCGGGAGTGCGTGACCGACGCGCGCCGCGAGATCGGCGTAGCTGCCGATGACCTCGACCTCGTCCGGATCCGCGTCGTTCACCCAGACGGGAAGCGGCGTGCCCCAGTATCTGTCGCGCGATATCGCCCAGTCGATGTTGTTCTCCAGCCATTCGCCGAAGCGGCCCGAGCCAACTTCGGGCGGATGCCAATCGACCGACGCGTTGCGTCGCAGCATGTCGTCCTTGAAGCCGGTGGTGCGTACGAACCACGACGTGCGTGCGTAATACAGCAGCGGCGTGTCGCAGCGCCAGCAGTGCGGATAACTGTGCTCGTACTGCTGCACCTTCCACAGAGTACCACGCCGCTTGAGCTCCTCGATGATGACCTTGTCGGCATCCTTGACCCACATGCCACCAACCAGCGGCAAGGTGTCGGGAAAGCGTCCGCGGGCATCGACCGGCTGCAGGAATGCCAGTCCGTGTCGCTTGCCCGCGGCATAATCGTCCGCTCCGAAAGCGGGCGCCATGTGCACGATGCCAGAGCCATCCTCGGCCGTGACGAACGACTCGCCGACGATTATCTCGTGTGCGCCGTTCGTCATCGCAACCCAATCGAGCGGGCGATGATAGCGGAGACCGACGAGCTCGGTGCCGGCGAATCTGGAGATCTCCTTCCAGCGGTCGGAGTGATCGTCACCCAGCAGCGCGTGGACGCGAGCTTCCGCGAGTATGAGCGAGCCCTCGCCTTCCTTGCCGATGCGTACCAGCTCCACGTACTGGAGCGTCGGATTCACCGCGAGCGCGACGTTGGAAACGAGCGTCCACGGAGTGGTCGTCCAGACGAGGATTCTGCGCGGAGCCGCCGAAGATCCCTGCAATGTCAGCGCGACATATGCACTTGGATCCTTCACAGTCCTGTAGCCCTGCGCAACCTCGTGCGAGGACAGTGCAGTTCCGCAGCGCGGGCAGTACGGCAGAATCTTGTGGCCGCGGTAAAGCAGATCGCGCTCGAACAGCGTCTTCAACGCCCACCAGACGCTCTCGACGTAGCTGTTCGTGTAAGTGACATAGGGATCGTCGTAATCCAGCCAGTAACCGATGCGCTCGCTGAGACGCTTCCAGTCCTCGCCGTACCTGAAAACGCTTTCCTTGCAGAGCGCATTGAACTTCTCGACACCGATGCGCTCGATCTCCTGCTTGCCGGAGATCCCGAGCTGCTTCTCGACTTCGATCTCGACCGGCAGTCCGTGCGTGTCCCAGCCCGCCTTTCGCGTGACGTGAAAGCCCGACATCGAGCGATGACGGCAGAAGAGATCCTTGACCGTTCGCGCGAAGACGTGGTGAATTCCGGGACGTCCGTTGGCGGTCGGCGGTCCCTCGAAGAAGACGAACTCGGGGTGGCCGGCGCTGTCGCGCTGGATACGCCTGAACAATTCCTCTTCGGACCAGCGCGCGAGGACTTCCTGCTCCAACCCGTCCGCTGGGCGGTCAGCCGGCAATAACCGATAACGCGCCACTACGGGCGCCTCCTGTGCTCCCAAAACTCTACTCCCCTGTGCCGGGAACCGGACGTTCCGCTGCGTCTATTTCCGAGAGGTGCCGCGTGATCAAGGTGCGCAGCTGGGACAGATAACTGCGTCGCGCGCGCTCCAGTACCGCGAGCTCGTCCTGTACGCGTCGCACTTCCGCACGCACCTCGTCGAGGAGGCGCTCACCCTCGCCCTGCGCCTCTCTCACGATGAGCATGGCCTCGCGCTCCGCCTGCTCCTTGGTTTCCTGACGAAGCTGCTGCGCCGAAACGAGAGCATCATTGAGTGCGCGATCGCGCTCACGGAATGCGCGCAGCTGCTCGTGGAACGAGCGCGCCTTCTGGTCCAGGTCCTGATTGATGCGCGTGAGCCGCTCCATCTCATCCGCGACCTGATCGCGGAACTGGTCGACACGCGCGGGATCGTAGCCGCGCAGCGCGCGTCCGAAATCAAAGCGCCGGACATCGAGTGGCGTCAGATGGAATGCTTCATCAATCATAGATCGCGAGCTCCAAAGAGAGCGGTGCCGAGCCGGACCAGCGTGGCCCCTTCCTCGACAGCTATCTCATAGTCGTTAGACATCCCCATGGACAGCTCGGTAGCCGGATGACCCGCGTCCGCCAGAACCTGACGAGCGTGCCGTGCTCCAGCGAACGTCTGTCGCAACACAAGCTCGGATGCATCCAACGGAGCCATCGTCATCGCACCGACGACGCGAATACCCGGCATGCCCGTCAAACGATCCGCTTCCGCACGCAACTCCTCGGGCGAGAATCCGCCCTTGCTGGCCTCGCCCGATGCGTTGACCTGAATCAACGCGTCGACCGCGCGCTTCCGCTTCAATCCAAAGTCGCAAACCGCGTCGGCGAGCCGCCTGCTGTCGAGCGAATGCAGCAGTGCAAAGTGCTCCAGCTCGTGGACCTTGTTTCGCTGCAGATGGCCGATCAGATGCCACACAACGGGCACATCCACCTGCGCCATCTTCTGCAACGCTTCCTGAATTCTGTTCTCGCCACAGTCGGGGACGCCTGCCTGCCACGCCTCGACGGCGGCCTCGGGACCGTGTGTCTTGGTCACGGCAACGAGCTTGACGTTCTGCCCGTGTCCTCCCCGTGCGGCCGCTGCCGCCAGGAGTCCACGGATCTCCGCGACCCTCTCGGGGAGATTCGGAAAATGCATAGCCATGAAATTTAACCATCACGTGGTGCCGAATGCCTATGGCGGCGCGCAACCTGCGGTCAATCGGAGGGGGGCATGCCGCGTCGCCCGCCAGCCCCGCTGGATCGGCCCTGGCCAGGCGCCTCGCCCCTTCACCTTGCGCCCGAAAGGATATATCTTTCCATCCGGATGAACGGATCAATGCCCACCATCTTCGACCGGCTTACTGCGCTCTCCGATCCCACCCGGAGCAGGCTGCTGGCGCTGCTCGACCGACACGAGCTCACAGTGACGGAGCTCTGTGCGGTCACGCAGCTTCCGCAGTCCACCGTAAGCCGGCACCTCAAGGTCCTCGGCGACGGCGGATGGGTCACATCCCGGGCCGACGGCACCAGTCGGCGCTACCGGGCCGTGGCCGACCGCCTGGATTCAGCAGGCCGGAGACTGTGGACGCTCGTGCGCGAGCAGGTGAGCGCGGCACCCTCGGCGCAGAACGACACGCAACGACTGCGATCCGTCCTGGCTGAACGCCGTAGCGCGTCGCAGGAGTTCTTCTCCACCGCTGCGGGCCAGTGGGACAGGCTTCGCGGCGATCTGTTCGGAACGCGTGCGGACCTCGTGGGACTTCTCGGGCTGCTGGACGAGAGCTGGTTCGTCGCCGACCTCGGTTGCGGCACGGGCCAGGTGTCGGAGCTGCTGGCACCATTCGTCGCACAGGTAATAGCGGTGGACGAGTCGCCGGCGATGCTCAGTGCCGCCCGCAAACGGCTCAAGGGGTATGACAATGTCTCACTCCGCGAGGGCGACCTCGGCGCGCTACCGATAGACGACGAGTCCCTCGACGCAGCGCTGATCTTTCTGGTGCTCCACTACACTGCAGATCCCGCGGAAGTACTCACCGAAGTATGCAGAGTCCTCAAGCCGGAAGGACGCGTGCTCGTGGTGGACATGATGCCGCACGAGCGCTCGGAGTTTCGCAACATCATGGGACACGTGTGGCAGGGTTTCGGCGCGGATGAACTGTCGCGCTGGGCCGAGCAGGCAGGACTGTACGACCTGCGCTACCATCCGCTGCCAGCAGATCCGGTAGCAAAGGGACCGACGCTATTCGCCGCGTCAGCGCGCCGTCCGTTGCGCGCAAAAGCGAACAGTGCAGCGAGCGACACTTCGTCGCAGCGCATTTCAACGAAGCCGGTTGCGGCCGCTTCAGCAACAACCTCGCGTACCAAAAAACCGAAAGCCGGTGCACGCGCTGGCGATTCACAACTGACCTGAGACACCAATGGCCACTACAGCTTCACCAACAGCGTCACCACGCTCATCGACAAATCAGAAGGACGGAATCGACCGTCCGCCGTTCAAGGTCGCGGACATCTCGCTCGCCGAGTTCGGGCGCAAGGAGATCCGCCTGGCCGAGCAGGAAATGCCGGGACTGATGTCGCTTCGCGCTGAGTACAAGGGGACAAAGCCGTTGACCGGCGCGCGCATCATGGGCTCACTGCACATGACTGTGCAGACGGCGGTGTTGATCGAAACGCTTACCGAGCTCGGCGCCGACGTGCGCTGGGTGAGCTGCAACATCTTCTCGACGCAGGATCACGCTGCGGCGGCCGTCGCAGTTGGCAGGAACGGCACTATCGAGAACCCAAAGGGGATCGCGGTCTACGCATGGAAGGGCGAGACGCTCGAAGAGTACTGGTGGTGCACCGAGCAGGCGCTGATGTGGCCCGATGGCGGCGGACCGAATCTGCTGCTCGATGACGGTGGCGATGCGACACTGCTGGTGCATCGCGGCGCCGATTACGAAGCGGCAGGCAGGATCCCCGAGTTCGATCCAGCGACTGACGCGGAGGAATGGGGAGTCATTCTCGATCTGCTGCGTGCTCAGTCCGTCAGCAATCCCGGCCGCTGGACGCGCGTCGCGGCTGACATCCGCGGTGTTTCAGAAGAGACGACGACCGGCGTGCACCGTCTGTACGAGATGATGAAGGCCGGTACGCTTCGGTTCCCCGCGATCAACGTCAACGACGCGGTGACGAAGAGCAAGTTCGACAACCTGTACGGTTGCCGCCACTCGCTCACGGACGGAATTCTCCGCGCGAGCGACGTGATGCTCGCCGGCAAGGTCGCGGTCGTCTTCGGATATGGTGACGTCGGCAAGGGTTGCGCGCAGTCGCTGCGCGGCCAGGGTGCGCGCGTAATCATCACCGAGATCGATCCGATCTGCGCGCTGCAGGCGGCCATGGAAGGCTATCAGGTGACGACGCTGAACGAGGTGGTATCGACTGCCGACATTTTCGTCACCGCGACCGGCAACAAGAACATCATTACCGTCGACGACATGGCGAAGATGAAGGACAAGGCAATCGTCGGCAACATCGGTCACTTCGACAATGAGATCGACATGGCCGGTCTCAAGAAGAAGGGAATCACGCGCGTCAACATCAAGCCGCAGTACGACGAGTTCGTCTTTCCTGACGGCCACTCCGTAATGATTCTGGCTGAAGGCCGCCTTCTCAACCTCGGATGCGCGACGGGTCACCCGAGCTTCGTGATGTCGGCGTCGTTCACAAACCAGGTGATGGCGCAGCTGGAGCTGCACACGAATGCGGACAGGCTGGAGAAGAAGGTCTACACGCTTCCCAAGCACCTCGACGAAAAGGTTGCCCGGTTGCATCTCGACAAGCTCGGCGTGAAGCTGACGAAGCTATCGAAGGAGCAGGCCGACTACATCGGGGTTCCGGTAGACGGGCCTTACAAGCCGGATCATTATCGGTACTAGGTGAGGATCGCGTTGAGACTCGTCATTCCCGCGAAAGCGGGAATCCATGTTATCGATCTTTGAGCGTGATCGCGGCTCGAAGCTGGCCGGCAACAGGTGGATCCCCGCTTTCGCGGGGATGACGCGCCGAATGAACCCGGTTGCCCCGAGTTGCCGTTCATCGCTGGATGAACGGCGATTTGACTATCTCCCTGCCCTGCTGCGCGGCGTTCTGCTCGAGGTTTGCCAGCGTTTCGGCGCGGCCTCGCCATGCGCTCACAAAATTGGAATCCAGCAGGTGATGCCGGCGCTGCAACTCGGCTCGATACCACTCGGGGGGTAGCAATGGTATCGTCACTATGGTGACATCGCGTCGCATGCGCAGTACTTCCTGCAGATACCAGAGCGGATAGGTGTCGTTGTCGCCGTTCACCAGGAACACAGCGTTTACGGGTACTGCGGCGAGCATGGCGATGGAGCTCTGCTCGGCGCGCTGCTGTTCATCGTGGCGGATCGCATGCACGGGTGACCAGTTGAGCGCGACGGGGAGCGCGGCGATGGCGACGGCTGCGATGAGTGCGAGCCGTGCACGAGCGGCATTCAGGTGGCGGCGCTGTGCAAAGCTGCGAGCAAGCTGCACTACTCCGAATCCTGACCATGCCCCCCAGCACACGAACGCCCACGTGAAGAAGTAGTCACGATCACGCGCCTCGTGCAGCACTCCTTCCGGTATGACACCGGCACCGTACGACGCACCCGCGCGCAAATTGAGATAGAGTACGACGCCGATGCTGGTCGTGATCAGAAGCACCATCCACGTCCGCCAGCTTTCGCGATCGATAGACCTGTGGCGTATCGATCCGTAAATGCCGAGCAGCGCATACAGCACCGTCGCCGAGGTGCGCGCGAACGTCGGACCGGGATCCGGGCCCAGCCCGAGTGCCACCTGCCAGTCGGCGTATTCCAGCACGTTGCCAAACTGCAGCCAGAGTGGTGCGCGACGGGGCCAGAGCGGCGCGACGTCGTACTGATGCCGTTGAACGACATCGATCAACGCTCCAATCGTTGCCGGACCACCCTGATTGATCGCCGGGTCGTGCTGCGCGCGAATCAGCATGAACAGCACGGCCGAGCCGCCAACGAGAGAGAGCAACAGGCCGAGCATCAGGTATCGCGCGCCGGGCTTCTCGCGTGCCGAGAAGAATGCGTGCAGCGCGGCTGGCACGACCAGCAATGATGTCAGATGCAACGACCATCCCAGTCCGCACGCGTAGAGCGTGAGCAGGACCCACCGCGCGCCGAGCGTCAGGGCGTACTGTCGGGCGCACCACAGTATCGCGAATGCGGCGAACAGTGCGCACGCATATACCTCGGTCTCCGTCGCGTTGAGCCAGACAGTCGACATTAGACCTGCGGTGAGGGCTCCCGCGAACGCGGCGAGACCGTCACCGGTGGCGCGCCAGAATATATTCGCAACGAGCCCGAACGCGGCTGCTGTCGTCAATGCGGAGAAGGCGTTCACCGCGATGGTGAATCCGAGCACCGGTGACGCGATCATGCTCCAGACGCGCGCCATCAGTACGAAGAGTGGAGTGCCGGGCGGGTGCGGGATTCCGAGCGAATGGATCGCCGCCAGAAATTCACCCGCGTCCCAGTACGTCACGCCCCGTGCGAGGGACAGGCAATAGACGACGAACAGCAATGCTGCCGCGGCGACGTCGGGTCGGACTGCGCGCCGGCTCGCGCCGCTGGCGCCTGTCACGCGCGCATTTCGCCCGCTGTCACGTGATCGTCGGTGAGACGTGGCATCTGCCCGCCGAGTATCTCGCGCAACTCGAGCGTGGTGAGCGAGTGGTACATCGTTCCCTTGTACGCGACCGATATCGAGGCGTTCTCCTCGCTCACGACCACGACCAGTGAATCGGTCTCCTCGCTCAGTCCGAGCGCGGCACGGTGACGCGTGCCCATCATCCGATCCGGCAGTGGGGACTGCGAGAGTGGAAGTATGCATCCGGCGCCGACAATTACGTTACCACGAATTATCACAGCGCCGTCGTGCAGCGGCGTATACGGCGTAAAGATCGTGACGATCAGGTCGGACGACGCATTGGCCTGCAACTCCGTCCCGGTATCCGCATACTCTGTCAGCGGCGTGTCCTGTTCCAGAACGATGATCGCGCCGTGCGAGGATCGGCTCAGGCGATCCACGGCGTCCACGACCTCCTCGGCGATCTCGATTCGCGGAACGCGGCGCAGGAAGCGCGCGGTGCGTGGATAACGCATCCGGTAGAAGATCGAGCGCAGCTCGGGCTGGAACAGGATGAGCGCCGCGATCGCCGCCAGTTCGATCCACGTCACGCACGCGCCCCGAGTATCGCGGCGGCGGCATCGAGCGCGTGGCGATTGTCCCGCACATTATGCACGCGGAACCAGGTCGCGCCGAGGGTGAGCGCGACCACGTTCGCTCCGATGGTCCCTGCATCCCGCTCAGCTGGCTTCGTCACGCCTGTCAACTCTCCAATGAACCGTTTGCGCGATGCGCCAACCATCACCTGAAAGTCAAGCTCGACCAATCGTGCAAGATGCGCAAGTGCCTGCACGGAATGCTCGCTACGCTTGGAGAATCCGACACCCGGATCGAGTACTATCCGGTCCCGGGAAACCCCCGTCGCGAGCGCTGCTCTTGCCGCGGGCTCGAGCTCGCCGATGATCTCGCCCATCACATCGTCGTAACCGGCGTTCTGGTAACTGGCCATGTTCCCCACATCACCGCGCGAGTGCATGAGGACGAGCGTGCATCCAGCGGACGCGCAAACTTCCGCGAGGCGAGAGTCGAGCCGGAGCGCGGAAACGTCGTTGACCACTGTCGCTCCCGCTGCAACGGCCGCGGCCGCGACTTCGAATTTTACCGTGTCCACGGCGATGCGCGTGGACGGCCAGCGCGTCACGATCTCCTCGATCACAGGGAGTACTCGTTCCAACTCATCGGGGGCCGCAACGGGCGTGGCGCCCGGCCGCGTCGACTCGCCGCCGACCTCGATCACATCCGCCCCATCCTCGATCATTTGACCTGCGTGCTCGATCGCCTGATGGAACGGCAAAAAATTACCCCCGTCGCTGAAGCTGTCGGGGGTAATGTTGAGTATTCCGACTATCGTCGGCTTACGCAGGTGCTATCTCCGGCCCGCCGAAGAGAGGCGGACGAGCTGGCTTCGGATTCGGGAGCGCGGTCGCAACCGGCACCGGCGGAGCCGGCGGCAGCGACGACGGGGCGCGTGGCGGAAGTGTTTCGCCACGTGCGAGCATCTGAACTTCCTCACCCGACAACGTCTCACGCTCGAGCAACGCAGCCGCGACCGAGTGGAGAAGATCGATGTTTTCGGTCAGGACGTCGGTGGCCCGCTGATATGCTTCGCGAATCACCTTCGAGATTTCCGCGTCCACCGTCTGCGCGGTCTGGCTCGAGATGTGGCGTCTGCTCTGAATTTCACGCCCCAGGAACAGCTCCTGCTCGTCATCGCCCACGAGGATCGGACCGACGACGTCGGACAGGCCCCACTGCGAGACGTATCTCCGAGCGATGTTCGTCGCCTGCTGAATGTCGCTCGCTGCACCTGTCGTGACGTGCTCCTTTCCGAACACGAGCTCCTCGGCTGCGCGTCCGCCATATGCCTTGACGAGCGTCGCCTTCAACTGCTCACGCGTGATGGAGACACGATCGTCTTCCGGCAGCGTGAACGCGAGGCCAAGAGCGCGTCCGCGCGGCACGATCGTGACCTTGTGAAGTGGGTCGTTGCCCTTCACCTTGATGGCGCAGATTGCGTGGCCGCCCTCGTGATACGCTGTAAGCTTGCGCTCGGCGTCCTTCATCACCATGGATTTGCGCTCTGCGCCGAGCATGACCTTGTCCTTGGCGTCTTCCAGGTCGATCATGTAGACCTTGTCATGATTGCGGCGTGCGGCGAGCAGCGCGCCTTCGTTCATGAGATTGGCCAGATCGGCACCGGACATTCCCGGAGTTCCACGCGCGAGCGTGAAGATGTCGACGTCATCGGCAACCGGTTTGTTGCGCATGTGAACGCGCAGGATTCCCTCGCGGCCACGCAGATCCGGCGCGTCGACGACGATCTGTCGATCGAAGCGGCCTGGACGAAGGAGTGCCGGGTCGAGCACGTCGGGACGGTTGGTCGCCGCAATGAGAATCACGCCATCATTGGACTCGAAGCCGTCCATTTCGACCAGGAGCTGATTGAGCGTCTGCTCGCGCTCGTCGTGACCGCCGCCCAGTCCGGCGCCGCGATGGCGTCCGACGGCGTCGATCTCATCGATGAAGATGATGCACGGCGCATGAGCCTTGCCCTGCTCGAACAGGTCGCGCACGCGGCTCGCGCCGACGCCGACGAACATCTCGACGAAGTCAGAGCCGGACATCGAGAAGAACGGACGTGCGGCCTCGCCAGCTACAGCGCGGGCGAGCAACGTCTTTCCTGTGCCGGGAGGTCCGACGAGCAGGCAGCCCTTGGGCAGCCGGCCGCCGAGTTTGGTGAATTTCGCCGGATCCTTGAGGAATTCGATGATTTCCTGAAGTTCGACCTTGGCCTCGTCCGCACCCGCGACGTCTGCGAAGGTGACCTTAGGCGAGTCAGCAGTGAGCAGCTTGGCCTTGGATTTCCCGAACGAGAACGCACGATTTCCGCCCGACTGCATCTGTCGGAACAGGAATATCCAGAACCCGATGAGCAGGAGGTACGGCAGGAACGTGAAGATGAAGCCGAGCGGCGAGGTGCGCGCGTCTTCGGCGTCGATCTGGACGTTGTGATTGCGCAGGCGAGCGACTTCTTCGGCCGAATTGTCGACTGGCAGGCGCGTGTTGAACTTCTTCACCGCCTTGCTGGCGCCGGCTACCGCTACGGGTTCCTTGAACTCGCCGACGATTGCGCGGCCACCCTGAACGGTGACCTTGCTGATGTTGTCACGATCGAGCTCCTGACCGTACTGGGTATAGGAGATGGTCGGCGCGGAATCGGCTCCGCCACCCGAGTAGCTGATGAAGACTACGGGGATGAGGAGCAGGAGCACCCAGAGAGCCAGAGTTTTGGAAAACTTGGCCCAGCTGAAGGGCTTTTTGGGGCCGTTGCCGGATGGACGAGGGAGCGGCATCTATTCTAAACTCGCGATGTAAGGCAGATGTCTGAAATCTTCTGCATGGTCGAGGCCGTATCCGACCAGGAACTCATGCGGGGCATCGAAACCGATAAAACGGGCGTCGTAGCGTAACTGCGTAGCGATCCGCTTATGCAACAACGCGCAGATCGATAGCGATTTGGGCTGGCGGACCGCCAGCAGGTCCATCAGGACACTCAAGGTCCGTCCGGAGTCGATGATATCCTCGACCAGAAGGATGTGCTTCCCTTCAAGCGTGGTCTCGGGGTCGTACAACAGCCGTACGTTTCCGCTCGAAACCATGGACTCACCGTAGCTTGCGGCAACGAGGAAATCCACCTGAAGCGGCCGAACGATCTGGCGGACCAGGTCGCTCAGAAATATGAAACTGCCCTTCAACAGGCCAAGGACCAGCAGCTCACCATCGGGATATGCCGCGGTGATCTCCTCGCCCAACTCCTTTACACGGGCAGCGATTGTCGGCTCGTCGAAAGCTATGCGCGCGACCTTCCTGCCCAGTAGCCGGGGATCCGGATCAACCATTCGATGCGATCTGGCGGAAGGTGATCGTCCTGCGGTCCATGAGGACCGTGACGCCGCCGGAAAGCTGAATCTGCTGGCCCGTTTCACCCTCTATAGTAAACGCCGCAAGCCTCTCGGTTCCGCGTCGGTCGAGAACGATGCCGGCCCTCGCACAGAGAGCAGGCCACAGGAAACCGAGCGAAGCCGCGGGAAATCCTCGTAATTCACGTCTTTCGAACGAGTGACTTTCGGGGGAATCGCTCATCACATGAAAAGTAAGTGCAACCGCCTCCATTCGCGCCCGCCAGCCGGCAGCTTTTTCTGCGACCTCCAGAAGTGACCTCGAGAAACCGGGCGTTGCGCGCTCCATCGCGGGCAGGAGATCCAGGCGAACGCGGTTCCGGAGGTGCCGCCGGTCGGTGTTGGACGGGTCGGTCACATACGGGGTCCCGTCCCCCTCCGCATACTGCTCGATCTCGGCCCTGGTAGTCTCGATGAGGGGCCGCGCGACGGGCGAATCAGCGAGGAGGCCGGCTAGGCCGCGGGGCCCCGCGCCGCGGAGTGCCCGGATGAATACGGTCTCGATCTGATCGTCCAGAGTATGCGCGGTGACGACCGTGGCATCCAGCCTAGCCGCCACATCATTCAGGAAATTCCACCGTGCAGCGCGCCATTCCGATTCCGAGCTTGCTGCCCTCTCCGCCCGGCCGGATACGCATCCGACACCGAGATGAAGCGACTGCTCGGCGACGAGCGCGACCGCCTCCCGAGCTGCCGGTCCGGTGCCGTGATCGAACGTCGCCACGGTGAGGCCGTCATGGTCGAGCGTCTCGGCCGCAGCGTCGAGCAGGATCATGGAATCCATTCCGCCCGAGACGGCCAACAGCCAGTTCCCCGGACCCAGCGCCGCCACTCGCTGGCGGATCCGCAACACGGTGTCGTGAATGGTACCCATGGTGTTAAGTTACCGGCTCGCCCTCTCGCGGCGAACATATTCACCTTCACACGGTCGTCAATCGATGCTACAGGGACATTTGGGGGTTGAAGCTAACGGGCCTCTCGGACTCCTCTGGGTTTCTCTTGGCCTCATGGGCTTCTACATCGGACTGATATGGCTCAACAGTCTGTTGGGGACCTTCCTCACGCCGCTGTTTCTCATTCCGGCGACGTGGCTCATGGATCACCTGAAGCGCCGCAAGGCGAAGCGTCAGGGGCACGAAGTAGCGGAATAGCTACGCAAATGCGATGGCGACTTGGCTCGCGCATCGCAAAACGTTTCATGGGCCCGGCGCGTACTTTGGACAATGCGTAATCGGGCTCTTTTTTTTATCGTTATTTTATCGGCGCCGCCGCTATCTGCACAGCAAGCGCACCAGCAGACTGACACCCTTTCGTTATCGCTTCGCGAAGCGGTAACGCGCGCGGATCGAATCGGAGAGGAAGTGAGCGTCGCGCGCGCCAATCTCTCCATAACTCAAGCGCAGGCGACGATTGCTCGCGCGCCGGGATTGCCGCAACTCCGCGTAAACGGTTCGGAAAATCGTACTGTGCAGAGTGCGCGCGGTCAGGCAGTGGGCCAGGTGTTCAATCAACCGTACAGTTATGCGGCCACGCTCAATGCATCCCAGATTCTGTTTCAGGGCGGCCGCGTCGTAAATGCGATCCGCGCGTCGCGCGCAGCGACCGGCGCTTCAGCGCAGGAGCTCGAGGAAACGCGATCGCTGATCGGGCTGCAAACACAGACGGCGTACGTGAACGCGCTGTTCACGCATCGCATGGTGCAGATCCAGCAACAGAGCTACGAGCTGGCGTCGGCGCAATTGAAACAGGCCGAGCAGTTCGAGAAGGCCGGCAGGATGTCGCGCTACGATGTGTTGCGAGCGCGGGTTGCACTCGCCAACATCGAGCCGCTGGTGCTGCAGGCGCGAGAGAACGCGCAGGTGGCGGCGCTCGAGCTCAAGCGACTCGCGAACGTTCCAGCTTCCCGTCCGCTGGCGCTCACGACGTCGATCGACTCTGTCGTCATCCACGACGTACTCGCCACGGTGGATACGACCATCGGTCCCGATAACCGGCCCGCGCTCGCGTCGGCCAGTCTCAACGCTCGCGCTCGCGAGCTGGGCGTGTCAGTCGCGCGCGCGGCGCTGTTCCCGACCGTCACGTTCAACTTCAACAGCGGGTACGGCGCGTACCCTGTGAATGGCGACATCTTTCCGCCCGGGCGCGGAATCTTCAGGACCGTGTCGTGCGCCGCGGGCAGTGCACCCGGCAAGGTGTGCACCGCGCAGAACGGCGGATGGTTCAGCGACCAGTCGTTCGGATTCACGGTATCGTTTCCTCTATTCGACGGCCTGCTCAGCAGGGGAAACATCGACCTCGCAGGTGCACAGGCGCGAGTTGCGAAGGCACAACTCGCACAGACGCGCGAACAGGTTTCGAACGACGTGGAAACCGCCAAGGCCGATCTGTCGCGCGCCCGCGGGCAGTACACGGCCCAACAGCAGAACGTCGCCGAGGCCGAAGAGGCATACGAACTCGCAAGCCTGCGCTATTCGCGCGGGATGGCGACACAGCTCGAAGTATCCGACGCACAACTTGCACTCACGACCGCGCAGACCAATCAGGCGCGCTCGCTCTACGACGTATACATAGCGGCGGTCGCCCTTGCGCAGACGCAGGGCCGTCCGCTTCCACTTCCTTCTACTGACAATGCAACTTCTGCAGCATCGAGCGATAGCCTTGCGGCTCGCTAGGATCGCGCTCTCGCTCGGCCTGACTGCGGCGACCATCGTCGTTGCGGGATGCGGGAGCGGTACGGCCGACGCCAAGGGCGTGGCTTCACCGGCGAGCGCATCCAAGGGTGGGCCCAAGATCCGGAGCATCGCCGTCGCACCGTCGGATATAGCAACGGCGCACTTGGGGTCGCTGTCGGATGGCGTTCCGATAACCGGGTTGCTTCGTCCGCTCCAGAGCGTCGACATGCACGCGCGCATCGAGGGCGATCTCACCGGCGTTTACGTGCGCGAAGGACAGCACGTTCAACAGGGTCAGCTGCTCGCACAGTTCGAGGCCGTCGCGCAGCAAAGCGCTGCGGCGAGCGCGCGCGCCGGTCAGTCCGCGGCGAAGGCTGATCTGTCGCAGGCCGAATGGAATTTCAAGCAGAGCGGAGATCTGTTCCACGCTGGCGCGATCTCGGAAGCAGACTATCGCGTATCGCAGCAGGCGGTTGACGCCGCGCGTGCCAGACTCGCAGCGACCGAGGCCGCTCTCGAAGAAGCGAACATTGCGGCGCGCGATACGAAAGTAGTCGCACCGATAAGTGGAGTGATAGACAAGAAGCTGGTCGACGTCGGAGAACACATAGCGAGGGGCGCGTCGATATTCACGCTCGTTCGGAATCAGACGCTCGAGCTCGCCGCGACGGTGCCGGAGCGACGAGCTTCGTCGATCAAGCCAGGTCAGAAGGTTGCGTTCGCCGCACAGGGACTTTCCTTCACCGGAAAGGTCGCGCGAGTGAGTCCCACCATCGACCCCACCACGCGTTCGATCACAGTGTACGTGGATGTCGACAATCCGGATGGAGCGTTGAAGGGCAACAGTCTCGCCACCGGTGACGTGATTGCAAGCATCGTCAACGGCGTGTTGCTGGTGCCGACGAGCGCGCTGCACCAGACCGCGGACAGCGGCAAGACCTACGTGTATCGGGTCAACACGGGTACCGTCGAACAGGTATTCGTGAATCTGGGCATCGTGAATGACCAGGCAGCGCTGGCTCAGATCACGTCCGGACTCGAGGCAGGCGATCAGGTTGTCGTTGGCAACGTCGGCACGCTCGCACCGGGCACACAGATCCAGATCATTGGCGGTGATCGCGGCGCGCGGAGAAAATAGCGGTGTTCATCTCCGACGTATCGATCAAGCATCCGGTATTCGCCACCATGATGATGGTGGCGCTCGTCGTACTCGGCGTCGTCTCGTATCAACGCCTCGCGATCGACGAATATCCCGACATAACCTACCCCACGGTCATCGTTCAGACGACGTACGCGGGATCGTCTCCCGAAGTCATGGAGCGCGACGTTTCGCGGCCGATCGAAGAAGCGCTCAACACGGTCCAGGGGATCTACGAGCTCACGTCGACGTCCATCGATGGAACGTCACTCGTACGCGTGCAGTTGAATCTCGGCGTCGACGTGCTCGCTGCGCAGCAGGATGTGCAGGCCAAGATTGCACGCATTCGCCGCTCGCTCCCGCCCAACATCGACGAGCCGGTAGTCCGCCACTTCGATCCTAACGACTCGCCGATCATGTCGATCGCGGTGCAGAGCTCGACGCGGCCGATTCGAGAGCTCACGGACCTCGCAACCGAATCGATCACGCAGCGCCTCGAAGCGGTGCCCGGCGTCG
The DNA here is from genome assembly GCA_027307165.1 of Gemmatimonadota bacterium. Lineage (GTDB taxonomy): Bacteria > Gemmatimonadota > Gemmatimonadetes > Gemmatimonadales > Gemmatimonadaceae > Fen-1247. The sequence goes on along the minus strand of DAHUXM010000034.1, from coordinate 261,787 downwards.
CCGCTGTGAACCTTTCCGGCGGAGAACAGCGGACGATCCGCATCCAGCTCGATCCCAACGCGATGCGCTCGTACGGATTGACTCCGCCCGACGTGATGGCCGCGCTCCAGCGCGAGAATCAGGAAGTGCCAGCCGGCCGGATCGACAAGGGCTCGGTCGAGACACTGGTCCGCATTCGCGGGCGCATCATCGACCCCAAGGCGTTCGGCGGAATCGTGGTCGCCGTGCGCGGAGGATCGCCAGTGCATCTGCGCGACCTCGGCACAGTAATCGACGGGTCGGCGGACAAGCGCACGGCTGCAATGCTCAACCGCGCGCCGACGGTCGCGCTGGACATCCAGAAGATCGCCGGCTCCAACACCGTGGAAGTCGCGGACTCGGTGCACGCCGCAATCAAGGATCTCGAGAACGTCGTGCCCGGCGACGTGCGACTCACCGTGATCCGCGATGACTCGCAACGCATCCGCGAGTCTTTGGCCGACGTACAGCTGAACATCATACTCGGCGCAGTTCTCACGATCGCGATCGTGTATCTGTTCCTCAACTCATGGCGCTCGACGATCATAACCGGACTCACGCTCCCGGTGAGCGTCATTTCCGCGTTCTTCGTGATGTGGCTCTTCAACTTCACGGTGAACACGATGACGCTCCTCGCGTTGTCGCTCGCGATCGGGTTGCTCATAGATGACGCGATAGTCGTGCGCGAAAACATCGTGCGACACGTCCAGATGGGCAAGGATCACGTCAAGGCGTCCATGGAAGGAACGGACGAGATCGGCATGGCGGTGATCTCGACCACACTTGCCGTCATGGCGGTGTTCGTTCCCGTCGCCTTCATGGGCGGAATCATAGGCAAGATCTTCTTCCAGTTCGGAGTCACCGTCGCATTCGCGGTGCTTGTTTCGCTGTTCGTGTCGTTCACACTCGATCCGATGCTGTCGAGTGTCTGGCCTGACCCGGAGCTCGAGCACGAGCTGGGACATGCGGGTGAAGTGGATTACACGAAGGTTCGGAATCCGATCCGCCGCGTCGCGCTGCGCTTCAACGCATGGTTCGAGAAGGCGGCAGACCACTACCCTTCGTGGCTCGAGTGGGCGCTCAAGCATCGCGCCGCGGTGATATTCGGCGCGCTCGGGTCGGTTGCCGTTGCCGTGCTCATCACCGGAAAGCTTGGATTCACGTGGATGCCCGACACGAACTCGGATGAATTCAGCGTCAACGTGCGCACTGCGCCGGGCTCGACCATCGGGTACACGACCGACAAGTCCGAACAGGTTGCCGAGTTCCTCAGGAAGCAACCGGAAACCGAGTTCACGTACACCACGATCGGTTCCGGATTTCGAGGCACGCCCAACTCCGGATCGATCTACGTCCGCCTCAGGCCAGCGGCTCATCGCTCCGCGTCGGTACAGGACATTCAGAACCGGCTTCGCGGCGAGCTGAAGAACATTCCAGGAATCACGCCGACCATCCAGAACGCGTCGTCGATATTCGGCGGACGCGGTCAGCCGATATCGGTGAACGTGCAGGGACCCGAGGAGTCGCGTCTCAAGATCGCCGCAAATCAGGTGCTCGAAGCAATCAAGGACGTACCCGGCATCGCCGAGGCGAACTCGAGCGATGACGGCAACATTCCGCAGCTGGACGTCGATGTGGATCGAGAGCGCGCGTGGGCGTCGGGGGTCGGGATAGCGTCCGTTGCATCCACACTTCAGCCACTGTTCACTGGACAGCGCGCGACCCAATGGGAGGACGCCAACGGATACTCGCACGACGTCATCGTCGTCTATCCCGATTCGCTGCGCCAGTCGGTGAGCAACGTCGCCAACATACCGGTGCCTAGCAGCAATATCGACCCAACTACGGGCCGGCCGGTCATCATTCCACTGTCGCAGGTCGCCAACATCACACTCGGCACCGGGCCTCAACAGATCAGCCGCCGGAATCTGGAGCGGCAGATCGGAATCTCAGCCGGCGTGCTCCCTGGCTACAACGTCGGCGACGTCGCCGCGAAGGTGCAGGCCGCCATCGATTCGCTCGGTCTTCCGCCTGGCTATCACACGGTGTTCGGCGGCGACGTGAAGAACCTGAACGAGACCAAGGGATACGTCGGCAGTGCGCTGCTGCTCGCTGTGGTGTTCATCTATCTCATCATTGCGTCGCTCTTCGGATCCTTCCTGCAACCGCTGTCGATTCTGATGTCGCTGCCGCTGAGCTTCATCGGCGTCGCACTGGCGCTGCTCGTGACCAAGGGGAACCTCAACATCATGAGCATGATCGGGATCATCATGCTCATGGGTCTAGTCGTCAAGAACGGAATTCTTCTCGTCGATTTCACGATCCTGAATCGCGGCGAGGGTGCAAACCGGCACGACGCGCTCCTCAACGCCGGCCGCACGCGCTTGCGTCCGATCATCATGACGTCTATGGCGATGATCTTTGGAATGTTGCCGCTCGCACTCGCCATCGGGCCCGGAGCCGATCAGCGCGCACCGCTGGCACGTGCTGTGATCGGCGGCCTCATTACGTCGACGCTGCTGACGCTATTCGTTGTCCCCGTCGTTTACACGCTGATCGAGGATGCGACGGAATTCACCACGCATAAAGCACCCGATAGAATTCGCGGTTTCGCAAGACGTTTTTCACGTAGTCGCGAGTCTCGGAAAACGGTATCCGCTCCGTGAAGATCTCAGGGTCGTCGGCACCACGCTTGGTGGACCATCGTGCAACACGCGAGCCGCCCGCGTTGTAGGCGGCCAGCGATCTCTCAACGTTCGGCTGGGCCTTGAGCAGCGGTGCTAGATGCCGGATGCCAATCTCGATGTTGATTCCGGGATCGTAAAGCAGGGCTGGATCCCACGACGTGATGCCGGCTGATGGGGCGATCGACTTCCCCACCGCCGGCATCACCTGCATCAGGCCACGTGCACCGGCCGGTGACCTCGCGCCGGGATTGAAGTTCGACTCCTGCCGGATCAGACCTGCCACGAGCGCAGGATCCAGCCCCGCTCTACGCGACTCCGCGACGATCGTGTCGCGCGCGGCCACCGGATAGATCAAGCGCCAGACGTCTGGTGTCGATCCTACTCTCGAGAGTGCGTCGCGGCCAAGGGCAATCGCCCGGGCGGCCTGATCGGTTCCGGAGAATGCTGCGGCAGTCGCCAGCAACCGCGCGCTGTCTGTCTTCGCGTCGCGGAAGAGCCTGTCATTTTCCATCTGTGCTTCGGATGACATTCCGAATCTGCGCAACAACGAGACGCGCAACACCGCGCTGTCGACCGACGCCACGCGCGGAAAGCCAGCCGCGGTCTGGGACGAGTGCATGCTCTGCACCCCGAGTCGCGCTGCGGCCAGTGTTGCGTAGTAGGAAGTAGAGTCACGTTTGATCACGGCGCGCCATGCGTCGCGCGCCGCCGTGCTGTCGCCCGCGCTTTCAAGAGCGCGGCCGAGCCAGTATCCGGCTGCGAGGGCGTCTGCGGATGAGGATCTGGTGAGCGTCGTGAACTCCTTGACCGCCGACGACGTCTGTCCCAGTATGAGCGCGACCATGGCCGCGTTGAATTCCGCTGGCGCGGCAAAGCGTGTCGACGGAAACCGCTTTATCAGTCCGAGCAGTGTTCGACGACTGGCCGCATCGTCGCCATCGTCGGTTTGAAGATCGGCTGTGAGTGCGAGCGCCGCGGCTGCGCTCGTATCCGCTCCGTCGGACAGAGATCGAAGTGCGGAGCGAGCGCCGACGGCGTCGCCAGCGGCGAGCAGAGATCGCGCGCGTTGGTATCGCGCTGCGTTCGCGAGCGACGCAGGTGACTTCACCGTTGCATACACCTGAGCCGCACGCGTGTCGGCGTTGGTTCTTGAAAGTGCCGTACCGAACGAAAATCTGTCCGTCTGGCTGAGTGACGCATCGTCGCTCGCCTCGAAGCCCGTTCGTGCACGCGCCCACAGACCAGCGCGGGCCGCGGCGCGCGCAATCGTCAGTTGCTCGTCGGGCCTGGCATCGGTGAACAACTTGTCGAACAACGACGTGGCCTCACGGACCGCCTCGCCGCTCGATGCCGAGATGAAGGCAACGAGTGCGGTACGAACGGAATCCTTCGCTGCAGCTCCGGTCGCGGCGCGAAGACGAAAGACTGTGACCGGAGCTGGCAACGCACTGTATGCCTTGAGGGCGCTGAGCGTGTCGCCGAAGTGCTCGAGTGCGGCGGCTTCGACCCAGGGGATGCGCTCTCGCGCGAGTGGGAGCCGTACACGTGCGTAGAGCTCCCTCCTCGCGGCCGAATCTGCCGTGGAAGCGGCGGCACGCAGATACAGCCAGCTCGCTATCTCGGGTTGTGCCTGCGCGCGTGCGAGCCATACCGTGGCGACCGTATCGGCCGCAGTGACGCCCTGTCCATGCGCGACGTCGCTGTCCGTATGCTCACACGCGATCGCCAGCAGCAGCGCGGCGATGGAGGCAAGCCTCATCGCCAAACGTGGCCATCCCGCGCGACCAGCTCGTCTGCTTCCTTCGGACCCCAGGTGCCTGCCTCGTAAGTCGGAATCTGCCGGTCGGCGCGCCGTTGCCAGTAATCCAGCAGAGGATCGATGACCGACCACTGCATATCGACTTCGTCGCTGCGTGTGAACAATGTCTGGTCGCCAACGAGGCAATCCAGGAGCAACGTTTCGTATGCCGGTGGAATGTCCTCGCCGAACGCTTCGGCGTACGAAAAGTCCATGTCGACGCGGCTTATCTCGAGACCCGGCTCCAGCTCGTACGCCGCCCCGGGTGTTTTCACTTCGAAGCGCAGCGCGATGCCATCGTTTGGTTGAATGCGAATCACCAGCACGTTCGGGCGAACACCGCCGGTATCTCCGCCAAACATGAGATCGGGCGGCGTGCGGAACTGGAACGCGATCTCTGTGCAGCGCTTGGCGAGCCGCTTCCCCGACCGCAGATAGAACGGCACTCCCTGCCAGCGCCAGTTATCGATGAACACGCGCAGTGCGGCATACGTCGGTGTGACGGAGCGAGGATCGACGCTCGGCTCCTGCCGGTATCCGATCACGTTCTTCCCGTCGATCGAGCCGGCCGTGTACTGCGCTCGCACTGCCGCGGGATTCCCCTCGGCCAGAAGAGGACGAATCGAGCGCAGTACTTTCACCTTCTCGTCGCGGACTGCGTCACCGGCGGCGGCGATCGGCGGCTCCATCGCAGCCAGCGTCAACAGTTGAAGCAGGTGGTTCTGGAACATGTCGCGAACGACGCCAGCCTCCTCGTAGTACTTGCCACGCCCTTCCATTCCGACCGTTTCCGCGGCTGTGACCTGAATCTGCGAGATGTACTGACGATTCCAGAGCGGCTCGAAGAGCGCATTGGCAAAGCGAAAGACGAGGATGTTCTGCACGCTTTCCTTGCCCAGGTAGTGATCGATGCGATACACCTGATGCTCGCCGAAACGCGCCAGCACGAGCTCGTTGAGCTCGCGTGCAGTGGCGAGACTGTGCCCGAACGGTTTTTCGATCACGACACGCGTCCAGGGGCGATCATCAGCGGACGTCGAGTGTGGCATCAACCCGCTATCGGCAAGATGCGTCAGTGCCGAACGAAAGACACTCGGCGGTACTGCGAGATAGAAGAGGACGTTGTTGTTCTTGAGTTGGAGCGCCTCGTGGACGTCCGCGAGCTCCTTCTTGATCGCCTCGTAGGTGGCCGCGTCGTCGATGTCACCCTTCGTGACGAAAGCGCGTGACTCCAGCCAACCGAACACCGCTTCATCGAATCCGTGAATCTCATCGGAGCCGGAGACAGCGTCGCGCATCTCCTTGCGAAATGCATCGTCTGTCGTGTCATCCCGCACGAGACCGATCAGCGCGAAATCGTCCGCCAGCAACTTCTGGTGCGCCAGCTCGTAGATGGCTGGAAACAGCTTGCGTTTGGCGAGATCGCCGCCAGCGCCGAAGATGACCATGGTGCACGGATCGGCGCGCTGAGCGTGACCGCCCGTCGCCTTCGCCGCCGCGGCGCGGACCGCACTTGGCGAGACATCCAGCTTGGGTGCGACGGACGCCGTCATGAATGCTTCACCGCGTGTCCGCCGAATTCGTTGCGCAGCGCGGCAATCACCTTTGCGCCGAAACTGTCCGGCTGACGCGAGCGGAGCCGCATCAGCAATGAAAGCGTGATGACGGGCGCCGGCACGTTGAGGTCGATGGCTTCCTGCACCGTCCAGCGCCCCTCCCCGCTATCCTCCACATAACCCTTGAGATCGGTGAGGTTGCCGTCGCGGGCGAATGCCCGAGCGGCGAGCTCATTGAGCCAGGAGCGTACGACGGAGCCCTGATTCCAGAGCGCCGAGATCTGTGCGAGATCGAGCTTGAACTCGCTCGACGCATGCAGTATCTCGTAGCCTTCCGCGTACGCCTGCAGCATGCCGTATTCGATTCCGTTGTGGACCATCTTCACATAATGCCCCGCGCCGGTGGGGCCGACATGTGCATATCCGTTCGGCGGCGCCAGGGTCGCGAACAACGGCTCGCAGAGCTTGAACGTTGCGTCGGAGGCGCCGACCATCTCGCAATAGCCTTCCTTCAGTCCCCACACACCGCCGCTGGTGCCCGCGTCGACGAACTCGATTCCCTTCTTTGTCAGTTCGGCGCCGCGGCGCATCGTATCGTGAAAATTCGAGTTGCCGCCGTCGATTATCACGTCGCCGCGATCCATGTGCTGTGCAAGCTCGTTGATGGTATCGTCGGTCGGCTGGCCGGCCGGAACCATCACCCAGGCGATGCGTGGCGCGGAGAGCTTCGAGACCAGATCTGCGATGCCGCTGGACGCTGTAGCGCCGAGCGTCACGGTGTGTTGTACAGCGTCCGGACTGCGGTCATAAGTCACGACGGAATGTCCGCCACGAATGAGGCGCTCGGTCATGGCGCCTCCCATCTTGCCGAGTCCGATCATTGCGAGTTGCATGATGTCTTTGTTTGGTGAGAGACGGTACTACCCTATGGACGCACACCGAGTACGGCGAGGCCGTCCCGTACCGCATTGGTGTCGGTTGCGTGAATGCAGTGTACGCCGCGGTCGCGGGCCGGCGCAAGATTCTCAACGCGATCGTCGATGAACACCGTGCGCTCCGGATCCGCGTGTGCTATCGCGAGGGTACGATCGTAGAAGCTCTCATGCGGCTTCTGTGCTCCGACGTAAGCAGAGGTCAGGAATGCGTCGAAGATCGGAGTCAGGCCGAACAGCTTCACTCGAAACTCATTCAACTCCGCTGACTCGTTGTTGAGCGTCATCATGCGCCAGCGACGTTTGGATGCAATGCCGGTCATCAGATCGAGCGCAGCGCGATTCGGAACGCTCTGCGCATACATGAAATCCCGGAACTGCTCACGTGTGAACGTGCGATTCTCGTTGAAGACGGTGAAGTCGAGATATTCGTCGAGCGTCATCCTTCCGCACTCCAGCGTGTCGACCGCTTCCTCGTGTCTTCGCTCGAACGGCAGGAAGTCCAGACCGAAGTGCCTTGCGGCGAGCGCGCGCTCGTTGTGATCCCATCCGTTGGATCCGAGGACACCGCCAACATCGCACAGTATGAGTTCGATCGTCACGTCACTCACTCACGAGCACCGCGCGCGCCGGCGCGCCGTCACATCCGGCGAGCTTGATCGGCAGACAGTAGAAGCTGTAACGTCCCGCAGGCACGTCCTGGAGATCGAGCCCTTCGACTATCACGACGTGCGCACCGAGGAGAGTGAGATGCGTACGGTGGTGGCCCGAGTGGAATTGTTCGATCGAGAGATAGTCGATGCCGACAAGCTTCACTCCGAGTCCCACGAGGTATTCTGCGCCATCGGGAGCAAGGTAGGCGAAGTCCTTGTGAAACGTCGGGTCCTGGGTGAGATACGCGGAATTTCGCGTCTTGAGCAGCACCCGCTCGGCGCCGGCAAGATCATGCGCGGCGAGATCGGCGCGCCCGACCGCGCTGGTTTCCGGGCCGAATTCCAGCACTATCGCTGGGCCCAGCAGAGTCTCGAGCGGAATCTGGTCGACTCCCCTGCCGTCGTTGAAAAAATGGTGCTCCGCGTCCACGTGCGTGCCCGTATGCGATCCAAACGATACGTTCGATACGTTGGCGCCAGCACCGAGCGCGATGGATTGCTGCAGTGAGATGCGGATCTCCGGATTTCCGGGATAAACGAGCCCTCCATCCCGGATCGGGACGCTCACGTCGTAGATTTTCGTCATACCCCCGTGCTAGCAACTGTCGTTCCGCGAATGGTCGTGCCGAGACTTGAGAACATGCGCTTATCGATGCCACAAATCGCCGTCGCCGCCTGCCTGATTGCCGGGATTCTCCCCTGTACCGCGCAGGCGCAGCGCCGCGATCTCCGCGAAGAGCCCAGGCCGACGATATCCAGGTCACCCAACGGAATATGGCTCCTCGATCTGCCACCCGCGATGGAGGACGCACTCGACCGCTACAATCGCGACTTCGAGCCCTGGACACAGCAGGATTACCGGGGACTGCCCGACTACGAGCCGTCGCCGCGGCAGGTGCCGTGGGCGGTGATCGGCGATTTCAACGGCGACGGGCGGCCCGATCTCGCCGTAGCGGGGCGAACCGACCGGGACGTCGTCGTGGTCTTCGTACTGTCGTCGGGCCGAAGCAAGTATCGCGCATTCGATACCGATCGGGAACCGTACGACCCGGACGACCCGTTGTCGATCAGGCTGCCCCAGCTCACATATATGTACCCCGGCCGGTACGTGGTCTCCGACCCGCGGCTCAACTATCCTCGGCAGCTGGTGGTGGATCAGCCCGCGGTGGAGGTCACGGGTGGGCGGCGCCAGGGCGCTGTGATCTACGTGGTCGAGAACAATGCGGTTGTGCCGTACTATCTCTCTGACCGAACCGCTGCACCGGCACCAGTCGGCGGACGTCCGGGCGGGCGCCCACAGCCGTCGCGCCCGATCCGGCCTACGAAGGGAAGCTCGGAGAGCCCGTAGCGCTCAGGATGAATCGCGGAATATCGGCGGTGAACGTCTCGCCGCCGTCATCTCCGGTCGCTCGCACGAAGAAGTACTGACCCTCCATGTACCCCTCGCCGCTCTTGAGCACGCAAAAGCTCTGATACTCGTGCACGCGACCGGGTGGGATCACGGGCTGCTCTCCCACCACGCCGTCACCGACGACCTCGGTGTCCTCACCGATCTCGTCGTGAATGAGCCAGCGCCGCGACAGGAGCTGCGCCGGCCGGTCGCCCACGTTTTCCACACGCACGAAATAAGCAAACACGTAATGCTGCGCTGCCGGATCCGACTGGTCGCGCAGGTAGACGGGTCGAACTGTTATGCGAATGCCGCTGGACATCCGGTAGAAGAACGGGGTGGTCACGCTGGCATTTCCCGCAGTGAATCTGGTGAAAATGGTCCCCGCGTTCGCCGGAACTACGGCGGCCGCGGGGATGACGAGTGTGGAACGTTATCGCCTTACCGCTTGGCGGCGCGCTTCTTCTTCGCCTTTCCTGGACGGCGCACCGGCTTGGATTTCAATATGCTTCCTCTGCAATTCGCGGCGCCGCAGAGACATTTGTAGAACTTCTCCATCTCCTCGTCGTTTTCACCGGTGCGCTCATACTGGTAGTCGTACGCCAGTTCCTCACCAGGTTGAATCGTACGCACAGCCTCGATGAAGATGCGGCCATCTTCGATCACCGCCTCACAGTTGGGATCGCACGAGTGGTTGATGTAGATCGATTCGTTCCCATTCACTGCGCCGTCGACGACCTTCCTGGACGTGAGTGTGAACAGAAACGTATGATGACGCTTCATGCCGGTCTCGTCGTAGCGGCTGTCCGCTTCGTCGTTCGAGATGCGCTCGCCGGCGTATTCTATTATGCGCTGGCCCTTGCGAATTTTTTTGCGGGCGAATGCGCCCTTGCCCTGGATTCCCGACTGCCGTACGTCGAAGTAACGGGAATGCATGTTGGCAATCTTCGCCGTCGGAACACGCACCGCTTGTGCGGCGGCCTTGCGCGTCACCGCCATCTTCTTGCGTGCTGGCATCAGTTGTCTTCCGCCACGATCATCGCCCGGCACTCGCCGAAACCGATACGGACGCTTCCTTCGCGCTCGCAGTATCCCCGCATTATCACTTCGTCTCCATCTTCGAGAAATTGTCGTTCCTCACCGGTCGGCAGAGCAAATGGCTCCGCGCCGCGGCGCGTGATTTCGAGCAGGCACCCGCGCTCGTCCTTCCCCTGGCCCGACACCGTTCCGCTCGCGATGAGATCGCCGGGCCGGAGGTCGCAGCCATTACTGGTGTGGTGCGCGACCATCTGCGCCATGGTCCAGTACATGTCCTTGAATGTACCATGGCTCAACCGCACCGGCGCGATGTCGGCGTCGCGCATCTGCTGACTGGAGAGATACACTTCGAGCTGAATGTCGTACCCGCCCTCGGCCTGATCGGTTTCGTCGTTCAGGTAGTCCAGCGGTGCGGGATCGCCAGCGGGCCGTGCGAACGCCGGTACCCTGAACGGCTCCAGCGCCTCGCGTGTCACGATGAACGGTGAAATGTTGGTCGCAAAGCTCTTGGACAGGAATGGACCGAGAGGCTGATACTCCCACGACTGGATATCGCGTGCGGACCAGTCATTCACCAGACAGAATCCGAACAACGTTTCGGATGCATCGGAGATCGGGATCCGGTCGCCAAGCGCGTTGCCGCGAGCGATGAATGCGCCTACCTCGAGCTCGTAGTCCAGCTGACTGGACGGACCGAATGTCGGCACGGTCTCGTTGGGCGGCTTGGTCTGACCGTACGGACGAATCACGGTTTCCTTGAGCGAAACCGAGGATGCGCGGCCGTGGTAGCCGATCGGCACCCACTTGTAGTTGGGCAGCAACGGGTTGTCCGGGCGGAACATGCTTCCAACATTCGTGGCGTGGTGGATCGACGCGTAGAAGTCGGTGTAGTTGCCGATGCGTACCGGCATGTAGATGATCGCGCCGTCCATCGGATAGAGCAAATTCCGGGGGAGGCGTATCCCGCGATGCGTGTGACCGTTGCCGCTCAGCAACGCACTGACTTCCGCACGCAACGCCGAGAGGTGTTCGTTGTCGACAGTCATCAGCTCGTTGAGCGTGGATTGCGCCGCGACGTAGACGGCATCCGCGGCGCGTCCGGTGAACAGACTCTCGTCGGCGCAGACCGCGAGATCGAGTATCTGGTCACCGATCGCTATGCCGCCGCGCGGAACCGCTTCCGGGTCGAACTCGCTGAACACACAGAACGGAAGATTCTGAATCGGGAAATCGCAGCCCGGCACGTTGGCGGACTCGACCCAGCATGGCAGCGACGGATCGTGCGTGAGATTTGTTGGCATTCAGGAAATTGAGAGGGCTGCGAGGTCGTCCACCGGCTCGCGAAAGGAGCAGGAACCGAACGAGATAATGAACTTCTCACGCGCGTCACGAACTACCGCGACGGGGACGGAGTGGTTGCGGAACGCGACGGCGTCATCGGAAAAGTGAAAATCGCTCGGAGACTGTGACAGCAGCGCCGACAGAACAACGCTTTCATCTGCTCCATTCCACGCGAGAACCGCCGCGGTGAACATGTTGAGATAGCCGAACATCGTCCCGCGCGGCGCATCAGCGGCGTAGGTCAACGCATACTCGGCGCGCACGGGGTGGTGCAGCCCCGCAGTGAGCTTGAACGCAACGCGCGCATCGCGGCAGCGGATCATGAAGCGTGCAACGTCTTTCGCATCGGGGAACGCGGCTTCGGTAACTCCGCCGGTGCGAGCCTTCGCAAACCCGCCGTCTCGTCTGATCGCGTCCACCAACTCGCGAGGATCAGTGGCGATCGGGATCTCGAAATACGACGCGAATTGTCGTGGCATGATGCTGCATGCGGCCGCGATCTGCGGCGTCGTGGACACCTTGATCTCGAGTGCGTCGATCACTGCATGTCCGATCTCCGACTCGTTCCAGTGACGACAGTTGAACTTGAGCGCGAGATCGATGTCGGCGGTCAGGTCGGGACCTGGAAGCGCGCTCAGGCGCCAAGGCTCGCTCGCAGCACCACGCGGCAACAGCGCGGATGCGGCGTCGTCGAATTCACGCAACCGCACGACGGGTACGACGAACCGGCCGAGCATCATTCTGGCGGGGTCGCCGAGGTAGCGGGCATACGATTGAGTCGCCGCGGCCATATCGAGCGCCGCGGGCGGAAACAGGCCGGCGTAATCCACCACACCTGCGAGCAGAACTTCAAGGGCTTGCTTCATTCGCTGAGGGCGAAATCTATCGGATGGGAGGGTCCCGGTCACGCCGGACGAGCATCGATACCATAGTGAAAGAGGCCTGACTGCGTTGACAGGATGCCGCACCTGACTAGATTAGAAACTCTGACGCGGGGTGGAGCAGCCTGGTAGCTCGTCGGGCTCATAACCCGAAGGTCGCGGGTTCAAATCCCGCCCCCGCCATATCTGGTGTAACGACGGCCGGCCCCTCGGGCCGGCCGTCGTTACGTTGTATGGAGAAATAGGGAGTTGTACGGCAGGGTAGCTCAGCTGGTGAGAGCGCACGACTCATAATCGTGAGGTCGCGGGTTCGATCCCCGCCCCTGCTACTAGGTGTAAGATGTGCCGCCGCAACCAGCTAGAGCAAGCGCGATGGCGAGCCAAATGCAACATGAAGGCGGGTGTTGTGCGAAGTGTTGTGCGAGTCAAGCGCGAGGCACAATTGCATTGGCGTCAGCAATGTAGCTGCAACGCCGCTTTGCTTCCAAATAGGTAGTAGTAGTCACCAGCCTCAATGAGGTGATAACCACCCTCACGCGCTCGCTTCACTATCTTTTCCGCATCGATCAACTGTGTCATTTTTGCTTTCTCGATAACGGACGCGCCCTGGTCATTGTTGCGTGCCCGTCTGAACCATTGCTCGATTGTCGTCATTAGGTCTCGGGCCTGCCGAGCCAGATAGGGATTCAAGAACGTAGGTCGGGTATTGTTGGCTGTCAACGAAGGCTTTTCATTGAACATTCGGAGGACACGTGAAACTGGCCTTACTTGCGTTGCTGCTTCCGGCGTCCCTCGTTGGTCAATCATCGCGCTGGTGGTCTCCATCTTCGCAGTTTGCTTTGGACACCACCTCGATCACCCGATCGGGCTCATCCTTCTCTGGGTGGATAAAAGCCAAGCCCGACCTCGCACTACAACGGAAAGATAGAAGTGCTACCTACGTTCTCTTGCGGGTCACCACTTCATGCACCGACCGTATTCTTGCGACAAGCGACATGCGGTTGTACAACGCCGCTAATGAGGTTGTGGACTCGCCTCCCACCCCTGCACCCGCGGCAGTTCCCCCTGGTTCAAGGGTTGAAAACTGGTATGACGTACTATGCTTTGCTGTGCGGAAGAAGGGATGGCTGCCGCCTCAGTCAAGTCCGGGCCAATAACAGCGTCTCATATTCCGCGAGCATCGATGCCCCCAAGTACGTCCCCAACGCGTTCCATACAGCTTCCCGCTGTGTCTTGCGCGATGCGCCGGCCGCGACGTCAATCGTGTGGTGATGTCATTCGGTCAACCCATAGGACTCGGCGCCTTCCAGATTGCTGTGAGCCGCAGCCGATGCTCGCCGAGGCAGCTGAACGCGGTCTTCGGAACCGTCGGCGTTCGCCGTTTCGGCGGCGCCATTCTTTTAATCGTGCGTGCGCGCGAGACCTTCGGGTACTACGGGAATAACGCGCGTTGGGAACTGAACCCAAGACTGTCTGTGAGAAACCGCCGTGTGCTCGGAGCCTCGCGATCGAGCTGAACCGTCCAGCCATGCCGTCACGAACTCCGTCGCCGGCTGCTTTATCGCCGTCACGAACGTATTGGCGCGAATCTCCGTGAGCGTCTTAATCCGCTCAGCGTCAGCCCGGCGCGTGCAACGGACGACCTTGCTCACGTGCTGCCGTTCCATCTAACCCTCGGCCATCTTAGCGCCGGTATAGACGCGAACCATCCACTTCGTCGATCCGGCCGGATGCTCAGCACGGTGCCGCGGGTGCGGCCTGAGTGCTTCAGCTGTCGCTTCTTCGCGACGTTGACTGCCTCCTGTTTCGCGGAACTGATTGCGTAGTGGCCCTTATTAATCCATTGTGTGGACGCTATGTGAGTTTCCCTTCAGGGAGCAATAAGTACGTGCAGCGCAGATCGTTACGCTTCTGGCGGGCAAATAGCGGCCGCTTTGCAGGCAATTCGCACATCATCAACTAATGCCTAAGCACACCTAAGTCATTGTATAGCAACGCTTTACAGCGTCACACAGCACGACCCATAATCGTGAGGTCGCGGGTTCGATCCCCCCCGGCTACGAGGTCATGAAGGATGATCCCGGCGGAGCCTGAGCGCTGCCGGGATTTCGCTTTGCCGGGTTGCGAGGCCCCGAAACGTTGCGCGACATTCACACAGTCAGGCGTCGGCTCCCCTCACCGGAATGAAAATGCCTCGGTCGCAAGTTCGTCGATCTCTCCTTGATCGGCTTTCTGAGCCACAGCAATGAGCTTCTCGACTACCGCATCAGGAATATTCGCGATGCACGGAACGCGCACTCGACGTAACGTCTGCGCCTGATATCGGAGGCTACCCCCCCGCATTTGAACGGAGTAGGCTCGTATCTGGCTATACACGAGCGAACTTCTCAGCAACGCTTTCAACGCTAGGAGGGGCCAAGTGTTCGACGTAATCCAGTAGAGATTATGATGCGGGTAGTACCTTCCCTCGTCAAATCCAATCACCGATGCGGATTGAATATCCGGGATAACCAGTTTTGGTCGGTGCTGCAGCGACGGCCAGATGCGGTCGATGGTTCTGTACCATGCGTTCGGTCGTGATCGAGCAACATGGCGCTTTCGCAGGAGCGCGTCGTGCTGCTCCAGATATGCCGTCATCCCTGGGTAATCGCGTAGATCTGCCAATCCGCCATCGGGATCATCTTCGAAGGGGTTGAGCAAATACCTGCCCGACCACCTCAACTCGGCGTTCGTGACGTTTGCAGCAAGAAGAAGAGGAAGTTGTCGTGATTCCTCGATGTCGGTTCTCTTGCCGTCAAGGATGAAAACCGCGTCCGAACCTGTTGCGACACCAATACCTACCTTGGTGCCATCGCCTGAATCCTCCAAGGTTGGTAACGATTCGTTGAGTGCGGTGAGCATTGCGTGCTCGACACCGCACGTGGTCATCCATGGAGCTCCAGACGGATACCATTCCTTGAATTCACGAATCGGGCCCGCCAGTTGATCTTGCCCCAGAGCCTGTGACCGCACTACGCCTAATGTGTGAGCATCGATATCGTCTAGGGACCCGGCATGTGTCGTCTCCCCTCTGATGCGATCGAGAACGAGAATTGCGGGATACGCTGAAACGTCGGATATGAACGGCTGAGTGTGTTCAAGATTGACATAATGCCGGACATGGTACCGAGCAGCAATCAACTGACGCAGCGCGTTGCCGTATTTGTTCTTGGCAAAGCGGTTTGCGCAAATAAATGCCAGAGTACCAGTGGTAGACAGCAAGTCCAGCCCTTTCTCAATAAACGCCACGTAAAGATCCGCTCGATCGGTGGTCGTTGCAAACAGCGCGCGATACCGACTCAGAACCTGCCTGGGAACATCCTCGATGCGCACGTAGGGCGGATTGCCAACAACAAACTCGAACGGCGTCGGCCACTCCCGGAGCAAGAAATCAGTCTGAACAATCCAAGTGGTAGACAGGAGCAGAGCGCGCGCTGACTCACAGCCCGCTCGCTCGAGTAATTCCCTGACCAAGACACGCGCAGAAGTCACAGCTTGCCTGCTGATATCCGCGGCTCTGACCGCACCGTCCAGTGCCGCGTCAGCCCAACAAATCGAACCGTGGTGATGACGCTCAGATTCGAGCAGTCTACGGACTACCAGCGCCAGAAACGCCCCATCGCCGCAACTCGGCTCGAGCAACGGCCGCGTGGCAAGCCTTGATCCTGTAGGCTCGTACCCCGCGAGATCAAGAATCAGTTCGACGATCTCCGGCTTAGTGAAGATTGCGCCCACCGGCTCCGCGGCGCCGCTTGGCCCCCAGAGCGCCTGCCAGTCCGTCGGAAATAGTTCTAACGTCATAGGAGTGACCTACACGCAGCCAATAAGGTGACCGTAAAGCCCCTTCAAGAAAGACTCCATCCCAAGATCGTCGCTTGGCTCCCGATAAGCACCATCCGCGCCACGCGGGGAGAGCAATAATGTTGCTGCATTGTATTTGCGCTCCAGCACCATGCGCTGGCAAAGGATCCCGTATCGCGCTGCATATGACGCGTTGTCGAAGACCGCATCCGGCTTAAACGTCGCCTTGGGCAACTTCACCGGACGCAAGGACGCCGCGGTCTCTTCCAAGAAGAAGAAATACCCCAACCACGGCGGATGTGCGCCCAGTATACCCTCTTGGAACGCTCGCCATAAATCGACGGAGCTTCCGACTGCCTCCTCGGTGCGATTATTGAAATTGTTACCGAAACTAGGTCCCACTTGGCTCTTTAGCTCCAAAGCGGCGCAGAGCCGCCCTTTCCTAATGACGACCACATCCCATTTCTTCATGGGGCGGTAAAATCCCGGAATTTCGACACCCGTCTTGAATCGCAATTCCTCATCCAAGAAGCCGGCGGCGCGAATGAGGTCGCATAGAACGCCGACAAACGCGTTGAGATGTTGCCCTCCGGTAACTTCACTCCGCGCACCGGTATCGGCGGTTCCAGTCATGTGCTGTTTGGCAGCCTGCGTCGACCGGTGGGCCCAATAAGAAGTTACAGCAGCGTGAACTCGCTCTGTCAATTCGCGGTCGGTCCATGGGAAATTGGCGGAAGTCATCGCGGCAGCATTCAACGGTAGGGAATCAAAAGTGATATACGCTACTTCGCGGCGGTCGAATCCTGAATAAACCGATACAGAATCTCATCCCCGCGAACCATCCCGAACTCCTCCCGCGCTATCCGTTCCTGAGTCGCGGGATCCGTGCGCACCATCTTTTCCGCCTGCGTCAGTGAGTCCACAGCATGCTGCAACGAATCGCCGCGCGCAGTGAGCTCCCCGATGCGGCGATGCTGGCGCACGATGTCGAGCGTGCTGTACTCCCCCGCCTGCAGAGCGAACACGAGCGCGCCCAGTATGAGCGCGCCCCAGATCAGCCGTCCTCGCATCAGTCGTAGCGCTTACAGCCCGTACAGCGCGCCGCCAGGAAATTCCGCGAGATCACCCAGCTCTTCTTCTATGCGGAGCAGCTGGTTGTACTTCGCGATGCGATCCGTGCGGCTGGCGGAACCGGTCTTGATCTGGCCAGCGTTCGTCGCGACCGCGAGATCCGCAATGAACGTATCCTCGGTCTCACCGGATCGGTGCGAGATGATGCTCTGATATCCGTTCGCGCGCGCAAGTTCGATCGCTTCGAGCGTTTCGGTCAGAGTCCCGATCTGGTTGACCTTGACCAGGATCGCGTTCGCAACATCTTCGTTGATTCCGCGTGCAAGGTACTCGCTGTTCGTGACGAAGATGTCATCACCCACCAGTTGTACACGATCGCCGAGCGCGGCGGTGAGCTGTGCCCATCCGTCCCAGTCGTTCTCTGCGAGTCCGTCCTCGATCGACACTATCGGGAACTTGTCCAGCCAGCTCGTATACAGCTCGATCATTCCGGCCGCATCGCGACTTCCGCCGCCGCTTTTCTTGAATGTGTACTTGCCGCTCTTGTAAAGTTCCGACGCCGCCACATCGATCGCGAACGCAACGTCCTTTCCAGCACGATAGCCGGCTGCCTCGACCGCTTCGACCAGCGCATTGAGCGCTTCCTCATCGTTCGGAAGATCTGGCGCGAAACCGCCTTCGTCGCCAACCGCAGTGGACAGTCCGCGCTTGCCGAGCACTTTCTTGAGCGCGTGAAACACTTCGGTGCCCATTCTGAGCGCGTTGGCAAAGTCCTTCGCTCCCACCGGAACTATCATGAACTCCTGAACATCAACGGTGTTCGACGCGTGCGCGCCGCCGTTCAGAACGTTCATCATCGGCACCGGCATCACGCGCGCCATGGGACCGCCGACGTACCGATACAACGGAAGGTCCAGCTCTGCTGCGGCAGCGCGAGCGGCCGCGAGTGACACGGCGAGAATGGAGTTCGCACCGAGTCGGCCCTTGTTCTCCGTACCGTCGAGCGCGATCATCGTGCGATCGAGCGCCATCTGCTCCACAGCATCGAGACCGAGCACTTCCGGCTGAATCTCGTCCTCGATCGCGACTATCGCCTTTTCGACGCCCTTCCCATTGTATCGCTCAGAGTCGCCGTCGCGCAGTTCGAGTGCCTCGTGCTCCCCGGTCGATGCACCGCTCGGCACCGCCGCACGCCCCGTTACGCCGCTCTCCAGCGTCACATCGGCTTCGACGGTAGGATTGCCGCGGCTATCCAGGATCTGGCGTGCGTTGATCTCGATGATTGCTGACATGGCTTCGTTATTTTCGGTTGAGGTAAAGATCATCCATCATTGTCTGCATCCGATCGCGCACATCGTGCGCCAGCGTATCCCGGTCGTCGTACGTGAGACCAGCGGTTGGCACCTGCTCCAGTAGATAGACGTCGATCGGGCCCGGATGCATCACCAGCTTCCCCTTGGGTAGAATGCCGATAGTTCCGTAGATTACCACCGGCACTATGGGCACTCCGGCCTTGATGGCAAGCACAAACGGTCCCTTCTTGAAGCGCCTGATCGAATAGTCGGTGCCGCGCGTCCCCTCCGGGAAAACTACCACCGAGCTGCCCGATTTGATGCGGTCTGCCGCTACGTCGTACGCCCCGAACGCAGCCTTCTGGTTGGTCCGCTCCATGGGCACGGTGCCGAGTATCCGAAGCCCGGTACCGAAGACAGGGATCTTGAACAACTCGGCCTTGGCCACAAAGTTGTTGCGCGGCAACCAACCGGCCAGCGCAAGGATGTCGAATAACGAAACGTGATTGCAGACAAAGATGAACGTTCCACCCGGTGCGAGGGCCTCCAATCCGTGAAGGCGCACCGTCACGCCGCCTGCCCACAACGCACATCGCGCCCACACACGCGGGAGCACGTCATAGATGCTGCCACTGCGGTTCGGCACGCCGATGAGCGCGGCCAGGATCAATATCGCGGCGAACACGACGGTCAGCACGCCGATCACAAGCATCGTCGCTATCGTACGAACGAGTGCCATCACGCGATCCGGAAGTGATCGTAACCGCGCGGCTCGATGTCGAGGTGCTTGCCTCGTGACGTTATGACCACGCCGGGCTCGCCATCGGAAACGCTACCGATCGCAGTCAACGACACGCCGAACCGTCTCCTGAACGCGTCGCAATCGAGCGGAATTGCGGATGTGAGCAACAGCTCGTACTCCTCCCCGCCCTGCACTGCCGCAACAGGATCGACACCTTCCATCACAGGAACGCGATCGAGGTCCAGAGTCATTTGCACGTTGCTCGCGGCGGCCACGTGCGCGGCGTCGGCGAGCAATCCGTCGGATATGTCGATCGCGGCGCGCGCACCGCGTCCCGCTGCCCAGAGTGCTTCGCGCAACCGGGCGTGCGGATTCACGAACCGATCGCGCCACGTCGCAAGCACTGGTGTTCCGTCGAGCAGCGCGCGCACAGCAGCGGCAGGCCCGCCGAACACGCCGGTCACGTACACGTGGTGCCCTGCACGTGCCGCATCGCGCCGTAACGGGTCGCGCGTGTTTCCGAACGCGGTGATAGTGAGTGACAGAACGACACTCCGCACGGTATCTCCGCCAAAGATCCGGACGCCGGCGGCAACTGCAGCGCGGGCAATTCCATCGCCGAGTGCGTCCAGATTCTCCCGCGATTCCGGTGGCGTTGCAAGCGCGATGAGAATTCCCATGCCGCTCGCACCCATGGCCGCAAGATCGCTTATCGCGGCGGTGGTGGCGCGATAGCCGATCTCGTCCAGCGTCAACCAGTCGCGGCGAAAGTGAACATTGTCCACGGCGGTATCCGTGGTCATCGCGAGCATGTTGTCGCGCGGAATGTGTATCAGTGCAGCGTCATCGCCGATACCCGCCGCGAGCGAACCGAATCTGCGAATCAACCGCCGGATGAATCTGAACTCCTCTCCCGGCCCAAACGCAATCTCGCCGCCGTGCGTCACGAAAGCCCGGGCAGCGACGCAAGAACCGGATACCGGGGCAGCGCGCTGTCGGCCGGCCAGGCCAGCGGCAAATGGTCCAGCACATCCGTCAGGCGATAGCCCCGCACTCCCGGCGTGAGCTCGGCGGCGCGCCCGTGCACCCACGCAGCGCACGCCGCAGCAATTGCCGGCGCACATCCCTGAGCGAGCAACGTCACGACCATACCGCCGAGCGCGTCGCCGCTGGCGCCCGTCGCGAGCGCCGCCGTTCCGGCTGCAATCACGTAACGCGCGCCGTCCGGACTGGACACGACCGTCGGCGTCCCCTTGAGCAGAACTATCGCATCAATTTTCCTTGATACGTCCAGTCCGATGTCGAAGCGATTGTCCGTCACGTACTTCACGTCGCGGCCTGTCAGGCGGGCCAGCTCGCCCGGGTGCGGCGTAATGATCGCTGGTCGTCCGCTCAACACTTCACGCAGAGCGTCGAGGTCGTCGGCATATGCGCTGAGCGCGCCGGCATCGACCACAACCGGGCCGCGCCAGTCTCGCATAACGCCGCGAATGAAGTCCCGCGTGCCATCGTCAGTGCCGAGCCCGGGACCGATGAGCACCGCATCGGCCCAATGCTGAATTGTCGACGATGCATTCGCGAGCGGCGCGACCAGCGCTTCGGGGACACGAGTGTGCATCGAGGCCACGTTGCCGGCGGCAGTGCTCACCTGCACAAGCCCGACACCGCTTCTGAGCGCACCGGTCGCAGCCATGATCGCGGCACCACCCATGTTGTCGCCGCCCGCAATCACGGCGACGCTCTTGCGTGTTCCCTTGTGTGCATCGGGCGCAATGCGCGGAACGTTGTCGTGCACGAACGCTGCGTCGACGAGCATCGGAAGAGTTCCTGGCAACGCACCCAGACCGATGTCGACTACGACAATCTCACCGCACTCCGCGCGCGAAATGAGAGTCCCCCGCTTGCAGCTGCCGAAGCTGATAGTGAGGTCAGCTACGACACTGTCGCTCTCCGCACCGTGCGTCCCATTGACGCCTGTCGGTACGTCGAGTGCGACCACGGTTGACCCGTTATCCCTGGCACGTGCAATATCGCGTGCGGCGTCCAGAATTGCGCCGCGCAGCTCGCCGGAGCCGCCGGTGCCCAGCATCGCGTCGATCAGGACGCCGCATGAGAGGGGAGCAGTACTGGCGAGTCCGCTCGCCTGCGCGCGTTCGGCAATCGCGTCGGGCGTTCGCGCCTGCGCCACCTCACGCACGGTCACCTTCACTCCACCGGCAGCGAGCGCTGATGCGAGGGCCCAGCCGTCGCCACCGTTGTTGCCCGGACCGGTGAGTACCGTTGCACCTCGCCGCAACTGATCGGGGTATCTGGCGCAGATTACGGATGCTGCATTGAACGCAGCTGCGCGCATGAGTGCACGCGACGGGATACCTCCCGCTATTGCAGCCGCATCCAGAGCGACCGATTCCTCAACATCTACGACGCGGACCGGCATTGATTCGTCGGGCGCGGGTCAGACGAGCGCCTTGCCGTTCCACGGATAGCGACGCTCGAAGGCCTCGACAAAATCGTACACGTCGCTGAACTGGTCGCGCGTATCGGTGGGCTGACTCGCGAGAAACCCCAGATCCACCAACGTGAATACGACCGATCCAATGTCGTCCGTAGAGGCCATCCCCCATCGCTCGAGCACCACACGTGCCATGATTCCGTACCGGTCGATCGCGAGATCGCGGCATGCAATGGCGAGCTCCCTTCCCGTAATGTGACGCCGTACCTGCAACTGCGCCTGAGAATATTCCAGCGCGGCGAGCACGAACAGATATGCGCCTTCCTCATACCTCGACTCGCGTTGCCGAATCTGCTCCATCACGCCATCGCGAAACGCGAGATCCGCCATCAGGCGTCATCCCTTTCGGCAAAGCTTCCGGGATACAACGGGAAGCGATCCGTGAGCGCGCGCACTTCGGCCCGAACTTCGCTCGACACCGCGGCATCTTCCGGCGCCTTCGCAACGCGATCGATCAGCCCTGCAATCTGCCGCATCTCGGCCTCGCGCATTCCGCGCGTCGTGACCGCTGGCGTTCCGATCCGGATTCCGCTCGTCACGAACGGCGACTGCGTTTCCTTCGGAACGGTGTTCTTGTTGACTGTGATCGCGGCGCGGTCCAGCGCCTGCTCCAGCACCTTGCCGGTCAGCCCGCGATTGCGCAGATCGACCAGCATGAGGTGCGTGTCCGTGCCGCCGGACACGATGTCCATCCCGCGATCCGCGAGCGCGCCGGCAAGCGTCTGCGCATTCGCGATGATCTGAGCGCAGTACGTCCCGAATGAAGGATCCAGAGCTTCCTTGAGCGCAACTGCCTTGGCCGCTATGACGTGTTCGAGCGGGCCACCCTGCGTTCCCGGGAACATCGCCTTGTCGATCGCCTTCGCGTGCTCCGCCTTGCACAGGATGAGACCTCCGCGCGGACCACGCAGTGTCTTGTGCGTCGTCGTAGTGACGGCGTCCGCGTATGGAATCGGCGACGGATGCAGTCCCGTTGCAACGAGCCCGGCAATGTGCGCCATGTCGACGAACAGCTTCGCCCCGATCTCCTGCGCGATGTCGGCGAATGCGGCGAAATCGATCGTACGTGCGTACGCGCTCGCACCAGCGATGATCATCTTCGGACGGCGCTCGCGCGCAATCGAGCGAAGCATGTCGTAATCGATGTAACCGGCGTCGTTCACACCATAGTGAATCGCGTTGTACAACAGACCCGAGAAATTGACGGGCGATCCGTGGGTGAGATGCCCGCCCTGCGACAGATCCAGGCCCAGCACAAGGTCGCCCGGCTTGAGGAAGGCGAGATACACCGCGGCGTTCGCCTGTGCACCCGAGTGCGGCTGAACGTTCGCGTGCTCGGCGTCGAACAGCTTCTTCGCGCGGTCGATCGCGATCTGCTCGACGCGATCCACCACTTCGCAGCCACCGTAGTAGCGCTTGCCGGGAAGTCCTTCTGCATACTTGTTGGTAAGCGGAGTTCCCATTGCCTGCAGGACTGCGAGCGAAACAAAGTTCTCGCTCGCAATGAGCTCGAGACCGTGGCGCTGGCGCTCGGTCTCTTCGATGATCAGACGTGCGATGTCCGGATCGACGTCCCAGACCGCACTCAGCTCGCCGGTTGCCGGCATGGTGGATACGCTCATCTCAACTACACCCTCTGGAAAACGGACGGAACAGCTCGCCGTGCCAGCGCGGACCGGGTGATCCACGCTGGCAGACGAGAATATCGAACCAAACCGACCTACCTTACGACTTCACGACTTGCGAGGCCACTGCGGCCACGTGCGCATCATTGAATTTACAGCCTGTAGCCGCCGCTCGGCGAGCCTGTCGGCTGCGCGATACGTCGGGATCCCATCCGTACGGGCGATCTCGAAGACGCCGAGTATGGTGTCATAGATCTCGTCGGCCTTGCGGAAGGAGCGCTTCGCGTCCCAACCGGCCAGCTCGCTGTACACGTTGATCACGCCGCCCGCGTTCGCAACGTAGTCGGGCGCGTACAGAATGCCCCGCTCCTGCAGCATGTCGCCGTGACGCTCTTCCAGCAGCTGATTGTTGGCTGCTCCGGAAACGATCTCGACCTTGAGCTTGGGAATGGTCGCATCGTTGATGATTCCGCCGAGTGCGCAGGGTGCGAAGATGTCTGCCTCGACCGAATAAATCGCATCACCTTCGACTGCGGTTGCGTTGGTCTCAGCCAACACCCATGCCACACGATCCGGATCGATGTCGGACACGATCACCTTCGCGCCCGCCTTGTCCAGAGCCTTCGCGAGGTGACGGCCGACGTTGCCGCAACCCTGAATGCTGACCGTCTTCCCCTCCAGGTCGTCCGAATCCCAGCGGTACATCGCGGACGCCTGAATTGCGCGAAATACGCCGTGTGCTGTAACGGGTGATGGGTCGCCCGACTTGCCAGCCAGACCAGCGACGTAGTCCGTCTCCATGTGGACGAAGTCCATGTCGGACGTGCTCGTGCCAACGTCTTCGGCGGTCACGTAACGGCCGCCGAGGCTCTCGACGAACCGTCCGTGTGCACGGAAGATCATCTCGCGTCGCGAGGTGCGATTGTCACCGATGATGACCGACTTGCCCCCGCCCAGATTGAGGCCGGCAACGGCGTTCTTGTAGGTCATGCCGCGCGCGAGGCGCAGCGCATCAGTTATCGCCTCCTCGTCACTCGCATAGCTCCAGAAGCGAGTGCCACCGAGTGCGGGGCCCAGCGTCGTGTTGTGGATCGCGATGATCCCGCGATATCCGGACGACGGATCCGAGCACACGACTAACTGCTCGTGGCCCATTTCAGCGATTGTTTCGAACAGCTTCATGCGTAAAGCTCCCGTGCTATGACGATGCGTTGAATTTCCGACGTGCCTTCGTAGATCTCCGTGATCTTCGCGTCGCGGAACAGCTTTTCCACCGGATAGTCCTTGACGTAACCATAACCGCCAAAGACCTGAACTGCCTCGGTGGTGACCCACATGGCCGTTTCGCTCGCGAAGAGCTTGGCCATTGACGCAGCCTGCTTTGCGCTCGATGCATTCGCATCCTTGGCGCGCGCAGCCGCGTAGAGTAGCGCGCGCGCTGCCGAGATGCGCGTCGCCATGTTGGACAACTTGAACTGGATTGCCTGAAAGTCCTTGATGGGCTCACCGAACTGCCGGCGCTCGGACGCGTACGCAACTGCAGCTTCGAACGCTGCACGTGCTATCCCGAGTGCCTGGGCCGCGATTCCGAGTCGTCCTGCGTTGAGCGAGCGCATTGCGTAAACGTAGCCCATCGATGGATCGCCGAGCAGATTCGCGCTCGGGACGCGCAGTCCGTCCAGAACGAGCTGGACGGTCGGCGAGGCGCGGAGACCCATCTTGTCTTCCTTCTTGCCCACGTGAAACCCAGGCATGTCAGGCGTCACGATGAATGCCCCGATTCCGCGGCCGCCTTTCCGGTTGTCGGCCGTGTCCGTGCGCGCCTGAACCAGAATCACGCCGGCATATGGCCCGCTCGTGACCCACGCCTTGGTTCCGTTCAGAACCCACTCATCGCCGTCGCGAACGGCTTGAGCGGAAAGTGCCGCCGCATCCGACCCCGCCTCCGGCTCCGAAAGTGCGAATGCGCCGAGCAGCTCGCCGCGCGCCATCGGCTTGAGGAATCGCTGCTTCTGCTCCTCACTCCCGAAACTCGACAGCATCTGCGTGGGAAGTGAGTTGTGAACGCTCATCATTACCGCGACCGATGCGTCCGCAGCAGCGATCTCTTCGAGTGCCACGAGATATGTAACCGTATCGAGCGCGAGTCCATCGTATTCCTCGGCGGTCAACATGCCGAGGAATCCGAGATCACCCAGCTTTTTGACCAGCGTCGGCTCGAAGTACGAATCGGCGTCCCACTGTTTCGAGTACGGGACGATCTCCGCTGCGGCGAAGTCGCGCGCTACGCGCTGTATCTCGCGCTGTTCTTCGGTCAGCGGAAAGAGATCAAGCATACTTGTAGAATCCGCGTCCTGTCTTGCGTCCCAGCCAGCCGGCCGCGACGTACTTCTTCAGGAGAGGACAGGGGCGATACTTTGGATCGCCAAGTCCGTCGTGCATGACCTCCAGGATCGCGACACAAGTGTCGAGTCCTATGAAGTCAGCGAGAGTGAGCGGGCCCATGGGATGGTTCATTCCGAGTTGCATCACCGTGTCGATAGCTTCGGGCGTGCCCACACCCTCCATCACGCAATACACTGCTTCGTTGATCATGGGCATGAGGATGCGATTCGCGACAAAGCCGGGATAATCGCTCACCTCTACCGGCGTCTTGCCGAGCGCGCTGGCAAGTGCAACGACCTTCGCCGTGGTCTCGTCCGACGTCGCCAGACCGCGAATGATCTCGACCAGCTTCATCACCGGGACCGGATTCATGAAGTGCATCCCGACGACCTTCTCCGGACGCCCGGTCTTCGCCGCGATCTCCGTTATGGAGATTGAGCTCGTGTTGGTCGCGAGAATTGCGTCTGGTTTTGCGAGCTTGTCGAGATCGGTGAAGATCTTGTACTTGAGCGCGACATTCTCCGTCGCCGCCTCCACAATCAGCGACGCGTCACTCGCAGCGGCGAGGTCGGTCGCGAGCGTGACATTCGACAACGTCGCATCCTTCGCGGCCTGATCGATGGTTCCCTTCTTCAGCTGGCGGTCGAGATTCTTCTCGATCGTCGCTCTTCCACGATCGAGCGCGCTCTGCGCCACGTCGATCATTGTGACGGGGAACGAGGCCGCGGCGAAGACGTGCGCGATCCCGTTGCCCATCTGACCAGCGCCGATTACGGCGATCTTCTCACTCATTTACATGATCCTCTAGCAGTTCGATCCGATCGTCATTCCCGCGAACGCGGGGATGCATTTTATCGATTCTGAAGCGCTTCACTCTGCAAGCGCTCGCGATACCGTCCGTGCAGGTAGAACAGAAATACAAACATCCCCAATGCGGCCGCCACCCCGCCTTCCGGCCCCCATGATCCTCCGGTGAGCCAGTCCGGGCCGTTGTCTATCACGTGATAGTTCGGCGCAGTCACGCCCAGACCGCTCACGGCGGTGTGAAGACCCGCAGCCATGGTAAGGTTCCACGCGAAGTGCGCCATCCATGCGGCGTACAGGCTCTCCGTGACCAGCAGTATCGTACCAAGAAAAAATCCCGCGATGATCACTGCTGTGATCGACTCGGGATCTGCACCGGGATTGCGAAGATGTAACAGTCCGAATGCAATACTCGTCGCAACGAGCGTCGTTTTCCATCCCACCGTCTCGCGCAAGACCGCGAATATGTAGCCACGCATCAACAGCTCTTCCGCCGCAGCGGCAGGAAGGAGAAAGAGCGCCATCTGCGCCGCTGCGACGGCCCAATTCCCTTCGGGAGCTGGAACGATGCGCAGCTCGTGCATGGCGAGCAGCACGACACACGGAGCGCCGATCGCAATCATTCCCATGAGAAAACCACTGGTCAGCAACGCCGGCTGGGACGACGAACGACCGAACCGCACGAAATTCCAGTCGGCACCATCCACCCACCGCAGCGATACGAACGTTGCGACGAGAATCGCCAGAAAATCGATCCAGTAATACAGGATCGTGCGCACGCTCGCGAACGCGGCTGCCTGTAATCCCTGTGCGAGTGCCGCGGCGACCAGCGTCACCGCGACCCACACGATCAGGAAGATGAGAATGCGCCACGGAGCGCGAAGCTTTCGTTCTGACTGAGAAGCAAATACGAGAGATCGCGCGTCCAACAATCAGCTCGGCCGCTCTACGCTCATTGCAACGGCGTTCCCACCGCCGAGGCATAACGTCGCGAGCCCAGTTCGGTTGCCACGATCCTTGAGAGCGTAGAGAAGCGTCGTGAGAATTCGCGCGCCGCTCGCACCGAGAGGATGGCCCAGTGCAATGGCGCCGCCGTTCACATTGACGCGAGCGGTGTCCCAGGCAAGCCCGCGAGCGTCCGCGATCGACTGGGATGCGAACGCCTCGTTCGCTTCGATCAGATCGTAATCACCGATCTTCGCACCCGTCTTCGCCATCAGCTTCTCGACAGCGACGATCGGCGCGAAGAATAGATCCTGCGGCTCGCCACCGCCGGTCGCGTAACCCGTGATGCGTGCGAGGATCTCCAGCTTGTGATCGATCGCGAACTGCTCGCTCACGACGACCACCGCGGCGGCACCATCGTTCAGCGTCGACGCGTTACCCGCAGTCACCGTCAGCTCTTGGCTCCTGTCCTTGCCGGGAAATGCAGGACGCAGCTTCGCGAGTGATTCGACAGTGGTGTCCTTGCGTGGACCCTCGTCCGTATCGATGGTCGTGGTTCCCTTTCGCCCCGCGATCTCGACAGGAACGATTTCGGCCTTGAACTTTCCGGCCTCGATCGCAGCAACCGCCTTGGAGTGCGACAGCGCCGCGAACACGTCCTGATCCTCGCGCGTCGCGTTTGCCTTGCGCGCGGTGTAATCCGCGTGGCTGCCCATGTGCACATCGCAGAACGAGCACCACAGACCATCCTTTATCAATCCATCGACCATCGTCTGATCGCCGAACTTCACACCGCCGCGGTATCCGCTCACGTAGTAAGGCGTGTTGGACATCGACTCCATTCCGCCCGCAACGACGACCTGCTCGTCGCCGGCCTTGATCGACGCAGCCGCGAGCATCACCGCCTCGAGGCCCGATCCACATACCTTGTTGACGGTGAGGGCCGATACGGTTCCGGGGAGCCCCGCCTTGAGCGCTGCCTGTCGCGCCGGCGCCTGACCGACTCCGGCTTGAAGGACGTTGCCCATGATCACGTTCCCGACGTCCGCGGGTGAAACGCCCGCTCGGGAAAGGGCGGCACGTATGGCGATCGCGCCGAGTTCCGTGGCTGAAAGTGGTGCAAGGCCGCCCAGGTAACGCCCGATAGGCGTCCTGGCGGCCGATACGATTACTGGTTGGCGGCTGAGGTCTGACATGGGTGGAAAGCTAATCGGAACGCTCCGAATTTTCCCCCACAACGCCCGCCAACGCCGCGAACGCGCAAAATCACGGCGTGAGCGACCGTGAAGCGATCTCGGATTGCACGCGCCTTACAAAGTCAGCCAGCGGAGTGACTTCCTGCTTGCTCCCCGCGCCGCGTGTTCGTACGGCAACGCTCCCCTGCTCGGCTTCCCGACCTCCGACAACCGCCATGTAGGGGATCTTGAGCGTTTCAGCCTCGCGGATCCTGTAGTTCAGGGTCTGGTTGCGGTCATCCAGATGCGCGCGCACGCCGGCCTCGACCAGCGCGTCCCGTACCGCGCGCGCAGCCTCGAACTGCGCGTCGGAAATCGGGACTATGCGCACCTGCTCCGGCGCTAGCCAGAGCGGGAACGCGCCCGCGAAGTGCTCGATCAGAATCGCAATGAAACGCTCGAACGATCCCAGAATGGCACGGTGAATGATGACCGGCCGGTGCGGCTGGTTGTCCTCACCCGTGTAACTCAGATCGAACCGCTCGGGGTTCGCGTAATCGAGCTGAATCGTGCCGAGCTGCCACTGACGACCGATGGAATCGGTTACGTCGAAGTCGATCTTGGGACCGTAGAATGCGCCGTCGCCTTCCTTGAGCTCATACGGTAGTCCCGTGTTGATCAACGCGGCGCGCAACGACTCCTCGGCGCGATCCCACATCTCGTCCGTGCCTACACGAAACTCGGGGCCGGGCCGCGTCGCGAACTTCGCCGTATAGCTGAGCCCGAACGCTCCGTAGCAATCGTTGACCATCTCGACCAGACTCTTAACCTCATCCGTGATCTGCGATTCGGCGAGATAGATGTGCGCATCGTCCTGCTGGAACTGACGTACGCGCGTGAGTCCCGACAGCGCGCCGGAGATCTCGTTGCGGTGCAGCACGTCCTGCGTCGCGTAGCGAACGGGAAGCTCGCGATAGCTGTGCTTCCTGCTCCCGTACAGCACGTGATGCGACGGGCAGTTCATCGGCTTGAGCGAGAAGTCGTGCTCGCCCGTCTCGTTGTCGAGGACGAGGAACATGTTCTCCTTGTACTTGCCCCAGTGCCCCGACTGCTCCCACAACGTCTTGTGATACAGCAGCGGCGTCTTCACTTCGTCGTATCCGGCCACGCGCAGCTTGCCGCGCATGAAGTCAACGAGGCCGTTATAGATGATCGTTCCGCGATTGGTCCAGAATGCAGCGCCAGGCGCGATGGGGTGGAACTGGAACAGGTCCAGCTCCTTGCCCAGCCTGCGATGGTCGCGCCGCTTCGCCTCCTCGATGCGATAGAGGTAGGCGTCCAGGTCTTCCTTGCGGAACCAGGCTGTTCCATAGATGCGCTGGAGCATCTGGCGCTTTTCGTCTCCGCGCCAGTACGCGCCCGCCGTACTCATCAACTGGAAGTGCTTCAGGTAGGACGTGTCCTGGACATGCGGCCCTCGACACAAATCCGTGAAAGGGCCGTCGGTATAGGTGGAAATCACCTCGCCGTCGGGCAATTCGGACAGTCGTTCGAGTTTTAACGGATCACCTTGGAACACTCGTTCGGCCGCCACACGATCGAGCTCTGCGCGGACGAAGGGGTATTTTTCGGATGCGATTTTGCGCATCTGCTTTTCGAACGCTTCGAGATCTTCGGGAGTGAATGGATGGTCGACGCCGAAGTCGTAGTAGAACCCGTCCTCGATCGATGGACCGAAGCCGATCTGCGCATCCGGACGGACCCGCCGGACGGCAGTCGCAAGAAGGTGCGCGGCCGAGTGACGCAGAACAGGCAGGGCCTCCGGATCGCGCTCGGTGAGCACGCGGAACGCCCCGCTCTTGCGGAGCGGCGTCATCAGGTCCTGGATCTCGCCGTTCACAGAAACCGCGATTGCGGCACGTAGCAGGCGGTCGCCAATGGATCCCACTACCTCTGACGGCAGCGTACCTTCGGGGACGGATCTTACGGAACCGTCGGGAAGCGTTAGCTCTAGCAAGAATTCGTCTGATTGAGAGTTCGCCCGGGTGGCCTTCTTCTTGCCGCCTTCATGATGCGACACCATCTAATTAATCGAGCGTATGCGTAAGCTATCCTTTGAGGAAAACCTCCGCCACAGGTTGCGCGACCTCCCGCGCTTCCGTCACCAGGACGAACGCCCGAGCACGGGTGCGGGTCTCGTGTATCTGGCGATCGGCGCGGTGGCAGGTATCGCCGCGGGCGTCGTGGTCGCGCAGAAATTCGGCGGCTTCTCTGCTCTCGCCACAAAGCTGCGCGAGCGGCTTGGCGCACAGGAGGAAGACGAGTTCGTCGCCAGCGAATATGACGAATACGACGAAGAGGACTACGACGAGGACGAGGACGAAGAGGAGGAGTTATCGCCTCTCGAAGAACTCGAGGAGCGCGTCCTCGAGGCATATCACAACGATCCCATCCTGAGCGAGCGCGCGATTGACATCGGCGCCATAGATGAGGGGATCATCGAGCTCACCGGCTGGGTGTATGCGGCAAGTGAGGCCGAGCACGCCGTGACTGTGGCCCGCGGCACCCCCGGAGTGGGTACGGTGCTCAACCGTCTTGCCATACGATCTGAAGAAGACCAGATGGAAGATGCGGCGGACCGTTACGACGCCGGCGAGGATCGCCTCACGGAGTCACACTGGGAGGGCCAGGGCGTCGGAATGGGGCGGAAGCGCCAGGGCGACTCCTCGGAGGCCGACCGGAACGTGGATCCCAAGCCGAATCTGGAAGACAAATGGATGAACGAGGACGAGGCCTATCGTTCCGCAGCCGAGCCGGTAGATGAAATCGTGGCGCGGCACAAGCGCCCGCCGTCGCAGCGCGGCCGCGCGGATGGTTCGCCCGTTGCGCCGGGCGGCGTTCCCAAGGCGGATAACGTGGCGAATCCCGAAGAGGCACCGCCCGCCGCGTAGTGGCCTGGTGAGATCGCGGCGCGCGGCGCGACGTCACGATCTCACCATCTGTTCTGAGCGCGCCACTACCGTCAGGCGTTAAATTGGGCGTTGAATGACCACGCCCCCGACAGCTGAGATTCCAGCTCAGTACGATCCGGCGGCGACCGAGCGCGAGTGGTATGAGCGCTGGCTCGCCGCCGATGCATTTACGGCCGATGCCGCCCGCTCCACTCGCAGCGGCGGAGATCGCACGCCCTTCACGATAGTGATGCCGCCGCCAAACGTCACCGCGGTGCTGCACGTCGGCCACGGATTGAACAACACCGTGCAGGACGTGATTGCGCGCTGGCGTCGCATGTGCGGCGACGAAACGCTCTGGCTCCCCGGCACCGACCACGCCGGCATCGCGACGCAGAACATCGTGGAGAAGTTGCTGGCGAGCGAGGGAAAGACACGCTTCGACCTCGGCCGCGACGCATTCATCGCACGCACGATGGAGTTCGTCGCCGACACGGGCGGCGCGATCCTCGAACAGTTGCGATCGATCGGCGCGTCGTGCGACTGGTCGCGCACTGCGTACACGCTGTCGCCGGAGCTGTCGATCGCGGTGCGCGAAGCATTCGTGCAGCTGCACGAGCGGGGACTCATTTACCGGGGGCATCGCGTCATCCACTGGTGTCCGCGATGTCTCACGTCATTGAGCGACGAGGAAGCGGAGCACGACGAGGAAGCGGGCTCGCTGTACCACATCAGATACGCGATAGTCGGAGAGCCAGGCAAGTGGCTCACCGTTGCGACCACGCGCCCCGAAACGATGCTCGGCGACGTCGCACTGGCGGTGAACCCGGATGACGAGCGATACGCATCGCTGATCGGCAGGACCGTCATTCTCCCGATAGCCGGGATCGAGATTCCGATAATTGCGGATGCGTACGCCGATCCCGCCTTCGGCACGGGTGTCGTCAAGATCACGCCCGCGCACGACCCCAACGATTTCGAAGTTGGCAAGCGCCATGCGCTCCCGATGCCGGTGATCATGACGTCGGAAGGCAACGTCGACAACGTTACGGATGCCGAGGGACGTGTTCCGCCCGACCTGCGTGGCGTGGAGCGATTCGAGGCGCGCGACCGCATCGTCGCGATGCTCAAGGAAAGCGGCGCCCTCGCGAAGGTCGAGGCACATCAACACGCAGTGCGACATTGCTATCGTTGTGGAACGGTTGTGGAGCCGCGCCTTTCGGACCAGTGGTTCGTGCGCATGCGCGAGCTCGCTGCGCCGGCACTCGAGGGCGTGCGAACCGGACGCATTCGCATCCTCCCGGAGCGATGGGAAGCGGTGTATGTGAACTGGCTGGAAGGGATTCGCGACTGGAATATTTCGCGTCAGCTCTGGTGGGGACATCGCATTCCAGTCTGGTATTGCGTGAATCACGGCTGTGTGACGGTGAGCCGCACGGACGTCACCTCGTGTCCCAATTGCGGCGGTCCGGTCCGACAGGACGAGGATGTGCTGGATACATGGTTTTCTTCCTGGCTCTGGCCGTTTTCCACGCTCGGTTGGCCGAACACGGATGCAGCCGATCTCAGGGCGTTCTATCCGACCGACGATCTCGTTACCGCACCGGAGATTCTGTTCTTCTGGGTCGCGCGCATGGTGATGGCTGGTTACGCCTTCATGGGCGACGCTCCGTTTCACACGATCTATCTGCACGGAACGGTTCGCGACACAAACCATGTGAAGATGTCCAAGTCACTTGGTAACGGGATCGATCCGCTCGACGTCGTGCGTCTGTATGGTGCCGATGCGTTGCGCTACACCGTGATCTCGGGAATGGGCATGGGTGCGGATCTGGTACTCGATCCGGGTGATCTGGACCGCTCGTTCGCGCCAGGCCGCAATTTCGCGACAAAGCTCTGGAACATCGGACGCTTTCTTCTCACCAAGGTTGGTGACGAGCCCGTCGCTTCTGTAAGCGACATCCAGGACTCGCGGCTCGCGCGCGCCGACCGCTGGATTCTCGACCGTCTCAACGTCGCGATTGCGGAATGTGACGCTGCGCTGGGCCCGGCACGTCCAACCGGTACCACGTGGGATCGGAGCGAGTTGCACGCTGGACTGCGATTGAACGAGTACGCCGAGACAGCGCGGCGTTTCGTGTGGAACGAGCTGGCCGACTGGTATCTGGAAAGCGTCAAGAGCCGAGTCGCGACAGAAGGCGATGACCGCGACGTTGCGCGCGCGGTGCTCGTGCACGTCTTCGACGCCGCGTTGCGACTTTTGCATCCCGTGATTCCGTTCATCACCGAAGCGCTGTGGCAACGACTGCCGGAGCGAGCGGCTAAGGATTCTGCGCTTCTCTGCACCGCGGCGTGGCCGCTCGCGTCACCCATGCGCGCGGGCGCCCCGGAATTCGAGCGCGTGCGTGAATGTGTCGACGCCCTGCGTGCAATGCGCGCGGAATATGGAGTTACACCGGGCAAGGTCGTTCATGCAGTCGTCGTGGCCACGCCGACTCCGGAGTTGTACATCACAGAGGCCGGACTGATCGGACAGCTCGCGCGCGCGACGTTGACGGTTTCTGGTCGAGTCGATGGGCCCGCCGTGCACACCTTGCTCGCTGACGGAAGCGATCTCGTCATCTCGCTCGGCGGCCTCGTCGATCTCGAGCAGGAGCGACGCAAGCTCGAAGTCGAGTTGAATCAGCTGGAGGGCCAGATTGCTGCACTGCGCGGCAGGCTCGCCAATGAGTCCTTTACCAGCCGTGCACCTGCGCATATCGTCGATGCCGAACGCGCCAAGGAGCGAGAGTGGTCCGCGCGCGCCGAGGCGTTGCGCAAGAAAGTCGTCACACTCGGGGCTGGTACTTGAGGGTACGACGCAGCAGCGTCTTCAACGCACTGACGATGCTCGCACTGTTTGCGTGCGCATCTCCGGGCGTTCCGCCGGGCGGCCCCGAACGTCACACGCCGCCCGCGATCACGCGCATCCAGCCGGACACGAACAGCGTCGGCGTGCGCGGGAAGGATTTCGTGATTCACTTCGACGAGGTGATCTCGGAGCATCCTGCCGGAGCAACGACTCTCGGTGACCTGGTACTTATTTCGCCTCAGCGCGGAAAGCCTGACGTCGAGTGGCATCGGTCGTCGCTCAGCATTCATCCGCCCAAGGGCTGGCGCGCAAACACGACTTACACTGTCACGATACTTCCGGGCATCGCCGACCTTCGCGGCAACGTGCGCACGACGCCGACCGTCGTAACCTTTTCGACCGGTCCATCGATTCCTAACACGTCGATCAGAGGCACGATTTTCGACTGGCTTTCCGGGCTCCCTGTCACCAGCGGCATGATCGAAGTGCGGCCCCAGAGCGATACGTCGGTGGTTTACATAACGGCGTCGGATTCGATCGGTCACTACCGCCTCGTCGGACTTCCGCCCGCGCGCTATGACGTTCGTGGCTATGCCGACGCCAACAGGAATCGCGGCCTCGATCCCGGAGAGGCATTCGACACGACGATTGTCGACCTCGCCGATTCGCTCAACCTCGAGATTCTCACCTTTGCACACGACTCGACCGGACCCAGGCTCGGAAGTGTGAGCGTGCGGGATTCGGTGACCCTGGACGCAAGCTTCGATACGCCCATAGATCCACGCGTACCGCTCACGACAGCGCAGTTCACGCTCACTGCGCCGGACTCGTCGCGTGTCGCGATCGTATCGGTGAAGGCGATGCAGCAGCAGGACACCGCTCACGCACTGCCCTTGCCGCTACCCGTTCCTGCGCAGCAATCGGTGATCCCGGTGCCACAGCGGCGTCCCGCACCAGCGCGGATCGTGTTGCCGAAGCCTACCCGCCCGCTGCTCTCGCGCAACGTGATCATCGTCGTTGCGAAGCCTCTGCAGGCGGGTGCAGCTTATCGTCTCGACGTACTGAATGCGACGGGACCGACGGGTCGCAAGCTGTCGTCCGACCGGACCTTCACGGTACCGAAACCGGAAAAGCCACGCGCATCGAAGGAACCAGCGCCCAGGCCCGCCTCGCCCGATACCACTCGACGCGTGCGACCAGCGCGATGAGCAATCTGATGTGCATCGCATGCAGCACCCCACGCACAGTCCTGCGAACCGTCGCGCGCCGTAACCCTCGATGAGCCAGGCGCCAACAACTGTCTTTCTGGATCGGGACGGAACCATCATTCGCGACGTGGGCTACCTGTCTCGCCCGGAGGATGTCGAGCTCCTTGCCGGCGCCGCACGCGCGATTACACGCCTCAACGACGCAGGCATCCCGGTGATCGTGATCACGAATCAATCCGGAATCGGGCGTGGCAGTTTCACGGTGGACGACTATCTGCTCACGCAGCGGCGCCTCGACGACCTGCTGCACGACAGTGGCGCGATGATCGACGCAACGTATTTCTGCCCCGATCATCCCTCTTTTACAGGACCGTGCAGTTGCCGCAAGCCCGGCATCGCGCTGTTCGAGCGCGCGGTCGCCGAGCACGCACTCGACATGAGTGCACCGAGCTACATTGGCGACCGGTGGCGTGACGTCCAGCCGTTTCATCAGCTTGGCGGTACGCCGGTGCTGATCAGCGGACCCACCACGCCGCCAGAAGACGTCGAATGCGCGAGGGACGAGAAGGTCACCATCGTTGCATCGCTTGCCGATGCGATCGACGTGCTGCTTGGGCCCGATCAACTGTGAAGACGCGGATCGCGGTTCTCGCATCCGGCGGTGGGACCAACCTGCAGGCGATACTGGACCACTTTGCAGCGCTGGGTGACGCGGCCTGCGGCGAAGTGGTGGTAGTCGCGTCGAACCGGGCCAGCGCTGGTGCCCTCGATCGAGCGCGCGTTGCCGGAATCGAGGCGCTGGTGTTCGATGCCCGTTCGGAAGACGATCTCATGCGCATCCTCACCGGGCACAACATCCAGTTGATTGCGCTCGCCGGATATCTGCGTCTCGTGCCACCCGGCGTGATCGCGCACTACAGCGGCCGGATAGTAAACGTGCACCCTGGCCCGCTCCCCGCCTTTGGCGGGGCGGGCATGTACGGTGTGCGCGTGCACGAAGCGGTGCTTGCAGCAGGACTGCGCGAGTCCGCCGTAACTGTACACCTGGTCACTGAACTATACGACGACGGCCACCCGCTCGCGACATGGCCCGTCCCCGTGCTCGAAAACGACACCCCCGATGCCCTTGCGGCACGGGTGCTGCGCATCGAGCACATCATCTTCCCCCGAATCATCGATGCGCTTGCCGCTACCGTCGTTGCCGACGATAGCACGCGCTGAATACGGACATACATCATGCCTCTCGCCTTACTATCAGTCTCCGATAAGACCGGCCTCGTGGAATTCGCACGTGGACTCGTCGAGCTCGGCTGGGATCTCGTGTCGACCGGCGGAACGTCGCGCGCCTTGCGCACCGCAGGCCTCACCGTTCGCGACGTAAGCGATCTCACACAGTTTCCCGAAATGCTGGACGGCCGCGTCAAGACGCTGCATCCTCTGATTCACGGGGGACTTCTGGCGCGTCGCGATTCCGACGAACACGCCGAGACCGTTCGCATTCACGCGATTCCGTGGATCGATCTCGTCGCAGTCAATCTCTATCCGTTCAGAGAAACCGCGGCACGCGCCGACGTGAGTGCCGATGACGTCGTCGAGCAGATCGACATAGGCGGCCCTGCAATGCTTCGATCGGCGGCCAAGAATTTCGACGCGGTGACTGTGATTTGCGATCCCGCCGATTACACTCGCGTCCTGGCAACATTGCAGGCGAAGGACGACGACAGGGACCTGCGCAAGCGTCTCGCTGCAAAAGTATTCGAGCACACGGCTGCATATGACGGGGCGATAGCTGCCTGGTTTGCGTCCGAGCGCGGCGATCGGTTTGCCGACTCGCTCGTAATCGCGCTCGAGCGATCGCAGACGTTGAGATACGGAGAGAATCCAGGTCAACGCGCGGCGTTCTACGTCGAATCCAGGGGACGCGGACTCGACGCCCTGGTGCAGCACGGCGGCAAGGAGTTGAGCTTCAACAATCTGCTCGACCTCGAAGGCGCGCTGCTCGCAGCCGATGCATTCTCGGGACAGATCTGTTGCGCGATCGTCAAACACACAACGCCGTGCGGCCTCGCGATCGGCGCGTCACCGCTCGAGGCATATCAGAAGGCGCTCGCCTGCGATCCGCAATCGGCGTTCGGCTCGGTGATCGCCTTCACCGCGCCGGTCGATACGGCGGCAGCCGAAGCGCTGTCCAGCCTTTTCGTCGAGTGCATCGTCGCTCCTTCGTTCTCGCCCGACGCCCTCAGCATACTCGGAAAGAAGAAGAACCTTCGCGTGCTCGAAGGAACCGCGGCGTGGCCGCGCGGCTCGTACGATTTCAAGCGTGTGCGCGGCGGTCTCCTGGTGCAGGACCGCGCACCGGAGCCCATCCCGTACGCTCACTGGAGAGTCGTTACCAACCGGACACCGACCGATCGCGAGCGCGACGACCTCGCCTTCGCGTGGCAGGCTGTCGCGAGCGTCAAGTCGAACGCCATAGTGCTCGTGCGAGACGGCGCCACCATCGGGATCGGAGCCGGCCAGATGTCGCGCGTGGACGCGTCGTTCCTCTCCGTTCACAAGGCGCACAACGCCGGCCATGAAACCGCTGGAGCGGCGCTTGGCTCCGACGCGTACTTCCCCTTCCGCGACGGCGTGGATCATGCCGCCGAGGCCGGTGTCACGGCGATCGTCCAGCCCGGCGGTTCCATCAGAGACGCGGAAGTCATTGCGGCGGCGAACGAGCACGGGATCGCGATGGTATTTACCGGTCAACGCCAGTTCCGCCACTAGCCTATCTTTCTGCCCATGTCTGCAACCACAGCCACAACAACCGCGGAAGCCGATTACCGCCCGTCCTACGGGGCGGCTGCGATCGCCGCAACGCTGGTCTTCGTTCTGTACCTCGTCACCCTGTCCCCATCCACTGCAATGTGGGACACGAGCGAGTACATCGCCGCGGCCTTCACGTTCGGCCTTCCGCACCCACCCGGCAACCCGTTCTTCGTGATTCTCGGGCGGTTCTTCTCGATCCTGCCCATCGCGCCGAACGTGGCGATGCGAATCAATATCCTCGCTGCGCTGTGCAGCGCGGTGTCCGCGGGAATGTGGTTCCTGATCGCGGAGCGTGTGCTTGCCGGCTGGCTGCCGCGTAAATGGCAACGGCTCGCGGGCGGCGCGCTCGCCGCGCTCATCGGCTCGACCGCATTTACCGTGTGGGCGCAGTCGGTCGTCAACGAGAAAGTCTACACCGTCTCGCTCGTTGGCATGGCGATCGTTGCGTGGCTGACCGTGCGCTGGTGTGACGATCCCGACGGACCCAGGGCCGATCGCTTGCTCGTGCTCGTGGCATATCTGAGCGGACTCGGCTACGCGAATCACATGGCCGGCTTCCTGGCGTTGCCGGCGGTGTTCGTTGCAGTGCTCGTGATCCGTCCGCGCACCTTTCTGCGCTGGAAGCTCCTGCTGGCCGGATTGTTCGCAATCGTGCTCGGAATGACACCGTTCCTCACGCAGCCGATCAGATCCGCATACTTCCCAAGAATCAATGAAGGCGAGACTACGGGCTGCGTGACGAAGATCGCAGCGGATTGTACGTTCAGCAAGCTGACGTACGACCGGTTCATGTACAACTTCAACCGCACTCAGTACGGCAAGCCCGCGCTCACGGACAGGCAGATTCCGTTCACGGCGCAGATCGGCATGTGGTGGACGTACTTCCGGTGGCAGTGGCTGCGGGACGCCAATGGTACGCATGCAGCCGCTCAGGAAGCGCTCGCGTGGGTATTCCTGCTATTGGGATTGCTTGGCGGATGGGTGCACTGGCAACGAGACCGACGAAGTTTCTGGTTCTTCGGCCCGCTGATCTTCACCGTGACGCTGGTGCTGATCTACTACATGAACTTCAAGTACGGCTATTCGCAGGCACCCGAGCTTGGCGACGCCGTACCGCGCGAAGTTCGTGATCGAGATTATTTCTATCTATGGAGCTTCAGTGCGTGGAGCGTGTGGGTAGCGCTCGGACTGTTCAACGTCTGGGAGCGACTCGCCCAGATGTTCGGATCGGATCCGGTGCGCATGGGAACCGAGACGGTGGAAGTTCCCCGCCAGTCCAGTTGGATGGCGGCGTCGCCACTGCTGCTGCTTGCCGTGATTCCGCTGTGGGGCAACTGGAGCTCCGCATCGCGGCATGGGCAGACGGACACGCGTGACTTCGCGCACGACCTGCTCGAATCCGTCGAGCCTTACGGCGTGCTCATCACCGTGGGCGACAACGATACCTTCCCTCTCTGGTACGCTCAGGAAGTGGAGCACATAAGGCCTGACGTCACCGTACTGTGCACGTCGCTGCTCAACACCGACTGGTACACGCGTCAGCTGATCCGTAATCCTATCCGACCGTACGACGTCGCGAACGGCCCCCCCGCATACGCGGGTCGCACGTGGACACGTCCGACCAAGCCGATAATCGATCTCAGCTACACGCAATCGGATTCGGTACCACCCGCAGTTGCGCTCGATGCACCGCAGGATCTCAACACCAGGAGCGGATTTCACTTCTCGGTGCACCCACGCGACCTCGGCGGCGGCTTTCACGGCCTCGAGCGCGCCGACCTCTTCGTGCTCTACATAATTCGCGACGCATTTCCGTCGACTCCGGTGTATTTCAGTCGTACCGATGGCAGCTATCCGGACGAGATGGGCTTCGGCAACAATCTCCTGACGACCGGGCTGGCGCGGAAGCTCGTAGCGACTCCGCCAACCGCGTCTTCGACGATCGTGCATCTGCCCGGCGACGGATGGTTCGACATCGCGACGACGTACTCACTCTGGACCAAGAGCTTCGACGCGCCCAAGTCACTCGCCGCGCGTCACGGCTGGGTGGACCGGCCCTCGGTTGGGATTCCGTACGTGTACGTTCGGACGGGTGCAGTGCTCTCCGAAGCGTTGCTCCAGGTCGGCCGTCAGGCCGATGCGCAGAAGGTGATGGCGACAACGCAGCGCGTCGCCAATGGCACCGGTCTGGCGGACCTTTTGACGGCGCAGCAGCAGTAAATTTCGTAGTGCGCGGATATAGCCGCGCCTTGTCGTGGCGCGGGCACACCCGCGCCGGACGTATCGGAGGCGTGTCAGAGCGGTTTAATGAGCTGGTCTTGAAAACCAGAGTCCCGTAAGGGACCGTGGGTTCGAATCCCACCGCCTCCTTTGTCGTTGCATCATCAGCGCGGAGAAAACGACGATTTGCCGAGCGACTCCACAGCGTGCTAAACGTCGCCCAGACGCGCCCGTGGAATCAGATAGTTCTTCACGTAATCCCCAACCGCGTCCACAAGCGGAGTTATCGGCGCCGCATAGCCGCTCTTCCGCACGCGCCCGATGTCGGCCTGCGTGAAGTACTGATACCTGGCTCGTAGATCTTCCGGCATGTCGATGAATCGAATATTCGCCGGCTTCCCGAGCGCGGCAAATACTGCGTTCGCAAGATCGATCCATGTATTCGCGTCGCCACTGCCGACATTGAACAGTCCGTTGGCGCTCTCATTTGCCGCAAGATGCAGCGTCATGTTGACCGCATCCTTCACGTACAGAAAGTCCCGCTTCTGCTCGCCGTCCGGGTATTCGGGACGATAGCTCTTGAACAACCTTATCTCACCCGTCTCCGCGATCTGTCCATACGCCTTGTTCACGAGGCTGCGCATGTCGCCCTTGTGATCCTCGTTCGGTCCGAAGATGTTGAAGAACTTGACGCCTGCGATCTTGCCGAGTATTCCGCGCTGCGCCGCGTACAGATCGAACATCTGCTTGGAGTAGCCGTACATGTTGAGCGGACGCAACGTGTGCAGATACGGCAGCGACGCGTCGTCGCGCATCTCCGCTCCGCCGTCGCCGTAAGTCGCAGCGGACGACGCGTACACGAACCGGCCGTTCGATGACAACGTCCACGCCGCGAGATCCTTTGTGAACTGGTAATTGTTCCGCGCCAGATACGCAGCGTCGAGTTCGGTCGTGGACGAGCAAGCACCCATATGCAGCACGACATCGAAACGTCCCAACGCGCCTGAGCCAAGCCTCGGCAGCAGATCATCCGCTTCCAGATAATCCTCGAACGCGAGCGGCGCCAGATTGCGCCACTTCTCGCTCGCCTCGAGAAAGTCCGCGATGACGATGCGCTCGCAACCGCGTCTGTTGAGCTCCCACACGAGCGCGCTTCCGATGAAGCCGGCGCCGCCTGTTACCAGCGCTCTCGCCTTGGCAAAGTCGATCATGCCGTGAATTTACAACGAGACATGGCCCGCTGTCTTGCGGCATCCGCCCGGGGGCGATACTTATACTCAGCCGCCGGGCTACCCCGGCGAGTGCAGGGCGCACCCAATTCGGGGAGTACCAGAGGCGTGGACACCGGAGCGTTGGATCTCAGCGTAACCCAGCACCGCATAGCCGACGGCACACGGCGCGTGCTGCAGCTCGACAACGTACGCGACCCGAAGAATCCCAGCGTAACCGCGTACTTCGACATGGTCGAAGAGCCGGATATTGCTCCACCGCCTCTGCTCGACGGCTTCGTGGTCGGCATTCTGATGTACGCCATGCGCATCGGGCAGGACATTCGCGTTCACGGCGCCGTGAGCAGCCAGGCTCTTCGCAACATCGATGAGTTTCAGGACGCGTGGCAACTGTGGATGCCGACGGTCTACACGAAGATCGGCATCGAGCCTGATGGCACCGTTGAGGATGTTGCGGTACAACGCGCACCGGACGCGATCGCGGCATATTCCGGCGGCATTGATTCCACCTTCACACTACTACGTCACGCAAATGCAGGACTCGGCGCGGCTTCATATCCGTTGAAGCGTACCGTCCTGATGGTACATGGCTTCGACGTCCCCCTCGCGCAACCGGAACAACTCGACGCACTCAAACGGAGAACGGCACCCTTCCTCGACGAACTCGGGTTGGAGCGGCGAGTCATTCGTACCAACCTCAAGGATCTTCGATTAACGAAATGGGACGACACCTTCATGTTGCAGCTCGTCTGCTGCCTGCACAACTACTCACACGAGTTCGGCTACGCTCTCGTCGGAAGCGCGAAGCCGTACGACGCACTTCGCTTTCCGCTGGGCTCGACGCCTGCTACAGATCGTCTGCTCTCCGGCGCGGCAATGCAAATTGTCCACGACGGAGCCGCCTTCTCGCGGACGCACAAGACAGAATTGATCGCCAGGAGCCCGACAGCGACAAGGTGCATCAACGTCTGTTGGGAAGGAGACAGCCGGCTCTCCAACTGCGGCATCTGCGAAAAATGCGTGCGTACTCAGCTCAACTTTCTCGCTGTAGGCCTTGCGCATCCATCCTGCTTTGCCGAAAACCTGGATCCGGTCCAGTCCATTCCAACAATCCTTCTTCGCAACGCCTCGATGTGCTGCGAGTTTGAATCGATCGTCAAGTACGCTAGAACGCACAGCGTCGTCGACCCATGGGTCGACGCCCTCCAACGGCGAACCGACAGATTCCGATGGGAAGAGCTTGAAGAAACGTACGGCCGCTTCGAAAAAGCGTGGGCAATGGCGCGACGCGGAGAATGGAAGCAACTTGCGGGGAAGATCGCACGCAAGGTCACGCGTTCGGGCGGCCGGTTCGCGACATCCTAACCGTCAAACGGACGCACCTGCTGTGCGATAACCACATCGCGATCGCGACGCAGCCAGATCGGCTGTACCACCCGCCCCGATCGAACCGCGTAAACCAGCAACCAGATGGATACGAGAGAAACGAGCACCGCCGGCAGCGAAGCCTCGGGGCCGAATCCTCCACCGGTCGCCCACGCCGGGCCCGACAGCGTCGACACGAACAGCCCGTGTGGAGTGGTTCCGGAAACCGGTGCGCCAAAGATACCGGACTGCGTGAAATTCCACGCGGCGTGCAGACCTATCGGCAACCACAGTCGCCGCGTGATCATGAATGCGGCGCCGAGCAGCAGACCTGCCTCCAATGCAATTGCGAGCGCCGACGTAAGCGTCGCATGAGGATTTGCGAGATGTCCGGCACCAAACAGCAGCGACGAAAACGCAAGCGCACCCCAGCTTCCGATCCATTCCTCCGTGATCCGGAAGATGACACCGCGAAACAGCACCTCTTCCAGAACCCCCGCTGCAAGACCGAAGGCGAGTGGAGACAGGATCGCCGTCCAGTGATTGACGCCGATTACCGAATAGTCGCCCAGTGCCCAGATGATTCCGATCGTCGTCGTGAACAATGCAGCACCGAGAACGAAGCCGGACCCGAACTCCTTCGGCGCCGGGCCCGGTGCGAGTTCCGAGACCCGCCGCCGCTCCAGCACTCGCACGTACACGACGTACGCAACGGTGACTAAAACGGCGCCGATCGCTTCGGACAGCAACGCCGGCTTGATTTTCAGCGCGATCAGTGCAGCGAACCATCCGCCGACCCACAGGATCGCAATGAGAAGGTGTGTTGCGGGGTGATGGTATACCCGCACCAGCCGGCCATCCGTCGGCTGCGCAATCAAATCACTCGTCAATGTCGCTCCAGTTGGATTTCTCTCGGCTTGTACAGGCCGCCGCGCAGCACTAACTTACACCGGCTCCAGGAGGGGTGGCCGAGAGGCTGAAGGCACCGGTTTGCTAAACCGGCATAGGGGGTCAACCTCTATCGAGGGTTCGAATCCCTCCCTCTCCGTATATTCCACGCTACGGCGGGCTCGGTCCTCGATGACGGGCCCGTTTGCGTATCCATCATCTTTGTGACATGAGCTCTCACCCGCCAGCACGCGTTCGCTTCGCACCATCGCCCACGGGATACCTGCACGTGGGCGGCGCACGCACCGCCCTCTTCAACTGGCTATACGTGCGCCGGTTCGGCGGTCAGTTCCTCCTCCGCATCGAGGACACCGACAAGGTCCGCAGTACCGACGAGAGCACGCGTGCAATTTTCGACGGACTCGAGTGGCTTG
The DNA here is from genome assembly GCA_027307165.1 of Gemmatimonadota bacterium. Lineage (GTDB taxonomy): Bacteria > Gemmatimonadota > Gemmatimonadetes > Gemmatimonadales > Gemmatimonadaceae > Fen-1247. The sequence continues at coordinate 217,145 of DAHUXM010000034.1, read as the reverse complement.
GCCTCGACTGGGACGAGCCCGTCGTATATCAGGGCGCGAACCTGGAGCGGCATCGCGCTGATGTCAAGCAACTGCTCGATGCCGGCCTCGCATATCGCGACTTCACGCCGCAGAGTGTGCTCGAGGAGCGACGCTCGGCAGCGCAGGCGCGTGGCGAGATCTACAAGTACAAGCGCGAGTGGGCGGAGATTCCACTGCACGAAGAGGAGCAGCGACTCGAGCGCGGCGACCCGTACGTCGTGCGTTTTCGCGTTCCGGACGAGCACGGTGTCACGGAATGGGACGATCTCGTGCACAAGCGCATCGCATTCCCGAACAAGGACGTCGACGACTTCGTGATACTGCGCTCCGATCGTACACCCATCTACAACTTCGCGGTCGTGTCGGATGACGTCGCGATGGGTGTCACGCTCGTCATGCGCGGCGACGACCACATCTCCAACACGCCCAAGCAGATCATGCTGTACCGTGCACTCGGCAGGGATCTTCCGCGCTTCGCGCACCTTCCGATGATCCATGGGCTGGACGGAAAGAAGTTGAGCAAGCGTCACGGAGCGACCGCCGTCGGAGATTACCAGCACGAAGGACTTCTGCCGCAGGCGATGCTCAACTTCCTCGCGTTGCTGGGCTGGTCGCCCGGCGGCGACCGCGAGGTGATGACGCTCGCCGAGATGGTCGAGCTGTTCTCACCGGAAGGCCTGCAGCGCAAGGCGGCAATCTTCGACCCCAAGAAGCTCGAGTGGATGAACGGCCAGCACATGTCCATGATGCCGCTCACCGAGCTGGAGCCTGTGGTAACGCGCGCAATAATCGCAGCCGGCTTGGCGACTGGCGAGGAGCTGGTCGCGCGCCACGACTGGTATCTCCAGCTCGTGGATCTGCTGCGCGTCCGTGCTCGCGTCGTGGACGACATAGTCCGCCAGGCCGCACCCTACTTCGTGGATCAGATCACGTATGATCCCGAAGCGGTCGCCAAGCAATGGAAGGACGGGCCGGCCACGCTGGAAATCCTCGGCTCCGCGCGCGACGCACTGGCAGCTGTTACTTCGTGGGATGCGACTACCCTCGAAGCCGAGCTCAGAGGACTCGCGGAACGGCACGGAATTGGCGGCGGAAAGTTGTTCCAGCCGCTCAGAGTCGCATTGACCGGCCTGACTGTCAGTCCCGGGATCTTCGATGTACTCGTGATGCAGGGTCAGGACCGTGCGGTCGCCCGTCTCGAACGAGCGATCGATTACCTTAATAATCGAAACAATGGTTGACCGGTCGAGAACCGCGCCGCATTTTTTGTGCTACAGCGTACAACCCGAACCCTCACGGAGTGCTTATGTCTGAGCAATTGACGCGTCTCGAAAGCTCAGTCTATCAGTACCTGCTCGATTTCACGGCTGAACATACATATCAGCCAAGTATTCGCGACATCGGCAAGAAGTTCGAGATCAAGTCGACCAAGACTGTCTCGGATCTCCTGCAGTCGCTTGCACGCAAGGGATACATCGAGCGCGACCCATCACGCTCGCGCGGAGTGCGGCTGCTCGGCTTCAGCGGTGCCGCGCAATCGACTCCGGTTCCGTACTACGGACGTATTCACGCGGGCGAGCCTGCGCTGCTTCCGGAGCATCGCGAAGGATTCATCACGATGGACCGGCGATTCCTGCCATCGGAGCGCGTCTTCTTTCTGAAGGTGAAGGGAGACAGCATGATCGGGCGTGCAATCGAGAGCGGCGACTTCGTGATGGTCGACGCTGCAGCTTCGCCCAAGGATGGCGACATGGTCGCTGCGCGCATTGGTGAAGAGGCGACGATCAAGACGCTGTCGCATGATGGACAGACGGTGGTGCTCAAGGCCGCGAACCCGGCCGACCGCGACATCGTCGTAAATCCGCGCGACAGTTTCGGCGTGCTGGGAGTCGTATGCGGCGTGTTCAGGCCGTTCACCGTACTCGAGACAGATAGCGCGCAGACGGCGTCATCGGGATTGGTTTCGTAACGCAGGCTTCGTCATCCCCGCGAAAGCGGGGATCCATCTGCCGCCGACCAGCTTCCTGGTACCGTCGCACTCGAAGATCGATAACATGGGTTCCCGCTTTCGCGGGAATGACAGCCGTGTAGCTACTACGGCTGCGACGTCGCGTCCTGCGCAGCCTTTTTCTTGATCTCCTCGGCTTCCTTCCGCTCGCGCTCCTTGCGCTCGCGGATGCTTCGTACAGCCTTCTCGAAGTCCGCATCGTTGATTCCGCGCTGAGCCTGCTCGAAGATCTCGTCGTGGTTCGCGGTGAGCGTCTTGTTACGCTGATACGTAGTAGGGTTGCCGGTAATGTTGAGCGGCAACATCGCGAGGACCGCTGTCGGAATCGAGAATGGTCCGAGGTGGATGTACTTGCTATCGACGCCGTACTTCTGGCCGCCCTTCTCGAACGTCCAGTCGCCAGGTTTTCTGCCGCCGTTGGCTACGCGGACTGAGTCGTTGAAGTTGCCGATGTCGTTCTTGATGACGCTGTCGAGGCGCTGAGCGTCGGTCTTTGGCGCGCTGGCGACCTCGCCCGGCGCGACCCAGACGCGCGGATCCTCATAGCGTGGCTGAACACCGCGTAGCTGCCCGCCGCCGCCGATGAGAGGCCCACTCGACGGTCCAATGGAGTTCACCGTCGGCCCCTTGGCTGGTGGCGTGATCGTCGCCGGAACTTGCGTGGGTGCGGCCGGCATCTGCAGCTTGCTAGGCGTTCTCGCCAGCCCGTCTCCGCCGCTCCTCCCAGGTGTCGGCGGCAGGTGATTCCTGGGCTGAGGTAACGCCAGGAACCCTACTCGCTCGACCACAGGCGCTGGCACCGCGTTGCCGAACGAAAGGAAGTCCGGATGCCGCGACAGGATTGCCTGAATGAACAGAACCGCGACCACCACGTGAATGGCGATCGAGGTGATCCAGGCACCTGACGGACGGCGGAATTGCATGTCTGGGCGAGCCTAGTCGTTGAACGAGGCAAGTACGCGTCCTGCACGCTTCGCAGCTTCGCGGATGCGCTCGGGCGACGTGATGAAGGAGATACGGAAGAAACCCTCGCCGCCTGCGCCGAACGCTGCACCAGCCAACACGACCACGCCTTCCTGCTCCATCAACTTGTCGGCGAACACCTTGCTCGGAATGTGCGGCGGCAGTGGAATCCATAGATACATCGCAGCTTTCGGAACGTCGCACTGGAAGCCGTTCTCACGGAACGCGGCAACAGCTGCGTCACGGCGCTCCGTGAAGATCGCCACATTCTTTGGAACGAACTCGTCGTGCACGTCCAGCGCAGCAGCTGCCGCGGCCTGAATCGCGAGATACGAGCCAGTATCTATGAACGACTTTACAGTCGCCAGAGCGTGCACCAGCTCTTCGCGTCCGCATGCCCAGCCACAACGCCAGCCGGTCATGTTGTACGTCTTGGACATCGAATGGAATTCCAGGGCGACGTCGCGAGCTCCCTCCACCTCGAAGATGCTCGGCGGCACATATCCATCGTATGCCATTTCGGAGTACGCGTTGTCGTAAACGAGCACGATGTCGTACTCCTTGCACTGCTTCACGACGCGCGCGAGATATTCCATCGGAGCGATTGCAGCGGTCGGATTTCCCGGATAGTTCAGATAGAGAATCTTCGTCCGCGCGAGCACGTCGCTCGGGACTTCGTCGAGCTCGACGAGGAAGTTGTTGTCGGCGCGCAGCTCGTAGCGGTACGGCGTTCCGTTGGACAGAATCGTTCCGCCCATGTACGCGTTATAGCCCGGCTCCGGCATGATGGCGTAGTCGCCCTTGTCGAGATAGGCGAGCGCGAGATGTGCGAGACCTTCCTTGGATCCGATGAGCGGAACTACTTCCTTGAGCGGATCGAATGTGACGCCGAATCGCTTTTTCATGAAGCGAACTATCGCTTCACGGTATTCCACGAGTCCCATCTCGAATCCGTAGCGGCCCATGGCCGGCTCACGGATGGCGCGCGTCATTCGCTCGAGTGCTGCTTCAGGCGGCGGCAGGATTGCGTCGCCAGCGCCCAGATCTATGAGGTCCACGCCGCGCGCGATCAACGCACGCTTCTTGTGCGGAATGTCGGCCAGCGGGTACGGCGGAAGTTTTGTGATGCGTTCGTTGTAGGGAGGCACTCAGACGGTGTTGGTGACAGGGTTGCGTACTTTACTGACTCCGGGAATCTCTATTTCCACCACATCACCAGCGGCGAGCTTGCCGACACCTGCCGGGGTGCCCGTTGCAACCACGTCGCCTGGCTCCAGAGTCATGATTCCCGATATGTAGGATAGCAAATCCGGAATCGGGAAGACCATGTCGGAAGCCGCACCGCGTTGGCGTTCTACCCCGTTCACCCGGGTTAGTACCACCAGAGTTTTCAGGTCGCTGGGGGCGGCGGATTCCGGCCCGATCGCGCAGAAAGTGTCGAAGCCCTTGGCGCGGGTCCACTGCCCGTCGCTCTTCTGGAGGTCTCGCGCGGTGACGTCGTTGAGGGCGCAGATGCCCCGAATCGCCCTGGCGGCGGCCGCAGCGTCTGCGTGCGAGAGCCTCGATCCGATCACAACGCCGATCTCACCCTCGAATTCCACCTGTTTCGACTGCGGTGGCAGGACGATCGACTCACCCTCGTGGATCACGCTGGAGGGCGGCTTGAGAAAAAGAAGGGGCTCCTTGGGGACCGCGTTGCCGAGCTCCTTGGCGTGTTCGGAGTAATTTCGGCCCACGCATACGATCTTGCCGGGCCGGCCAGTGGCTGTTTGAGTCATGCTGTTCAGGTCTTGCCGTAGAAGCGTTGAAGTTGACGCTCAAGCGCACTCCACGCTCCACTCATGCGCCTGGCGGGGGGAAGGTCGCGTAAAAGCTCACGGCCGTATCTCTTGGTGATTACGCGCGGATCCGCAATAATGATGGCGCCGCGGTCGGTGCCCGTGCGTATCAGCCGGCCGAAGCCCTGCTTGAGCCGAAGTGACGCATGCGGCAGCATGTACTCGCCGAACGCGTCGCCACCGCGCGCTGTGATCGCCTCGCACTGCGCCGCCGTCACCGGCTCCGACGGAACCCGGAACGGCAGTCGTGCGATTACCAGAGCGCGCAGCGCATCGCCCGGCACGTCGACGCCTTCCCAGTATGACGACGTGCCAAGCAGTATTGCGTTGCCGGAGTTGCGGAAGCGCTGCAGCAACGCATCGCGGCCGTCCTCTCCGTGAACGAGAAGCGTGAACTCATCCGCAAGATCATTCCGTCGGAGTGCCTCTCCCGCCGCGCGAACGTCGCGATGGCTCGTGAACAGTACGAACATCCCGCCACCCGACGCGCGCGCAACGTCCGCGATGATGCGCAGGACGGCGCTGAAGTGGCGCGCTGCATCTTCGTTCGGTGCGGGCACATCGGTCGGAACGATGAGCAAGGCCTGTGATTGATAGTCGAACGGCGACGCAAATGCCGCGGTCACCGGCGTGATCTCGCTGCCGTCGAGCCCGAACCGCCGCGCGACGAATGCAAAGTCGCCCTCGGTGCCGAGCGTGGCGCTCGTCACCACTGCGGTCTTCACGCGCGTAAAGAGATCGTCGCGCAGAATGGGAGCGAGATCGAGCGGCACCGCGGTCACTGCAATGTTCCCTTCACGGCCCTTTACCTCGAGCCAGCGCACCATCGGCTCCACCGTCGCCGGCGGACGCAGCGCGAGCAGCAATCCGTCTGCCGCCGCATCGAGTCGGCGTGCGACCGCGCGCAGCTCGTTGACGAGCATGAGCAGCGTATCGTCGCGCCGATCGCCACCCTGCAACCGATCGCCGACGAGTGTCAGACTCTCGCCCAGCACTCGCAGCTCGCGCAACAGATCCGTCAGCGCGATGTGCAGGCCGCCCTTCCACACGGGGTGTTGCGTGAAGTCGTCACTCATCCGCATCACCGGCGCGGCGCCATTCTGCAGTACCGCAAGCAGCAGATCGAACACCAGATCGCTCTTCTCGCGCGACGCGCGCACCGCAGGTACGATGCGCTGCGTCACGACGTCGAGACTCGCGGTGCCAAGCAGATCGCGCGACGCCGAAAGACGCTCGACCAGCGTTGTGACGAGCCCACGTCCGCGACGGTCCAGACGGTTGAACAATCGTTGCAATGTTCGCCGCGACGTCGTGACACCGAGGTGCGCCGACGCGGCGTCTTCGAGATGATGACCTTCGTCTATCACCAGCCGCGTGTACGACGGAATCACGGCAGCGTCTTCCCAATTTCCCGCTGCGCGACGTACCGCAACGTCCGACATCAACAGATGATGATTCACAACGACGACGTCAGCCTGCGCAGCTTCACGTCGGGCCTTGAACAGAAAGCAGTCCTGATAGTGCGGACATGCGTTGCGCGTGCACAGATCCGGCTCGGCGGCAACTTCGTCCCACACCTCGCCGCGTGGCGGCGTCGCGAGATCGCTCAGCGATCCATCTTCCGTCGTCTCGCTCCAGACGCGAATCTCCTCCAGTGCCTCACTCGCCTCGTCGTCGACGAGACTCGGTCCCAGCAACGTTGCCTGCGCGAGACGCAACTTGCAGAGATAGTTGCGCCAGCCCTTGAGCAGAGCGAATCGTACGTTCTGCTCTGATGCCAGCGCGTCGTGCAGAAACGGCAGATCCTTCCGGACGAGCTGCTCCTGCAGATTGATCGTGTTGGTCGAGACTACAGTGCGCTCTCCGTTCGCCGCGGCCCAGCGGAGCGCGGGGATCAGATATCCAAGCGATTTTCCAACGCCGGTTCCCGCTTCCAGCAGACCTACGCCGCCACTGTTGTACAGACCGACGACAGCCTCCGCCATCGCGCGCTGAGTGGGCCGGTCCTCGAATCGCTGGCTGAACCGCTGCATCGCCCTCGCGACGGGGCCGTGCGGACCGAGATCGGCCGACACCAGCGACGGATCCAGCACGCGAAGCTCACGCGTGCTGGCGGTCGCGCCACTCTGCGTTTCCGTTTCGGCGTAGTCGTCCAGCAGCATTCGCGTCGCCTCGGCGACGAGATCCAGCGGGGCGATCATCGGTCTTTTTTCGGGTTCAGAGCCACCCTGGGAACTTAACCGGCCGGCGTGGAATCGGGCGGAGAATGCGCCAGCTTGTAAGCGACGTTTCTGGGTACTCCAAGCTCGCCCGTGAGCCGCTCGATTATGTCGCGCGACGACGCTCCTTCGGAACGCATCCGGGAGACCGTATCACGCGCCTCGATCTCCGTTGGAGCGCGCTCAGTCGCACCGGCGATCACGAGCACTATCTCGCCCTTGATTCCCTCGCCGATGGTCTCGCTGAGTGACGCGATGGTTCCGCGACGCACCTCCTCGAACCGCTTCGTGAGCTCGCGTGCGAGCGCCGCTGCCCGGTCGCCACAACCCGCATCGACCAGATCCAGCAGCGTAGCCGCGATACGCTGCGGCGATTCGTACAGAATCGTGGTGAACGGAGAGCGCAGAATCGTACGCAGCATTGCCTCGCGCTCACCGCCCTTGCGCGGAAGAAATCCGAGGAATGTGAACTGTTCAGCTGAGATTCCAGACGCCACCAGCGCGGACAGCAGCGCGGATGCGCCGGGAATGGGTATCACACGCAAGTCTGCTGCAAGTGCAGCGGCAACCAGTCGCGCGCCGGGATCGGACAGCAGCGGCGTGCCGGCGTCGGAGATGAGCGCGATCGACTCGCCTTCGATCATGCGCCTGACCAGCCGTGGCGATTCGCGTGCTTCGTTGTGTTCGTGGTAAGCGATCATCGGCGTCGTGACGCCGAGATGGTTCATCAGCGTCCGCGAGTGCCGCGTGTCCTCGGCGACGACCACGCTCACGGACTTGAGCACCTCGATCCCGCGGATCGTCATATCGCCCAGATTCCCGATCGGAGTGGCGACTATGTAGAGAGATCCCGGGGACGCAGAAGGGGCGCTCATTCGATCACCACGACAAGATCGCGGTCAAATCGAACGAACGCCCCTGGACTGAACGACGACACAGTTGCAACGCGACCGCGTTGCCCTGTGACTACGCCGCGTGCTGCTGGAACTTCGCCGCGAGCTGGGCCTTGGGAACCGCTCCCAGTACCTGATCGACGACCTTCCCATTCTTGAAAAAGAGAATCAAGGGGATCGAGCGAACGCCGAAGCGCTGCGCGAGACTCTGATTCTGATCGACATCAACCTTTGCGACTTTTGCCTTGCCAGCATACTCACTGGCCAGCTCCTCGAGAACCGGGCCGACCATGCGGCACGGGCCACACCACGGAGCCCAGAAATCCACCACCGCGAGGCCGTCGTGCTTCTCGATCTCGCTCGAGAAGGTGGCGTCCGTAAGCTCCACTGAATTCGACATCTTATCTTTCTCCGCGGCAACCAGGCCGCTTATCGTGAGTGCAAAAACGCGTTCACGTGCTCATCTTCTAATCTAATCGCGCAAGCAATGCCCGACGCCGACGCCTTGACCCCGAAATCCGGCAGGACCGCCCACATAGCGCACGTCGGAATCGCGGTGGAATCCCTGTCGGCCATTGTGCCCTTTTTCCGCGACGTTTTGCAGATGCCGCAGGTGCCGCTGGCCGATTCGGACGGGGCGCGCATAGCGGCCGTCCAGAGCGGCGAGTCACTCATCGAGTTCCTTGAGCCGGCTGCCCCCGACACCCCGATCGGCAAGTATCTCGCGCGCCGGGGCCCGGGAATACATCACATTTGTATTGCCGTTCCGGATATCCACATCGCACTCGACAGATGCCGCGCCGCCGGTGTCCGAATTATCGATGAGACGCCGAGGCGAGGCGCGGAGGGGAAATTGATCGCATTTCTGCACCCGGCTTCGACAGGCGGAGTGCTGGTGGAGTTATCGGAATGACTTAGCGGTATGGCGCGAACAGGTCCGCGCCATGGTAGCCCCTTACGCCCGACGGAAACCGGCCCGATCCAACCCGGCGAGCCCGAACAACGCGAGGACCACGATAGTCGCGACGAACTTGATGACTGCCGTGGTCGAAGCGATCATCGCCGCCTGCTGGAACCGTGGCTGAAAGGATGCCCGCAGTCGGAAGTAGTCCGCGACGAACAGGGCCGCGAGGATCACGAGCACCGCGACCAGCGCGAAGCAGAAGACCCCTATGGATCGTCGAGCGCGTTCGTTGCCGGCGTAACCGGCGGCCACCAGTCCAACGAGCAGACCGACGAGCGGAACAAGGGTAATGCTGCTCAGCCCACCGACGATCTGGAATCGCCAGTTCTGATTGCCGAATTGCATCGGCCACACGCGCATCAGAGCGTCGCACAGAGGAATTACGAACAGCAGTGCACCTATGAGGTAGCCGGCGTGCGCCAGCGATTTGTTCTTTTCCATGCGGGCAGTGAGGGTGAGGTTCACGTCTTGCCGGAGCGCATCAACCGCTTAAGCTACGCGTGAATCGGCGTTGCGCTACATGTTGCCAGGGGCAGGCGGCGCCATCCCGCAGAAATCCTTGACCGCGGCGATGTCCAGGTTCTCGACGTACCACCGCCCGTTCGGTCCGAGCACAGTATAGACCGTTGGCGTCCGCGTCCGTCCGTCGCGCTGCAGCTCGACGCGCACCATGCGGCGAATTTCGGACGTTGGACTCTCGCCCAGAACCCGGAACGTGTCGTAATTGAAGTAGCACTGCAGGATCACTTCGCGCTTCTCCAGCTGCGCACGCTCCATGTTGTCGCGCGCCGACCCCTTGGACGTCCCCCAGACGAGCGACATCGCCTGGAGATCCTGCGCGTGAACCGCCGCGAAGAAGCGTTCCACCGCCGCCGTGGATGTTTTGGCGCCGGGTGTGTTGTCGACCGTGGACGTCGATGGTGGCGCCGCGGTATGACACGCGAGGGCTCCCACCACCACAAATGCAAGCAGTAACTTCTTCATTGGGAAGAAGTTATACTCTGGCCGAATATGCGAGCAAGCTACCAGCGCCTTTATGTGAACATCGACCACGTTGCGACGCTGAGGCAGGCGCGACGTGGATACGAGCCCGACCCGGTCGAAGCCGCCCTTGTCTGCGAGGAAGTCGGCGTGGATGGGATCACCGCCCACCTGAGGGAAGACCGCCGCCACATCCAGGACGCCGACGTGGGGGTTCTGCGGGCCGCGATCCGGACCTATTTCAACCTCGAGCTCGCCTGCACCGACGAGATGGTCGCGATTGCAATCGCCAGCCGTCCGGATCAGGTGACCCTCGTCCCCGAGCGACGCGAGGAAATCACCACTGAGGGAGGACTGGACGTTGTGAAGCACGCGACGCGAGTCGAGCGCGCTGTTTCCTCGCTGCGGGAGGCCGGCATCCGGACCAGTCTCTTCATCGGTCCGGACGAAGCGGCCGTTCGCGTGTCCAGGCAGGTCGGGGCGGACGCGATCGAGCTTCATACCGGCGACTTCGCCAACCACCCTGGTGATCCTGAGCCGCTCGCGGCATTGCGCGAAGCCGCCACGCTCGCCGCCGAGCTCGAGCTCGCGGTACACGCAGGCCACGGCCTCACGGCCCGAAACCTCGGCCCGGTCGCCCAGATTCCCGAGATAGAGGAGCTCAACATCGGGCATTCGATAATCAGCCGCGCGATATTCATGGGACTCGCAGCGGCCGTCGGTGAAATTCGGACCGCGATGGACTCTGTTCGTTGAAGAAACACTTCCGCGCGCTGCTCGGCGTCGCCATCAGCGCCGCGCTGTTGTGGTGGGTGCTGCGCGAAGTGAGTCTTGCAACCGTCATTCACGAACTATCACAGTCGAATCCGTGGTTGTTCGCGATCGCAGTCGTGTGCGCGACGCTGATCTTCCCACTGCGGGCGCGGCGCTGGCGCACCATTCTCGATCCGATTTACCCCAGGCTTCCATTCGGTCCGCTATGGCGCGCAACTGCGATCGGAATGATGGTGAACAACGTCGTTCCGGCGCGCGCCGGCGAGGTTGCACGCGCGTACGTGCTCACGCGCGAGACACAGGTGCCGTTCTCGACGTCCATCGCATCGCTCGCGGTGGATCGCGTCTTCGACGCGATAGTTCTGTTGCTGCTCGCGTTTCTCTCGGTACTGGATCCGCGCTTTCCGGCAAACGTTCACGTGGGCGGACAGTCTATCGTGCGCTGGGCGCTGGCCGGAGCGGTGCTGGTCGGAGTTGCGATCCTCGTCCTGTACGCACTGGTCTTCTTCCCCGCGCAGCTGATTCGGCTGTTCGAGTTGTTTGCACGGCGACTCTCGCCAAAACTGGAAGAGCGCGGCAAGGCTGCACTCGTCACGTTCAGTCACGGGCTGAGCGTACTGCGCAGTCCGAGTCACTTCGCGGCCGTGCTCGGATGGACGATAGCGCACTGGCTGATGAACGCGCTCGGATGGTGGATTGCGATGCTCGCCGTCGGAATCCACGCACCATTCTCAGCAGCGCTGCTGCTGCAGGCAATGGTCGCACTCGGCGTCGCAGTTCCGGCCGCGCCAGGATATTTCGGCGTGTTCGAGAAGGTGGCGGTGATCGGTCTCGCGATCTACTCCGTGGATCGATCGCTCGCGACCAGCTGGGCGCTGGGCTTCCATATCCTGTCATTCATTCCGATCACGGTCTTCGGCGCGGTGTACGCAGCGCGTCTGAATCTCAATCTCAAGGACCTGCAATCGCAGCAGGACACCGAGCAGAGTCTCGCATGAGAATCAAATGACGACCCGCGTTTCGGTGCGCGCGCAGGCCAAGCTGAATCTCTGGCTTCACGTCATGGGGCGGGAAGACAACGGATACCACACGATCGAAACGTTGTTTCATCGCATCGCGCTTGCGGACGACGTTGTCGTGGCACTCGCGCCGCCGGGCGAGCGCACGATCGCCTGCAGTGAAGACGTCGGGCCTACGGACGAGAATCTCGCGTATCGCGCGGCACAGTTGTATTGCGAGCGGATCGAATGGACCACCGGCTTTCATATCGAGATCACCAAGCGAATCCCGTCGGGCGGCGGGCTTGGAGGCGGAAGCGCCGACGCTGCCGCTACGTTGCTGGCACTGAACGAGATGTCTCACCACACATGCACCGGGGAAGAGCTCGCGCAGCTGGGGTCGCACCTCGGCGCGGACGTTCCGTTCTTGACAGGTGGCGCGCCCAGGGCGCTCGCCTGGGGGCGCGGAGACCGGATGCTGGCGCTGCCCGCGCTGCCGCAGCGGCACGTCGCGCTGGTGATTCCTCCGTTCGGAATCAGTACTGCGGAGGCGTACGCACTGGCACTTTTGAAGGATCGCCGGCCGGGACAGCTCACGATGAGCGATCTGACGGACTGGACCGGCGTCGCCCCGCTCGCCCACAACGACCTTTCGGCATCGCCGGTGGCGTTGCGCCATCCCCTGTTGCGCGAGGTCGTGACGACGCTCCGGGCCGCAGGAGCGTCGATCGCCGAGATGACCGGTTCGGGGTCGGTGCTGTTCGGGATATTCGAGTCGGAGCCGGACGGGGAGGCTCTCGAGCGGGCTACCGGCTGCCGGGTGGTGCTCACCCGGACCGCGCTCGACGTTGAAGGCGTGCGCCGGTTAGACTAGCTTTCAAGGCTGTTCTTTTTCTGCCCCCTCGTCCAATGGCAGGACATCGGTCTTTGGATCCGAGAATGGTGGTTCGAATCCACCGGGGGCAATGCAGTCGGGGGTACCCCCAAATAGCACCTCTTATTGACCGGCGCCCCAGGCGTCATTAACCTTAAAGGCTGTACAAAAATGGACGGCCTGTCCGTACCGAGTCACGGCGCCAAGCTACTCTCCGGAACCGCCAACAAGGCGCTCGCAGAAGAGATTGCGCGTTACATGGGGATCGAGCTGTGCAAGAACACGTCGACGCGATTCGCGGACGGCGAGCTTTTTGTCCGGATCGATGAAAACGTTCGCGGCAACGATGTGTTCATCGTTCAACCCACGAATCCGCCGGCTGACAACATCATGGAGCTGCTGCTCATGATCGATGCAGCCCTTCGCGCCTCCGCGGCTCGGGTGACGGTCGTCATGCCGTACTACGGGTATTCGCGACAGGACCGCAAGGACCAGCCGCGAGTGGCGATCGGCGCAAAGCTTCTGGCCAACATGATCCAGAAGGCCGGCGCCGACAGAGTTGTGGGAGTGGATTTTCACCAGCATCAGCTTCAGGGGTTCTTCGACATTCCCGTCGATCACCTCTACGCCGCGCCGGTGTTTACCGCACACTACAGAAAGAAGCAGTTGGTGGATCCGGTCGTCGTCGCGCCCGATGTCGGAAGCGCAAAGATGGCCCGTGGTTTCGCGAAGCGGCTCAACGCCACCTTCGCGATAATCGACAAGCGACGACCCAAGGCCAACGTGGCCGAAGTCGTCAACGTCGTTGGCGAGGTCGGCGGGCGGGATTGTCTCCTGGTCGACGACATGATCGACACGGCGGGTACCATGTGTGAAGCGGCACGCGCGCTCAAGGCTCTTGGCGCGCGTGACGTGTATGTCTGCGCAACTCACGCGCTGTTCTCCGGCCCCGCCGTCGAACGGCTCAGCAGTGCGCCTATAGCGGAGGTAGCGGTGACCGATACCGTGTGCATTCCGCCGGAGCGAACGTTCCCGACGCTGAAGATACTGTCGGTCGGCGAGCTTCTCTCCAAGGCGATTCGTTACATCCACTCCGAGCAGTCGGTCAGCTCGCTATTTGAATAGGGGTACAGCATGGCAACAGCATCACTCACCGCAACTCGCCGCACCGGCACCGGAAAGGGCAACGCACGCTCGCTTCGCCGCGACGGCCAGGTCCCTGCGGTCATCTACGGACATGCGCGCGAATCGCTGCCGCTCGCCGTCTCGGCGCGCGATCTCGAGAAGCTGCTGTCGCGCATCTCGGCCGACAACACGGTTGTAGAGCTGGCGGTGGACGGAACAGCTTCACGCGCACTCATTCGCGAGATTCAGCGCCATCCCTTCAAGCGCGCGATCCTGCACATCGATTTCCAGGAGATCGTCGCCGGCGAGAAGATGACGGTGCGCGTTCCGTTGCGTCTCATCGGTACGCCGGTCGGAGTGCGCCTCAGCGGCGGCATCATCGATCACCCGCTTCGCGAGCTCACGATCTCGGTCGATCCGGCCAGGATGCCGAACCAGATCGAGATCGACATCACCGACCTCGACCTCGGCGACTCCATTCACGTGAGCGGCGTCAAGGTTCCTGACGGCGTCACCGTGCTGGACGAGCCTGGCGCAGCCGTCGTCGTCATCGCAACACCACGCGCAGCGGTGGAAGCTGTCGCGGCGGAAGTCGAGCCGACCGCTGCCGAGCCGGAAGTCATTCGCGCCAAGAAGCCGGAAGAGGGTGCAGAGCCCGAGAAGAAGTAACTCACTCGTGCAACGTCAGAGGGCGGGCAACTCGCCCGCCCTTTTTCGTACCCGTGATCAATCGTGAAACTCATCGTCGGACTCGGCAATCCCGGTCGCGAATACGCAGCGACGCGCCACAATGTAGGGTGGTGGCTCGTGGATCATCTTGCCCAGCGCTGGCATTTCGACGGATGGCGCAAGGACGGCGATGCGCAGGTGTCCAGCGGCATGCTCGGAAATGTGAAGGTTCGCTTGCTGAAGCCGCAAACGTTCATGAACCTGAGCGGCGACGCACTGCGACCCTACACGCGCCGTCCGTTCTGGGCGCCGGCAACGGATCTGCTGGTAATCTCGGATGACGTCGCGCTGCCGGTCGGACGATATCGCACCCGCGCGAAAGGCAGTGCAGGCGGACACAACGGATTGAAGAGCATCGAGCATGTGCTGAAGACCCGCGACTATGCGCGTCTTCGCATCGGCGTCGGGCCGCCGGCAGACCGTCAGATAAGCGGAGACCTCGCAGATTTTGTTCTGGCGCCGTTTGGCAAGATGGAGCGCGAGGAGATAATGTCGCTCATGCCATCGCTCACCGATGTGTGTGAGATATGGGCGAAGGGTGATATCGAAGCTGCGATGCGGTTGAACAACTAAGAAAGTGGGGACGGAGTGGGGACGGAGTGGGGACGGACTCCGCAGGGTTTTGTTACCACCAGGAGATGAAGGACCCATCTGTCAATCTTCATTCCCGCGAAAGCGGGAATCCATGTTATCGATCTCTGGCTGCGATGACGGCAGGCGGATTCTCGGCAACAGATGGATTCCCGCTTTCGCGGGAATGGAGAAGTCCGACCCCGCTCGCGGCCATGACCAAGGCAGCAGAAAGTACGCGTAATATTTCTATTTACAGGATCAAATGTTAAAGCTCGGCATCGTAGGACTTCCCAACGTCGGAAAATCGACGCTTTTCAACGCACTCACAGCTGCGAGTGCCGAGGCGGCGAACTATCCGTTCTGCACCGTCGAGCCAAATGTCGGCATGGTGGAAGTTCCCGACGCCCGACTCGGCAAGCTCGCCGAGATCGTGCATCCGAAAAAGATCGTACCCGCAGTCGTTCAGTTCGTCGACATCGCGGGCCTCGTCAAGGGCGCGGCGGACGGTGAGGGGCTCGGCAACAAGTTTCTCGCGAACATTCGAGAGACCGACGCTATAGTTCACGTCGTGCGCTGCTTCGACGATGAAGACGTGACGCACGTGATGGGCAGTGTCGATCCAGCACGCGACCGCGAGGTGATCGAGTTCGAGCTCGCCATCGCTGATCTCGGAACCCTCGAGAAGCGCCTGGACAAGACGCGTCGTACTGCCAAGACCGGAGACAAGGATGCAGCGACAGAACTCGTCGTCCTCGAACGGGCAAATGATTTCCTGAAGGAAGGGCGCGGACTCTGGCACGCCTCGCTCACCGCGCACGAGAAGGAAGTGCTCGCGCCACTGACATTGTTGACCGTGAAGCCGGTGTTGTACGCGGCGAACGTCAGCGACGCCGAGCTTACTGGCGAGGAAGGCCCATATCTGGCGGCACTGCGCGCCGCTGTTGCCGCGAGTGGCGAGGAAGCGGAGATCGTTCCCTTCTCCGCCAAGATCGAGGCGGAGCTCGCCGAGCTGCCGCCGGAAGATCGCGGTGATTTTCTTGCGTCGCTTGGACTGGAGAGCGCTGGCCTGGATCGCCTCATTCGCGCGGGATACCATCTGCTTGGATTGCAGACGTATTTCACCGCCGGCGAGCAGGAAGTGCGTGCGTGGACCATTCATCGCGGCGACACCGCACCGCAGGCAGCCGGCGTGATCCACACCGACTTCGAGCGCGGCTTCATCAAGGCTGATACCGTCTCATTCGACGCCTTCATCGCCGATGGCGGATGGAAGGACGCGCGCGAGAAGGGAGATGTACGATCTGAAGGAAAGGAGTACGTTGTCAAAGACGGAGATGTGCTGCTGTTTAAGTTCAACGTGTAGATTCATCCGTCGAGCATGATGATCCGGATCGATTCGGCCGGGCGAGGCGCGTTTTCACTGGAACGGTGACTGATGAACGCTGTCGAGATCGAGGAAGCAGTCTCCGCACTGGCAGAGGAGCCATTCGACGCCGCGGAATTCCCATTCGCATTCCTGCGTGCGTTCGGTAACAAGGAAACAACGATCAAGCGCCTGCGCGCCGGCGCGACGAACAAATCGGATGTGGGCGGCGTGCTGCAGCGGGACAACGTTCATATCGCAGTTGCCACGCAGGGCGACGTGACTGCTGTGCTCGGCGCATTGCGACACAGTCCCGCAACAGCGAAGTCGAAGGCACGCTTCATCGTCGCGACCGACGGAACGGATTTCGAGGGCGAGGATCTGGCGACCGGCGAGACAGTTGCGTGCGCGTACCGCGACTTTCCCGACCACTTCGGCTTTTTTCTCCCGCTCGCTGGGATCACGACCGTCAGGCAGATCCGCGAGAGCTCGTTCGACATTCGTGCGACTGGAAGGTTGAACCGACTGTACGTCGAGCTACTCAAGGTAAATCCGGACTGGGCGACCGCAGAGCGGCGCGTCGACATGAATCACTTCATGGCGCGGCTGATCTTCTGCTTCTTCGCGGAAGACACCGACATCTTTACCGGTGACTCGCTGTTCACGAAGACGGTCGAGCAGATGAGTGCAGGCGATTCGTCCAACACGCACGAGGTGATCGGCGAGATATTCCGCGCGATGGATACTGCCGGCCCGAAGCGCGATGCCGCGCATGTGCCGCGCTGGGCAAACCGCTTTCCCTACGTGAATGGCGGACTGTTCTCCGGTGCGATAGATGCGCCGCGGTTCAGCCGGATCGCACGCGCGTATCTGCTGCAGATCGGCAATCTCCAGTGGAAGCAGATCAACCCGGATATCTTCGGTTCGATGATCCAGGCGGTGGCCGACGACGAGGAACGCGCTGGGCTCGGCATGCACTACACAAGCGTGCCGAACATACTGAAGGTGTTGAACCCGCTGTTCCTGGACGATTTGCGCGTGAAGTTGGAAGAGGCTGGCGACAATTCACGCAAGCTGCTCAACCTACGCAACCGAATGGCGCGGATCAGGGTCTTCGACCCAGCGTGCGGCTCGGGCAACTTTCTCGTCATCGCGTACAAGGAGATGCGCGCTATCGAGGCGGAGATAAACCGGCGACGCGGCGAGACGATCAACCGCACCGCGATACCGCTAACGAATTTCCGCGGGATCGAGCTGCGGCAGTTTCCGGCTGAGATCGCGCGGCTCGCTCTCATCATCGCGGAGTTCCAGTGCGACGTGATGTATCGCGGACAGAAGGAAGCGCTCGCGGAATTCCTGCCGCTCGATGCGGAGAACTGGATCACGTGCGGGAACGCGCTGCGACTGGATTGGCTGAGCATCTGTCCGCCCACCGGGACGGGCGTAAGGCACTTCGCGGAAGACCTGTTTCACACACCACTCGATCAGGCGGAAATCGATTTCGAGAACGAAGGCGGCGAGACGTATATCTGCGGGAATCCGCCATACCTGGGATCCACTTGGCAGACTGCGGAGCAGAAGTCAGATCTTCGATCGATCTTCGCAGGACGCACGACAGGCTGGAAGTCGCTCGACTACGTGACTGGCTGGTTCATGAAGGCCGCCGACTACGGAACGCGCACCAGTGCGGTCACTGCCTTCGTGTCCACCAATTCGGTTTGTCAGGGCCAGCTAGTCCCAATCCTTTGGCCGCTAGTCTTCGGCACGGGTCACGAGATTACCTTTGCCCACACCTCCTTCAAGTGGGCGAATTTGGCGAGCCATAATGCTGGCGTCACGGTAGCCATCGTCGGAATTTCAAACCACGCGGGCAAAGTGCGTCGGCTCTTTTCTATTGGCGACGATGGGAACGTCATTGTCAAGGACGTTGATAAAATCAACGCCTATCTAGTGTCCGGGCCGAATGTCATCATCAAAAAGCGAAGTCGGCCCTTTTCGGGTTTGGCTTTGATGGACTACGGCAACAAGCCAGTTGATGGCGGCAACTTACTCTTGCGGGCGGCGCAACTCGCCGGCCTTGGATTGACTGCATTGCAACGACAGCAGTTTGTCCATCGCGTCTACGGGTCAGAAGAGTTTGTTCAAGGCAAGTTGCGCTACTGCTTGTGGATTCCGGACGACGCCTTTACGGAAGCTCAGTCCATTCCGTCGATCAGAGTTCGTATCGATGCTGTGCGGCGAATCCGCCTTTCGAGCCGGGACGCGAGTGCCCGCGAGATGGCTGCACGGGCGCACCAGTTCCGCGAAATGAATCATGGAGTTACGCACACTGTTGTTGTGCCGATCCACACAAGCGAAACGAGACCCTACTTGCCAGTGGGGCTCATCCGCAGTGAGGAATTCGTTACTAACGCCAATCTGGCATTGTTTGACGCGCCCGTGTTCAGCGTCGCACTCATTGCGTCACGTCTTCACCTCGTCTGGATCGCGACCGTCTGTGGCAAGCTGGAAACGCGCTACCGCTACTCCAACACCCTCGGCTGGAACACCTTCCCCGTCCCCACCCTCACTGCGAAGAACAAAACCGATCTCACGCGTTGCGCCGAGGAGATCCTGCTGGCGCGCGAGGCGCACTTCCCCGCGACGATCGCGGACCTCTACGATCCCGAGGCGATGCCAGCTGACCTGCGCGCCGCCCACGAGCGCAACGACGAGGTGCTGGAGCGCATCTACATCGGCCGCCGCTTCAGGAACGACACCGAGCGGCTGGAGAAGCTGTTCGACATGTACGTGAAGATGACCACCGACAGGCCCGCCAGGAGCACGTCGACACGCCGGAGGCGTGCCGACGCCCCCTGATCGCACCGACTGGTCATCCCGGACGTGGCGCCCAGTCGGTTCCGGCACTATGATTACAGGTGAATACAGGAGAGTACACATGGAACGCGATGCCACCCCGAGCACCCCGATCACCATCCGCGCGGCCAGTGAGACCGTGGCCGGAATCGACGCACTCGCGGCCGCAATGGACCGCTCGCGCAACTACATCATCAACCAGGCGATGCAGCAGTACCTCGAGACCAATGCCTGGCAGACCGAACGCATCAAGGTCGGTATCGCCGCCGCGCGGAAAGGACGAGTGCGACCCGCCGAGCGCGTGTTCGGCGCCATCGCGAAGAAGCATGGCTGGAAACGCTGATGCGCCTTGCGCTCGCCGAGCCCGCGGCGCGCGATCTCGACAGTATCATCGCGTACATCGCGCTGGACAATCCCGCCGCGGCGGAAAAGGTCTTCCGCGCAATTGCCGACGCGGCGCTATCCCTGACTGACTTTCCTGAGATGGGACAACGGGGCCGGCTCGCTGATACCCGCGAGCTGACGGTGCCTGGACTCCCGTATCAGATCGTCTATCATATCGACGGCGATGCCGTCACGGTCCTGGCCGTATTTCACACCGCGCGCGACATGGCTCGCGCACTTGCGGACCGCCGGAAGGAGCTCCGCAAGCGATGACGCCGGAATCCATACCGTCAGTCTCCGTCTCGTACGCCCACACGGGCGCATCCACGCGCGCCAACGAGCTGGGCATGCGCCCGATGCAGGAGCGCGCGTACGATAAGCGCGGCGAGCAGTACCTGCTCATCAAGTCTCCGCCGGCATCCGGCAAGAGCCGCGCGCTCATGTACATCGCGCTCGACAAGCTCGCCAACCAGAATGTGAAGCAGGCTGTGATCGTCGTGCCCGAAAAAGCGATTGGCGCGAGCTTCGCCGACGAGCCGCTCACGCAGTCAGGTTTCTGGGCGGACTGGCACGTCGAGCCGAGGTGGAACCTGTGCAACGCGCCCGGCTCCGACAACGGCGGAAAGGTAAAGTCCGTCGGCGCATTTCTCGCGAGCGACGACAAGGTTCTCGTGTGCACCCACGCCACCTTCCGCTTCGCCGTCGATCAAGTCGGCGTCGAGGCATTCGACGAGCGTCTGATCGCGGTGGACGAGTTCCACCACGTCTCCGTCAATCCTGACAACCGGCTCGGCCTGCACCTCGGCGACTTCATCGCACGGGATCGCGCGCACATCGTCGCCATGACAGGCTCCTACTTCCGCGGCGACGCCGACGCGGTTCTGAGCCCGGAGGACGAGGCGAAGTTCGAGACGGTCACCTACACATACTACGAACAGCTCAACGGCTACGAGTACCTCAAGCGTCTCGACATCGGATACTACTTCTACACGGGCCCGTACACCGACGAGATTCTGCGGGTGCTCGATCCGTCCGAGAAGACGATCGTGCACATCCCGAACGTGAATTCGCGAGAGAGCACCAAGCAGAAGATCCAGGAGGTCGAGCACATCATCGAGGCACTTGGCGAGTGGCAGGGACTCGATGATTCCACGGGTTTTCAACTCGTTCGGACGCAGGACGACCGGCTGCTGCGGATCGCCGATCTCGTGGACGACGATTCGGTGAAGCGCGACAGGGTCGTCGCCGCTCTCAAGGATCCCGCGCAGAAGAACAACCGCGATTACGTCGACATCATCATCGCGCTCGGCATGGCAAAGGAGGGGTTCGACTGGATCTGGTGCGAGCATGCGCTCACGGTCGGCTATCGTTCGAGTCTCACGGAGATAGTGCAGATCATCGGCCGCGCGACGCGCGATGCGCCCGGCAAGACACATGCACGATTCACTAATCTGATCGCGGAGC
Source organism: Gemmatimonadota bacterium (assembly GCA_027307165.1). Lineage (GTDB taxonomy): Bacteria > Gemmatimonadota > Gemmatimonadetes > Gemmatimonadales > Gemmatimonadaceae > Fen-1247. The sequence continues at coordinate 196,118 of DAHUXM010000034.1, read as the reverse complement.
CGGACGCGTCACAGCAGGCGGTGACAGAAGCCGTGAACGACACGTTGAAGGCGATCGCGGCGAGCCTCCTCATGGAGCAGGTGCTGGCACCGCGCTTCGAATTCAGACCCAAGAACCCTGCGAATGGGCCCGTGGAAGGATTCGACTATGGCGAGAACGGCTACGATCCGGCCAAGTGCAACGTCGGCCTCAACCACGAGACCGGGCACTTGGAGATCGAGGTCAGGGGTATCGCAGAGCCAAAGAGCGAATATGCCGCGCGCATCTGCCGCGATGACCTTAATGAAGTCATCACGACTTTCGTGCAGGACAGGCATGCGCTCGAGCGCGGGCTCTTCGACGAGGAGCTGGTGCCCCAGGAACTCACCCAGTTGCGCATGGGAAAGATCGTGAAGGAGAAGTATCCTGACCTGAGCGAGGAGGATCAGGAAGTGGTGCGGCAGCACGCGATCGCTGCTCTCAACGTGACGCAGCAGGCGAAGAAGTTCGCACTTGGCGGAGATAGTGGCGAACGCGCCGCCAACACCGCGCTGATCGATGGAGTGCGCAGGTTCGCAGACGTACGCGAGCTCGACATAGATCTGATCGACGCGATCAACCCGTTCGGCGAGGCGTACGCCATCCTCTCCAAGGCGATGACCGAGGACAGGTTGCGCGAGATCGGCGCGATCATCTCCGCGAGAAAGGTCCAGCTCACCCCCGACGATGCCCGCGATCTCGCGCGACGCGCACTCCAGTTCAAGCACGAGCACGGACGTGTTCCCTCGATCACCGCAGCCGATCCATGGGAAAGGCAGATGGCCGAGGGCGTGTCTTTTCTTGCGCGCATGAAGGCGGCAGCGACGAATGGGTGATCACTTCACCGACGAAGACGATGCGCTGCTCGCCGAACTGGGTGTCGAAGTCGAGCTGCGCGCGACTGCAGCGTACACGCCACGGGAGGAGCGGATCATCGCCGGCTTCGACGACATCCAGCGCTTTGTCGAGCGCGAGGGCCATGCGCCGCGGCATGGCGAGGACAGGGACATATTCGAGCGACTCTACGCGGTGCGCCTGGACCGGCTTCGCGGGCTGGTGGAGTGCCGCACGCTGCTCGAGCCGCTCGATCGCCAGGGGCTATTGAGCGGCGCAACTCCTGCTCCGGCTCCCTCTGCGGAATCGATGACGGACGAGGAACTGCTTGCGGAACTGGGTGCGGATGCAGATCGGTCGGGCCTTACCGACCTACGTCACGTGCGAGCGCGAGCCGAGATCCGGGCTGCGGAAGAAATCGCGCGAGCGGAGAGGTGCGCGGACTTCGACAGCTTCCGGCCTCTATTCGAGCAGGTGCAGCGGGATCTGAAGGCGGGCGTCCGGCAGGCGCGCTCCTTCGGCCGTGACGCCGCGATCGCGCCGGGCGATTTCTTCATTCTCACGGGGCAGCTAGTGTACGTCGCCGAGATGGCCGAGAAGTACTGGACACCGGAGGGGGCGCCGAACGCGCGGCTCCGCGTGATTTTTGCGAACGGCACGGAGAGCAATCTTCTGTTGCGCTCGCTGCAGGCTGCGCTGTACAAGGATGAATCGGGACGCCGCGTCACCGCGCCGAATGCGGGTCCGTTGTTCGGCGATACATGGGATGACGACGATCTACCGAGCGGCACCATCTACGTGTTGCGGAGCCTGTCCACGCATCCATTCATCACGGCGCACCGCGACCTGATCCACAAGATCGGTGTGACGAGCGGAAAGGTCGAAACACGGATCGCAAACGCGGCTCAGGAAGCGACGTATCTCCTCGCCGAAGTCGAGATCGTCGCGAAGTATAAACTTGCTCGCATCAACCGCGCGAAGCTGGAGAGCGTCTTTCACCGAGTATTCGCGGCAGCGCAGATAGACATCGAGATACCAGACCGATTCGGGCACCCGGTACGTCCGCACGAGTGGTTTCTGGTGCCGCTGCACGTGATTGACGAGGCGGTGGATCGGGTGCGGGACGGTTCGATCACGGAAGTCGAGTACAACACAGCGACTGGGCGGTTCGTGCAGCGCACCGCCACATAAGTGATGGATCTTGCGCGAGTCACCGACGCCGTAGACCAGGGTTGGTCGCGCGTGCGTGATACGCCCGGATATCTGTCGGAGCGCGAGGCTCGGTTCATCATGACCGCGCTCGCGCTTGCTCCTGCGGAAGGGGCGAACATTGAGATCGGAAGCTTCAAGGGCCGCTCTACAGTCGGGCTCGGAACCGTTGCTCGCATGCTCGAGCTGGATCCCGTGCATGCGATAGATCCACACACGTCGCCGTCGTCAACGGATCCCGATCTGCATGGCGCTGTGACGTCGTACGACGAGTTCATCGCGCACATCGAGCGCACTGGCAGCAGCACGCACGTCGTCCCGCACCGCGCATTCTCGCACGACGTGGCCGCGACGTGGAACGGGCCGATACGTTTCCTCTGGATCGACGGCGACCATACCTATGCGGGCGCGCACGCAGACGTGGAGATGTTCAAGCCCTTTCTGGCCGACGGTGCAGTGGTCGCGATGCATGACGTGCTCGGCACGTTCGAGGGCTCGCTGCGCGTGTTCGTCGAGGATCTGCTCGAATCCGACGAATTCGGTCCCGCCGGTTTCAGCGGATCGATCGGCTGGGCGCAGTATCGGCCGAGGGACGGTCATGCACTCGGACATCGAATGCGGCGACGATTGCTCGCAATACCGGCCCGCCGATTGATCCCGGTCGCCGAGAGCGGACGCAACCTCGCGGGGTGGAACAAGTACGTCTACAAATTCTGGCGTCCGCTGGCACCGCACGGCGATGTGAATGCGCAACGGCTGGCGCGGCGACTCAGGACCTAGTCGTTTGCCGCGGGATCATCTTTGTGACCACGCCCCCGTCCGGAAAGCTTCTTTACCCGAGTTGGTCTCCGACGCGGCGCCCAACTATATTTGAAGGCTACACAAAAACCCATCCCTTCCCTCGGTTCCGGCAACCACCCGGGGGCGGTTATGACCACAAGGAGGATTGCCAGCACATGACTCGTGAATACGAGGCGGTGTACATCTTCGATTCTGCACTCGAAGACGCCGCCATTACCGAGAAGCTGAGCCGCCATCATGGCCTGCTCAGCCTCACCGAAGACGCCAAGCTCGACATCTGGGGCCGCCGTCAGCTGGCCTACAAGATCGGCCGCCACGAGAACGGCTACTATGTCGTCGCGCGCTTCGCCGCCGACACCACGACCCTGCCCGAGTTCGAGCGCTCGCTCAAACTCGATGACGGCGTCATCCGCTATCTCATCAGCCTCTACGAGCACGAGCTCGGCGTTCCCGCCGACCGTGTCGAAGCCAACGCCGCGCGCGCCCGCGCTCTGGCGGAAGAAGAAGACGACGAGGACGAGGACTAACCAATGGCCAGACGCAACAAGAAGGTCTCACCGGTTCTGGAAGCCGGCATTCGCTTCATCGACTACAAGGACGAGCGCTTTCTCAGCCGCTTCATCACCGAGAATGGCAAGATCCTTCCCGGCCGCCTGAGCGGCGTCGATGCCCGGCATCAGCGGCAGTTGGCGCGCGCCATCAAGCGTGCTCGCTACCTCGCCCTGCTTCCGTACACGAGGAGCCAGGGCGCCTAGTCTGGCGCTCGATCGAGCTGTGTCACGTCTCCTCGCACCCGGTTGGCGGGCCGCGCTCCTGGCGCTCTTCGCCTTCCTGGTGCTCCCGGGATTCCCGAGCGCACTGCGGTCGGTGGTACCAATCACGGAAACCTGGATCCTGCTCGCTGCGACGCTAGCGGTTTGTGCGGCGCTCGGCTGGTGGAACGGTGGCGGCATCTGGCTGGCCGTCGTCGCGATAATTCTGGGTTGGTATGCCGCCACAAGCCCGGTCGGACCCGGACCCGGCAGCTACCGATCCCTGGTACACGGATGGACGCTGCTGCTGGCGGCGTCGTTCGGCCTGGCGTCGCTGCTGACGCCGGGCGACAAGTTTCTGGTAAGGGCACTGTCCGCTCTCGGAATCGCATCGGTCGTGGCGTTCGCGGTCACGATCTCGACGCCTGATGGGATTCCGTCGGTCCGGGCGGCGATGAAGACGGAGTTCAACCGGCGCACGGACGAAACCGTGGCCGTGGTGAACGACATGGCCGCCTCGCCGGTATGGCAACGAGCGGTCGAGCGCAGTCCCAGTCTCGACAGCATGGTCAAGTCGAACGAGGCTGATCTGCGCACCATCGCGAACCGCTCCGCACGTACGGTTCCGGCACTGGTGGCGCTGGAGTCGCTACTGGCTCTGGTGCTCGCGTGGGTGATCTATCACCGAGTTGCCTCGGCCGATCTGGGGCCGGCGCTCGGCGCGGTAAAGCAGTTTCGCTTCAACGACCAGCTCATCTGGGGTCTGGCCGTTGGTGCAACGATCTTCTTCCTTCCGGTATTCGCGGACGGACGGGATGCTGGACTGAACTTGCTGGTGTTCTTCGGTGCCCTGTATCTCTTCCGCGGTGTCGGCGTGCTGTCGTTCATGACACGCGGAAAGTGGGCTGCGACGCTCCTGATCGTCATGACGGTGTTCGCGCCGCTCATGCTTGGAGCGCTGGCGCTGGGTGTTGGTGTAGGCGATACGTGGATGGACTGGCGGACTCGCGCGAATGTGGATACGACCAGGTGATTGACGTTCAACAAGACGTTCAACAAGCGGAGTTGAGGTAAACATGGAAGTCATTCTTCGGCAGGCGGTCGAGAAGCTCGGCCATACGGGCGACGTCGTGAGCGTCTCCAACGGTTACGGCCGCAACTATCTCCTTCCCCGGGGCGTCGCGTATCTCGCGACCGAGGGCAACAAGCGCAAGATCGAACAGGAGCGCCAGCGGCTCGAGTCCGCCGAAGAGGCACGCCGCGGATCGGCGCGCGAGCTGGCGGAAAAGCTGGAACAGGTGTCACTCACCTTCTCCGCACGCGTCGGAGAGGAGGGCAAGCTGTTTGGCTCGGTCACATCGAGCGATATCGCCGCTCAGCTCGCAGCTCAGGGGCTGCATGTGGAGAAGCGTCAGATCGAGCTCCACGAGCCGATCAAGGCCCTCGGCGTCTATCGCGTGCCGGTACGACTGCACGCTGACGTGCATCCCGAGATCAAGGTCTGGGTCATCAAGCAGTAAGGGCGCGGATTCAAGGGATCGTCATTCCCGCGAAAGCGGGAATCCACCTGCGGCCGACCCGTTGCCGGCTCGCATCGCACTTGGAGATCGATAACATGGATTCCCGCTTTCGCGGGAATGACGACGGACGGACGAATTTCGTTGAGCTATCCGTGGTTCTTGTGACGCCAATCGGGGGACGGACGGTCTTAACAACCGACTGTCCCCCGCAGTCGTATTACCATACACCGATCCCTTGCCGCCGTTGGCCCCAGAATGTGATCCCAGGCTCTGCCGCTGGCGCACGAAATGCTGTTTCGTGTGTAGAATTAGCGCCGTGGAGCACACCGGCTGAAAACCGTAATCCGAATCCCGCTTCAGGAGTAGAATGGCCGCCACAACCGTTTCGACTTCCCTCGCCGCAGCGCAACGCGCAGCGGCCGTATGTGTTGACGTAAAAGCAAACGATGTAGTCATCCTGAATCTCGAAGGTGTCAGCGACATGACTGACTGCTTTCTGATTGCAAGCGGCACTTCAGACACACACGTGCGCTCGATCGCGGAGCACGTGATGGCCGAATTGCGCAAACAGGGAATGCGTGCGCATCACGTCGAGGGGTTGAGTCAGGGGCGGTGGGTGCTTCTGGATTACGTCGATTTCCTGGTGCACATCTTTCACCCCACGTTGCGCGATTTCTACCAGCTCGAGCGGTTGTGGGGCGACGCGGAAGTCGTCCCGATCAAGGCTGAGCAAGTCACGGAGAGCATAAAATGACTGTCGCGTCGCGGGTGTTCGGAGTGCTGGCCGCTGCTGCGATGCTGGTTTCCGCAGCACCGGCGAGCGCACAGCGTTATTTCGGGCAGAATCAGGTCAAATACCGCTACTTTCGCTGGCGTGTTCTGGAGACGGAGCACTTCCTGATTCACTACTATCCCGAAGAGAAGCTCCCGGTGCGCGATGCTGCGCGGATGGCCGAGCGGTCGTACTCCCGTCTTTCGCGCCTGCTGGGGCATCAGTTCCGCGAAAAGAAGCCGATCCTGCTCTACGCCTCGCGCCAGGATTTCGGTCAGAGCAACATCAACGGTGATCTGGGCGAGGGCGTCGGCGGCGTGACGGAGCCGATGCGTCAGAGAATCGAGCTCCCGTTTACAGGCGACTACGACAGCTTCGAGCACGTGCTGACGCACGAGATGGTGCACCAGTTTCAATTCGACGTATTTGCTGAAGGAAAGGCTGGCGCGAACATCCAGAACCTCGAGCAGGTGAATCCGCCCGGCTGGTTCATGGAGGGGATGGCCGAGTACCTGTCGCTCGGACCGAATCATCCGCTGACGACCATGTGGATCAGGAATGCCGTCGAGAACGGTAGCATGCCCACGATCAAGCAGATGACGGACGACCCGAACGACTACTTCCCGTATCGGTACGGTGAGGCGCTCTGGCGCTACATCGGCGAGCGCTGGGGCGACGGTGCGATCGGCGAGATACTGCAGAGCGTTACGACGATGGGGATCGACCGCGGCTTCGAGCACGAGCTCGGCATCACCCTTCCGCAGTTGAGCGACCAGTGGCGTGCAGCGACGCGCGAGCAGTACCTTCCGCAGCTCGCGTCGATGCAGCGCGTGCGCGACTTCGCGACTCCGCTACTTACACCGAAGATCACAGGTGGCTCGATCTTCATCGCGCCGGTCCTGTCACCGGACGGAAAGACCATCGCGTTTCTGTCCAACGGAAGCGTGAAGAAGGGTGAGATATTCATCGATCTGTACCTTGGCAATGCGACCACCGGCAAGCGAATAAAGCGATTGGTGAAGACGACGACCAATCCACGATTCGAGGAGCTGCGATTGCTGTATTCGCAGGGCTCCTTCTCGCCGGACAGCAAGAAGTTCGCGTTCACCGCACAGACGGAAGGACGTGACGTACTCTCGATCGCCGACGTCGCAACGGGCGACGTGGTACAGTACGACAAGCTTCCACTGGACGGCGTGCTGAGTCCGTCATATTCGCCGGACGGCAAGCACATCGTCTTCAGTGGCTTCGCCGACGGAATCACGGATCTCTACATCGTCGATGTCGACGGCAAGAACCTTCGCCGTCTGACCAGCGACCGTTACGGCGACGAGATGCCGTCGTGGTCACCTGACGGTACGCGCATCGCGTATGCCACGGATCGCGCGAGCACCGATCTCCCGACGCTGAAGCTGGGCAAGATGCAGATCGCAGTGTACGACCTGCAGAGCGGCACGAGCGAAGTGCTTCCAGGACAGACTGGACTCAGCATCAATCCAGTGTGGTCGCCGGACAGCAAGTCGATCGCATACGTATCCGATCGCAATGGAACGCCCAACATCTATCTGCACGATCTCGCGTCAAATCAGGATCTGCGCGTGACGAATGTGCAGTCCGGAATCAGCCAGTTCACCGAGACGAGTCCCGTGATGAGCTGGTCGCGCGCGACCGATCGACTTGCCTTCACTTACTTCGATCGCAACGACTTCACAGTCTGGTACATCGATCATCCGCGGCAGTACGCGACGGCCATTCCTGCGCAGCCCGCAGCTACGGTTGCAGCCGCCGGTGCGCCGACGGCCGCGGTTCGCGATTCGACGCCGGGTCGCCCGAGCAACGCGACCTCGACCTACAGATCCGCGAGTGGCGCGCGGCAATCGGGGACGCTGTCGGCAGCGGAGAAATCCGACAGCACCAACGTGTCGAGCGTCGCTACACTTCTGGCCGACCCTGTGACGGGAATGCCGGACACCCTCACGTTCAAGGATTACCCGTATCGCGTGAGCTTCCAGCCGGATTACATCTCCGGCGGCACGGTCGGCGTGTCGACTGGCGGCGGATACGGCACGCAGTACGGTGGCGGGACGACGCTCGTCTTCAGCGATCTGACCGGCGATCACCAGCTTGCGGTCGGCGGCGGTGTGTACGGCCGGATACAGGATGCGAGTCTGCTGCTGGCGTATGCCAACATGGCGCACCGCTGGCAGTACATAACGGGCGTGTCGCAGGATGTTGCGTATCTCAATACGGCCGCGCAGGTATCACCCGATGGTTCGCAGTATCAATTCCAGTTCCTGCGCTACGTAATACGAAGCGCCTCGATCACGGCGGCGTATCCGTTGAACCGGTTCCAGCGGTTCGAGCTTGGACTCGGCGCCAGTGCGATCGGGCGCGGCTACGTTACGCAGACGTACGACTATCTGGGCAATTTCTCCCAGACCAACGGGCAGTCACTCGGCACGCTGTCCTTCCTGTCTCCGAACGCGGCGTATGTTACCGACAACTCGCTGTTCGGCAACACGGGGCCGGTAAGTGGCCGGCGCATGCGCTTCGCTGTGTCGCCCGCGATCGGCAATCTCAAGTTCATGAATTACACGGCCGACTACCGGCGATACGATCCGATCGTGTTCAATACGCTGACATTCGCGACGCGCCTGTTCTTTGATGGCTCCTACGGGCGTGACGCGTTCCAGCTACCGATCTACGTTGGCAGTCCGGACTTCGTACGCGGGTACGACCAGTCGAGCTTCTACGGCGGTTATTCGTGTTCGTCGTTCCTCAACACGGGCAGCGTGTATGCAAACGGCTGCGCGGCGCCGCAGCTGATCGGAACGCGCGCAGTCGTGTTCAACGAGGAGCTGCGCTTCCCCATCATCCGGCGCTTCGATCTGGGAGCGCTTCCGATCGGAATACCGCCCGTCGACGGCGCACTGTTCTATGACGCGGGCCTTGCATGGAACGCGGGCCAGGCGATCCACTTCGCGCGGCCGCGCAACTTCAACCCGAATCTGGACATCGACCGATACTTCCTGCGCAGCTACGGCGGGACAATTCGCGTGAATCTGTTCAATCTCGCGATACTGAACTGGTCGATCGCGCGGCCGTTGGACCGGCCGGGATACACGGGCTACAACTGGACGTTCTCGTTGGGCGTGGCTTATTAAAGGGACAGGCGCGGATGCATCCGCGCCCTACGTTCGCCACCGTCGTTTACGCCTGCCGCGTGACGGATCTCCTGGGAAATCAGGAGATCGGCTGTTCATCAACCGAAGGCGACACGTGCAAACATGGGCAGCGTGACCTGATCCTCTACCATGATCCCCCGCTTTCGCGGGTGACGGGCGACTAGCGGGGTGACGACTCTCCGGCGACGAGCAGCAGCGCATCCTGCTGCTGGAACCGTCCCGAAGACGCGCTTCATCGGTTAAATTCCCGCGGTGCACAGACGGCTCTCCATCTCCTTGTTGCTTCTCTCCGCGATTGCCTGCGGCCGAGAGCGCAAAGCGAATACGGACACCGTAGGAAATGCGGCTCGCGCTGAGGCCGCCCGCGGTCCAGATCCAATTCTGATCCGGCTGCCCCGAAAGGGCGGCACCGTCCGCGCCTACCTCTATCCGCGGCTCGATTCCGTCATCTGGACGGGCCGTACGACCTCCGTAGACCGTGTCCTGGGCTTCGATCCGGAAGGCGGCGCGCTCGCCATCGTAGACGCCAAGGGCCAGCCAGGGCGCGTGGACCTCCGGATGAGCGCATCCGTAATCGCGACCAAGGCCCAGCTCGCTTCGTTGACCGCCCCCACGGGAACCGACATATACGGAGTCGACGACAAGGGAACGGTCATTCGACTCACCCGCTCGGGGGACTGGAAGTTCACGCCGCCCTACCCTGCGCGCGCCGTCTTCCCGCAGGCAGATGGCGGCCTCGTGATCGACGCCCAGCACGGAAACGATGCGGTTCTCTGGCTCATCCATCCGCCGGACACAAGGCTCCGCGACACGGTCACGCTTCCCATCACCATGCGCGGCGTTCACGCGCAGGTGGGTGACCGCGTTTACGTCGCGACCGATACCGCGCTCGTGGGAGTGCGTGGACGCGACCTGAGCGAGGTTCCTTCGATCCGTGTGCGCGGGCACATCGTCGCGCTGGCACCGACTCCGAGCGGCGACAGAATTTACGTGGCAACAACCGGGGACTCGTCGCTCGCTGTGGTCGACAGATACACCGACAAGGTCGCGTCGACGGTTCAACTTCCCGGCGAGATCTCGGATCTTCGCATGGACGGACTGGGCCGTTACGTGATTGCGCGACCCGCGCGCGGTGATTCCGCCTGGGTTATCGCAGTCGCCACGAACCACGTGGTCGGATCGGTGCGCACAAAGTGGACGGAAGACCTTCCGGCAACCGCTCCCGACGGCGCGATCGCGCTGAATTCCGGCCGCGACGTGATCTTCGTCGATGGCGAAACCCTGCAGGCAGTGCGCACGGTCGCTGGGGGAGCAAGCGACTTCTGGTACTTCACGTTCTGGAATGGATTCCGGCCGCGCGCCGCTGGCGTCGATCAGCCCGTTTCGTTCGCGACCGCCGATACAACGACCAGCGATTCCGTGCGGCATGCGGCGGATTCGACACATGTTGCGACGGCCGATACGACCGCGAAACCGGCACCTGCAGCTCCCGTCACAGCTCCCGTCACAGCTCCGGTCGCAGCTGCAGCACAGCCCGCACAGCCACCGCACCAGCCGGCGCACGTGCCGACGCTTCCTGCTGCCGCTCCGCCGCCCACTGCATCGGCCGCAGCGCCGTTCACTGTCTCGTTTGCGGCGCTACTCAACGAGGGCAAGGCACGCATACTCGCCGACAGCATCTCCGTGGGTGGCGCTCGGGCTCGAGTCGTACCCTCGCAGCGCGCGGGTACCACCATCTATCGCGTAGTACTTGGTCCGTATCCGAATCGCGCGGCGGCTGAGCAGATCGGCCGCGATTCAAAGAGGTCCTACTGGGTATTTCCCGGGCAGCCATGATCAAGACCACGCCAGTGTCGACGCCAGTGTCCACCGAGACCGGAAATCACGGAACGGGTTGGGAAGCCGCCGGCCGGCAGATTGCTCCCATGCTCGGCAGCTATTCCGCAGCCGTCGTGACCGGAACCGACGTACTCGCGGCAGCCCACGTCGCCATCGGAATCGGTCTGGCGGAAGCCGAGCACCGGCGGATCGCGATCGGCGATCTGGTTGGTGAGATCGAGCCGATTCAGGCACTCGTGACAAGCGACGATCCGCACGGCATCTCGGACAGCTTCACCTTCGGCGTGTCGCTCAACAAGATCGCGCAGCCAATCGACACCACTGGCAATCTGTTCATCATGCCAAGCGGAACGGGCAGCGTGGCCGATCCGGAGATCTATCGCAACGCCCGCTGGCAGCGGCTCGCGAACGGGTTCCGCGAAGTCGGTGCACTGCTGTTGCTGGTTGCACCGGCGGACGCTCCAGGTCTCAAGGAGCTGATCGACCAGCTGGATGGTGTAGTGCTGGTTGGTGCGACTCCGCTGGATTTCGCGCCGTACATCAACGTTCTGGCTCGCGTGCCGAACGCATTGCACGCGAGGCCGCGCGGGCCGGTCAAGAATCCACTGCCGATCTGGAAGATCGCGGCACTGCTACTGCTGCTCGTAGCACTGGTCGGCGCGGGACTCTACTTCCGCTTCGCGAACGAGGCGTCCAGCACCACCAGGAAGCCTGCATTCAGGCAGCCGGCGCCGGTGGTTGTGGCGCCACCCGTCGTCGCGCCCGTGGATTCAGTTACGGTTCCGCCACCTGCGAATCCGGCCGACTCGGCCTCTGCATCCGCGTACGCTGTCGAGGTGACCGCATGGAATTCGAAGGACGACGCGAACGAGACACTCGCCCGCTTTCGTGACATTCTTCCGGCCGGCACCATTTCACCGGTACCGGTGGGACCCAATCGCGATAGATATTTCAAGTTGATCGTCGGCGCATACCCGATGAGAAACGAAGCCGACGCCGAGCTCGCCGTGCTGCGGCACAAGAACGTTACGCCGACGCCACAGCTTGGCACGGTCGTGCGCACGCCGTACGCCCTCCTGATAGACAGCTCGGCGGTTGGAAGGCCCAGCGAGCTCGTCAGGAAATATCCGGAAGCCAGAAAGTGGGGCTCGTACGTCCTCGCACAGAAGGACGGATCGCTCAAACTCTACGCGGGCGCCTTCGAGCGGCCGGAAGACGCGGCCGCGTTGATGCTGACGCTGCGTGCTGAAAAGCTCACACCTACACTCGTATATCGCACAGGGAGAACACCGTAATTGCGGTTGACCAAACTCGAGCTGCACGGATTCAAGTCTTTCGCCGATCACACTGAACTGGTCTTCGAGCCAGGAGCCACGGCAATCGTGGGCCCCAACGGCTCTGGCAAGTCCAACGTGTCGGACGCCGTGCGCTGGGTATTGGGCGAGCAGCGTGCACGTACCCTGCGCGGCGGCAAGATGGAGGACGTGATCTTCCAGGGTTCTTCCGCGCGCAAGGCGGTGAACATTGCTGAAGTGTCACTTCATTTCGACAACGAGGACGGCGGCTTCAACGTTCCGTTCCGCGAGGTTGTCATCACGCGCCGGCTGAGCCGGTCCGGCGAGAGCGACTACTTCATCAACCGCTCGCCGGCCAGACTGCGCGACATTCAGGACATGGTCCGCGGCACGGGACTCGGCGCTGACTCCGGCGTCGTGATCGAATCGCGCATGCTCGACGCCCTGCTCTCCGATCGTCCCGATGACCGTCGCGAGCTGTTCGAGGAAGCGGCCGGCATCGGCCTCTACCGCGATCGCAAGCGCAGCACGGAGCGCCGGTTGGAGGAGACCACTGTCGATCTCGCCCGACTTGGCGACCTCCTGAACGAGAAGGAAAGTCACGTCCGCTCTCTCGCCCGGCAGCGCAAGCGCGCCGAACGACACGCGGAGCTGACGAGTCGCCGGTTTTCAGTCGACATCACGCTCGCAGCCCGCGAGATGGCGGCCTGGAGCACCGAGCTGGACGAGCTTCGCGACCGCCTCGCCGCGCTGCGTGAGTCAGCCCCGACGGAGCACGAGCGTGTGTTTGCAGCAGAAGGCGCACGCGATACCGCACACGCTGCACGCGCGACTGCCGAGGGCGGGCGTAGCGAGCTCGCGCGCCTCGTTGCCGAACAACGGGAGCGTGCACAACAGCTTCGCGGCGAGATCGCCGTCGCTGAAGAGCGTCGCCGTAACGCGGCTGCTCATCGCGAGCGTGCGGAAGAAGAGCGGCGCGAGCGCGGCGATACTGCGCAGCGCGTCGAGTCCGAGCTGTCGGAAGCAGCCGCTTCGCGCGCTCAGCTGGAGGCGGAGCTCTCCGCGCTCAGCGAGCAGCTAAGCGAGCGCACCACCAGCGAGGAAATCGCCCGAACGGCACTCTCGGCAGCGCGCGGCGCTGTGGAGCAGGCCGAGCGGCGCGCGCGTGAGCTGCGTGAGCAGGTCCATCGTCTGACGATGGACCGCGACGCTGCAGAGCGCGAGCGACAGGATGTGCTCCGCCGTCACGAGGCGATAAGGAACGAGCAGTTGCAGTTGTTCGATGCCGCGGAGCTCGTTGCGCGGGAAGTCGAGGATGCCCGCGTCGCTCTGGACGTGGCGCGCGTTCGCGTGGTGGAGACCGCCGAAATTCGCGACTCCGCCGAAGCCGATGTTCGAGCAGCGCGCGAGGCCGATTCTGTAGCACGCAGCGATGCACTCCGCGCGGAAGAAGCGCACGCCGCGCTGGAAGGCCGTGCACACGCGCTCCAGGCACTCGAGCGCGAGCGAGTGGGCCTGGCGCCCGCGGCGGCAAAATTGCTGCGCGAGCGTGGCAAGTTTGCCGACGGAGCCATTCTCGGCCCGCTCAGCGATTACATCAGTGCGGGATCCGTTCCTGCCGCACTGATCGAGCGATATCTGGGCGCGACGGTGCATGCAGTGCTGGTGCGCGACCGCGCAGCCGCCGACACGATCCGTGCGTGGCACGTCGCCACACAGCCGGGCCCGCTGCTGTTGCTTCCCGTCGATGCGACGTTCGCCTCGACCTCGCAAACCGCACCCGACGATCTCGCCACGCTCGTCAATGCGACCGACCCTGTAGCCGCGGGCTGGGTGCGCGCACTGCTCGGCGACGTTCGCGCGGTCGAGGAGGCCACGGCGTTCGTCGACGCGCGCGGTGCGGTATGGCTGCCAGCCAGTGTAGCTGGCCCCGGACCTCTGCGTCGTCGCGCGGAGCTCACCGATATCACGCGTGAGATGGAGACCGCCGCCGCAAACCTTCGGAACGCCGCTGCGATCGCGAGCGGTGCGCGTGAAACGCTCGATGTTGCAATGCAGGCATCTGCTGCTGCCGCGGACGCTGCTGCCATCGCCGCGCGTGAGGCGCGTCATGCGGAGGAGGGCGTGAATGAGATTCTGCGCCGTCATCAGCGTGCCACGCGCGAAGTGACCGAGGCGGATGTTGCCCTCGCCAAACTCTCCGAGCGCGCGGAGGCACTGGTGCAGCGCGCCACGGAGATCGAGGCTGAGATCGGACGCATCAACGATGCGGTGCATGCACACGACGCGACGCTGCTGGAGCTTCGTCGTGCATTGAGCGAGGCGGAGAGTTCGCACGATCATACGCGCGAGCTGCGCACCGCGGCCCAGGTACAGCAGGCGCAGGCGCAGGCCAGGCTGCAGGTCGTCACCGACCGCGAGCGCCGTCTTCGCGAGGAAGAGACGATGGCAATATCGCGTCTCTCTGCGCTGCAGTCGGAGCTGAGCACGCTTTCGCAGGATGATGCCGCGCTCACCTCGCAACTTGCCGACTGGGCACTCGATCTCGAAGCACGCGATGGCGTACTGCGCGATACCGAAGCCCAGTTGTCCGACGCGGAGCGTGCGGTGCGGCTGGCGGACGAGAGACTATCGGAAGCGGATCATGCGCTCGACCAGGTGCGGCGGGAGGCTGCGAATATCTCCGATCAGCTTCATGCCGCGGAGCTGCGCTACACCGAGCTATCCGGCCGCCGCACCGCGATTCGCGAGCGGTTGGAAACCGAATGGCGGCGACCGCTGGATGAATTGATGGCTGAATGCGTCCAGCTGGAAGACGAAGACGATTCGCTGCGGGCCGAAGCCGCCGATCTCCGTGCGCAGCTCGAGTCGCTCGGCCAGGTCAATCCGCTTGCGATCGAGGAGCATCAGGAGGAGAGCAAGGCCGTTGAATTTCTGCGCCAGCAGCGTGCAGATCTGGACGAAGCGCGGGCCAAGCTGCAGCAGGCGATCCGGGAGATCGATGCGACGGCGCGAGAGCTGTTCCTCACCACGTTCGTGCAGGTGCGCGAGAATTTCCGGCACATATTCATGACGTTGTTCGGCGGCGGCGACTGCGACGTGCGTCTGCAGAATCCCGATGCGCCACTCGACAGCGACATCGAGATCCACGCATCTCCGCGAGGCAAGAAGACGCAGCGAATCCATCTGCTCTCTAGCGGTGAGCGTGCACTGGTTGCGCTGTCCCTGCTGTTCGGCATCTTCCTCATGAAGCCGAGCCCGTTCTGCCTCATGGACGAGGTGGACGCTCCGCTGGACGATGCGAACATCGGACGGTTCGTGCGGATGTTGAACGAGTTCAAGGCGAACACGCAGTTCATCGTGATCACGCACAACCCGCGCACCACGACCGAATCGGCTGATGCGGTGTACGGTGTAACCATGCAGGAGCCCGGCGTGTCGTCCATCGTCAGTGTGCGATTGCGCGGCCCTGCGGTCGAAGAGGCGATAGCCGGATCCATACCTGCCGCAAAGGCCGAGCCGGCGACGGCTGGAGTTTGATTGACTGAACGGCGCCACGCCGTGTGCGGTTCGGCGCCATACCTGAGATCGAGAGCATCATGCTTGTAGTCATGCGCCATGGCGCGCCTGCGGCGGACGTCGAGCGCGTAGTTGCGGTCATAAACGAGATGGGGTACGTCGCGCATCCGATGCCCGGTGCGCAGCGCACGGCGGTAGGACTCGTCGGCAACGATGGACGCGTCGATGCGGGTCGGATCGAAGCGTTGCCGAGCGTCGTGCGAATCATTCACGTAACGCAGCCGTACAAGCAGGTGTCGCGCGAATGGCGGCCCGAGTCGACCGTAGTCACCATTGCGCCCGGGGTCTCGTTCGGCGGGAAGGATGTGCCCGTGATAGCGGGACCATGCTCTGTTGAATCGGAAGCGCAGATCATTCGCGCTGCCGAGCTGGTGCGCGACGCCGGCGGAACGGCGCTTCGCGGCGGCGCATTCAAGCCACGCAGCTCGCCATATGCGTTTCAGGGCCTCGGCGTGGAGGGCCTGAAGCTGCTGGTTCGGGCGCGCGAAGAGACCGGGCTTCCAATCGTGACCGAAGCGATGGACGATGAGGGAGCGCGACTGGTTGGAGAGCACGCCGACTGCATTCAGATAGGCGCGCGCAACATGCAGAATTATTCGCTGCTCAAGACTGTCGGGAAACTCGGCCGGCCTGTTTTGCTGAAGCGCGGCATGGCCGCGACGATCTCGGATCTCCTGCTCAGCGCCGAGTACATCCTCGCCGAGGGCAACAGCCAGGTGATTCTGTGCGAGCGCGGAGTTCGGACCTTCGACCCTGCTGTGCGTAACATGTTCGACCTCACTTCCATTCCAATGGTGCACGAGCTGTCGCACCTTCCGATCGTCGCCGATCCAAGTCATGGCACGGGACTGCGGGACATGGTGACACCGATGGCGCGTGCAGCGGTTGCGGCTGGCGCGGACGGCATCATCGTGGAGATGCACCCCGAGCCGGATCGCGCACTCTCGGACGGTGCGCAGTCGCTGTATCCCAAGCAGTTCGCCGATCTCATGATCGAGCTCCGCGGCGTGGCTCTGGCGATTGGCCGTGCGCTGCCCCCTTCACCAGAGCTGTGACACGCAATCGCCCAGCGGAACGGTAGGCCCCCGGGCGGGTACACGATAGCCATGAGATCATGCTACATCGTGTCCGTGCTCGCGCCGGCAATGCTCTGCGTTACCGCATCACTCGGCGCACAGCGGCCCGAGGCGACACTGCAGCGCGCAATCGCAGCGTACGCGAACGCGGAAACGATCGCGGTTCGATTCGATCAGACGGTCACGAACCCGCTGACTGATCGAACGTTGACGTCCAGCGGCGAACTCATGCGCCGTCGCCCTAACCACCTGTCGATCTCATTCGGGGGAACCAATCCCGATCGCATCGTCGCCGACGGAACGAATCTCTGGGTGTATCTCCCGAGCAGTGCGCCAGGACAGGTGATCAGACTTCCGGCGGCGGGTGAGAACGGCATGCTCGTCGACCCGATGGGACAGATACTGTCGGCGCCCGTGAGCAATTACGACGTCACCGACGCGGGCGCGAGCGTCGTCAGCGGCGAGGCAACACACGCGGTAACGCTGGTACCGAAGTCGCGTACCGCTCTCTTCACAAAGGCGACGCTGTGGATAGACGACACGGACGGACTGGTGCGTCAGCTGGAATCGACCGAGCCGAGCGGGCTCGTAAGGAAGATCACCGTGACGCGCTTCAGGACGAACGTCACGATTCCGCGATCAACGTTTCAGTTCACTCCGCCGCCCAACGTTCGCGTCATCGATGGTGGCGGCATGGTCGGCGGTTAAGCGCGCCGCGGCGCGCGTCAGCGCATCGTAGACTGCGAGCGACTCCGGGTCGTCGCGCAGCGCGGCACGATGGGCAGCGATTCCTTCCGCATCACCGCGGGCCGCGGGCCCGGTGAGAACGTTGCGCGGTGATCCGTGCTCGAGATTCGACACCGCGCCAGCCATGAGCCGCTGCACCACCTGCTCCGCCGTGCGCTCCTCGACCCCAGCGTGTGTCAGAATGCGCGCGGCCAGTGCTGCGAGTACGACAGGAAAATTGGACGCCATGACGGCCGCGGCGTGGTACAACGCCTTTCCATTCGATGGAATGTTCACCGTTCTGGCGCCGATCGCGGCTGCCAGTCTGCGTGCCGCAGCGCACGCGGTCGGATCGCCGTCGATCCCGACCCACCCGTCGTGTAGCGCCGCTGCTCCTCGCTCAGCCGTGGAAAATGGCGCGAGTGGGTGAAACGTCCCACCTGGTGAGCCCGCGCTCCTGAGCTCCTCCAGGGCCGGCGGCGTAACGGTGCCGGATGTATGAAGCACGATCGTGCCGTGCGTCATGGGTGACCCCTTTTCGCGTGCGACGAGCGCGAGCGTGTGACACGCCGCGTCGAGCTCACTGTCCGAAACTGCCAGGATTATGACGTTGGCCTCGCTCATCACGCGCGGATATTCTCCGCTCGTCGTCGCACCATCGCGTGGCGTTCGTGCGTGTACGCCCAACACCTGCAAACCCGCACTTCTGAACGCATAGGCGAGGCCGCGCCCGACCTTGCCGGCCCCGATGATGAAAATTCGCTCGCTCACTCACTCGGTCCGGCGTGCTGCATCTCTCCCGCTCTGTGCAGCGCGTCGGCCTGCGAACGCGAAGCACCAAGCAGGCGCTGCGCTGCGATCAACACCCGATCATCCTGTGCCTTTCTCCGGAACTCGGCTTCCGCGCCGAAGACGTACCGCGCAACTTCATATGCGAACAGGCGGGAGACCAACGGTGCCGCGTCATCGTAAGTGCTGCGAGGGACATCGACCGAGCGGGCCTGCATGCGCTTGTAGATCTCGTCGAGCATGGCCGGCGTGACGGTGAAGTCCGGCGACTTGATCGCGTTGGTTGCCTTGATCTCCAGTGCGTAGCCTGTCAGCGCGTCATGAAACCGCGACACATTCATTCCCAGCGCGCGCATGAGCGCCAGATTCTCCGGCGATGCAGTGGTGTCGGCAATCGTGACGTCGGGCGTAATTCCCCCGCCACCGAGAACTGTGCGGCCGCCATCGGTACGGTACTTGGGACGCGCAGGCTCGGAATCGCCGTTATCCGCGGTCGAGTTCGGCGGAGGACGAGAGATGAATCGACCGAGCGGCGTGCGCCACCGAGCCGTGGTCAGGCGTACCGCGCCACCAGCCGTTACCGGGAATATGTGCTGCACGCTTCCCTTGCCGTACGTCGTCATCCCAAGCACGACCGCGCGGTCATGATCCTGCAACGCACCTGCGACAACTTCTGCAGCACTCGCGGATTTGTCGTCCACGAGTATGGCGATCGTAAGCTTTGGCCACCGCTGCGCCGCGGTATCGGTGAACACCACGTTGTCGCTGGAGTCACGTCCCGCAGTGCTCGCAACGCGCTCGCCACGATCCAGAAAGAGATCCGCCACCGCAACGCCCTGATCCAGCAGCCCGCCTGGGTTGGAGCGCAGATCCAGCGTCAGCGATGTCGCGCCGGCATGGACCAGCGAATCGACCGTTGCCGCGAGCTCGCGCGCCGTCGAATCGCTGAAGACGCTCAACGCAACGTAGCCGACGCCGGCTGGAAGCAACGCTGCGCGTTTGATCGCACTGTGATGAATCGCGGCGCGTGTAAGCTTCAGCGTCACTGGAGTCGCCGAGCCGGCATGCTGAATTGCAATCTCGACAACCGACCCCGGCACGCCACGCAACAGCTTCTGCACCTCCTCGGCCGTCCATCCGCTGACAGTCTTCCCGTCGATCTGCACGATGCGGTCGCCCGTGAGAATGCCAGCCTTCTCACCCGGTCCGCCGGGCAACGGGTTGACGACAACGAGCGATCCGTCGCGCACGTCCACCTGCAGCCCGATGCCGGCGTAACTTCCCGACGTTCGCTCCGACAGGTTGTCCAGCCGCTCCGGCGTGAGATACGTGTCGTACGGATCATCCAGCTCGGACAACATTCCATCCAGTGCGAGCTGGTACATGCGCGTGTCGCTGACCGTGTCGACGTAGTTGTCGCGTACGATCGCACTTACCTGAGAGAACAGTCTCGTGCCGTTCACCCTGGTGGTGACGGTGCCACGCTGAAACATCCATGCACCCGCCACGAGAGCTAGCGCGAGAATCGCGGCAAGCACGATCGTCTTGGGGCGTGTCCTTCCGTTGCTCACTTCGCTACCTCCTGCTCCAGCGCGGCTGTCAGCTCGACGCCAAGTCGCGGCGCGTAGACACCGATCGCAGCGACGATGCGACGAAACACATCGTCGGGTGATCCACCCGCATCGATACTGACGATCGGACCGCACTCCGGATGGCGCCGCTGCCAGTCAGGTGTTGCGAAATCGTCGAAGGCAGCACCGACGCGCGCATGAAATTCATCGCCCAGCTGTTCCATGTAATCGTGTCCTGAACGCTTGCCCGCGCGTGCGAGGCCGTCGTTGTCAGGAAGATGAAGCACGACCGTAACCGTGGGGACCAGGTTTCCGACAGCCAGGTGGTTTGCCGCACGCACTTCGTTCGCGGGAAGACCGCGTCCGTGAATCTGATAGGCGTAAGTCGAGAGAAAGAACCGATCCAGCACCACCACGTTGCCAGCGATCACAGCTGGTTGAATCTTTTCGCTCACGAGCTGTGCCCGTGACGCCATGAACAGCAGCGCCTCCGCCGTCGGAGCAATGGTACGAAATGGTCGTAGCAACACGTCGCGGATCGCCTCGCCCAGCGACGTCCCGCCCGGCTCACGAACATGGACGCAATCCAGTCCACTACGCGTAAGCTCTGCGACAAGCCGGCGCGCTTGCGTCGTCTTGCCTACCCCTTCGGCCCCCTCGAGGACTATGAGCTCTCCGCGATTCACCGTACGTTGCTCAGCCGAGCGTGATAATGGAACTCTGTGCGCCTTTCTGGATCCCGTCGGTGATCCAGTCATTCACGTGGCGCATGACCTTGTCCAGATTCTCCTGTGCGACCGCGACCCGCTGATAGGACGGATTGGTCTGAACCTTGGTCAGAAGCGCGTCGAGCTGCTTCTCCATATCGTCCGTCGGCTCGTCGCCACGCTGCATCATGGCCTGCGCCTCGCGCCTGAGCCCTTCCATCTGCCGCAATAAAGCAGTGGCTTCGCCGTCTGCCGCCAGCGCTTCATTCGCACGAGTCACGGCGCGGTATTCGTCGCTCTGACCGATGATTCTGCCCAGCTCACGAGCCTTGTCTTCCAGTGCCACACGTACCTCCTAGGAGCGTCGCGCGATGACGAATCGCTCGCGCCCCGCCAGGTCCAGCCGTACGGAGATCTCGCGATATCGCGGATCGACCGCCAGCGATTCGGCGACGAGCGAAGCTCGCCGCGCATCAACTTCGAGCGCCAGGATGCCGCCCTCGTGCAACAGATCGGCGGCACCGCGGATTATCGCCACAGTGGCCGTCATTCCATCTGCGCCGCTCAACAACGCCAGCGCCGGCTCCCAATCCCGCACACCAGCCGGAAGCTGGGCGGCCTCATGATATGCAATGTAAGGGGGGTTCGAAACGATTACCGAAGCGCGCACGTCTCCTAGCGGGGCAAGCAACGCTCCATGCCGAAATTCGACCGGCGCCCGTAGCGCTCCGGCCAGCCTGGAGGCGTTCTGCCTGGCGACCGCCAGGGCATCCAGCGACACATCGGTCGCCACGACCCGGTAGAAGATCCCCTCGCTCGCCAGCGAAAGAGCGATCGCACCCGAACCCGTCCCGATGTCGACGGCTGTACCGCCCCCGCCGCCCGAAAGCTGCAGCACCTGCTCGACCAGCCCCTCGGTCTCCGGACGCGGGATCAGCACACGTTCGTCCACGTCCAGCGTGAGATGCCTGAACGAGGCGCGGCGCACCGCATACGCAAAGGGAGCACCGGCTCGCAGTCGTGCGACCGCGAGCCGCGCGGCGTGGCAAACCGAATCATCCACTGCCTCGCTGCCGTTGGCACCAGGCCAGAACCGTGGCACGTCCAGCAGGGCGGCAATCACGTCCTGCGCGAGCCGCGGCGAAGTGTCGCCGAGCAGCAGCTGCAGCTCGACCGCGAGTGCGCCGACACTGCGCACATCGGTCCGCGCGAAGCCGCCGCTCATGTCACTCACCGCTCAGACGCTCCTCGACGTCGGCCATGCGCAGTGCGTCGATGAATGGCTCGATTCCACCGTTCATGATGCTCGCGAGATCGTGCGAGGTGAGTCCAATGCGATGATCCGTAACGCGACTCTGCGGAAAGTTGTACGTGCGAATCTTTGCCGATCTGTCGCCGGTTCCGACCTGCGTCTTGCGCATGCGTGCGCGCTCAGCTTCACGCTCGGCGAGCCGCGCATCCAGCAGTCTCGCCCGCAGAACTTCCATTCCCTTGATCTTGTTCTGCAGCTGCGACTTCTGATCCTGCTGCGACACGACGATGCCGGACGGGATGTGCGTGATGCGCACCGCCGAGTCGGTGGTGTTCACCGACTGTCCGCCCGGTCCGGACGAGCGGAAGACATCGATGCGGAGGTCCTTGTCCTCGATGCGTACATCGACTTCTTCGGCTTCCGGCAACACCGCGACAGTCGCCGCAGACGTGTGAGTTCTTCCCTGGCTCTCGGTCACAGGGACGCGCTGCACGCGGTGCACACCGGACTCCCACCGCATCGCACCGAATGCGCCAGTACCGATGATCTTGAAGATGACTTCCTTGACACCGCCGAGCGTCGCTTCGGAGAGCGAGATGATCTCGACGCGCCAGCGGCGCGCCTCACAGTAGCGCGTGTACATGCGCCACAGCTCCGCAGCGAACAGCGCTGCCTCGTCGCCGCCGGTACCGGCGCGGATCTCAACGATTGCCGGCCGGTCGTCGAGCGGATCTGGTGGTACGAGCGCCGGCTTGAGCTCTATCTCGATCTGCGCGATCTCGTCGGTGAGCCGCTGCTCTTCCGCGTGCGCCTCCGACGCCATCTCGGGGTCGTCCGACTCTGCAAGCTCGAGCGCTTCCGCACGCTCGCGCTCCGCCCGCTCGAGACGCTGTGCCAGAGACGTGACAGTCTGGAGCTGGCGATGTTCGCGGCCAAGCTCTGCCAGCAGTCTGGAATCGCGGGCAGTTGCCGGATCACTCAGCTGGGCCTCCACTTCGGCAGCCCGTGCGACGGCGGTGACGAGGCGGTCTCTGAGACTCATGGGTGGCGGACGGTCATTGTGGTGCGCTGCAAAAGATCACTCATCAAGCTAGCGGAAGAAGGCACGCCGCTGGATGCCGGCGCGGTTGTCGGAAACACGAAAGCCCACGACATTCGTGGGCCTTCGGTAAATCGGAACGCGAGCCGCTAAGCGGTCGCCTTCTCCTTTCGTCCGTACTTCTGACGGAAACGCTCTACGCGGCCTGCGGTATCGACCAGCTTCGCCTTGCCCGTATAGAACGGATGGCAAACGGCGCAGATGTCGGTGCTGATGTTGGCGACCGTGGAGCGTGTCTCGAACGTATTGCCGCACGCACAGTGAACCTTCGCCGTGGCGTACAGTGGATGGATGTCTGGTTTCATTGGATTGACCTCGGGTGTGGCTAGCCTCTAAAGATAATCCGGCCGGGAATCGGATGGAAGCCATTCGGAGCGCCCCGTAGTTGGGGCAGGCCCCAGCGCCTGCCCCTGCGGGAACGAGGGGCTCGACGCCACTGCCCTTACGGGCCCGGGGTTTGCCCGTATAGCCTGTTCCAACGCCGAGGATCAGATGTTCATCGGAGCTTCGCTCAGAGCCATAGCCCTCGCCGCCGTCGTTGCCGTTGCCGTTGCGGGCTGTGCCTCGCTTCGGGGGCGGACCGAGGGTCCCACCGTCCCTGTCATCGTCCAAGTGCAGAACAATCTGCCGCTTCCAACCGACCTCACCGTCTACGCTGTCACGCGATCGGGAGCCCGCACCCTGCTGGGTAGCGTCCCGCCGGCTGCGACCAGGAGCTTCACCTTCAAGCCGGTGTCCTTCTCCGAACCGTATCGTCTGCTCGCCACCCGACCGCTCCGTCGCGCGATCGTGTCGGAAGTGTTTACCGTCGGGTCGGACATGACTGGAAGAATCATCTGGACCCTGTCACCCAACATCATCGGATTCGAGGAAGTCGACTCCGATTCCACCGCCTCGCCCGACACCGCTCGGGCGCACTAAGGCAATCGCCGAGCTACACGCGTCAGCTACACGCGTCAGCTGCACGCGCAGCTACGCGCTTGCGCGGTCCACGCTCTTTCGACGCAGGCGAGAGCTGCGCCAGGCAGCGAACACGAAACCGACGGTGATGACAAGACACAGCGCCCCCATCCAGTCGCCGACTAGCGTGTAAAGCGTCCGCTGCGACGTCACCTCGACATCGTACGTCGCGCTACGCGGTACGAAGATCGGCGTCTCGGCGCGCACGCGTCCGAGCGGATCGATCCAGCCCGAGATACCGGTGTTGGCCGCTCGCACGATCGGAAGACGATTCTCGATCGCACGGAGCGACAGATGCGCGAAGTGCTGGTACGGCGCATTGCTTCGCTGGAACCATGCGTCGTTCGTGATGTTCAACAGAACCGAAGTTCCCTGCTTCGCGTAGTCCCGCGCCAGTTGTGGAAAGATCGATTCGTAGCAGATGAGCACGCCAGCCGTGCCGAACGCCAGATGAAACGGTTCTTCTCTGGTGCCACGTCCAAAGCCGCCAAAATAATTGACGCCCTGGAACCAGTCGGGATTGAGGAACGGCACGCGCTCAACAATGGGAACGAGGTAATGCTTGCGATATGGAGGCTGAGGGCTCAGGTTGCCGCGCGGATCGGTGAGCAGTGCGGCGTTGTAATACGCGAACGGGACAACGCGCGGATCGCTCGAGTCCATGAAGCCGACCACCATCGGCGTTGGATGTTCAGCGACCGCTGCACGAAGCGAGTCGAGCCACGTGGGATACTGCCAGAGGAAACGGTCCAGCGCCGCCTCAGGCCATACTACCAGATCTGGTGACGAGCGCGCAACTTCCGCGCGCGTCATGGCCACGAGCTTCGCGACGTGCGCCGACGGATCCTGAGTCGTGAGCTTTACTTCTTCCGGAATGTCCGGCTGTATGATCGCGATGCGTGCGAGCGGGGTGAGCTGTATCGTCGCCATGCGCCATTCACCGTACGCGGCTACGACAGCGAGTACCGCCACGGCACCGACGATGCGCGCCGTCGCGGCGCGTCTGCTCGACCTGTACAGCCACGCGTCGGCGACGAAGCCATTCACCGCTGCGATGCAGAACGAGACGCCGCGCACTCCGCTCAGATCGGCGACCTGCGCCAGCAGCGGCGCGTGCGCGAACGCCAGTCCGAGAGGCAGCCACGGAAACGACAGATCACTCAGGTAATTGAGCGCCAGCTCCGACGCTGTCCACACGATCGGCAAGAGAATTGCCAGCGGCCAGCCAGTCAGCTTTCGAGCGAAGTAGAGCGCGGCCATCGTCGCACCCACTACCGGTGCAAGCCAGACGAGAGCGCCGATGTAGCCCAGCAGAGCGAGCTTGGTATACAGCAACAGCGCGACCGCGATCCAGTACAGGTTTGCGCCGTAGCCTATGAAGCCAAACCAGAAACCCGCGCGCGCTGCCTGCCAACCATGCCCTTCCCGATCCGCCGCGTGCGTCACCAATATGGAGATCGGCACGAGGCACAGGAGTACCGGTACGACGAGATTGAACGGGGGAAACGATATCGCGAAGAGCGCCGCCGATGCGAGCGCGGCGAGTGCCTCGGCACGACTCGGCACGATGCCGCCGGCGCGGATCTTCATCGCACCACGAGTGCAGATGTCACGCGCTTCACTTCATCCGTACGCCTCACGAACGAATTTCGCGCCCTTCTTCGGCAGACTTGTACACCGCCTCTACCAGCTTCTGTACCACCAGCTGATCTGACGGGAGTTTGTACGGAGTCTCCTCGCGTACGAGCGCTATGAAATGCGCAAGCTCCGCGCGGTAGCTCTGAATGAAGGCACTCTCGCGCGCTGCAGCTCCGGTAGGCGAAACGTCGGTAGGTCTGCCATTCAACAGCTTCACGACACGCAGAGGCGCAAGCCGAGCGCTTCCTCGCGATGCGCGCGTCTCGAACCACCAGCGATCATCCTCGCCGACATAGTTCCACGCAACGTCCGCCGTAAACAACAAACCGCCACCGAGCTCGATCTGCACGGCCATGCTGTCCTCCACCGCCGATGCACCACGCCCACGGTCGAACTGTGCGCTCACGCGCACCGCTTCGGGGAAATCCGTCAGCCAGAGCGCGAGATCGAGCAGCGGATAACCAAGCTCCAGGAATGCGCCGCCGCCGGCTTCGGGACGCCGATAGCGCCAACCGCCCTGCTGTCCGCGAAACTGATAGTGACCGCCGCGAATTCCAGTGATCGCGCCAAGCTCGCCGCCGCGCATGAAGCGCTGCAACTGCTGCACGTCGGTCCTGAACCGGTGGTTGTTGCCCACCACGACTTTCCGTCCGGCTTTCGCTGCAGTCGCGAGTATTCTCTCGACTCCGCGTGACGTGAGCGACAACGGCCGCTCGCACAGAACGTCCACGCCCGCCTTTATGGCGGCAAGCACGTGCGGCTCGTGCAGATGGTTCGGAGTCGCGATCACCACTGCATCCACCTGATCGAAATCGAACAGGTCGTCGATGTCGGTGAATACGTCGCGCACACCGAACCGGTCGGCGAGGGAGCGCGCCTTGGGGCCATCGTTGTCGCAAAGTGCGACCAGCGTTGCGCCCCTTGCCTTGGAAAGCAGCGGAAGATGCGCGATCTGCGAGATCGCCCCTGCCCCTACTACGGCGACTCTGATCGGCGGAGTGGATGCCATTACCTAAATTACTCGCCCGATCGTGGTTCCCGGATAGTACGTGTGAAGAATCGTCATCACGTCCTGCCCCGCGCGGGCGCGGGCGATCGCCCCCCACTGGTCCATTCCCACGCCATGACCGTTGCCGCTTCCGTT
Organism: Gemmatimonadota bacterium; assembly: GCA_027307165.1. Lineage (GTDB taxonomy): Bacteria > Gemmatimonadota > Gemmatimonadetes > Gemmatimonadales > Gemmatimonadaceae > Fen-1247. Next base: position 169,352 of record DAHUXM010000034.1, on the reverse strand, counting down.
GATGGTCAGCTGAGTCACACGCCCGCGGCTGTCCGTGGTCTCATCGAACGTGAACAGCGTGCTCGGGAGTATGTCGCCCCCGGGGGTGCGGAGAACGAAGCGAACGTCGTTGCCGCGTACCGTGAACCGGCCGCGATCGGTCTCGAAGACGAGACCGGCTACCCGTCCCGACGGAGTGCGGCCACTGGCCGTGATCTTCCGCAACGTCCCGACGCGACCGCGCTGCGCCGACGAATACTGCGGCAGGTAGCGCTCCAGCAGCGATGCGAGCTCCGATCCGCTGAGTGTGCGGGTCCATCTGAATCGTGGCGAGTCCTCGCCGTAGTAGTGATCCGTGCCAGGTATCCTGTCGCTCACCGATACGAGATAGGGCTCGTCACCGCTTCGCCACACCTCGCTCGCGGCCGCAGTCACGCCACCGGAGTTCGAGTGATACGGCGCGTTGATCACCCGTCCGTCGTACATCATCACCATGTCGTGCGTTGCGGCAACGGCGGCATCGGACAACGGCCTCTCCGCATCCACACCGCCGTATACCTGGTCCGCGACAGTCGCCAGCATGTCGTAGGGACGCGAATCGTCCATGCGCGTGTATGCAAAGCTGCGCGCAGCGATCGCTTGCGCCTCCACGGCCGCGCTCTCGATCGCGGTACGATCCGTACCGATCTCGAGCGGCACCACACCGCGCAGATAGTCCTCCATGCCGACGCGATTTATGACCGACACACCGTCGTTCGCGACGGCAATGCCTATCTCGCCGCGATAGCGATGACCGTCGAATCCGACGAACGCATCGGGGTCGGTCGCGCGGGCGATCAGTGGCCCGCGTACAGATGGAACCGGGCTACCGCTGGATACGAGCATTCCGTCCCGCGCTTCGACAGTGAAGCTGTCGCCGGCATGCAGTGTCGCCAGCGCCTTGCCGCTGGGTCCGTCATACACACTCCAGTCGCCGGTCGCGTAGATTCGCGCCGACGGCCGCCCAAGCGCCAGCGCGATGCGGACGGTCTGATCGTTGTCGGAGCGGGAAACACCGCCCGCGGGGCGCGCATTCCCGCGCGCCGGCGACGACCTGTGGCCGATGATCGTCGGCAGCACGGTAACTGGCACGTCGGCCACTTGAACGGCCGTCGTATCGCGGCGACGCGACGAATCGGGCGGAAGATTCAAGGGTGGAAGATTGCTGCGCGGCTCGGTGCGCGCCGATGCAACAGGCTCCGGTGCCACTACGGGCCGCCGTGTCCCGCCGGCGCAGGCGCCAAGGAAGACCATCGCGAATACGAGCGTCGATTTCACGCTCATAAGACGCGCAACGCTCACCGTCCGAAACTTCCTATGGTCGTGGACACGAGTGGCAATTGCCGCCGCAGCGAGACTCGGATATCCCCCGCCGGCGCGCTGATCACACGAATCGTCTCCGCGCTGAAGTCGTAATCGTCCACGACTTCGCGAGGGACCACCTCCAGCAAGGTGCCAGGAGCGTACCGCTCGTCCAGAAAGGTCACTCCGTCTATGTCATCCGCCTGCCACGGCAACCGGGCTACCGCGAGACCCGTATCGTCGTCGATTCTGTCCACCAGCGCCTGAACCGGAGTGCCGAGGCGGCTGTCGTACCGCTCGGCGGTAATCATCCTCTGCAGATCCGAAACGCGCTCGAGCCTGTCGCGCTTGACTGATTCCGGAACGTCGTCGTCCAGCTCCGCGGCGCGCGTGCCTTCCTGCGGCGAGTAGCTGAAGACGCCAACGCGCTCGAACTGCACGTCCTCGAGAAACTCCAGCAGCTGCTCGAAGTCGCCTTCGGTTTCACCGGGAAAGCCGACAATGCACGTGGTGCGAATCGCGACGCGCGGTACTGCAGCGCGAAAGCGCTCCACGTTCGCGCGTATGGTCCGCGCGCGTTCCGGCCGTCGCATCCGCTCGAGCACCGAATCCGACGCGTGCTGAATCGGCATGTCGATGTACGGCATGATGCGCGGCTCGCGCGCGACCAGCTCCAGCAGCTGTGGTGTGATTCCGGTCGCATACAGATACAACATCCGGATCCACGGCACCGTCGTCTGATCGACCAGCATCTTCAGCACGTCCGGAAGTCGCACGGTGCGATCGCGTATGTCGCGACCGTAGTGCGCCAGATCCTGCGCCACGAGATTGATCTCACGAGCGCCCTGCATCTCCAGCAGTTGCGCTTCGGCCACGACTTCTTCCGGAGCGAATGACCGGTGCTTGCCGCGCATCAGCGGGATCGCGCAGAAGGCGCACCCGTGGTCACAGCCTTCGCTCACCTTGAGATATCGCACATGCGGCAGATCACCGCTGTACAGGCGGACACCCGGATGCTCGAGCATCGGATCACCGGTCAGAACACCGCGGCTCGCGAGCTCCTCGATCAGCCGATCCGTTTCCGACGCACCAAGGAACAGGTCGACTTCCGGAAGAGCTTCCTGAAGCTCGCCCTTGTGGCGCTCCACCATGCAGCCGACTGCGACGACAGTACTGCACACGCCGCTCGTCTTGTACTCGCCCGCCTCGATCAGCGCGTCGAGCGACTCTTTCTTCGCGGCGTCGATGAAGCCGCACGTATTCACGATTATAACCTCGGCGTCGCCGAGGTTTTCCGTCATCTCGCCGCCGTATGCCGCGAGCTGTGCGAGATAGCGTTCCGAATCGACCGTGTTCTTGTCACATCCGAGTGTGACCAACCCCACCTTCATGAGCCGAGGAACGATTCGAGCGCGCGCTTCTTGGAGTGATGGCGCAGCTTGAGGAGCGCCCGATCCTTTATCTGGCGCACGCGCTCGCGCGTCACGCCCAGTACCTCTCCGATTACCTCGAGCGTCATCGGCTCGTCGCCGTCGAGGCCGAAATACATGCGCAGCACGCGCGCTTCACGCGGCTTGAGGATGAGCAGCGACTTGTGGACAGTTTCGATGAGTGCCTTCTCGAAAGTTTCTTCATCCGGCAGAAGGCGATTTGTATCGGCAAGGTGATCTATGAGCGAGTTGTCTTCGCCCGGCGTCATTGGCGCGTCGAGCGAAAGGTGTGTGTGCGAGATCGCCATGGTGCGCGCGACCTCTTCCTCGGAGATTCCCATCCCCTCGGCGATTTCATGATGCGTCGGCTCGCGCCCCAGGTCCTGGAGCAGCATTGCCGCGTGCTTTCCGATCCGGTGCAGATCACCTGCACGGTTCAGGGGCACGCGGACGATGCGCGACTGCTCGGCAAGTGCCTGCAGAATCGCCTGACGGATCCACCAGACCGCGTAGGAGATGAACTTGATCCCCTTGGTCTCGTCGAAACGTTTGGCGGCGCGCATCAGTCCCAGATTCCCCTCGTTGATTAGATCCGAGAGATTGACGCCCTGGTTCTGATATTTTTTTGCAACCGACACGACGAAGCGGAGATTGGCACGGACCAGCTGGTTCATCGCCTCTTCATCGCCCGCGCGAATGCCGACGGCCAGTGCAGCTTCAGCTTCGCGGGAGATCAGTGGGTATGCACTGATGTCCCGGAGGTACTGATCCAGCAGGCCCTCATCAACAAATTCCTTTCGCTTGGACGGCAGCTTCATCCGTTCTAATTCTACCCGACCACCAACAGGTTGAAAGGGGGCCTGACACCATATGATGCGGCCAGCCGGTATTCGAGTTACCGAACGATCGTTCCAAGCCGCTTCCAGCGGGCGTTGGTGAGCCAGCTCCAGGCGGAGGCAGAATCGGGCCGGTAGCTGAAATACACGAACATCGGCTGGCCGCGAACGAGGGAGTCGGGAACGAAGCCCCAGTACCGGCTGTCGAGGGAATTGTCGCGATTGTCGCCGAGCACGAAGAGATCGTGCGGAGGGACCACCAGGGGACCCCAGTTGTTGCGGGAGGGCCAGTACGCTTCACTGGCGCGGGCTGACTTGACCAGATAATCGCGCTGCCAGCGGAACTCGTCCACGGCCATGTCGGCGTCGGCCGACGTATGGGTGACGTAGCTCTCCTTGAGCGGGAACCCGTTGCGCTGGAGGACTCCGTCATCCATCAGCAGCGTGTCGCCCGGCACGCCGACCACCCGCTTCACGAAGTTGATGGATGGATCGGACGGCCATTTGAACACAATTACGTCGCCGCGGCGCGGCTGGTGGATTCCGGGAAGCTTGATGTGGGTGAACGGCAGCTCCGGGCCGTACACCATCTTGTTGACCACCAGGAAGTCACCAACGAGCAGCGTGCGCTGCATGCTCGGTGTCGGGATCTTGTACATCTCGACCACCAGAGCGCGCGTTACCAGGAACAGCAGCACCGACGCTCCCAGCTGCAAAACCGCTCGCACGAATCCACGCATCACGAGTTCAGTATACCTCTGTGTGCCCAGTCCTCAAGCGTGCTACCAGATGCCGTCATCCCCCCGGAAGCGGGAATGACGAGTATTCCCTCATGTGCAATAAGCAATAAGAAGTCTGTCTAGTCCGGCGTCCCAAGGTAAGTGTCGATCTGTGCCCGCTGCAGCGTGCCGGAATAGTCGACGTAACCAACCTTGGTTTCGGAATAGAAATCATACACTTCCCATCCGCCCTCGCGATGGCCATTGCCCGTCTGCTTTACCCCTCCAAAGGGCAGATGTGCCTCGGCGCCGATGGTTGGGGCGTTGATGTACGTTATGCCGTTGTCGAGCTCCTGCAGAGCCCGGAACGAGATGTTGACGTCCCGCGTGTAGACGGATGACGAGAGGCCGTACTTGACGGCATTGTTCACTGCAAACGCCTCGTCCGGCGTCGAGACGCGGATTACCGACAGCACCGGCCCGAAGATCTCTTCGAAGGCGATCCTCTGCGTCGGCTCAACACGTGTGAAGATCGTCGGCTCGTAGAAGAGGCCGTCCTTGAAAGCATCGCCGCTGGGACGCTGCGCGCCGCAGACGATGTCCGCGCCGCCTGCCTGCCCGATATCGACGTAGTGCTCGATCTTCCGGAGCGCTGCTTCGTTGATGACTGGCCCGACGTCGACGCCCTTCTTTCTGCCGTCGCCGAGCTTCAACGCCTTGGTGCGCTCAACGAGCATGCCGAGGAAGTTGTCGTGGATTCCCTTCTGCAGGATGAGCCGGCTGGTCGCGGTGCAGCGCTGGCCCGTAGTTCCGAACGCGCCCCAGAGCGCGCCTTCGAGTGCAAGATCGAGATCTGCGTCGTCGAGCACGATCTGGGCGTTCTTGCCGCCCATCTCGAGCGACAGGCGCTTGTGCATGCGCCCGCAGGTTGCACCGACGATGCTGCCGGTCGCGGTCGATCCTGTGAACGAGATGAGCGGAACGTCGGGATGCTCGACCAGTGGAGCGCCGACGTCTTCACCGGTCCCGTGCAGCAGCTGAATCACTTCTGGTGGAAGTCCTGCGTCGAGCAGGATCTCGACGAGCAATGTGCCCGTGTGCGGCACATCCTCGGCGGGCTTGAAGATCACCGAGTTCCCGCACACGAGCGCGGGGAACATCTTCCACGTGGGGATCGCCATCGGGAAATTGAATGGGCAGATCAGCCCCGCAACGCCGATCGGACGGCGGAAGCTCATCGCCCACTTGTTGCGCAGCTCGGACGGAACGGTGCGTCCTGAGAGCTGGCGTCCCATCGTCGCTGCGTAGTAGGCGGTGTCAATGCCTTCCTGGACGTCGCCGCGCGTCTCGGTGAGCGGCTTGCCCATCTCACGCGTCATCGCGTCGGCGATCTCTTCCTTCCGCGCGACGAGCAGATCGCCTGCCTTGCGCAGGATGTCGCCACGCTGCGGTGCAGGAGTCGCCTTCCACAAGTCGAATCCGCGTTTTGCGCTCGCGACGGCGCGATCGACGTCGGTCGAATTCGAGAGCGGAAACTTTCCGATCACATCATTGAGATCAGCGGGATTGCGGTTGTCGAAATACTTGCCGGTGGACGGCTCGACCCATGCACCAGCGACGAAGTTCTTGAAGACTTTCATTATTGGACGTTCTTGTAGAGCGTGACTTTGCCATCGGCGATTCGAATATCACCGATGTAACTGGGGAGCGGAATCGGAAATGCATCCGGTGCGATTCCCGGTGGTGCGTCGTGCCGGATCTGTTGCACGAGCTTTGGAATCATTGCATTTGGCACTGCGAGTTGATGGATCTGCGCCTTTGTGACGTGCATCTGTGCCAGCCCCGCCTTGATGAGATCGACGCGGCCCGCCAGCTCGACGGTGTCGCGCGCGCTGAGCATCGACGCGAGCGGACCGAGAGCGCGATCAGCACCGAGCTCGCGGAGGGGCACGACTGCGCGGACGTGAAGCTGGTCGCCCGAGACCATTGCTCCGACGTCGGTCGACGATGGAGGCAGCTGTTTCGCAGTCGCCTGGATCAGGTAAGCGACGGCCTGAGCGGGCGTGAGATTGGCGAACACCTTGCCCTGGTTCGCTCTCAGACCGTTGACAGCGGACTCGCCTGCCGATGCATCGGCGGCGGTCACCGCGTGCCATGCACCGGGCGTGGGGGCCGAAGGAGAGGCTTTTATCGTCCACCAGTAGTAGCCGGCGGCGACGATCACGGCCAGAACTATGAGGCATCCAACTCTTCTAAGGCAGCCGAACATCCCGAAAATTAGCCGGTAGCGGGTGGCCCCGCCTACCCTGCGCAGCTTTGACGTTCCGGCACGAGTCGTCGTTCCCGCCAACGCGGGAATCCATTTTCAACCCGGAGTAGTCAATCCACCTTTTGCAGCAGCTTATCCAGATCCAGCGGATCTGTCCCCATCAGCGGGAACCCGCCTTCCGATCGTGGCCATTCCTCGATCGGACGATCCCAGTACAGCTCGATCCCATTCCCGTCCGGATCGCTCAGATAGATCGCCTCGCTCACTCCGTGGTCCGCTGCGCCCTGCAACGGTATCCCCGCATCGATGACGCGCCTGACGGCTATCGCCAGATCGCGCTGCGTAGGATACCGGATCGCGACGTGGTAAAGCCCGGTGTGCCCCGGCGGAGGAGCTGTACCGCCACGGCTCTCCCACGTGTTGAGCCCGATGTGATGGTGATAGCCTCCGGCCGAAACGAACGCCGCCTGTGTCCCGTAGCGTTGCGTTACGTCGAAGCCGAGCACACCGTGATAGAACGACAGGGCGCGATCGAGGTCGGCGACCTTGAGATGTGTGTGGCCGATGTCGACGCCGGCGGGGACTGAGTAATCGGAAGCGGACGTATCGTTCATCGTTTCTCCGTGTCTCGTAATGACGGTGGGCGACGGGCCACCCGATGCCGTACCCGAAGAATAACGTGGCGGCCCTGATTCGCATCGCGAGCGTCCCGGTCACCTCCCGAAAATCACCCGACGAGGAGTCGGTCACTTCCGCACCGATGGTCGGTACCGCAACGCTTCTGCAACATGCGGCGGCCCGATTCGCTCGTCGCCGTTCAGATCTGCGATGGTGCGCGCAACCTTGAGGACGCGGTGATATGCACGTGCCGACAGATCGAGTGCGGAAGCCGCCGAGTGCAACAGAGTGCGCGCATCCGTGTCGATCGGCGTGTGGCGATCGAGCCAGCGTCCGGGAACGTGCGCGTTGCACGTGACGCCACGCAACGCCCGGTACCGCGCGCGTTGCACGTAGCGCGCACGACCGACCCTGTCGCGCATTGCCGCAGAATTATCGCCACCTTCGGCATCTGCACTCAGGTCACGCAATGCAACTGCACCAACGGGCACGTGCATGTCGATTCTGTCGACGAGCGGACCCGACATTCGCGCAGCGTACTTTGCAACTTCTGCCGCTCCGCAACTGCACTTGCGACCGGGCTCGCCGGCTCTTCCGCAAGGACAGGGATTGGTGGCGCCGACCAATGTGAATCGCGCGGGAAAGCTCACCGACATCGCCGCGCGTGCGATGACGACCGATGCGTCCTCCAACGGCTGTCGCAATCCGTCCAGCACCCCGCGCGAAAACTCCAGCATCTCGTCGAGAAAGAGGACTCCGTTGTGCGCGAGGCTAACCTCTCCGGGGCGCGGGCTGCTTCCGCCTCCAATGAGACCTGCACCCGATATCGAGTGATGCGGCGCACGAAATGGGCGCGCGCCAAGCGTAATCTCAGGCGACAACACCCCAGCAACCGAATGGATCGCAATCACTTCGAGCGCTTCTTCCTCGCTGAGATCGGGAAGAATCGTCGGAAGACGACGCGCGAGCATCGTCTTGCCGGCTCCTGGCGGCCCGATCATTACCAGATTGTGCGAGCCTGCAGCCGCAACTTCCAGCGCGCGCTTCGCGCTTTCCTGACCCACGACATCCGAGAAGTCGACTTCATACGCACGCTGAGATTCCGCTGACTCCGCCGCACGGGCGACCAGGAGCTCGTCACAACGCAGCTGCAGGACCAACTCGCGCAACGTCGCCGGCGCGGCCAGCAGAATATTCGTGACGCGACCGGCCTCGGCGTGATTCGCTGGCGGAACGACGAGCACAGATCCCGGCGAAACGCGGCCGACGTGGCGTGCGACCGAGAGCGCGCCGCGTATGTTGCGCACCGCGCCATCCAGACTCAATTCGCCCACGAACATCCGATTCTCCACGGCGCCGGGATCGATCTGCCCCGTCGCGACCAGAATGCCGAGTGCAATCGGCAAGTCGAACGCGGTACCTTCCTTGCGAATGTCCGCGGGAGCAAGCCATACAAATGAGTATCGGCTAGAGCGCAGCTTCCGCGTCCCGGCCCGCGGTAACGTCATCAAGTCCGGGGGTGCAGCGTGAAGCGCATCCTCGTAGCAGTCCATCTCTTCCTCCGTAGCGTGCTCACTGCCGCCGGGAATGTGAAGGTGTGGGCATGAGCACTCACCATCAGAGACTCGCGAAACGCCCCGCCAGCCCTGCCGCTCACTCGAAGTTGGTTTGGGTTCCGAACGCGCACGGCGCGAGGCTGTCCGGCGGGGAGAGGACGGAAGGCATCGTGCTCGCCTCAGGATTCTCGAAAGACCTTATCGTGTTCGTCCGACGCCGGCGTGTGGTACAGCGATGGATTCCGCGCGAAGTCCTGTCGGTTCGCCATAGAGGCTCCAATGGCTGAGTCATCCGAACAGACTGTACCCGCATGGGTTCTCGCAGCGTGCAGCGAGGACGATTACCACGACTTGAACCGTGCGCATTCCGTCCAGTTCCAGAGCGAGACGTGGACGGCGGGAACGAACGGTCACATCATGGCGCTTGTCAAGGCCGACCTCGGCCTGCCGCCATCGACGATGAGTTGGGCGAAGGTATTACAAGCGCCAGCAGTTCCTCCGATCGATCTCGACATGGGCGCACTTCGAGAGTTCGCCGCGTGCGCTCCAATCGGACAGGTTTGCGCGGGCTGCAAGGGCGTGAGAAAGGTTCCGTGTCACGCCTGTCACGGTCAGGGCCGTGCTGAGCATGAATGCTCATGCGGTGACCTTCACGACGCGGAGTGCGAGACCTGCTGGGGCAAGAAATACGTCGCTTGCGTGCTCTGCTCACCTGATCAGTACGGTGGCAAAGAGAGAGCGCGTCTGTTCAACGGGATCTTCAATAAGGCGCTTCTTCGCCGCGTCCTCCACGACTTCCCCGTTACTGACGCGCGGTTTGCGCGGGCAACGTGGCGGCAGGCTGGCCCGCGGACCGCTGGATGGATCGAAGGAAAGGACGGCTCGTGGATCATTGCGATCATGCCGCTTGACCCTGACAGCACAACCCTTCCTGTTGACGCGCCGTCCTTTCCATCATCGGCGGTGACAGTATGAAGCGCGGACAGCACGGCGCCTACGACTGGCGCCAGACGATCAACTCATCAATCGGCCGGATCAGCATCCACGGCGAGCGGGGAAGCCGGTACTACGACGGCGTGGTCGCCACCCGCCACGGCTACGTGGACGTCTACTCGCAGGGTTTTGAGGACGAAACGCAAACTCAAGCCTCGCACTATCGCGCGATCATCGACGGCGTCGAGTATACGCTGCGGGAAGACGTAAGCCGCACACGCCGCGGCCTCGCGATCATGGCCGGGAAGTTCATCGAACGCCTGTACATCGAGGTGAACGAATGAAAGGCCCCTTCCCGATTCCCTCATCTGATGACGCAGCATGGATCGCAGCAAAACAGGCTGCATCCATCACACACGCTGATCTCAATCAGCTCGTAACATCCCTTCCCTACGATCAACTATCCCCTCAACTATTGGATGCAAGAATAGCATTCGATAACGCTCAATCACATCTAAGACACGTACAGAGTGAAAGAGCAAAAAGCGTTGATCGTGGGGTGTGTTCTGATCATCTGACGCAGCCGGCGAGACTGTCAGGAAGTGCGACATGAGCGCTACACTCGATTACGCTGACTTCCTCGCATCGAAGGTGCCGGCGTGTCCCGCTACCGGCCTCGATTCAGTATCAGACTTCACCGCTCCACTGTTTCCGTTTCAGGCTGACATAACGTCGTGGGCGTTGCGTCGTGGGCGCGCTGCCGTGTTCGCCGATTGCGGATTGGGCAAGACGCCGATCCAGCTCGAATGGGCGCGTCAGATCATGGCAGCCACAGAAGGGCGCGTCTTGGTGCTGGCGCCCCTTGCTGTTGCTCAACAGACAGTAGCGCAGGCTCCCGGCTTCGGCATTACCGCGCATTACGCACGGAACGCGAGCGAGATACAGGACGGCATTACCGTCACGAATTACGAGCGATTGGATTCGTTCGATGTTGCGGACTTCGACGGTGTTGTCTTGGACGAATCCTCGATCCTGAAATCGTTCGACGGCGCGACGCGGACGATGCTGACCGAGGCGTTCCGCAACACACCTTACCGTTTGTGCTGCACGGCTACTCCCGCCCCGAACGATTTCATGGAGTTGGGGACGCACGCAGAGTTTCTAGGGATCATGAGCCGCGCCGAAATGCTGGCGACGTTCTTCATCCATGACGGCGGAGAAACACAGAACTGGCGACTGAAAGGTCACGCGGAAGCCGACTTCTGGAAGTGGATCACATCATGGGCCGTAATGATCCGCAAGCCTTCTGACCTTGGTTATGGTGACGAAGGTTACGAACTGCCGCCGTGCGACGTTCGCTCTGTTGTTGTGGATGCACCACCGTCTGATGGCGAGCTATTCGCGACCCCGGCATCCACGCTACAGGAGAGGATCAAAGCCCGCCGCGCATCAATATCCGAGCGCGTAGACGCTTGTGCCGAACTGGTAAACAACACACCTGGATCATGGATCATCTGGTGCCAGTTGAACAGCGAGAGTCAAGCGCTCACGAAAGCGATACCGGATGCCGTCGAAGTCACGGGATCAGATCCAGCCGACAAGAAAGAGTTTGCGATGCTGGCATTCGCGCGGGGTGACATCCGCGTTCTGATAAGCAAGCCCTCAATCTGCGGGTTCGGAATGAACTGGCAGCATTGCCACCAGATGGCCTTTGTGGGCCTCTCCGATTCATGGGAACAGTATTACCAAGCCGTCCGTCGTTGCTGGCGCTTCGGTCAGACCGAACCCGTCACGGTGCATTGCATCACAGCCGAGACGGAAGGGGCCGTAGTCGCCAACATTAGGCGCAAGGAGGCGGACGCCGAACGAATGGCAACGTCGATGCTGGAACACACCCGCCAGTTATCGCGTGAAGCGATACAGGGATCAGTCCGAACGTCTGACGAATACGTGCGCGACGTGAAGCAGGACGAACGCGGCGACCGATGGACGCTCTACCGCGGCGATTGCGTGGAAGTGTTGCGAGAGCAGCCCGACGCATCGGTCGATTTCTCGATATTCTCGCCCCCCTTCGCGTCACTCTACACGTATTCGGCGAGTGATAGAGACCTGGGGAACTGTCTGGATCACGGGACGTTCTTCGCGCACTTCGCGTTCGTGATAAAGGAGCTGTATCGCGTCCTGAAGCCGGGCAGACTCGTGTCGTTCCATTGCATGAACCTGCCCACGAGCAAGGCGCGGGATGGCGTGATCGGACTGACGGATTTCCGGGGCCAGCTAATCAAGTCGTTTCAGGGAGTGGGGTTCGTATACCACTCCGAAGTGGCGATCTGGAAAGACCCGGTAACCGCAATGCAGCGCACGAAAGCGCTTGGGCTCTTGCACAAGACGATCCGGAAAGATTCGTCAATGTCCCGCCAGGGCATCGCGGACTATCTGGTGACGATGCGGAAGCCGGGCGAGAACGCGGAACCAATCAGCCACACGCCGGAAGAATTCCCCGTGTCGCTCTGGCAGCGTTACGCGAGTCCGGTCTGGATGGACATTGACCCACAAGACACACTCCAATACCGGAGCGCCAGAGAGAACGCAGACGAACGGCACATCTGCCCGCTGCAACTAGAAGTGATCCGGCGCGCGTTGATGCTGTGGTCGAATCCGGGCGACGTTGTTCTATCTCCGTTCGCGGGCATCGGATCGGAGGGCGTTGTCGCGTTGGAAGAAGGCCGGCGCTTCCTCGGGATCGAGTTGAAAGGTTCGTACTTCGGGCAGGCTGCACGGAATCTCGCGAACGCATGCGAGCATCGGGCAACCGATCTGTTTTCGCAGTCCGAGAGTGCAGCATGATCTCTAATATCCCTGATACTGGATACGGAAACGCATTCGCTGGGTTCATGCCATTCACCGCGACCCTTCGTAAGGCTCACGGCCCGCGCACGGTAGATCGGAGCGTCCTGGACAAGTTCCTATCGAAGTTGGAGCAGCCATCCCCGGATGATCCGAACGCGTGTTGGAAGTGGGCGGGACTCATCAACAAGGATATGGGGCTCTTTACGATGGGGTCGGTACTGATCGGCGCTGGCCGGCTTGCGTGGATCCTGTATCACCGATGCGAAGTACCAGACGGTGCGAACATTCGGACGAGTTGCACCACCCCGCATTGCGTCCATCCGTTGCATCAGACGGCGGTGCCTCGGAAGAAGATCGAGTACAAGCCCTTCGCGCCGACCGTCAAGCGTGGACCCGGACGACCTCGCAAGGTTCGCCCCGTGGCAGCGGCACCGGTCGTGGACGCACCGGGCGACGAAGGCATGACGATCGAAGAGCTGGCCCCGCCAGGGCTTCAGCGCTTGGCGTGTGCGCAATTCGGCGACAAGGTGCCGGAATATCGAAGCGCGCGGCGGAAGTTCGAATGGCCGAAGCCGATCGAGATCCCGGCGCCGAAGGTCGCGCTACTGCCGACGCATCGCGAGCCGAAGATTCCCGCGCCGTACACCGCGCCACCGATGGTACCGGAAGCCGCGCCGATGATCCTGCTGGACGACATCATCGCGTTGCTCTCGGTACCAGGAACAGCATTGATCACCTATCCGAGCAAGGAAACGACGTTGGTATCACCCAAGGGAACATATGCCGGGAATGATATGCTTTCGCTCTTGTTGAGCGCTGTAACGGATGCTGGAATCAGGAAGGTGGCAGCATGACCCGCGAGATCATTGTCGACTCGTTCGCCGGTGGTGGCGGCGCGTCGCTCGGCATCGAAATGGCAACAGGCCGCTCTCCGGACATCGCGATCAATCACGATCTCGAAGCAATCGCGCTTTATGCGGCGAACCATCCGGACTCGAAGCACTACTGCGAGAATGTCTGGGCCGTCGATCCCGTCGAAGCATGCGCGGGTCGTCCGGTAGGCCTCATGTGGCTGTCACCAGACTGCAAGCATTTCAGCAAGGCCAAGGGCGGCAAGCCTGTATCCAAGAAGATTCGCGGCCTGGCGTGGGTCGCCTGTCGGTGGGCGAAGGCCGTGCGTCCGCGCGTGATCGTGTTGGAGAACGTCGAGGAATTCCAGACGTGGGGGCCACTCGGCCCTGATGGGATGCCGGACAAGTTGCGTCGTGGTGATACGTTCCGCCGCTTTACCGCAAGACTTCGCCGGCTCGGTTACGTCGTCGAGCATCGCGAGCTGAGGGCCTGCGACTACGGTGCGCCGACGATCCGGAAGCGTTTGTTCCTCATTGCCCGTCGCGACGGTCAGCCGATCGTGTGGCCCAAGCCGACGCATGGCAAGGGCCGCGCGCTCCCGTGGCGCACCGCAGCCGAGTGCATCGACTGGTCGATTCCGTGTCCGTCGATATTCGAGCGCAAGAAGCCACTCGCGGAGAACACGCTCCGGCGCATCGCGCGTGGCATCCGCCGGTATGTGATCGAATCGCCGCGCCCCTTCATCGTGGTGAATACGAGCGGCCACGCAGCAACGAGCATTACGGATCCATTGCCCACCGTCACGACTGGCGGGCACCATATGGTCGTCACACCCTACGCCGTCCCGCTGACGCATCACGGGTCGGACCGCATTGAATCGCTCGAAGCCCCGATGTCGACCATCACGGGGGCGCACCGCGGCGAAAGAGCGCTCATCGCGCCGACGCTGATCCAGACCGGATACGGCGAGGACAAGCACCGGAACAACGGAGCGGGCCAGTCGCCGCGCTCGCTCGACCTGCACCAACCGCTCGGGACCGTAGTTGGTGGCGGCGGCAAGCACGCGCTGGTGGCTGCATTCCTCGCGAAACATTACACCGGCGTGGTGGGATCACAACTCGACTTGCCGATGGCCACTGTCACATCAGTCGATCATCACTCACTCGTTACAGCAACACTGGAGCACACACATGGAAGCGATGGAAGCCGCGCTGACTCTTGTCAGGATGGGCGTGATCGAGGTGCGACCGGACGGCACCGTATGGAAACTCCGGAACATGAACACCATGTCACTCGCAGCACCGAGGCGAGTCGAGACGCGCGCGAAGAGCGGGTATCTGCTCGTCAAGGTCTGTCTGGACTCCCGGCAGCATCTCGTATGGGCGCACCGCCTTGTGTGGACGATCCTGCGCGGTCCGATTCCGGACGGTATGGAGCCCAATCATCGGAACGGAGTGAAGACAGACAACTCTCCGGCGAACCTGGAACTGGTCACGCGGAGCGAGAATCAGCTCCACGCATACAGAACCGGGCTGCGTTCACGCACGAACATTCCCGCCGCAATCGCGCGGAGAGCGAAGGGTCTGCGCACGCGGGGCCTGACGTATCAGGCGATCGCGGCAACGCTCGGCGTCTCGAAGACGGCGGCGTTCCGGGCCACACACGCGAGGTAGCGGCCTTCCTCGCTGTTTATTACGGCAATGAAAAAGAGGGCGCGACGCTGTTCGATCCAATGCGCACAGTGACGAGCAAGGAGCGGTTTGGGCTGGTGACGGTCGAAGGCGCGGAATACGTCATCACCGACATCGGGATGAGGATGTTGGTGCCGCGCGAACTCGCCCGCGCGCAAGGCTTTAACGACGCATACATCCTCGAATACGGGATCGATCCGAACACAGGCGACCGTGTCGCGATGAACAAGACGGCGCAGGTCCGGATGATCGGCAATAGCGTTTGCCCGGACATGGCTGCAGCGATAGTCGCGGCAAATTACAGCGTCGAGCGCGAGGTCATGGCTGCGTGAAGTCTCCCGCTTTCCAGTTTTACCCCGATGACTACATGGGCGGAAAGCCGGGGCTTATGACGCCTGAACAGACGCACGTTTACATCTGGTTGCTGTGTTTGGATTGGAATCAGCACGGATTTTTGTACGAAATCGAGACGCTCGCACGTTGGTGTCGCGTGAAGAAATCGGTTCTGGTCCGTGCATGGCCCGTAGTGCAAGAATGCTTCGCTTGCAGGGATGGCCGATGGTTCAACGAACGCCTCGAAAAAGAGCGCGCCAAGCAGGAAGAATACCGCCAGAAGATGTCCGAGAACGGCAAGAAAGGAGGCCGTCCGGCGAAAGCCGTAGGTAATGAAACGGAAAGCGGCGGCTTTAATTCGGAAAAGCCGGAGCTTTCAATCGGCAAAGCCGACGTAAAGCCGAACGAAAGCATTCCGTTACCTACTCCATTACCAACTAAGAACAAACAACAAACCCCTACCCCTTCGGGACGGACGCGGGGCAAGCCCGCGCCGTGGATGGCAGAGATCAATCGGGTATGGGCCGAAGTGTTTCCCGAAGCGAAAGCCCCAACGGGTGCAGCCAAGATGCTGTCATCGATCGTCGACAAGTTCGGCATCGAGCGGGTTGCCGCCGAATTGGGCGTGTACCTCCGCGCCACCAAACCGCAATTCCTCTCGCTACCCAAGTTCACCGCGACGTTCGGGGGTGCCAGCCGTGATGCAAAGGCGCAGAATCCCACAGCCTACGCCGCCCGTCTGATCAGGTTCTACGTCGAACACGGATTCTCGCAGGTTTTGCCGATCGAGCAGCACGACGCACGAATTGATGAGCTGGCAGCCGAGCACAAGATCAAAGACCCCGAGAGAGTCAAGCGAGAGCTGCGGATTGTGGCCCCGTGGATGACGCTACGAGGCATGAAGCAGGGCGAGTCGGCCCGGTACGAGGAGAGGGTTGCGAAACTGCTTCAGGACGCGCCTGGGGTGGCAGCATGACGAGCGTTATTGCCCACATCCCAAGCTCCCACCCGGTAGCAACTCGACCCGATACAGCACTCCCGTATTCCGAAATCGCCGAACAGGCCGTGTTATCGGCGATGCTCTGCGATCCGGATGTGATCCCATCGGTCTCAAAGACCTTGGACAGGGATGCGTTTTTCAACGCCGCGCACAAGAGAATGTTCGACGCGATGTTGACGCTCCACGCGAAGGATATTGCAGTCGATCCGTTGACGATCGTCGCCGAGCTCGAGCGGTCGGGAACGCTGGAAGCGACGGGAGGGCGGGAATACCTGGCGTACCTGATCGAAGTCGTACCGAGTGCAGCAAACGTCGAACATCACGCCAAGATCGTCCACCGTCACGCGCAACGCCGGCAGCTGATCAAGGCTGCCGACACTGCCCGGATGATGGCTATGCGGGAAGATGCGGAGCCTGACGAGATAGCGAGACAGTTGCAGGCCGACACGCTACCAATCGCGGTTGACGACGGCGAGCAGGGGTTCCGAGTGGTGAGTCGGGCCGACATCGACCGCGTAGCCGATGCGATCCATCTCCGCGGAGTGGCGACGAGCGAGGGGCGCGTTCCGGGACTGGCAACCGGTTTCCCTGAAATTGACGATGTGACACAAGGGTTCCGTCCGAGCGAGTTCGTGACCGTGGGGGCGGTTCCCAAAGGGTGGAAAACGGCACTGGTCGACAACTTCGCGTTGAACCTCATTCGTTCGGGTGAGATCGGCGGCAAGGTCTCCGCTGAAATCGGGCGTGACCAGCAAATCGAAAGATTGATCTCGGCGGATGCGACGATCCCGATCAGTTCCATCGCGAGGGGTTCGCTCGTAACGGACGAGTGGAAACGCTTCCTCGTGTCGGGCAATCTGATCGAAGATCGTCTCCACATCGACGATGAATCGTATCCCGAGCTGAGTGATGTTCTTACACGTTGCACGGATCTCAAGTCACGAATCCCGTCGCTCTCGTTTCTGATCGTGGACTACATCCAACTCGTACAAGCTGGACTCCGCGGACGGCGCGGTGACGAGGAAATCAACACCGTTACGAGAGCGCTAAAGGGGCTGGCGAAAAGATTGAACGTCGTCCTGTTCGCGCCCTTCCAATGCAACTTCAAGGAGATCGACAAGCGGGACGACAAGCGCCCGCAGAAAGGTGACGCGCAGGGAGCGTCAGGCCCGATA
The DNA here is from genome assembly GCA_027307165.1 of Gemmatimonadota bacterium. GTDB lineage: Bacteria > Gemmatimonadota > Gemmatimonadetes > Gemmatimonadales > Gemmatimonadaceae > Fen-1247. The sequence continues at coordinate 151,770 of DAHUXM010000034.1, read as the reverse complement.
CAGGACGCCGATTTCGCGATCCTGCTCTACAACGACATGCTCTACAACCCGATGGCTTCACCGATCCTTGAGGTCAACTTCGCCGCGTGCAGAAGAACGGCCCCATTCGTCGCAAAGCTCAAGATGTATCCCGACTTCCAGCTATTGGGTAGCGACAAAGCTCATCAACGGATGCGGGAACGACTCGCAAATCAGGATCGCAACCGGGAGCTCTTGTGAGCGCAAACGTAATCGGATCACCGAGAGCGAAGCGTCCAAACGACATACCGCGGAACTATCCGTGTATCGACTGCGCAAAGCCGAATTCAGCACGCCGAAAAAAGACGCGCTGCAAGGATTGCTCGCACGCTTTGATACTCGCCAGACGAAAGCTGCAATGGCAGAACGCCAAGGCGCGGCAAGAGAAGAGAGAACGGCAACATCAGATGTGGCTCAACGTCAGGGCCAGACTCGCAGAGTCGAAGCATGAAGCGAGCATCAACGCGTTCAAGGTGGCGCATGGTGAGGTAACGCCATACGACGCGATGACGCGAATGGTCGAGGAAGAAACCGGGACGTTATCGAGTACGTGGAACATGATCGACAAGCGATGGGATCGCGTCGTGTATCTGACCAGGGCGTTGCTCGGTATTCCTCATGAATCACCGCGTAATATGCGCGGGATGAACAAGGAGAAGGCGGCAGCATGATACAGATCACAGATCAGTACGTACTGGCACTCATTGCTCAATCGGAATGCAACAACGAATGCAATACCGAATGCGGATCGGAAGAATCGGGAGAATTAGCGGACTGCGAACGGCATGGACCGGATCACATCATGGAGGCATTGAAACAGGTCTCCAACGAGTCAGGGATTCCGGTCGAGCAATTCTGTTACGCGTGCGACGGATCAGCGGGACAAATGGCTGAGTTGAACCGAAGAGCGTACGCACTGGCGGCTCGGGCAGCGGGAGTAAGAGTACTGCCGGAGTTTCAGGTTCGTGGTGTTCCGTGCTTGGTGTACGGAGCGAAGAAGAAGAAAATCTCCCACCCGTCAGCGGTCACGCTTCGCATCGTGTACGAGAGTTTGAGGACGTTGGAAGAGGCGACGTTGCAAGACGTAGCGCGCCATTCCGGACTGGCACTCTCGGTAGTCAAGTCCAGAATACGAAGGCTCTACGGTGCGTCACTTGTGAAGGACGTATCACAGAGAGATTCGGGAACCTCGATTGTCTGGACTCTGACCAGTCTCGATTTCGATGACGTATTCGACGTACAGGTGCCGTCGATCGGGCCAGTAGCAGAGGCAACATCTGAGCGTCAAGAGGCGGCATGAAGCGCACGCCGCTAAAGCGTACCGGCTTCAAGAAGCGGAAGGCGAAGCTCTCCGTGAAAGATCCGTGGAAGAAACCACGCGGGAAGCCGTTGGGCCACAATCCCAGACGGAAGAAAGAGCGGAGAGCGCGCTACGCCAAGTACATGCAGTCGGCAGAGTGGAAGGTGATCCGCATCGCAGCAATCGAGAGAGCGGGCCATCAGTGCGAGTACACGAAGGCGAACGGAGAGTCCGGTATCATGCGCTGCCCCGTGCGTCACTATCTGACTGTTCACCACAAAACGTATGCGCGTTTTGGAGGCAGCGAATTGCCGGAAGATTTGCAAGTACTCTGCAAGCCGCATCACGAAGAGATCGAGATGTTGAACCATCCAACACGACACACGAACAGGAAACACGCAGCATAGAAAGCGCAGTGTTCACAGTATGAATCTTGCAGCAGTACTTATACCTCAATCAACCCATGACCTCACATCTAGAGACAGATACCAGAGCAAAAGTGCCAGAGTACGAGGATCAGATCGTTTGTCCCTACTGCGGCGACGTCGATTACGACAACTGCGATTATCTCCGCGAATTGAAGATGGACGGCGACAGCACGACGGTTACGTGCGGGAGCTGCGGCAAAGATCACAACGTCATCATCTCGATAAGCATCGCCTTTCTCTCAGAACCAATTCCCGAGGCTCCCTCTCATGTCTGATACCAAAGCAGTAGAGCAGCGAATCGAAGAGATACGGAATCGGCTTGCGGGGATCACGCCGGGACCGTGGGAGGTCGAAACTGACGACGCTTGCGTGTGGCATCTCGGCTCGGGCGGGACGATCTGTACGGTGAATTTCGATCATCAGACCGGCGACCATCAGCCTGGTGAAGATCAGGCATTCATCGCCAACGCTCCGTCCGACATTGGGTTTCTACTCGACCAGCTATCCTCCATCCCTGCACAGATCAAAGCTGCGGTACAGGCAGAGCGGGACAACCAGTGGAACGGACTCGATGAGTTTATCGACGCGATGCAGGCGGGCGACAACGATGACGGCGCTAGACTCAGGGCCGCATGGGATTTATGCGATGTACTCACCGCTGCTATCCGTGCGAGAGGAGATGCCCCATCCACACCTAACCAGAGCGAACAATGAGCGACAGCGAAGGAACCGAAGCCCTCAACAAGCAATGCCGCGAGGCAGCGCGCCCGACGTTCGATCGGATGCGCACCATGCTGAGCGGGCAATCTCCCGCACCGATAGCAGGTAAGGCAGACGAGATGCCGGACGTGCACGAGCTAATCGCGGAGGCGCGCGGCGTTGTTGAGTCATGGAAGGGGGCGCCACACTGGACCCCTAGGCATCACGTGGTAATAGTCAAGCTCGCAGACGCCCTCGACAAAGCACAGCGGGAACGGGATGCAATCGCCGGTCGCACCTACGACGCCTGTATCTCAATTGCTGAGAAGGTTGCCAGCCACACGGATGATCTGATGCGCGGCGCTGTCCGCACGCAAAGCAGCGGTGGCGCTGGCCACGCAATCGGGTACGGATCGGCAGCGCGAGAGGTTGTTGAGCAGATCGAAGAACTGCGGCGCGCGTGGCCGGTGTTGCCCGACACGACGGCCAATCTCGCATCCCGTACATCACCGGAGGGGAAGCCATGAGTTTCAAGTCCGAGGCTATCGCAGGCGCTGAACGCGGATGCGGCACGCCGCTGGCCTACAACACTACTGCATGCGGGCACATCGATGCGCTGACCGGCAAAATCCAGTACTGCTTCGTGTGCAATCAACGCCTGTACTACGCGCGTCAGTTACCCGACACTCCGCCCGGGCCGCCTGATCCACCTCGTCCGGCGGGATGGAGGAACGATGTCGGCTGACCCCCACGCGCCAGAGTACACGGCTGAACAGGTAGCGGAAGTTGTTGAGGGGTTGACCGCAATCATCACGGAGCCCGCCGAATGCTGGCATCCCACACACATATCGCGGGACGACATTCGTACCGTCCTCGCAGAGATCCGGCGGCTCACGTTGCAGGTGGAGAGCGAACGACCGTGGATGCAGACGATGGGGCTTTCCAAACTCGCGCAGCACGAGCCAGAGGTCGGCGAAGTGCTTATCTCAATCGGCTCGCCCGGCGAACGCCTGCCGGATGAAGGAGTATACGCCGACATTCGAGCCGAACGTGCGCGGCAGGATGCGCAATGGGGTGGGCCGGAACACGACGACCGGCACATCATCTCGGATTGGCGTGACTACCGGCAGAAGTTCGAGCATCGTGCAAGCGTGACCGTGTCCGGCTCTAATCAGGCCATGCGGCGTGACGCGCTCGTGAAGATTGCCGCTCTTGCCGTGGCCCAGGTCGAAGCGCTCGACCGAGAACATCCCCGTGCATCACTCTCACCAGAGAGGTCAAGCCGTGACCGATAAGCAGCACACCGTGTCGATGATGGCGGTCGCAATGCATGCAGCAGCAGAGTATGGCGGCATTAACATCATGTTTGCTCGGGATGCATTAGACCTATACGAGGCGGTCGAGCGTGAGATTGCAAGGCGTGATGCCGAAGCTCCGCCGTCTGCATCATTTCCATCACCGGAGACTAAGCCATGAACACGCAGCCGATCACGCTGGGGGAATTGACAGACCTATTGGAGCAGCGTCCGCAGGATCAGGACGTGCGCTTCGACTTCTGCGGGATGGTGCCAACGGGGGTCGATAGCTATCGAGGATATTACGACCATCTGGCGATCGGGTTCGCAGAGTTCAGCGACACGAAGATGCTGACCGTGGCCGATTTGGTATCCGTGCTGCGCGCAGCTAACCGATCGACGTTCGAAGGTTACAAGGGCGGCACGTATCGCATGACTCGCGAGACGCCAATGTGGGTCGCGAATTACGGCGACTCTGGAAGCACCGCAGTCGTCGGCATCGCCGAGGAATGCGAATACATGACGATTATCCGCACCGCGCATTGCGAGGATTGGGCTGGTGGTACGGCGCACGCACTCCGCACGCTCCGCGAACAGGGGATCATCACATGACCACACCCACGCCAGAGTACACGGCTGAACAGGTAGAAGCTGCGAAGGCTGAATTGACGGACATCGCAGGATGGAATGGTTATCTGCCGCTCAGCAATTCCATCCGCACCATCCTCTCTGCCCTCTCAACCGCCGAATCAGAGATTACCCGGCTCACGTTGCAGGTGGAGAGTGCAGAGGCGGATAGGAAGCGGCTGGACTGGTTGGAGCGGACGGAGCATGGCGCGCTGAATTGGGGCGAGACTGGCTCTCCGGCGTGGTCTATCGAGTCGGACAGTACGATGATTTCAGGCGCGATCGGTGATGGCAATACACTCCGCGAAGCAATTGACGACGCAATGGCAGAGTTCGCAGCCCGTAACCAGGAGGGAGGAAGCAATGCTTGACAAGCGAATGTACCGCGAGGACGTAGCAGCTTGGTTCGAGCCGCTAATCACACAACTGACCGATGAATTGGGTGAGGTCGCGTCTGAGTTGGCAGGCCTCCGCTCCCGTCTAGAGAGCGCAGAACGCGATACCGCACGAATCGAATGGCTGGAATCGCACGCCGGTCTCGTGGCTGGAGATTTGACACCGGAAACGCTGTGCAGAGATGCGGCATTCGGTTGGGTCAAGGTCCCGTTCTGCGGTGATCCGCAACGCGCGCTCCGCGATGCAATCGACGCGGCTCAATTCCCATCTTCCAACCAGGGTAAGACAAATGGCTAAGACTCGCACGATGTACATGCACACACTGGACGGACAGCCCGCGTCATTCCAGACCAACGGCGTCCGTCTCGGGGCGTGGCTTGCGTTTATCGGTGGCCGCAACAGGATCAAGCTCGCGAACTCGCTGCATCAGATCCGTGATGAGCGGAACAGAGCCGCAGATAGTTGCGCGGAGGGGAATCCCGGCAACCCGAGCGCAGGCCTTGAGTACATCCGTCGCTGCGGCTACGTGCTTGTTGAGGTTCCGTCCAGTGTCCGATAACACAGCAGGCGAAGAAATGGCCGGAAATGCGATGACGCTCGGTGAGGACTTTCCCAAGATGCAGGCCCGCACCCGCGAGCTGCTCGCAACCTACAAGGCGCTTCCCGGTGGCGTCGGTGTGTTCGGCGCGATGATGATCGAGGGCGTCCTACAGCGCGCAGATCGGGCAGCCGTGAGCGGCGATGTGGTCGCGATGATCCGGAGCTACCGCGAAATGGAGGATTGCAAATAGTGTCAGATAACACAGCAGGCGAAGGGCCCACCGCGACACGCAAGCTCGTGCTCGCCGCCGTGACTGATCTCGGACTTTACGGACTCTCGACAGGGCCCGATGCAGTCGCGGCAGTCGCGGCGCTCATTGTAAACGCCGCTAACCTGCAACGCGCGGTCGATAAGGCTGCCCTCGATGCACTCCGGGAAGCAGTTAAGGGGTGCGGTGGCGGGGGTTACTGGATGGGAAAGTCAATCAAGTGCGGCGACTGGGAGCGCAATCACGCAAGTCGTGGAACGCATCTCCTGCTCTGCCCTCCGTGCGCTCGGAAGCGTGACGCCGCGATCTCTCGTCTACTCGGATCAGAGATTGAGGGGGATACTACGTGAGCAGCCTAACGCTCGAATTGATCCGCGATCCGGAATTGCTCCGAATTGCAGAACGCGCCCACGCGGATGTCCACGCCAGCGCTGTCGCTGAAGGTCGCGTCTACACTTGCGAAGAAGTCGCCGACCGGATCGGGTGGTACGGCGATTGGCGGCGTCGTGCATTGAGCGCCGAAGCGCAACTGCGCGCCGCCCTCTCTCCATCCCCTGATACCAGAGACAATGACTGACCTGCAGAAGGTCGACGAAATGGGCGTTTTAACCCCTCAAACCGGGGTTAAGCTATTGCGCCGCAAATGCTTGCAGCATGTCGACGGATTCCCCGATTCCAATTCAGAGGATAGAATTAAAGGATGACTGACGAGATCAAGCCGGCGCTCTCGGCGGACGAATGGAGGCGGAAATCCGCGCAACGCGGAACGCAGTATGGCATGGATGGCTTCTCCGCAGCCATAGACCCAGTAATGGGTCTCACGATTGACAACCGCGGGTCTGACGATGCCTCCTCGCACGATAGCGCCGCACACCTCGCCATCATCATCGCGCTGGCGAATGCAGCCCTTCCCGATACGTCGTCGTACAAGATCACGCGAAAGGATGTCTATGTCATGGAGTGCGCCGCGTCGGCCATTCGGGCCGAATACGGCAGCGGCGATGAAGACGCCCTTGAGCTTGACCGCCTTACCGCCAAGCTCGCTGCCCTTCTACCGCCAGAGAGATGACTGACGAACATGTGATCGTCTGCCCCGTCACGCGGCCCCGCGTACACTCACTTGGCCCGATTGAGGCTCCTGACAGCAGTTGGAGATATGAGATGATTCGCGAAGTATTCTCGACGCCCATCGGTACGCGCGTCGTGATAGACGGCAAGCCGGGAACAGTCGCCGGCAACCTCCCCAACGGAGTGGTCGTCGTTCAGTTCGACGATCCGCTGAAAGAGTAGCGGAAAGATTCTCTCCACCAACTTGCTCCGCATCTTGAACTCCACCCATACAGGTTCCCATACTCCCCTGTATGGGTGCGAGAACCGCAGAACCACACGTTAACCAGTCAACGGATGCGTGTGATCGACTGACTGTATCACTACCGTGGCCCGTACTTGTCAGCGACAATGAGAAGTACGGCGTCATTGGTGGACGGATGATCCTGACCTCCAAATACCGGAAGGCCAAGGACAGCGCCCACCAACTCGCCCAGTTCCAGTGTCTCCGCAAGCGAGTGAACGGTCGAATCCGCATCACGGCCACAGTCTACGAGCCTGACCGCGACAAAGCGCGCGATATATCGAACTGGGAAAAACTCACACACGACTCCCTGATCGACGCAGCCTACGAAGATGACTCCCAGATAGACGACGTACACTGGATCCGTGGGCCGGTAGATCGCGCCCGTCCAAGACTCGACATCGTGATCGAGAGGATCGGGTAAGGTGGCAAAGGCCAAGGAGCCCGAACGGCCCGAACGTCCGTTGACGGGGAAGCAGGCCGCGTTCGTCGCTGAGTACTTGATCGATATGAGCGCCACGCAGGCAGCCATCCGCGCGGGATACAGCACGAGAACAGCTGCAGCGATCGGCGCTGAAAACCTCACAAAACCTCAAATCGCATCGGCCATTCAGGCCGCGCAAGCCAAAAGAGCCGAGCGTCTCGAGATCACAGCCGACGCGCTTGTACGCCAGAACTGGGAACTTGCGAATGCTGACCCCAACGAGCTGATCCAATTCAGGCGCGTGTGTTGCCGTCATTGCTACGGGATCAACTTCGAATATCAGTTCACCCATGCTGAAATGACGCGGGCTTTCCGGATCTGGGAAGCGAAGCAGACCAAGAACAGCAAGGAAGTGTTCGACCGGCAGGGGGGCGAAGGGTTCGACCGGAGGAAGCCGCCCCGTGACGATTGCCCGGAATGCAACGGAATGGGAGACGGAGAAGTCTTCCTGCACGACACGCGGAACCTCTCGCCCGCGGCCCGTCTGCTCTACGCCGGCGTCAAGCAAACGAAGGACGGCATCGAGATCAAGATGCACTCGCAGCAGGACGCACGCTCCGAAGTCGCCAAGCTGTTGGGCTTCTACAAGGAGAAGGAATCGTCCGTTGATCCCGCCGAGGTTGCGAGACAGGTGCGGGAAGAGATGCGGAAGATGGACGAAGCCGACGGATTGGATCAGGCAGCATGACGGCTACTGTCGCGGTCATCGACACTACCCTCCCCCGAAGGTGGACGCCGCTACGTGCCCATCCTGTTCAGCTGGCCTACGCCACAAGTCCGCACCGCTTCAACGTTGTGCCGGCTGGAAGACGATCAGGGAAAACGGAGCGAGCCAAGCGGAAGCTGATCCGAAGAGCCTTGCGTCTCGAGCTCATCGCGCACGATCAGACGCCACGATTCTTCGCGGCCGCGCCGACCAGAGATCAAGCGAAGCGAATCTACTGGGCCGACTTGAAGGCGATGACGAAACAGTTTTGGATGGGGTCACCGTCGGAAACGGAGCTCACCATCCGACTCGTTACGGGTAGCGAAATCTCAGTCGTTGGACTCGACAAACCCGAGCGCATTGAAGGATCACCGTGGGACGGCGGCATCTTGGACGAGTATGCGAACATGAAGGCAAAGGCGTGGGGCGAGAACGTCCGCCCCGCGCTTTCTGATCGGAATGGTTGGTGTGATCTGATAGGAGTGCCGGAGGGACGAAACCATTACTACGAGACGTTCACGAAGGCGCAGGCCGAGATGTTGGAGCGCGGGCCGGAAAGTGAATGGGGAGCTTACACGTGGAAGAGTGCCGACATCTTGCCGGCCAAGGAGATCGCCGCGGCCAAGCGTGATCTGGACCCGCTCACGTACGATCAGGAATACGAAGCCTCGTTCGTCAACTTCGTGGGCCGTGTCTACTACCAGTTCACCGACGCGAACAAAGCGCGTCTCCGTGATCGGTACAATCCGAGCCAACCACTCATCGTCTGCCTCGACTTCAACGTCGCTCCGGGCGTGGCTGCGATCGCGCAGGAATTACCATTCCCGAATGGACTGATCGGGACGGCTGTGATCGGTGAAGTGTGGATAGAGAACAATTCCAACACTCCCGCAGTCTGCCGGAAGATTCTGTCCGACTGGCGAGACCACGAGGCTGGCGTACAGGTCTACGGTGACGCAACGGGTGGGGCACGTGGAACGGCCAAGGTCGAGGGATCGGACTGGGATCTGGCGAGAAAGGTTCTCACGGGTGGCGATTCCGCTCAGGGACTCAAGGGATTTGGTGACAGAGTTTCGTTCTACGTCCCCAACAGCAACCCGGCAGAACGTGCAAGGGTGAACGCGATGAACTCGCGCACCTGTTCGATCGACGGCACGATTCGGATGATGGTCGATCCATCAACTGCACCGCACGTCGTTCGCGACCTGGAAGGCGTGAGAACGCTGGACGGGGGATCGGGTGAGATCGACAAGAAGATCGATCCCAAGCTGACACATATCAGTGACGCCCTGGGCTACTACGTGAACTACCGCTTCCCGGTATCCGGCGGCAACAGAATGTCAATCTCCGACTACTCAATCGGCTAACCCAACCGAAACGACAATCCCATGACGACCCCATATACAGGTAACGGCGGATCCGCTTCGGCGGATAGCTTGACGATCATCCCGGCAGGTAACGGAGACGCCGATACAAAGAGCCGCCCCGATTACAAGCGAGACGAATACAAAGCAGCTCAGGCAGCAAGGCAGCTCTGCGAAGATCTGATGTCCGGATCGACAGCGGTCAAGGCGCGCGGCAAAACGTACCTCCCCAAGTGGCCGGCTGAGAAGGAAGACAAGTATGCCATTCGGGCCGGTATCGCTCACGTAACAGGTTACTACCAGAGAACGGTTCAAGCCTCTGTCGGGATGATCTGCAAAGAGCCTCCTGAACTCTCAGATGATGCCGATCCACTGATCAAGGCAGACTGGGAAGACATCGACGGCAAGGGGACGCACGGAGAGGTGTTCGCCAAGACACTGGCAACGGAAGCAATCAACGGTGGATTCGTTGGAATTCTGGTGGACGCTCCACAGATCCCGGAAGGAATGGGGTTGACGTTGGCAGACGAACAAGCTCTTGGATTGCGTCCGTTCTGGGTGACGGTTCCAGCCGAACGGATCATCTCGTGGGTCGTGGACGTTCCCGACTGGGTTGCACTTTTGCGCGATTACACGATGGGAATACTCTCAGCCGAACAGGTGAAGAGCTACGCCCGTCAGGCCATCGTCCGTCAGGTCGTGATCTACGAACCGACCGATGTCAGATCAGGAACGTTCGGCGTCGATTGCAGGGATCGTTACCGGGTCCTCTCGTTGGAAGACACGGGCGTCACGTTTCAGGTGTGGGAGAAGCGGAACTCCCAAGGAACGTCAGGCGAGCACTTCGCCATGATCAACAGTGGCAACATGTTGCAGTCGGGTCACAAACCCTTCCGCGAGATCCCGCTTGCAATCGTCTACAGCCACCCGCCCAAAGCCCCGTTCGTTTGCGATCCTGCTCTACTCGCGCAGGCAGAGCTCAACATCGATCACTATCAGGTGACATCAGATAGACGTTATCTGATGAGATTGTGCCACGCGCCTACTCTCTTCCTCGCGGGATTCGATCAGGAAGTGGATGAAACGGGCAGGAAGAAAGAGATCAACGTCGGGCCGAACTCGGTACTCGTTTCCAAGAACGCGGAGGCGAAAGCGGCATATGTCGCAGCCGATCCACAAGCCTTGGATTCGTCAAAAGCGGAAAAGGACGACCTGGTTGACCAGATGGCAGCCATCGGGATGTCGTTCCTGGCACGTGGTAAGCAGTCGGGAACGGAAACCGCTACCGCCGCCCAGCTTGACGACGCGGCGGAGAACTCGACCCATGCAACAGTGGGTCGAGGATTGCAGGACGGAATGGAGCAGGCGTTGAAATTCCACGCCATGTACCGAGGGGTTCCGGCTCCCGAGATCAAGATCAACACGACGTATGCAAGCCCGCACGTTGATCCGCAGATCGCAGCCGTACTCTGGAATGCAGTAGCAGCCGACAGGCTCGATATGGATTCGTTCGTCACCTACATCGCAACGGGTGAACTTCCGGACGACGTCGCATTGCGGTTGAGCTCACTCAAACTACTGGCGGCACAGATGGCGGATACCGAGGACGCGGCGGGCGCGGCCGGCAAGGGCAAGCCGGACATTGCTCCCGCGAAGGGCGCACCCGTCGAGGGTGATCCGGTGGAACCAGTGAAGGAAGCAGCATGACGCGGAGGCGTGAAGCTGGATACGTCGCGCCCTACACGAAAGAGAGCAACAGCGCCTATCAGTGCCGGATCGATCAGTGGGACAAGATCAGGTCAGCATGGATGTCCGGTAGCGCATTCGTCGAGACGATAGGGATCTACGGATCGATACAGGTGATCAAACTCGCTTGTATCGAGGGGATCGGAATTGAGACTCCGGAAACACTGGCAGCATCGCGCGAGGATACCGCGGCGGAACGCGCGGAAGATTCCATCACGGGGTCGGATTAATTGAGCGCCGCAGACTCGGTATTCTGGCTCAAAGCTCAACGGAGAGCGGCTTCCATGCAGCCCGACGTTCAGCTTGCGGTCTTGAAGGCATTCCGCCTCATCCGCGAATCGCTGTCCGAGTCTCAGCTCGCCCGCATCATCTCGACCGGCAATCTGGACGCTCTATTGGACGCGGCTCTAAGGCAGGCGTTGATGGACACAGCATTCCAGCCCGTACGTGATCAGATCAGAAGGTCAGTGGGCCAGTCGGTCACCTACTACGCGAAGCAGATAGCCATCCCCGCGACGTTGCCCGGCGTTACGATCGCGTTCGACGTCTTGAGCCCGCACGTGATAGATGGAATCCGATCGCTTGAAACAAAGGTCGTGGGCGATCTCGAGAACGACGTCCGTGAGACGGTACGGGCCTTTGTCGAGAATGGATTGAGGGATGGCGTAGGCCCGCGCACGATCGCGCGCGACTTGCGGACAGTGGTAGGATTGGGGCCGAGCCAGCTTGAGCAAGTCCAGAATTTCAGGGACGCGTTGACGGGCCAGAACGGACGAAGCGTTGCAGACTATACGTTGAGAGATAAACGCTTCGACCGAACGATCGCAAAGGGCGACCTCACTCCCGAGCAGGTTGACAAGATGGTCGAAGCGTACCGGAAGAAGCGGATAGCGCAGAATGCCGAAACGGTAGCCCGGACCGCGACTCTCGATGCTCAGAAGTTGGGACAACACCTGGCAATGCAGGACGCGATCCAGAAAGGCGTGTACGATCCCAATCGACTGGTGAAGACGTGGCGCGGCGTCATGGATTCGAGAGAACGCGACAGCCACATTGCGATGGAAGGCGATACCGTTCCGTGGGATCAGCCGTATTCAAACGGTCAGATGATTCCCGGAGATACTGAGTACAACTGCAGATGCGTTTCGATCTACCGCCAGCGTCCCGCGAACGGGATGGCAGCGTGATAGTCGATACGGATCGGCCGCCATTGGATTATCCGGCGGGCCGCGACTTGGCGACTGACAGGCAGCTCCGAATCAGCGCGCATGCCGTCTACGGCTACCTCGCCACGCGCTGCGGATTCGCCCGTTACGTCACGATCAAGGCGATCGGCATACAACGTCGCCTCAACATGGACGCCGTTACCGTTCGGCTGGCGTTGAGATCGCTGATCAAGAGCGGATACATCGAGACCGCTCCGTCCGGGGAGAGCCGCGCGAAATCGTTCCGGCTCGTATGGAGCCGTGGGTCGGAATCCAGTTCCGAAGTCGCGTAGGCACTCGCGTGCGACTTTAGGGGTGATTATTGCCCCTATTCTCTACTTCCCCGCTGCACGGCTCTGTATCATGACGCATGAGGCAGCAACACCACTGCCACGACTGATTATCCCAACGCGTCCGCACTACGCAGAGGAAATGAATGCCGCTCCCAACGTTTGAGAAGGCCGAAGATGTACCCGAAGCCGTTCGCGGTGGATACATCGAGCGTGAAGGCAAGTGGGTTCCAGACGACTCCGATGTCGCCGGACTGAAAGCGAGTCAGCGCACTCTACTCGCTGAGAAGAAGGCAGCCGCCGAAGAGCGCGACCGCCTCAAGGCCGTGATCGGTGACCGGAAGCCGGAAGACGTTGCGGAGCTGCTCAGGCAGCACCAGGAAACCGAAGAGGAGCGCCAGAAAAAGGCGGGCGATTTCGAGAAGATTACGGCGAAGCGCGTCGCAGAGGCGTTGGACCCGGTGGTGAAGGAAAACCAGTCTCTCAAGGAGCGCGCGCAGGAGTTGAACGACCTGAAGCTCGACATCGCCATTCGCGACGCATGCGCGAAGGCCAAGGTCACGCCTGAGGATGTGGAGGATGTAGCTGCATTGGTCAAGGCCAAGGGGCGCATCAAGCTCGATGAAAAGACCGGAAAGCCTGTCGTGTACGACGCTGATGGCGATCCAACGGGAATGACGGTGGAGAAGTTCTTCGCGGAAACGTTCAAGGCGGAGAAGCCGCGCTACTACCAGCCCGCAGGCGGTTCGGGTGGTGGATCAAATGGCGGCAACCCCATCCGGAAGGGCGGAGACGGCGCCATCGTACTCACCGCCGAAGAGGGCCGGGATGTGCAGAAGTACCGCGCTGCAAGAGCAGAAGCAGAGAAGCTCAAGGTTCCGTTCCGCATCGAAGGCTGAGCCTTTGATCGCGGGACAAGCACAGTGAAGTAATGCAGTGACCCCGCGCTGGGCGCGGCGGACAATTCGGAGTAAACAGTTCTGCGCTGGGCGCGGCTGTCGATGGAAACTCATCGCGGTACGCGCCCTTTGCACATGGTGGCCGGCCGCTCAACAACACTCAACGGAGCACCACCATGCGTAACGCTTTAAAGTGGGCGGCGATTCTTCTCTTGCCTGCTCTCATCCTCTGCATCTTCGGCGCACACCTGCACGCACTCACGACCGGCGTATCTGCCGGCGTTGGCGTGGCTGTCGGGCTGAAGGGCTTGGCCGTAATGGGCGCAACCAACACGCTCGGCAACTACAACGAGACGTTCTTCGCCCAGGAAGCGCTGATCCAGTTGGAGAAGGCGCTCGGTATGTCGGGTCGAGTCTACAAGGGCTACAACCCGAATCCGCAGGTGTTGGGCGATACGATTCAGGTTCGCCGGCCCTCCACGTTCACAGCTGCTGACGCTCCCTCGGCCGATCAGAATCTCGCCACCGAGTCCGTAGCGATCACGCTCAATACGTGGAAGGAAGTGAAGTTCTCGCTGACCGACAAGGATCTCTCGCTCACCAGTGACAAGATCATCAGCGACCACATCCGACCCGCAGCTGTGGCACTGGCCGACATCGTCGATCAGACGCTGAACGGGCTCTACAAGCAGATCCCGTGGTACACGCAGATGTCCGCGACGCCGGCCCTTTCCGACATCACGAAGCTCAAGAAGGTGATGTTCGACAACAAGGTTCCGATGCGTGACGAATCCCTTCTGCACTTGCAGATCGGATCGAACGAGCAGATGGCGTTTCAGAACGCCATGACCGTGCTCCAGAACCCGCAGGCGTCGGGTCTCCGCGACGGCTCGCTCGGCACGCTGTACGGCTTCGACACCTTCGCCAATCAGAACGCGCCGTCCCACACCTCGGGCGTTGCGGCTGACTCGACCGGAACCGTGGACGGCGCGAACGCTGTCGGCGCGACATCGATCTCGATCTCGGCTGTAACGGCAGGGATCACCGTCAAGGCCGGCGACATCCTCTCGATCGCCGGCGACCCGCAGCAGTACAACATCGCGGCCGACGCGACGGATGCCGACGGATCGGCGTTCGTGATCACCATCACCCCCGGCCTCAAGAAAGCGACGGCCGGAACGGAGGTCGTCACGATCTTCCTGGGTGGTGCAGCCAAGACGCAGAACATCGCATTCCACTCGAATGCCTTCTGCCTCGCAACGGCCCCGCTCTCCGACATGGGCAACCAGCTCGGGGCCAAGATCGCAACGATCTCGGATCCGATCACCGGTCTCTCCCTCCGGAGCCGCCTGTTCTATGTGGGCGACAGCTCAACGGTCAAGGTCGCGCTCGACATCCTGTTCGGTGTCAAGACGCTCGACCCGAACCTCGCAGTCCGCGGGTACGCCGCGTAACAGCGGTTTGAAGTGACGCGGGTGAGGGAGTGAAATCCTTCACCCGCCATAGTAGCCAGGATCCTCCCTCGCACGAACGCTTTCACGCCAAGCACGAGAGCCTACGCACATGGCAGTAGTGAAGATGTACATCACCAAGTTCGACCGTGAAGTGCTGATCGACGACAAGCATCCGCTCGCTGTCAGAGAGCTCGACGCTGCACGCGAACAGGAAGGCGATCAGGATTCCGGGCGCGACAAGCATCGCCCGCAGATGTCGCGGAAGCAAAGGCAGGGGCGGTAGGCCGTGCCTCTCACACTCGACGCGACGGCCGGCGGCGTAGCATCTAACGCATTCGCGAGCGTGGCCGACGCGCAAGCCATCATCGACGCCACGCCCAATAGCTCGGCGTGGGGGTCTGACGCAACCGCTCAGACGCAAGCGCTCATCTACGCTACGTCCTTGCTCAACGTGATCGAGTATCAGGGCATCAAATCGAGCTTCGATCAAGCGTTGGCATGGCCCAGATATGGAGTCTACGACCCTGATTACGGCCAGAGCCGGTTGGGGCCGGAGGCGTACACGGTTTCAGGTCAGTGGGGATTCTACCTCGACAACACGAAGATCCCGGTCCGGATGATTCGGGCTTGCGTCATGCTCGCCTTGGAAATCCTGAAAGCCGGCACATCCGATATATGGGGCGTCGACAAGACCGCCAACATCGCAAAGAAACAGATCGACGTCATCTCGACTGAGTACGTGTCGGTCTCAGAACGTCGGTTTGGTCTCCGCGTTTACCCGTCAGTCTGGCGCGAAATCTATCCGCTCACGATGGCGTCCGAGCCCACTACGGTGGAGCGGGCGTAAGCCATGACTACCCAATACTCGGACGACATCATCGACGCAGCAGAGGCGATAGCTGATGCTGGATCTACTGTCGTATTCACCCGCACGGTGAACAGCGTCGACGAAGCGTCGGGTAATATGGTTCCCGTAGTCACGACCTCTACCAGTAGTGCGATCAGAGTACGCGCCACGTTTAGAGAGTTGGCGAAGATGGAAGCGGGTGGACTTGTGCTCGCCAATTCCATCGTCCTGGTAGTCGCGGCACAAGGAATGGCGTTCGATCCCAAGCAGAGCGACCCGTTCACATTCGCCGGAACCAAATACGCGGTGTCCTTCCCCGTCGATGCCTTGGCTCCTGACGGCACGCCCATCCTCTACCGCGTGATTGGGGCTGCCTGACAATGGGATTCGCCGATGACATCCGAGCATTCAATCGGAAGATCGAAACGCAAGAGCGCGACATCTTCACGGGTGTCGTCGACTTGGCGCACGAATCTATTGTCGAAGGATCGCAAGTAACGGGCGCACCAGGTCAGCCGGTTGATACGGGCAGGCTCAAAGCAAATTGGATCAAGGATTATCCGTCAAAAAACGAAGCGGTGATCTCGACCAACGTCGAGTACGCGCCCTACATCGAGGACGGCGAACGCCGTATCGGCTCCGATGCGTACTACGCGACAAAGCACGGAACGCAGAAGCTGTACTTGCGGTCAGAGGTCGGCGGATTTCACTCGGTTGCTTTAACGCTTGCCGGCTTCGACAAGATCGTCGATGCGGTTACTCAGCGTGTAATCGGCAACGAATCAGGAAGTGCATCGTGACGCGCCCCTCATCGAACGGTGTGCAGTTGGCGCTCAGGTCACAGTTGCTCAAGTGTGACGCCCTTCCACCATCTCCGGACAGAGTCTACGGCAACACGTCGTACCAGCCGACCCAAGGACACGAGTACATCGAAGAGGATTACGTCCCTGCCACTTCCACGCTCAAGGGAATGGTGCAGAACGGACTCGTCGAAGATACCGGCCTCTACGTCATCAGATGGTACGGAGTGGCGAACACTGGCGAGAAGGATCTGAACGACAAGATCGATTCCCTGCTCGCTCTGTTCCCAGCCGGATCATTCATCCCGCTCGCTGACAACTCGGGATTGGTAGTCCGGATCCGTGGCGATCACGCTCCATACCGCGGGCAGGCTCGACAGGCGAAGCCTGGATTCGTGCTCGTCGTCGCGACGATCCCTTATCGCGTGCTCAGCATCAACTCCACCACATAACAGGATCATCCAATGACGCTACAGACCGGCAAAAACATTCTCATCGCCTACAAGGCCGAGACGACTTTCAACACGCCTCCCGCCGTAGTTACCGGCGCGAATCAGTTCCGTCCGAATGCGGGATCGGGTTTGAAGCTCGCGAGAGCAACCATCAAGCCCGGCGAGATCCGATCGGACGGTAAGACGCCGATGGGAAGACTCGGCAGCAAGAGCGTGACAGGATCGTACCCGGCTGACATTTCGGTCGGCACGTTCGATCCTCTCTTGGAAGCGGTGATGCGCTCGACATGGGTTGCGGCAACGGCTGTCACAGCAGCAACAGCAGGCCTCACGTCGATCAAGACAGCTACCGGCCCCAACACGATCACTGCAACGGCAGGTTCATGGATCACGGCAGGCGTCCGGGTGGGCGACGTTGTAAGGCTGACCGCCTCGTCCACTCCGGGCAACAACAACAAGAATCTCCGCGTGACGGGCGTCACAGCTTTGGTGTTGACCGTAGCCGAAACGCTCGTCGTGAACGCTACTGCTGACACGTCGTTCTCGCTCCAGATCGCCAAGAAGCTCATTCAGGGGGCAACCCCTGTTCGTCGGAGCTTCACGTTTGAAGAGTACGACGCCGACATCGATCAGTCGGAACAGGCGACGGGTGTACGTGTCTCTTCGATGAAGCTCTCGGGCCAGCCGGACGGGATGGCAGTGGTCGAGTTCGGACTGGTAGGCGCGGACCTGGTGCCGCTTGCAACATCGGCATCTCCCTTCTACACGGCCCCGGTTCTCTCGACCTCGATCGGCTTGACCTTCGTCGATGCGGTGATTCGCCTGAACGGTGCGGACATCGCCACTCCAACGGCGTTCGATCTCACGTTGGACATGACGGCAAAAGGTCAGCCCGGACTCTACATCGTGACCCCTGACGTCTTCGAGAACAACGCAGAACTGTCGGGATCAATCTCGCTGCTCCGCGCCGATCTCTCCAACCTCACCAACTTCACGTCGGAAACCGAGTTCGAGCTTCACCTCCTGTTGACCGCGCCGGAAGTGGAGCCCAAGGACTTCATCTCGATCTTCATCCCGCGCGTCAAGCTGACCGGCGTTGACAAGACGATCGGTGGCGACGGTGCGATGGTAACGGCACTCCCGTTCATGACGGGCACCAAGGGCGCGGGCGTCGCGGGCTACGACGATAGCATGCTCACGATCCTCACCTCAGCTGCATAAAGGACACTCAATCATGCAGATCGAAATCTCAGCGTCGGGTACGCCCGGTCAGGTCAACGCAGACGTTGCGACTCAGGCGAAGGCCGCGGCGGCAAGCAATCCCGAAGCGTGGCCGACGTTGGTATCGGCTCGGGACTACATCGGGAAGATGATGAACGCCATCGATCCGAACGACACCGTGACGGTGAAAGCCTCGCTCACGATCCAGTTCGCCATCACGCCGAGCTCGCCCTCAACCGGCGCACCAGTAGCAGAACCGGAAGAGCCCGACCGCAATTAGCAGGAATCGAAGTACGAAGTGAATGCAGGGAGCGTGCACGTACTCTGCACGCCGAAGTGAACGAATGGAAATCAGGAATACAGCGGCTCTCTCCGGCGGTGCCAGCAGACTTCAGTCGCGCTGGGAGTGCCATCGCCGGTAGAGAGACCGCCCACACAAGAGGAAAGCACTCAGATGGACATCAAGAAAATACCGGAGACTCTTGCTGGCGAGAACAGGCCGGCAACCATTCGACTGAACGGGCCGGGCGGCAAGCCCGACTACGCATCCGATGGCACGCGCTCAACGATCGACATCGTAGGCGTCTACTCCGATCAGTATCAGGCCAAGGCGAAGGCGTTCCGCGACGCGCAGCAGGAAGAGGGCGCGGTCGAGCTCGCCGGTCAGGAACGGAACATCGTCGTCAACGGATGGGCGATCGTCGGATGGCACGGCATTGAGGACAATGGCGCGGACATCCCAGTCACTGACGAGAACGTGAAGGCCGTGTTGACCGCCGCACCGTGGATATACGATCAGGTCTCCATCGGTCTCAACAATCGCGACGCGCTTTTTACCGTCGCGCCCGTCAACTCGTAGAGTATGCACGCCACCGGGCGCGACTCGATGCCAAAGACAAGGACGGCCACTCGGTGCGTGCGCACTACGAGAGCGTCGCGAGGCGCGGCCCGGACCGTAGTGGGTATGCGGAAGCTCTCAAAGCGCTCAAAGGCCCACCCTTCCCCGAGTCGCTCCGGTACCTCTACGACTGGACGCTCGAGATCTGTGGTCGTAGTGGTGTCTCGCAATTGGGCGTTGCTCCCGTGACGTACTCGACCATCGAATCGTGGATGCGGCTCACTGGTAACCAGGTAAGCCGGCGAGAGTTGCGCGTGCTCATCCAGTTGGATCACGTGCTACTTCATCCCGGTAACGACTGATGGACACCGCAACTCTAAAGCTCACGATCCAGAACGGTCAGGCAGTTCAGGCCGCGCAGGAGACCGGCGCTGCTCTAGACAAGATGGCGACGCAAGGCGAAGCCGCGAACGCTCGCCTTATAGGGTCGTCCACTGGCCTCACGAAGGCACAGCAATTCCTTGCGTCGCAGAGTGCAGCAACGCAGGCAGCAGTTGCCCGGCTCGGTAGTGCGGCCGTCACGAACGCCGCAGCCACACGGAAGGCCGAAGAGGCAACCGCACGCTACATCATGACGCTCCAGAAAGCGGAGACCGCTGCGTACCGGGAGAATGTCGCTCGGACAGCGGCGAGCCTCGAAAGCGTTGCCACCGCCACGACCAAGACGCTGCCTGGGTTGAGCCGACTTGCCTATTCATTCGGCGCGTTGGATGCACGACTGGCTGGAGTGTCCACAATCACCGGGCGCTTTGGGAGCATACTGAGCAACCTGTTTTTAGGTGGCCCGTGGACGGTCGGGATCGGACTCGGTATTGCCGCAATCATCGGCGGATGGAAGCTATTGGGCGAGCAGGCCGACGAGCTGGGCGACAAGGTCAGCGACGCGATGAAGAAGATGCACGCGACGTCGATAACCGCTCAAGTCGCCGTTGGTGATCTGCAGCTCGCCAAGGCCACGCAGGATATCGCGGACGCGCAGGCAGCGCTGGCCAAAGCTCAGCGAGGCGTTTCGCACCCTGATGCCAGTCTCGGTGGCGCATCGGTGCGTACCGTCTCTCCCGTCGCGGTAACGAACGCGGAGAAAGCACTCGCGGCGGCCAACGCAGAACTGTTCGACGCACAGCAATACAAATCACAACTCAACTATCAGCAGAGAGGCGACGCAGAGCGGGACTACGCGGGCAATCTAGCGCTCCTTGTCAAGAGCAACAACGCGACGCACGCAGAGCGTCAGCGCGCGCTCGCACTCTACAAGAGCGATGTCGCTGAGATTGCTCGCTTAGGTAAGACGCAGACCGACAATGTCAGACGCGCGGCGTTGATCGGTGACACACAATCGCTGGGTGACGCCCTGTTCCATAAGGAACGGAAGGGGCGTGAGAAGAAGCCCGCGTACCTGGACGCGATCACGACGGGATCTGTAGCAGTTCAACAGTCGGTCGAGACGAGCATTACATGGTACAAGAAGGAAGTCGAGGAAGCCGATAGAGCGATAGCCGCGCGCGCCAAGTTCATAGGCGGGGCAAGTCTCAAATCCGTTCCCACTGAATTGCTCGCGAACGGATCGCCAGCCATGAAGGCGTTCGACGCCGCCGTAAGCGCTGCACGGGATACGCAGGACAGAATCACGCTTCGGAACGCGATCAACGCAGCCGAAGGTAAGGGGCCGGTAGACGAAGGCAAAGGCACCGTGATGGACAATCTCCGGAAATCTGCTGTCCAGTCCGGCGCCGTTGTCATCGATCAACTGCAGAGAATGGGCGCGTCGGGCAAGGTGCTCCAGATAGTGTTGGAGAACATCAACAAGCAACTGAAGGACATCGGCGCCAACGCACCCAAGTCTGACCAGACGTCACTCACGGACAAGATCACAAGCGGACTCCGTACGGGAGCCGATGCCGCAAACCTGTTCGGCGGTCCCAAGGGCGGGAAGATAGCCAACATCCTGAACACGGCAGCGAACGCAGCAGACAACGTAAAGTCGGCAGCAGCAGAGGGATTCCACAATCCGATAGCCGACGCGCAAGCGGTCCTCTCTGTCGCGTCACTGGGTAAGCAGATCCTGGGGCTTGGGAGTCAGTCGCACGACGCCGCAAGGGCAATACAGGAAGCGTCCGAGTCGATCAAGTCAATGATCGCGACCCTTTCAGCTTCTGTGAATCACGACGCGCTGGGCGGTCAGCTTGCAGCAGCACAGGCAGCAGACGACGCGCGGAAGAGTCAGATCAATAGCGCGCTCTCAGGCAAGAAGCGGGAGACCGAACGCAATCAACAGCTTGCAGCAGACGACGCGCTATTCGCCAAGCAGAAACAGCAGATCACGCAGCAGTACGCGATACAGCAGACCTTCGACAAAGAGAGCCTTGCCGCTCGGCTCGATAGAGCAAAGGGGCTCTCGTATCAGGCTGACTTGGAAGACTTGGCTGTCAAGCAGCAGGAAGAAATGAACGCTGCAATTCTGGCCGGACGGGATGCCGCGTACATGGCATCTCTGGCTCAGGTGCAGCTTGCCGAAAAGACTCAGCTCGCGAATCAGGCAATCACTCAGCTCGCGAACGCTCCTACGGGATTCTTCGCCGAGAGGTATTTCGGTCAGTTCTCAACTCCGGCATCGTTCCCCGGAATCACACCTCCAACGACAACGAGCTCGACGTCTACGGGTGCCACGGTAACAGGCAACACGATCAACATCACCGTCCCCGCTTCCAATGACCCAGAAGCGACCGCAAAGGCTGTGGTCAAGGCGATCCGCAACATCGGCAACGGAATCGGTGGCATGGGGACGACTGTCGCTGAAACGATGGAGCTGATGCCATCATGAGCGTGATCATCCTGAACGTCGGCGGCTCGCAGGTCGATGTGCCTTACGTCTCGGCACAGGAGGGGCCTCCCGTATTCGTAGGTGACGTAACCGACTCAGTGAGTGGATCGGAGCGGAACAGTATCCGTGCCGTGAAAAGAACATTCACCGTCGTGACCGGATACTTGGACGCAACGGACGAGGCTCTCCTTCGTGCAGCGATCGGCAACATGGCCCAGATCCCATGCCAGGGAGATCTGTTCAACAACTCCCTTGCCACTGTGACCTGTAGCGTTGCCCTGACATCGGGCGTGCTCATCCCCGGCATCTCGCCATTCGTTCGACAGTTGACATTGGCGGTCAAGTTCGTGACGGCCTCATAGTCGATGCGCACCACAACCACTGGCGAGAGAACGCAGGCAGGCGCTTCAACCCTTGCGTCGTTCGGGAAGCTCGAGATCACGAATCCTGACGGGTCGTGGGTTGACGTATCTACGGGATTGAGTACACCAGACTGGCTCAACTCGTGGCAGACGTCCGAGAATATCGACGGCAACACGATGTCGTTTCAGGCGTCCTTGCTGAGAGATACCGGGACGCTCTCGCTCTGTCCGCTAAGAGAAGATTCGACGATCAACCGGAACGGAGCAGGCGCATACGCTCCCATGTTGGACGTCCGGCGCAAATGGCGCGCATCGACTGCGACAAAGGCACAGGGCTCGACACCATCGTCAGGCGATTGGAAGGAAACGGGATCGGGATACATCGATCTGATCGACCCGCAGGAGCGTCCAAGCGAAATCCGGTTGACGGGCCGCGGGATGGAAGCGGCCTTGCTCGATGCGCAGATCAGGATAGTCCGCACCTACTGTTCCAGTGGCCCCGTACTCGTCGAAACCGTGATCCAGCAGTTGATCGATGATACGCTTGGGGTCGGGGCGGACATTTCTTTGGGCGGGCTGTCTGTAACGGGATCGAGTGGTATCACGCTCTACTCTCCCGGATACTCACCCGCGTTCTACGTCAACATGGGCTACCGTCCGGCGACGGGGAGCCTGATGGATGCAATCACCAAACTGGTGCAGCTTGCCGGTCTCGTGGTGCACTACAAGTACGACAGCTCCAACGTCAATCGCCTGACGCTGATCCAGCCGCCACGGAACGCGACGACTCCGGATTGGACGATTGGATCGAGCGAATACACGGCTATCCCGCTCAACTCGATCGACATATCAGGTGTCAGAACCTACATCGATCTGTACTACATCGATGCAAGTTTGGGCCAGCAGCACGTAAGTTCTCCCGCTGCACTCTCGGGAACGGTGTCCTGTACGTCTGGATCGGCCACGTTCTCCGTTTCGCAGTCGGGCGTCCTCTCGAATGGCGATTGCATCCTGGTCGGAAGCGCGTTGTTCAAAGTGAGCGCGTTCAACGGGACTACGGGTTGCACGCTTGTAGCTCAGTCGGACGGTAGCTCTCCCACGTTCTCGGCAAGTGCGTTTACAGCATCCGATTCGCTCACCCGGTATGGACTCCGGTACATGCGGGTCGATGTCGCGGGAACGGTCACGCTCAGTGCCACGCAAGCTCAAGCGATGGCCGATGCCATGCGCTCCGATCTGGAAACGCCGTGGCTCCAGCAGAGATTCACCACCAATGCGTTCTGGTTTGCTCAGCTGTACGACTACGGCAAGATGCTGGCGAACGGGATCCACTACAGCGTCGATCAGTTGGGTGGTGTTACTGCGATAACTCAGTCGTACTCTGGCGGCGTACTCAAGTCGACGATCGATCTGGGAGGTCAGCCCAAGGGGCGCTTCCGCACGTGGATCAGGTACGGCTCAAGCTCTGTTGATTTCACGGGGCCCAACTTGACGGTAACCCCCACTCCGGGCGTGACGTCGTACTCGATCGCGTGGAGTGGAGACAGCGTAACGCTCTCGATCGATGGTGGGGCGTACACTACTCCAAGCGCCTCCCCCATCACTGTTGCTCGCGACGGATCGGAACACACCTATGCGTTCTCGGGGCTCAAGAACGGACAGGTGACGGGTGACACGGTCACGATCTCTCCATTGGGTGCAGGTGTCACCACTCCTGACCTTACTGTCACACCGGGAACGCAAACCGCGACCACGCAGCCCTTCACTGTGACGGCATCCAATCCCGCTACAGGTGGTGGCACACCCGTTATCACGGTCACGCTTCACGGCACTACGGGAACAGGCTCAAGTGTCGGAGCTATCGCAGCTGATACGCCAAAGACCGTCCCGAGTGGCGAGGTGGTCACTGTAAACAGAGCAGCGTTCAACTCTGTTCCGGCCTCTGCAACGTTCAAGGCCGCACTTACGGGTGGCGGCTCTGAAACGATCCAGCGGACGATCCTGAATCAGGACAAGACGGCTTTCGGGCCCAACCTGACCGTCACGGTGACACCCGGCGCATCGTCCTATTCGATTGCGTGGTCAGGGGATGGCGTGCTTGTATCGATCGATGGGGGGACAGCAGGAGCGCCCTCAGCGTCACCGATCACAGTCGCTCGAAACGCTCCAGGCGGTGCTGACAGGGTTTACGCATTCACGGGTCTTAAAGATTCGCAGACCGTAAGCAACGTCGTGACAATTCCCGCTCAGTCGGGAAGCACGGCTCCGTCCGCTTCACTCGTCCCTTCGCTCACCAACAATCAGACCGACGACACGGTCTCACCCGTCACGATCACGGCGACTGCGACGAATCTGCCGCCGACCTATGCGTGGGCGATCTATCAGGGCTACAGCCGGGGTCAGTATTCGGGGACGGCGACGTACTCGGGATCCAATTCGTCCAATCCGCTGTCTGGCGCGGGGTTCAGTGCGAGTATTTCGCCGAATGTCAAAAACTCGAAGTGGTTCAAGCTGGTCGTCACCGTCGGATCGGATACCTATGTCAGCGAGACACAGGTTCAGGGGCTCATTCCGTTCCTCTCCAACACCACCGGTCAAGCGTCGAGCGGTGCGCAGGATTCGGGCGGTCGCGCAGTCAACACGATGTATGCCAAACCACTCTCCGGCGATCCTGACAATGCCGACTCGATCAACAACGGACTCACCTTCGGCGGTACGAAGCTCGCTTATCTGGACTCGGGGCGGCCGAATGCGTTGTATCGCTCGACGGGAGCTGCATCGGTAAACGCGGACGTGCTCGCAGCCTCGATGGGAACCGCAGGCCCCAACTTGCTCGCCAACGGCAACGCGGAAGACGGAGTGTTGGGCGGCCTCGTCGGGTGGACATTCGAGAACGGCAACACGATGAAGTCTTACGACGCCGTTAAGAAGCTCGGCTCTCGGTCGTGGTTGATTGACAACTCCGTTACGGCGAACGACTCGTACGCATATCAGGATGTGCCGGTGATCGCAGGGCGCGTGTACAAGCTCTCCGCGTGGATCAATTGCGGTGGTTTGACCGGCGCGGGATATGGGGCAGTCCTGAATCTCGGCGGTGTTGCTCCGGGACAGCCGTCGGCGGGGTTTACGATGTTCGACAAAGTCGGCGACGACCCGAGTTCCACCATCCCAGCGGTCGGCATTCACGCGACGGGCGGAACGGGGAACGATAATGGCCAGTGGCATTTCGTCCACTCACTGTGGCTCAATACGGTAACGACGATACTCCGGTTCCGGCTGCAGCTTGGCTATACCGGCAATATCACGGGACAGGCGTTCTTCGATGACGTGACGATTCAGGAAATGTCGCCGACAACGGCGCAGGGCGGCGCGCGCGGATACTCCGCGCTCGACTCGAACGCGCGGCTCCAAGGCCAGAAGAACCTCAAGATGCTCGCGTCGGCCGGCCCGTTCGGAACGGTGCTGCAATTCTCCCACGGCACGACGACGCCGATCATGCCCGTTACATCGAGCGGTACGTCTGTATCTGTGCAACAGCACGACGCGCAGATTGGATCGTCCGTCATCGCGTATAACTCGGGGTCGCTCGGCACGTGGCCCGCGGGTCAGCCGGTCTACGTGTATTGCTACGACGACACGTTCGCGGGCGGCTCGGGGTCGTCTGGCTGGCTCGCGTCCAACTCGATCCATGATGTGATCAACGACGATCGGATCTACTTCGCGGGACAGGTTACGCCGGCGTCATCTGGTGGTGGCGGCGGTGCAACATGCGCCGATCCCGACGAGCCGATATTGCTTGCGGACGGCACGGAACGGCGCGCAGGCGATCTCTCTGTCGGCGATCTCGTCCGGACCGCGCACGAAGCGACGGGCGAGTGGGGTGTGCATCAGGTGTCGCACGTTCAACGGATTGCACGTACCGGCCGCGCGCGACTGGTGTTGACCGATGGCCGCGAGATCATCGCAAGCCCCACGCATCCGGTGTATGTCCAGAATCCCGATAACGCGCGCGAAGTGGTGAAGATGTGTGTGTTCAGTTTGCGGCAAGGAATGAAGCTGGCCGGAACGGTTCCGGGCGTCGTGAGCCATATCGAGGATGCGGGCATGGGGCCGGTGATGGTGATCGAAGTCGAGGGCGCGCACACCTACGTGCTGCGCGGCATCCTCTCACACAACAAGGTGCCTGCATGACAAGTCCACTAAAAATCCCAACGCTCAAAACATGGACGCCGCTCACCGTGCATCCGGGGCCGGGCGAGACATGGCCCGGACCATACACTGAGATCACAGGGGCACAGCGCCCCGCCACGCTCCAACCCTACGAGCGACTGTATCTCTGCGATCCACAGGACGGGGGCGCTACTACATACGCGGTCGTGGGACTCTACCCGAGGGATCACGCATTGACCGAAGGCGTGATGTACACGATCGCGGGCCACGAGACAGACGCCAACGGTGTAGCGACCGGCACGGAAGCCGACTCGCACGAGCTCACGATCCGCGACATAGCGCTCGCCACGGGTCAGGTCACGCTATCCGACGAGTACGACAAAGTGGCGCGCTTGATCTGTGACCGTGTGCTGGCGCGCTCTCGTGCACTGGCCCATATGGCGACTGCCCGGTCGGCGGGAATGGTCCCGGCTACTCAGTCATTGCAGGCGATCAAACAGGCGGCTATAACCGCTGCTGCGACAGCATCCACAAGGGTTACGCCATGACTCAACGAATGCACTACTTCTGCGACTGCGGCTCGGACGACTGCGCTTGCGCCGGTAAGTCGATCAACGATCACGACGAACCGATTGTGCTGTACCTGGTCGCCGGCCATGTGAACGGCGGCGGCGAAGTGGACCGATCCAAGCTCCCGCCCTTTGTCGCCCGGATGCTGGACATGCCGGTTTCCCGGATCGAGATGCACGCCGCCTGCGCACCTCACGTGCTGGCCCGGCTGCTGGCTGAGACGGCAGAGGACAGCAATACGGGCAAATCTCACACCTAAAGCTGGACCCTGTATCTGTGTTCGGAGCGCACTCTCCAGCATCATGCACGGGTGACGTAAGACCATAACGAATCTCACTCGTGATCCCCCCGAAGCATCGAACAGATGCTGGAGAGACAGT
Source organism: Gemmatimonadota bacterium (assembly GCA_027307165.1). Taxonomy (GTDB): domain Bacteria; phylum Gemmatimonadota; class Gemmatimonadetes; order Gemmatimonadales; family Gemmatimonadaceae; genus Fen-1247. Next base: position 124,178 of record DAHUXM010000034.1, on the reverse strand, counting down.
ATATGCCGAAGCGGACACCCTCGTCTTATCTCTGCCGAGCGCTCGGCCAATGACCGATCTCTTGTCGGATGCCACGCCGTGGCGCGCCGAGATCGATCAGCGCATGGAAGAGCGTCGCGAAGAAGATCGCCACCGTCACCGGACCATCCTCACATTGGTCGGCCTCCTGATCGTGATTGGATCTGCCCTCATCTCGGTTACGGCATCGTGGGCAACTTCCACATCTACACTCTCGAGCAAGGTCGACAAGATCGACCAGATCAAAGTGGACGCGGGATTCGACGCAAGGATCAACGTCAACGCGCTCCGAATCGACGGCTACCAGGATCAGCTACATCATCTCCAGACGAGCGTGGATTCGGTGAACCTGAGACTTACGCAAGTCCTGTGTGACCGGAAGCCGGCGAGCTGCAGATGACGACGGCCGCAGCAACACTTCCTTCCGCGCCCCCGGAACCCCCGCGCGACGCGGACGTTTCGAAGTTGGCACCCGGATTCCTCTGGCGGCTGAATCGCACGCTCGCCGACGCGAATACCAAGCTGCATGACCAGGGCTACGCATTCCGGTTCGAAGTGTTCGAAGCACTCAGATCAGACGAGCGCCAGAAGTGGCTGTTCGGCTCGGGTCGCACCTATCAGGGCGCGTGGAAGACCAACGCACAATCGGCAGAATACGGCTGGCATTTCTTTGGGCTCGCTGCCGATTGCGTCCCGCGGCCCATCCTCGCGGACGGCAGCTTGGGTGACTTCACGTGGGACGTGCGTGCGGGCGTGTGGACGATCCTGTTCGACGCCGCGACGGACAACGGATGCACGACGGGTCTCCACTGGGAGCGCGAGGATATGGATCACGTGCAACCGGCAGGTGTGCGCGTTTCACCGAGCCACCTGTCGCGCGAAGCCTACGCGTCGGGTGGACTCCCCGCGGTATGGCAGGCAACCGGGATGGCAAAGTGACTGACGCAAACGGAAACAGCACCAACGGCACCAGCTCGACCGTCGCCGCGATCATCGCCGCCATCGGGTTGCTCGGCGTGATGAAGCCGTCGCTCGTGTGGCTCGGGCCCTTGGCTTCGCACAAGGACGAACTAGCGCAGATACTCCCACCAATCCTGACCGTGGTCGGTGGTATCTGGGCGTGGCTGTCGCATCCTCCCGCGTGGATCAAAGGACCGATCTCGGATGCGGCGTTCTTCGTCCGCTCCTTCTTCCGCAAGAGGCCAACGCAATGAACTACTGCACTCGATGTGCGTCGTACTATCACGTCGCCGGAACGTGCAACTGTTTCGCGCCGCCGATCTCCGTTCAACCGTTGCCGTATCCACAGCCACAGCCGAGCCCGGCGCCGTGGCCTCCGTTCACACCGTACATCGGTGATCCACCGTATCAGCCGACACGGACGGGAATGTTTCCCGGCGGCTATACGGGCGGCGGTACGTGCTCGGGTGTTTCAACGGATGGGTGGATCATCACGTGAGGGCCGCCATTCTCTCCGCACTCGTCGACCATCCGAAGGCCGTCATCACCGTGCTGTTGGTCGCGCTCACGGTGCTCGCAGGAATCGGCATCTATCGCGCGGGCGAGAATGCGCAGTCCGCGAAAGATCAGGCGGCGGCCAAGGTCGCGGAGCGTCGCGCGGATTCCGCGATGGCGTGGGACTTCCGGCAACTCGCGACAGTCAAAGCGCAGAACGATTCGCTTCGCACGCGCGCGGACTCGCTGCCCGTTGTGGTTGCCAAGAAGCGCACGGCCGCGAGCCTCGTCAATTCGCGATTAGTGCTGCACGGTGACACGGCGAAGGTCTCGACCGATACTGGCGTCGTTGCAATCCCGATCCCCGACGTGTTGACGCGTCAGCTTGCGGCAATGCGGTTGGTCAACGACTCACTCGTTATCGCGATGGATCGGCAGCACGAGGCCGACACGGCCTTGATACGCGGGCTCACGCAACAGGTCGCGGTAGACTCGGCCGTTCAGACGGAATACCGAAAGCAACTCGCGAGCGTTGAGGCAGAGCTTGCGGCCGATGAGGCCAAGCCCAAGCACTCGGGCGTCGTTGCGTTCCTCGTGGGCGTGGGTACCGCGCTCGCTGGCGTCGTCATTCTCGTAGTGGTGCACTGATGTCGCGCCACTTCGCACCGTACCCGCCTGTTGGTGCCACGATCGCGCTGTGGGACTCGCCTACGGAGTGGTTCGCGGACGTGCGGGTCTTAAAACGGCTCGACAAGGGCGACGTACAGCTCCGGATCGTGCGGTGCGTCGAGCTGCTCAGCGGATGGAATGTCACCGGCAAGGTGTTGCGCTCTGGCCGCTGGAAGATCAAGGCGCGGGCCGGACACCGGAGCGGTAACATTGGCGTTGTGCGCGAGCAGTACGAGGGAGGTATCACCGCGCGCCCGCAATCCGCCGCGTCGGATCTCGACGCAGATCGCGCGTCCGACACGCTGCCTGCCTACTACGGCAATGACGTCTACGGACACGCGATCACCTCCCGCAGGAAACGAAGGAGCAATGCCGCATGAGTCTCTCCACCATCCGCGACGCAATCCTGCGCGCCATCCACCTACAGGTAATCCCATCAATGCCAGACAACACGAAGCTCGCAGACGCAACCGCCGCGCTCTCAACGGCAACCGGCAAGATTGCCACGCTGCAATCCGAACTCTCCGCAGCGAACGCCGCAACAGCGACCGCGCAGGCGCAGGCAGCCTCGGCGCTCGCTGCGCAACAGACGGCGGAAGCCGCGCAGAAGACCGCTGAAGACGCCGCTGCGGCACTACAGGCACAGCTTGACGCGCTGCCCGACTCGGCGACCGTAGCGGCCGCAGAGAACCAGATCGACGCCACTGTCGCTGCGATCAACGCAGCTGCTACTCCGGCCGCAACACCAGCTGCATGACGGCGCCGTACAGCCCGGGCGACCCAAATCGCCCGGGCAACCGGAAGCTCGCCGGGAAACTCGCGGCGCTCGCGGCGGTCATTGCGACCGTCGTCGCAGTGACGGTCAAGCAATCGGGCACCGGCGGCGGCAGTACGACTCCTCCCGTGGACACGACACACGTTGCGAGTGCCACAGGCTGCCCAGCCTCAACGCCTGGTGCGGTCGTCATCCGATTTGCGGACGCAACGACGTCGGGGGTTGTACCACGTGCGGACATCACGCCGCTGATTATCTGCGGTGCCAAGCCGATCGCGTACGCGATGCAGACGTATGTGCAATGGGTGGCGGCCGGACCGTGCCCGTGCAGCAACGGGCCGGTGCGCGACACGACGACGAATCCGTTCGACAAGGTCTTCCTCTCGCCAGCCGACACCTCCGCAAGCGCGTTCGGTCCGTTGGACTCGATGGTCGCGCGACGCGACTCCACGCACTGGACGTTGCCTGACTCCGCACGTATCCGATGGAAACTCTTGGGCGGAATGCTCTACACGGTGATGGGTCAAGCGCGGGTGCCGGGCGTTAAAGACCCGACCCCCGTGCCAATCATCGGGTGGTGGTCGTACGTGCCGGTCAAGGGTGCAATGTCGCGTACGCAACTTTCGGTCAATCCGGCAATCACGACCGCGGACTCCGCCCTCAACATGACGCTCACGCGGAGCGCGCCGGACTCGTCGTAATTACCCTGCTCACCTCCCGCGGCTTTCGCGCGGATCACCGCAGTATCGCAGCTCAACTCCCATCCAACCAGGTAAACCGCAATGCGATCCCTCTTCCGATCTCTCCGCAGTAATCTCGCGCTGGCGCTCGCGCTGCTCGTCGCCATCCCGATCACCGGCAGCGTCGCCGCGATCTCACTTCACGATGTTGCTGTAGCGCATGCGGTTGCCAGCGCGACACCATCAACGCGCACCAGCTCTACCGGCCGCGCGTACTTCGCGCTCAACTCCCAGTGGAGCACGACCGCGCAGAATGACCGACTCTCCGCGATCAACACCGACGCCGCGAGCGGGTTTTTGGACGTGTACACGGGTGCGCAGCCGGCCAACGGCAACGCAACTGTAACCGGCACTCTCCTTTGCTCGTGGACGCTCGGCGCGACTGCATTCCACCCGCCGTCATCTGGTACGATGACGAGCAACGGCGCGCTATCCTGTACCGCTGGCAACACGGGTACAGCGGGTTACGCCGTTCTTTACAAATCGAATCACACCACGGTCTTGTGGATGGGATCGATAGGTACGTCGGGCGCGAACCTCAATCTCGTCACCACGTCGATTACGTCAGGCGTCGTGCTCACGCTCGCCGACGCGGCGTTCGTACTATCTGACGTAGCGGCTCCGTCCGGACTGTAAGTAGCGAACGGCCCAACCGTGGACACGCCGCTCCCGCCCAACGCGGGCGTCATCGTTGCGCCGAGTAGCATCGGCACGACGGAGGCGTCCGCGCTTCTGGCGTCCGCAACCAACGAGATCGCTGCAGGACATACGGCGGTCGTGATCGACTGCTCCGCGGTCGAGTCGATCGACGCAGGCGGCGCCGCTGGCCTTGCTTGGCTCGCCGCGTCGCTCGCTGCATCGGGTTGCACTTCCCATCTCTACGCGATCTCCGCGGCGGCACTCGACGGACTCGCGGCCAATGGAAGCGCCCAGCTTGCTTTCAGTAGCGTAGCGGGGCAATAGTATGGCCGTCGTCGACTACTACGTAGACACGGCATCGAGTAGCGGCGGCGATGGGACAACCGCGGCGACGACCGGGATCCACCGAGCGTTCGCCAACCTCAACGCTGCGCTCGCCGCGCTCAACACAGCATATCCCAATTTCGTAACCTCGGCCGTCAACCCGGTTATCCACTGCGCCGCGAGTGGCGGCGCGGCGGACACGACCAACATATCGTTTCCGAGCTTCACGTCGAGCTCGACGTACTATCTAACGATCAAGGACGACTCCGCACTCACCGGCATCTACGACACGTCCAAGTATCGCGTAGAAAACAACTCGATCACCACCTTCACGAACTACCCGGCGTACACGCGTTTCGTCAGGCTGCAGGTCGTGAACGGCGCGGATGACAACACCCTATCGGTATGGGGTACCGGGTTGATGGGCGCGCAGGGTGTCGTAGTCGATTCCTGCATCGCTCGATTCAAGGTGATGGCGAGATCGTTTGGAAATACGTCGACGATTTTCCATGGCGGCACCGACCAGACCGGAGATCCGTCGATCGTCCGCAATTGTCTGTTCTACGACGTCTTCACGAACACGAACAAGGGCGTCTGCGCGATTACGTCAGTCAATGGCAACGTCCTGGTCGACAACTGCACTTTGATCGGCCCTGGGTCAGCGGCGGACTCGACGTGCGCGCCGGTCGTGGATGGCTACACACGCATCAAAGTTCGGAATACGCTCGTCTACAACTGGGCCGCGAACGGTACGCACGGCACGAGCGACTACAACGCAAGCGACAGGTCAGTCGCGTTCGGCGGCGCGCACGATCGTGTATCACAGACGTTTACCTTCGTTGACGCCGCGACAAAGAAGTACCAGCTTGCATCTGGGGACACTGGCGCCAAGGCGTACGGTGAAGATCTGAGCGCAGACGCGACAGATCCTTACAGCACAGACATCACCGGCACGGCGCGCACGACGCCATGGGATATTGGTGCATTCATCGCGGCCGCGGCGAGCGGCGTCGCTGCAACAGGCACCGCCGGCCAGCAAGAGGGTGCATCCGGGTCGGCGGGCGAGTCGATCGCAGTTACCGGATCGGCCGGTTCCGCTGCCGGTGCTGCCGGCACTGCTGGCGAGAAGGTTGCGGCGACCGGCTCAGCTGGCGAGCAAGAGGGTGCGTCCGGTAATGCCGGCGAGCAAGTAGCAGCGACCGGATCAGCTGGCGAGCAGGCGGGCGCGAGCGGTGCAGCTGGTGAGGCGATAGCCGCGACGGGAAGCGCGGGCGAAGCTGAAGGAGCTGCCGGCAACGCCGGCGAGAGCATCGCGGCGACGGGAAGCGCGGGCCAGGAAGAAGGTGCGCAGGGCACCGCCGGATCATCCGGCGGCGCGTCGATCGTCGGATCTGCGGGGCAGGAAGAAGGCGCGCAAGGATCTGCGGGTGAACAGATCCCCGCGACTGGCGCAGCTGGACAGTCAGAGTCCGCGCAAGGATCTGCGGGCGAGCGGATCGCAGCGACCGGTAGCGGTGCGTCGGCCGCAGGCGCATCTGGCAACGCCGGCGAACAGATCGCAGCCAGCGGGTCGGGCGCCGAACAGGAGTCAGCGGCCGGCAGTGCTGGTGAGTCGATCGCGGCAACGGGATCAGCTGGAGAGGTAGAGTCTGCCGCCGGTGCGGCTGGACAGACGCAGCCAGGTGCGCCGACTCCCGTTCGCGTCACCCGCGTCTACGCTGGCCCCACTGTTCGCGTCACCCGCGTGCAAGCGATTCCATCGGTTCGCGTTACACGAGTCAGCGCATTTCCATCATAGAGAGGCTTTCAAAATGCCAGCACGATTCATATTCCCAACCGACGCGGATTTCACGTACACATTCAAACTCACGCAGCCTGACGGCACGCCGTATACGGGTCAGGCGGTAACGTGCACGATCTCGGACGCAACCTCAGGTGCCGTGATCGGCAGCATGACGGCGCAATCGGCAGCCGAGACCGCGACACCGGGGACTTACACGGCGGTGTTCGCCGCTGCGGCCTCACTCGCCAACATCACTCAGCGGGAAGGTGCGAGTGGTTACCTCTGCGTGCTGCAAGGCGCCAAGGTACTGTCGCACGACGCGTGCGTATTCAGTGCGTCCGCGCCAGCCGGATGAGTAAGGCCCGTCGCGCACGCATCGAGATCATGCGGTATTCGGTCGGGCCGTTATTGGATCACGACCCGGCCGCACCGCTCCCCGAAGTAACCCCAAACCGATACTAATTCCACGTTCCACAAATCAATGCAGGACCGCGTAGAGGATTCCCCACGCCAGCCCGTAGGTCACCGCGTACAAGAGCGGCAATAGAAAGAGAAACCACTGGAATTTGACCCTCTGGACCCCGATTCCATTCGGGTCATTCCCTTCCCCGATCCACTCGGTACAGTGGGGGCAGCGTTTTGCCCTCGCGTCGATATCTCCAAAGCAGTAGGCGCATTGGGTAGGCTCTGTCACGCGCGCGCTCCGTACACTGGCACCGTCGCGCGGTCGGTCTCAGGGAGCGGTCGCTTCATTTCCCCGCCATGAACGCGTTGAAGTCGCGGGTTGCCACATCACAATCGGCCTGCTTCTGTGGCAAGCTCACGTCTTCCGCCTCTGCCATCCCTGGCATGATACGAGAGCACTTCGTCGTCATGTCCTCGCGTAGCCGGGCGGCCTTGTCCGTTGCCGATTCGCAGCTGATCAGTATGAGTGCTGTCCCTAGAACAACCGTTCGTGTCACCGACATCCGTCTACTCCCTGTTGAGGTACTTGCCGAAACCCGCAAAGAAACCGAAAATAGCCATATGAGCGCACCTTACTTGATCTCGATCCATGACGAGGGACTGGCTTGGCGGGCGAACCTTGAGGCCGAAGAACGGCGCATGGAAAGTATGCTGCGCCGGGCCCGCGTGGGAATGTCCGTCTATGTCTGCGACCGTTCACCCGCCCCGGGCTACCCGATCGAACCGCGCGGCGTGTACGTCGCCCGCTACCTCTCGCCCAAGGGCAACTACGTCCTCAACTGCATCGACCGCCGCGGTCGTCATGTTGCGCAGGTGGTGGTAGCTGACCCGGAGAGATGGGTCGAATTCCACCGCACCGCAGTGGCGACACTGGAGGAACTCGACCCGGGGCTCACGCTGATTTAGGGCCGCTCCCCCGCTTCCGGGCGGCGTCGCCGAATACCTCCTCTGGGGTTTTGAGCGGGCCGTGGGAGCGGAGCCGCGACGTTCCCTCGACGGGCTGATCCTCTGAGCTCGCGGGTGAGTCCGCTGGCGGCGCTTGGTCGAACCTCTCGCCCCACGCGAGCCACGCCGGGCTCACCCCGAGCACGCCGGCCAGCTTCTCGATCGTGTCCAACCCCGGCTCCTTGGCGCCCTTCTCCCACGATCCCACCGTGACGCCGTGGACGCCCATGCGCTCCGCGATCTCGGTTTGCGGCACAGTGCGCCCTAGGCGCTGCTCGAGCGCCTTCCGCGCCTGAAATACCCGCCTGCCAAAGTCGCGGACACCCGCCATTCCATGCCGCCAGAAAGAAAGTCGATTTGTAGGCTTGACAATCAATCCGTCGGATTGTATCATAAGCCCGTAGCCAATAACGTAGCCAAAAGAGGCACACAACATATGGCACTTTCCATCCCGCAAATCAAGAAGGCTCTGAAGGATCGGAACCTCACCTATCAAAACGTTGCCGACGCGGCGGGGATGAATGTCTCCACGATAGGCGCAAACGTGTTGAAGGTGAGGGGCAAGAGCTCGTCCCGTGCCCGTGAGGCAATTGCCTCGGCGATCGGGATGACGGTCGAGGAAGTTTTCGGGCCGGACGTAGCTCAACGGCAGAGGACGGCTTAGTCATGAAAGCCATGCTAACGCGCTCAGGTTCAGTCGTCTCGCGTTACTCCGTCCTTTCGGTGTCTGTTTCGGATGACGTTGCGGCAATCTGCATGCAGCTGGTATCCGATTGCCGGAACGCTCCGAGGGGATCACGATCGGGCTCTCTCCGTGACATGGAAACCCGACTACTCCGGGATGTCGAGGATGAGAAGCCGGTAACACTTGAGCGTATCGTTCGGCTCGCAATGCTGGCGCGTAGTGCAGGTGCTGATCTCTCAGGTACGTCGGCAATGTTCGCGGATCTGTTCGCGCCAGAGGTCATTTCGCTGCCGGATACACTGGCCGATGCGATCGACCAGGAAACACAAGCTCAGTGCGAGTCCGATCCGATCGAAGTCCGCGCAAGAGCGTGGAACGGATCGGAGTCAATTACGGATTACGACCGGCTGATCTCTGGATTCCGTCGCCACCGTGACAGAATCGCGACTGCAATCAAAGTCGCAACCCGTCAGAAGCTGCGCCTGTTGCGTGGCGGAGTGACGGCCTGATGTATGTCGACTACGCCTACGCGGGGCAGGTCACGACGGTTGTCGTGCTCTCGCTTGTCGCGCTCAAAGTCATAACGGGCAAGCTGATCGAGTTCGCGGTTTACTGCGACATGGAAGAGCGTGCATTGCAGCGTGACCGTGAGCATCGCGGATTCGTTGAGGACGACACGCCAGACTATCACCAGATGATACCGGCGATGAAGCCGAAGAAGGTCGCATGAGCGAATCGAGCGAGACGTTCGCACAGGGTGAGATGCTAACCGTGATGCGCAATTCGTTCTACGAGGGCGCGCAATACCTCTACAACGAGCATTTCACGACAGTACATCCCTTCCCATCACGCGAAGTGATGAACAAGGCGTGCGAGCGCTTCCCGGGTCGAGCTCTCCGTCATGTCACGATCAACGGCATGGAATACCGCGTGAACGGCAAGGTGATCGAAATCCACTCGGGTGCTGTCAATCGGCGCGAATGGATACCAGCAACAGCGATCACGCCCGAAGCCGTGAGGGTGCTTGCCGATCTGATCGACAATCCATACGAGGTGGCAAAGTGAGCCGCGACGTATTCGGCAACGTCGACAATTACTGCGTCGGGTGTGGCTCTCCGAATGGCTCCCCTTGCGCGGACTGTGGCTATGGCATCCGAACGAGGTCAGCGGTCACGACGGAAGTCGAGCCCAAGCCTCTCACGGAAGTCGAGAAAAGAGCGATGCGGCGCGAGGACGATGAAGAGGATCGTCGCGGTGTAGAGCGGGACGAATTGAGGGAGCACTACCTGTGAACGCCCGCGCTCTGGCGAAGGGATTCGTTGTAAACGTCGGAGTATTAGGAGTGGTGATCGGTGTTGTAATTGTGGGATGTCTCTTGGAATTGGCGAAGCTGTTCAATCCGTCTGGACGTATCCCGCGATTGGTGAGGTAGGCGTAGTTGCTCTCGGTAGCTCAGGGGTAGAGCGGCTGCTTGAAGCGCAGCGCGGCGGTGGTTCGAATCCATCCCGGGAGGTTGCAGGGCAGTTATGGAAACGAGAAACGCAGCGTGGTCTAGACGCTGCGCTCTCGGAGGTATTGGCGCGATGCGATTCCCGCGGCCAACGCCAGAAAGTTAACACGGAATCGGTAATCGAGGGAAGCGATGCGACAGGCATACAGTGACGATCAAGGCATTCCGGCAGACGTAGAAGAAGAGCGTTTGCGGGAAGCGACCCAACAGGTCGAGGAAGAGCAGGAGATCGAAGACACGCTCGTGATGGCGAACAACATCGGTACGGGAAGCCTCAAAGCTCAACGGGCAGTGATGGCGATGTTCCCGAACGCCAAGGTATTGCACGCTCGGATCAACCAGGATACGGGAGAGGTGGAGAAGTGATCGCCACAGCCAAGGCCCTCCGCGCAATCCCCTCCAAGCGTCGCCCGTTATGCGCTGGAGTAGTGAAGGCACCGCTTCCATTCGTCCGCGATCTGAACGTAGTACTAACCCGATTCAACGCGGTAGTAGATGGCAAGGTCGTCAAGTTCCGACTGATGAAGTTGCATCCTGTAACCCGTAACGCACTCATTCCAGTGGAGGCATAAGCGATGACACAGCCCGCATTTCTGATGGACGTGGACGCCGAGGAAGATGAAGAGCTCGCATTGATGACGCTGATCACTCCGGGCGAGATCAAAGGGATGAGCCAGGTCGAGCTCGATGTAATCGCGTCGGACTGCCTCCGGAGGATGGGAGAGTCGGAGGCGGAAGCGAAGCAACTCGCAGAGTCCAGAGACGCCGAGATCGCACGAATCCAGATGCGCTACTCGACACGCATTGATGCCGCGAAGGCAAGAGCTGCACGGTACGAAGCGCTAGTCGTGGACATTGCATCCTCGATCGACTGGAAGGCCGGAAAGGCCAAGTCGCGCGTTGTCGGATTCGGGAAGTACGGCGCGCGAAAGCAAGCCGAGAAGGTCGAGATCGTGGACGCTGATGCCGCGCTCGCCTACGCCAAGATGCTACCCGTCGAAGGTGCGGTGAAGGTGAAGGAAAGCGCGGTGCACTCGGTAGTCGCGCCCTACGTGCTCAGCGAGCTGCATAAGACCGGCGAATTGCCGGCAGGATTCGAGCATCACGCCGAATCTGAAACGTACTACGCCAAGGCGGAGGCATAAGATGGCGAAGCCTTTATTTCAGAAAGCGACGCGATCTGCCGTCAAGCTCAAGCTCGGCATCCAAGGACCGTCCGGATCGGGTAAGACGTTGGGCGCGCTTGCGATGGCTGCGACGATGGCCGGCAAGGATCGGTTCGCCGTGATCGACACCGAGAACGGTTCGGCTTCCCTCTACGCTGACCGATTCGATTTCGACACTCTCAACGTCGGGCCACCGTACACGTCGCTCGCATATGTCGAGGCGATCAAGGCGGCTGTCGATGCCGGCTACAAAGTGCTCGTAATAGACTCACTCTCGCATCAGTGGGTCGGCAAGGGCGGTATCCTCTCGCGTAAGGAAGACATGGACGCGCGCGGCGGTAACAGCTTCGCGAACTGGGCGATCTTCACCAAGGAGCACGAAGCGTTCAAGGCGTTTCTCTTAGCTGCGGACATTCACATTATCTGCACGCTGCGCACGAAGCAGGAATACGTAGTCGAGGAAAATGCCAAAGGTAAGCAGACTCCTCGGAAGGTTGGCACCGCAGCTGTGCAGCGTGAAGGCATGGAGTACGAGCTGTCCATCGTGTTCGAGTTGCAGATGGATCACATCGCGGGAACGTCCAAGGATCGCACCGGACTGTTCGACGGACGGCAAGTCGATCTGAGCGATTCGGCAGTCGCGCAAGAGATTTCCGATTGGCTCGCGTCTGCGGCTCCTGCGGTTGCTCAACCCGCGCAATCGGTCGACCCCAAGGAATACGAAAGCGCCGAGCCGGTACCACACTCGGATGCAGCGAAGGAGATGATGCGCGACGACGACGACGCGGAGGCGAATGCAGCGCCGATGGACGCCGATTCAGCGACCTGCCCGAAATGCGGCGGGAGGATGTGGGACAACAGATTGACGAAGCGCACCGCGAATGCGCCCGACTTCAAGTGCCGCTCGCGCACATGTGACGGGGTGGTATGGCCCGCGAGGGATCCCATCCGCGGCAATGCGATGGATGCGAACGACGTTCCGGCAGCGCCGCGCCCAACACGCCGCACGACGCGGCCGGCGACTGACGGGGAGATTCCTTTCTGATGCCGGAAGCAAAACAGCCACGCAAGCGGCTCGCACCAACCGGGGAGATTCTGAGTCTCCCCGAGTGCGATTTCACGAACCCCGGCGACCTTGCAGCATGGTACGGCAACTTCGGGTACGACGAGAAATTCAGGAAGGTCAGGCTCGCCAACGCCCGTGAATTGATCCGCGCGCGTGCGGCGCTGGTCGAAGCAACGATCTCCGAAGCACGTATTGACGATCTGGCACGACAGGAAAAGACGTACCTCGATTACCTGGCTTACAACCTTCGCGGTCGGCAGATCTACGAAGCCGAATTGCGCAACAGCAGAAACGGTATCTGATGTCCATCTACACCCGTACTCAGATCATCACCATCGCTATCCCATCCGGGACACCTCGTGACAACTGTCCCGGATGCGGTAAGGCGATCTACTACGTGACCCGCGATTCAGGCGTCAGGATGCCGGTAGAAGTTGACGGTCATTCGGATACCGTAGCTCCATCACATGTCACGGCAGCGACGCAACGTCAAGGTTTGGGCGTTGCTCATCTTCCACGTTGTAGAGGGAGAAGATAGGATGAACAGAACGAACAAGACTCCCGGCAAGAAGCGTGGAGAAATAGCAGTCCGGCGCGAAGCGGGGACGTCCGTCGTGGATCTGCGTTCATGGGTGAGTGACTACGTGCACGCTGTTGCAACGTACTGCAAACCGGATGCGCTCGACATTCAGCCGATCCACCATCTTCCCAAGGCGAGCTAGCTTTTCCAAATGGACACTTTGGGATACGTAAGAGTCTCGACCGAACAGCAGTCCGGCGAAGATCGGACGTCGCTTTCGGAGCAACATCGAGCGATCCGTGCACACGCGAAGAAATTGGGGCGAGTGATCGTTGATGGGGGAATATTCAGCGATCCGGGCGTGTCAGGATACACGGCCGAAGGGCGTCCCGGATTCATGGGATTGCTCGCGTACTGCGAGGCTCACCCCCGTCTGCCGGCGGCCGATGGCGTTGTGATCGCGTTGAACGATTCCCGGTTCGGACGGTTCAAGGATCCGGAGGACGCCACATACTGGCGCGTCACGCTCAAAAAGCTCGGATGGATCGTCCGCTTCGTCGAAGGCGACGAGCTGCCGGATGGCACGGCGCGGATGGTCATGCGCGTGATCGGTAGCGCGCAATCAACCGAGTACCGAGAGAACCTTCGCCAGACACAGCGTAGAGCATCCCGCGCTGTGGCGGAAACGGGCCGCTGGAGATGCGAAGCACCGTTGGGCTACCGGAGGCTCGCCACTCGCAAGGATGGCTCTCAGCGAGTGCTCGAAGTGGGACAGCGTAAGTCTCAAGATGAGATCGTCCGACTGACCCCCGGCCCATTGGAAGAGCAGGAATTGGTGCGATGGATGTTCGAGACGTATGCCTTTGGCGGGGTGTCTCTCTACGAGATGGCGATCACGTTGAAGGAGCGCGCGCCGGTCAGAACGTGGTCAACTCCGGTCGTCCGTCACATCCTTGTCAACCCGGCATACGTGGGCGACCTGGCTCACGGAAGGCGACCGATTGCGGACGACGGAAGCCAGAGGGTCGTACGGAATCCTGACGAATGGCTCATCGTGCGCGATGCGCATCCCGCCTTGATCTCGCGCGAGCTCTTCCACACTGTCGGGAAGATCATGGGCGAGCACAGGACGCTTACCCGCGGATCAAACGGTCAGTACATGCTGACCGGGTTGCTCCGTTGCTCGTGTGGTCAGCCGTACCACGGCGGGGGTGGGAGCAACGGACCGGCGTCAGATCCGGGCAGATGGCTCTTCTACCGATGCGCTGGAGCCGACAGGCAGATTGGTACTTGCAAACCTCCCTTGGTCTGCGCCAACAAGCGTTGGATCGAAGGGGTCGTCATCGAAACGCTGTCAGACGTAATCACGCACCCGACAACGATCGACATGATCCGCGAGACGGCTTACCAGTCGTCACGCGGGGCCAAGGATGGCAGTAGATCGAACGCGCAAGCCCTGACGAAAGAGCGTGACCGTCTCGAGGCGCAGCGGAAACGGATCATCGATTCCATCGCGCGCGATCTCATACAGGAATCGGAAGCGTCCGCGTCACTCTCCGAGATCAGATCACGTATCGCGTCGATAGAGGCAGAGCAGGTACGCACGAAAAGCGCAAGGAAATCATCGGCGGCAATCGAAGCCGAAGCCGAGCAGCTCATCGCTCAAGCATTGGAATTCCCAACGGTGGCGAAATCCCTTCCACCCGCAGTACTGAGACGGCTCATCAATCCCTGGGTCGAGAGTCTCACGATTGACAAGAACACCCGCAGTCTCACGATCGTAATCAACCGCGTACCAGAGGTAGGACATATGGATCATCCAAAAGCCAAGCCCGCCGGAGCAAGGTTGACAGTTATGCGTCGAGGCGGAAGCGTGAACCCAGAATTCACTATCGCGGCTCCGACGCGTTCTCTGCTTTCCTTGACAGCGCCGGCTGGAAGGCCCACAATGGTCCATTGCGGCAAGCCTTGCGCTGCGTCAACCTCGACTGTCACGTTGTAGGCATCGATACCGATGACGGCGGCTGATCTTATCGCTGCTAGCATGTGCTCTCCATGTCCGATTAACCTCGCTCATTTCACGACAATGAGCTGAATCGGATTTGCTTGCGGAGAGTCATTTCACCGATTCCCGGATTAGCTTGAATTCATGACGCCGACAGCCCTCGCCACCGCCATCCCCGGTACGTCGCTCGCCCGCGGTCTGTTCATCGTCGCGTTAGCACTTGGCTCCGGAAGTGCGAACGCTCAACGACCTGCGCCGCCGGCCACCCTGCCGACCGCGCCCGCCTCGTGGGACACACTCTACAGCCAGCATCGCTTCTTCGAGCTGCGCGATGCGGTCAGGACCCCCGTTGGTGCAACTGGTCCGGACGCGCAGTTCTACCGGGGCATCGTCGCTCACGCGTTCAACGACAATGACGGCGCAATCGAATCGCTCGCGCCGCTCATCGACAGCATGCCGCGCGGCTTCAGCCGATCACATCTGGCAGACGCTGCCGATGCCCTTGCCGATAGCTATGCGCGCGTCTTTCGCTATCGCGAATCGGCCGCGACGTACCGGCGCGCACTGCGCGTCGGAAGGGGCGCCCTCGACACCGCCACCCGGTCGCTTTTTACGCGTCGGGCCCGTCGCGCGGACGCGCTGGCGAGTGTACCTCCGCAACGCATCAGGTGGACAGCGGAATCGAATACGTCGCCGGTTCCAAACGACAGTGTCCCATTCGCGGCGGTTGCGCTCATCAACGGTACCGCGCCACGCGTGCGCCTCGGCGTTGACGCCGGCGCCCCGTTCACGATCATCGATTCGACCACCGCGGCGTCGCACAATGTTCAGATTCTCAAGGACTCTGTGCGCACCACCGTCGGAGGCCGAACGATCACGGCGCGAATCGGCGTCGTTCGCACCATGAACATAGGCACGGCGCGGCTCGCCAATGTTGTCGTAGTCGTGGCACCAGACGACTCGCTGCAGTTGAGCTACATGCGCTATCCGGTAAGCGGCATCATCGGGCTGCCGGTTCTGTCTGCACTCGGCAGCGTTAGCTTCATGCGCGACGGACACATCGCGCTGTCGTCGCCAGGTGCGGACAATGACTCGTCTGCCGCACCGAACATGGCGCTTGCAGATGGTGCGGCTGTCGTCGAGGCGTCGTACGACACCAGCCGGATCGCGCTCCTGCTCGACTCGCGTGCGCCCAGGACACTGCTGTATCCGTCCTTCGTGCGTGAATTCCCGAAAGCGACCAGGTCTGCCACCTTGACGACGTACGTCGGTGCCGAGCTGGGTGGCGGCGTTACGTCAATGCCGTCGTACATGATCCCCGGGATCACGCTTGGCGTCAACGGCCGTCCGATCAGGATCGGTTCGGTGCACGCACTTATGCGCGACGTTGACTCGCGCGCGCAATTCTATGCGGGTACGCTGGGTCAGGACGCACTGCAAACCGCCGATCGTGTGACGCTCGACTTTTCGGCGATGACGCTACGCCTGCGCGACCCAGCGCAGACGCCGGTGCTGCCGAAGATCGTCTACCCGACGGGCACCGTGGGAGCACCGTCACCGGTGAGCAAGGTGCCGGGCGACATCGCCTTCGTTGCTCTGCTGTTTGCGCTGTTCGTCGTGCCAAAAGCGCTGCAACGGTACCGCCTGCCGAGCGCGATCACCAGCCTGCTCATGGGCGCCGGCGCGACAGCACTCGGACTGTTTCACAACGATCCGACACTTCACCTCCTGTCGACGTTCGGAATCGTCGCGCTGTTCCTGTTCGCAGGACTCGAGATCGATGGTCACGAGCTCAAGCGACAGGCGGCACCGCTCGTCGTGCACGGTATAGTCTGGTCGGTGATTCTCGCGCTCGGGTCTGCAATCATCGCGTTCGGATTCGGCTTCGCCACTCGTCCGGCGGTGTTGATCGCACTCGCGCTGCTCACGCCATCGACCGGCTTCATACTCTCGTCGCTGTCCGGCTTTGGCCTGCTGGAGGGCGAGCGGTTTGCCGTTAAGACCTACGTCATCGCGTCGGAGCTGCTTGCACTGACAGTGCTTTTCTTCGTGCTCCAGTCGACCTCGATAGGGAGGCTGGCGTTCGCCGTTGCGGCGATGATCGTCGTGGTGACGATCATCCCATTGATGTTCCGGCTTTTCGCGCGGTTGGTCGCGCCGCACGCTCCGCGCTCGGAGTTCGCGTTCCTGCTGATGGTCGCGATCGTGTGCGCGTACGCGACGACGCGATTGGGCGTCTACTATCTGGTAGGCGCATTTCTCGTCGGTATCGCAGCGCAGCGGTTCCGATCGGAGCTGCCGGCCATGTCGTCGGAGAAGATGGTGGATGCACTCGAGTCGTTCGGATCGGTGTTCATCCCGTTCTACTTCTTTCACGCCGGTACGGAGATAGTGCGTGAGCAGATCACGGTGCGCGCGATTCTCGTGGGCCTTCTCCTGATAGTGCTGCTCATTCCAGTTCGCGTCGGGATCACGATGCTTCAGCGCCGATCCTTTCTCAAGGATTCAACTGCGGCCGCACGCAGGATCGGTGTCGCGCTCATCCCCACACTGGTATTCACGCTCGTCATCGTTGACATACTGAACCTCAACTTCGGTGTCGAGCAATACATTCTCGGCGCGCTGGTTCTCTACACGGTGATCAACACCAGCATTCCTGCGTTCGTGCTGCACTCCGCACCGCCAGAGTTCGAGAACGTGGAAGCGGCGGACATCGTTTAGGAATCTGTGCGGATCGCGCCGCACCGACGCGAAAGCGCGGTCCCCGGACGACGACTGAATTCAACACCCCGCGTTGCAGGCGTAACCGAAGCCACGCGAATGTGGGGCACGGATGCATCCGTGCCTGTCACCCGATCCAAATCGGTGCTGAGGCCAGTGCGGCCTTGATGCCTGCAAGAACTTTCATCCCCAAAGCGATGCCGAGGCCAAACCTGCCCTGGCTCCTGCAAGAACTTTCATCCCCATAAAGCTCAACGGGCGGAGCAGCTTTCGCCGCCCCGCCCGTTGAGCCCAAGGAGTGCCGCTTACTGCGGCGCCTTGATTGAATCGCTACCGATCACGAGGATTCGGAAATCATCGCGACGGTTCTGCTGCCAGCACGTCTCGTTGTGATCCGTGCAAGCCGGGCGCTCTTCACCGTAGCTCACGATGTCGATTCTGCCCGCGTCGATGCCATGATCGACGAGGTACTTCTTGGCCGAGGCTGCACGGCGCTGGCCGAGGGCCAGGTTGTACTCATCCGAGCCGCGCTCGTCGGTGTTTCCTTCGATGCGGATACGCATACCCGGATTCGCCTGGAGGTACGGGATCTTGGCATCCATCGTCGCCTGTGCATCCGTCCTGATATCCGACTTATCGAAGTCGAAGTAGATGCTGGCCGTGATCTTCGTCGAGTCGACAACCACTGGCGGTGGTGGCGGCGGCGGCGGCGGTGGTGGCGGCGGCGGTGGTGGCGGTGGTGGCGGCGGTGGTGGCGGCGGTGGAACGTGCGTAGTGTCGATGACAGTACGCGACGCGCCGCCGAGCATGAAGCTCAGGCCAGCACGAGCGCCAAAGTTCGTCGTCTTGAAATCACCCATCAGGTAGTTGGCGACGCCATCGACGCGAAGCGCAATGCGATTCGCGAGACCGAGACGGAATCCAACGAGACCTTCTGGACCGTAAGCATACGACGTCCACGTTGCAGGTACGTTGTCGCTGCGATGGAAGCTCGAGCGAACTGCACCGGCACCGATGATGAACTGACTACGCGCGAACACTGGAATGTTGTAGTTCAGGCGCAGCGAGAAATTTCCATTGTCGTACTTGGTGCCGACGGGAGGGCCCTGCGTCGTAGCCGTCTTCGGCCCGACGTAAGAACCGTCGCCTTCAACTTCCCAGTTCGGCGTGAGGAACACGCCGAGACCGGCGCCATAGCCGATCGAGTTGCTGAAGCCGGTATCGAATCCGAGCTTGCTGTCGTAGTGGTTCCACGAACCGAAGCCCTTGAGCTCGACAGTTCCGGCCAGTGGCTGCGGCTGATCGTCCCACCAATCGAAGTGCGCAGGAGCGGTTGCTCCCTTGCCCATCAAAGCCATGAAGTCGGGCATCACTTCGAGGCCGGCCTGGAAACGAAAGTTCTTCATGCTCGGTGACGACGGTGCGTAGTCGGCGATCGCGTCGCCGCGAAGCGCCCACATGTCACCAAGCATCACGCGAAGACCGAGGTCGCCGGTCGCACCATACCGGTACGTGTAGTAGTTCCCAGCGCCCACAACGTCGTTGTGGAACGGAGAGAGTACGCCACCTGCACCGATGAGGAGCGACGTATTGGTGAAGATCGGGAGCCCATAAACCAGGCGCGCCGCGATCGGTCCATACTTCATGTCGGCCGGACCATTCGTTGCGGCATTGGTATAGGAACCTTCTGCTTCTACGTCCCAATGCGGAGCGATGAACGCTCCAATGCGACCGCCGAAACCAAACTTGTTGTCGGTGATCCCCGCGCCGGTGCTTCCACCGGTTTTCAGGGAGCCGTCAAAGATCGTGTACTGGCCGAAACCGCCTAGCAACAGAGTGCCGGGCTGCTGTGCAGCCGCGACTCCTCCGTAAAGCAAGGCCGCTGCGGCGCAGACGGACCAACGCTTAGATAACATCTTGAATCTCCTTGGGATGGAGGAAGGACTGAATCGGAGCCAGTTGCGCTCGTCGCGCGCCTACCCGGCAGGATGCATGCCGTCCCATGTGGACGCCACGCGCAGGTCCGATTCGCGGCCTGCTTACAACGCGCTCAATTTGCTTGATCATGTTACAGAATGCTAGCGCACATGGTGATACAATACCGTTGTAAACACTTGAATTCAGAATCTTCGCAGAAATCACACGTCGTTTGGTCGCGAGAGTGCAAGTCTGGCGCCACGTTCGCTCCATCAAACATGTCGGCAAAGCTTGGAGCAACGCTCGGAGCAACGCTCGGAGCAATCCTGCAGGTCATCGACCCCTGATCGGAAGCAATCTCCGCCACCATCGCAATGCGCGCTCTCGTTTGAGCGCCGCCGACGCAGCGGCCCGCCAGGCTGATCGCATCTCCGCGGCATCCGCGAAGCGGCTCGCCGGCCGCGGCGACAGTCCCGTGCGCAGCCAGTCCTCGATCGGCGTCGGAAGCTCCGACAACTCGGTGCGCTCGCCAAGCTGCTGTGCAAGAATGGCCTGAACATCACTGCCGCGAAATGGAAGCTCTCCCGTAAGTACGAACGCCACCACCGCTGCAAGCGAAAAGCAATCCACTGCTGCGGTCTGGGCCTCGCCAAGCAGTTGCTCCGGAGCGGCAAAATCGAGCGATCCGCCACCCGACATCCTGCCCTCGCCAGTCACGTGCGCGATTCCGAAATCAGTCAGACGCCAGCGATGATATCTGTCGATCAGAACGTTTTCCGGCTTGAGATCGCGGTGCACAACACCAATCGCATGCGCCGCGCTCAGGCCGTCGAGTATCAGATCGACGTGAGGCGCAATCTCCTCCAGGGTGCGGGCCCCCCGACGCGCGATCAGCTGCGCAACCGACCCGCCTTCGGCGAGCTCCATCGTGTACCACGACAGTCCCTGCCGTCCGTCCCAGTCGTAGATCGGAACGATCGCCGGATGTGCAAGCTGCGCTGCGAGCCGAGCCTCCTGCCAGAAGGCACCGACCGCCTCGGCGTCGCGCGCGATGTAGGGATGGAGAACCTTCAGAGCGATCTCGCGCTCGAGAGCCAGGTCGCGTGCGCGCCAGACCGTCCCAAACCCGCCGCTGCCGAGCTTGGAAAGGATTTCGTAGTCGTATCCAACGGCGTCGCGCACCGCACGCTCGTTCGCGTCCTCTGGAACGGCAACCTGCGTCTTGCGACGGTTCGGCGCGCCGCCGGGGTCTGCGCCGTAGCCTCGCTCAGCAGCGCGAATGAGCGCCGCCATCGACTCGAATCTGTGAGCCGGATCCGGCAGCAGCGCGCGATCCAGCGCCAGTGCGACGGACTCGGGGGTTTCCGGCCGTAGCAGCTTTACGGGTGGGGTGTCGTGCACCGGAGCCGGTTCACCTGTGAGCATGGCGAAGCACATCGCCGCAAGCTGCCACTGATCACTCTCGGGGGTGGGCTCCCAGCCGCGCTCCGCCCATTCCGGCGGAACCGCTGCGAAATCGAGCGGCGGATGCAGACCCGGCGGGAGCTCTTCGCGCGGCACGGCCCACTGCCACTCGAGCATCCAGAAACGGCCCGTCGGCGTGATCCACAGCGCATCGGCACTCAATGCGCCGTGCACCGCGCCGGTGGTGTGCAGATATGCCAGGACCGATCCCGCTTCGCGCAGAATGCGCAACACGTACGGCACGTCGGCCGCACCCATCCCCTCGAAGCGGGCGCCTGCGCTCTCACCGGAAACCCAGCGGCGTAGATATCCAGGTCCACGGTCGCGCTGATTGGTCCAGTAGTGGTACGTGGTGGGAATCGATGGATGGCTTCTGTGCGCAAGGCCGATCGCCTCGGCGTGAAGCCACCGATGGTGCGCCGGATCGGGCGCAGTAACCAGGGCGAGCGCGCGCCCCAGGCCGTCGATTACTTCCTGGTAGTGGCGAAAATCGCCGGCAATTCCTTCCGCGCCCCAACGCCAGCCGGGCGGGAGCTCCCACCCCGCCACGTGCGGGGGCAGCGTGCGGGTGACGCGACGCTGGCGGGCGATCGAGCGGGGTGCGGGCGCGGTCATCAGGTTGCTGTTAATATAGGACTGCCTTCACATAATGAGCGTAGTATCGTGCCCCCAGAACCGCAAAACGCCGACCCGAAACTGCTTCCCAAGCTACTGAAGCAGATGACGCCAGGCGACGTGGCGGAGACGCTCGCGCGCGACCCGCGACTGATTCTCCCGGTCGGCACCATTGAAAAAACCCACTCCGGTCTGCCGATGGGCGCGTCCACCATCGTCGTGGACCACGTTGCAGACGCGCTGTCGGCCGAATTCGGCGTTCTCCGGGCGCCGACGGTCGAGTACGGGGTGAACGCGGCACCGGAGCCGGAGTATCCGGCGAGCGTGACGCTCCGAAAGAAGACACTTCACCGGATGCTCAACGATCTGGTCACATCCTGGGAATGCAACGGCATCAACGAATTCGTCCTCCTTACCGCGCACGGCTACGACCCGCACCTCGAGGCGATCTCGACCGTAGGGACGGCCCGCGCCCGCGTGCGCGTCGTGGATCTGTTCGCTGTAAACCTTTCCAATCTTACCGGTGTCAGACGGAGCGAACACGATCGTGGGGGTATTTACGCGTCGCTCCTGTTGTACCTCACCCCATCGCTCGTCCGCGTCGAGGAAGCCGATCCAGGCGCCTCGGCGGAACAAGGGCGTGCCCTTTATGAGCGAATCCGCGCGCGGGTAAGCGAGCGGATCTTCCTCGCACCGGTCCCGTCCGAATAGCGTCGAAGGGCGGCTTGACATGACGATGCGGCAGGTCTCCATGATGAAGCGCCGCCATGCGAGAATGGTTGAAGAAATTGCTTGACAGCAACACCGGACAGACATAGTGTATTAGTTGACTGATACACTAAAGAGTAAACGGCTTTCGGTACTGGCGCCGTCCAACAACGAATCTCTCACGCATTCATACATGAAGCCCAGACTGATTTGGGGCATCGCAGCTGTTGCTGCGCTGGTCGCCAATCCCGGTTCCGCACGCGCGCAGGTCACAGGCGGAGCGACGTTGCCCGACGCATCTCCGACCGCGCTGACGATCGACGAGGCGGTGGCGCTGGCACAGCACAACAATCCGGATTTCCTCACGACGCGCAACAACGCACGCAATGCGTCGCTAGCGCTGAGGAGCGCCTACGGCGGTCTCCTGCCGCAGCTCAACGCGTCGCTAACCGGGCAGTACCAACAGGGCGGACAGCAGTTCTTCAATGGTGTATCGCTGAGCGCCAACAGCGACGTCATGCAGTCGCAGTACAACATCGGCCTCAACTATCGCATCAATGGGGCGACGTTCATCGCGCCAAAGGTGCAGCGCGCGAACGTCGCTGCGGTGAACGCCGATATTGCCGGCGCGAAGGAAGCGCTCGCGGCGGCCGTGCGGCAGGATTACCTGACGGCACTGCAGAGTCTCGCGCTGACGCAGCTCAACGATTCGCTCGTTGCGAACGCGCAGGTTCAGCTGGAGCTTGCGCGCGCCAAAGCGCAGGTCGGCACGGGAACACTGCTCGACGTGCAGCGCGCGGAAGTCGCGCTCGGCCAGCAGCAGGTGGCATTGCTTCAGGCCCGTAATCAGAACGACATCGACAAGCTGCGCCTGTTTCAGCAGATGGGCGTGGCGCAACCGGCGAACGTCGAGCTCGTGACGACATTCAGCGTCGGCGACACGCTGCCGCCGCTCGCAGATCTGCTCGAGATGGCGCGGCGCCAGAACCCCGGAATCGTAGCGCTGCGTTCGCGCGAGGATGTCGCAAACCTGACGGTAAAGAGCGAGCGCACCGAGTACACGCCGACGCTGACACTGTCCACCGGAATCGGCGGCTATACGTATCAGTATCGTGACGCGGGTTTCCTGATCAACCAGGCGGAGGCGCAGACCAATGCGGCGCACTCCTCCTGCGTCGCCACGCAGGAAGTACGGCAGGCAGTGGGTCTGCCGAACACTCTCGCGCAGTGCGCGAACATCACCTTCACGCCTGCGATGGCGAGCAACCTGCGGGCTTCAAACTCGCAGTTCCCATTCTCGTTCACGCCGTCTCCGCGCAGCATCTCTGCGCAGATATCGCTCCCCCTGTTCGATGGATTCGCACGCGAACAACGCGTGCAGGAAGCCGTCGTATCACGCGAGAATGCACGCTACAACGTGCGCTCTCGCGAGCTGGCGCTGCAGGCAGACGTCAGTGCTGCATACCTTTCACTCCAGACCGCGAAGCAGACAGTCGCGCTCCAGGAGCAGAACGCAGCCAAGGCCCGGCAGGAGCTCCAGTTCGTTCAGGACCAGTACGCGGTCGGGCTCGCGACATTCGTTGACCTCACCACTTCCCGCGCGGCTTACGCACAGGCGGAGAACGACCGGATCAACGCGATCTACAACTACCACAAGGCTGTCGCCGCGCTGGAGAGCGCGGTTGGCCGCCCTCTACGTTAACGGACATCTCAATGAAGAAACGCACCAAGTCAATCGTCGCGGTCGCAGCGCTGGCCGCCGTCGTGCTGATCGGAGTCGTGGCAGCCACCAAGGGACGCACGAAGGCAGTCGAGGTGAAGATCGAAGCGGTCGGCACACGCGACCTCGTTGCGTCGGTCACGGCGAGCGGGCAGGTTGCTTCACACACGAAAGTGGATGTCGCTTCCGACGTCTCTGGCCGCATCACGCGCCTCGCGGTCAAGGAAGGCGACATGGTGAAGAAGGGTCAGTTCCTCCTGGAGATCGATCCGTCGCAGTATCAGGCCGCTGTCGGCCGCAACGTGGCGGCGGTAGCGAGCAGCCGCGCGCAGGTTGAGCAGGCCAAGGCCACACTGGCGCAGGCACAGAGCACCTATCAACGCACCGCCGATCTCCAGAAGCGCAATCCCAAACTGGTTTCGGCGGATCAGATCGACCAGCTTCTCACCGCGGTCAAGGTGAACCAGGCGCTGGTGGACAACGCGACGCACGGGGTAGCCCAGGCGGAAGCGGCGCTTCGCGATGCACAGAGCTCGCTCGACAAGACGACCATCGTGTCGCCGATCGACGGCCAGGTCACGCGTCTCAACGTCGAGCAGGGCGAGACGGCGATCCAGGGCACGCTCAACAAGGACGCCGCAACGCTGCTCACCGTGAGCGACATGAGCAACCTGGAAACCAAGGTCAAGGTGAACGAGACCGACGTTGCCCACGTCAAGGTGGGCGACTCCGCCATCGTCCAGATCGACGCCTTTCCTGACACCACGTTCCGGGGCAAGGTGACCGAGATATCGAACAGCTCGCTCACCGCCGCGGCGACGACCGGGACCAGCTCCCAGGCCGACCAGGCGGTGGATTACTACGTCACCGTACAGCTGCTGAACCCGCCGCCGCAGACTCGCCCTGACTTCTCGGCCACGGCCAAGATCATCACCGACACCAGGCCACACGCGCTGGCGATCCCGATCATTGCCCTCACGATCCGCGAGAACGGGCCGGTTACCAGCGGTGGAGACTCGGCGACCGCGGTCGGCAAGACTCCCGTCAAGGAAGTCGGCAAAAAGGACGCAGACGGGGTATTCGTGGTGGGCGCGGACAACAAGGTCACCTTCCGGCCCGTAAAGGTAGGTATCGCGGGAGAGCAGTACTTCGAGGTCCTGAGCGGCCTCAAGCCGGGCGAGAAGATCGTCGCAGGCACGTACCAGGCTATCCGCGATCTAAAGGACGGCACTGTCGTGCGCGCGGCAAAGCCCGCGAAGAAGGGCGACTCAACGAAATCGTCATGAACAATGAAATAGAAGAAGCACCGCTCAGCACCACTGCGGAACGCAGAGCGGTCACGCAAGTAGCCGGCGTTGCGCCGGGGCAGGAATGGGCGATCGTCGCCCGCGGTCTCAAGCGCGAGTACGACATGGGTGGTGAAATCGTGCGTGCGCTGCGCGGCGTGGATATCGCAGTGCGCCGCAACGAATACGTCGCAATCATGGGACCGTCGGGATCGGGCAAGTCGACTCTGATGAATCTCATCGGCTGCCTCGACACGCCTGACGCGGGCGAATACTGGCTCAACGGCACGCTCGTCTCCGACATGTCGGACGATCAGCTGGCGCACGTGAGGAACAAGGAAATCGGTTTCGTCTTCCAGACGTTCAACCTTCTTCCCCGCTCCACTGCACTCCAGAACGTGGAGTTGCCGCTCGTATACGCGGGCGTTGGCAGCGAAGAGCGACGCGCACGCGCAAAGGAAGCGCTGGAGCGAGTCGAGCTCGGCGAACGCATGGATCACAGACCGAATGAACTCTCCGGCGGACAGCGCCAGCGCGTCGCAATTGCGCGTGCGCTGGTGAACCGCCCCGCGATCCTGCTCGCCGACGAGCCGACGGGAAACCTCGATTCGCGCACCTCGGAAGACATCATGCGCGTATTCAGCGGACTGTCCGATCATGGACAGACGGTAATCATGGTAACGCACGAGCCGGACATCGCCGCGCATGCGCGTCGCGTGATCGTGCTGCGTGACGGTGTCGTCGAGACGGACGAGCGCAAGGAGACGTTCCACGAGCGCCTCACCGCGTTCGGCTCCTCGGTGGTCGGCTAGGCCACGTGCGCTTCTACGAAGCCGTTCGTCTCGCGCTGTCCATGATCAGAGTGCAGAAGCTGAAGAGCTTCTTCACTCTGCTGGGAGTCATGATTGGTGTGATGTTCCTGATCGCCGTCGTCTCGATCGTCGAGGGAATGGGGCACTACATGCAGGACGACCTGATGGGAAAGCTCATACCCATCAACACGTTCAACCTGCGCCAGACCCCCAACGTGACACTCGGTGGCGTCGATCGGGCCACGTGGCAGGAATGGCAGCGCCGCCCTCGCATCAAGGAGGAGGACATCGCGCCGGTGCTGGCTGCGCTTTCGCCCGGCACCAGAGCGGCGGTCGTCAGCCAGGACAATCTGATGGTCGAATCGCGCTACGTGCCCAAGCCCAAGCAGGTCGATGCATCGAACGTCACGGCACCGTGGTTTGACATCAAGAAGATGGGCGTGACCGAAGGACGTGTCTTCACTGCGCAGGAAGACGCGCTGGGCGCGCCGGTGGTGGTGATCGGTACGGACGTCGCGTCATACTTCTTCCCGAGCGTCGATCCGATCGGGCGCGAGCTCAAGGTGGGCCACATTCCGTATACCGTCATCGGCATCGCGGAAAGTCAGGGCAGCGTTTTTGGCATATCGCTGGACAAGTTCATCGTGGCACCCTACAACTCACCGCTCAAGCGCCTGACAAACCGGCACGGCGTCATCGACGGCATCATGATTCAATCGTCGGATGAAACAACGATGCTGGCGAATGAAGACGCGGTGCGCTCGGTCATGCGTACGCGTCGCAAACTACTGCCGCAGCAGAAGGACAACTTCGTACTCGAGACCTCGGATCAGGATCTCGAGTTCTGGAACAAGATCAAGGGATACCTCGTCGTGGCCGGAATCGCGCTTCCCGCGATCGGGCTGGTGGTGGGCGCCATTGTCATCATGAACATCATGCTTGTCGCGGTCGCGGAGCGCACCGCCGAGATCGGCGTGCGCAAGGCGCTCGGAGCGCGCCGGCAGGATATTCTGGCGCAGTTTCTGGTCGAGTCGGCGACGCTCAGCACCCTCGGCTCCGCAATCGGCGTGGTGTGCGGGATTGGGATCTCGGCAATAATTGCGTCGGTGTCGCCATTGCCGACACACGTCGCCCTCTGGTCGATCGTCGTCTCCGTTATGCTTGGAGCCGGCGTTGGCATCGCGGCCGGTGTCTATCCAGCGAGCCGCGCTGCGTTGCTCGATCCGATCACAGCCCTGAGAGCAGAATGAGTCTCGCGACGCGGGTATATGCAATTTTCCAGGGCGTCACTATCGCACTGGACGCTTTGAGGGCGAACCGGGTTCGTGCCGCGCTCACGATCCTCGGTGTTGCTGTCGGCGTGTTCGTCGTCGTCGTGATCTCCGGAGCGATTCACGGAATCAATGCGAGCGTCGCAAAGGACTTCGAGAAGGCAGGTCCGTCGACATTCTTCATTTCACGGTTCCCGATCACCTTCGAAGCGTGTGACGGCACTGACGACACCTGCAAGTGGCTCAGGAATCCGCCGATCTCCAACACCGAGATCGAGCGACTCGCGGCGCTGCCCGGCATTCGCACCGTCGCTGCACGCATCAACGATCAGGGTCCCGTAACCTACCGCCAGCAGACCATTCCTTCGCCGAACATAACGGCATACACGGCGAACTGGACCGACGTCGACGGCGGCGACATTTATCCGGGCCGCACGTTCACGACGGCGGAAAATTCGTCCGGTGCACGGGTGGCGCTGATCAATGACGAGATGGCAAAGGACCTCTTTGGTGACATCGATCCAATCGGCAAACAGATATCGATCAAGGGCGAGCCATTCCAGGTGATCGGAGTCTATCACTACATTGCGAGCTTCCTCGGTGGCGGAAACGGAGCGAAGGCCATCGTCCCGATCGAGGCCGCACGCCGGCACCTCGGAACAGGGGTACGTAACATCCAGGTGACGGTCAAGCCGGAAGCCGGAGTCGAGCGCGACGACGCGATAGACGAGGTAGTCTCCTCACTTCGCGTATCGCGCGGCCTCAAGCCCGGCGTCGACAACACGTTTGCGATCATCACGCAGGACAAGCTGTTCGAGACTTACAACAAGGTCTTCGGCATGTTCTTCATCGTAATGATCGCGTTGTCCGCCGTCGGCACGCTGGTCGGTGGCGTGGGTGTGATCGCCATCATGATGATCAGCGTCACGGAGCGCACGCGCGAGATCGGCGTGCGCAAGGCACTCGGCGCGACTCGCAGGACGATTCTGTGGCAGTTCCTGATCGAGGCGGTGACGCTCACCGGAATCGGTGCGTTCGTGGGCATGTTCGTCGGCTGGCTAGGCACGCTGGCTCTACGCGCGGCAACGCCGATCGCAGCCAGCATTCCGCTCTGGTCCATCGGAACGGCGGTCGGAGCCAGCGTCGTGACGGGAATCGTCTTCGGCATGCTGCCAGCGCTTCGGGCCTCGCGTCTCGATCCCGTCGAAGCTCTGCGCTACGAGTAGATCTTCCGGTTTATGCTCGGTGTCGCCCTGGCACCGAGCATAAACCGAATGACGCAACCCGCGCCGGCGCCGTAATTTCATGCGCATGGCAGATGTGGAAATACTTGCGATTGCGGCGCACCGCGACGACATCGAGCTCACGTGCGGCGGCACTCTCATCAAGTCCGCGCGTCAGGGCCACACCACCGCAATAATAGATCTCACCGCAGGCGAGACCGGCACGCGCGGCTCGGCCGCGCTCAGAGCACAGGAAGCCGAGGCCGCCGCCGGGATCATGGGCGTCGCTCAACGCATAAATCTGGGACTTCCGGACGCCGGTCTGGTGAACGCGCCGGAAACGCGCGCGCTGCTCGCGATCGCGATTCGTAAACTGCGTCCGCGCATCGTCATCGCACCGCCCCTGCAGGGACGCCATCCTGACCACATCGTGGCCGGACAACTGGTGCGTGACGCGTGTTTCATTGCCGGTCTCGCGAAGATCGCGCCCGAGACGCCGCCGTATCGGCCCAGGAAAGTGATTCACGCGATCGCCTTCCGTGAGGATCACGTCAAGCCGACGTTCGTCGTGGACATAAGTGACGTGTTCGAGGATAAGATGCGCGCGATCCGCTGCTACGCGTCGCAATTCGACGGCGCGATTCAGGCAGGCGAGGTGTATCCCACGGGTGAGCCATTGTACGATGTGATCCGACATCAGTCGGCGCATTACGGGTCGCTGATCCGGACTCGCTCTGGCGAGCCCTTCTACACCACTGAAACCATGCGAGTCGACGACATCGGCGCGCTGGAGGTAGCGACATTTTGACGGATGATGAGCCAACCTACCCGACGTATCTGAAGCTCGCAGAGCTGCTCTCACTACAGGTTCCGCGCAGCTCGCCCGAGCATCCGGACGAATTGCTGTTCATCACGGTGCACCAATCGAGTGAATTGTGGTTCAAGCTGATATTGCACGAGCTTGGCAAGCTGCGGGACTCGATCGCGAACGGGCGCGTTCTCGAAGCAGTTGAATCCGTTGGCAGAGTGAACGGGCTCATGCGGATCGTCACTGCACAGCTTCATGCGCTCGACACATTATCGCCGCAGGGGTTTTCGCAGTTCCGGCGCAACCTCGGGACGTCCACCGGTGGCCAGAGTGCGCAGTTCCGCGCGATCGAGCTGATTTCGGGGTTGCGCGACCCTGACTATCTGGAATATCTCAAGTCGCAGCAACCACTGGATCCGATCGTCGAGCGCGCACTGTCGCAGGCGTCACTCCCCGAGCTGTTCGCGCAGTTGCTGTCGCAGCGCAACCTTGCAGCACGTACCCTGTACGCGACCGATGACGAGCGCGAGCTTCGACTACTGGCCGAGGGTCTGTTGTCGTACGAACAGGAGTTCGCGATGTGGCGCTTCCTCCATGTCGAGGTTATCGAGCGCGTCATCGGTCCTGGCACTCCCGGCACCGGCGGGTCGCTCGGCGCCAAGGCTCTCCGCGACACGCTCGGCAACCGCTTCTTCCCGGAGCTTTGGGCGGTCCGGGCGGAGTTTTATTAGCTTTCATGGTGATGGCACAGCCTCCTATCTACCTCGACAACGCCGCGACCACTCCCGTACGTGAGGAGGTCTTCGAGGCGATGCGTCCGTTCTTTGGACCGAAGTTCGGTAATCCGTCCTCGATCCACAGCTTCGGCCGCGAAGCGCGTGCCGCGCTGGATGAGGCGCGGGAGCGCCTGGCCACCTGTCTTGGTGCGCACCCGGACGAGGTGTCGTTCAACTCGTGCGGCACCGAAGGCGACAACACCGCGGTCCTCTGCCTGTGGCGCGCGATGCGCGACTCGGGACGCAACGCAGTCGTCACAACGCCGATCGAGCACAAGGCCGTGCTTGCCGCCGCGCACGAAGTAGCGCACGAAGGCGGCGAGGAGCGCATTCTCGACGTCGATTCGGATGGAGTCGTCGTCGATGAGTCGTTCGACGAGCACGTTCGGGACGACGTTGCGGTAACGAGCGTGATGTGGGTCAACAACGAGACTGGTGTCATTCAGGACATCCCTGCTCTCGCGCAGCGCGCAAAGCAACGTGGCGTCGCGTTTCACACGGACGCTGTGCAGGCATTCGGCAAAGTCGCCATCGACGCTCGCACGCAACCGTTCGATCTGCTCTCGATCTCCGGACACAAGATTGGCGCGCCCAAGGGCATCGGCGCTCTGTTCATTCGCCGCGGTACCGCGTTCGAGCCGCTCATTCGAGGTGGTTCGCAGGACCGCGGCCGCAGAGCCGGTACGGAGAACCTCGCATACGTTGTCGGTCTGGCGACGGCCGCGGAATTGGCTGTGGCGGAGCGCGAGCAGCACTGGAAGGAGACGGAACACATGCGCGATCGCCTGCAGGCGTTGCTGCTGGCGGCCATTCCCGATGCAGTAGTGCACAGCCGTGGAGCGCGACGCGCCCCGCACGTGCTGAACATCTCCGTTCCGGGTACCGATAACGAGTCGATGCTGATGGCGCTCGATCTGCGCGGCATCGCGTGCTCGGGCGGCAGTGCGTGTCAGAGTGGCAGCGTCACGCCGAGCCATGTACTATCCGCGCTGGGCGTCGCTCCTGCGCTTGCAAATGCCGCCGTGCGGATGAGCTTCGGGCCGATCAACACAGAGGCCGACGTCGATCGAGTGGCCGAGGTGTTTCCAAAGCTTGTGGCGAAAGCCAGGTCGATGGCCGCGGCCTGATGCTACCGAATCGTGTCCTCGTCGCGATGTCGGGCGGCGTGGACTCCTCCGTCGCCGCCGCGCTGCTGGTGGAGCATGGCTATGACGTCGTCGGCGTCACCATGAAGCTGTTCTCGGACGGGTCGGAGGTTCCCGATCGTCCGTGCTGCTCCCTCGATTCCGTCAACGATGCCCGGCGCGTTTGCGAGCGGCTTGGAATTCCGCACTACGTGCTGAATATGGAGAGCCGATTCGGCCACGACGTCATGGATGACTTCGTCGCGGAATACGTTGCAGGTCGCACTCCGATTCCATGCGTGCGCTGCAACACGTTCACCAAGTTCCGCGACCTGCTGCATACAGCCGACAGCATCGACGCACAGTGGATAGCGACCGGTCACTACGCGCGCGTGCGTGATGGTGAACTGCTGCGCGGAAGCGATGACGCGAAGGATCAGACCTACTTTCTCTGGGGGATCGATCGTGCGGTGATCTCGCGCATGATTCTCCCGGTTGGTGACATGACCAAGAGCGAGACGCGCTCGATCGCGACGCGGCTGGGTCTCACGATGGTTGCGAACAAGGCCGACAGTCAGGAGATCTGCTTCGTCCCCGACGGTGACTACGTGAAGGTGATCGCGCAACGTGCCGGCGCTGATTCTCCCGCGTTGCAGCGCGGCCCCGTCGTGCACAGCGACGGCCGCGTGCTCGGCGAGCACGATGGATATGCGCGGTTCACCGTTGGACAGCGGCGCGGTCTGCCGGGCGGATTTGCAGACCCGCTATTCGTCGTGGCGATACGGCCTGAGGATCGCGCCGTGATCGTGGGACCGCGCGAGGAGCTGCTTGGCACAGGCGTAGCGGCAACTGAAGTGAACTGGCTTGTCGAGACGCCGCCCGTTCCCGGCGATCCGGTGCAGGTGCGCATCCGTCATCACTCGCCGCTCGCACAGGGGGTCGTGCTGCGCGCGGAAGGCGGCGAAGTCGAGATCGCTCTCGATGAGGCTGTCGTCGCGATATCGCCCGGTCAGTCGCTCGTGATCTACAGCGGGGATCGACTGCTCGGCGGCGGATTCATCGCATCGCCACGGCGCGCACGGACGGAATTGCCGCTGCTGGTGGGATAGGGCGCGAGTTTATCGGGCGGATATCCAAATCCGATTGCGCGTAACGGGGCCGGGCGCGGATGCATCCGGCGAACATCCAAATCCGATTGCGCCTACAGGGGCCAGGCGCGGAAGAATCCGCGCCCTACGCATGACCGCCATTCGGCGCGTGGCTGGTTAATATTTTAGGCCGCCGGCCTCTGCGAATTCGCGCATCATTTTCGCCTGCTCTTCCGTCAGGTTCTCGGGCGTGGCAATCGTTACCTCGACGATCAGATCGCCTTTCTCACCGCCTTTCTGCACACCCTGACCGCGCACGCGAAACCGCTTGCCGCTCGGCGTGCCTGACGGGATCTTGATCGCGACCTTTCTGTCATCGATCGTGCGCACACTGATGCGCGATCCCAGCGTTGCCTGCGCGATGTTGAGCGGAACGGACGCGATGAGGTCGAGTCCTTCGCGTTTGAAGAAACGATCGGGCTGCACGACGAATTCGACGATGAGATCTCCGGCCGGGCCGCCATTTGCGCCGCGGCCGCCCTGACCCTTGAGCCGCACCTTGGTGCCGCTGTCGGAACCGGGAGGTACGGTGATCATCACCTTCTTTCGAGTGCGAACCTCGCCACTCCCGTTGCACGTCGGACATGGCTGCGACGGCACCTGCCCACGACCCAGACAGACAGGACACGGCCGATTCACCGCAAAACCGCCTTGACCGAACGAAACGGTGCCGCGACCGGAGCACTCGGGACAGATGCGCATCGATGCGCCCGGCGCAGCGCCGCTGCCGTGACACGTCTGGCATTCTTCCGTAACCTCGAGCGTCACCGGAATCCTGCCACCGATCACAGCGGTTCGAAACGGCACCTCGACCTGGGTCTCGACGCTCTGCCCGCGCTCGGGCGCGCGACCGCGACCGCCGGCACCGGCCGGTCCTCGCCCCGACTGATTGAAGATCGAGCTGAACAGATCGCCCAGGCCACCCAGGCCACCGATGTCGACGTTGCTGAAGTCGAAGCCTGCCGCGCCGGGCCCTGCCCCTGGGCGACCGCCCGAGAAGCCGCCAGGGGAGCCGCCCCGGGCTCCACTGAAGCCTTCAAACGCGCCGAGACGGCGCATCTCGTCGTATTGCTTCCGCTTCTCGACGTCGCTGAGGACGTTGTTCGCCTCGGAGATCTCCTTGAAGCGCTCGGCAGCTTTCGGATCGTTGGCGTTCGCGTCGGGATGGTATTGCTTGGCGAGCTTCCGATACGCCTTCTTGATCTCGTCCTGCGAGGCGCTCGACGAGACGCCAAGCACACCGTAGAAATCCTTCGTCTGGGCCACGTGCTTACTGGTACTGCTTGACGACTACGCGCGCCGGCCGGATCAGCTGGCCATTGAGCAGGTAGCCACGCTGAAAGACCTGCGCGACCATGTGGTCTTCATCCGGAGTGTCCGCCGCCTGCGTCGAGACCGCCTCGTGCAGATTGGGATCGAACGGCAGCTCCAGCGGATCGATCACCTCGACGCCGACACTCGTGAGCGCCTTGAGGATGTTCCGCTCGACCATTTCCACCCCCGTGACCAGCGTCGCGCAGTCAGTCACCGCCGGGTCCACGTGCGCGAAGCGCGACAGGTCGTCCAGCGAGTCGAGCAGCATCTTGATCAGATCGCCCTGGCCCCGCGCGCGCGCCTGCTGTGCTTCCTTGGCCGTGCGCTTGCGGTAGTTGTCGTACTCCGCGGCGAGACGCAGGTAGCGGTCGCGCTGAGCCTCGAGCGCGCCGATCTCTTCGACGTCACCGCGTGGCCGCGCATCGCGCTGTTCGGTCGACGCCGAAGGCTGCTGGCCGGCATCTTCTGACTGGAAATTGTCGGACTCGTTTTCAGACGGATTTTCGTTTTGCATTTCAGATTGCTGACGTTTTGGGCAGATCCCGAACTGTACGGCGTATCATATCGAGTGCCGCCTGCGCGGCCCGGTAGCGAATCTCGTCGCGATTCCCAATGAAGTGGAAAACTCGTGCCTTGGCGTACGGAGTGATAGGGGGCTCGCCATCCGGACGTGGAATCGGCGGCCGCCCTTCTGAGACATCCACAGCTATCCAGACGGTTCCTACTGGTTTTTCAGGAGTTCCGCCGCCGGGCCCCGCAATTCCGGTGATTGATACCCCGATCTCCGTTCCGAGTCGCAGCCGGACTCCCTTGGCCATCTGCAACGCCACAGGCTCGCTCACGGCACCCTGCTCCGCCAGGTCCGACTCCAGGACGCCGAGCAGCTGCCGCTTGACACGATTGTCGTAGGCGATGATTCCGCCGTGAAAAACATCGCTCGCGCCGGCTACGGCGGTGATGTGCTCACCAAGCATTCCACCGGTGCAGCTTTCTGCCACTGCAATGCGCAGTTTCGAATCGCGACAAGCGTCGACCACAATCGATGCGAGATTCGTGCTGCCCTCGCCGTAAATCACATCTCCCAGGTTGTCGCGGAGGATCCGCGCGCCTTCCGCGAGTGCCGCGTCGGTATCGACAGAAGAGCGGTCTCTGGACGTCAGGCGCAGGTCCACACCGGCGATTCCAGGAATGAAGGCGAGGGACAATCCGTTGACGCCCTTTCCAAGTTCGCCGAGCTTGTCGGCGATCGACGATTCGCCGACGCCGATAGTGTGCAACGTCATCGATCTTACGACGGTACCTTCGCCTGCAAGAGCGGCAATGCGCGGACGCAGCGATTCCGTGAACATCGTGCGCGCCTCACGTGGAACGCCGGGCAGTGTCGCCACCCAGCGTCCGCGCTCATCGGTAACCAGCACGCCTGGCGCGGAGCCCACGGGATTCGCAATGATCTCCGCGCCACGTGGAATCATCGCCTGCTTGTAGTTGCTCACCGGCATCGGCCCCTTGCGCGCGTACGCGATCCAGCGCTGCTCGAGCCACTGTGCAATCGAGTCGTCACGCACCAGCTCGCGGTCGAACAACTTCGCAACCGCTTCGACCGTCATGTCGTCGGCGGTCGGGCCGAGTCCGCCTGTAGTAATGACCGCACCCGTGCGATTGATTGCCTCACGGAGCGTCTCGACAATGATGCCGACGTCATCGCCACACGTGGTGTGGCGCGCGACGGTTACTCCGAGACTTGCGAGCTCGCGGCCGAGGAAGCCGCTGTTCGTATCGATGGTGAAGCCAAGCAGGAGCTCGTCACCGATTGTTACGATTTCGACGTTCAATTGCAGGACCGGTCAATCGTAAATTGTGTCGCCCGATCGCCATACGGTGTGGCGTACTCGTCAGCGTGTCTGGCCCGCGAAGACGCGCGCGTACTGCCGCACGTAGAGCCACAATGAGTACAATGTAAGCACTACGGCGGTGACCATGGCGAGTGCCCCGACGGTTCCATTGAACTCGGCGAATGCGTGCCACGCCGTGGAATCCCATCCGCGCTCGTTGGCGATGGTCTGCGCGCCGAACCAGAAGAATGCGCTGCCGACCCAGAGCGACTGGAACGCCGTCTTCCACTTGGCGGGACCGATTGCCGAGATCACGTGGCCCCGGCGCGCGGCGGCCTGGCGGAAGAGCATCATGAAGACCTCGCGGCTCACGATGATGAGCACCACCCACCACGGCAGCGGGACTGATCCGACGGGCGTCATGAAGGCAAAGTGGGACGCCTCGCCGCTGCGGTCGAGCAGCGGCGCCATCCAGTTGGCACGCCCCGCCATGAGGATGCTCATGGGAATCAGGGTCGCGAACAGGAGCAGCTTGTCGGCGAGCGGATCGAGGAGGCGGCCCGTGTCGGTCACGCTGTTCCGGGTCCGGGCGAGATGGCCGTCCACGTAGTCCGTTACCGCCGCGATGACGTAGAGCGCGAACGCCGAGTACCGAATCGTGGACGATGGAAAGAACGGAAGCACCCCTATGAAAGGAGCCGCCGCGATTCGTCCCACGGTTATGGCATTCGGAAGATTCATTTCCCTTACGCTAGCGACTTCAGCACCATTTTGCTAACTGCCTTTAGTGTATCGAACACGCCGTCGCCCTGAACGGCGACCGCCTCGAAGTACGGCGCCCGCCCGACCCATTCTCCGGTGGAGATCTGTTCGGTCAGATTCTCGTTGGCGTGATAGGGGTCGGGGGTGAGAATCTGGCGACTCGAGTCGTCGACTTCCCAGCCGGGATTCAGATTTTCCTGGAGCTGCTGCAGCGGCGCGGCATTCGACAGATCACGTTTGTTGTACTGGATGACGAACGGCATCTTGGTGAGATCGTAGCCGTATTCCGCCATGTTGTCGTACAGATTCTGCATCGACTCGAGGTTGGCCTCGGTCCGATCCAGCTGCGAATCGGCGACGAAGACGACTCCGTCGACGTTCTTGAGGATCAGCTTCCGGCTGGCGTTGTAATACACCTGGCCCGGAACCGTGTAGAGATGGAACCTTGTCTTGAAGCCGCGGATGGTGCCGAGGTCGACTGGGAGAAAGTCGAAGAAGAGGGTGCGCTCGGTTTCGGTCGCGAGCGAGATGAGCTTGCCCCGAGTATCCGGCTTGACCTTGCCGTAGATGAACTCGAGGTTGGTCGTCTTGCCGCCCAGTCCCGGGCCGTAGTACACGATCTTGCAGTTGATCTCGCGGGACGCATAGTTGATCATCGACATCGCGCGCTACCAGTTGAAGAGCTCGTCGATTTCCGCATCTGCCCCATGTAGCAGATTCGGCCGAGACGGCTTCTCTTCGCGCGAACGCGAGAAGATCGCGTCAATCACCACGGTCAATTCCTGAACGGCCTGTTTCATTCGTAGTCGTACGAGCCCCAGGGTTGTACGGTTGTCGAAAAGGACCACGAGGATGAGCCGGCGTGCAACATCCGCGAGGTAGATGGATTCCTTTTCGCCCTGATGAAACAAGGTGCTGAAGTCGCTCTCTCCAACAAGTTTCGCTAGCTGATCGTTGGCACTGAAATCGGCCGCTGTGAGGGTCGCGAATGTCGTCGGATCGAAGGTCGGCTGCTCGCCAACGGTCGCCACGAGCTGGCCCGACCGATCGACCAACAGCGCGGAGCGGGAGTTGGTATCGGCCAGGAACCTCTGAAGCGAATGGGTAATGGCGACGGAGTCATCTTCCGTGAACGACCATGTGCCCGACCCGCCTGACTTCGCGCTGCCACCTGCCATCATTCTATCTCCATCTAGGCGAGAGCCCTTTCAACGTGCTTGAGTAGCCGCACCGCCCGTCCCCGAAGCATCGGGCGGGGCTCCCAGGCGATGTATTCGCGCAGTAGGTGGGCTGTGGCGACAGTCGGTTGCCCGGATAGGTGCCCGAGAGCAGCGAGTCGCCTCACAGGATGACGACTGAACAGGTCTCTTCGGTACGCGTGCTGTGCGCCGGACCAGGTCGCGAGACCTGCCACGAGGCCGCCGAGCAGTCCGGCGACAAACCAATCACGATTCTTACTCATTTGACACCATCATTGCATGACTCTTCGGGCCGACAGAGCCTGGGCTATCGTCACCCCGTCAGCGTACTCCAGATCGCCACCAACCGGGAGGCCGCGGGCGATCCGTGAAACGGTCAAAGGATAGCCAGCCAGCCGTCGCTGAAGATATAACGCCGTCGCCTCTCCCTCGATGCTGGGATTGGTCGCAATTATCAGCTCCCGCACCCCGCCAGCGGCCACGCGGGCCTCCAAATCGCCGACGGCCAGATCCTCAGGTCCGATACCGTCGAGCGGGGACAGGCGGCCGCCCAGAACATGGTACGTGCCACGAAACTCCCCAGCCCGCTCTATCGCACCGATATCCGACGCCTCTTCCACCGCGCAGACAAGCGCCGGATCTCGGCGCGTATCGGCACATATCGAACACAGCTCGTTCTCGGTGAGGTTATGGCAGCGGGCACACGGATGTACGCGCTCGGAGATCGTCAGCAGCGCTTCGGCGAGTCTGCGGGTCTGTCCGGCGGGCTGCTTGAGCAGGTGATACGTGAGCCGCATCGCCGTCTTGCGGCCAATTCCGGGCAACTTCGACAGCTCGGTGGCGAGATCTTCTATCGCTGACACTCAGAATGGGAGCTTGAACGGTAGATCCATGCCGCCGGTCAGCTTGCCCATCTCGGACTTTGCCAGTTCGGCAGCCTTTTTCTGCGCGTCGCGAACGGCGACCATTACGAGATCTTCGAGCATCTCCACGTCGGCGGGACTCACGACGCTGGGATCGATCTTGACCGTCGTGACCTGTCCCTTTCCATCGGCTGTCACGGTCACCATGCCGCCGCCAGCGGTTGCAGAAACGGTCTGCTTCTCCAGCTCCTCCTGGATCTCCTGCAAGCGGCTCTGCATCTGTTGCGCCTGCTGCATCAACTTCATGAAGTCAGCCATATAGGAATCTAAAGAGTTGTACTCTCAGTCGAGCAATTCGAGGTCGAGCGCGTCGATTGCCGCGCCGAGTACAGGATCTTTCGCACGCAGCATCTGGGCACGCTCCGACCGCAGCTGGTCATCGCTCAGCCGCTGGGGCGGCTCGCCCTGCGACGAAGCCTCCATGGCCGAGCGCATCGCAGAGAGCGGACTGGCGCCGCCCGCCGCTCGACGCACGTGGGCCGGCGCCGGAGCGGGGACGACGGCAGGCGCAGGCGCCGCCGATGCCGCACGGACGGGGGGCGCCGGCTCTGGCGCCGCGATCTTCGCGCGCCAATCCGATTGAGCAGCCCCGGGCGAAGTCCCGCCCGAACCGATGCCGCGCAGTACTTCTTCGAGCGACAATGTGTGATCCAGCAAGGCGAACCGGACGAGCAGCAACTCGATCAACAATTGCTGCTGCCCGCTTTTCCGGAAGCGCGGCTCGAGATCGCTCAGCACGTTGAGCATGCGAAGTACATCTCCCGATGCCAGCCGCTCTGAATTGGCGCGGAGACGCTCAGTCGCTGCTGCGGAGACGTCGGGAACACTTCCGCCGAGCAGAACAGCGAGCTGCGCGCGCAGGACGTCGGAGAATCCTGCGAGAAAGATCCCGAAGTCGACGCCTTCGTCGGCGAGACGTCGCACAGCAGTGAACACGTCTGCGGCGCGGCGCTGAACGATTATGTCCAGAATGTCGAGGTATTCGTCTTCCGGAACGAGACCGAGCGCGGCGCGAACGGCTTCCGCGGTGATGCTTCCCTCGCCGAGTGACGTCACCTGATCGGTGAGCGATAGCGCGTCGCGCATGGAACCGTCAGCTGCGCGCGAGATCATCATCAGCGCTTCAGGCTCGCGCGGAATCTTCTCTTCCTCCAGGATGTACTCGAGGCGGGCGACGATATCGCTTCGTCCGATGCGCTTGAGATCGAAGCGCTGCAGTCGGCTGAGCACGGGTGCGGCCGTCTGTGCGATCTTCTGCGGCTCGGTAGTCGCGAAGACGAAGACGACACGTGCGGGCGGTTCTTCGAGAACTTTGAGCAGCGCGTTCCACGCTTCGCGCGTGAGCATGTGCGCTTCGTCGACTATGTAGACCTTGTAGCGATCGTCGCCGGAGGGCGCGTACATCGCGCGCTCGCGCAGATCACGCGCGTCGTCGACGCCACGGTTGGATGCTGCGTCTATCTCGACGACGTCGAGACTGGACGAGCCGCTCCAGATGCGCTGGCAGCTGGTGCACACGCCGCACGGTTCGCCGTCGGGTTGCTTGTTCTCGCAGTTGAGCGCCATGGCGAGCACGCGAGCGAGCGTGGTCTTGCCCGTTCCGCGGGGTCCGCAGAACAGGTATCCATGTGCCACGCGATCGCGCGCGATCGCGCCTCTCAGCGTGTTCGACACGTGGCCCTGAACGGCCACCTCGGCGAACGAGCGCGGGCGGTATTTCCTTGCTAGCGCGAGGGCCATGCGTCTGGTATGCGGGGCGACACCCGCCCTTCGGAAGGTCCCCGCGAGCGAGGCGGGGATGAAGGGGGGCTCCAGGGGATCGGGGCAACGCAAGACACCGCATGCCGCTGCTACCTTCGGGGTCCTGACGGGGTTAGTGGGCTCGCGCCCCCCGGAAATCCCTGGAATGTTCTGAAATATAACCCTCGCAACCACTCACAGGTTGCAGATAACACCGGCCCGCGAGGCGGGCCGGTGTGTGCAGCAAAGGCTTATCAGGGCTTCTTGATCTTGACCGTGGGAACCTTGATCGTGGCGGAATCCTTCTTCACCTCGACCTTCGGGACCGCGACCTTGGTGCTATCGACGCCAGTCTCGACTACCGGCGTGTGCACCGTATCGGTGACAGTGCCAACGACCGGCTTCTGCACCTCGTACTCCCCTTCTCCGGTCTTCTTGCACCCAGTTGCGGCGAGAGCAATTACAGCGGCGGCAAAAATCACCTTTTTCATCCAAGCCTCCCTTACGTGTGTGTGGTGTTCGACAGCCCAAATGGCAAAAACGGCGCCGTCCTGGCGCCGGAACAATTTCCTGCCTGAACTGGCGAGTTCTGTGCGGGGCCCGCGACGGAGCTTATGCGCCGAATACGCCAGCCGATCTTCGCACCGATTTTCTAATTTGCAGCCATATTCGAACGGTCGTTCGAGACAGATCGCGAGAGTAGCGCGCGGACTTCGTCGTCGCTCGTCTGGTCGAACACGGAATACCAGAGCCCGACAGCCTGAAATGGCTCCGGGGTTACCAGGCAGACCACTTCATCAGCGGCGTCTTCACCCTGGCGAAACGATCGGCACGTTTCGGCTGCGGCGACAGGAACCGCGACGACGATGCGCCGGGGCTCTTCGCGTCTGAGAGCGAGCACTGCTGCACGCATGGTCGATCCGGTAGCGAGCCCGTCGTCGACCACAATCACGATGCAACCACGAATGTCCGTCCTGGGCCTCACGCCGCGGTAGGCAATTTCGCGACGATCGAGCTCACGCCGCTCGCGAGCGATGACAGAATCGAGCGAGGCCCGGTCCACGTGCAGTGCGCGGATCACGTCATCGTCGAGCACGACCACACCGTCGCTCGCGATCGCGCCCATCGCGAACTCTTCATGGCCCGGAAGGCCGAGCTTGCGGACAAGAAATATGTCGAGCGGTGCACCGAGCGCACGGGCAACTTCGAACGCAACTGGCACTCCGCCGCGCGGAAGTGCAAGCACACGAAGGTCCGGACGTCCGGCGTACTCATGCAGCACTGTCGCAAGCTTGCGTCCGGCATCGGCGCGGTCGTGAAACGGGGGCGTCACGTCACCGTTTCCCCGTGCGATGGTTGGGGTCGTCCGCGGCGCGGCGCGGCCTCGTTGTGGTACTCGGATGTGCGCTACGCTGCACTGCCGCGCGGATGTGCTCCTCCTCCTTGCGCGGTGCCTTTGCAGCGTGCGAAAACGGCCCGTTCGGTTGCGGCTCGGTCAATGGACCGCCCGGTCCCGCTTCTTCCTTCGCTATCTCGCGCGGAGTCCGATGACCGCTCACCGGATGCGGTTCCGCCACGGCGTGTGGCTGCGCGGATGCTGCGGCTGCAGGCGGCGGCAGAGGCGGCGCAGGTCCCGTCGGCGCGCGAGACGCGGCTGGAGTTTTCGGGGGCCTGTTTTGCCTGGAATCAGCCATTCGTTCTCCGTTATCTGGTGCAGCGTTTCGCCACGTTGCGCCAGTGAAGGAGCGCACGGATCGCGCCGCGAGAGCTCGAATTGGCTGGTGATCGCGTTGAAAGTTGCAGGTTTCGTCGCCATGCGACTCCACGGAGGGTGCGATCGGGGGCACATGTTATGCGACCGTGAAAGCACCACAATCGTTCACAATGACGGAGGACGCGAAATGAAGGCACAGGACATCATGAGCAACGATCCGGTATGCGTGACGCCGGACACTACGCTCAATCGAGCAGCGCAACTGATGCATGATCGGGACGTCGGAATGCTGCCGGTCGTCGAAGGCGACGGTTCGGCGAAACTCGTCGGTCTCATTACCGATCGGGACATCACGGTGCGTCACGTGGCAAAGGGCCATAAGGGATCCGCATGCAAGGTACGCGAAGCAATGAGCGACTCCGTAACTACGTGCCGTATGGATGACGACGTTTCAGATGTGATGAATACGATGGGAAAGGAGCAGATTCGACGCATTCCCGTAGTCGATGAGCGTGACATGCTCGTAGGCGTCATAGCGCAGGCGGATATCCTCAGGCGCGCCGACAATGCGATTGCGGCGGATCGTGCGATCAAGGAGATATCGAAACCGTAGGACAGGGACCGTGGCCTGTCCGTACGATCATCAATCCTCGAATGCTTCGTGCTGCCGCTTGCGCATGTGGCGCAGCTCGTAAACCTGCGCCACCTCGCCGCCCAGTATGAAGACCATCGACGCGTAGTACACCCACAACACGACGATCACGAGCGCCGCTATGGTGCCGGTGTAGAGCGAGCCGGGCTTGAACGACGTGACGTAGTATGCAAACACGGATTTCGCGATCTCGAACATCACGGCGGTAAAGGTGCAGGCAACGAGCGCGGTCTGCCAGCGCATCTTCTTGTAGGGAAGATATTTGTAGAGGCCGAAGAAGAGCGCTGCGATGAACACGAACGCCACGATTCGTCCAATCGTGTATTCGAGCGTGCCCATCACGTCCTGACGAATGCCGAGCGCCGCCAGAACCGCGACGCCGCGTGACGACGCTATCGCGATATAGGCGGATAGTCCCGTATAGGCAACGAACAGGAGCGACGACACGACGGTAACCTTCACGTCGTACACCTTGCCGTCGATGATGCCGCGATCCACCTCGATGTCGAATATCGCGTTCAGTATCGAGCGCAACGATCCGAACAGTCGCGTGGAGAACCAGATGAATCCGATTGCGGAGTACAGACCCACCGTGCCACGCGCCGCAATGATCTTTGCAACCACGCTCGTCACCGGATCGCTCGTACTCGGTGGCAGAAAGCGGTTGACGAGAGCAACGATCTCGTCCGTCGCGGAGAGCGTTGACTGATTCAGCAGATACGTAAGCGACGTGGCGAACAGCAGCAGGAATGGAACGATCGCGATCAGAATGTTGAACGAGATTCCGCCCGCGAGAAAAAAGATGTTGTCATCACCGCTATTGTCCCACACGCGCCGTACGTAGTCAGCGAAGCCTACCCAAAATCGCTTGATCCACGGGCGCTCCTGGCCCACCGGCGCGGCCTTACAGGTTGTTCGCTTCGCGTCGCGCCGCCTTGTTCTCGGCGATTCTGCGCTCGAGATCAGAACGCGCTTCGCTCGCGGCATAGCGGCCGGCATCCACTGCGTCGAGCACCTGGTCCTGTCCACGCCGGACCGCCCTGCGGGCTGCACCGACGCGCTCGGTGACACGATCGCGCACCTCGTTCACCCGTGACGTCACGTTGTCGGCGACGTCCGTTGCTGCGTTCCGCACGCGCTCGCCAGCACGTCGCGCGCGAGACTCGATCATGCGCCGGGTTTCGGCTCCACTGCGAGGCGCGAGCAACAGCGCGATTCCAGCACCGATCGCCATGCCGAGCAGCAACGTACCGATACCGGGTTCGTCTCGCTCGATCACTACGAAGGGCTCACGTTCGAAGTCACGCATGATTACCTCTTCCCGGTGCGGGTCGTTTTGGATTTCGGTTTTGCGGCCGTCTTGCCAGCCGCAGTCTTCCCGGGCGCGGCCTTGTCGCTCGCAGGCGCTGCTGCGGCAACCGCGGCCGCGGCCGCGGCGAGCCGAAGATGTCGAGGCATTATGTCCTGAGCTGTCACCACCGTCCCGCGCGCCATGATCACCGCGCGCTCGACTGCATTCTTCAGTTCGCGAACGTTGCCGGGCCAGTGGTACGCGTGGATCCAGGCCCACGCATCCTCGTCGAAACCGGTGAGCTGCTTGCTGTTCTGGCGCGAGAAGCGCAGCAGGAATTCGTTCGCGAGCAGCTGGATGTCGCTCACGCGCTCGCGCAGCGCCGGCAGAAACAGTTCCACCACCGCGAGACGATAGTAGAGATCCTCTCGCAGCTCGCCCTCTTCGAGCGCCTTCTGCAGATCCATGTTGGTCGCTGCAACAATGCGAATGTCGAC
Organism: Gemmatimonadota bacterium; assembly: GCA_027307165.1. Classification (GTDB taxonomy): domain Bacteria; phylum Gemmatimonadota; class Gemmatimonadetes; order Gemmatimonadales; family Gemmatimonadaceae; genus Fen-1247. The sequence goes on along the minus strand of DAHUXM010000034.1, from coordinate 79,896 downwards.
CGCAATCTCCTTCTTGCCGCCCAGTCTGCGCACGCTGCGACTCTCGATGGCGCGCAGCAGCTTCACCTGGATGTCGGTGGGCATCTCGGCGACTTCGTCGAGGAAGATCGTGCCGCCGTCGGCCATCTCAAATGCGCCCGGCTTCTCGTTGATCGAGCCGGTGAAGGCGCCCTTTTCATGGCCGAACAATTCATTCTCGAGAATGTCCTTGGGCAGTGCAGCACAGTTGAGCGCGAAGAACGGACCCTTGGCCCGATCGCTCTTGGAGTGCACCGCGCGAGCGACCAGCTCCTTTCCCGTACCGGATTCGCCGAGGATCAAGACCGATGCGCTCGACGGTGCGACCGCATCGATGATCTGGTAGACTGCGCGCATCTCTTCGGACTGGCCGGTCAGCTCACCGTAGTGCGTGAGCGTCTCCAGCCTGGACGCAAGCTCGCGGTTCTTCTGGCCGATGGCGTACTTCTCGAGCGCTTTCGGAATCAGCGCCTTGAGACGGTTGAGCTTCTCCGAATTGAGAGGCTTCTCGATGTAGTCGTATGCACCCTCGCGCATCGCCTGAACCGCAGAGTCGACGGTCGCCTGTCCGGTGATGATGATGCACTCCGTGGGAATGCCCTTGTCCTGGAGAGCCTTCAGCAACGAAAGACCATCGACCTTGGGCATCATCAGGTCAGCGAGTACTACACCGTAATCGCCACTCTGAAGCTCATCCAGCGCTTTCTGGCCATCGGCGCAGATCGACACGTCGTAGCCTTCGTCCGAAAGTATCGCGCTCAGGCCCTGTGTTATCGCGTGTTCGTCATCCGCGACGATGATTCTGTGCTTCGTGCTAGCTGCCATGCGTCGGTGTGTTCTCAGGAATGTGGGTTGGAATCGGCCGGAGCAGATCCCGCGGAACGCGCATTGTGGCGCGAGCCCGCAGACTCCGCGACATCAGCGACAAGATCAGCGTAACGCTTGTGCAGTCGCGTTGCAGCGTCCAGCTGCTGCACGGCTGTTTCGATAAACGGTGCTACCTGCGTGGCATCGGCGCCGCGCGCGGCGCGGCTGCGTGCAACCTCGAGGTTGACAGCTACGCCGTTAAGCGCGTTCCGAACATCGTGGCCCAGCTGTCTGAGCTCGGCCGACTTGTCACGCTCATTCACAAGAACTCAGTCGCTCAGATCCGCGTCGTCAGGTGCCGCTTCGACCACTGCAAGATCGGGGTGCGGCATGGGACGATGTTCCGCGGGAGTATGAACGTACTTCGCTACCAGGTCACGCGTGTCGTGGATGTTCAGCTGCCTGAAAAGGAAACCGAACTTCTCATCGTATGCCCTGGCCATCGTCTCCTTCACGTCGGCCGGCATGTCCCAGATCTTACGCTTGAACGGACCCAGCGCTTTCTTGCGGGTCTTGTAATAGAATTGCTCGTCCGTGTCCGTGGGCTTGCGCTCGTCCTTCGTGTTCACGTCCAGCCACGCGTAGATCTCCCTGCGCAACGATTCATGCATGTGGTCGAACAGCATGTTCTGAAAATTCGTCGCGAGATGAATCTCGCACGTGCCGGTGCCGGGGAACTTGTGGAACAGCTCGTCCGGAAGCGTCGAGGCGCCATGTTGCACTGCGCCGGCGAGGCCGTATTCCTTGCGCGCGATGTCGGACAATGTGGTGAGCGTGCCGAAGTCGATCGCGACTTCCTTGATCGATCCGTCGGGAAGAACTATACCACCGTGCGAGGTGCCCGACTGCACGCTGACCTTGGACAGACCTTCCGTGCCGGGTGATTCGCGACCAAGAAGACTGTTGAAGCCGTCCATGTAGGCACGCAGCTCCTCGGGCGTCGAGTTCTCGGTTCCGACTTCGCCGATCTCGCCGCCGAGCGAGATGGTGATCCCCGCCGGCTGAAGACCGCGAATGAATGCGGCGATGTCCGCGCACTGCTCGACATTGACGCGCTGTTGCTCAGCGAGCGTCGGCCTGGAGAGATCGACGAGCGTGGACGTGTCGATATCGATGTTGTAGAAGCCCGCTGCAACGGCTTCCACCGCAAGCTGCTTGACCGCACCCGCTTCCTGGTCCGGATTGGTCGCGAACTTCTTCGCGCTGATCTGAAAATGGTCGCCTTGAATGAAGAGCGGGCCGCGGAAGCCCTCGCGAATCGCGGCCGCGAGCATTACCGATGCGTACTCACCCGGCCGCTGGTCGGTGTACGCAATTTCGGAGCGCGCGATCTCGAGCACGAATGCGCCAGCGTTCAGCTTGTTGGCGGCACGGAACACCGCGCGCGCCGTGTCGTACGCCATTCCGCGCACATTGATCGCAGGAACGGTGACGTCGTCGTACGCACCCTTGCCGCGCGCCATGTAGAGGTCGTGGATCGACGCGGGATGAATTCCCACGGCCTGGGCTATCTCCCAGATCAGCCAGCGCGCATCGGTCTTCTGGTCCTCGTTGCCGAATACCGCCTGGCGCACGAGCGTATCCATGTAAGGCCCGGCAACGCGGGACGCATCGCTTATCGATATGGCACCATTCCTGACAGTGACGGCGCCTTCGAACAACTGTTCGGTCTTCGTCTGAGTCATCGTTGAATTTAGTCTCCCTGCGACCAGCGCGGGTCTGGCTTGGGGAGAGCGTCCCACTGTGCCTTCGCCGCCTCGGCGCCCGGCCTGCCCAGCAGCGCATATGCGAATTGCTTGCCCAGCTCGACGCCGGGCTGGTTGAATGCGTTTACTCCGTACATCTGGCCGGCATACGCGGTGGCGAGCTCGAACATCATCATTAGCGCGCCCACGCCCCGGGCATCGACCTTCTCCATCCGGATCGTGAGGTTGCTCCGACCGCGCTTTGCCAGGGCACCAGCCGTCGCGCGCTGCTCGATGTCGAGCAGCTCGCCAAGCGTGTGGCCTCCGAGATAGCCGAGCTCGGTGACGTGCTCGAACGCCGATGGGATGACGATGTCGCTCCCGTGATCCTTGACGGCGATGAACGCTATCACCTTGTTGGCCGGTCCTTCCATGAACGATTGAACCTGGCTGTGCTGATCGGTAGCGCCGAGCGCGGGAAGCGGCGTGCTTCCAACCGATTTCCCGTCGTCGCGATGCTTGCCGAGTGACTCCGCCCACAGCTGAACGAACCACGCGGCGAAATCACGCAACGGATCGGCGTAGGGCATGAGCACGTCGACCACGCGTCCATGACGCACGTCGCTCATGTAGAAGAGCGAGCCGATTATGCCCGCGGGATTCTGCGACAGGTCGGTCGTCGCGCACCTGTCGAGCATCTCACCGGCGCCCACGAGGAGGTCGGCCACGTTAATTCCGAGCAATGCCGCCGGAAGCGTTCCCACCGGAGTGAGCACGCTGTAACGCCCCCCCACGCCGGGAGGAATGTCGAGCGCCGGCACTCCGAGCTCACCGGCGAGCGGTCTGAGCGCGCCTGTCGTGGGATCGGTGACGAAAACGAAGTGATCCGCAATCTTGAGCCCGGCGTTCGCCACGCGCTCGTGAGCGATGAGAAACTGCGACATCGTTTCCGCAGTGCCGCCGGATTTCGAAGTGACGATGAACAGCGTGCGCTCCAGCGCGAGTCTGTCGAGCACCGCCGTGATGGTCACCGGATCGATGTTGTCGAGCACGTGCAGGCGCGGATGGCCCGATCGCGCGTCGCTGGACAGCTCGTTCCAACCAGAGCGGCACAGAGCAGTCTTGAGCGCGATCGGACCGAGCGCAGATCCGCCGATTCCGAGTATGATCGCGTCGTCGTAGCGTCCGCGAGCACGTCCCGCGAAATCGATTGCCTGTTGCAGCAGCGGTGCGTTGCGCGGGAGATTCATGAAATCCGCGACGCCCTCGCTTCGCAGCGTCTCGACTCCCTTGTGGACCGTGGCGAATGCGCCGTACGCCTCTTCCCATTCCTCGTCCGTCACACCGTTGTCGACGGCGCTTGCCATCATGTTTGTAAAGTCGATCGAAATCATATCCGTACCGTCAATCCGTCGAAAGCTGGTTGTATGTCGCGCGGCAGCTCAGCCTCGAGATCGGCGTGAAAGTTGTCGTGTGTGAGATGAGTCAGGTACGTGCGCTCGGCGCCCAGCTCCCTTGCCGCGCTGATCGCTTCAGGCAGGCTCAGGTGGCTCGGATGGTCGGTTCGGAACAACGCGTTGATGACAAGCACCTTCGCGCCACGGAGTACTGCGGCCGCTTCGGGTGGGATGCTCTTGGCGTCGGTCACGTATGCCAGATCGCCAATACGGTATGCAAAAACCGTGACAAGGCCATGTGGCACAGCGACCGGGGTGACAATGGCGTCGCCAATCGATATTGGTACACCCGGAAGGAGGGCTTCGGCCCGCCCTTCCGGCTTGCTCGTGCCGGGCAACACGCGCATGCTGTCATCGAAGATGTACGGGAAGCGCTGGCGCAGGCTGTCGAGCGTCGTGGGCGGTCCATACATCGTCAGCGGCGCTGCCCGGCGATTCGTGATCGCACGAATGTCGTCCAACCCGTGCGTGTGATCGGCGTGCTCGTGCGTGAACAGAACCGCATCCACGCGATCGATACCGTTTGCGATCAGCTGGAGTCGCAGTTCCGGCGGCGTGTCGATCAGGAGCCGTGTTCCGCCGTTTGTCTCGACCAGCGCCCCTACCCTGCCGCGCTTGTCGCGCGGATCGGGTGACCTGCACACGGCGCAGCCGCAGCCGATCTGGGGCACGCCGAAGCTCGTGCCGGTGCCCAGAAACGTGAGCTTCACGACGACCTCACGGAAGCGCTTTGCGCGGCGCTCCGCTCGAGCTCCGGTGTTGAATCACACGACCTCCACTTTGAGCAGATTGGTCGTGCCTGGAATTCCGAATGGATGTCCCGCAGTGAAGATCACGCGGTCTCCCGCAGCAGCAAGGTTCAGATCGCGCACTACCAGCTTGCCGACTTCGGCCATCTCGGTGTAGGTCGGGCGCGATTCGGCGACGTGCGGAATCACGCCCCACAACAACGCCAGCTGATTGCGAGTGCGCGTGTTGTCGGTGAGCGCGAGGACGGGAACGGGCGGCCGATGCGACGAGACGATGCGGGCCGAAAAGCCGCTCTTGGTGATCACGACGACGAGTGGCGCGCCGAGCATTCTGACGGCGGCAACAGTCGCAGCCGCGATCGCGACTTCCGTCGTCACGATTCCGATCTGCCGATTGCGTGAATCGCGAAAGTGATGTGACGGCGGATGTTGCTCGATCTCCGCGATGATGCGACTCATCGCCTCGACGGCCAGTCGCGGATAACTTCCCGCGGCGGTTTCCGCGGAGAGCATCACGGCGTCGGTACCATCGAGAATTGCATTCGCCACATCGCTCGCCTCGGCACGCGTCGGTCGAGGATTCGTCACCATCGACTCCAGCATCTGCGTCGCCGTAATCACGGGACGGCCGATCTGATTGGAGAGTGCGATGATCATCTTCTGTGCGACGGGCACTTCTTCAAACGGCAGCTCCACGCCCAGATCGCCGCGCGCGACCATGACGCCATCCGAAGCACGGATGATGGATTCGATGTTGGCCAGTGCGGCGTCCTTCTCGATCTTGGCGACTATGTTCATCCACGGCGGCAGCAGCGCACGCAGTGACGTTATGTCCTCGGCGCGACGCACGAAGCTGAGGGCGAGATAGTCCAGCTCCTGCTCGATCGCGAATTTGACGTCTGCGATGTCCTTCTCAGTGAGCGATGGAGCGGACACCTGCACACCGGGCAGATTCAATCCCTTGTGACTCCGGAGGACACCTCCGTGAATCACACGCGCGTGTACGCGCGGCGCCCGTACGTCGAGCGCTACGAGCTCGATCAGTCCATCGTCGACGAGAATGCGGTCACCGACCTTCACGTCGTTGGCGAGCTCTGTATACGTGACCGGTATTTCGCCGCCCCTCTCCTCGCCTTCGTGCACCAGTGTTACATCGTCGCCCGGCTTGAGGGGGAGGCTCAACGCCAGTTCGCCGATACGGATGCGCGGCCCCTGGAGATCGCCGAGTATCGCGATTGGCTGATCCAGCTCGTCGGCGATCTGGCGGACCGTGCGGATGCGCTCGGCGTGGTCGGCGTGGGTACCGTGTGAGAAATTCAGGCGCGCGACGTTCATGCCTGCTTCCGCGATCGCCATGATCGTGTCGTGCGTTGCAGTCGAGGGACCGAGCGTGCAGACTATTTTGGTGCGGCGAATATACGGCATCAGATCTTGCTGGAGTGGAGCTGCGCGACCTTGGCCTTGATGCCGGCGGTCATAGTCTCGAACGATTTTTCGAAGCTCGCGATGCCTTCGCGCAAGAGCGTATCCGTCACGTCGTCGAGGCTGACACCTGCCTGAGCTATCGCTGCGAGCTCCCCGCGCGCCCGGTCCATGTCGGCATCTACCGTGCGTGCAACTATTCCGTGGTCGCGGAAATCCTCGATCGTCTTTGGCGGCATGGTGTTCACCGTGTCGGGGCCGATCAGGTTCTCGACGTAGAGCACGTCACGGTATGCGGGATTCTTGGTACTGGTGCTCGCCCACAGCGGACGCTGGACGCGCGCACCTTTTGCCTCGAGCGCGTTCCAACGTGCTCCGCCGAACTTCGTCACGAAGAGCTGATAGGCCATCTTGGCGTTGGCGATGGCGGCCTTCCCCTCGTACTGGCGCGCGCTGCCGCCGATGACCTCGAGTCGTTTGTCGACCTCCGTATCCACGCGACTGACGAAGAAACTTGCCACGGATGCGATTTTGTCGATCGGCAATCCCTTCGACACGCGCGCTTCGAGTCCATCGATGTATGCGTCGATCACACGCTCGTGCGCCTTTACCGCGAAAAGCAGCGTGATGTTCACATTGACGCCATCAGTGATGAGTTGCCTCACCGCCTTGGCACCTTCCACCGTTCCAGGGACCTTGACGAGAAGATTGGGACGGTTGACCGTTGCCCAGAGCCGGTGCGCTTCCTCGATCGTTGCTGCCGCATCGTTCGCCAGATTGGCGGAGACTTCGATCGAGACGTAGCCGTCGTCACCGTTGGTGCGGTGGTAGACATCCGCGAACACGTCGCACGCGTCGCGAACGTCCTGCGTCTCGACCAGCTCGAACAGCTGCTTGACGTCGAGCGACGCCGGCGCTGCGCGAAGCTGATCGTCGTACGCAGTGCCTTCGGCGAGCGCCTTCTGAAAGATGGTCGGATTCGAGGTCATGCCGGTGAGCACGTCGTCCGTGAGGCGGCGCTCGAGGTCACCGTTGTGCAGCATGGTACGATCTATGTAATCGAGCCAGATCGACTGGCCCGCGTCATGTAACGCCTGAAGGCGATGGTTGTCCATTTGAATGTTTGGGTTGACGGTCGAGAAAATACGCAGCGGCACGAAAAAGCAGGAGAATCTGACGGTATCCCAGCGATTCGATCACGGCGTACGCGAGCAGCCTCACGGCGTTGCTTCGTCCGTCGTTACCGGGAAGGAACGTGACCTGGAACACCACGCTCCATATAGATAGGAGTATGCCGTATCCGACCACGGACGCCAAGTAGGCCCAGGCAAATGACGAATCGAGCACGCCTGTTGCGAGCCCTGCGACGAGGCCAAAATAGCCCAGCAGCTCCAGAAGCGGAGCAATAACCACTCCGAGCCAGAAATACGGCATTGCAACGAGCCCGAACATCCCGTATTCCGGGTTGAGCAGCATTACCGAGTTGTGGACGAGTGCGCGGCGCAAGCCCCGCATCCAGGCTCTGCGCGTTCGGCCGATGGTCGTCAGATCGCCCGAAACGACGAACCAGGCAACCGGGTCGGGGACGACCGGCATCATGGCGTTGATGCCGTTGTCGGTCAGATATCGCGCCATCCGCATGGCGATGTCGACCGCCGGCACCTCCACAGTCGCGTCGAAGCCACCCATTCCGAAGATGTGCTCGCGCTTGAACATCACCGGATTGCTTGGCACCACGATGTTGCTTGCGACGCGATTCCAGCCCAATCGCAGATACACGAAATTGCGCAGAAATTCAATAGTCTGGCACCCGTCCACCCAGCCGCGGCCACGTCTGAGTGTGATTTTCCCGTCCCGCAGCTCCGCGCCACTCACCGGCCGGAGGATGCCGCTCGCGCACGCCACGGACCGATCCAGCAGAAACGGGCGCGACAGTCTCAGCAACGCGTCACGCTCGAAGACCACGTTCGGACCGGCTGCGACCGCATGCGGATATCGCGCGGCATTGGTCGCAGCGTTCAAGGCGTCACCGATCGATGTGTCCGGCATGTCGATGCAGAGCAATCGCGGATACGTGCGCGACCGGTAGTAGGCGCGCACCGGCCGAGTCCGCACGTTGATGGTGAAGGCCGGAGGAACCTCGTAGAGTTCAAGCGCGGTAACGAGATTGCCGAGCGAATTCTCCGCCGCGCCGTCGACGACGAGAACTACCTCGAAACGCGGATAGTCGAGCCCGAGCAGCATCGCCGCGATTTCGACCGGCGGCAGCGGCGAATGTTGCAGCGACGCTATAACGGAAATCGGAGGGAGCGCGTCGGTCCCGACCAGTGCATGGAAATATTCGTCGTCGGCCAGCTGCCAGTGCGACCACAATTCGGGAACCGCGCACATCAGCAGAATCGAATGAAACGAGTTGATGACGAGAAAGAAAATCATGATTGTCATCATCACCGCGAACAGAATGCCGGCTATCGTCATCCCGCTGACAACTCCGCGACGCTGGCTTCCGACAGTCCGATCACCAGCATCGCCATGTCGCGCGCATACCTGTCGGCATTGTTGAGCGCTTCTGAAAGCGCCTGCTTCCCGCGAGGGCCCATCGAAGCCAGTGAAAGCCCGGCACGGAATCGGACCCACCAGTTGCTGTCGGTCAGCGCGCGAGACAGCTCCTGCACCGTGCGCTCATCGGTCGACCCTGACAGTGCACGCGCCGCCTGCGCGCGCACGCGCCAATCCGAGTCGCGGAGCATCGAGAGCAACTTCACCTGAACCGTGTCTCCCGATCTGCGACGCAGCACGCGCGCGACGGCAACGCGCACTTCCGGATGCGGATGCGTCGAAAGAGTCGCGATGCGCGCCATGCATTCCGCGTCGTCCAGTACCGCCGCGGCGTGGATATACGCATACAGTTTGTGCGGCGGCGCGTCTGCGCGGATCCGCGCGAGCAGCATCGGGCCGGCCAACGACTGGTAGCCCCGCAGTACGCTGAGTTGATATTCACGCACGGCCGAAGATGCCGACGAGAGACCGTCGATGACGGCAGTGAGCAGCTCCTCATCGGCGTAGCGATTCAGGCACGTAGTCGCTGCGCTCTGTACTGCAGGGTGGAAATCCGACAGCAACTGCAGGATCGTAGCACGATCCTGCGCGCTCGCGAGAAGCGCGAGCGTGCGTGCCGCAGCCAGTCGTTTCCACCACATCAGCGAGCGAGCGCCGTCGATCGCCTGACGCACCCACGGCTCCTGGCGGAGCATCTCCACAAGCGCGTCACGCTCGGCGGGATGCACGCGCTCCAGTCCGAGCCAGACCAGAGCCTGCGCGGTATCGGCGGTCGATGCACTTCGAAGCGCGACGAGGACTTCAGGCGCACCGAATTCGCCCGAGAGCAGCCGGCGTGCATTGCCAGCGCCCTCGTGAGCTCCGGTACCGGCCATGCTCGCCCGCGATCGCCGCGCATAGTCCAGCGCGCCGGCCAGCGTGGCCAAACCGATCTGCGAGAGGCCGATCACGACTCCAACGAAGCCGTAGGTCAATTCGAACGATCGTTCGACAAAGTGTTTGAAAAGAGGCGCTGACCACGCTTTGACATCGGCTCAAATATGCCAGCCGGGCGCAAGGGGCGTTACCCCGCGGTGTGGCCGAGTTCTAGTAGCGCGGTAACGACGGATCGACGTCGTTGGTCCAGCTTACGATTCCGCCCGCAACATTGGTCAGGTGTGTGAATCCCTGCCGTACCAGCTCCTCGGCGGCGCGCATGCTGCGGACGCCCGCCTTGCAGTACAGCACGACTTCGCGCGAGCGATCCCAGTCGCGGCTCGCAGCGCCGATGGTTGCCAGCGGTACCAGCCGTGCTCCTTCGATATGCGCTATCGCCCATTCGGCTGGTTCTCTGACATCGACGAGGTCGAATTCGTCGCCACGCGTGATTCGCGCAGCGAGCTCGGTCGCGGATATCTCTCGAATCATCGTTGCTCCATTACTGGAATCGGCACTTGTGGTTGGCGTGGCGCACGAGATGTCATCGTAGTCGAATGCACGGTCGTCGAGGCTCCGAATCGTCGCGCCGCCGGCTGCCGCTTCGCCGCAGGCGGGACACGCGGGGTCGCTGCGGACGGTAATCGAGCGAAATGTCATGCCGAGCGTTTCGATCAGGAGCAGACGTCCCACCAGAGAATCACCGACGCCGAGAATCAGCTTGAGCGTCTCCACTGCCTGGATGGTTCCGACCAGGCCGGGCAGCACGCCGAGCACTCCCGCTTCGGCGCAATTTGGAATGAGACCGGCGGGCGGCGGATCACGAAAGAGGCAACGGTAGCATGGTCCGTTCTGCGCGCCGAAGACCGAGGCCTGGCCCTCGAAGCGAAAGATGCACCCGAAGGCGTTCGGCTTGCCGAGCAATACCGCAGCGTCATTGGTCAGGTAGCGCGTCGCAAAGTTGTCAGTTCCATCGACGACGATGTCGAAGTCGCGTAAAATCTCCAGCGCGTTCCGCGCGTCGAATCGCGTGTCGAACGGCTCTACATGTACATGCGGATTCACGTCGCGAATACGATCGCGCGCGGAGTCGAGCTTGGAGCGTCCGACGTCGGACGTACCGTGAAGAATCTGGCGATGAAGATTGGACGCGTCCACGACGTCGAAGTCGACCATGCCGAGTGTGCCGACGCCCGCCGCGGCAAGATACAACGCACTTGGTGAGCCCAGACCGCCGGCGCCGATCAGCAGAACGCGAGCGTTCTTGATACGGCGCTGCCCCTCCACGCCGATCTCGTCCAGGATGAGATGGCGCGAATAGCGCAGAATTTCTTCCGAGCCGAGCGTTGGAAGTGCGTCGCTGCTTGTCATTTCCACGATGACATCCCGGCAATGGTGATCAGGTGTGCACCCTCTCGTTGTACAGCTGCGCCGTGCCAATTGTTGCGCCGCGCGGCTCAGCTGCCGTCACAAAGGCATCGGCGATCACGCCCGCCGATCGCCACGCCTGCTGTGCAGCATCGCGAACCCTTTCTGCTATATCCCGGCGCGCAACGGCGACGATCGACGAGCCGGACCCGCTGAGTGTCGCGCCGATCGCACCCGCGTCGATCGCCGCGGTCGTGACTATATCGTATCCACCAATCAGCGAACGCCTGAACGGGACGTGCAGCACGTCGTCCAGCGCCGGACCGAGGATCGCAGCGTCCGCCGTCTGGAGCCCCGCAATCAGCGCAGCTGCGCGGCCAGCGGCGTTCACCGCCACGTCGTATGGAACCGTCGCTGGAAGTACGGCGCGTGCGACAGACGTCCGCACTTCGAAATCGGGTACCAGAAAGACGAACCGCAGCGAAGGATGCACGGCGATCGGAGTCGAGCGGTAGTGATGCGGCGCGGTACGCACGCTGAGCACTGCGCCGCCGAGCGTCGACGGCGCGACGTTGTCCGGATGCCCCTCGAGCGATGCCGCAATATCGATGATTGCGGCATGATCCAGATCGCGGTCCAGAACCGCATTCGCGAGCAACGCGCCGGCGACAGCGGCCGCGGCCGACGATCCCAATCCGCGTGCAACAGGTATGTCGGAGCTAGCGAATATCTCGACACCATTCGGCACCGGGCGATCCAGCGCACCGCACGTCGCAACGAATCCGCGCCAGATGAGATCGTCCGCGTACGCGCAATTCAATCGCGCGAGAGTACCTTCACGCGTGACGACGACGGGCGACTCGTCCGAATGGATACGCGCGCCGACTGTCAACCATCTGTCGATTGCCATCCCGACCGCGTCGAAGCCGGCGCCGAGATTCGAAGTCGATGCGGGAACTCGCACGCTGAATTCGCGCACGCTGAATCCACGCATACGATTCGTCACGTCAATTCCGCAGTAGCAAGGAATCGTGGAGCACGCCGCACCTTGCTCCTTTGCTCGAATGCATAAGCCAGCTTGAGCAACATTGGCTCGCTCCACGCGGGACCAAAGAACGAGAGGCCCACGGGAAGTCCGAACGAATATCCCGCCGGTACGGTGATGTGCGGATAGCCGGCTACCGCCGGAAGCCCGGTCGCGCTGCCACCGCCACGCGGATCTCCCTTCACCAGGTCGATGAGGTTCGGCGGCCCCTGAGTGGGTGCGGCTATCGCGTCGAGCCGGTATCTGGCGACCGCGGCGTCGATGCCCTGAGTACGCGAATGCTCGTGGCCCGACGCAAGTGCGTCGAGATACTTCTTCTCGGTCAGCGGACCGCGTGCCTCGGAGGCCTCGAAGATCTCCTGACCGAAGTACGGCATTTCCTCGGCGCGGTGAGCGTTGTTGAAGGCGATGAGATCGGCGAGCGTCTTCATCGGAGATGATGGGCCAAGCGATGCGAGATACGCGTTGACGTCCGCCTTGAATTCGTACGACAGAACGTCGCCCTCACCGTCGCCCGAATTGCCGAGTTCGATCGGATCGATGATGATTGCGCCAGCCGATCGCATGAGCTCGATTGCTTCGTTCACGATCGCGTCCGTTGCAACGCTGTACCCGAAGTAACGGTTGCGTGGAATTCCGATTCGCGCACCCTTCAATCCGTTCACATCGAGAAACGTCGTGTAATCGTTGTGGGCGTGACCGGCACTGGGGGCGGTCGCGCTGTCCGCGGAGTCCACTCCGGCAAGTGCACCGAGCAGGATTGCTGCATCTGTCACGGTGCGCGCCATCGGCCCAGCGGTGTCCTGCGAATGTGAGATCGGGATTATTCCGGAGCGGCTGACCAGACCAACCGTCGGCTTGAGCCCGACGAGTGATTGCACGGACGATGGCGACGTTATCGAACCATCGGTCTCCGTGCCGACAGCGACCGCGCACAGACTGGCTGCCGCCGCCGCACCGGAGCCTGAGCTGGATCCGGATGGCGTGCGGTCAAGGGCGTACGGATTGTGAGTCTGGCCGCCCATTCCGCTCCAGCCGCTGGACGAATGAGTGGAACGATAATTCGCCCACTCACTTAGATTCGTCTTGCCCAGTATCACTGCTCCCGCAGCGCGGAGTCGCGCCGCAACAAACGAATCACGCAACGGAATCGAGTGCGCAAGTGCCAGCGAGCCGCCCGCAGTCGTCATGCGGTCGTGCGTTCCGATGTTGTCCTTGATGAGCACTGGAATACCGTGCATGGGCCCGCGCACGTGCCCCGATTTGCGCTCCGCATCGAGCGCGGCTGCGATTTCGAGTGCATCCGGATTGAGCTGGAGGACGCTTCGGAGCGCCGGTCCGGTTCGATCGATCTCCGAGATACGCTTGACGTACATCTCGCACAACGCACGAGAAGTGTATCGTCCGGACGTCATCCAGCCCTGCAGCTGCGCGATGGTTGCTTCGTCCAGCTCGAACGACGGCGGGCTTTGATGGCGCGCAAGTACGCCGTCGATCACGGGAGATGCACTCGCGCCAGTGGCCGCGGCAAGTGCGCCGGCGATCCCAACGCCGACGAATGCCCGCCGGCTGAGTTTGGAGGAAACGCCGTCGTCGGATGAGGATGCAGTCATGGGTCGCTGTTGAGGAAGCGCAAGCCACATCCCGAGCGCGGGCACGATGGATGCGTTTTCGGATAGTACTATTCTGCCCAAATTCCCGGAGGATGCAATGGCGGACAAGAACAAAGGCGGCAAGGTGAGTCAAGCCGACTCGAGCAAGGAAAACCGTACCGACAAGGTCAGCGGCCGAAGCTTCGGCCGCGGGATGACATCGCCCGATTCAAGGGAAGCTGTCCTCGACGCAAGCACAGGCGAGGTCGATCCCAGAGCGGCAGGAAGGGGCGCACTACCGCCGGGCGACAGCGAGCCGAATCGAAAGAACAAGAAGAAGAGCTAGGGACGAAACCGAACGGGGGACGCGGGCGACGCTGGAGCGCCCGGTCCTCCAGGGATCGGACGCGGCAGAGACAGCAGCGTCGCAAACGCCGACTCACGAACGCGAGTCGCGGGGTCGATGTAATCGGGCGGAGCGTACCTGCCGTCGGCATCATGGCAGCAGTGGTACGCCCCTGGTATGTACGTCCTCCGCGCGTAGAGCCACGCGCGCCGCGGCGCGATCAGAATTCGCGCTTGCGCATTTCCTTGAAGAACATCTCACCACGCTCGCGTTCCTTGAGACTCGCCTCATCGATGGGATCGTCCGCGAGGTTAACGTCGTACTTCTTGCCGAAACCCTTGCGCGTTGAAGTCGCTGACGCCGCCTTTGCAGCGTTCTTCTTCACCAGAGCTTCCAGCTGCCGCTTGTCCATTTTCCCGCCGTGTTGAGGAGTCATAGATCGATCAGGTCCATCGTCCCATATGACTCATAAATCTAGACGCGGGCAACGCGCAAGGGAGCGCCCCGTAACGAGTCCCCGGATGTGACTCGGCCCGGCGAGCGCGGGGTCACCATGGTACGAGCGAAGGTTACTGCACCACCAGGATTCCCACGCTGCCGCCGAACTCATCGGCCGCCACTGGAAGCCCCGGTGCTGGAACCCAACTGCCTGAATCGGCCCGCACCTCCAGACGATGGCTTCCCTCGTCCAGAGGAATGCGAAGCTGCCACTTCCCGCTCGTGGAACGCGTCATCGGGACCGGGAGCCATGACGTGAAGTCGCCCATGATGTCCACGGTCCGGGCATTTGCGAGTACGACGCTGATCATGCGCCGGCCATCGTCAGCAACGGCGCTCACCGACGTCGCCTCCGACACGGCCGGTATCACCGGGGACGCGCGAGTAGCGCCCGACGGTCCCAGCGCGACCCGCAATCCAATGGAAGTGAAAGCAGCACCCAACGTGCCTCGCGTTGGATCGGGGGGCTGCGCACCTGCGTATCCAACCATCGACACCGGTCCGACGAGCCGCACCGTGGCCACAGCCATCGCCCACGCACGCCGACCTTTCGACTCCGCCGAGGAGCGAATACCGCCATCCCCGCCGATCACAACTCTGGTAATGCCGGACGCATCGCTTCCAAATGGTGCGAGCTGAGCATGAATCGCCGCCTCGCTGTACCTGGTCGACCCGGTCGCGAGCACGCCCGCGTCGGCGCCGACCATCGCCCACCCCGATCGTATGGATCCAGCGATCCGTGCGTGCGAGGTGTTCCGTGTCGAGGTCGCATCCACCCGTCCGACGCCCACGTCGAGCCATCCGGCCGCCGCTCCTGTCGCAGAGGATCTTCCGAGCGTCAACGAAGCCTCCCCGTATTGGGACGACGCCTCGCCGCGATAGGCGCCGCCGCCTGCATCGGCCCGGATCACCGAGATGTTGCGGCGGTCCGACGACAGCGCGAACGATCCGTGCAACTCGCCGTAGCCCGACGTGCTACCCGTCTCGAACCGCGCGAGGTTGCCGGTACCAGCGCCGGAAAACCGGCCGGTCTCGCCCCACAGGGACGAGGCGAGATTCGCGAGTGTCGCCAGTGCGTAACCATCAATTTTTATTGATGCAATTCCTCCCTCGACCAAAGCGCCGTTCCTGGCGGGCCGGGGGGTCAGTTGTGCGGCGAGCGGCTCCGGCGCGCTGACGCCTGCGAGCAATACAAGCAGCGCAGCCGCGTAAACGCAGCTGCGCACGCCCGCCCGGTTACCCCGGGCGAAAACAGGCCGGATGAATCGATGTTTTATGGCTTCGGCTTGGGGGGCGCGGGTAGAGGCGCAGTCTTGCCGCCAGTGAAGGCCGGCTTGAATGTGCTCAGGGCGTGTGGAGCTGCCTGCGTGCCAGTAATCGCTGTCAACGGTGCAACGCCACCGGCAATATCATGCGATACACTGCGACCGTATGCAAGCAGACCGGAATCATCCCGTTGCCTGGCGTTGGCAACGACAGCAACGATCGCCGATTGCGCGGGTGCCCCGTCAACTATCAGCGAGGCCAGCACTGACAGTGGGACAACGAGCTGGCGGCCCGGCAATTCCTTGCGCAGCCGAGTGAGTCCGGGCGGCGTCGATCCCGCGCGCAGCGCCGCAACTGCCGCCGCGAGTTCGTTATCCGATGAAGGGCCGAGAGCGCGACGCGCGATGCCGAGGTCGTTCGCAACTCCGCGAACGGCGATCATGATTCTGTTGTCGTCAGCGCCCTTGCTGATCCCTTCGAGAGCCTTGTCCACGAGTGGCGCAACGGGCAGACCCGCGTGCGCAACCGAATCAGCGACGGAAGTCACCTGAGCCTTGAGCGAGGCCGACGCTCGGCCATCGAGCTGTTGCAGCGCGGCAACGCCCTGCGCGCCAGCAACGTTGCCAATGCAAACCGCCAGGGCCACGACTGCGAGCGATGCGACAAGCGTATCAATGAATCTGCTCATCATGCCGATCCCGATCCTGCTACCGTCACTACGGAATTAGTCGCGCCGAAATCATCACCGGGATCGCGTGGCGCCTGCGGATCCGGAACCCAGCGGTGCCCATCAATTACAAATTGATACACATATCGTCCAGCGCCGAGCGGAATGTCGGCGGCCCAGGTGTTCTTGTCGATGCGGCGGAGAGGTGTCGCCGTCGCATTCCATCCATTGAAGCTTCCAGCGACTGCCACCTGCGACGCACCCGATGCAACAAGTGTGAAGCGAACCGTGCTGAGCGCGGAATGTACGACCTTCGCCGGATGCTCGGGCGCCGTACG
Organism: Gemmatimonadota bacterium; assembly: GCA_027307165.1. GTDB lineage: Bacteria > Gemmatimonadota > Gemmatimonadetes > Gemmatimonadales > Gemmatimonadaceae > Fen-1247. The sequence goes on along the minus strand of DAHUXM010000034.1, from coordinate 63,104 downwards.
ATCGACACCGCCGCCGATCATGACGAACGCGATCACTGCGGCGAGTGCGGCACCAGCGACTGTGGTAGCCGCAACCATGCGATGGCTTGCGCGACGGCCCGCGCGACCGAATGCACGCTCCCGCTGCACCGCAGCCATCACTCGTCCATCGAATGCGTCGGTGTCCACGGCGATCGGCGTACGAAGCTGAGCAACGAGTTGCTGCTCCGCTGCGTCCAGCCCCTCTGTGTCGTCCATATCTTCAGCCATCCGTTACCTCCTGCAGAGCCGCACGCAGAAACTCCCGCGCCCTGCTCACGCGCATCTTCAACGCCGAGACGCCAGCGCCAGTGAGCACGGCGATCTCGTCATAACTCAGGTCCTCGACGTACTTGAGAAGGAATGCTTCGCGATGCGCCGCATTCAATCCCATCAATGCCTGCTCGACCCGCTCGAACGACGGGGTCGTCGTATCCACACTGTCGGACTCCGAATAGTCCGGCCAATCGTTCACGTCGGTGCCCGTCGAAACAAACACCGCCTCCCGTCTTGCGCGACGGGCTCCGGCAGTGCGGCAGCGATTCGCGAGAATACTGAAGATCCATCCTCCGAAACGTGCCGGATCGTCGCACGTCGCGAGCGAGCGGTACGCACGCACGAACGTTTCCTGTGTCACGTCATCAGCCTCGTCGGCGTCACACAACATTCGCATCGCATATCGCAGGAGTCTGTCCCGGTGTCGCGCCACGAGTTCGGCGTACGCCGCCACGTCACCACGCAGCACCCGTGCGACTGTCGCAGCGTGCCACGCACGATCCTGGGCGGTTTCAGCAGTTATCGGCATCGGCACGGCATTCAAAGATAAGACCAGGGCGCCAGCCCAGGCGTCACATCGCCCACACGGGTGTTTGGATCGTCAGTCCCGCTTTCTCACTTATCGGCCACCGCCGCGCAGGAGATCGCGCACCAGGTCGAGAAGCGCGAGGGGGAGATGTTCCGGATTACGCAGTATCGTGTGTCCCGCAGCACCGAACACCCGTGCGAGATATGGATCCGGATCGTTGCCGTCGACGGTCAGGCAGAAGGGATAGATCCCGTCGGCGCGCGCCTCGAATATCGCCTGTCGCGAATCCTCTACCGCGTACGTTGTGAAGTATCGATCCACGTCGTTCGGCTTCCCATCCGAGAGAATCAACAGCAGACGATGACCAGCCGGTTGCGCCGCGAGCTGTGTCGTCGCGTGACGAATCGCAGCGCCCAGCCGCGTATTGCCGCCCGCTTCGATCCCGGCAATGCGTCGTCGAACGGTTTCGCTGTTCGATTCGCTGAACGCCTTCAATATCGAGATGCGTACATCGGGCGCGCCAACACCGGAAAAACTGAGGATGGAATAGGAATCACCAAGCGCGTCGAATGCCTCGCTCGCGATGAGCAGCGTCGTCTTCTCGATATCGATCACAGTGCGTCCGTCGGCGACTACATCTCTCGTGGACGCGCTCACGTCGACGAGAACAGTGATCGCGATCGCGCGTCGAGCAGCGTGAACCGACATGTACAACCGGTCATCCGACGAATCACCAGCGGCAGCATCCGCGAGTGCTCGCACGCATGCAGCGAGATCGAGCTCATCACCCTCGCGCTGCCGAAGCATGCGCTCGCGGCGCGCCCTCAGCCGCTCGAACTCCCGCCGTACACGCCGCACCAGTGCCGGATGTTCGCCAAGGACTCGGTCGGCCCACGCTACGTCTCCTTGCACGGCGTGCCGCGCGTGGACGACGGCTCCGAGCTCGCGGTACGCCGACGCGTTGCAATCCCACTCCGGGTACAGGACTCCATCGCCTGATCGTGACGCCTCGAATATCGCAGCGTCCGTAACGTTCAACGTGCCAGTGCGTCTCGCGCTACCACTGTCGCCATCGGGGTCGGAATCGCCGCTCGTCGACGCATCGTCCAGAGCCACCGCGTGATCGGGGTCGTCCTGATCCGCGGTATTGTCCGGCAAATTGGCTGCACTGTCGCCAGTTGGTGTGAGCTCCTGAAGGGTATCGTCGGCACCTGTCGCTGGCGCAGCGCTTTCTCCAGAACCGTAGCCTGGACTTGGTGGAACGAGCGCCCCGTATTGCGGGCCCTGGGTCGTCCCCGGCTCGGCGCCGTCGAGCGTCTGTCCCCACACCGCTATCGGTTCGAGGGGACGATACTGGCCGGTCAACGACTCGACGGCCAACGTACGAGCGCGTGCCCACGCAAGTGAGTCTTCAGGAGACGCGCCCGCGCGAATGTCTTCGGGAATCACTGCGGGGTCGGATCTGAGTACAGTCTGCACGAGCTGCTCGACTGCCCGCTCACGCGCAGTCAACCGGGAAAGGCCCGGGCGCGCAACAATGGCGCGAGCGCGTTCTTCGGCGATCAGCGATGCGACGCCGGGCGCACTGCTCGCGATGGATGCATCGATCTCCGCAGCTTCGTGCAGATTGTAGAGGTCACGCGTGATGGCGTTCCTGCCGGTGGGTGCGAGCGCGGCGCTACGGCGCATGATGCGCACTGCCTGTTCGATCGCCAGCAACCGGTAACGCGCGATCGCGGCAGCCGCACCATCTGATGCGTCCATCGTTGCGGGCAGCTTGATCGACACTCCTTCATGTCGCGCGATCGGACGCCGCCTTCCCACGTGAAACGTGTTGCGCGGTGTGTCATCTGCTACTGGCGCAATCTCGAATCGTACGCCATAAGTTGCGGCGAGCAACAGCTCCAGGCGGCGCCGCACCGTGTCGAGCGCAACCTCGGGAGTGGTGCGCATCGCGCGCACCCAATTTGCGGCGCGCACAACGGGTCGCCCCAGCTTGCGGGACGACTTGATCATCAATGCGCGCATGCGATTCACAGCCGCACCTACATCGTGGTGTCGATGATGTCGCCGATGGCGGAGAGCAGATCCGGATCGTCCGTGAGCGCTGCGCCGATCGCTACCTGGCACGCACGTTCAGTAGCGATTCCCTCCGCAATCAATCGTCCCGCCGAAACGAGCAATCTCGTGCCAGGGCCTTCAGCGAGCCCCTGATCGCGCAAGCGGCGCACGCGATGCGCGACTTCGACCAGCGACGCTGCAACCGACGGCTTGACGCCACTCTCATGCGCGACGATCCTTGCCTCGATCGCTGCCGCCGGATAATCGAAATCAAGCGAGACGAAGCGCTGGCGCGTGCTTGGTTTCAGGTCCTTGATCGCATGCTGGTAACCGGGATTGTAGGATGCAACAAGCTGGAAGCCCGGCGCCGCAACGACCATCTCTCCCGTCTTGTCGATCGGCAGCAGTTTACGATCGTCCGTGAGCGGATGAATCACGACGACGGTATCCTCGCGCGCCTCGACTACTTCATCGAGATAGCAGATCGCGCCGATTCTGGCCGCGACCGCGAGCGGCCCGTCCACCCATACCGTCTCGCCGCCACGAATGAGATAACGGCCGGTTAGATCGCTCGCCGAGAGGTCGTCGTGGCATGCGACTGTGACGAGCGGCCGGCCCAATCGCCAGGCCATGTGCTCCACAAAGCGCGTTTTTCCGCATCCCGTCGGACCCTTGAGCAGCACTGGAAGGCCGCGCCGGTGACATCGCTCGAATATCTCGACCTCGTGGCCAACAGCCACGTAGTACGGTTCCGTACTCGGCGCGGCGCTGGACGGCGTCGGGACCGATGATTCAGAGATCGTCATGGTGCCATCAAGCTATTCGGGCGCCGTGGGTTACGGAACACGCGGCGTGTAAGCGAAATATTTGCTGCGCCCGTTACATTGCGGATCATGTCCGAGCGACCACCACGCCCCGCAGTGATTTTCGCGGAACGAGCCACTCTCGCAGTCGAGCGGACATGGGTCGCGATAACCGCGTGGTTCAATGGAAAGGCGCTGAGCGAGAATGCAGTCCTGCTCATCTTCGCCGTCGTTACCGGGCTTCTGAGCGCACTCGGCGTCGTCGCCTTCTACAAGAGCATCGATCTCGCGTATTGGGCCTTCTATCGTCTTCCAACGGCGGAATTCCCCCGCTTTGCCCTGCTCACGTATCGCCCGGTAATCACCGCCGCCGGCCTCGCCGTGGCGTGGTGGGTCATGCGCCACATCGGCCGCGGTCACGAAGGAATGAACGTCCCCGACGTGCAGCTCGCCGTCGTACGGCGTGGCGGAGACATCGAGGCCAGACCGGCGCTTGCACGAACGGCCGCAAGCGCAATCACGATCGGGGCCGGCGGATCGGCTGGTAACGAGGGTCCGGTCGTCGTGCTCGGCGCGATGATCGGATCGTGGCTCGGACGAACCTTTCGCTTCGCTCCGTCCAGAGTCGTGGTGCTGGTCGGCTGCGCAACAGGCGCAGCCATCAGTGCCGCGTTCAATGCGCCACTCGCCGGTGCCTTCTTCGCGCTCGAAGAAGTCGTCGGTACTCTTGCCGCCGGCTCCTTTGCGCCGGTCGTGGTCGCGAGCGTCGTCGCGGCTGTGGTGTCGCGCTCCGTATTCGGAAATCATCCGGCCTTCGCAATTCCGGCTCAATACGGATACGCGCATCCGAGCGAGCTGTTGCTGCTCTATCCTTTGCTCGGAATCGTTTGCGGACTGATGGCCGCTCTCTACGTGCGCACGTACTTTGGCGCCGGAGATCTTCAGAAGAAGATTCCGCTTCCGCCTTCGTTCATCCCGTGGGTCGGCGGTGCGACGGTCGGTATTCTGGTCTTTCTGTCGGGCGGCCGGCTGGTCGGGTATGGCCACCTCGCCATGCACAGCGATGTATTCGGTCACATGGCGTGGTATGGGTTGCTCGCACTCGCAGTCGGCAAGATCGTCGCAACGGCGATTACGCTCAACATGGGCGGATCTGGCGGCGTGTTCACGCCGTCGTTGTACATCGGCGCTGCGACGGGTGGAGCATTTGGCGTCGCATTATCCAGAGCGCTTCCGGCGCTGGGGCTGCACCCCGAGGCTTACGCTCTCGTCGGCATGGGCGCACTTATCGCCGGCGCAACCGACGCTCCGATCACGGGAATACTGCTCGTATTCGAGATGACGAACGACTACGCGATAGTAATTCCACTGATGTTGACCGTCGTCATCACGCACACCATCGCGCGCAGGCTCAGCGCCGATTCGCTCTACTGCGGCTGGCTGCGCCGGCGCGGCGAGTCCATCGAGCAGGGCGCAGATCGCGACGTACTCGCCGGACTGCACGTGTCCGACGCGTATGAATCAGCGCCGCAGGTAATCTTCGAGGGAGCCGCCGTCGATGAGCTGCTTGCACATCTCGGCAACACGCGCCAGCTGTACTTTCCCGTCGTCGACGAGTCGTACGGGCTCGTCGGCGTAATAACAGTCGCGGATCTGGGCCAGCTCGCGCGCGACGACGAGCACCTGGGGTCGCTGCTGGTTGCGAGCGACATCGCACAGCCGTCCGAGATCGTCTCACCGGGCGACTCGCTGCTCGAAGCGATCCGCAAGATGGGAGTCCGCGGCGCGGAATCAATTCCGGTCGTCGACCGGCACACGAATCGGCTGCTCGGAATCATCAACCGAAGTCACGTACTCAATCTCTACGAGCGCACCGTGTCATCGCTGCGCCGGCATCCGCATCAGCCTGCCAGCAGAGCCAACGCCTCGTCGGGCGGTATGTCGCCGAAGTAGCTGTCCAGATCCACGCCCGACAGCGCCCCGGCGATCGATGCGTAGTCGTACGGAACGCCCAGCATCAGCGCCTCGAGTTCAGTGACGTCCTCTCGGCCCATGAAATCGCCGAAGATGCGCACCGCTGCGACTCGCCCTCCCTCCACGTTCACGCGCACGTCTATCTCTCCCGCGGTAAACCTGTGCGCGCGCTGGACATTACAGCGCGGATTCTCTCCGTAGTTCCAGTCCCACGATCCGTACTTCCGCTTCACCAGCGCGTCCACCTCAGCCCAGTCGGCGGCGTCGAGCTCGAGCGTCGGGACCTTGCTTCTGTCGCGCGTGCCGAAGATTCGCTCGATTATTCGCTCCCGCAGCTCCATGACGGTAATCGGGTGGTCGAGAAATTCACTTATGTTCGCGACGCGGCTGCGAATGGACTTCACTCCCTTTGATTCGACCTTGCCGGGCTTTGGAACGAGCGCGGCGGTAACATCATCGAGATTCGAATCGAACAACAGAGTGCCGTGACTGAACATCCGGTCCGGGCGCGCAAACTGCGCGTTTCCGGAAATCTTGCGGCCGCCAGCGAGAATGTCGTTTCGCCCGCCCAGCTCCGCCGGAACACCAAGCTCGTGCAGCACGTCGATGACCGGACGCGTGAACAGCTCGTATCGATTGAAGCGGCCGTGCACCGACGGCGTCATGAAGCTGAAGTTCAAGTTGCCAAGATCGTGATACACCGCCCCGCCGCCCGAAATGCGGCGCACGACTGTAATCCCGCGCGCCGCGACGACCGATGGACTTACCTCCTCGATCGTATTCTGGTTCCGTCCGATGATGATGGACGGTGCGTTGATGTAGAACAGCAGGTAATCGTCGCTGCCCATCCGGTTGCGCAGCACGTGCTCTTCCAGTGCCAGATTGACACGGGCGTCGTTGAGATCACGGTTATCGATGAACAGCATCAAGTTGGTCGAAGAGGTCGAGCTTCATCAGCGTAGTTGACTGGGTGCACGCGCCCTGAAATTCCGAAGTGGCAGCAAGCGCCTCCGGAATGTCCGCGCGTGACGTTTCCATGAAGCCCCAGCGTGCAAAATATTTCTCCGCAGACGGCGTAAGAAGATACACACTGCGTATGTTCATACTGCGCGCGTCCTCGATCGCCAGTGCTACGAGTCGCCGTGCGACGCCGTTGTCCCGATGGGCCGGATGAACCCCTACCGAGCGCAGCAGAACAGCGTTCGAATCAGCAAGCTCGAGCCCCGTTACACCGATGACGTCGCCCTCGTGCGTCGCGACGATGAAGTTGCGCAGGTCCTCCGGAACACCGGCGACCGGAAGTCCGAGATCATCCAGCAGGCTCTCCACCGCAGCTCTGTCCCGTGCTTCGGCGGAGCGATATACGATGCTCCTGGTCGATTTCGATGTCATTGCAATTGGCGCCTCTTCATCTGTCCCGCAGCAGTCGGGGCCGCAGCACGAAGTTGCCTTTGCATCCAGCAGCGGTTTTGTCGCGCGTACGAATCCACTGAAGAATTTATCATCTATCTCGCGCGCGAACGACTGCGCATCCAGTCCGCTTCCCGCCAGAAAGGCCATCGCGTCTTCGGAGCTGTAGAATCGCGTCGGTTCGATGCTCGGATTCTCGAAGCCGGAGTCGCGCAGCAGCGTAAGAAATTCCTGCTCGCCAAGTGCACCGGCGACGCAACCGATCCAGAGCTCCATGTTCCGCCTCACAGCGGGCGAAACGTCGCCGCGCACGACGACGTCGGAGACGGCAAGCCGCCCGCCTGGCTTGAGCACACGATACGCCTCGGCGAGCACACGCCGTTTGTCCGCCGAGAGATTGATCACACAGTTGGAGATGATGACGTCGACAGTATTGTCAGGGAGCGGGATCTGCTCGATCTCGCCTCGCAGGAACTCGACGTTCTCCGCACCGGACTTGCGCTTGTTCTCGTTTGCCAGCGCCAGCATCTCGTCGGTCATGTCGAGCCCGTACGCCTTGCCGGTTGATCCCACGCGCCTGGCCGAGAGGAGAACATCGATGCCACCGCCGGAGCCGAGGTCCAGGACCGTCTCGCCGATGTTCAGCTGTGCCAGCGCGGTCGGATTTCCGCATCCCAGCGACGCGAGGAGCGCTTCCTGCGGAATCCCCGCAGTCTGTCCTTCATCGTAGAGATCGGCCGTTATCGGATCCCATGCATCGGTGGTTGCGCCGCAGCACCCGCTCGAGCCGCAACATGAGCCAGACGTGCTGCCAGCCGTGACTCGCGACGCAGCGGCGCCGTACTTTTCCTGGACGCTCGCCTTGAGCAGCTCGCGATCAGTCACCGTGTCCATGTGTAGATCCTCATATCAATAAATGTTGATGGATTGGTCAAAAAAAGAATTAGTCACAGCACTCACCCTGCCGGCCGTTGGCCGCGACTCGAACGGAAGGCCGCCGCCCACGTGGGCGAAGCTCGCGGACCATCTCCTCGGCCTCCGCGAACGCTTCGCGGTTCAGCTCGTAGTACGACCAGCGACCCTCACGCCGATCGTTCACGATGCCGGCGTCCTTGAGCACCTTGAGGTGGAACGACAGCCGCGACTGCGCGGCATCGAGGGTGTCCTGCAGCTCGCAGACGCATCGCTCGCCGCCCACCAGCAGCTCGACTATGCCGATGCGGGTTTCGTCCGAAAGCGCATGAAATATCTGCGCTGCGCGTGCACTGAAGTGTGGGGCCTGAGCGGGCATGCCATTAACGTATCAATATTTATTGATATGTCAAGAACCGGCATTCCGGACAGTCGCGGCCAGGATCAGCGGCGCGGCGACGGGATTGGCGGCGCCAGATACTCCGTGAGCCAACGGCGCGCGAGATCTGCGACGACATCCAGCGCACCGCGTTCCTCGAACAGGTGAGTCGCGCCAGGGACGATCTCGAGCCGTACGACGCCACGCATTTGTGTCATCGCCGCGCGGTTGAGCGCGATTACCTGTTCGTCGTTCCCGCCGACGATCAGCAACGTCGGAGCACGGACCGAGGCTAGTGCATCACCGGCCAGGTCGGGACGTCCGCCCCGTGACACTACGGCCTCCACCCTGTCCGGGCGGCGTGCTGCGGCAATCAACGCGGCGCCGGCGCCGGTGCTCGCACCGAAGAGTCCGACTGGCAGATCCTTCGTCAGCTCCTGGTGCGACAGCCAGTCGATCGCGTCCACCAGCCGGTGCGCCAGCAGCTGAAGATCGAAGCGGTGTTCACGGGTGCGCAGATCCACGGCTTCCTCGGCGGGCGTCAGCAGATCGAGCAGCAACGTGGCGAGGCCGGCTTCGCGCAGGACATCGGCAACGAATCTGTTGCGAGGACTGAACCGGCTGGATCCGCTGCCGTGCGCGAAAAGGACCACACCGCTTGGCAGAGTTCCAGCTGGGGTCGGGATCCCCAGCGTTCCGCCGAGCGTGACACCGCTTGCGGCTACATGAACCGCAAGCTCCTCGGGCGACTCATCCGTTTGCACGCCCATACCCGGATCCGCAAGAAGGTCCATTTGCACGCGCGTCGCATTTCGCGGGGTTGCTGGCCGCGGTCCTGTCTGGCATCCGTCCTCCGCTGGAAATCGAGAATTGGCGAGGACCCTTCGATCTAGCTATCCAGGCCTTCTGGATGCGCCGGCGAACTGACCTCGGCGCTATTCGCATCGCGGGCCTCCCGACCGGTATCGACGGCATTTTGGGTGCCTTGTTGCTCGATTACGGCAAGATTCGGCAAGACATCGGCGGGAATGCCGCGCGGCAGCGTGAGCGTGAAGACAGATCCCTGTTCCACAATGCTTTCCGCAGTAATGTCACCGCCCATCGCGCGCGCAAGCTCCCGGCTTATGGCCAGACCCAGGCCAATGCCTCGCTGGCTGTACGGAACGGTATCGGTCGCGAGATGCCTGTCCACCTGCACGAACGGCTCGAAGATACTCTCAAGCTTGTCCGCCGGGATTCCGCGCCCCGTGTCGCTGACGGCAATGCTCACGGCGTCATCGGTCGCAGCACAGGTGATACCGATTCTGCCACCAGAAGGAGTGAACTTCTGCGCGTTGGTAAGCAGGTTCAGCAGTATCTGCTGAACTTTCTCCGCGTCGGCACGCGTCGCAATGTCGGGCTCGCACCGCTCGTACACGACGCGAATTCCCTTGGCATGCATCTGCGGCGAGACAAGTGCCTCCACACCGCCGACGAGCTCGAGCACGGATGTGTCAGCAACGTTGAAGTCCACCTTCCCTGCTTCCAGTTTCGCGAAATTCAGAATGTCGTTGATCAGCGCGAGAAGATGACGACCGCTCTTCTTGATGCGAGCGAGATCGTCGAGCTGTTCGGGCGTCACCGCGCCGCGAATGCCTAGCTGCATAAGATCGACGTAGCCGCCGATTGCATTCAGCGGAGTGCGGAGCTCGTGCGACATCGTCGCGAGAAATTCGGCCTTGGCGCGGTTGGCCGACTCCGCTACGAGCTGCGCCTGCTCGGCTGCGACCCGCGCATGCTCGGACTCCATCGTGCGGCCTTCCAGCTCTTCGGCCACTACGTGAAGCTCTTCCGTCTGACGCTCGAGCTCGGTCGTCTGCTGCTGCAATTGCTCGTTCTGCGCCTCGAGCTCGGTTGCCTGCTCGTGCAGGTGCTGCTGCTGCAGCTCCAGCTCGGACGCCTGCTCCTGGAGCTGCTGGTTCTGCAGCTCCAGCTCGAGCGTCTGTGATTCCAGTCGTGCGTTCTGCAACATGAGCGCACGAGCGGCGGCGGACTGTGCGTCGGCATAGCGCGTCAACAAACCGTTGAGAACAATGGCGAACAGAACCGCTGCGAGCGTACCGCCGATCAGCACGAGTGTCACGATCTCGGAGTGGTACTCTTCAACCGTTGACCTGGTGGCCAGAAGAGACCGCTCGGTGGACTCAATCGTGGCCACGTGCGCGCGAAGGGAATCCATGATCTGCCTGCCTCGGTTGGTACGCAGCCTGGCGACGGCGGCCGGCAATCCCTGAGTGCGCCGCAGATCGATGGAGTAATCGAGCTCGGCCAGTCGCGCGGTTACGAGAGGCGCTAGTTCGTCGAGGTACCGCTGCTGAACCGGATTGTCGGCGGTCAGCAGTCGCAACGCACTCGTATCGGCCGCCAGCGCCGTGAGTGCGTTGGTGTACGGCGTGAGGTATGCCTCATCACCGGTCAGGATGAAGCCGCGTTGACCTGTTTCGGCGTCCTTGAGATCCGAGAGGGTTGCCCGCGTACGATCGATCGTCAGGTGGGTGTGCTCGACCCAGGCACCGGCCTCGCGCGCCCGAACGATGCCGTTATAGGTAATCACGCCGATAACCAGAACCACGATGGCGACACCACTCGACGCGACCACCCGTTGCCACCGCGACATCGGCCTGGCGAACAGGTTTTCTGACGGATATAACGGAACGCCGTCAACCTTGGGTGTGATCGGATTCGCCATCAGGGGGTCAATCAGCGGCGCTCGGGCTCATACTATCCAAATGTATTGGATAGGTGCGCACGGTGCACGCACGCGGCGTCGAGCACACGATGCGTTGGCACAATGGTTGTCGAGACGTGGATCTGGCTTCAACACGTCTCGAAAACAAAACCGCCTACCTCAGCCGCATTCCGAAAATCCGCACACGTGGCACTTGGCGCAGCCTTCCGCCAACTCCAACTGCGAGCCGCAGTCAGGACACGTCTGCATGAAGCCGTCGCTGTTGCTGTACGTATCGAAACCCATCTGCATCTGAGCCTGCGCAGCAGCAACGTCCGACGCGGCCTTGATGGTTTCTGCGGTCGCGCGCGGCGCCTGTGCAGCAGCGTTCGCCGCGGAGAGCAGCTCCTGCTGAACACCCTGCTTCTCGCGCGTCCATTCCTCGAGCGCGATACCGATCGCGTCCGGAACCGACAACACCTTGTTCGGTCCGAGTCCAACCGCGCGATCGGAGCTGATGCCGCGCAACTGTTTGTGCACTTCACGCAGCGGAATTCCCGACCGGAGCGCGAGCGAGATCATGCGACCCATCGCTTCGGCGTCGGCCATCGCTGCACCGCCCGCCTTGCCAAGGTTGATGAAGACCTCGAACGGCTGACCCTTCTCGTCTTCGGTGATGTTGACGAACATCGTGCCGAGCGGCGTCTCCTTGCGAATGGTCGTACCGCGCAGGCGGTCCGGGCGCGAGCGCTTGACGCGGCGCTGAAGATTCTCGGCCTCCGCATCGTACAACGATTGCTTCAACCGCTCCATCTCCGCCGTCAACTCTGCGATCGTCCCCTGCAGCTCGCCCATCTCGCGGCGGTCGGTCTTCTCGTCACGCGACGCGCTGGCCTGCGCCGTTGCACCGGTCGAGAGGACCTGGTTGTCACGCGAGCCGTCGCGATAGACAGTCACTCCCTTGCACTTGAGATCGTACGCAAGCTCGTAGATCGCCCGAACGTCGTCACGCGTTGCAGCGTGCGGGAAGTTGGTCGTCTTGGAGATCGCGGAATCGCAGTGCTCCTGGAAACCGGCCTGCATGCGAACGTGCCACTCGGGCGTGATGTCATGCGCCGTGACGAATACGCGACGCCACTTCTCCGGCACTTCGTCGAAGTGGATGTGTCCTTCCTTCGCGATGCGCTCGATGAGGTTGTCGGAGTACCACCCTTCCCGCTTCGCGACCGCGACAAAATCCTCGTTCACGTCCGGCATCATCACGCCGGCCTGGTTGCGCATGAACGCAACGGCGAACAGCGGCTCGATTCCAGACGAGCAGCCAGCGATGATCGAAATCGTTCCGGTCGGCGCGACCGTGGTAACGTTGCAGTTGCGCAGCAGCTGCTTGGGCCGGAGGCGCTCGCCATTTTCGTCCCGTGCGCACGTTTCATCAGGTCCGAAGATCGAGCGTGCCCATTCCGGGAACGGCCCGCGCTCGTTCGCGAGACGCTCGCTCTCACGCTTGGCTTCGGTGTCGACGAATTCCTGCAGCGTGCGGCCGAACTCCACGCCTTCCGGCGAGTCGTACGGAATGCCGAGCCGCACGAGCGCGTCGGCAAAACCCATCACACCGAATCCGATGCGACGAATGCGCTTGGACAGCGCGTCGATCTCCGGCAGCGGATACTTGTTGACGTCGATGATGTTGTCCAGGAATCGCGTCGCGAGATAGATGTCACGCTTCATCGAATCCCAGTCCATCACACCGTCCTTCACATAGAAGCCGACGTTGATGGAGCCGAGGTTGCAGACGTCGTACGGCAGCAACGGCTGCTCGCCACACGGGTTGGTCGCCTCGTACGCGCCCAGATGCGGAACCGGGTTGTAACGTTCGGCCTCATCGATGAAGAAGCAGCCGGGCTCTCCCGTGCGCCACGCGCCGTCGATCATCTTGTCCCATACCAGCTTCGCGTCGAGCCGGCCGGCGACGTGGCCGGTGGAGGGCTCGATCAGATCGTACATCTCGCCCGCCTTGAGCGCCTTCATGAACGCCGTCGTGATGCCGACGGAGATGTTGAAGTTGGTGATCTGGGAGAGATCTTCCTTGCACGTGATGAAGTCCAGCACGTCCGGATGATCCACCCGCAGGATCCCCATGTTCGCACCGCGACGCGTTCCGCCCTGCTTCACTGCGTCGGTCGAGGCATCATACAGCTTCATGAACGAGACGGGACCCGAGGCGACACCTGTCGTCGAGCGGACCATCGAGCCCTTGCCGCGCAGACGCGAGAAGGAGAACCCCGTTCCGCCACCACTCTGGTGAATGAGTGCCATCGCTCGCAGCGTGTCGTAGATGCCGTTGTGGCCGTTGGACAGCGCATCCTCGACCGGCAACACGAAACAGGCCGAAAGCTGGCCCAGCGGACGCCCTGCGTTCATCAGCGTGGGCGAATTGGGCTCGAAGCGACGCTCCGTCATCAGGCGATAGAACTGCTCAGCCAGAGCATGGACAGCTCCCGCGCTCGCCCCATACCGGCGGTCAGCTTCCGCAACGGTCGTGGCCACACGCCAGAACATGTCCTCGGGACGCTCCGTCGGAGTACCCGATCTGTCCTTGATCAGGTATCGCTTGGACAGGACCGTCCGGGCGTTCTGATTCAGCTGCGCATCGGGCAGCGACTCCTGATTGTTCGCGTCGGCCATCTCTACTCTCTCTGAAACTGTGCTGATTGGTTCGCCAGGCGGAATGTACCACCAAGCGTGACTTCATAGACTGCCATGGGGAGACCATCCGGAGCGGTGTATTTGCGCCATCAGGTCAGGGGTCGTGATACTACGTCCGTACGTGTTTGCGCGCCAGTGCATTGTTAACCCATTGAGCCACAACGAGTTGGAGATTGACAGTCACGAACATCTGTGACTGTTCGCTTTTTTCATCGCCTGTCAACATTGACGGGTCGGACGAATAATTGTGACTCCAGTCTTGATACCCCGCTGCTAACACTCTGGTGCACAATCACTTAACTATATTTGGCGTGCGCCGAGAGCAGTTTTGTGATCACCCAACCGCTCTCCGCTATCCCGTAACACGCGCAGCGTTGCTCGGAAACACGTGGCTGCAGAGGATATGCCCCAAAGGGCTATCCAAGCGAAATTATCAGAAGGCCAGGCCGAGTGTAGCGTAGGCAGTCAGACTCGACGCGCCAGCGTACGCAGCCCCGCTCACCGGGTGTGCGAGCCCGAACCTGAACCGGTAAGGGACGTCGAACTGGAGCGCCGAGTCCAGGTTCAGCTCGGCGCCCACCGATCCGAGCGTTGGCCCGGCATTGGACGAGGGTGAGCATGCAGGCGTTGCACGTGACGGGCAGAACGCCCGCGCTGCGTCGCCGAAAAAGGCCAGCGACGCACGGTCCAGGAAGAACGGAAACAGCCCCAGGGAGCGCGAAGGCGCTGTCAGCGGCAGGCGGTACTCCGCGCTGAACGAAGACGCGTCGATTCCCGTCTCGCTGCCGGCGGCAAAACCACGCGCCGGAAAGGTGCGCGTGCTGCTGCCGAACGTTATTCCCGGCACGATCTCGAAAGACTCGCCACTCACACCACCGGCCGAATACACGCTCGGCGACCGGTGATCGGCGGAGCCCACGGCGGCTCGGATCGCGATCACGTGATGCGCGAAGCCTGGCAGATCCAGCGACTTGTATGCGTCGCCGACAGCAACCGCGCTCCGGCCTGCGACGCCCGTCGAAGCCTCCCAGCGCTGGCGCACGGAGCTCGAGAACGTCACGCCATCCTCGGGCGAGATGCTCAACGCCGGCGACTGCGTGTTGGAAAACACGAAGCCGGCGACGAGCGACGGATAGTTGTGCGTCGCCGAAAAGAAGGAATCCAGCCTGCGCAGCAGATCACCCGGGCTGGATGCGTACCGATCACTCTCCAGCTCGGCGCCCACGGTGATGGCGGAGTAGGTCCGAACGCGCGGACGCGCGAACGTCGCGTGCACATTGAAGAAGCGACTGCGCTCACCCAGGTCGCCGACCTTGTGCCCGCTGCCGGTGATGTTCGCGTACGTCCACGATTGCTCCAGCGACAGCGCGAGCCCCGGGTTGGTCCATCGATTGTAGGCGTAATCGAGCGACGCATCGATGTTGCTGTTGTGCGTGTTGACCGACACCTGCGCCACGTACGAGTGACGTCCAATCACGTCCGATCCACCGGTCAGCGCACCGATCAGCGCGCCGCGGCCCGCGCCTACCTGCGCAAATGTCGGCGACCAGTACGCTGGAGCGAGTGTACGCCAGGGCGAATAGGGCCGCGCGCGGCTCGTATCGTCGGTCACACGCCAGCGCGGATCGGTGGTTGGCTTCACGTCCGGCGCGCGGGACGGGACGCCGGACGTACCGGCGCCGGCCGATGACAGATCTGCATTGTTCACGGTCCACACGAGAATGTGGTATCCGTCGCCACGCAGCGCCGTCGTCGCAACACGTGCGGAATCCATGCCTGCATTCACGACATCGACGCCATACACACCGCCAGGTTCCGCCGTGAGACGCACCGGCGTCACGCTGGCAAATTCTCCGTCACCAGGAACGATGCAAAGCTGCGATGCGCCGCTCACGTCGGACGTGAAGAGAATCGACCGGCCGTCATTCGTCCACGCCGGGGACCGGAGCACTGCAGTCTCCCTGACCGGAACGTGCTTCACGCGACCGGTACTGTCCATGACCACTATCTCGTTAGGCGCACCCATCATTCGCACTGCGACGATGTGCGTTCCGTCCGGAGACCAGCGCGGCGCGGCCCATTGCGTATCGAGCGATGCCGTTGTGATCGGTGTGATGCGCGTTCCGTCGCGCGACACTCGCACGAGTCGTGTTGCGCCTGGCACGGTCTGCACCGCCACGATCTCGCCGTCAGCCCGCACGCTCGGCGCGCTCAGACGCTTGCCGTGAGTGAGGCGCGTTTCCACGCCGGCGCGCGTTGCGTACAGATCACCGCGCACGTGATAGCGATCGATGTAATCGTCCTGCGAAAATACTGTCAGTCCGTGGTGCGACGGATCGTTGACGTCCAGTGAATTGCGCCGAGAGAGACGGACCGGTGTTTCACCGAGGCGCGCCAGATACAGCCCTGGCGTTTCGCGGCCGTCGTTCGCGGCGAACATCAGCGCCGAATCGCCGACCCAGCGCGGCTCGGCGATGTAGCGGCCGCCTTTGGGGATCGCGATCGCGCGCGACGAGGCGAAGGCCGCCGGAGTCGCTGCCGATTGCTGGCGCAGCGCGGCTGAATCGTCGACCGCACTCAGAACCGAATCGCGCCACTGGTTCCAGGAATGCGTGAAGGTCTCGCCGAACGCCCGCTTCGCTTCACGATCGAGCAAGAAAGGAATCATCGTCTCGCTCGAACGCTCGACGAATGCAGGGATCGCGGATGCGCCGTGCTCACGCGCGATGTCATCCCACAGGAACGATCCGTATACGTACACCGACTGCCCGTACGGAAAGCGCGATGTTGCGAGCGACAGCTCGCTCAGCGACGGGGCAATGTGGTCGATCGCGGCCGACCGCACGACGGCGCTCTCGAAGCTCCCGTTCAAACGGCCGCCGCTCGTGAATCGCGATTCGTAATAGACAGCGAGACCTTCAGTCAGCCATGAAGGAGTGTAATAGTTCGGAAAGAGAACCGGATTGCGTCCAAACACGGACTGAGCGGCGCGCCACCAGCCGCGGCTGCGATCGAGATGGAAGATATGCGTCAGCTCGTGCTGCAATACGAGCACCGTCCAGTCGTCGTAGCTCTCCAGCGACGGGTCGTCGACCGGTGGGCGCGCGTACATGATCACGCGAGGGCGCGGGACCACGGTGGCCGATCCGTTGGATGCATCGGTCCCATCGCTCACGACTATGTCGACGGGGCCGCGCGGCTTGACGAGCTCCGTCGCCAGATTCGCGTACGCGCGCTCGGCGACCGCGGCAGCGTGGCGCGCTTCCGCTTCGAGCGCAGGCGTGAAGTGAACTCTGAAGTGCGGCGTCTCGATCGTCCGCCACCGCTCGTTCACGGGCAACTGCGCCGAAAGGCGGCTTACGGCGAATACGGAAATCGCCAATGCCGAGATTACGCGGACGACAATCTTTCGCCATCCAGCGATGAACGGCATTCTAGCGTTCGAAGGTTGCGAAGAACTTCTCCAATCCCCCTACGACGCCACGTGCGTAGGCTTCCTGATATTCCGGCGTTTTGATCGCTGATTCCTGATCGGGCATGATGATGAACAGTCCCTCTGCGAGTACGGCGGGAAACCACGTCGGACGACACACCGCAAGGTTCTGATAGAAAATGCCCCGGTCGCGCAGTCCCAGCGCCGGTACAAGCGAATCCTGGACCGAGCGCGCGAGCAATCGGGAATGCGGATGAAAGTAATACGTGCCCGTGCCGTTGTCGCGGAACGGGTTCTGACCGTCCGCGTCGGCATTCAGGTGAATGGAAACGAACGCGTTGGCATTTGCCCGTCGCGCGAAGATAGGGCGATCGCCCAGTGCGACGGGACCGGCGCCGGTTCGGGTCATGACGACGTGGGCGCCGCGCGCTTGCAGGAGATCGCGTACGCGCAGCCCTACCGCCAGAGTTGGTACCGGCTCCCACAGACCGGTGGGACCTGTCGCACCGATCGGCGGATGGCCCGGGTCGACTACGATGGTCATTCCGCGCAGAGGCTCCGATGGATCGACAACCGGCGGCCGCCGGATGCTGAACTTGAGAATACCTTTCGCGTACAGCGCTTCGTACCCGTAGACCGGACGCGTGAGCGTGAAGTGGTAGACAATCCGAGTCCGTTCCCGAGACTGCGTGGCGGTGGCGATGAGCGAATCCGAGACCTTCCGCAGCTTCGTCGATGTAGTGGTATTGTAGAGTGTAAGAGTCAGCCCGCGTTCATCTTCGGCGACCACATACGCCGGCGGTGACGCGACACGCAGCACCAGGTTCACGCTCGCGCGCCCCGATGCGAGTGATGCATGCGTCACGCGGAGCGGCTTCGCCGACTTAGCCCGGCGGCGCGGTTTGACATCGCGCCGCTCTACCCAGACGTCCTGTCCCCTGTCCAGCTGCACGCGCGCCATGTCGTCGCGATATTCGAGAACTCGCACGATAGTTCCCGGGAACAGAAACCACTTATAGTCACCAGTCGGCGTCGGGCGTCCGATGATGACGTTGTCGGTGTCGCTCACGGTTCTGTCCAGCGAGTCATCCCGCAGCGCCGCGACGACTGGATGCGCGAGCTCGGTGACTTCCGGCGTTACAGGGGTTCGCGGCCCCAAACCTTCTCGCGTGCGTGCAGGGAAACGGAGGCGCACTGTGTCGCGGAGCGTGTAGGCTACAAGATCGTACCACTGCGAATCGGCGGGCGGGTTTGGAACCCAGCCGAGAAAGGCGCCGTTCGGCCACACCGGAACGAGGTTGCCGTTGATGGTCAGTCCCGCGTTGCCGTTCCCCACCGATCCGAACACGAAATTCGAATCGCGGGACCCGATGACGGCATTGCGCGGCGGGTAGACGACCTTGATAGCGAGCGGTCCGTCGACGTCGGGGACTGGCGGGAGCTTGGGATTGGGAGCGGGCAGGGGCGCTCTCGCGATCGTCAACGCGGCGGGCGCAGCATGGCGGCCTGGCGGGGTCGGAACCGGCGCGGGTGCGGTAGATGGCGGCGACTTGGCGCACGCCAGTCCCAGGGCTGCCGCGGCCAGCACCGCCCCGGGGGAAAAACGTCCTGGTGTGACGTGACAGCGGGGCATGTGACAAAGGTAGTGGGACAGACAGTGACGGTCAGCATCCGTGGGTGTATTCTTCCCCATGCCTGTTCGTGAAATTCCTGATCCACCGGCGGCGCCGCGCGGCCTGGTCGTCGTCGCGGGCGGCCGCACCGACGTCGGGCGGGTCCGGAACCTCAACGAAGATTCCTATCTCGTCGCTGCGCTGGGACGGGATGCGGTGGTAATGAAAGGGGCCACCACCACGCTGACAGTTCCTCACACGCCCGCGCTGCTGGTGGTAGCGGACGGCGTCGGTGGCGCCGCGTCCGGCGAGATCGCGAGTCTCATGGCGACAGACACGATGTTCATCGAGCTGCGCCGGAGATACGAGTCCGAGTGGCCTCGCACACCGGCGGGGGTCGAGGCCGCACTGCGCGCGGCGATGTCTGCGGCCAACCACGTGATCTTCACCTACGCGTCCGGCAATCCACAACATCGCGGCATGGCCACTACCGCGACACTCGCGCTGGTACACCACTCGGTCATCACGATCGCGCAGGTCGGCGACAGTCGCGCATATCTGGTTCGCGGCGGCGAGGCAAGGCAGGTCACCAAGGACCAATCGCTGATTCAGCGGCTGATCGATGCTGGCGAGATGACCGAAGGCGAGGCGGCGCACAGCGACCGTCGCAACATAATCCTGCAGGCACTCGGCTCCGAGGCTACTGTCATTCCAGACATGTATCGCGAGCAGGCGGAAGTGGGCGACGTTCTGGTGTTATGCAGCGATGGACTGTCCAATCTCGTCGGCGCGAATGACATAGCGCGGATCGCGCTCGCGGACGACAACATGGAGACCGTGTGCGAGCGACTCGTGTCGTGCGCCAATTCGCGCGGTGGCCATGACAACATCACAGTAGTTGCGGCGCGGTTCGAGCCCGCAGATCCGAACGAGCCACCACCGCCGCCGGCGACAACTACGCGGGAGTCAACTTCCCCAGGACTCTCGGACCGCGTGCGCCGGTGGCTCCGGTGACGTTCCCGGGCACGCGGGCGAGATGCAGATATCCGAGCAGCGCGAACGCCACAGCCTCCTTTGCCTCGCCATCGTAGTACAGATCATCGAATGATGTAACACGTGCTGGCCGCATGGCGCCGCGCAGCGCATCCATCAATGAATCGTTGCGCGCACCGCCGCCGGACACGACCATCTCCGCATACGACTCGTGCACGTAGCGTCGCACCGCATCCGCGATCGACGCGGCTGTAAATGCGACCGCGGTTGCGATAACATCCGCGCTTGGACCATTCACGAGCGACTGCAGCCGATCGGCGAACGGGCCACCGAAGTATTCGCGGCCGGTTGATTTGGGCGGTGGTTGTACGAAGTACGGATCACGCAGAAGGGTCGCAACCACAGCGGCGTGCGCATTCCCGGATCGCGCGATAGCGCCACCCTCGTCAAAGCGAACGCCGGGATACAGCTTGCGCACGAGATGATCGATCAACACCACCCCTGGTCCGGTGTCGAACGCGCGCACGCTCGCGACGTCCCCGCCTGGCGGGACAACCGTCACGTTCCCGATGCCGCCAATGTTCTGGAGCAGGCGGCACTCGTTGCTGCTCGAGTACAGCAGCGCGTCCGCAATTGGAACGAGCGGCGCACCCTCACCGCCTGCGGCAACGTCGCGAACACGAAAATCCGATATGACGTCGACGCCGGTGCGCTCCGCGATTACCGCGGATTCACCGGCCTGCCACGTTGCGCGACGCGGTGAATGCCACAGCGTCTGACCATGCGAGGCGATCGCGCGAACCACTCGCGAGTCGATGTGCGCACTCTCGATGACGGCGAGCGCCGCGGCAGCAAGCCACTCTCCCAGATCGAATGACAGCGCACAATATTCCTCGGCGGTTGCGCAATTCATCGCCGACGCGAGTCGCTCGCGCTGTTCTCCACTGTATGCGCTGCCACGGAACGCCAACAGCTCGTGCTCGATTCGCTCGCCGGCGCCGGCGAAGCGCACGACGGCCGCAGAAATTCCGTCCAGCGACGTGCCGGACATCAGGCCAACGTAGATACCGTCCGCGGCCCCGGTGGCGATTCCGTCAGCGTCACTCATCTACAACGGGCGGCGCCGCTCCCGGAACGACGCGCCGGATCACTCCACCGTGTTCCGCCAACATGCGCTCCGCTGCGACGCGATCGATGCTCATCATCTGCATCACGATCGCTGTCTTCACGAGTCCGCCAGCCCCGGCCAGCAGCTCCCGCGCACGCTCGCGCGAGACGCCCGTCACCTCGATCATGATTCGCTCGGCGCGATCGGTGAGCTTGGCGTTCGTCGCGCGCATGTCGACCATCAGGTTACCGTACGTCTTGCCAAGCAGAATCATCGCGCCGGTCGTGATGGCGTTGAGCACCAGCTTGGTCGCAGTTCCGGCCTTGAGGCGGGTGGATCCCGTAACGACTTCGGGGCCGACAACTGGCACAATCGCGATGTCGCAATCCACAAGCAGTGAAGCTGGCGGTTGAGTGCAGGCAACGATTGCCGTGTGCGCACCCAACTCTCGCGCGCGATGAATCGCGCCGTGCACGAATGGCGTTGTCCCCGACGCAGCGATGCCGACCACGAAATCGAGTGGGCCGACGTTCCGCGTGTCCATCTCCTTCGCGCCCGTTGCAGGACTGTCCTCGGCGCCCTCCTGCGAGCGTGTGAGGGCCGGCGCACCGCCAGCAATGATTCCCTGCACCATCTCGGGATCGGTTCCGAAGGTCGGCGGACATTCGCTCGCGTCCAGCACGCCCAGCCTGCCCGATGTGCCCGCGCCGACGTAGAAGAGACGACCGCCAGCACGAAAGGTGGATGCGGCGGTATCGACCGCACGCGCGATCGCTTCCCTCTGGCCTGCCACCACCCCGGCGATCGTGGCGTCTTCATGATTCATGAGCGCGACGATCTCTTGCGCGGGCGCGAGGTCGATGTTCGCGGTTCGCGGATTGCGCTGCTCGGTTGCTCTGTGATCTAGCACGACGGGAAAGTTACCGCACCGCGACGACGGCAACCATGTATGAAAAAGCCCCGCTCGGGGGAGCGGGGCTTTTTCATGGTCTTGCTGGGACCGAGCAGCCGATCAGCTGGTGTGGACCTGAATCGGATCCTGCAGCGCGATGGTGATGTTGCCGCCGTTCGGGACGCAACCTTCGTAATTGGCCGTGGCGGCAGCCGCTCCGGCACCCGCAGCCGCGCCCACCGCACCGCCGATTATGGTCGACTTGGTGCTGTGACCGAGTATCTGTCCAACCACCGCTCCAACAGCGGCGCCGGTTCCGACTTTCTGCACGTCCTTGCTGGTCGGCTGATTCTTGACGCGATCAACCTGCGCGGAGCTGACCGATGCAGTCACCGGATAGGTATGTCCGCCGAAGCTGATGGACTTCACGCGGAAGCTCATTTCGATCTTGTCGTTGATATTCTCGCTGCGCTTGAGCTGAGTGATCTCGAGCGAAGCCTTTGCGCCGGCCGGGATCGTCGCACCGTTGGAACCGGTGACCGAGTTTGCAACGGTTGCCGTTACAGTCTCGCCCACGTGATTCGTATTGGTGCAGATGCGCGAGTTGGACGTGAGCGCGATCGACGTACCGGCAGCGATCGTACCGAGCGGCGTTTCAGCCGTTCCGGGCGTGCGCGTCACCGTATTGCCACTCGCCGTCGTGGATTTTGTTGGAGTGGTTGGCTTCGCTCGCGCGGGCGCCGATCTTGCCGGCGTCGAGCGAGGCGCCGTGGCGCTTGCCGACGGAGCGGGAGCCGGCGTCTTTGTCGCTGGCACATCGTTCAGTGCCGGCTTTGCCGCGGTGTCCGCGTTCGCAAGCTGCATGTCGCGATTGAGCGTCGAGTCCTGTGCGAGTGTGTCGTTCTTTTTCTCACCGCTGCATGCGGCAAGAGCGACCAGCGCCAGTACTGCCGGGACCGCAACTAACGTACGCGCACGCTGCATATATTTTGACATGGGGCTCCTCTAAAAATGGCTTTATCAGGGTCAGTCCCGTTCAACGCGCAATCGGTGTGCCAAACTTGCTTCCCAATCTTCGCCGCCTGACCCCGTACTTTCGGCCCTACAGGACGCAACTCGTTACAGGGCTTGCGTTTGTGGTCCTGGCGGCTGGCATCACATCTGTGATACCATGGATATTGCAGCGCGCAATCGATGCGATTCGGGCGGGCGTTGCTGTCAGTTCCGTCTGGGCGCTGGCGGGAGCCCTCGTCGGGACTGCCCTGGTTGGCGGCGCCTTGCGCTACGGGATGCGCGAGTGGATGAACGGATTGAGCAGGTGGGTCGAGTACGACCTTCGGAACCAGCTGTTCGAGCATCTCGAAGCGCTGGACGCGTCGTACTTCACGCGCACGCGGACCGGCGACATAATGGCGCGCCTGACCAACGATCTGGGCGCGGTGCGGATGACGGCCGGACCGGCCATCATGTATCTCACCAATACGATATTCGGCGGGATCTTCGCGCTGTACTTCATGTCGCGCATCGACGGCAGGCTCACGCTGCTCGCGCTCTGCCCGATGATTGTCTTGCCCATCATCAGCGTGCGACTCGCCAAGCTGATCCACACGCGCTTCGAATCGGTGCAGGAGCACTTCTCGTCCCTCACCACACACGCTCAGGAAAACCTGACGGGCGTCCGGATCGTGCGCGCGTATCGCCAGGAAGACTCCGAGATTGCACACTTCGGTGAGCTGAATGAAGAGTACCTCACGCGCAACATGGCGCTCGTGCGCCTGTGGGGAGTCATGCATCCCCTGTTCGCGATGCTGGCTGGCGTGGGTGCCGTAATCGTGCTCGGCGCTGGCGGCGTGCTCGCGCTGCGCGGCGTCATTTCCATTGGTGCATTCGTCGCATTCGGGATGTATCTCACGATGCTGACGTGGCCTCTCATCGCACTCGGCTGGGTAATCAATCTCTTCCAGCGCGGCGATGCATCCATGGGCCGGCTGCTTCACATAATGGACGAGCAGCCCCGCATCGTAACGCACGACCCGGTGCTGCATCTTCCACCCGCGAGCGATGGAAGGTCGATCGAATTCCGCAACGTGAGCTTCCACTTCCCCACTACGGGGACTGACGAGCCGCGCTGGGTTCTCGATGATGTGAGCTTCGTCATACCGTCAGGCGCAACCGCCGGCATCGTCGGAGCGACTGGAAGCGGCAAGAGTGCGCTCATCGATCTGATCGCTCGTGTGTACGACCCGCAACGCGGTCAGGTTCTGATCGACGGTGTTCCGATCGACCGCATCCCACTGGACGAGCTGCGTCGCGAGATCGGTTACGTTCCGCAGGAAAGCCTGCTCTTCAGCGATACGATCGCTGCAAATCTGGCATACGGGCTTGGCCCCGGGGACAACCCGGAAGCGTGGCGCGACGCCGCGAAGATCGCGCAGCTGGACGAGGCTATCGCGGCCTTCCCCGACGGCTACGAAACCGTACTCGGCGAGCGCGGAATCAATCTCTCCGGCGGACAGAAACAGCGTGCGACTCTGGCGCGCGCGCTTGCGAGACGGCCGGCGATCGTTCTTCTGGACGACGCGCTCTCCGCCGTCGATACGCATACGGAGGCCCAGATACTGGCCGGCCTGCGCTCGGCGCTCTCGCGGCGTACTGCCGTAATAGCATCGCACAGGGCGAGCGCACTGCGCGACGCGGCGATGATCCTGGTGCTGGACAACGGCCGGATCGTCGAGCGTGGAACCCATGCAGATCTGTTGGCCGCCGAGGGGCGCTACTGGGCGCTGCTACGCCGCCAGCAACTCGTGGAAGAGGTCGAAACCGCCGTTGGTTGAGGCGGCCGCGCCCGTGGTTTACCTTTCCGGCATATGCACGTAACGGAATCCGCGGCAGCCCTTGATCTTCGTGCCGCGGCGCTCGAGGC
This sequence comes from Gemmatimonadota bacterium, assembly GCA_027307165.1. Classification (GTDB taxonomy): domain Bacteria; phylum Gemmatimonadota; class Gemmatimonadetes; order Gemmatimonadales; family Gemmatimonadaceae; genus Fen-1247. The sequence goes on along the minus strand of DAHUXM010000034.1, from coordinate 38,367 downwards.
CGAGCTGCAGCAGGCCCGCCGAGAGCTCGCCGAGCTGCGCTCGCGCGACGCTCTCAAGACGCAGTTCTTATCCAACATCTCGCACGACCTGCGTACGCCCCTCACCGCGATCATCACGCACGCGGAAATTCTGCGCGACGGAATATTGGGACCGATGTCGCCACGTCAGCTCGAAAGCGTGGGCGGAATCATTTCCGGCGGACGGCAACTGCTGGACATGGTCGGTGAGATTCTCACCTACGCGAAGGCGACGGCGAACAGGTTGCGACTCGTGGCGACCGATTTCGACCTTGGAGATGTGGTGCGCCAGGCGAGTGCCATCAACGAGGCGATCGCGCGACGACGCAACCTCTCGGTCGCGACCGAGATACCGGAGTCACTTCCCACTCTGACGGCAGATCGCGAGAAGCTCACGCACGTCCTCAACAACCTGATCGGCAACGCGATCGACTTCACGCCGGATGGCGGACACGTATGGGTTCGCGCATGGTATGGTGAGGATGGCAATCAGGCCGCGCATTTCGTGGAGGTCGGTGATACGGGAATCGGAATCGCGCCGGAGCACCAGGAGCTAGTGTTCGACGAATTCGCTCAGGTCGACTCGTCAGCGTCGCGACTGCACCACGGAACCGGACTCGGACTGACGATCGCGCGCAGGCTGGTGGAGTTGCACGGCGGACGCATCTGGGTGGAGAGCAAGCCCGGCGAGGGCGCTCGCTTCACGCTTACTATTCCCAGTGCCACGAACGCGTCTGCTCATCGTTGAAGACAGCGCGATCGTCGCGTCGGCGCTGAGACTGCTATTCGAGGAGAGCGGCTACGACGTGGATGTCGCCTCGACCGTCAAGGATGCAATAGCAACGGCGACTGCGCGCGCACCAGAAGCGATGCTGCTCGATCTCACACTACCCGACGGCGACGGTCTGACGATTCTCGAGCGTCTGCGTGCGGACGATCACGCACCGCGCAGCACAATTGCGCTTACTGGCCACGACGACGACGAGCTTCGGGAGCGGTGCATCGAGGCTGGTTGCGTCGACGTGCTGCTCAAGCCGGTTCCGATTGCGCGACTTGTGGAGCTGGTACGATCGCTCTGAACTCCGCGCCGGTGAACTGCTCGGGTTGAAACTGTTCGCCGCTTCGCTGAACGACTCCGCGAACTACTTCCTCTATCGTCACGAGCGGCGCGTCCGCCTCGGCGACGATGTCGACAGTCCATTTTCCACGGTCTGTTCCCTTGACCGTCGAGCGATAGCTCGCGGAATAGACGACGTGCCGGGGCTCGTGTGACTCGACGGAAGGATCCGGATACGCCGCTACGACGGCGACCGCCGCCTCGACGCCTGACTGACGGATGACAGGAAAGAGGTACAGCTCCGCGACCTGGTCATAGCCGACGCGATCGGAGATCTCGCGGAAGAAACGTTCTGTGGTTTCGTTCATGGAGAGAAAGGTGGCGTACGGGCGCGCCGGTAGCAATCGCTCCGTGAAGAGACTCAGTAACGCAAGCCTATCGTGATCGGCACAAACCCAGACGGCCCGGCGGTGCGACCAAAAAGGTGATGCCCGGCCGCTTCTACAAAAATCCGCAAGTCCGTGCGCACCGGCAGCGTGATTCCTGCTCCGCCTGACACGCCGAGGTGTCGTTCCACGGATGGGACGAAAGCCCCGCAGACGCCACCCCCACCGATGAGGTAAAAGATTCCGCGCCGATCGACGTCGAGCAGCCCATTGCCGATCACGCCGACGATGTCGTTGGACTGCGCCCGATAGTAGGTACGCGTGCAACCAGGAGCGGGACAGGGCGGAAAGTATTGAACGTTCTGATCAAACTGCAGCCCCTTAACATCAAACCGCAAAACGCACGCGCGGCGCGACTGTTCGGCCGATCGAGAGTCGTCCGTTCACCGCGTGCCCGTACGTGCCCACCTGTGGCGCTACGGGTGCCGCCAGGTAGCTCCATCCGGCGCCGAGCTCGAAGAAAGTTTGACATGACGCCGGCGACGCTGCAGCCAGCATGCATCCGACTCCGCAACTTGCGACAACGACCCACGATATGAATCGAGGCACGATCACTGTCCCCTCAAGCTGGTTGCATTCTTGTGACATTCACATAACCGGGACCCGGAGACTGTTGCGCAGAGTCCACATCAGCGGCAGCGCTCACGGCCGGCGCTGGTCGCGCCGGCACACCGCTCCTCCGGTTCCCAGGTAAGGCGTGCCCGATGTTACGTGCGTCGCATTTGCCGGTGCCGTGGACTGTGTGCCATCCGCGTAACGAGCCAGCGCACGGTCGGGACTTATCACGGTATCGCAAGCAAAGCGATGCGATCTTTCCACGTCTTGTAAGTTGCCGCGTGACAAGCGGAGCTTCTGGTAGGATGGGCGGTGCAGTTCTGCCGCTCGGCGGCGGGTTGACGCGCCTCCATCTGGCACCTCTTTCTCTGCCTCGACGTACGAGTCCGGTATTCGAGGAATACATGAAGTGCCCGATGATGTCCGTGTACGCCTCAAGGGCCCACCGGCATGACGACGGAAACTGGGTGGGAAAATTACGGGCTTGTCGGTAACATTCGCACAGTGTCACTCACCGCCGACAATCCACGCCACGGCGCGCTGCGCCATCGGACCGGCCAGCGTCAACGACTTCAGTGAATGTGAGGCGAACGGGATCACGGAATACCTGAGCCTCGGTTTCCCGGCAGCTTCGAGCGCGGAATCGATCCCTCTGCGGCGGTCGCCAGATCCGCGGAGTAGAGCGATCCGCATGGTTGCCGGCACCGAGCGAATCTCGTCCGATATCGCAAAGCTTCCCGGTTCGTCGGGCTCACTGATGTTGGCGCGATCCATTGCCGTAACGTAGAAGTGGCTGCGCGCTGTGGGCGCGAGTGCGAGCACTCCGACCGTGTGCGGAGGCGGCGCGTGCGCCGCGGTCCAAAGGGCCAGATCCGCGCCGAATGAGTGTCCCCCAAGCACGAGTGGAAGTGAAGTCGCCCCCATCTCCCTGACTGCGCGCGCTATGACGCCATCGATTGACGAGTCGAATGCTGCCTCGCGACTGACGTACGGCTCCGGCAGCCGTTCGATGTACTTCTTTACGTCGACGCCGATGACCGTATAGCCGTTCGATGCAAGCCGCCGCGCGAGCCGGTCGTGCGCATCCCAGAATCCAACGTCGTTGCCGAAGAATATCACAACCGCCTTCGCGGAATCGGAGGCTGGATAGAAATACAACGGAAGGGCGCGCAGGACAGGATCTCGCGCCACGTACGATGGCTTTGCGGACGGACAGGCAACGACACCAAACGCGAGCGCCGCTCCGACAAGGAGCAACGCGCGGCCGCGACGTGACGTTCGCAGATGATGCGCGGTCACAGCAGAGTTACCGGATCGCGATCGAACGTCACTCGCAGCCCGTCTCTGGCCGGCACGGCAAATCGCTCCAGAAAATATCGGCCCACCCGCGTGAGCTCGTGCGGGTGCTCACTCTTGAGCAATACGTGCCAGCGCCAGCGCGTCTTGATGCGCTCGATCGCGCATGGCGCTGGCCCGATTATCGTGAGCCCGGGACTTTCCCGCACGCGAATCAGACGGCGCAGCCAGCCCGCGCCAGCAATCGCAAGGTCCGCGACACCAGACTCGACGCTGCCGCTGAACACGATGTTCGCGAGCCTATTGTTCGGCGGATACACAGGTTGTATTCGTCCGGCCAACTCTTCAGCGACGAACGACATGTAGTCATGAGTCACGGCGCACTTCACCGCATGATGGCTCGGCACCCGCGTCTGAATAAGTACTTCGCCGCCGCGTGCGCCGCGGCCCGCGCGTCCGGCCACCTGGCTCAGAAGCTGGAAGCACCGCTCGCTCGCACGAAAGTCCGGCAGGTTGATACCGACATCGGCATCGATCACTCCGACAAGCGTAACATTGGGGAAATCAAGCCCCTTCGCGATCATCTGCGTGCCCAGCAGGATGTCAACCTCACCTGCGCCGACGCGATCCAGGATCTCCGCGTGCGCCCACTTCCCCGACGTCGTGTCGACATCCATGCGCGCAACACGCGCCGACGGAAAGCGCTCGCAGATCAGGCGCTCCACCTGCTGGGTGCCGAGTCCGCGGCGTCGCAGCGTTGCTCCACCGCAACGATTGCACACGCGCTGCGGCTCCTCCTGATGCATGCAGTAATGACAGACCAGCCGTTCGGGAGACCGATGATACGTGAGAGTTATGCTGCAGTTGGGGCACGTCGCGACGTTGCCGCAGTTCTCGCACTGCACGAACGCCGAGTAGCCACGGCGGTTGAGCAGCAGGATGCTCTGCTCTCCGCGATCGAGTCTCGCTCGAATAGCGGCGTCGAGCGGCCCGGTCACGACTCTCTGATAGTCATCCTCCCCCGCCGTGGCAGCAGAGTCGACCACCGCCTTGCGCAGATCCACGACAGCAACAGTGGGCAGCGTCGCGCCACCTACTCGATCGGGCAGCGACAACAACGTGAACTTGGCCGCGGCCCCGTTGGTCCAACTTTCCAGCGAAGGAGTCGCGCTGCCGAGCACCACCACGGCGCCTTCCTGGGTGGCGCGCACGATGGCAGCCTCACGCGCATGATACCGCGGCGTCTCGCCCTGCTTGTAGCTGGACTCGTGCTCCTCATCGACGATGATCGCACCGATGTTCGTGAGGGGCGCGAACACGGCCGACCGCGCGCCTACGGCTATTCGCTTCTCCCCGCGCTTTAGTGCGAGCCATGCGTCATATCGCTCGCCGTCGCTCAGCGCGCTGTGCAGCACCGCAACATCGTCGCCGAATACCGCACGGAACCGATCGACGGTCTGCGGAGTCAGTGCAATCTCCGGCACCAGCACGATGGCCGTCTTGCCGCGACGCTCGACGATCTCTCGCAACAGCTCGATGTACACCAGCGTCTTGCCGCTGCCGGTCACACCGTGCAACAGGAACACCTCGCCTGGCCGCGCGGTTCCCATCCGCTTTATCACCGCGAGCTGCTCGGGCGTCGGCACGTGCCGTGGCTCGCTTCGCCCGACGCGCGTTGCGAACGGATCTCGTTCGACACGCTCGCGATCGATGCTGATGAGCGCACGTTTCTCCAGCGCCTTGAGCACCGACGGAGAAAACTTGAGCTGCTGCAGAAGGTGCTCCACGCTCGTTGCGCCGCCGAGCGACTCGATGAGCTCGAACAGCGCGCGCTGCTGCGGTGCGCGCGCGAATGCCTTCTCCCTCTGAAGTAATGTCGGTATGTCGTCCCGGATGCGCACGATGCGCCGCGTCTTCACGTTGGGATGCGGTTGCGCGGCGCCAGTCAACAGGGCTGGGAGAACGGTGCGCATCACGATCCCCAGCGGGACGACGTAATACTCCGAAATCCAGCGCGACAGTGTGAGTAGCCCTTCGTCCAGCGCAGGGCCCGCATCAGGCACCCCAGACACAGCCTTGATTACACCGCGAGCCGGTGGCGCAGCGTCGAATGCGACGATTATCCCGATCTCCTGTCGCTTGCGGAATGGAACGAGGACGCGGCTGCCGATTCGTGCCTCGTGTTCGTACTCACCGTCCAGTGAATAGACGAAAGTCTGGAAGAGCGGCACTGGCAGCGCGACCTCCACCAGACGCCGCGCCTGGTCCGTCACGCCGATCGCCGCCGGGTAACGCCGAGGCCCGGCGAGTCCACAAGCCCCACTCGCCCGTCCGCAATCGTTACGCCTTCGAAGGGATCTTCGGCAAGCAGCGCGGCGCCGTCGAAATCGGCAGTGTCGAGCAGCGGCGCGATCTGCGCTATGGCAGATATACCGAGCGACGTTTCGATCATGCATCCGGCCATCACGCCGAGGTTGTGTGCGCGCGCGACATGAACGAGCCGGATCGCTTCGCGAAGACTGCCGCACTTTGCGAGCTTGATGTTGATCGCGTCACACGATCCGGCCAGACGTGGCACGTCGGCGGCGACGAGGCAGGATTCGTCAGCGATCACAGGGAGCCCGCAGCGTTCGCGTACGAAGCGCATGCCCTCGACATCTGCGGCGGCGACGGGCTGCTCGAGTGATTCGACGCCGTTGTCGCGCAACATCGCGGCCCGCTCGATCGCCTGCTGCGGGCTCCACGCCGCATTGGCGTCCACGCGCAACACCTTGTCGGGAGCTGCGTCGCGCACCGTGCGCACGATCTCTTCGTCGCGATCGGTTCCGAGCTTGATCTTGAGAATCGGATATTCCGCCGCATCGCTCACTCGCCGGCGCAACCCCTCGACATCGTCGATCGCGATCGTAAAGCTCGAAAGCGGGCTCGCGTCCGCACTCAATCCCCACAACTTATGCAGCGGGAGCCCAGCCTTGCGCGCGTGAAGGTCGTGCATCGCGGAGCTGACAGCGGCACGAGCGGAGGCATTGCCGCGCAGCGCAGTCGTGAGCGCGACGTCAGTTGCTTCGAGCGACCACGATTGCGCTGACTCGATTATGGGCTTGTACCGCTCCAGGGCAGCGACGACTGTATCGGGTGATTCGCCGTAATAGCGATTGGGTGCAGCTTCGCCCATACCGCTCACGCCGTCATCATCGGTGATGGTGACGATCACGTTCTCGTGCCCGGCATATCCCCAGCGAGCGATCACGAACGGACGCCTGGTGCGGAGGGAGACTCGCTCCCACGTGAGGTTCATCGAACGACGTTCAGGACGTGGAAACGAAGGACGGCAGTGTGCGTGCGAACCAGCCGTTGCGCTTTTCCGGGTTGGGTGCGCCAGTCTGCGCGAGATACTGGATCAGCGCGTCAGCCACGTCGTTGCCGCGTTGATACCGCGCCGATGGATCCTTGGCGAGACAACGCATCACGACCGCAGCAAGTGCGGGCGGCACACGCGAGTCGACGATGTCAGGTGATACAGGCACCTCTTCCAGGTGCTTCGACGTTATCGAATAGATGTCCGCGCCGTCGAACGGCACGAATCCAACCAGCGTTTCGTACATGACGATGCCGAGCGTGTAGAGATCACTTCGGCCGTCGAGCAGACGACCACGCGCCTGCTCCGGCGACATGTAGTGTGGCGTGCCCATCACGTGTCCCGTTCCCGTCATGCGACCGCGGAAGTGCGCGGTCGCGATCCCGAAGTCGGTGACCACAGCGTGCTCGTCCTCGTCGAAGAGGACGTTGTCAGGCTTGATGTCACGGTGCACCACTCCATGCCGGTGCGCGTAGTCGAGCGCGCTGGAAACCTGCGCACACACCGCCGCGACGCGTTCCGGTGGGAGCGAGCGCCGGCCGGAGATACGATCCCCCAGCGTGCCGCGCGACAGATACGGCATCACCGTGTACACGTGCCGTTCCGTCATGCCGAAGTCGATGATATTGCAGATGTGCGGATGCACCAGTTGCGCGGCGGTCTCCGCCTCGCGCCTGAACCGCTCCCGCATGTCTGCGTCGCGCGCGAGATGCGGATGCAACACCTTGAGCACGACCGGCCTGTCCAGCGCGTTGTGCATGGCGTAGTACACCGTCGCCATTCCGCCGTCGCCGATGCGGTGCGAGACGCTGTACCGGCCGCCGATAACGTGCCTGAGCGACGTGATGTCGGCGTCCGGCCGCTCCTCTCGCGCGGCCACAGCGGGAAGCGCCGCGTCGCAACGAGTGCAGCGCGCTGCAGTGCCGCGGTTCCATGATCCGCACCCGGGACAGAACACCTAGGCGCCCAGTTCCATGCGGACGTAATCGTAGGGAGGACGATCGTCTTCACGTTGTTCGATCATGGCCATCGCCTCGTGCAACTTGCCGTAGTGAACATCCAGCCAGCGAGCCAGCACCACTTCATCGCGGAATATCGTCCCCGGTGGCGCGGGAACTATCGTGCCCTTGGCGCTGAACGCATCCACCACGCGGACATAATCCGAAAGATCGGCGTCGCTGGGCTCACTGCGAACGTACGGAGAAATCGCAACGACGGCAGCGAGATCACGATACTTGACGAGCTGCACGCTCTGCTGCTCGAGCAACGCCGGATCGCCCGCGTCGGCGTCGATCACGCCGTAAAAGCGCAGACCCGACTTGCCGCTGGCGCTAGCCATGCGCGATCGCCGGCATGGCGTGCGGCCACTTCACTCCCTTGATGATGGAGAAGTTCATCGACCGCTCGCGCGACAGATCGCGCAGCAATTCAGTTTCGCGAACGAGCGCCTGGCGCGCTTCAGCCCAACCCGACCTGCGCAGCGCCCGACCCATGATCTGGACCTTCGCCTGCCAGTTCAGGCGCGGAGATGCATCAGCGCCGTCCGGTACCAGCTCGTCGTCGCACTCGTTGGTCCAGTCCTTCACCTGGATGTCCACGACGCCAGCCTCGCGCAGCATCTGCTTCCACTCGACCACCATGCGCGGGCGAAGCCCCAGACGCTCGACGACCAGCTCCCGGCGCGACGCCGAGAGGTCGGAGCTCCATGTCAGCTGGAGCAGCACTACTGCGCCCATGGGCTTGGTAACGCGCGCGAGCTCGGCCACTGCCCGTCCAGTGCTCGCAGCAGCGGCGATTTCCGGCTCGCCGATGGCCGCATCGAATACGCCCGTCTCGTACGGCAGGTCATCCAGCTCTGAATGCTGGTAGCTGATACCCAGGCCGGTCTCGCGCGCGTGCTCCTCGGCCTGCGTGATGTCCTCGTCGTCCGGATCGACGCCGGTTACCGATGCGCCCGTGCGGAGCGCCAGCCATTCCGTGGTGACGCCGCGCCCGCAACCGGACACGACGACGTCCTGCCCCTGCTCGAGGTCGGCGAGCCGGGCGACCTCACGGTAGAGATCCTCTCCCGTAGCTCGCCAGCGGTCGATGATCGCCATTTGCACCAGCCGCAGCACCGCCGGCGCCGGGGTCGTTCTGTTCCCTTCGGGCATCTGTCGAAAGCTATCCGGCTGGCGGCAGGCCGGCGAGTGCACGCATGTGAACAACCACCGCCTCTGCCAGTCGAAGCGGCGTGTAACCGCCTTCCAGCGCGCTCACGACCCTTCCCCCACAGACAGCGTCTGCGCGGGAAGTAACGAATCGCGTCAGCCGGTCTATGTGTTCCATCTCCAGCGTAAAGCCGCCTATCGCGTCGCCCGCGAGGCAGTCGAAACCAGCAGAGATGAGGACCAGCTCGGGCTGAAAGTCGTCGGTCAAGTTGTCGAACGAACGCTCGAACGTCTCGACATACTGCATCGGATCGAGGCCGCCGGCCATGGGAGCGTTCAGCACGGTTCCATGCGGCCCGTGGTCGGATGCCGCGCCGGTGCCGGGATAGAATGGCCACTGATGCATGGACAGAAACCGAATCGCCGGATCATCCTGCACCAGCGCCTGCGTGCCGTTGCCATGATGGACGTCCCAGTCGACGATCAGAACGCGCTCGAGCCTGTGGACCTTGCGGGCATAGTGCGCACCGAGCGCGACGGTTCCGAAGATGCAGAAACCCATCGCGCGGTCGCGGACTGCGTGGTGGCCCGGCGGGCGTATGCCGGAGAAGCTGCGAGTGGCGCGTCCGTCCATCGCCATGTCAACGGCGTCGAGCACGCAGCCGGCAGCTGCAGTCGCCGCGTCCCACGAGCCCTCGCTGGCGACAGTGTCGATGTCGAGCCGTCCGCCACCGGCGGCGCAGAGTGCGCGGACAGACTCGACGTAGCTGCGGTCGTGCACGAGTGACAGCTCGTCGACCGTTGCGTGACGCCCTTCAACGTGCTCCAGTTGCTGGAACAGATCGAAGTCGTTCCGCACCGCGCGCATGATCTCGACGAGGCGTCCGACGTGTTCCGGATGTCCCCATCCCGTGTCGTGACGTCCGCAATCGGAGTGGGAGATGAACGCGGTGCGATGCATATGGCCCGTGTGCGTGCATGTCATAGAGCCAGGCCCGGTGCCTTGCCCGCCGTAGGGGCGGGCACGGAGGCCGCCCCTACGAATCGATGCGCGCCGGGACGCGTCGACGCCCGATCCGCACCATCGTCACACCTACGACCTTACCGGACGGCGCCTCCGGCGCGCGACCAACAACGTCGATCCATCCAGCACTCCGGCTCTGGACAGCGAAATCGACTCGTCGAATATCTCGCAGCCGTTCAGCTTGACCGAGAACTCATCGGGGAACAGCGCGTCGGGGATGAGTGTGTTGAGCGCGTACATCTTGGCCGTGCGAATCGACTCCGACGGGCGCGCGTCGATGCGGACAACGTCCCATACTTCCTGCGCCTGCACGCGGAAGCTGAGCACGTTGCCAGCGGTGGACTCACCGATCGAAACCACGCCGTCTCTCGCGCGCAGCGAGTTCGCGAACGTCGCGCTCATGCCGTCACCGTCGACGATTCTGGGAGCTCGAGGGGTATCGCCCCGACTCCTGGCGGATCGGCGGTCGGCAGAGAGGAAAGGAACCGCGCTACCTGTCCATCGAACATGTACGACGATCCCGATACAGCGGTGAGTCCGTCTCGCTGCATCACGCCGATGACCAGCTCTTCGCCGCCCATGCCTCGCATCGAAACGAACGTCGGTCCTTCCATGTCGAGGAAGGCGGTATAGATCGAATTGCGTCGCGAAAAGAAGTGCTTGGCTGCATCAAGCACCTCTGCCGGGGAGAGCGGAGTGAGCGTCTCCTGAAGAGTTCTGTCTGTCTGCGCCATGGGCGAAATCTAACCAGCGACGCCCGTGGGCTGCCAGAGTCAGGACTCCAGCAGCGACTCGATTTTTCGCGTGAGCGGCGCGAAGCTGATTCGAGCGCCCGAAGCGCGCAGTCCGACCTCGCTCGCGCTCTCGCGCTGCCCTTCGGCGAACAGCTCGGAGACTATCCAGGGGCCTGCCGCGGGATTGCGCCACCAGTCATCGTCGAACCGGTCGACCAATCCCTCGTCCAGCACCGCCTGGAGCTGCCACGCGCGCAGATACCGCGTGGAATAGAAACGCGAATCGAGGTCGATGAACGCATCGGCCGGTCGATACTGGAATCCCGTCGCGGCGGCGAGTATCTCGACGTAGATGTCCGGAAGCGCGTTCCAGTCCACTGCGCCGCTGTAGACCTGTATCTCGTAAAGCAGCTTCGCGCAGTAGCGCCTGACGAAATGCAATTCCTCGAAGCCCGCAAGTCGCAGGAACGCGCCGGCGCGGTTTCTATCAAGTCCTGTGTAGCGTTGCAGCCACGCGCGCTGTTGCATCCGGTGATCGAACAGCATTGCGTAGCTCTCGGTAACTGAATTGTCGCCAAGCCAGCGATACTCGAACGGATAATCCGCGCGCGTGTTTCCGAAATGGAGTGCGTGCCCGAGCTCGTGCAGAAAAGTGCCGTAGTCGGATTGCCCGCCGTGCGGGCGCAGCACGAGATATACCTCGTCAGGAATGCGCACCGGCGAACAGAACGCGCGCGGTCGCTTGCCGGGCCGATCGCCTATGTCAAACGTGATGCGTCCGGTGGCGTTCGCATCGAGGCCCATCTCCGCGCAATTGCGCCGGATGATGCTCTCCATGGACGTTTCGGGAAATGCATCGTCGAACTCGCGCAGCCTGAACAGCGCGAGCGAATCTGCCCGCGTCGCTTCGCCGCGCGGAACACCGAATGCCCTGAGCCGCTCGTCCAGCACCGAATTCCACATTGCCTCGGTGTCGTGGAGAAACGTCTCGCACTCTGCCGCGAGCGTGGTTAGCGATATGCCGCTCAGTGCCTCGAACGTCGAGTTGTATCCAGCGGCAATGCCGAGGGACTCGACCGCATCGCGCTCGCGCTGAAGTCGCTCGAGTCGCAGCGGCGCGAATGACTCCTCGACCGTCCGCGCGCGCGCCTCATCGATCGCTCTCCGATCCGTCACGTCACCGCTGTTCGCAATGTCGATCGCCACGCGCTGGTAAGGGATGACGCGCCCGTCAGCCACTCGAATGACGCCGGCATGCTCGAGCGCGACTTCACGCTCGTCCAGTGCGGCAAGCTGCCGGCCGACGCGCGACTCGACCTGCCACTCGAGCATCATGCGTGCTGCTCGTGCGTCTTCCGAGTCGTGCGGGGCATCACGGAATCGCTGGATGCACTCCGATAGAGCGTCGTCGCTCAGTATGTCGGCGTACCGCTCGTAGATTGTCTGCAGCGCTGCTTCCGGCTTGAGACCCGAGTAGGCGAGATAACTCTCGCGTGCGACGTCCTGCGTGAACGATTGCGCGCGTGCCCGCAACCGTTCCAGGTTCATCGCGCGAGCCGGTCGCCGAGGTATCGCGCGATCTCGCCGGTGCTCACGCGGTCCTGCGCCAGCGTGTCACGGTCGCGGACGGTAACGGAGTTGTCTGCCGCTGACTCGCTGTCGACGGTTATGCAGAACGGAGTTCCCACTTCGTCCTGTCTGCGATAACGCTTGCCGATGCTGCCCGATTCGTCGTAATCGACGGGGAACTGCGGCCGCAGGCCGTCGGCAATGGCGTGCGCCATGTCCGGTTGGCCGTCCTTCTTGGTCAGCGGAAATACCGCGGCCTTGATAGGCGCGAGTGCGGGGTCGATGCCTAGCACGACACGCCCCTCGTCCTCACCCGGAACACTTTCCTCACGGTATGCGTTGACGAGCACCGCAAGCGTGACGCGATCAGCACCGACAGACGTTTCCACTACCCACGGGATGTAGCGACGATTGGCCGCCTGGTCGAAGTATTCCAGCTTCTTCCCGGAGAACTCGGTGTGCTGTTTCAGATCGAAATCACCCCGATTGTGCACGCCTTCGATTTCCTGGAAGCCGAGCGTGCCACCGAAGTCGAACTGCACGTCGAACGCAGCCTTTGCGTAGTGCGCCAGCTCCGCCGGAGTATGCTGATGGAATTCCAGCCGCGCTTCGGTGAGACCGAGAGAACGATGCCACGCCATGCGTTCGCCCTTCCAGTAGTCGAACCACTCGGACGACTTGTCGGGGTCGACGAAGAACTGCATCTCCATCTGCTCGAACTCACGCGTCCGGAATATGAAATTCCCAGGCGTGATCTCGTTGCGGAACGCCTTGCCGATCTGCGCGATTCCGAACGGCACCTTCTTGCGCATCGACTGCTGCACGTTCAGAAAATTCACGAAGATTCCCTGCGCCGTTTCAGGGCGCAGATAAACCGTCGCTGCTGTTTCCTCGACCGCGCCCATGAACGTCTTGAACATCAGGTTGAACTGACGCGGCTCCGTAAGCTGGCAATCCGCGAACTCGCCGGGATGCTTGCTCGGCTTGCGCAGACAGCGCGCGTCCTCGAGCTTGTCGGCGCGAAAGCGCCCCTTGCATGCCCTGCAATCGACCAGCGGATCGACAAATCCGGCGACGTGGCCACTTGCTTCCCACACGCGCGGATTCATGAGAATCGCTGCATCCAGGCCTTCGACGTCGTCGCGTGAGCGGACCATCGCGTGCCACCAGCGGTCCTTGATGTTCTTCTTGAGCTCGACCCCCAGCGGACCGTAATCCCACACGGATCCGGTACCGCCATATATCTCGGATGACTGGAAGATGTAGCCGCGCCGCTTGCACAGCGATACGAGCTTCTCCATCACGTCCGGGTAATTCATTCTTTACAATCCGATGATCTGGTCGCGTCGCGTTCCGACGCTGACATAGGTGATTGGCGCTTCGACAAGCTGCTCGATTCTGTCGAGATACGCACGCGCAGCGGCTGGAAGATCTTCCAGCGTGCGCGCGTCAGCCGTCGACGTGCGCCAGCCGGCGAACGTTTCGTAAACGGGCTCTGCGTGACTCAGCATGGTGAGATCGCCGGGAAATTCGGTGAACACGTCCTCGCCCACGCGATACGCGGTGCAGAGTCTGACCTCGTCCAGTGTATCCAGCACGTCGAGCTTGGTAACCGCAAGGTCCGTGAGTCCGTTGACGCGCACCGCGTAGCGCACGACTACTGCGTCGAACCAGCCGCAGCGCCGCGCACGTCCCGTAGTCGCGCCGAATTCATTCCCGAGCTTGCGCATCTCCGACTGAAGCGGCTCGGCGAATTCCGTTGGCAACGGCCCCTGTCCCACACGTGTCGTGTACGCCTTGACGACGCCGAGGCAACTGTCCAGCGAACTCGGCGCGATGCCGACTCCGACAGCTGCACCGCCCGATGTAGTTGTGCTGGACGTGACGAACGGATACGTCCCGTGATCGACGTCCAGCAGCGAGCCTTGCGCTCCCTCGAGCAGAACCGCCGCGCCGCTACGTTGTGCGCGATGAATGGCGAGCCCGACGTCATCCGCAAGAGAGAGCAGCCGCGGCGCCAGACGTTCCAGCAGCGTCATCGTATCCGCAACTGAAGCGCGCTCGGTGACGCCCCACGCGGCAAGTTGCGCATTGGCGTGGGCGACGGCGGCTTCGACAATCGGGCGCAGAGAAGCCGGATGGCGCAGATCGAGTACGCGCACGCCGCGGCGCGCGATCTTGTCCTCGTATGCAGGCCCGATTCCCCGCCCCGTGGTTCCGATCGCGCGACTCGCGGCGCTGCTGGAATCGACCAGCTTGTGATACGGCAGCACGAGATGCGCCCGCTCGCTGACGTACAGCCTGCCCTCGACGTCCACCCCGTCGCTGACCAGCTCGTCTATCTCTGTAAAGAGAGTTTCGGGATCCAGCACGACACCGTTCCCGATGGCGCAGCGAACCCCCGGGTGCAGGATCCCGCTCGGAATCTGGTGCAGTACGAAGGACGTCTCGCCCAGGTCCACTGTGTGGCCGGCGTTGGCGCCTCCCTGATATCGGACTACCCAGTCGGCGCGCTCCGAGAGCACGTCCACGAGCTTGCCCTTTCCCTCATCTCCCCATTGCGCCCCGACGACTACGACGGTGCGTGTATTCGCATCAAACATGTCAACCCCGGCGACCCCATAAACACAAAAAAGCCCCGTCTGGCGCGGCGGGGCGTGTTGTTAATCTACGTGTCGGGGCGGGCATGTCAACGTGAGGAATCCATCCGGACCTCAGCCATCCCGCTCGCTGTGCGGCTCGGAGCGGATCGGCAGAAAGATGGTAAACGTGGATCCCTTCCCGTACTCGCTGCTGAGAGTCACGCGACCCCCGAGCGCCCCGGACAGCTTTCGCGTGATACTGAGGCCCAGCCCCGTCCCGCCAAACTCGCGTGTGCGCGACTGGTCCACCTGCCGGAAGTCGTCCCATATGGCGGACAGGTCTTCCTTACGGATGCCGATGCCGGTATCCGCCACGTCCAACCGAACCAGATCGTCCTCCTGCCGCGCCGTGAGGGTGACGCTTCCCGAGTGGGTGAATTTCACTGCGTTGGAGAGCAGGTTCAGCATGATCTGCTTGACCTTGGTACGATCGGTCATCATGTGAAGCGGCTCATCGGGGCCGAGCCAGCGGTACGTCAGTCCCTTCTTCTTGATGAGCGGATCGATCTGCACCGACGCCTCACGTATCAGCTCCTGAAGCACCGTGTCTTCCAGATGCAGCGGCATGCGGCCCGCTTCGATCTTCGCGAGGTCCAGGATGTCATTGATGAGCGCGAGCAGATGCTGTGCCGCCGCACGGATGCGAACGAGGCCTTCTTCCTGTCGGTCATTCAGATCGCCGTAGATCCGGTCAAGCATGAGCGCAGTGTAACCGATCAGCGCGTTGATAGGCGTGCGCAGCTCGTGCGACATGCTCGCAAGAAACTCCGACTTGAGCCTGTTGGCTTTCTCCAGTTCGCGTGACTGCCATTGCAGCCGGACGTTCTGCTCGCCGAGATCGGCGGTTGCCGCACGAACGCGCGCTTCGAGCTCGTTGCTGAAATTCTTGAGCTCTTCATACAGCCGCTCGTTCTCCGCCTGTTCCGTGAGGTCGTGCAGCACTGAAACGATCGCGAGCGGCTCACCGCGCCGGTCGAGGATCTTGCCGGCGACGACTTCCATTGGAATCGTCACCGGCTCATTACCGGGCTGCAGAAGCTCCATGTCCTCGCGCCGCGCAGACTCGGGGCTCAGGCTGAAATCCGATATGAACGTCGTGAACCTTGTATCGTTGGCACGAACCGCGGCGGAACGGTCCCCGGTCGCGTAGCCGATGTTGGGCGTCGCAGACCCGAACAGCAGCTCGGCCTGCCGATTCATGAGGATTATGTTCGCACGATCGTCGGTGACCAGGATCGGATCGGCAACATTCGTGAGAATCAGATTGAGACGATCACTCTCGCGCTTTGCTTCGTACTCCGCGAGTCGTACACGCTGCACCTGCAACTCGAGCTCGTTGGCTGCGCGACGGAGATCCGTCACATCACGCAGCACCGACACTATCGCATTGTCGTTCTCGTCGAGCGGTTGCGTGAGAACTTCGAACAGCAGATCTGTCCCATCATCCGGATCCACCATGTTCAGCTCACGCGCTTCCGCAGCGACATTGGTACCAGAGGGCGCAGCGTCCTTGGAGAGGTGCGACGTAAGCAGCAGGTTGTTGATTTCAACTGCGCGGCGGCGGCCCTCGGAATCGCGCTCGCGCATGCTCAACAGATGCTCGGCGCGCTGATTCTGCACAACGATCTGCCGCTCGCCGTCGATGATGACGATCGGATCAGGCAGCGAATTGACGATCGATGTGAGCACTGCGCGCTGGTCCGCCAATTCCTCGGCGCGACCGCGATGCGCGTCCGAGGCGGCGAGCCGGGACAGCATCGGACCGGCGAGCTGCGCCGCGCGTACGATCCGATCCAGAGTGGCCGGAAGCGACTCCGTCTCCAGGACGAACACACCATAAGGCGAGAGTGCCGCGTGGTCGGGCCGCTCCTGCCACTCGCGCGATGAGTCGACGGCAGCTATCGAACATGGACTCGACAATCGCCGATCGGCATCTGCACGATCGATGAAACGCGGTGCGTCGACGACGCGAGACTGCGGAAATGGCACGGCCATGAGCCGCGTCCGGCGCGAAATACCCGGGCGCGGAACGCCGTGCGAGCATGCAACGACCTGCATGCCGAGCAACGCAACCACGAACGGATCGTTCGGATCGTCCATCGTGCGCGCGGTCGGCGCGTCGAGCGTTTCGTAGCCGAGCGAGACTGATGGCACGAGCTGGCTCGCCGCGGCGTCAAGTACCAGAACGTATCCGCGACTCGATCCAACGAGGCCGCAGAACCGCGCCAGCAACAATCCAGCTGCCGATCCGAAATCGGGAGACGCTGCCACATCAGCGAGGAGTGATTCCAGCCACGCGGCGGAATCACTCTCGCGTGCATCTACCGTCGTACGGTCACGCGCCGAGCTGGTCAAGGCGACGCCGTAGCTCTGCGTTCTCGATTTGTACGCGTTCGAGCTCGTCGGCCTGCGCCAGCTCGCGGGGACGCGACATTGGCTGCGTTATGCCGACTGCTTCCGAATACTTCAGGTACGTCTCGATCGATGCGACCACGATTCGTGCTTCCACGGTTACGAGGTCGATTCCAACGAGCGAGACGCGTACCCACGCGTCGATTACGATTCCCTTGTCGAGAACCCGGTCGAGAATGTCGATAAGTGAGCTTCCGCTCGGTGACCGCTCAACGGCCATGACTCCTCCTAGTCAGATGAAGACAACTTGGCGAGCTGACGCTCGATGCGGTCGAGCCGATCATTGAGATCGCTCGCCGCGACGGCAGGCGCCGTCTGGCTCGTCAGACGCGGGTCGTACCGCCACCAGTTCATACCTATCTGTTCCGCCTTGTCGATGGAGCAGACGAGCAGACGGATCTGAATCGTGAGCAACTCGACGTTGGCGAGATTGATTTTGATGTCGCCGGCGATCACCAGTCCCTTGTCGAGAACGCGGTCGAGAATCTCGACCAGCCCGGTGCTGCGTGATGGGGAGACTAGTTCAGGCACTTGGCAGCCTCATCGCACACGCCCCAGTGGACCAAGGTCAATTTGCAAATCTTCCTCCGAAAGGCCGAAAACGCGTTTGAGCTCACTCATTCTATCATTCAACCTCGCAAGAGCCAGTCCCAACCGCTCCACTTCCTCATCTGTCAGCCGTCCACCCTCCATGCGCCGGACAGCCTGATGTTCCAGAACCTTCCTGAGCACCTCGATCAAGGTCAACACCAGCCGTGCGAGCCCGGTTTCAGGACCGGCCGCGTCGGCGTTGATCCGCTCGGGTAAACCTTGAGCCACGCTGTTGAGTGATTGCCCGGTCGGCTGCTCCGTCTCGACGAGCGCTGGCGGCTCCGTATCTCCTCGCTCTGCTCTCGCAAGTATCGGCGCAGCAGTACGCGGAATCGACCCAAAACTACCAGCGATCGACCGTGACGGCTCGGGCGAGGCTCGCATCCTCCGCTCAGCCGTCGCGACAGCCTGGAGCAGCAACCCGATGTTGAGCTTGATCAAATCCACGTCCGCGACGGCGATCGTGACCTCGCCGTGCACTACCGCACCCCGGTCGAGGACCGTATTGAGCAGATCGCTGAGGTCGAGCGGCTCGTCACCCAGCAGAGTTGCCGGCTGACCTACCTGCATCTCCTCGAAAGACCCCTCCAGCGGGTCGTCGCGTGAGTCGGACTCAGCGACCACGGACGAAGTGGTAGGGCGGCCACGGTCCGGTGAAATCAAAACTCAATCCAGCCGGCCCGTATGTCGCGATGAGTTCGGTCAGGGCTGATCTGAACGAATCGTAGTGGTCGTTGTCGACCAGATACGCGCCGTCCAGGAGCACCCCTTGCTCGTTCGATGCCGAGCTGGCGCGTGCCACGCTTTCGCGCGAGCGATCGGCCAGCGCGGCGTGCGCAAGCTCCGCTATTCGCGATCCGGCATCGCGGCTCGCGGATCTGCGCAGCTCAGAGAGTTTTCTGCGCAGAAGGTACGCCTGGCCAGGCGAGGCCGCGTCAGCCTGACGCTCGAGCTCGCCCAGCCCGGCATCCATCTGTTCGGCGGCATTGGCGAGCGCGGCCTGATCGGCGGAGATGCGCACGCATAGCTCGCGTGCACCACTCACTCGATCCAGCATCACGCGAAATTCATCATGCCTGTCGTCCAGCATCTCCGACACGGCGCGCTCGTCGCTGAACATCGCCCACATCGAAAAAGGTACGACGGCGCCGCGATCCGCGGCCCATGTAATGACCGCGTCGTGTGCGAATGCCCGGGGCGTGAGCCACTCCGGATCGCCCATGCGCTCCGACGGTGCGTCGCCGGAGTACTCGTTTGCGTCAAGCGCCGTCACGAGCGCGGCGACATCGGCGTGCACGATGCTTCGAACCGGAGCGCGATCGATTCCACGCGGCGCGTTACTCAGCACGAACGTCGCCGGCACGACGCAGTAGACATACTCGACCGTCCCCGTCAACGCGCGTTGTCGTCGTCACGCGCGACGCGCACGGGGCCACCACCGACTGACATTCCCAACTGCTCGCGCCACGCACGCACCTCGCGGAGGCGCAGCATTATTGCCTTCTCGCGCTCCAGATATTCATCCTCGTCGATGTCACCAGCCTCGAGCTCCAGCTGGAGGCGCATGAGGTCTTCCTTGATCGTGGAGTCGTCCGTCAGCTCGTCCTCGACCGCGCGACGCACCTTGTCCAGCGTCCACATCGTGCCGTCCCACGGCCCGGTGAATGGTGCAAGGAGGATGGACGACAGCAGCCCCATGCTAGTTGGCCTTCTCCAGCTTGAGCTTGATGTTGACGAAATTGTACGGCGGCCACGGTCCGGTGTACTTGAACGCGAGAAGGTGCTCGTAGCGACGGCTGAGCTCCTTCACGACTTCATCGAACGCCTTCTCACCCGATCGGTTCACCAGAAACGCGGCGTTCATGATCATCCGGTCGCCGATGACCTTGTTGCTCCTGCTCGCGACTGAAACCCGCTTGAGCTCCTCGTGGACAGTGGCGACGTACCGGCTGGCACAGTCTTCCAGCGCACCCTCGATCAACCGTCCGAGCTGCATGCGAGCGAAATAGGTAGAGGACGACGCGTTGCGCGTGATCTCGTCCTTCAGCTTTCGAATCTCGTCATTGTCCTGCTCGATGCTCTCGACGACCCGATCGCGATCCCAGCGGATCTGCACACCGAACTCGATCTTGTCCTTCATCTTTTCGAGAACGTCGGTGAACGCTTCGTACGTGGAGCGAAGCAGCTGTCCCACATCCTCTTCCGACCGGAAGACCGTTCCGAACGACATCGGGATGACGGTGAACTCGCGCATAACCGTTTCATTCACGAATTCGTGTGCGAGCACGTTCTCACGCGTCGGATCGTAGATCACGATCGGCGTGTCGCTTACCACGGCGGCCAGATCCTCATGATGGACGGTGTAAACGCGGGCGCCGCCACCGATGCCTATGTCACCGAAATCCCGCGGAGCCTGATGCCGGATGATGCAGTAGACGTACTTGCCTTCGGCCGGCGCGACCGCGAGCGAATCGCCCGCAACGTCGGATTCGCTGCTGGCGTCGAAAAGCGATGCGTCGAGCGCGCTCATTCTGTCGTCACTCAATGGCTGTCGTTCCATTTCCGTCGAAAACCCCCTTCGAGCTGTTACGCGCTGCAACGATTGCGCCGACGAGTGAAGCAATCACACCGGCCGCACTTTCGACGCCGACGCCGGACATTCTGTCCAGAGTATCGTGCGCAGTGTGCACCCGGGCAAGCGAATAACGCGTTCCCCGGCTGACAGTGCACGCCGCCCATCCCTCATCCGCAAATGCCGTCGAGTCCACAAGGATCCCTGGAAGTCCTCGGCGAATTCGAGCGTCGAAGCCCAGCATCCCAGTCCTGCGCAAAGACTGCAATAGATGACGTCCGGCGCCAGTGGCTGTAATTGTCAGCGCGCCCCGGTCATCCACACCATCACAGTTAATCACCACGCCAGGGCCCTTCGATTGCACCCAGGCACGTGCACCGGCGAGGCCCAGTTCCTCCGCGGAAGTTATGAGCACTCCGACGGGGATCGCCCGGTCGATGATGCTCGCGGCCCTCAGAATGGCTGCGACCCCGCTGGCATTGTCCAGCGCCCCGCTACCGCGTGTGCCAACCCACGAAAGTAATAATGGCACAGAAGCAACGGCTCCGCAGGTGGCCGCACCAAGCAGCAGCGCACCCGGCAGGGGCAAGATGCGAGAACCGGTCCAAACCAGAATCAGACAGACCCAGCTGGCCAGAACTCCCACCGCGGCGGCGGCTCGAATCAGCAGCGAGACCGGCTGGCTCTTGCTGTCCAGGTGGGCCACGAGCCACACGGAAGGAACACCGCGACGACCCTCGAGATTGACCCCGAACCTGCGCGCGAACGGAAGTCGGCGCGTGCCATACCGGCCCAGCCACCATCCCGACACGGAAACGGCAACGACCAGCGCAATTCCGACTGCCAGGGCCGTGTCAGTCGCCGCTCCCCCGCGCACAATCCCAATTGCGGCGACGATCGCTGCGGCGAGGAGCACCAGCCCCGCGATCGGCGTTCCCCACGTCCCGGGGAACGCAGAGTAGTCGAAATGGCGTTCCTCCACCACGAAACCAGCGTCGGTCAGCCACGTCGCACAAATGCTCCGAGCGGCCGACTCGGCGGCAGATCCTGCCGGACGCGCCGTTCCGCCAATGCCCGCGAGCAGGGCCTGGCCTTCCGCGGTACCGCTCACTCGCTAGCGGAGACCCATGATCTGCTTGGTCTCGGTCAACGTCTCGCTGGCGATTGCCCTCGCACTCGCAGCGCCCGCCAACAGAGCGTCCTCGACACGTGCGGGCGCTGCACGAAGCTCCGCGGCGCGAGCGCGAATCGGCCCCAGCTCGGTCTCCATCGAGGCCTGCAGGACGCGCTTGCAATCGATGCAACCCCAGCCGGCGCTGCTGCACTGTTGCGCCACGTGCTCGACCGTTGCAGAAGAGCTGAACGCCTTGTGAATGTGGTAGATGTTGCAGACTTCCGGAGTGCCGGGATCGGTCTTTTTTACCCGGGCGGGGTCGGTGACCGCGGGACGCAGCTTCTCCCAGATCGCTGCCGGTTCTTCCAGCAGACCAATCGTATTACCGAGGGACTTGGACATCTTCGCCTGGCCGTCCAGCCCCATGATGCGCCTGGTCGGAGTGAGCAGTGGCTTGGGCTCCACGAAGAAATCGATGCCGAATTTGGAGTTCCAGCGGCGGACTATCTCGCGCGCGAGCTCCAGATGCTGCACCTGATCCTCGCCCACGGGGATGAGATCAGACTGATACAGCGCGATGTCCGCAGCCTGAAGCACCGGGTAGTTGAGCAACCCCGCGAGGATGCTCTCCTGACGGCTCGACTTGTCCTTGAACTGAGTCTGGCGCTCCAGCTCACCCAGCGGAGTCACGGTGTTGAAAATCCACGCCAGCTCGGTATGTTCGGAGACCGCGGACTGAACGAACAAGGTGCACTTTTCGGGATCTATCCCGGACGCGAGTAGCGAGATTGCCATGTCGCGCGTGCGGCGGCGCAGATCCGCCGGCTCGTACATGCCCGTTATCGCGTGGTAGTCCACGATCGAGAAGAACGACTCGTATCGGTGCTGCAGCTCGACCCAGTTGCGCACTGCGCCGAGGTAGTTTCCTATGTGCAGCTCACCCGAGGGTTGAATGCCGCTGAATACACGTGCCATACGCCAAATATACGAGCGATGACCACAAGTCAGGCAGCTGTTCCATATACTGGTGAGATCATCGCGAAAATCCTCGACGCGATGATCGTTGCGGCACGCGCGGCGGAAGGTGTAATCGCGGCCGGTGCGACGCGCCGCGGCGACCTCGTCTGGCAGTCGAAGGGTCTGGCCGATTACCTGACCGAGATAGATACCTCCTCCGAAACGCTGATCCGGCATGAGATCACCAACGCGCTGAACGCCGATTTCCCGGACCTGCGCGTACTGGGCGAGGAGAGTTGGCGCGATGAGCCGCTTCCACGCGGACTCGCGTTTGTCGTCGATCCGCTCGACGGCACCACGAATTTCCTGCACGGGATCCCGGCGTATTCAGTTTCGATAGCCGCAATCCACGACACGGAGCCGATCGTCGCACTGGTGCTGGACATTCCGCACGGCGAGTTGTACACCGCGGTGCGCGGCATGGGCGCGCGACTTAACGGAATACCTCTGCACGTGTCGCAGATCTCGGATCCGGAAAAGGCGCTCATCGGCACCGGCTTTCCGTTCGGCGAGAATGCAGATGCGGTGCGTTATGCGCGCCAGTTCGTTCCGATCGCCCGGACCACGTCGGGAATCAGGAGAGCCGGCTCGGCTGCGATCGACCTCGCGTGGGTCGCTGGCGGAAGGTTCGATGCCTTCTGGGAATTACGCCTGTCGCCGTGGGACATGGCGGCCGGCATTCTGCTGGTACGTGAAGCCGGCGGAATCGTCACGGGCATCGACGGCATGCCGGCCACGATCGAAACGGCTCCGCTCGTGGCTGGTAATCCTGCGATGCACGGATGGCTGCTCGACGTGCTGCATGGCGCGGAAGGTTCTGGAACATGAAGCTCATAGAATGCGTCCCGAATTTTTCCGAAGGGCGCGACCTCGCGGTGGTCGATGCGATTCGCGATCGCATAGCCGCGGTGCCGGGGGTCTCCGTGCTGCACGTGACTTCGGATGCCTCGCACAACAGGTCGGTCATCACCTTTGTTGCGCCTGCAGAAAGCATGGCCGATGCCGCAGTTGCCGCGATCCGCGCGGCGCGTGACCACATCGACCTCACACGACACGAGGGCGTGCATCCACGCATCGGTGCGGCGGATGTGGTTCCGTTCGTCCCTCTCGACGGTGCGACGATGGACGACTGTATTGCGATTGCGCGCGAAGTCGGGCAGCGAGTCGGAGACGAGCTGGGGATTCCGGTCTATCTCTACGAGCGAGCTGCAACTCGTGCGTCGCGACGCAATCTTGCGGACGTACGACGTGGCGGCTTCGAATCGCTGCGCGTTGCGATCACATCGGATCCTGCCCGGGCACCGGACTTCGGACCTGCGCGCGTGCATCCCACTGCGGGTGCGGTTGCAATCGGCGCGCGTCCGTTTCTGATCGCCTTCAACGCATACATTGGGGACAGCGGCAACCTGCGCGCGGCCAGGGACATTGCACGCGCGGTTCGCGAGTCGAGTGGCGGGCTGCGAGCGGTAAAGGCTCTCGGACTCGAAGTGAATGGCCAGGCTCAGGTGTCGATGAATCTGGCCGACATCGAGCAGACCTCGCTCGCAACTGCCTATGCCGCAGTGGAGCACGAGGCGCGCGAGCGTGGTCTGGAGATCGTGTGGAGCGAATTGATAGGTCTCCTGCCGGAGCGTGCTGCGTTCGAGCTGTCGTCCAGAGCATTGAGGCTGCGAGACGACATCAGCGCACACGTACTCGAACGCGCCGTGTTCGCGAAACGCCGCGAGCAATCGATGTCCGATTATCTGGAAAGCGTCGCCAGCGCGGATGCCGTCCCGGGCGGAGGTAGCGTCGCGGCGATCGCCGGCGCGCTGGGCGCGGCTCTGGTGAGCATGGTCGCGGGTCTGACCATCGGACGCGATCGGTATGCGACGGTCGACGCCAAAATGCGGGAGATCCAGCGTGACGCACTGGACATTTCGCACGAGTTGCAGACACTCGCGCGGCGCGACGCGGAGGCGTACGCACGCGTCACCGATGCGCGCAGATTGCCACATCGCACTCCGTACGAGAACGTTGCGCGAAATGTTGCGATGCACGACGCTTTGCTCGGCGCGATCGACGTCCCGCTCTCGGTGGCACGTTGCGCAGCTCGGACAGTGGTCCTCGTGAGCGCTGTCGCGGAACGTGGTAACTCCAACGCAATCAGCGACGCAGGTGTTGCAGCCCTGCTGGCGAGGGCCGCATGCACCGGGGCGGCCTACAACGTCCGTGTGAATGCGAGCGCGCTACGCGACAGCACCGATGCGGAGGGACCTGTTAAAGAGGCAATCGCGCTCTCGGCTGAGACGGAGGCGCTTGCTGCATCGGTGGCGAAGAGGGTGTGGGCGGCGATCTGACGCCGCCACGCGTGCACGCGAGCTATGCTGCGAGCTTATGCCGCGCGCACGCTGGTTTTACGCCGCTAACTGCGTCAGCACGCGTGGGCCCTGCGCAGTGATGGCGACTGTATGCTCGAAGTGTGCTGCACGCGATTTATCGACCGTCACGACAGTCCACTGATCCGGCAGCTGGCGAGTCTTGTGGCTGCCGATCATTACCATGGGCTCGATTGCGATCGTAAGGCCGGCTGTCAGCTTCACGCCACGCTTGGGCTTGCCGTAGTTGGGAACCTGCGGGTCTTCGTGGAACGTGGTTCCGATTCCATGCCCGACCAGGTCGCGCGTGACGTTGAAGCCCGCGCGCTCGACCACTTCCTGTACCGCGGCGCCGATGTCGCCGACGTGATTGTCCGGTTGTGCAGCTGCGATGCCAGCGGCCAGCGCCTTGCGCGTTACGTCGAGCAACCGCAATGACTCCGCACCGACATTACCGACCGCGACCGTTGTGGCTGCATCCGTGTGATAACCTTCGAGCAGTACGCCGACGTCGATCGACACTATGTCGCCATCGCGAATGACGCGCTTTGCACTCGGGATTCCGTGCACGATCTCTTCGTTGATCGATGCGCACACGCTCGCGGGGAATCCGTAAAGCCCCTTGAACGACGGAAGTGCGCCTTCGTGCGAGCGTATGAATTCCTCGATCATGCGGTCGACGTCGAGCGTCGACATTCCCGCGCGCGTGTCGGTTTCAGCGAGACGCACCGCAGCGGCGAGGATCTGCCCCCCGCGCGCCATTATCTCTATCTCTCTTGCTGATTTGAGCTGTATCATCGACTGCTTCCTCTCACTGCGTGCGCCGTCAGGATGCGAGTTGGACGCTCTGGAGCGCCTGCGCCGCCCGGGCCGTAACGTCCGTGACTTCGCCGATCGCGTCTATGCGCTGCACTGGAATACCATGCGAATCATACCACTCGACTACGGGCGCGGTGAGCTCCTCGTAGACGTTGAGCCGATTCTGAATGGCCTCAGGCTCGTCGTCCTGGCGGCGAATGAGACGGCCCCCGTCGCCCCGTGGACACGCGGTGCCAGGCTCCAGGCCTCTGAACGGCGTCTGACATACGTCGCAGGTCGTGCGCGAGCTGAGGCGCCGGATCAATTCAGCGTGATTCGCCTCGAATAGCAACACCGCGTCGACCCTGCGGCCGATGCTCGCGAGCTCCTCGGCGAGACCTTCCGCCTGAGGTACGGTGCGGACTGCGCCGTCGAGAATTGCACCGCGCGCGGATTCGGGGGACGCAATCGCGTCGCGAAGGATTCCGAGAATCACCGAATCGGGAACGAGATCGCCTCGATCCATGAACTGCTTGGCCTCGAGTCCGAGAGGCGTGCCTTCACGCACAGCGGCGCGAAACAGATCGCCGGTGGCGATCTTCGGAATGCCAAGGCGAGCTGCAAGCAGCTCGCCCTGAGTTCCCTTCCCCGCGCCCGGTGGTCCGAGCAGAACTATTATCACAATTGCACCGCGACGTCAGTAACCGGCGAACGAATTCTGCCCGCGGAATCGTACACGCCCCTTCTTCATGAACCCGTCATACTTGCGGAGCAGCATGTGCTGATTGATCTGCGCCATCGTATCGAGTGCGACACCGACAACGATCAGCAGCGACGTGCCGCCGAACGTGAACGGAACGTTGATCGCGTCCGCGATGAAGATTGGAAGCAGAGCGATGAACGTGAGGAATATCGAGCCCGGAAGCGTGATCCGGGATATCACCGTATCCACGTACTCGGCTGTCTTCGCGCCAGGTTTCACACCCGGAATGAATCCGCCCTGCTTCTTCAGGTTCTCGGCGATGTCCACCGGGTTGAAGATGATCGCGGTGTAGAAGTAGGTGAAGAAGATGATGAGGATAGCCAGCAGTGTGAAGTACAGCCATGTTCCGGGCTGCATACGCTCCGACATCTGCTGCATGAACGGATTGCCGCTGAACTGTGCGAACGCGCCTGGAATCACGATCACCGATTGCGCGAAGATGATAGGCATCACGCCCGCGGTATTGATTCGGAGCGGGATGAAGTTCCGCGATGCTTCTCGCTGGCGCCCGCGTGACATGGTGCGCTGCGGAATCTGAATCATTATGCGCCGCGCTGCGATCGTGATCGCGATCGTACCGGCGACGACGGCAACCATGACGAAGCCGAGTATGATCAGAGAGAATGGTCCGATCGCCTGCGTCGTCACGAACTTGAACGTGTCGAGAATACCGGGCCAGAAGCGCTCGACGATGGAGAAGAAGATGATGAGCGAGGCACCGTTACCCAGACCGCGCTCGGTGATCTGCTCGCCCAGCCACATGACGAAGATCGCGCCGGTGGTGAGGAACAGAACCATCTGCAGCTTGAACATGAAGCCCGGCGTGATGACGGCGTTCTGGAGCGACGAGGTGAACAGCGCGAAGCCCCATCCCTGAACCACGGCGAGCGCGATGGTGATGTATCGCGTCCACTGGTTGATGGTTTTTCGACCTTCCTCGTCCTTCTGCATCTTCTCGACCTGCGGCAACACTGCACCGGCGATCTGGATGAAGATGGACGCGGAGATGTACGGCATGATTCCGAGCGCGAACACCGTTGCGCGGGAGAGACCGCCTCCGACGAACAGGTCGTACAGCCCGAGCAATCCTCCACCACCCTTGTTCGCGAAGAAATCCGTGAGCGCCACCACGTCGATTCCCGGCGCCGTGATGTGCGAACCGAGCCGGTAAAGGACGAGGCAGAGGAAGGTGAACTTGATCTTATCCCACAGCTCGGTGTTGCGCGTGATGTCCGCGACCGCCGATGCGGGATTTGTCTGCGCCATTAGTAGAGTCTCCTCAGTGGGTGGCAGTGCCACCCGAAACTGCCGTAGGACGATTCCATCGCGCTCACGCGGCAGAATCGCGAAGCGCCGGCGCGGACGGCCAAAGCCGCCGCACTCGACGCATTACACAAAGTTGGTGGCCATGCTGCGGCCCCTTTCGGAAATTTACGCGACGGTACCGCCGGCGGCGACGATCTTCTCGCGCGCACCGCTGCTGACCTTGAGCCCCCGGACCGTCACAGCCTGCGTGATCTCTCCGTTGGCCAGAACCTTGGCCGGTCCCTTGCCGCCGTGGATCATGCCCGCTTCCACCAGCAGCTCGTTCGTTATTTCCTTCCCTTCGAACCTTGCGAGGTCACCGAGCCGCACGACCTGGCTCTCGACCCGGAACGGACTCGTGAAGCCACGCTTCGGCAGCCGGCGCGTGAGCGGCATCTGACCGCCCTCGAACTGTGGCTTGCCGCCGCCCGGTCCATGGTGCCCCGACCGTGCCTTGATACCCTTGTGTCCCTTACCCGACGTCTTACCCGTGCCGGAGCCCGGGCCGCGACCGATGCGCTTGCGATTGCGCGACGATCCCGGTGCGGACGACAGGTTGTGGAGACCGATTTTCTTAGCCATTGGTTATGCCTCGTCCTTGGCCGCGGCGATCGTCACGAGATGGCGCACGCGCTTGATCTGTCCGCGCAGTGCCGCCGAATCCTGATGAATCACCACGTCATGCGGGTGCTTGAGTCCGAGCGCCTCGAGCGTGCGGCGCATGCGCCACGAATGCCCGATCTTGCTGCGAACCTGCTTGATCTCGATCCTGCCCTTGCCGGGGGCCTGAAGCTTGTCCGTCGTCTTGGGCCCCCTCGTCGGGTGCCACACGAAAGTCCTGGCCATTACGCAACCACCTTCGTCTTGGCACGAGAGCGATAGCCGAGCGAGCTCTGCTCGATGCCACGCTCGCGCGCGATCTGTTCTACAGTTGTCAGCTTCGCCAGCGCGTCGAGCGCGGCGAGAACCATGTTGTGCGGATTGGTCGAGCCGAGGCTCTTGGTGAGGATGTCGGTGATTCCGACGCATTCCATGACTGCGCGCACCGCACCACCGGCGATTACACCCGCTCCTGGTGCTGCTGGCTTCATGAGAACCTTTCCTGCACCATGCTGGCCGACGATGGCGTGTGGAATCGTGCCGCCGGTCATCGGAACCGCGACCATGCGGCGGCGAGCTGCCTCGACGGCCTTGCGGACCGCTTCGGAAACTTCGTTCGCCTTGCCGGTCGAGAATCCGACCCGTCCCTGACCATCACCGACTGCTACGAGTGCGTTGAAGGAGAAACGCCGTCCGCCTTTCACGACCTTGGCGACGCGATTGATCGCGACGACATTCTCGATGAGATCGCTGCCGCCCTCACCACCCTGGCCGCCGCGTCCACCGTCACGTCCGCCACCGGGGCCACGTCCGCCGCCGGGGCCACCGCGACCACCCTGGCCGCCGCCCTGACCGCCGCGGCTCTGACCGCCGCCCTGGCCTCCGCGACCACCACCAGCGCCACCACGTCCGCCGCCGCCCTGTCCGCCGCGACCACGCTGCTGGCCGCCGCCGGAGCGCGCGCTGCGCCCGGGTCCGCCGGTGCTGCCACCGGTGGTGCCACCGGTGGTGCCACTGCCTGCGCCGCCGCTCGCGGCTGGCGCTCCGCCCTGCTTCTGTTCGTCAGCCATTAAAACTCCAACCCGCCTTCGCGGGCACCGTCGGCCACCGCTTTCACGCGGCCGTGATACACATATCCACCACGGTCGAAGACGACGCTGGTCACGCCCGCTTCCTTGGCGCGCGCCGCGATCTTCTTGCCGACCTCGAATGACTTCTCGACCTTCTTCCCGGTGATTCCGCCGTCCGTAACGGTCATGAGCGTGTGCTGAGTGTTGTCGTCCACGAGCTGCGCATAGATGTGCTTCTCGGAACGGAACACGACCAGACGCGGACGCTCGGCCGTGCCATTCACTTTCTTGCGAACGCGAAAGTGACGACGGGCGCGGTACTGCTCGCGGGTCTGCGGTTTTTTCATCGCTTACTTGCCCCCGGCCTTACCGGCCTTACGGCGAACCTGCTCGCCTTGATACTTGACTCCCTTGCCCTTGTATGGCTCGGGCGGACGCAGACTGCGCAACTCCGCGGCAACCTGGCCCACGACTTCCTTGTTCGCCCCTTCGACGACGATCTGCGTCGGCTGCGGTGCGCTCAGCTTGATTCCCTTGGGCGACTTGTACTCGACAGGATGCGAGAAGCCGAGAGCCAGCTGCAGGCCATAAGGCCGCACCTCGGCCTTGTAACCAACGCCGACCAGCTCGAGCGTCTTCGAGAAACCTGATGATACACCCTCGACCATGTTCGCGACGAGCGTGCGGCTGAGACCATGAAGCGCCTTGTGCTTCTGCTCATCCGACGGACGCGCCACGACCACTTCACCGTTTTCCATCGACACTTTCATGTCCGAGTGGAGGGTGCGCTCGAGTTCTCCCTTGGGACCCTTGACCTTCACATTGTTGCCGTCGACCGTCACCGTTACGTTCGCGGGGACCGGGACTGGCTTCTTTCCAATACGTGACATTGTTGGCTCGCTTACCAGACTAGCGCGACGAGTTCGCCGCCGGTGCGATGCTGTCGCGCCTGGCGGTCGGACATGACACCCTGCGACGTGCTGAGGATCGCCATGCCAAGTCCGTTGCGAACGCGCGGGATCTCGGTGACACCGACGTAGCGTCGGAGACCGGGAGTCGAGACGCGTTGCAGATCACGGATGACCGGCTGGCCCGTGCCAGCTGCGTACTTGAGGATCACGCGCAGAATCTGCCGCCCTTCCTCGGTCTCGAGGGTGCGGTAGTCCTGGATGTAGGAATTCTCTTTCAGGATCTGCGCGATCTGCGTTTTCACCTTTGACGCGGGCATGTCGACGCGGCGATGCTTCGCCCGGCACGCATTGCGGATCCGCGTTAGCATATCCGCGATCGGATCTGTCATACTCATCGTTCTGCTCTACCTCGTCCCGTCGTATCCGGTGTTCGGACGTGCGGGGCTGCTTGGGTATACAGCGAGGCCGTGTGCCTCGCCTTGTTCTTTCCCTGCCGGCCAGCTTGTATGGGCAGACCCCCGCGCCTGCCCTTCTTGACTCTGCGCATTCCTTAAGAGGGGTAGGGGCGCCTGCCCCTACGACTGCCGACCATCTCTGTACGAGCAGGCCCCCGTGCCTGCCCTCCTAACTCTGCCTGGTACTTTGGGGCTACCAACTCGCCTTGCGCACGCCCGGGATGAACCCCGCGAGTGCCATGTCGCGGAACGCGATACGCGCGAGTCCGAACTGACGCAGGTACGCGCGCGGTCGTCCGCTGAACTCGCAGCGATTGCGGATGCGCACTACCGACGCGTCGCGCGGCATCTTGCGAATCGCGGCGTAAGCGTCTGCGCGCTGATCCGGCGTCGACGCCGGATTCTTGATTATCGCCTTCAGCTCGCGACGACGCGCCGCGTACTTCGCGACGATTGCACGACGCTGCTCGTTCTTCTTGATCTTGGAAGTCTTCGCCATTGTATGCTTCGGTTAACCGTGTACGATGACGGGCTTTTCTTCACCGCGGAACGGCATGCCGAGCTCGCGGAGAAGTGCAAGAGCCTGATCGTCCTTGTTCGTCGTCGTGACGAACGTGATGTCCATCCCGTGGATCTCATCTACCATGTCGTAGTTGATCTCGGGGAAGATCATCTGCTCCTTGACGCCCATCGTGTAGTTGCCGCGTCCGTCGAACGCGCGTGTGTTGAGGCCGCGGAAATCGCGGATGCGCGGAATCGCGACCGTCACCAGACGATCGAGGAACTCCCACATGCGCGGACCACGCAGCGTCACCGACGCGCCGATCTCCTGGCCTTCGCGCTGACCGAAGTTCGCGATCGACTTCTTCGCCTTGCGCCGCACGGGCCGCTGACCGGTTATGAGCGCCAGCTCGTCCACCACGATGTCGAGCACCTTGGAGTTGCGAATCGCTTCGCCAACGCCGCAGTTGATCACGATCTTCTCGATGGTCGGGACCTCGTGCAGATTGCCGAATCCGTACTGCTTGGTGAGACGCGTCCGCACCGTCGATTTGTAATGCTCGCGCAGACGCGGCGCCGGAACCGGCAGCTCTGCGCCGGCGTGTTCCGTCGGCAGCAGCTGCTTGCGCTCTGCGCCGCGACCGGCTGACGCCTTGGTCGAGCTCTTGGATGACGTCTTTGGCGGTGTGGACTTCGCAGGCGACTTTCCGCCAGCCTTCGCCCCACCCTTGCCGCCCTTTGCGCCGCCCTTCTTGTTGTCTTGCTTGTTTGCCATTTGCTCTATTCCTTAACGGGACGCCATCGGGATCGAGTCGCCGCTCTTGACGCTGACGCGCTCCTTCGTTCCGTCCTTGTCCGTACGCGCCTTGACGCGCGTCGGCTTGCCTGACTTCGGATCGATGAGCATCACGTTCGATGCAGCAAACGGGGCTTCCATCTCGCGGATGCCACCCTCTTCCTCTGCACTCGTCGCGCGACGGTGCTTTTTCACGATGTTCACGCCCTTCACGAGGACGCGGTTCTTCTTTGTGAAGACACGGAGAACCGTGCCCTCCTTGCCCTTGTCGTCGCCGCGCATCACGCGGACAGTGTCGCCCTTGGCAACGTGAACGCTGCTGCGTTCCGCGTTCGCCGAGTGACGATCGGTGGTGAGGCGGTTTCTGTTCGTCTTCCGATATTTCAACACGCGCATGCTACAGAACCTCCGGCGCCAGCGAGGCGATCTTCATGTACTTCTTGTCGCGGATCTCACGTGCGACCGGTCCGAACACGCGCGTCGCGCGCGGCTCGCCAGCGTCGTTGATGATCACGACCGCATTCTCGTCGAAGCGGATGTACGAGCCGTCCTTCCGCCGCGTCTCCTTGGCGGTGCGCACTACCACCGCACGTGCCACATCCGACTTCTTCACCGTTCCGTTCGGGAGGGCGTCCTTCACCGCCACGATCACGACGTCGCCAAGACCCGCGTAGCGCCGGCCAGTACCGCCCAGCACACGGATGACGAGCGCCCGCTTCGCGCCGGAATTATCGGCAACCTTCACCATGGACTCTTGCTGAATCATTGCAGTATCTCGTTAGCGTGCGCGCTCGACGATCTCGACCACTCGGAAGCGCTTGTCCTTCGACAACGGGCGCGTCTCCATGATCCGTACCGTATCGCCCAGCTTGGCCGAGTTCTCCTCGTCATGAGCTTTGAGCTTCTTGGTACGCGTCATCATCTTGCCATAAACAGGGTGCTTCACGCGGCGCTCGATGGCGACCACCACGGTCTTCTCCATCTTGTCGCTCACGACCGTACCCGTGCGCACCTTGCGCGCGTTACGTGTCTCCGTCCCGGACGGTGTGCCCTGGGACGAACCGGCGCCGTTAGTCATATCAGCCATTCTTCTGCTTCCTCTCGTTCTGCACCGTCTTGAGCCGCGCGATGTCGCGCCGGATGAACCGCAGGCGTAGCGGATTTTCCAACGTCTCGGTTCCAGAGCGGAACGTCAGTCGGAAGCGCTCTTCCTCCAGCTCGTTGATCTTCGCGACGACGTCAGAATCGATCATCTCGCGGATTTCGTTAGCCTTCATCTGAATGCGCCTCCTCACGCTTCACGAACTTCGTCTTCACACTGAGCTTCGCCGCAGCAAGCGCCATCGCCTTCTGCGCGATCTCGAGCGTCACACCTTCCAGCTCGAACATCACACGGCCAGGCTTCACAACGGCAACCCAACCTTCGGGTGAGCCCTTTCCCTTGCCCATGCGCGTTTCTGCCGGCTTCTTCGTAATCGGCTTGTCGGGGAAGATGCGAATCCACACCTTTCCGCCGCGCTTGATGTGACGCGTGAGCGCCACACGAGCGGCTTCGATCTGCCGGTTCGTGACCCAGCCTGGCTCCAGTGCCTGGAGGCCGAAATCGCCGAACGAAACCTTCGATCCACGGGTCGCCAATCCCTTCGTGCGACCCTTGAACATCTTGCGGAACTTTACCCGCTTCGGACTGAGCATCTCTAATTCTCCTTACGCATCCGTCGAGTAAGTCTTGCCACGACGATCTTCAACGATCTCACCCTTGAAGATCCAGACCTTCACACCAATGGTGCCGTAGGTCGTCTTCGCGGTTGATGTCGCGTAATCGATGTCGGCGCGCAGCGTCTGGAGAGGAACACGACCCTCGTGATATCCCTCGACACGCGCGATCTCGGCGCCGCCAAGACGGCCGCCGCACTTGACCTTGATTCCCTGAGCGCCCATCCGCATCGAGCTCTGCACCGCGCGCTTCATCGCGCGACGGAACGAAATGCGCTGGGCAAGCTGATTCGCGATGTTGTCGGCGACGAGCTGCGCATCCAGTTCAGGACGCTTGATCTCCTCGACGTTGATCCCGACTTCCTTGCCCGACAGACGGCTCAGCTCGTCACGCAGCTGATCGACTTCAGTTCCCTTCTTTCCGATGACGACGCCCGGACGACCGGTGTGAATCGTCACCACTACCTTGCCAGGCTTGCGCTCGATCGTGACGTCGGAGATCGCGGCGTGGCCGAGACGCGCGTGCAGATACTTGCGGAGGAGTGCGTCCTCCTTGAGCATCGCAGGCATGTCGCGATTCGCGTAGTAGCGCGACCGCCAGTTCTTCGAGACACCAAGGCGGAAGCCGATTGGATGTGTCTTCTGTCCCATTACTTCTCTCCCTCGGTCTTCTTGGCCGTCTTCTTCGCGGCAGTCTTTGCAGTCGTCTTCCTGGCAGCAGTCTTCTTGGCCGCGGCCTTCTTCGCTACGGGCTTCGGCTTCGCCGCGCGCTCCGAAACGATGATGTCGACGTGGCTCGTGCGCTTCCTGATTGGAGTGGCGCGACCCTGCGCCGCCGGCATGAACCGCTTGATCGGCCGACCTTCATTGATCACCGCATGCGACACCACAAGCAGGTCGAGATCGATGGCTTCGTTGGCAAGGCGCGCCTTGTACTCGGCGTTCGCCACGGCTGACGACAGCGTCTTCTCGATCTGCTTGGCCGCGTGCTTCTTGGAGAAGCGCAGCAGCGCAAGCGCGTCGCTCACGTTCTTGCCACGGATCTGATCGATCACGAGGCGCATCTTGTACGGCGACTGGCGCGTAGTGCGCTGAATCGCGCGTGCACGCTCGGTCATCACAGGAGTTGCGGCCATGTTACTTGCCACCCTTGGCCGGCACGCCCGCCGCCTTCTTGTCCGTCGCCTTGTTGCCGGTATGACCACGGAAGAGCCGCGTCGGCGAGAACTCGCCAAGCTTGTGCCCAACCATGTTCTCCGTCACATAGACCGGGATGAACTTGTTGCCGTTGTGCACCGCGAATGTGTGCCCAACGAAGTCAGGAAGGATCGTGCTCGCGCGCGACCACGTCTTCATGACCTTCTTCTCATTGCGGCCGTTCATCGCGTCGACTTTCGACATAAGCGATTCGTGTACGAACGGACCCTTGCGAACACTACGTCCCATATTCGATTACCCGTCTTAAGACTGCGTCGCCTTACCGCGGCGACGGCCGCGCACGATTAGCCGTGTTGACGGCTTCTTCGAATGGCGTGTCTTCACGCCTTCCTTCTTGCCCCATGGCGACACGACGTTACGTCCGCCGCGCGTACGACCACCATGCGGGTGATCCACCGGGTTCATCACTTCACCGCGCACCTTCGGACGCTTGCCCAGCCAGCGCGACTTGCCTGCCTTTCCATGCGACAACAACTCGTGCTCGGCGTTGCCGACGATGCCGACCGTCGCCATGCACATCCCGTGAACCAGCCGAACCTCGGACGAACCGAGCTTGAGCGTCACGTACTCGCCTTCCTTCGCCACGACCTGCGCCGACATTCCCGCGGAGCGCGCCATCTGGCCGCCCTTGCCGGGCTTGAGCTCGATGTTGTGCACGTCGGTACCGAGCGGCATCTCGCGCAGCGGAACCGCGTTGCCGATACGCGTATCGGAACCAGGTCCCGAAATCACGGTATCGCCGACGCTCAGTCCCTTGGGATGCAGGATGTAGCGCTTCTCGCCGTCCTCGTAACGCACCAGCGCGATACGCGCCGAGCGGTTGGGATCGTACTCGATGTGCTCCACGATTCCGGGCATCGCGAACTTGTTGCGCTTGAAATCGATCTTGCGATACTGACGCTTGTGACCGCCGCCGATGCGACGCATCGCTATGTGGCCGTGATTGTCACGCCCCCCCGACTTGGGAAGCGGCTCGATGAGCGACTTCTCAGGCGTGCTGCGCGTGATCTCGGCGAAATCCGACACGGAGCGGAAACGCGAGCTCTTCGTGACCGGCTTGAACTGACGAATTGCCATGGTGGCTGCTTAACCCTCGAAGATGTCGATCGTGTCGCCCTGCTTCAGCGTCACGATGGCCTTTTTCCAATTCGCGCGCTTGCCGACCGACTGGCCGACGCGACGTGTTCTGCCGCGGCAGTTCATCGTCTGCACGCCAGTCACGGTCACGCCGAAGAGCTTCTCGATTGCCTGTCTGATCGCCGTCTTGTTCGAGTCAGGCGAGACCTCGAACGTGTACTCCTGGCGATCCTGATAGGCCGCCGAAGTCTTCTCGGTCATGATCGGACGAACGATGGTGCGGAACATTGTTGCCATGTGCTACTTCTCCTTCTTGGCCGAAGTCTTTCTGGCCGTCGTCTTCTTGGCAGCGGCAGTCTTCTTTGCCGCTGGTGCCTTCTTCGCGGCGGTCTTGCGCGCGGGCTTCTCACCCTCGGCAACCGGAGCGAGAGACTGGCCGATCGCGCCGGACTCGACGAGCACGACGTCGCTCCACAGAATGTGGTACGTCGAAGCGTCGGAGAACGGCATCACGTGCGCGCTCGGGAGATTGCGGCAGCTGAGATACACGTTCCTGTTCACGCCATCGGTGAGAATGAGAACCTTCTTCCCGTTCACACCGAGCGACTCGAGCAATCCGAGCAACTGCGCCGTCTTGGGCGCGTCGTAGTCGAAGCGATCGATCACGAACAGCGAATCTTCGGAAGCGCGTGCATTTAGAGCGCTCTTGCGAGCGAGAACCTTCACCTTCTTGTTCGTGCCCATCGTGTAATCGCGCGGCGTCGGACCGAAGACCGTACCGCCACCGACCCAGTGCGGAGCACGCGTTGAGCCCTGACGAGCACGACCGGTCCCCTTCTGCTTCCACGGCTTCTGATTACCACCTGTAACCACGCCGCGCGTCTTGGTCGACGCGGTGCCCTGACGCTGGTTGGCGAGATACGCCTTGACCGCGTGATGCATCACCGGGAAGTTGATGGTGCCGTCGAACAGATCGGTCGGAAGCGTTACTGCATCGCGCTGCGTGCCACCGCCGGTGTACGCAGCCGCGGTACGCGCAATCACTTCCTGTTCGGTGTTTTCTGTGTCAGCCATGATTAAGCCTGCTTGCGGATCATCACGATCCCGCTGCGGGGACCGGCGATGCTGCCGCGGATGTAGATCAGGTTACGCTCCATGTCGATCTTCTCGACGCGGAGATGCGTCTGCGTGTGGCGCTCGTCACCATAACGGCCAGGCATCTTCTTGCCCTTGATGACGCGGGACGGATCCGTACCAGGTCCGATCGAGCCAGGACGGCGATGCTTGGTGTTGCCGTGCGTGTTCGGTCCGCCGCCGAAGCCCCAGCGCTTCACGACGCCCTGGAAGCCGCGACCCTTGGTGGTGCCCGTGACCTTGACCGTATCGCCCGGCGCAAAGATCGAAATGTCGATCATGTCGCCGACGTTATAAGTCGGGATCTCGGGATCCTTGCCAGGCGCGTCGTCGATGCGGAACGACTTGAGCGTGTGCGGTGGCGCGTCGAGGCCGGCCTTCTTCGCATGACCGATCTCAGCCTTGTTCGCGCGGTGGCCGCGCGGCGTGCGCTCGTTCTGCTTCGAATCGCGCGCAACGCGCTGCGTGCCGAAACCGAGCTGCACCGACGCGAAGCCCGACTCTTCCTTGCTGGTCACGAGCAACACCGGATTGGGTGTCGCCTCTACGACCGTGCAGGGAATCTGCTGGCCCTGCTCGTTGAATATCTGGGTCATGCCCAGCTTTCTGCCGATGATTCCAATCATTGTAGTTCTACTCGACCTTGATCTCGACGTCCACACCAGCCGGCAGATCCAGCTTCGTAAGCGCGTCAACAGTCTGCGCCTTCGAATCGAGAATATCGATGAGGCGCTTGTGCGTCTTCAGCTCGAACTGCTCGCGCGACTTCTTGTCGACGTGCGGAGAACGGAGAACCGTCCAGCGCTGCGTCTTGGTCGGAAGCGGAATCGGTCCCGAAACCGACGCACCGGTCTTCTCGGCGGTGCGTACGATGTCAGCCGATGCCTGATCGATCACCGCGTGATCGAAAGCCTTGAGCCGAATGCGAATTTTGCCAGCCATTATACGATCCTGTTATTGCAGAATTTTAGCGACGACGCCGGCACCGACGGTGCGGCCGCCCTCGCGGATGGCGAACCTGAGCCCCTCGTCCATAGCGATCGGCGTTATCAGCTCGATCGTCATCTGGACGTTGTCGCCCGGCATCACCATCTCCATACCCTCGGGCAGC
>DAHUXM010000029.1 GCA_027307165.1 Gemmatimonadota bacterium | reverse complement strand
CGAGTACTGGGTGGAAGGAACCGAGCCGGATTCACTGAAGCTGGATCCGTGGACTGCGTTCAAGGGTGGCGCGCTGGTATTCTAGCTGACTGGCATCGATCAGCGTGACGCAGGTGGTGGCGACGCTTCCTCCAAATACGCCGCCCGAAACGCGTCGAGCTCGGCAGGAGCTGCATCGGATACAGCCCAGTAGCTGAGATCCCCGGTAGTCCAGTGAAGTATTGCGTATCCATCCCTTACTGTCGACGTTGCGGCCTGCTCGCCAGGAAGGGAGCGCCACACGAACAGATTTATCATATGAAGCCGCCGACCGTAGACGATCGCTGCCGCCGAATGTCCCTGGACATAGTCGAGCCGACCTCCGATCAACGGAAAGCCTTTCGATGCCAGGTCCATGACCGGTGGTGAGATGTCTATGCGGCCAGCGAACCACGGCTTCACGGTATGCCGGTCGCTGGATTGGACGTCGATGAGATGTCCGGGCAGGAGCGATCGGATGTGCGTGTCGACCAGCGCGCTGGCGGTCTGATCCGATGCAGATATTCCGTGCGTGACGGTGCGCAGAGTTGCTCCAGCCCAGCCGAGCGCCGCAGCACAGAGAAGAGCCGCGGCCATCTGCCAGCGCGCAACGGAGGACGTCCTGGCACGGTTACGCTCGGGCACGCGAGCAGATTCACCGCGCGACTCCGTGTCGTATCGGCGCGCCTGCTCGGTTGCCCACGCTGAAAGCGCTGCCGGCGCTTCGTAAGTGGGGAGTGCGCCGCGCAACGCAGTGCTCAGATCGGGACGATCAGTCGTTTCATCGCTCATGCAACATCTCCCATGTCCACGACGCCCTGCAGCAATGCAGCCAGTCGCTCGCGCGCGCGCGACAGGCGCGACATCACGGTGCCGATTGGAACGTCGGTGATCATCGCGATCTCGCCGTACGCACAGCCCTGTAGTTCTCGCAGCACTATGGCCTCGCGCAGCAGAGGTGGAAGCCGATCGACAGCCTCGCGGACACGATCGCGGACGAGCGAGCGCTGCAGTGCCGTGTCGGGTGTCTCTTCGCCGTCGATCAACTGAAGCGCCGGCTCGTCCACAGAAAGACTGTTCTCTCTTGCCCGATAGTCGACACTGTAGCTCGTGAGACACACCCGTCTCACGATGGTGAGGAACCACGGCCGAGCATCGTCGCCCCGCAACGTGTGGAAGTATCTCATCGCGCGAACGATTGCGTCCTGCACCGCATCCTCTGCATCCTGAGCGTTCCCGGTGAGATATCGTGCCAGGGTGAATCCGGCAGAGAGGTGCGGCAGCACGACGCGTTCGAACCCGTACTCCTGTGCGTGGTCAGGAGCGCGCGTCGTAATGTCGGTTGCTGTCGGCGGTTCTACATTGGCGTTGCGTCTCATCATGGATACGACGCGGTCATTGAACGATAATCGTACCCTGCATCACAGGATGTAGCGAACAAAAATAGCGATACTCTCCCGCCCTGGTGAAGCGAGCGGTGTACGTTGCCTTCGTATCGAGGAGCGGCGACGGATCGAAACGCTTGTCGGCACTCTGGATCCTGTGGGGCACGTCGTCCTTGTTTCGCCACGTCACGCTCGCGCCGACCGGAACGGTCAGAACCCTGGGCGCAAAGGCGAAATTGTCGATGCCGATCTCGTTCGCACCAGCCGGCGCGGCTGACGCGGCGCCAACCGTTTGTGTCGCGTGTGCACGCGCATTGGCCTCTCCTGCCGCAAACGCTGCATCAGGTGAATTCCCGGAGAGGGTATGATCGATCACTGCCAGATGCCGGTGTGCGGGAATGTAACGGACCTCGCGCACACCCAGCACGTCGCGGAGCTGACCTGCGGGAACTGTCATTGGTCCCGGCGCCGGCGCGGTGCTGGGACGCGGCTGCGGAAACGCGGTGGAGAGTGCCGTGTGGAACGACACGTTTCCCTCCACCTTTTGCATGGTCTGGTGGATGTGCCCGTTCAGTACGGTGACGGAACCGAAGCGTTTCAGATGACCGAGAGCGCGAGCACCGTCGTCGGTCCCCCAGCCCCACGCAGGATACACGCTCCATAGCGGGACGTGGGCGAAGACGACGATCGGTGTGCTGCTGGAGAGGTGCCTCACATCCTTTTCTATCCATTCCAGCTGTTCAGCGCCAAGTGAGCCAAGTCCACCAGCCTTGAGATCGAGGACGTTCACGAGACCCATGAAGTGGACGCCGCTGTGATCGAAGCTGTACCATCCACCACCGACGCGTCCGCGCTGCGTTCCCTTGCCGTAGCGGTCCAGATAACTCGCGCCGCCGTCCACGCTCACGTCGTGCTCACCGGGTACGAAGAACGTCTTGCCGGCGCGAGCCTCCAGCAACACCTGGTCCGCGGTATCAAATTCGGAAGGCTTGGACAGATGCGAGATGTCGCCGGTGTGGAGCAGGAATGCGGGCTGAACCGGCAACGCATTTATCTTCGCGATCGCCGCTCGCATCGTCTCGGTAACGTCGGTATTGGCAGCCTTGTCGAATCCAATGTGGCTGTCGCTGATCTGCATGAAGAAGAGATCGCCCTTCGATCTTTCCTTCAGCAGCGACTCGGCGCCCAATGGCGAGGATCGTGGGACGCCGCCGCTCAACGTCCACAACATGCCCGTTCCCGCCCACGCCATGCAGCTGAGAAAGTGACGACGGTCCACCCCGTCCGAAGACGACTCCTCGTTGACCGGGTCGGATTCCTCCCGAGAGTCGGTTGACGCGACATTGTCTCGAGCACGATTATTTATGATGGCCATGGGTCTTTTGGTTGAGAGTTGCGATTACATAAAGACCTCGGTGGCCGCCGATTTATTCCATCAGGGGGTATTCCTATCCCGCGGGCTGCGAAGCGACGACGACTCGACGGTACACATCTAGCGCACGAAGTTTATCGCCATCACCGGCGTTACTGACCCGGACGAATTCCTGCCCGGCAAGATCCTGCGCACTCCGAAGATCACTCCCAGATTCGGAGTCCAGTTGTACTCCACGGCCGGTATGAACCCGATTGCGTCACTCCACCCAGATCTCGTGGTGATGCCTTGCGAGCTCTGTCCGCTGACTGAACTCAAAACGTCATATCCACTGACTTTCGTACCGGCACGCTGTCCGTAGTTGACGTCCAGCGCCAACACCCATCTCGTTGTCAGACTGTACTCCGCTGATGCATCTGCGAAGAACGAACCTCCGGGTTTCGCATGTCCGCGAAACCCAGCCTCTGTGCCGTACACGCTCACGTCTCGCACCGTCGCAGCATTCGAGAACGCCTGCGACAGATCGAGGCGCGTACGGAGTATCCGGCCGGTTGGCATCCAGAAATACGTCTGCGAGTAGATCGACAACGTCGTCGTGTAAGCTCCCTGGCCCAACCCATCGCTCGGCCGGTCTCCCAGTCGATCGTACTTGCCAGTGGGAAATGTCTCCTGGACCAGGGCGGAAATGGTCGGGATCCAGCTGCCTTCATGAAACTGTGTGAGCCGGTACTGCGTGAGTAGGCTGACATCCCCCACCCCGACACGCGAGCTGCTCCGTCCGCCGCTGGAACCCTTATTCAGTTTGTTGTACCCAACGACGGGAATGAACCCGAGCGCCACACGATCTGCGAGTCCGTATACAACGAACGCGCTCGATCCATAGCTGTGTGCATGAGCGGTGCGCACGTCATAGAAATACGGCTCGAACAGGAGGTGTCCTGGCGGTAACGTTCCCGCGCCTGCTGCCGCAACGGGCCCAGTCCACCACGCGTCGCTGAGAGACTGCCGAATGCTATCGGAACCGGCCTGAGCCAGCATGCGTGATGGCAGCAACATCACGAGCAGACTACAGTAGCGCAAATATCTTCGCATGCTCCCCGTTCCGCTCACGTGTGAAATCCATTATCCAGTTCGTTTCCCACGTCCTGCCCTCGTCCGCCGAGTATGCCTGTTCCCATCGACACCTGTCTCGCGTGATCTTTCGCCAGTGGAATCGGACGAGGATGCCGCATTCGTCCTGATTGTGGAATTCGCCATACCCGTTGCTGAAATCGCCGACCATCATCGGCTGGTCGAGTGCGCCGTTGCTGGCGGTGGAGCGGTGTATTGCCCATTGTCGCGATAGCGGACTGTAGATACGCAGCACGAGAACGCGCAGCCGGCCACCAGGCGCCTCGATGTCGATCTCTTCGACGTTCACATCGCCATTCCACAGCGGCCGCTCCACCGCCGTCCCCGCGCACTCGTACCACTCGCTCGAGCCCGAAAGTGGGTTGCGCAGCAGCCGATGGCGAACCTTCCATCGACCATGCAGAAAGTCGAAATCGTGAGATCCGTCACATAGAGTAGGAATCGTCGGCGGGGCGAATTCACGGGCGGTCGTCATTGACGGATGATTGCCCGCCACTGGGCTGTCCACCAGCGCCATTTATTATCTTTTCGGCATGACCACTTTGACGACTCTCCGGACGTGAAAACCACCGCGAGCCCTGAGATCCTTTCGCTCCTGCCCATCGATCGGGAATTGGCGACTCCCCTCCAGCAGCAGATCTACGACGGGATTCGAAATGCCATTCTTGCAGGGCTGCTCCGCGCGGGACAACGCGTGCCTTCCACACGCGCACTCGCGACTGACCTCGGCGTGTCGCGGCTGCCAGTGCTCACGGCCTACGATCAACTGCTGCACGAAGGGTATCTCGAGGGTCGCATCGGATCCGGAACCTTCGTGAGCGTCTCGGTGCCGGATGATGCGCTCCGCTCCGTATCTCCGATACAGTCCCGGCGATCCACGAAACACTCGCCATCGCGGACAGCGCGGACCGGGCGGGGCCGGCATCTAGCCGATCCGCTGCCACGTCACCGGGATGATGGCGGGTTCCGTCCGTTTCGGGTCAGTCTGCCCGCGCTCGACCAGTTCCCGCACACGATCTGGTCGCGGCTGGTCGCTCGTCACGCGAGAGCGCTCACGCCGGCGCGAATGGCGTATGGTGATCCCGCCGGCGTAGCGTCATTCAGGGCCGCGGTAGCAGAGCACCTGCGCACCGCACGCGCCGTGCGATGCGAGGCCGAGCAGGTGCTCATCGTGTCTGGCTCGCAAGCGGCGTTGTGCATCTGCGCGGCGGCGCTGCTCGGTCGCAGCGACATCGTGGCTATGGAGGAGCCGGGATATCCTGGTGCGCATTCCGCGCTCGCAACACGCGGAGCGGTCATCGCGCCGGTTCCCATCGATCATGAAGGTATTCAGATAGACTCGCTGAACGCACTTGGATCGAAAGTACGCGCGGCGTACGTTACGCCGTCGCATCAGTATCCCATAGGAACGGCGATGACCGCAACGCGCCGCCTGGAGCTTATCGAGTGGGCGACGCGACATTCCGCGTGGATCCTCGAAGACGATTATGACAGCGAGTTCCGGTATGTGAGCCGTCCATTGGGTGCGCTGCAGGGAATGGACGCACACGAGCGCGTGATCTACATAGGCACCTTCAGCAAGGTGCTGTTCCCGTCGATTCGTGTTGG
Source organism: Gemmatimonadota bacterium (assembly GCA_027307165.1). Classification (GTDB taxonomy): domain Bacteria; phylum Gemmatimonadota; class Gemmatimonadetes; order Gemmatimonadales; family Gemmatimonadaceae; genus Fen-1247. Next base: position 31,372 of record DAHUXM010000029.1, on the reverse strand, counting down.
CTACATCGTGGTTCCGCCTTCGCTCCGGGACGAATTCCTCGCTGCGCGCGAGGCGCTCGACATATTTTCCCCGACCCTTTATCAGCTGGCGCTCACGGATTTCATACGCGAGGGCCACTTCGCCCGACATCTTCGTCGCATGCGCGCACTGTATCTGAGCCGGCGCGGCGCACTACTGGAAGGGCTCGCCGCGCACTGTGCTGATCATCTCACGATCCACAACGCCGACGCCGGGCTGCATATTTCGACTCTGCTGCACGACGGTGTCGATGATCGTGATGTCGTTCGACGCATGATCGCGAGAGGACTATCAGGGGCCGCGCTGTCGACCTGCTACGCAGGAGATGCGTGTCAGACCGGATTGCTGCTTGGCTTCGGCGGATCCGACGAGACCGTCATCACCGGTGCGACGCGCGTGCTCGGCGAGATATTGCGCCAGGGTGCGTAAGTGGTCCCTGAAAGCTGTTAGACCCCCCTGACCGGGGTCGAGTGCGTAGCGATTGCCAGATCAGGCTGCTCGGTTGTGTCGCAATCCCCACACTCCGGATCGACCGCGTGAAACTCCGCCCCGACATTCCCCGCCGGACAGACGTGAATCAGAGCGTTACTCACATGTGGCACGTGATGCACGAGCTGATGCTCAACCGCCGCAGCGATGGTATGTGCCTCTCCCACGCTCAGCGATGACGCAACAACGACGCTCGCTTCCGCATACAGCTGATGCCCCATCCATCGCGCACGCAGATCGGTGATGTCCTTCACTCCGCTCACCTCCAGCGCCGCGGCGCGAAGCTGATCCAGCGTCTCGGGATCGACACCGTCGAGTATGCGCGTAAAGATCGTCTTGGCACTCGTCCACACGATTCCAAAAATGGCGATGGTGATGACGATGCCTGCAATCGGATCGGCGATCGGGAATCCGAGATAGACGCCAGTTGCACCGGCCAGAACGGCAAGCGCTGTCCAGGCATCAGCGCGGGCGTGATGGCCATCGGCGATGAGTGCTGCGCTTGCGATCTCGCGGCCGACCTTTATCCGAATTATCGCGACGCTCTCGTTACCGACGAAGCTCACGATCGATGCGATAGCGACGATTCCCAGGTGACCGATGGGTTGCGGATTCACGATGCGGGAGATCGTCTCGTAGCCCGCGAACAACGCATTCATGAACAGCACGGCCACCACGAGCACGCCAGCCAGGTCCTCCACACGTCCGTAGCCGAACGAGAAGCCTCGGCCCGGCTCTCGACGCATGAGCGCGAACGCGACCCAGAGCGGGACCACGGTGGCGAAGTCGCCGAAATTGTGGATCATGTCGGCGAGCAACGCGGTACTGTGCGACATCGCGACTACGGTGAGCTCCACGATGCTGATGGCCAGCAGGAGAATCCCGGACCACTTTACCGCCCACAACCCACGCTCGGAGCTGGCGATGGACGGGTCCACCACCCCGTGGGAGTGTTCATGGTCGCCGTGGCCGTGGCCGTGCCCATGGTCGTGCCCATGGTCGTGCCCGTGGCCATGCTTATGGCCGGTATCGTGCTGATCGTGCGTGTGCTGGGCCGTTCCCATCGCTAGTTTGTCCCGAAGGCGGATGCGTCTTCCCGATGCTACCTGAACCATAGAAATATATGCGCACGCTGTACGTGCTATCGCGCGTGCTTCCATTCATCCTCTCGTTCCGGCGCGATGTGAGGCGCTGGATCGTGATCGGCCTCCCGGCGAAGCGCAGCAAGTCGTTTCATGCGCGCCGCGCGGAACGCCTCGTCGCGACGATTGCGAAACTCGGGCCCAGCTTCGTCAAGATCGGCCAGATCTTCGCCGGCCGCGCGGATCTCCTGCCCGAGCCCTATCTGAGCGCTGTCAGTACGCTAACCGACCGCGTTCCGCCCGTACCGGTCGAGCAGATAGAGCAGGTAATTCTCGAAAGCTATGGGCGTCCGGCAACCGATATCTTCACCGACTGGCATCGCGTTCCGCTCGCCTCCGCATCGCTCGGCCAGGTCCATCGCGCACGCTATCTAGGCATCGACGTCGTCGTGAAGGTGCTGCGTCCGCACATCGAACGAACCGTCGCGTCCGACGTCAAGGCGTCCGACTTCATCCTTCGGTGCGCGGAGCGCTTCTTCCCCAATCCGCACGTGCTCGGGCTGCGCGCCATACTCGCGGAATTTGCGCGCAGAATCGGTGACGAGATGGACTTCCGCAAGGAAGGCGAATACGCCGAGCGCATTCGCACCAACTTCGCGTTCAATCCCAAGGTCGCTGTGCCGATCGTGTTCGCCGAGATGACGCGGCAACGCACTCTCGTGCTCGAGTACATGGCTGGAACGCGTATCGATGCACTTGCACCGCTGATCGCGAGCGGCAAGGTCGATACCGAATATCTGGTGCGCACGGTGATGGAGCTGTACGTGCAGATGATGCTGGTCGACGGCTTCTTTCACGCGGATCCGCACCCGGGAAATCTTCTGTGGGGCGACGACGGACGCGTCGTCCTGCTCGACTTCGGACTCGTCGTCGACGTTCCGCGATCGACGCGCCTCGCGCTGGTGCGCACCGTCTTCGCCGCAATCAAGAAGGACGCGTCAGGCGTCGTCGATGGCTTCTACTCACTCGGCCTGGTTCAGGAAGGTGTCGACCGGCACGTCATCGTGCGACTCGTGGAAACCCTGCTCGGCGTCGCGTTCGAGCGCACCACCGCACAGGAGCGGATCGAGTTCGTCGAGCGTGAACTGCTGGCAGATCAGGTGCTCGAAACGCTGTACGACTTCCCCGTGATACTCCCGCCCGACATGGTGTACTTCGCGCGCACCGCCGCGCTCATCGAAGGGCTCGGGGCTCGGTACGATGCACGCTTCAATGCGCTGCTGGTTGTCTCACCAATCGCCCTCAAGATGCGTCGCGAGATCCTGACATCGCTCGGCGAGATGGATCGGCTCGAAGCGAGAGATCCAGTTCAGGTCTTCTCGGGATTCCTGCGTGCTGCCGGTGGAATCGTATCGAGGGCCGCGCGCGAGCTCAGCATGGTCGCAATCGAAGCGATAAGCACGATCCAGCCGAGCCATGAGATACGCTCCGCCCAGTCGAGATCGATGAGTACGCGCCAGATTACGAGTGGTGCCGTGAATAGCGTTGCGAGAGTGGACGAGCCGGGATCCGGAGTGTCTCGTACGTAAACGCGCACCGCGTGGCGCCGCTCGATCCTGATCCCGCGCTGAATCGCCGAATCGAGTTGTGTCGCGTTCATCGCGCGCCAGTCTGGAATCTGCATCACGCTCCAGCCTGCGGCGGTGCTGCCGTAACCGTGATTGTCAGATCCTGCAACGACGGCGAGGTTCAGCGTGTCCGCGAATCGCATGATCGCCGCTCTCCGCTTCTGGATGACGCCAACCCCTTTCGGAGCTGCGTCGCTCAGTTCGACAGCATAGAGTCGCGCGAATCCATGCTTCTCGTTCTCCGGGATCATGTCGATGTTACCGGGAATCGTGAGAATGAGCAGCGGTGCCGCGGCGGTCACGGCAAGGGCCGTATCGCGTTCCGGATCGTGCCAGTTGCCCTTTGGATCGATCGGGAACGTCGAGTCAATTCCGATAGCGACTATGTGCTCGTACTGGTCGCGCGCTTCGAGGCCGGGCAGCAACGTGGTTCCGTCACCAGCGTGGGGAGGATTGCGTCGCATTCCGGCCAACGCGCCTGCAAGACTCTTGTGGTCGGTGACGTATGCAACATCGAATCCCGCGCCGGCGTGCCAGGCGCGATTGCGCTCCGGCGTGAACCATGACCTTCCGTCCCACGAAGAGTTGGTGTGACTGTGAAAGTCGATCACGACATCATTGGGATCGTGCATCATGATCGCCGCCATCGGCCGCGGAATCACCGCTCCGGCCCCGTAAACGATCACGATCGTCCCCAGCATCGCGAGTGCAACTCCGGCTTCACGCAAAATTGATGTGCGTACTGACCGCGCGCGCAACACTCTCCAGATGATGACGCAAAGGACAGCGGTCGCGAGCACCGCCGCATGCTGTTGCAGCGACAGCAAGGTCAGGGCGTCCAGCACCGTGCAGATCGGCGCGAGCATCGTGTAGGCCGCCGAGTGGATGAGGGTCGCGTCGGCGACCGGAAGGCCCGTCTCGGCGTTCAGGATGGGCGTCCCCCCGAGTATGGAGGTAGCGAGGACGAGAATGCCGGCAAATCCAGCTGCGATGAAGCCGATCGAGTTTTTTGAGGATATCACTGCCGGAAATCTATTTTGACGATCGCGGCGCGGCGATTGCGATAAGCCTATCCGCGTCACCGTGACAGCGAAGAGGCCGGTCGCCACGTAACTTGGACGCCACACCACAATGAAAAGAGGAACCCAATGAGACATCTGTTCGCTTCGCTAGCTGTAGCCGTCGCACTTGCTCCCGCTGCGCTAGCCGCCCAGAGCTTTTCTGGACCAGCCACGCTCGCGCCGGCGTCGCCGGCCCCGGTAGTTGCGTTGGCCCCGGCAACCGCGCCGTCGATGGTCCGGCCGGACGTAGCCGGCATCAACGTCAAGGCCGATGCGAATGCCCCGCTCGCCGTAAACACGGCCGCCGCGGCAGGTTTGCACCAGGGCGAAGGCGTTGCACTGATGGCAGTGGGCGGGGCAGGACTCGTCGCTGGTCTGTTGATCGGCGACAACGCCGGAACGGCGATCGCGATCGGTGGCCTCGCGGTCGGGTTGGTGGGACTGTACGAGTACGTACGGTAGCTTGTATATGTGACACGTCATTCCCGCGAAAGCGGGAATCCATCTGTTGCCGATCAGCTTCCTGGTATCATCGCATCCAGAGATCGATAACATGGATTCCCGCTTTCGCGGGAATGACGACTTTAGCTCGATAACATGGATTCCCGAGGCGCGGATGCATCCGCGCCCTACAGCGGGAATGACGAATTTGTCTACTACACCGCCACCGATAATGGAGCCTCTTCCTTCGCCGGCTCCAGTGCGTATTGCAGCACCTCGGTCAGCGTCTCCACCGGATGGAAGGTCAGCTGCGACCTCACTTCCTCGGGAATGTCCTCGATGTCGGGCTCGTTTGCCTTGGGCAGAATGATGTGCTTGATGCCGGCGCGGTGAGCACCGAGCACCTTCTCCTTCAATCCGCCGATCGGCAACGCGCGACCACGTAGTGTGATCTCGCCCGTCATCGCAACGTCGCGACGAACCGGACGATCGCTCATCTCCGATACGAGTGCTGTTGCAATGGCGAGTCCGGCACTCGGTCCGTCCTTTGGAATTGCTCCCGCGGGGACGTGGATGTGCGCTTCGATGGAACCGAGTCTGTCTTTCGGAATGCCAAGTCGCGCTGCGTTGTTCGTTGCATAGGTGAACGCTGCACGCGCCGACTCCTTCATGACGTCGCCCAGTTGACCTGTCAGGATGAGCGACACCGCGCCGCCCGGCCCTGCCGTCTCCACGCTGTCGTTCGAGCGGTTGCCGTAGAAGCGCCTGATCGACGCCTCGACGAACATGATGTCGCCGCCCATCGGCGTGTAGTACATCCCGGTCGCGACACCCACTTCGTTCTGCGCCTGAATGTGCTCCGGATGCACCTTCGGTCTGCCGAGCAGAGTACGAACTTCGTCCGCATCCACGACCTTCGGCACTTCGTCCTTGCTCGCGATCTTGCGCGCAAGTTTCCGTGCTACCGCGCCGATCTGACGCTCGAGCTGACGAACGCCAGCTTCACGAGTGTAGTTCGACACCACCGACATCACCGCATCATCGGTGAACTCGATGCCCTTGTCGTTAAGGCCGCTCTCTTCCAGTTGCTTCGGAAGCAGATACTTCTTCGCGATCTCCGCCTTCTCACGCTCGGTGTAGCCGGCGAAATCGACGACTTCCATGCGGTCGAGCAGTGGACCCGGGATGTTCTGAATGAAGTTCGCGGTCGCGATGAACAACACCTCGCTGAGATCGAACGGAATGTTGAGATAGTGATCGGTGAACGAATCGTTCTGCGCTGGATCGAGAACCTCGAGCAGCGCCGACGATGGATCGCCCTGATACGACACGCCAAGCTTGTCCACCTCGTCCAGCAGGAAGACAGGATTCCTGGTTCCAGCCTGCTTCATCCCCTGCAGAATTCGACCGGGCATCGCGCCGACGTAGGTGCGGCGGTGTCCGCGAATATCTGCCTCGTCACGCGCGCCGCCCAACGCGATGCGCACGTATTCGCGGCCGAGCGAGTGTGCGATCGACTTGGCGATGGACGTCTTACCCGTACCGGGCGGTCCAACGAACAGGAGAATCGGGCCTTTCGCCATCGCGCGAGATTTGACCTCCTTCTCATCAGTGATCGGCTCCGACTCTGGCTCTTCGCCGAGCGCTGGGGTCGCCTCGTCCTTTTCGACGCGCAGCTTCTCGGCAGGTACAGCCCCAGTTTCCTTGACCTCTTCGGCCAGCTGCTGGGCCCTGAGCTGACGAACCGCCAGGAATTCGAGGACGCGGTCCTTCACGTCCTGAAGCCCGTAGTGGTCTGCATCCAGAACCTCGGTCGCATGCTTGAGATCGAGGTCGTCGTTCGAGCGTTCGTTCCAGGGGAGCTCGGCGATCCATTCGAGGTAGGTGCGGATGACCTGGGCCTCCATGGACTCCCGGCCCGACCGCTCCAATCTGCCCAGCTCGCGCTCGACTTCCGCGCGGCCTTCCTTGGGAAGGTGCAGCGTGGAAAGCTTCTCCCGCAGCTCCTCGACTTCCTTGGACGAGTCTCCGTCGCCCAGCTCCTTCTGGATCGCCTTCATCTGTTCGCGGAGATACATCTCACGCTGCCGCTCGCCCAGTTCTTCCTGGACCTGCGACTTGATGTCCTCCTGGGCCTCGAGCATCTCGATCTGGCGCTGCACCTGAACCAGCACGCGGCGCAGTCGCTCCTCGACACTCAGTGTCTCGAGAAGGCCCTGCTTTTCTGCCACCGGCAAATCGATGTAGCCGGCAACGAGGTCGGCAAAGCGCCCCGGCTCGGTGACCGATTCCAGGACCTGGTGGACGACCTCTTCGGGGAGGCCGCGCTTCTCACCCAGCTCGCCGGCCCGCTCGCGCGTCTCCTTTTCGAGAGCCTCGAAGGCGGCGTCGTTCTCGTCGACTGGATTCATTTCCTCGGCGGGAACGACCACGGCGCTCAGGAAGCCCTCGGTCGTGGTGTATTGCAGGGCAGTGGCGCGCTGCTCGCCCTGGAGCAGGAGCTGGACGCCGCCCAGGCCGCGCTGGATCTGCCCGATCCGGGCGATGACACCCATGGAGTAAAGGATGTCCGCCGTCGGCTCGTCGCTGTTATCGCGCTGCGCGACGGCGAAAACGAGCCGGTCGGCCTTGAGGGCCGACTCGATTGCTCGTAAGGTTCCCGGGCGACCCGCCGATATGGGCGATGTGAGGCCGGGGAACATGACCGTTCCTCTCAAAGGAAGAACAGGGATAGTCTGACGTTGTGCCATGATGGAATTATCGGATTCGTCGTGGACGCCGAGTGGCAGTCGATCGAGGGATCTGATCGACTCTGCCATTTGGCGCAAACCGTGAGCCGTATCGCGTGTCTAACGCGCAACGGCCCCGATGACGCTAAATTGCATATTCCGAGCACCAAGTTCCACGCCAGCACGGCAGGATTCTTTATGGTAGCATGCCGGTCTGACGGATGACCGAGCCCGAAAGTCTGCCAAACCGGCCTGACGATGCGCTCCGCGCACAGTTGGGTCGTGTGCTCGAGGCCAACTACGAGCTCGATCGGGAGATCGGCCGGGGAGGCATGGGCATTGTTTACCGTGCTCGCGATCGCCGGCTCAAGCGTCTTGTTGCCGTAAAGGTCCTTCCGCCCGAGCTCGCGTATCGCGCGGATATCCGTTCGCGTTTTTTGCGCGAGGCGGAAACATCTGCACAACTGAGCCACCCGTCGATCGTTCCCATTTACACGGTTGAAGAAGCCGACAATCTCGTCTTCTTCATCATGGGGTACGTCAACGGGGACACGATCGCGCAACGCCTGCGGCAGCGCGGCCCGATGGCTCCGGAAGAAGCGCGTCGGATCCTGTGTGAAGTCGCCGACGCACTCGCATACGCGAACGCGCGCAATGTCGTACACCGCGACATCAAGCCGGACAACATCCTGCTCGATTCCGACAGCGGTCGCGCACTGGTGACGGATTTCGGAATCGCGCGCGCAGTGAGCGAGGGCAATGATACACGTCTGACCACTACCGGTCTCGCGATTGGAACGCCGGCCTACATGTCCCCGGAGCAGTGCGCCGGCGATCGCGGTGTAGATGGGCGTAGCGACATCTATTCGCTGGGCGTTGTTGGTTACCAGATGCTGTCGGGTGATCTCCCGTTCGTCGCATCGAATACGCCCGGCATGTTCGTGAAGCATCTCACGGAACAACCGCGTCCGATCAACGAGCGTGTGCAGGGCCTGCCTGAAGACCTTGGCGCGATCATCATGCGTTGCCTGGCAAAGGAGCCGAGTGATCGGTTTCCGACAGCGACAGCGCTGGTGGATGCGCTCAACGGCCGGACACAGACGCTCGGTGTTCCGTCCAATTCGCCATACCAGCCGCGGCCTGCGGCGGAGCCGATCCGCACGCAGCAGATGAGCCGGCCGCAAACGCCGGCCCGGCCGACCTACAATCCATCGCGTGCCGTCGAGCTTGCGCGCTGGGAAGCAGAGCCCGTTCGTGCGTATCGCAAGAAAGTCATAACATGGCTCGCCGTCAGCGCCGCGTTCATACCGCTCGGCATTTTCGGTGACCATTCGTTCTTCTTCATCGACGCCATCTGGGGTGCGACGATAGCAGTCGGCTACTCCAAGCTGTGGAATCGCGGCTATGATTGGCGCGACGTGTTTCGCCAGCCACGCGATGCGCTCTTCGCCGACGTGGTGAACGAACGGATCGACGATGCGCGTGCGCTGTTCGATCCGCAGAAGCGCGAGGTCGCGCGTGAGCGGCTTCGCGCACGGATGCGTGACGGAAGTGGTCTCACCTCCTTTTCACCGATGCCGTCCGGACTCGCACCGGGTTCGATGCAGGGAATGACGGGGTTTCATACCACCATCTCTGCAGACGTCGTCGAGCGCTACCCGATCGTGCAGGAAGCAGCGGTCGCACGCGCAGATATTCAGCGAATGATGAACGGGTTGTCGGACGAAGAGCGCAAGCTCGTTCCGGACGTTGCGTCATCCGCTGATTCACTGTACGTACGCATCGAGCAGCTGGTATCCGCGATCGACAACATGGACCGCGCGAACGTGCCGGGAATGGGTGATGCGATAGAGCGCGAGATCAGCGAGCTGGAAGCGGAGGCGAATCCGCTGGACGAAGAGGCAAGCGAGGGGCGTGTGCGCAGGCTGGTACAGCTTCGTCGTCAGCGTGTGTCGCTGCGCGAGATGCGCAATCGGCGCGCGGCGGCGGACAACAAGCTGAATCGCGCGATCAGCGCGATGCGGCAGCTCCGCATGGATGTCGGCCGTCTCTCGACAGGTACCCGATCATACGACAGCGTTACGCAGGTTGCGGAACAGGCGGTGGCGATCGGAAAGGAAGTGGATGCCGTGCTGTACGCGCAGGACGAGATGGCGAGAGTCCTCAGGCGTGATAGCTGACCGGCGCCGCGGCGTCGTTCTCTCATTGAATGCGCGGACGGGAATTGGTGTGATCGCTGGATTTGCGCTTGCATCGCTCGCCGCCTGCGGCGAGCCGGCGCAATCCGCAACGACCGGTAAATCCGTCTCTGCCCCCCGATCTGCAACTCGCACGCACGACACCGGTGTCGCGAAGGATTCGGTGCTGCGTCCTGACACTGTTCCAGCATCCGTCACGTACGTGCCGCATCCCGATACGCTGCGCGGCCTGTACGTCAATCGATGGGCGGCGCTCGGCAACAGCATGTGGAAGTTGATCGACATCGCGAAGCGCACCGAGGTAAACGCGCTCGTCATAGATGTGAAGGACGATCGGGGCCTGGTGCTGTACAAGTCGCGCGTACCACTCGCGCAGAAGATCGGCGCGGACACCAACCGGCCCATGTCCCACCGGCGCATGGCCGCACTGTTCGACTCGCTGCGAGCGAACAACATATATCCCATCGCGCGCATAGTGGTTGCGAAGGATCCGCTGCTGGCTGGCCGGAAACTCGAGTGGGCGATAAAACGTCGCGCCGACGGCAAGCCGTGGCTCGACAAGAACGGACATCCCTGGCTGGATCCGACGCAGCCTGCGGTGTGGCAATACGCAATCGATCTCGCGCGCGAAGCGCACGACATCGGTTTCAGTGAAGTGCAGTTCGACTACGTGCGCTTTCCGGATGACGATCGCATGGTGCGCGAGGCGTCCTTCCCGCTCGCGCACGGCCGAACGCGTGCGCAGGTGATTCATGATCAGCTGGGCGTCGTGCGCGATTCGCTCAAGTCCGATGACATGCCGATGACCATCGACGTCTTCGGACTTACCGCGACCGACACGACCGACATGGGAATCGGACAGCGCTGGGAGATGTTCATCGATCGCGCTGACGTCGTGCTTCCCATGGTCTATCCATCACACTTCGCGCCCGGCACGTACGGACTTGCCAGCCCGAACGCGCACCCGTACGTGACGATCGATCGCGTGCTCAAGGACGTCAAGCGACGAACGGCTGGGTTGAAGAACGCGGCCGCGATAGTGCCGTGGTATCAGGACTTTACGCTGGGGCCGCCTGCGTATGGCGCATCACAGGTCAGAGCACAGATCAAGGCCGGTTACGACAATGGATTCCATAGCTGGATCCTCTGGAATCCCGGCAGCAAGTACCATACGGACGCCTTGGAGCCGCGGTAGAAAGAGTCGTCTCGTCATTCCCGCGAAAGCGGGAATCCATGTTATCGATCTACAGGCGAGCAGATAGCACGAAGTTCGTCGGCACCGAATGGATCACCGCTTTCGCGGGGATGACGGTGTTCTCGCAAAACCTGTAAGTCGTTGTCGGTAAAGAACATAGCATGCTACCCCCTGGCATTTGCAGAAAAAGGCGCTATAATTGCCGCGCGGGACGCATATGGGCGCTAACCGGCCGGAACGTTCGAGGCGCGGATGCATCTGACCCTCAAACCCCAATTCGTGAGCGCGTATGGCCGAGCTGACGTCCGCTGCCCCGGAAACCGAAACCGGTTCAACTGAACCAACTGAGCCGTCGATCGAGTTTCCACTCAATTGGCTTCTCGATCACGCCGCGCCGCCGATCCAGTATCGAGCGTTCGTGGACGTCGCACGTCTCCCGCCCGGGCCAAAGCTCGAAACGCTCTCGCTGGCGTCGCCTTACGCAATCAGGATCGCCGTTTCGCAATCGCTGGACGGAACGTGGAGCGAGCGGATGCTCACACTTCCCAAGCCGGGCAAGGATGGAATCGAGGGGCTCGGCACCATCCCGGCGGTCGAGCGCCTGCTGGAATACGGGTGGCATCGCGATTCTCCACCGCTGGCTCAAGCTCGGCGGCCGCTCTTTCGTCTCCTGGCGGAAGACACGGATCCGCGTTTTCTCTACGAGCTGCGTGCGAGCGCGAAGGCGCCCGACATAGCGCTGCGTGGTCGCCAGATTCTGCGCGAGGCGTCATCCGCTGCGCTCGCACACGCCGGCTACGAAGCAGATCCGCGTCTTCGCGGCTCCGCACGTCGCGCGATGGAGCGCATCGACGCCTACCTCGACTCGGCGCTCGCTGAGAAGCCGTGGATCCGGATCGGAAACCGGCACGTTCTGGCGGAGAACGCGTCGCCACCGTCGATATATGCGCTGATGATGGTTGCACACATGCCCATCTTCCGAAGCGAACACTATCCGGAGATGGAGCGGCTCTACGCATATCTGTCGCAGCCCAAGCCGACCCAGGAAGCCGTGCAGATGTACGGTAAGGAAATCGTCACGCAGCCGCATCTCGTGATGGGTGATCTCCTGCACAACAAGAACGTCGTCGATGCAGACATTCCATTTGCGCTGACGTGGCTCGAGATCATGGCGCGGCTTGGCTTCCTCAAGCGCAACGAAACGTGGCTCAAGCTCTTCGAGCGTTTCGTGGACGACTGCGGGCGTGATCGCGTATGGCGGCCGCACAACAAGGGGACGAGCGAGCCGACCACTACCAATCCGTATGCGTGGCCCAAGTTCCCACTCGAGTCGAATCTGGAGGGAGACGGGCGTTGGACCGACGTGACGTTCCGGATCGGTCTCATCGCGCGACTCCTTGGTTGGCAGATAAAGCTGGTCTGATCCCGGGGAGAATCCCGCCGGAGAAAATGTTTCCGGCGGGTGATTCGCGCTACACCACCTCGTACCACACGCTCGCACTGAAGACGGGGGCGACGACGATTCGTGCGATCGCTACCGGCGATGCGAACGCCGCCGATGTGGTGATCTGCGTGCATGGATGGGCGTGCTCCGTCTATTCGTTCCGCAGGTTGATGCCGTTGCTGGCTGCTGCGGGAATGCGCGCGATCGCGATCGACCTGCCCGGTCACGGCCTTTCCGACAAGCCGGACGACGCGCGTCTCTACACGCTCGATGCGCAGGTTGAATGTGTTCTGTCGGCGATGGATTCGCTCGGGATCGGGCGCGCGATACTTGTGGGGCATTCGATGGGGGGCCCGATCTGCGCGCGGGCGGCGGTGCTCGCACCGGACCGCGTCACGGCCCTCGCGCTGCTGGCGCCGGCAGGATTCGGCACAGAGTGGGAGCTCAGGATTCTCCGCACGCTCACCCCGCGCCCGGTCGCGCCGGTCCTGCCGCGGCTGCTGCATAGATGCATGATCGCGGCCGTCTTCAGCGTGGTCTACGGGAGTCTGTATCGCCCCACCGCGCAGGATATCGATGAGTACTGGGCGCCGAGCCAGTTCCCCGGATTCGTGCGGGCCATGTGGGACCTGCTGCACCGATTCGAGTGGAGCGCCGGAACCGACCGCGGCTTTGGAACCATTTCTGCACCGACGGCGATAATGGATGGCCGGAACGACAATCTTGTGATCCGGCGATGGGTACGACGGTACGTGGAGGTGCTGCCGCACGCCTCTCTGACCGTGATCGATGGCTGCGGCCATGTGGTGCCAGAGGAGGCCCCGGACCTGGTAACTCAAGCAATCAAGGGGCTAATTGGTTATATTTAGTATCAAAATGAGTTTAGAGAACACGTTGGAGGAGACCGCCCTCACATTCGCGGACCTCGGGTTGAACCCCGATGTTCTGCAAGCGGTTCAGGATGCTGGATATGTACATCCGACACCAATCCAGGCCCAGGCAATCCCGCTGGCGCTAGAAGGCAGAGATCTCATAGGCCTCGCCCAGACGGGAACAGGGAAGACCGCGGCATTCGCGCTCCCAATTTTGAATCAGCTGACGGGTGGACCGCATCGGGCCAGGGCGCTGATTCTGACGCCGACCCGCGAGTTGTGCGTGCAGGTGGAAGAGAACTTCCGGAAGTACGCTGAGCGCTCGGGCCTCAAGACGCTGGCTGTTTATGGTGGCGTGGCGCTCGAGCCGCAGACCAAGGCGCTGAGGAAGGGCATCGACATAGTGATCGCGACGCCGGGCCGACTGCTCGACCATATCGAACGCCAGAACGTGGTGTTCGACGATCTCGAGATTCTGGTGCTGGACGAAGCGGATCGCATGCTCGACATGGGTTTTGCTCCGCAGATCAACCGGGTCGTCGCCGAGATCCCGAAATACCGTCAGACGATGCTCTTCAGCGCGACGATGCCGCCTGAGGTCGAAGCGCTTTCGCGGAAGTATTTGCGGAAGCCGCATGTGATCCAGGTTGGACGGCGCTCGATGGCTGCGACCGGCGTCACGCACGCTGTGTATCCCGTTCCGCGCATCCGGAAGACTCAGCTGTTGACCGAGCTGCTCAAGAACAAGGAGATGGACTCGGTTCTGATCTTCACGCGCACCAAGCATGGCGCCGACCGCGTCGTGCGGGATCTGCGCCAGGCCGGTATTCAGGCAACTGCGATGCACGGCGACAAGACGCAGAAGGAACGCACGCGTGCGCTGGACGACTTCAAGGACGGTACGATGCGCGTTCTGGTCGCGACCGACGTGGCACAGCGCGGCCTGGACGTGACGGGCATCACCCACGTGATCAACTTCGACGTTCCGCAAGAGCCCGAGGATTACGTGCACCGCATCGGTCGTACAGGCCGCGCCGAGTCGAGTGGCGATGCTTATACGCTGATGTCACCGGACGAGATTGCGATGGTACGCACCATCGAGCGCGTGATCGGTCAGGAAATCCCACGCATCTCCGTTCCCGGCTACGATTTCGGTACGACGGCCGCGTAGACTCGTAGCGGCGTAATAAGGGAGCACCGGGGGCGCTCGTCATTCCCGCGAAAGCGGGAATCCAAGTTATCGATCTCTGGATGCGATGACGGCAGGACGCTGGTCGGCAGCAGATGGATTCCCGCGTTCGCGGGAATGACGGTTTTCCAAGACTGCATTCGTGGAAATGACGATTTCCTGCGTCATCGGCGTACCCGTCCGAGTCTCGAGACGGTCACAGTTTCCGCGGCCGAGCCGCGGGTGACGACGAGGGTCAGATTCGACACACCCAGTCCCATCCCCAGCTGTGAAAAAACCACGGGGGAACGGCTCGGCGCGAACCGAACGCCGTGTATGGCCTTTTCATCGCGCCGTCGAATCGTGTCCACGCCTGCCCTCAACGTGAGCCGCGCGGGGGCTGAATCGATGTCCACGCTCACGCGTTCGCCGCGCGTCATGGCGAGATGTCGAGCCAGCTCCAGAAGGGCGGTGGCGTCGGACGCAGAATTGCTCACGGCGATCCGGTCGAGTGCGTAACGCGTTCGCGGTATTGCGACGCCCGTGAGAACGCCTATGATCGTCACTACCAGAAGCAGCTCGAGAATCGTAAATCCGGATTTCCGGTTCGATGCTCTGTGGGAACGATGCGTGCAGTGTGATGGATGGCGCATGAGACACGGTAGCATGAGCAACGCCTGGCGGCTGTATCGTGTCTCATGGCGCAGTATCAAACCGTTTCGGAGCAACGAATGGCTATGATCCGTCGGCTCGCCATCCTCGTCGGCGCGGCTGCACTCGGCTGCGCGGGGCGCCCGGCGCCCACACCATCACCTGCGCCAGCCGCACGGCCAGAAGTCCCTCAACCAACGCCGCCGACAATCATTTCGAACGTGCGGCTGTTGAGCGACACCAACGCCGTGCCGCCGTTCTCGGATACCGCGCTGATTGTGTGGGGGCCGGAGCCTGCGGGCACTTTGCACACACTTCCGCCGCACGAATACGATCTTCAGCATCAATCTCTGCGAGTGAGATTCGACTGGTCGCGTCACGCGGTCGTTGGGTCGACGACCTTGCGCGTTGCGGCTCTCGATCATCCCATCACGGCCGTACCGCTCGACGCGGTCGGTATGACGATCCGGCGAGTCTCCATGGGATCCGAGCCGCTCAGGTTCGACTACGACGGTGAGACGCTGACCGTTCATCTGCGCCGTCCGCTGGCGGCGCGTGCGCGAGCGACCTTCACGGTCGATTACGAAGCTCTGAAGCCGAAGAAGGGCGCGTATTTCATCGACAGAAATCATTACCTGTGGACGCAGGGCGAGGCGCAGGACAACCGGTACTGGATCCCCACCTATGATCATCCGGACGACAAGACGACCTGGGACATCTCCATCATCACGGATCCGGGCGAGAGCGTACTGTCCAACGGCAAGCTCATCAGCAAGCGTGCCGTGAAGGGTGGAACGTTGTGGAGCTGGTCACAGGCCAAGCCGGCATCGACGTATCTGATGAGCGTCGTAACCGGCAAATACACGGTCGTGCGGGATCACTGGCACGACGTTCCGGTGGAGTACTGGACCTATCCCGATTCGGTCGAGGCTGCGAAGCGCGGGTTCGGGAAGACTCCCGATGCGATCGACGTATTCTCGCGCAAGACCGGAATTCCGTATCCGTGGGTCAAGTACGCGCAGAGCGTTGTGCCGGATTTCATCTTCGGCGGCATGGAGAACGTGAGCGCGACAACGCAGAATGACGACGGCATGCTGCATCCAGCGTGGGCCGAGCCGCAGTTCAACGCCGACGGGTTGATGTCGCACGAGCTGGGGCACCAGTGGTTCGGAGATCTGCTCACGACGCGGGAATGGTCGCATGCGTGGCTCAACGAAGGCTTCGCAACCTTCATGGAGCAGACGTATCGCGAAGCATCGCGCGGTGTCGATGAAGGGATGTGGGACAGGATGGAGGCCGAGCAGGAGACCATCCAGGCGGACCGCCGAAATCGCCGGCCGATCGTGTACGACAGGTACGTCAACGACCCGCTCGAGATCTTCTTCAGCGGTCACATCTATCCCAAGGGCGCGACGGTGCTGCAGATGCTGCGGCACCAGCTCGGCGACTCCGTATTCTGGGCGGCGATACACCATTACGCGCAGTCGCACATGTATCAGAACGTCGTGACGGAGGATCTGAGGCATGCGTTCGAGGAGAGCACCGGCCGCAATTACAAGACGTTCTTCGACCAGTGGGTTTACGGCGCCGGATTCCCCGTCTTCAGGGTCTCCGCGTCGTACGACACTTCGGCCACGCGGTTGTCGTTGCATGCGGACGAGATCCAGCCGCGCGACTCGTTGACCGGGTTTTTCGACGCCGACGTCGATGTGGAAGTGCTGACCGACGGAGCGCCGGTGCGAGGCACAATGTCCGTACGAAACGGAAAGGGCGATCTCGCGATGGCTATGCCATCGGCGCCGCGCGCGATCGAGTGGAACAAAGGCTCGTGGGTTCTCGCGTTGAGCGATTTTCCGCGATCCACCGCGATGCTGGACTATCAGCTGACGCACGGCGATGACGTCGCGGCCCGGGACGAGGCCATCAGCTTGCTCTCTGCTCGGAAGGGTGATCGATCTGCCGCTCGCGCTCTGGCAATCGCGGCCGCGAGCGATCCGTTCACAGGATTGCGCGGGCACGCGGTGACTGCGCTTGCCGCCTTCCCGACCGATTCGGTCGCACGCGCGGCAGTGTTCCTGGCGGCGCGTGATACTGCATCGCCCGTTCGCCAGATTGCCATGGTATCGCTCGCGAGCTTTCCGGGTGCTGCCACCGATTCGCTGCTCGCAAGCGCGGCGCGTGCCGATGCGTCGCCGCTGGTGCGCGGAACCGCATTAGCTTCCTACATCAAGGTCGCTGGTGACGCCGCGCTGCCGTTGGCGGGAGAGGTGATGGCAGAGACCTCGTGGCGCAACGTGTTGCGCGCGCCCGCGATGAACGTCTTGAAGGGGATGCAGAGTGAAGCGGCCCGCGAGCTATACCAGAAATACGCGAAGTAGCGACATGGCTCGCGCGCTCGGCCGGCTGGCCCCACGCATGACGCAATGCATAATCGAGACATCGTGAATCTGCTAGAAAGGCAAAAGTGAGAATCGCTCTTTCCACCGGCGGCGGAGATGCGCCGGGTCTCAACGCGGTGATCCGTGCCGCGGTCCTTGGCGCTATCGATCGTGGCTGGGATGTGCTGGGTGTCACCAAGGGTTACGCCGGACTGCTCGGCGAGGAAGATATCGTCCCGCTGACGCGCGTGACCGTCCGCGGCATCGGACACCTCGGCGGCACCATCCTCCGCACTACCAATCGTGGCAATCCCTTCTCGTACCCGGTGCTCCAGAGCGACGGGAGCTACAAGATCGTCGACCGGTCGGACGAGCTGATCGCGCGCGCATCCGAGCTCGGGATAGAGGCGCTGATCTCGATCGGTGGCGATGGATCGCTCTCGATTGCCCAGCAGCTCACGAACAAGGGCATGCGGGTGGTTGGCGTCCCCAAAACGATCGACAACGACGTGAGCGGGACCATCACGACGTTCGGCTTTGATACTGCAGTGCAGACCGCGCTGGAAGCGATCGACAAGCTGCATACAACCGCAGAGTCGCACGATCGCGTGTTCGTGCTCGAAGTGATGGGACGTAACACCGGGTTCATCGCACTGCATGCGGGTCTCGCTGGGTCGGCTGATGTGATCCTGATTCCGGAAATCCCATACGATCCCGAGCGCGTATGCGAGAAGATCGTGTCGCGCGATCTCGCAGGACGGCATTTCTCGATCGTCGTGATGGCCGAGGGTGCGCACGAAGCGGGGCGCGCGGCAGGTGTGCTCGGCGCTTCGCTACCGGGTCAGGCCGTGCGCGTTGGCGGCGTCGCCGCGCAACTCGCGGAACTGATCCAGGAGCGCACGGGTAAGGAGTCACGCTCGATGGTGCTCGGCCACCTGCAGCGTGGCGGACAACCAACGGGATACGACAGGTTGCTCGCTACACGATTTGGCGGCGCCGCAGTTCGCGCGGTTGCGGACGCGAAGTGGGGCCACATGGTAGCACTGCAATCGCCACACATAGTTACTATTCCCATTGAAGAGGCGCTACGCGAGCAGAAGCGCGTGGATCCAAATCACGACACAGTGTTGACCGCTCGGGCCACCGGGGTCTCGTTCGGCGACTGAAACCGCGGCGCGCCATATGGCGCGCCGCGGTGGGGATGGTTCCTCGCGGCAACTGCCGCATCGACGGGCGCTAGCGCAACAGCACTCCGCCATCGACCACGACCAGCGCGCCAGTCATGTACGACGAGGCATCGCTGGCGAGAAAGAGCGCGACCGTCGCGATATCGTCGGGCTCGCCAAGTCGTCCCATCGGAACGCTGGCTTCGAAGGCTTCGATGTTGTCGCGGAGCTTTTCCTGTCCCATCGATTGCTTCAGCCCTTCGGTCGCGATGCCGCCCGGCGCGATGGCGTTCACGCGAATCCCCCGCTTGGCCACTTCGAGCGCAAGGTTCTTGGTAAACCCCCACACACCATGCTTGGATGCATCGTAGGCGGCGAGCCCGATCATGCTCGGATGCACGGAATCGACCGATCCGATATTGATGATGACGCCGCCGCCGGTCGCCGCCATCGATCGCGCCGCTTCGCGATTGCACAGGAACAGACCACGCAGATTGACAGCTTGCACCTTGTCCCAGAGTGCAACGTCCATCTCGAGCACCGACGTTTGCGGATAGATCCCCGCGTTGCTCACGAAGATGTCGATCCGTCCGGTGAGCCTGACCGTCTCGCGGACGAGGTTTTGGACGTCAGCTTCGGAACTTACATCGGCCTTGACGAAATACGCCTGCCGCTTCGCTGTCGTGAGTTCCGCCACACACGCATTTCCCTGCTGCTCGGCGACGTCGGCGATGACGACGGTAGCGCCAGCTTCGGAAAGGCGCTGTGCAATGCCGTGGCCTATACCCATCGATCCGCCGGTGATGACCGCTGTCTTGCCAGTCAGATCGAAGAGTTGTGCTATGCTCTTGCGCGGCATGGTCATCTCCAGTAAGGTGTCAGTGCGCTGTGGGAAACGATGAAGCAGGTGAGCGTAGTGTACGACGTGAGGCTGCAAGGATGACCCGCTGCTCAGCGGCTGCGATATTTCGCCGCGTCTGTTCGATGGCGTCGGGATTCACCGAGATCGAGTCGATACCCCATTCCACGAGCTGTGCAGCGTACTCCGGATGAACCGACGGTGCCTGTCCGCAGATCGAGCACGTCATCCCGAGCTCGTGCGATCTTGTAATGATC
The DNA here is from genome assembly GCA_027307165.1 of Gemmatimonadota bacterium. Taxonomy (GTDB): domain Bacteria; phylum Gemmatimonadota; class Gemmatimonadetes; order Gemmatimonadales; family Gemmatimonadaceae; genus Fen-1247. The sequence continues at coordinate 11,735 of DAHUXM010000029.1, read as the reverse complement.
GTATGGATGGCATCGAGCACGGCGCGGTCGCGCTCGTCATAGAATGGCGCCAGCATTGCGCTGTCGCGGTCGACGCCAAGCATCAGTTGCGTGAGATCATTCGAACCGATCGACACGCCGGTTACACCCGCGCGCGCGTAATCTTCCATCCAGCTCACGACCGAGGGTACCTCCGCCATGATCCAGAGCTGCATGCGTCGATCTTTCCCAAGCGGGCTTGCGTCGATCAGCGCGCGGCACGCAGTCATCTCCCAGCCGGTGCGGACAAAGGGGAGCATGAGATGCAGGTTCGAGAAGTCCTTGCGCACTTCCGACAGCGCGCGCAGCTCCAGCGCGAATAGGTCGGGCTCACGGGTGTAGCGAAAGCACCCGCGATAACCGATCATCGGATTCTCCTCCTCGGGCTCGTGCGCCGCTCCGCCGGCCAATTTGCGAAACTCGTTGGACCGAAAGTCCATCGCACGGTAGATCACCGGGCGTGGATCGAACGCAGATGCGAAGAGATGCAGCTTCTCCGTCATCCGTCGAACGAAGTCGTCACCGCCACCACGCGCGAGCATCTCGCGTGGGTGCATCCCGTCGAGCGCGGACAGCATCATGAATTCGGCTCTCAGCAACCCAACACCATCTACGTCACGTTGCGCGATGTCGGCCGCACGCTCGGGCTCCGCGAGATTCACATACAGCCGCGTCGCCGTCACGATCGGCGCGCTCGCCCCCGTGGAGATGACTCCCTCTTGCGCCGTCGGATGCGGTGCAGTTGCTGCCGCGCGTGAGGCTCCTTCCGTCACCGTTCCTTCGCGACCATTGACGGTAACGACCATCCCGTCATGCAGTATTCGTGTAGCGTCGCGGGTGCCCACGACGCATGGAATACCGAGCTCGCGCGACACGATCGCGGCGTGCGACGTCATGCCACCTTCATCAGTAACGATCCCCGCTGCGCGACGCATGAGGGGGACCCAATCTGGAGACGTCATCCGGGTTACCAGGATCTCACCTGGACGCAGTGCGGCGGACTCGCCCACCGTCTGCAGAATCCTGACCGGTCCCGTTCCCATTCCGGGGCTTGCGCCCAATCCATGCAGCATGGGCGCTGGACCGGATGCTGGCGCGGCCGGCGTCGCCGCGACAGATGGCGTTGCAGCCGGTGTCAGTGTGGTAATCGGCCGCGTCTGCGTGAGATAGATTCGCGAGTTGGCGATTGCGAACTCCATGTCCTGCGGTGCTCCGTAGTGCGTTTCACTCTTGCGCGCAAGCGACACCAGCTCGGCAATCTCGGCGTCACCGAGAACCGGCGCGTTCATTCGAGGATCGGTGGAGAGATCGACCTGGTGCATGCCGCCTGTCGGCAGCGGCTCGATCAGAAAATCCTTTCGCGGCGTGCTCCGCTCGAGCACTCGGCCCGTGGCCTTGTCGACCACGTAATGGTCCGGCGTGACCTGGCCACCCACCACAACCTCGCCAACTCCCCACGCGGCCTCGATCACTACGTGCGTGGCGTCTCTGGTTGCGGGGTCGACTGTGAAGAGCACGCCGGACTTTTCGGACGCAATCATCTGCTGCACGATCACCGCAACAGGCATTTCTGAAGGCATGCCGCGCGTCAGGCGGTAATACAGCACTCGTGCCCCGAATGTCGAGGCCCAGCAGACGCGGATGGCATCAGCCAGTGCCGTAAAGCCCTGCACGCCGAGCACGCTCTCGAACATTCCCGCGAACGAGAAGGCAGTGGTATCCTCTGCAGTCGCCGAGGAGCGCACGGCGACTATGACATCCGGTGTTCCGGTTGCATGCGATTGTGCGGCAGCGCTCAGTCGCTCATATGCGTCATGGATCGAGCCGGCCATGTCGTCAGGAATTGCCGCTCGCAGCACGAGACCTCGAAGCCGCGTCGACAGCTCCTGCAGGGCGGAGGGGTCATTTACCGGCACCGATCGCAGAAGCGCATCCAGCTGGCCAGCGATGCCGGATGCGTTTCGAAAGTGGGCGTAACCGTCGACGGTGATGACAAAGCCTGTTGGGACGGGCAATCCCACGTGAATCATTTCACCTAGATTGGCGCCTTTCCCGCCGACCATCGGCAAGTCAGCGCGCGTGACTTCGGTGAGGTCGCGAATCGCCTTCTGGACTTCCAGCGATTGTTCCGCGTGCGGGAGTGTGAGTGTCGACATCGAGAATCCTCGAGCAGTCGGGAGATGTACTTGTCATCCCATAATAGGCCCGCCCCGTGGGCGTGTCTGTCAGTCATCCGGTGTCTCTAATGCCAGAGAATCCCTGACTGCTTGCAACTATCGCGTCGGTGGGCGAATGGACGGCACACGCCATCCCTTTCCCGGACACACATACAGGCAATCTCCGGATAGTGAAACCGCCAACGATTGGGAACATTCAAGTGTCGTTTCGTCGCGCGCTGCCCCCTTTTTGCGGGAGACTCGAATGATGGTCCGCGATCATGCTCGTGTTGGCGTGCTTGGTCTTGCGCTTGTCGCTCCAGCGCTCGCTGCTCTCCTTGCCTGCAGTCGCCAACAATCTCAGAATGAAATCGTGCGACGGGGCGACGACGTGCTGGGTTCCGGATCGACGCCGGAGGTGATCGACAGCGTTGCGGGCGACGTCATGCTCGCGGGCGGCGAGGTGCGGTTCTCGGGAGAGGCCGGCGGCGACTATCTGGGAATCGGGGGACGCCAGACGATAAACGGGCGCGTCCATGGCGCGCTCCGGGCTGTCGGTGGTCGGATTCATCTGACCGCAGGGGTCGCGCGGAATGCTACAATGGCTGGCGGAGCGCTCACGATAGACCGCGACGCGGTAATCGACAGAAACGCGTACCTCGCCGGCGGATCGGTCCGCGTCGATGGCGCCGTGCGCGGGGGAGTCTTCGTCTCCGGAGGCACCGTTGTCCTGAACGGGCCGATCGGCGCCGATGTCGAGGTCATCGCTGACGAGCTCATGCTGGGGCCGGGCGCAGCCATCGCGGGCGGCCTGCGCTATCGTGTCCCGGCCGGCAAGGTTCATGTCGATCCTCACGCACGCGTAACGGGGCCGACCACCGCACTTCCGGCTGTGACGGGCGGGCGTGGCGCGTACGTCGTCGGGCTGCTCTGGCTGTTTGGCTTCCTCGTCGTGGGGGCCGTGATCGTCGCGTTGCTGCCGCGGTTGATGGATGACGCGGCGGACGTTATCGGTGTGCGGCCGGGCTGGTCGGCGATCGTTGGGTTGGGATGGATCATACTATTGCCAATTGCCGTCGTCCTGGTGGCGTGCACGATCATCGGCTTGCCGCTCGCGCTGCTGGCTGCCATTGTGTACGGGATCTCACTGTACATCGGCCGGGTGACGCTCGCGATCTGGCTGGGCAAGCACGTGCTCGGGGCGCGCGCACGGGCCGGACGCTCCGGAACGCTCCTGAGTTTTGGAACCGGCGGGGTCCTCCTGCTCCTGATCGGGATGTTCCCGGTCATCGGCTCGATCGTGCTGTTTATCGCGACTGTACTCGGGCTCGGGGCGCTTCTCGTCCGGGTCCACACCTTACGGACCAGCATCGCTGGCGAGGCGTTCGTGTGATGCGGCCGGGGTCCGACCCACCAAAACCGGCCCCAAAACGCAAGTTTGTAGCCATTGCGAGTACCTCGTCATATATTCAAAGAATGACTCGGCTGAACCTCGCAAGGCTGGCTGTGGTGGGTACGCTCATCACCTTCGCCCTTCCGCTCACTTCCCATGCGGAAGAACCCGGCCCTGTTACGGTCAAGACGCCCTCCGATACGCTGACAAAGCTGGACAAGGCCAAGGGCGAGCGTCCCGCAGCGGCTCCAAAAAAGAAGTTGAAGGCGCGCCAGGTGGTTCCAGTTCAGCCACGTTCCCGCTACGGGCCCGATCAGCCGTGGGAGACGGAGTTCTACGTGGAGAACGACATCGCTGGCCAGCGTGAGATTCAACTTGCGCTCGCTTCCTTCGTACACCACCGGTAATCCAGTCAGTCGCATCAGCCACGGGGACCCGACAGGGTCCTTTTTTTTGACAGGAATCGCAACATCGCTTCGATCGACAACGCCGCGAACTCCACGCTTCCATCGCTAGACGAAGCGCTCGCGCGCGAGCTGAGCACGATCGAGCGCGCTGGACTCACGCGCGTCATGCGCACGGTTACGCGTGGAGATGGCGTCGAATTGCTGCAGGACGGCAGGCGCGTCGTCGACTTCTCATCCAACGATTATCTCGGACTGGCGGGAGATCCACGTATCGCGCGCGCTGCCGTCCAGGCATTGACGACCGGCAGCACTGGTGCTGCTGCGGCACGCCTCATTTCCGGCACGCAGGCCGCTCACGTCGAGCTCGAACGCGAGATCGCCAGATTCAAGGGCACTGAAGCGGCACTCCTTTTCCCGAGTGGGTATGCTGCCAACATCGGAACCATCCAGGCAATTGCCGGACGTCGCGACGTCATCTACGCCGACCAGCTCAACCACGCCTCGCTCATCGACGGCGCGCGTCTCTCCAGAGCCGAAGTGCGGGTCTTTCCACACATGGATCTGGCTGCGTTGCGTATGATGCTCGCGGCCGACGCCAACGCCTTTCGCCGCAGGCTGATCGTGGTCGATGGTGTGTTCTCCATGGACGGCGACATCTTTCCGCTCGCCGAGCTCGTCGCGATCGCGCGGGAATTCAGTGCGTGGACCTACGTCGATGACGCACATGCAAGCGGCGTGCTCGGCGTCAACGGACGAGGCTCGGCGGAGCACTGTGGTGTGGAAGGTGAGATCGACGTGATCATGGGGACGCTGGGGAAGGCAGTGGGTACGATCGGTGCTTTCGTTTGCGGATCCAATGTGTTGATAGAATACCTGATGAATCGTGCACGCTCGTTCATCTTCACCACCGCGTCGCCGCCGGCGCTCGCGGCGGCGACACTCGAAGCGCTGAGCATCGTAGGCTCGGAGCCGGAGCGGCGGACCATGCTGCGGAGCAACGCTCGCTATCTGCGCGCCAGACTGCGTGAAATCGGGCATTCTTCAATGGGTGAAGACGACGGCTACATCGTGCCGATAGTGCTGGGTGAGTCCGACCGTACGACATCGGTCGGCAATGCGCTGCGCGAAGCTGGATATCTCGTCGGAGCTGTCCGTCCACCAACGGTTCCCATGGGTCAGTCGCGTCTTCGCATCACGGTGAGTGTCTCACACAACGCCAGTCACATCGACGGGCTGGTCAGTGCGATTGCTGCGGTGCTGAATTGACGACGCGATTTTCAGACGTCGTCGCCGCGGACGCGCGGCATATCTGGCACCCATACACTCAGCACCTGGGTGCGCTGCCGGCAATTCACGCAACCAGTGCGTCCGGCGCATTCATCCATACAGCGGACGGACGCAGGATATTCGACGCCATATCATCGTGGTGGGTGACGCTGCACGGTCACTCGCATCCGGCGATCGTGGATGCGATTACCCGACAGGCCGCGATGCTGGATCAGATAATTTTCACGTCGTTCACGCACGAGCCGGCGGCGTTGTTCGCGCGCGATCTCGTCGCGATCCTGCCGGAGGGGTTGAACCGCGTCTTCTTCTCGGACGATGGATCGACTGCTGTTGAAGTCGCGGTGAAGATGGCGCTGCAGTATCACGCGAATCGCGGTAGCAAGCGCTCGATCGTCGTCGCGCTCGAGAATGCGTATCACGGCGATACTTTCGGCGCGATGAGCGTGAGCGGCCGCGGAACGTTTACGGACCCGTTCAGCTCTCTCCTGTTCGACGTCAGGCGGCTACCGGACCCGACGACTGGCGATACGGTTGCGGCATTCGATGCGCTGCTGGAGCGGGAGGGAAGATCCATCGCCGCGCTGATAGTCGAGCCGTTGCTCATGGGTGCGGGCGGCATGCTGATGTATGATGAAGCAACACTCGCCGCGCTGAGGAACCGCGCGCGCGACAACGGCATCCTTTTCATCGCCGACGAAGTGCTCACCGGGTTCGGCCGCACCGGGCCGCTGTTCGCGTGCGAGCGGGCCGGGATTGCACCTGACATCATCTGTCTGAGCAAGGGGTTGACGGGCGGCACGCTGCCGCTTGGCGGGACTGTCGCTACCGACGAGATATTCGATGCGTTCCTGAGCGAGGACAGACATCGCACGTTGTTTCACGGACACTCGTACACGGCGAATCCGATCGCGTGCGCGGTAGGCCGGGCATCGCTCGCGTTGCTGGATGACCATTGCGCGCGCCGGCGTCAGGCGATTCATGATGCGCATCTCGCCGGAATCGCCAGCGTGGCGTCACATCCGCTGGTTCGAAATCCACGGGCCATCGGCACAGTAGCCGCGTTCGATCTGGCTGTCGGCAGCGGCTATCTGAGTCCGATCGGCAGAGACCTCGCAGCATTCGCGCTCCAGTACGACATCCTGCTGCGACCGCTCGGCAATGTGGTGTACGTGCTCCCCCCGTTCTGCGCGACTCCGACAGATCTCGGCGCGGTTTATTCCGTGATCGGCCAGTTTCTGGAATCGCTGTGATCGGCATAGGCGTGACGGGAACCGATACAGGGATCGGCAAGACAATCGTGTCTCGCTCGATAGTGGCGGCATTGCGCGGCAGCTTCGCGCGAGTCGCGGCGATGAAGCCGGTTGAGAGCGGCGGTACTGAGGACGCGGAATCGCTGTGGCGTGCGACGGGGATGGTGTATCCCATGGAGCGCGTCGGCCCAGTTTCACTCGCCGAGCCTCTGGCGCCACTGGTTGCAGCGCGGCGTGCGAATACTCCGGTCGATCTCGGCGTGATCGACGACGCATTCGAGCGTCTATGCGCCGATAGCGACGCCATTATCGTGGAGGGTGCGGGTGGTTTGCTCGTACCGATCACCGAGGATGAGTCGTACGCCACGCTTTTCAGGCGCTGGCGCCTGGATCTCGTGATAGTCGCGCCAAATCGGCTCGGTACTGTGAATCACACGTTATTGACCGTGCGTGCCGCGCGGGAGTTCGGTATCCGGATTCGCGCGGTCGTGCTGAACACGATTACGGATCAACCAGACGGCATGCCGGAGCGTACCAATCTGGGATTGCTCAGGGAATTGTTGCCGAACATTCGCGTCATTCCATTCGCCTACACGTTGGCTCCGGATGACGCATCGAACATATCACTTACAAGTCTTGGACTCGATGATGCACCATGATTGGAACGCCCTCGCCGACGAAGCGCTCGACGGACGAATCATATCGCGCGAATCAGCGCGTGCAGTGCTTGCAGCGCATGACGACGAGCTGCTGTCGCAACTGGCGGCTGCGTACCGCGTGCGCCGGCATTACTGGTCCAACAAGGTACGGCTGCACTTTCTCCTGAATGCGCAGAGCGGACTCTGCCCTGAGGACTGCCATTACTGCTCGCAGTCGAAAATTTCCACTGCGGACATCGAGAAGTATCCGCTGCTCGCGCGTGAGAAGATCCTCGATGCAGCGGAGCGTGCAGCGACCCTCAAGGCTGGGACCTTCTGTCTCGTGATAAGCGGCAGGGCGCCGGGCGAGCGCGTGTTCGGCAAGATTCTCGACGCAGTGGGTGAGATAAAGGCGAATCACGACTTGAGAGTGTGCGCGTGTCTCGGCCTTCTGAACGACGATCAGGCTCATCGTCTCAAGGCCGCCGGCGTCGATACGGTGAATCACAATCTCAACACCAGCGAGAGCTACCACGGCGAGATCTGCACGACTCACACGTTCGAGGATCGCAAGACGACGATCCGGAATGTGCACGATGCGGGCATCTCGAGCTGTTCGGGAGGTATCATCGGCATGGGCGAGAGCGACGATGACATCATCGACCTGGCGCTGTCACTGCGCGAGATGGACGTATCGAGCGTCCCGGTCAATTTTCTGATCCCGATCGACGGGACACCGCTTGCCGGAATCAACGAGCTCAATCCGCGCCGCTGTCTCAGAGTTCTCTGTCTCTACCGGTTTCTGTTGCCGAGCAAGAAGATCCGCATCGCTGGCGGCCGCGAAGTGCACCTGAGATCGCTGCAGCCGCTCGGGTTGTATCCGGCGAACTCCCTGTTCATCGGTGACTATCTCACCACCGCCGGTCAGGAAGCCAGAGCCGATCTGGAGATGATCCGCGACGCCGGCTTCGTGCTGGAGGCGCCCGACGGCACGGTACTACAGGGTGATCCGCTGGCCGGACTGGACGATTATCTCGCCGCGATGCCGGCCGTCGGCTACGCCGCGGTCGAGGGGCCGCACGGATCGTGAACCGAGTCGCCGTATCATGATATCTTCCATGTAGTGACCTCTCCGCGCGCGGTCCATGACCGCTACCTGCCGCCGGACCACGAAGCGTTCGTGGCTGCCGAGCCGCCCAATGGGCGGGTGATCGTCATCGCACCCACGCGCGCGGCCTGCGAGACGATCGAGCTGGCGCTGGCGCTCCATCTGGAGACAGTGCTCGAGCGCGAGCACGGTGCGGAGATCCAGCAACTGGCCGCGAGCGGCGCGGGGTTCGGAATCGTTGCCGGAACGGGAACCGGCAAGACGCTCTCGATCCGGCCGATCGCCGAGACGATCCTCAAGACGAAAGATCTCCGCGTCGGCGTCGTTAACCGCGAGCGCGAGGCGACTCCGGAAACGCCGACGTGGAACGTCATAATCGTCACCACCGGCATCGCCCGCCGCTGGTTCCAGGACGACGACATTCGCGCCACCGACACGCTGATCGTCGACGAGATCCACCAGACCTCCGCCGAGCTGGAGCTGTGCCTCGCGCTCGGCAAACGCGTCGGATGCCGCTACATCTGGCTCTCCGCGACGGTCGATCCTTCCTTCTACGCCGAGTACCTCGGCTCCGCTTCGGTGATCGAGAGCAGCGCATTCGATCCTGCCAAGGCGGCGACGGTCAAGGTCATCAACAGAGACCCGCTCGAATTCCTGGACGAGAAGTTTCTGCGCGCGGTGTTCAAGGAACGGCGAGGCGTTGGAGTGTTTCTTCCCACGCGCGCTGGTGTCGAGCAGGCGGCCGAGACGGTGCACGCGGCGTTTCCACGGATCAATACTGCGTTCTACCACGGCGGTGAGCCGATCCGCGTGATTCGCCCGTTCCTCGAAGGAACGGAGAAGAAACCGTACGTGCTCGCGATGACGGCTGCGGGCCAGAGCGCACTCAACGTGCGCGGACTGGATACCGTCGTGATCGACGATACTCGCTTCACCAACATTATCGAGCGCGGCAAGAACGTGCTCAGTAAGCTCCACCTCGGCAGCAACGAGATATTGCAGATGGCGGGGCGCGTACACGGGCGTGTTGATGGCGGGCGCGTGTTCATACTGAGCGATCGCGCAATTGACTTCAAGTCGCTGCAACCGACTGCGCCCGAGTTTCAGCTCGCCGGTGATTCAGAGCGCGTTGCGCTCACGTGTGCGGCACTCGGAGTGCGCGCGGATGCGCTGGATCTTCCGGTTCCCCTCGATCGCGTCTCGTACCGCAAGGCGCTGGCGCTGCTCGATGATCGCGGAATAGTAGAGAACGGCAAGCTGACGACTTACGGAAAGTCGGTCGAAGCTCTGCCTGTGGATCGTCCGTGGGCGGAGCTGCTCGTGAATGCCGACGACGATCTCATTCCATGTGTCGCCGTCATCAGCGGCATCGAGTCGCTGCATCGCATGACGCGCGAGGAGCGCGATCTCGAGGGACTCCTCGTGCCGGGAAGCGATCATCTCACTGCATATAACGTGTACGCCGAAGCCTTGTCCAAATGCGGCTTCACAGGCGAGGTGTACGGCCTCCCGAGGCACCAGTTCGACGAGTCGCTGCTGGAATGGGCCGAGCGGCGCGGCGTGCTCGTGAAGTCGATCGAGGACGCCGCACTCGGACTGGCCAGTGTGTATCGCAGTCTCGGGATGCCGCTGCCGGCCAAGCTGCCATTCGCGCGCGATCACACCTACAAGCAATTCGCCGAGCTGTTGGCGCGCACGATGCCGTTCGATCTCGTGATCGACGAGCAGACGCGCGACGGAGGCAATGCGCGCGTCTCCAAGACGAGTGTGTGCGGGAGCTGGGGCGCCATTGCCGGCAGTCTGCGCTACTTCGCAGGGAAGAATGGCGAGCCGCGCGCCGGAATCGAGGGGACGCAGATCCCGGACAGTCTCATCCGGAAGTACGCCACGCGCAGCAAGCCGCAGCTGATGTACGATGCGCGCCGCAAGCACGACCAGCTGGTGCTGTTCAGCCGCGTGGAATATTTCGGATTCGAGCTCGACCGCGAGATCGAGCCCGTGCGCGAGTTTCCGCCCGAGCTGGCTGCCGAGGCGCGCCACATCCTCGCACAGGCAGCCGCGCGCGAGGAGGCTCGGCAGGTATCGGTCAAACGCAACCACGCAGCGATAAACGCAGTGCGTGAGGCGTATCGACGATCGGGTGGCGCAACGCCACGGCTGGGATTCGACGAGCTGACGGCGCTGTACGAAAATCAGCTCGCGGATGTGAATTCTGTCGAGGAGTTTCGCAACGCCAGGCTGACGGTCGATCCGGACGAATTCGTGTCGCCGGAAGAACGCGCGCGACTGTCGCTGTTGCCCGACATGGTTCTGGTGCGCGATCGCGAGGCGTGGATCGATTACGACGTCGAGGAGAATGCCGATGGATCGCGCACGGGCGTCGCGCGCCTGAGGTTGCCGGAAAAGATAGCGCGCACGCTCACCGAGGCCGAGCTGCCGGTGCTGGACCGTCCGCTCCGATTCAGCGTCGTGCGCGGGCAGCGGGGTGCCGTGAAGGCCGATACATTGGACGAGCTTCAGGAGCTTCTCGACCGACCGTGGTCGCAGGACGAGATCGCACAAGAGAGAAAACGTGACGACAGAAAGCCGCAACATGATCGCCGCCCATTTCGCGGAAAGCATCCGCACGGTGCAGGCAAGCGCAACGATCCTCGCGGACGCGGCCGGCGCGGCAGGTGACGCGCTGGTAGCAGCGGTTCTGGGCGGAAAGAAGATTCTCTGCTTCGGAAACGGCGGCTCCGCGACTCAGGCGAGTCACATGGCGGGCGAGCTCATCGGCCGCTTCAAGGAGACCCGTCGCCCCTACGCTGCCATCGCACTCGGCGGCGACGTCGGATCGGTCACGTGCATAGCCAATGACTTCGGTTACGGCGCATTGTACGAGCGCCAGATCGAGGGACTCGCGGGCACCGGGGACGTCGCGCTCGGCATCACCACCAGTGGCTCGTCCGAGAACGTCGTTCGCGGGCTGGCCATGGCAGGAAAGAAAGGCGCGATAACGATTGCGCTCACCGGCGAGCGCGGACTGGTTGGATGCAGTGCCGATCATGTCCTCGCGGTCCCGAGCAGTGTCACGGCGCACATTCAGGAGGTGCATCTGATGCTGCTGCACGCGTGGTGCGCCGAGATCGACGCGGCGGTGTTGGGGCGGCGATAGCGACGCGTCGTTCCCGCGAAAGCGGGAATCCATTGGGGCCTTCGTCATTCCCGCGAAAGCGGGAATCCACAGTGTTGGGGCGGCGTTAGCGACGCGTCATTCCAGTGAACGCGGGAATCCATGGTGTGGGGGCGGCGTTAACCACGCGTCATTCCCGCGAAAGCGGGAATCCATGGTGTGGGGGCGGCGTTAACCACGCGTCATTCCCGCGAACGCGGGAATCCATGGTGTGGGGGCGGCGTTAACCACGCGTCATTCCCGCGAAAGCGGGAATCCATGGTGTGGGGGCGGCGTTAACCACGCGTCATTCCCGCGAAAGCG
>DAHUXM010000020.1 GCA_027307165.1 Gemmatimonadota bacterium | reverse complement strand
GGACTCAAGGTCTCCGTTGTCTATGAATCCAGTCCCTACTTCGCCGGCACGTCAGGGCCCAGACAGTACCTCTGGAACGTCAAGCAGGAAGTCGGCGCCACGCCAACCCAGCGCGAGCATCAGCCCGAGATTCCATTCAAGGCCGTCCGCCCCCGGATCTCCAACGACCTGATCAACGAGTGGGTGCCGCGCGGCTTCGCAGTCGTGCATTCCGAGGCACCCGGCACGGGACTGTCGCAGGGATGCCCGACTGTCGGCGATACACCCGAGCGCATGGCGCCAAAGGCTGTGGTCGACTGGCTCAATGGTCGGGCAAAAGGCTACACCACCGAGACCGGCAACGAAGAAGTGAAGGCCAGCTGGTCCACCGGCAAGGTCGGCATGATCGGAACGTCCTACAACGGAACGCTTCCGCTCGCCGCCGCGACGACTGGCGTCAAGGGACTCGAGGTGGTCATTCCAGTCTCGCCGAACACGTCGTACTACCACTACTACCGCACCAACGGGCTGGTTCGTCATCCCGGCGGATGGCTGGGCGAGGACATCGACTTCGTCTACGACTTCATTCACAGCGGCGATCCGGCAAAGCGCGCGTACTGCAACGCCACATATCGCGACGGACTCTTCGCAGCAGCCGGCGGACGCGATCGCGCGACGGGCGACTACAACGACTTCTGGGGCAGGCGCGATCTTCTTCCATTCGTGAAGAACATCAAGGCTGCCGTACTGCTGGCGCACGGATTCAACGACTGGAACGTCGTGCCCGAGCACAGCGTTCGCATCTACAATGAGATGAAAGCCGATGGTCTTCCCGTCTCCGCTTACTTCCATCAGGGCGGACACGGCGGGAACCCGCCGGATGACATGGTGAACCAGTGGTTCAGTCACTACCTCTACGGCGTCGACAACGGTGTCGAGAAGGCACCGCCTGTATGGATCGTTCACGAAGAAGCCGCCCAGGCCGCGCAGGCGAAAGCCGAGGCAGCGCGCATTGCGGCCGGCACTCCCGTGCAGCGCGGCAGACGCGGTGGTCCACGTCCACCGCGAACCGCGCCCACTCCATATGCGTCATTCCCGGTACCGGGTTCGGTGCAGGTAGTGCTGCATCCGGTCGGCAACGGAAACGCGGTCGGAAGTCTCGGTCTCACGCCATCGAAGAATCAGAAGAAAGAGAAGCTGATCGACGACGTCTCGTTCAGCGGAAGCGCGCTCACGTTGGCGGCTCAGTCGCCGCACAGATTGTTGTTTGCGACTGCACCACTCAACGACACCGTTCACATATCGGGAACGTCACGCATCACGCTGCGCATTGCTTTCAGCAAACCCGCTGCGAATCTAACAGTATGGCTCGTGCAGCTTCCATTCGATTCGACCACCATCGGCACGTCGATTCAGGAAGGACTCATCACGCGCGGATGGGCAGATCCCGAGAACTACAGGTCGCTCACACACGGCGGCAACTACGATTCGAAACTCCCCGGTGAGAAGCTCGTTCCCGGCAAGTTCTACAACATGACGTTCGACATCGAGCCGGACGACGAATTCATTCCGGCAGGCAAGCAGATCGGCGTGATGATCATGTCGAGCGACCCCGAGTTCACCCTGTGGCCCAAAGCGGGAACGGAGCTTACCGTCGATCTCAACGGCAGCTCGTTCAGCCTTCCGATTGTCGGAGGAGCGGCAGCGCTCAGGAGCGCGGGGGCGATCAAGTAGATCCAGAATGAAGTGACGTGGCGGCGCGGGTTCGCGCGCCGCCACGTTCCCCGTTTGTGCTCCCGGCATGCGCGACTCTTGCCGCAATCCCCATCTAGCCATACATTTATGGCTATAGCCGTAAAGTTGCGGCTATCAGGAGGAATAGCGCATGCCGAAGAAATCAGCATCGAAACCACGACGGTACCCTGCGCCCTCCACTGCATTGTCATCGAGCGCAGTAATGGAGGTGAAGGCCGGCGTGTTCAAGGACACGTGTCTCCAGCTTCTCGACGATGTGCGCGACCGGAATTTACGGATCGTCGTAACAAAGTATGGAGAGCCCGTGGCGAAGTTGGTCGCAGCAGACGTAGCAATGCCGAGTGCATTTGGCTTCATGAGTGGGACCGTCATCGCTGAGGAGGACATCGTCACACCAGACTTCGACGCTTGGGGTGACTTGGTGTGAAGTCAGCTCGCGCCAAGCCGTCCAATGTATTGCGCACCACTGATCTTGCCGGCTATGATGGTCCCCTTTTGCTCGATACCCACGTCTGGGTGTGGCACCTGGGCGGTGATACCACCAGGCTCAGCACAGACGTGATTGCATTGCTCGATCGAGCCGGTGCCGCATCGCGTCTCCACGTTTCCGACATCTCGTATTGGGAAGTGGCAGTGAAAGCCGCGAAGCAGAGAATCACGCTATCGATGGACGCAGCCGTCTGGCTACAGCGCGCAGAGAGGGCACCCGGAATCCGATTTCTTCCACTCGATCGCGCAGTCCTGCTGCTGAGCACGCGGTTAGCCGGCGCTGCCCACAATGACGCTGCCGACCGCATGCTCATCGCGGCAGCGCAGATCAACAACATCCCTCTGGTAACGGCGGACCGGCTGATTGTCGAATATGCACAGTCAGTTCCGGGTACACCGGTGGTGGACGTTCGGATATGAAACTCAGCGCCGTTCGCGCAGCGGTACGCAAGGCTGCCAACCCGGATGACGCGGCTCACCTGCTCCGCTTCTTCAAGACCGGCCCGGGCGAGTACGGCGAGGGAGATCGGTTTCGAGGGATCAGGGTACCGGTACTGCGCGCCATGGCGCGCGAGTACGCGACACTCTCGCACGAGGACACGCTCGAGCTGCTTCAATCCGCGTGGCATGAAGAACGGCTACTGGCGCTGATGTTGATGGTCAACGCACACACGAAGGGTGACGCGCGTATCCAGACCAGGATATTCAAGGCGTACCTGACGCACACGCGATTCATAAACAACTGGGACCTCGTAGATGCATCCGCGGGATACATCGTCGGTCCGCACACGAGTGGCGACGATCCAGGACTGCTATCAAAGCTCGCGCATTCGGAGATGTTGTGGGAGCGACGAATCGCGATCGTGTCGACGTTTCATCACATCAAACACCGCGACTTCGACGCAACCCTCCTCGTAGCCGACTGGCTGCTAGCCGACCCGCACGATCTTATACACAAGGCGACGGGATGGATGTTGCGAGAGGTCGGCAAGCGAGACATGGCAGTGGAAGAAGCCTTTCTGTTGCAACACTACGATCGCATGCCGCGCACCATGCTGCGCTATGCGATCGAGCGATTTCCGGAGAAGCGGCGAAAGGCATATCTGGCTGGGAGCGTCTGAACGGACTGATTACTCACCCGCCAATTATCTCATTGAGGCCCTCCACCACTCTCACCATCTCCTCAGCCGATGCCCGTGCAATTCCCTGACCGACGCGTTCCATCTGCGCGTCGTCATTCCCGCGAAAGCGGGAATCCATCTGTTGCCGACCAACTTTACACCGTCATCGGACTCAGAGATCGATAACATGGATTCCCGCTTTCGCGGGAATGACGAATCTGGGACGGCTTTCGCGGGAATGGCGATCTACCGCCCTAGTGCGCCGCACTCCTCTGCTGCGCCATCTTGAGCGCATTGTACGCGTTGACTATGCCACCCGTCACCGACAACGACGCAAACGGAACCGCCTCCCCTGACTTCCCGCCCGGCACCAGCGACGAGCGATTGTACCGTGTCGCCGAGTCGAGAATGATCTGTCGCACCTGTGCGGCGGTGAGATTGGGATAGTACGACATGATCAACGCCGCCAGGCCCGTCACGACAGGCGCGGCCATGCTTGTGCCACTCAGCCGCTCGTAACCGCCGCCCTGCACCGTCGACAGAATGTCCTCGCCTGGCGCGAATACATCGACCCTGGTGTGACTGTAGTTGGAGAACGCGACTGCAAGCGTGTCGCCACCACGCCAGGACGACGCACCGACCTCGATCCAGTTCGCGGCCCTCCCGCCACCGGTGTACTCCGGCGTCGGGAAATTCGACGCGGTGTCGAGGCTCGCACCATCGTTGCCTGACGCTATGACCATCAGGACTCCGTGCGCGTCTGCGTATTTCACCGCAGCGTCCACCGCGCTCTTGAACGGTGAATACGGCTTGCCGAAGCTCATGTTGATCACACGGGCGCCGTTGTCCACCGCATAGCGAATTGCGTTGGCGATGTCCTTGTCACGCTCGTCTCCATCCGGCACGGCGCGCACGGGCATGATCAACGCAGCCGATGCAACCCCCTCGATGCCGACACCATCCTGCGGCATCGCCGCGATGATACCGGCCACGTGCGTCCCGTGTTTTGCGTCGGGCCCGGTGACATCGGCATTGCCATAATTGCGCTGCGACAGGTCTGCAAAGTCGTCACCGACTATCGCGCGCGGATCGTACTCCGTATTCAGTCCGTACTGCGACTGCACTCCGTATTCAGTCACGGCTTCCGTCACCGCTTCCGGCGTCGCACCCTGCTGCGCAAGTTGCAGATACAGCCCGCGTGCGGCGATGACTTGCGGTGACGTCGCTGCAAGTGCCTCGACCTTCGCTGGAGTGAGGCTGTCGGTGCCGGCCGCCTGCTTAAGAATCGGCAATGCGCGATTCATCACAGCCTCGATCGTACGCATCTGATCCAGAGTGGAATTGATCTCGGTCTTCTTCCTTGCGTAATCTGCCGATACCTTGCTGCACGTCGTGGAATCCATCGCCGGCATCGCGCGCTCGGTCACCGTCTGCAGTGTTCCGGTGCAACGGACGAACAAGCGCGTGAGCACGAACGTGTCGTACTGAACGTCCTTGCCATCTGCGCCACCGATGAAGTTCCAGCCGTGAACGTCGTCCACGTGGCCGTTGTGGTCGTCATCCTTGCCGTTCCCGGCGACTTCCTTTGGATTCGTCCAGAGCCGCGCCCTGAGCGCCGCGTGGGCAGTATCCACTCCCCCGTCTATCACGGCGACGACGACGGATTGTCTGGGAGCCCTGCCCTTGAGCAGCTCGCGCTGCGCACGCAGCAGACTTATGCCGGGATAATGATCGATCGAATCATCCAGCAACTGCCAGTTGCGCGGCGCCTCGCGCACTCCTGAAGTCGTGACCGCCGGTTGCTCTGTGGGTGCCTGAACCGGAGCCGCAGCGACCGCTGGTGCGGATGCCGGCGTCGGCGCCGTGACGACAGGCCTCGTCGTCGGCGCACATGCGGCGAACGCCGTGGCGGCAAACGTGAGCCACGCAAACTGTTTCGCGAACTGCTTCCTGAACTGCTTCCTGAACTGCGTCACGCTGTTCCTGTGTTGAATGGTAGCTCGAGAGTTTCATCCGGCGCCATCTCCTTCCAGCGCTGAACCAGCTGCTGAACGCGCGCCCGCACTCTCGCAATTTCCTCGCCCGTAAGTGGTCGTACTTCCGGACCGCCTCTACCGGATACGTACAGACGGGCATGCTCGTTCATCTCATCCGCGGTCCACTCGACGCCGAGCGCACGTTGAACGTCGAACAGTCCAACCACCTGCTCGACAACGACAGCTTCGGGCGGTAGTGGGCCACGCGCGCTCTTCCCTCCCGTATCGCTGATATCCCAGCCGTTCGCCACCAGGCCGAAGAACCCGGATCGAAAGCCAAGCTCGCTCTCGACGACATAGTGGGTCATGTCGTGGTATGGAAACACCGACGCGAGCTGCCCGTTCTGGCGCTGCCACGTCGCCGTTCCATCAGCGCGATCGCACCTCAGCACGACGCTCCCATCTCGGCGCTTCGTAAGACGAATGACCATCTCAGGCATCGTCATCCAGCAGCGCGACCAGTCTCCTGGGTGCGGTCAATCTGTAAGCGTCCAGTACAAGTCCTTCCAGCGCATTCCAGTCGGGTGATTTATCCAGCCACACCCCTACCCACCCTTTGGGTCCCACGTAAGGTGGCGAGTAGTACCGATTCGGCTCCGCTCTGATCATCATGTCCTGCGTGACGGGCTTCGCCTTGCACCACACACTTGTACGGCCGCCGCCGTGATGAGTTGCAGCGGAAGCGTGCATGGCGAAGATCTTGTTGCGCACCCGAAACGTCGGCTCGCCCCAGGCTTCGACTTCATGCGCTTCGGGCAGCGACAGGCACAGCGCACGCAGGCGTTCAGTTGGATCGCGTTTCATCGAGCTCACAGGCGTTCAACGGTACGCAGTTGTCATGGATTGCACTCTGCTACCGTGCCGCGCCAGCAGATAATTCACGAAGTCGCCAACGATCGGACTCGGCTTTTTCGATCCTTTTGTTATGATGCGCGCGCTCAACACTGCGGATTGCGTATCCCATTCGACGTTGAGCGCTCCGCGCGCCGAGTCGGCGCTATGAAGCTTCATCCAGCCGGGTTGACGGCCAGGCTGCTTCTCGCTAGTGACACGCAGACCGAACTTGTCTATCCGCTTGTCGTTGGCGATTGCTTCGCGGAGGCTTCCGCCTTTGGAGCAGAGCACCTGAACCAGAATCTGCATTGAATCCTCGGAGTGAGAAGAGACTCGTCATTCCCGCGAAAGCGGGTTCAGAGACTCGTCATTCCCGCGAAAGCGGGAATCCATCTGCCGGTCGTCATTCCCGCGAAAGCGGGAATCCATCTGCTGCCGATCGCCTTTCTGCTGTCATCGCATCCAAAGATCGATAACATGGATTCCCGCTCTCGCGGGAATGACGACTGAACATGGATTCCGCTCTCGCGGGAATGACGGCTGAACATGGATTCCGCTCTCGCGGGAATGACGGCTGAACATGGATTCCCGCTTTCGCGGGAATGACAAGCATGACCGACGCATCCTGCTACGGCGCTCCGGTAAGCGGTAGTTCCAGCAACAGGCGCGAGATGTTCGGCTCGCTCGTGTAGTACATCCGCAACCTGTCGAGAGTTACAGGTTCTGTTACGCGCACGGCGAGTAGCGAATCGAGCGCCTCTCTCGTGAGAGTCTTGTAAAGGTTGAGAGTGACGTGGGGCGAGAAGGCGAATCGAGGGCGCGCGAAGTGCAGCCCGCTCGCGCCGATCCGGTCGTGGAGCGCACGGATCGGGCCGCGCGGTGTTATCGGCAACACCACTATTTCGGTCGCCGGAAAGCGCTCTGGCTTGCCGAGTATGAGCTCGATGGGAGGAGTCGTGCTGGTGATCGGCTCCAGCCGCTCGCGCATCAGTTCCACGGGCGTATCCGCTGCCATCGGCCCGAGTCCGGACGAGCCCGCGAGGGTCAGATGCGGCCGGCGTCCTCTGCCGAGCTTGGGATCGTGGCGCTCGATGACCGCCTGGATCTCGTCGGCCACAGCGCCGGTCAGCTCGCCGAGTATGAAGATGCCGGACGGGGTGGCCACACGAGGAAGATACTATCTTATGCGAATGCTCAATATCGACCTTACGGGCAAGCGTGCCCTCGTTGCGGGCGTGGCCGATGACGGCGGATTCGGCTTCGCGATTGCCAAGAGACTTGCCGAGGCCGGCGCGACGGTTTGCGTCGGGACCTGGCCGCCTGCGCTCAACATCTTTCTGAACCTGCTTGAGCGCGGGAAGATGGATGAGGCTCGCCGGATGCCCGATGGCTCCATGCTGGAATTCGAGCGTATCTACCCGCTGGATGCCGCTTACGACACGCTCGCCGACGTGCCGGAAGACGTGCGGGACAGCAAGCGCTACAAGGACACGGGCGACTTTTCTATAGAAGGGATGGCTGCTCGGCTCGTCTCCGATTTTGGCGAGAAGCCACTGGACATCGTCGTCCACTCACTCGCCAATGGCCCCGAGGTCAAGAAGGCTTTGCTGGACACGAGCCGAGCCGGCTACCTCACTGCCGTGAGTGTCAGCGCGTATTCGATGATAGCGCTTGCGTCGAAATTGTCGCCATTGATGCGCGATGGTGGCTCGTTTCTGTCGCTAACCTACATGGCTTCGGAGCGCGCGATCCCCGGTTATGGCGGCGGGATGTCGTCGGCAAAAGCGGCTCTGGAGAGTGATACACGGGTGCTCGCCTACGAGATCGGGCGGCGATATGGGCACCGGGTGAACGCGATTTCGGCCGGTCCATACGCCTCGCGCGCAGCGAGCGCGATCGGCATTATCGAGCGGATGGTGGAGTATTGCGAGCGGAATTCAGCGCTGCCGCAGAAGCTCACCGCTGATGAGGTCGGGACTGCGGCGGCTTTCCTGTGCTCACCTCTGGCGAGCGGAATTACCGGCAGCACCGTGTACGTGGACAAGGGATACCACTCCATGGGCATGGCCGTAACCGCTCTCGAATAGTCCGCCAGGACCCGGTCAGAAAATTCGTGTGTAACAGTAGCCGATGATCCCCTCAAGAAGCGCCAGCTGGCCGCCCCTTCGACTGCTCGCGCCAGTTGTCGCATCGGTGTTGGCCTCGCTCGTCCTTTCCGCGTGCATGCCATCGCCGGGCATTGCTCCGACGCCGGCTGCATCGACGACCGACACGACGGGAGCAGATTCGGGCAGAGCTGGCGGGCCGCACGTTTCGGTCAAGCCGTACGCTGAGGTCATTACAAAGAACGCGAAGACGCGCGACGGACTGTTCAAGACCCACCGCGTTGGCGACACGCTGTACTTCGAGATTCCAGCGAAGGAGCTGAATCGCGACATGTTGCTGGTGGGTCGGTACGCACGCACGGCCGCGGTCGACGCGAACAACCCGTTCGGAGCTTACGGAGGTGACGAGTTCGGTGAGCGCACTCTCAGATGGGAGCGCTCCGGGAATCACGTGATACTGCGATCGCCGTCGTTCGCGATCATGGCCGATACGTCCCTGCCGATCTATCGCGCAGTGCAGTCGGGCAGCTACGCACCCATCATTGCAATATTCGACGTCGCCGCGTACGGACCCGACAGCGCCGCGGTGATCGACGTTACGCGTCTCTACACCACCGACGTTCCGGAATTCGCCGCGATTCACGGGCAGGTGGATGAGAAGCGCTCGTACATCGAGAACGCGATCGCGTTTCCCAACAACGTCGAGATCGAGGCGACACAAACCGGGATACCACAGCCAAGCGGCGGATCTTTATCCGCGCAGGAGCGGTCGGCCATAAGCGTGCTGGCGCACTGGAGCATGGTTCGTCTTCCGACCGAGCCGATGCTGCCCCGTCTCGCTGACGATCGCATCGGATTTCTGAGCGTCACCCGCACCGACTATGGAACGAAACAATACCGTTCCGTGGAGCGCGAGTACATCAACCGGTGGCGTCTCGAAAAGAAGAATCCTGGCGCTGGCGTATCCGACCCGGTGAAGCCCATCGTGTATTACATCGATCCTGCGACACCGGAGCGATGGAAACCATGGATACGGAAAGCCGTCCTCGACTGGCAGCCGGCATTCGAGGCAGCAGGTTTCTCGCACGCCATCATACCGATGGATCCGCCGACCGACGATCCCGACTGGTCGCCGGACGACGTGCGCCACACGGTGATTCGCTGGCTTCCATCCACGGTCGAAAATGCAGTCGGTCCTCACGTTGCAGATCCGCGCACGGGTGAGATTCTCAACGGATCGATCCGCGTGTTCCACAACGTTCTCAACCTCAATCGCGACTGGTACTTCACGCAGGTTGCGCCACTCGATCCGCGCGCGCAGCACTGGCCGATGCCGGATTCGTTGATGGGCCGAATGGTCGAGTACGTCGTCGCGCACGAGATCGGTCACACGCTCGGCCTCGCCCACAACTTCAAGGCGAGCTCGATGTATCCGGCGGACTCCGTGCGCTCGCGCACATGGGTGCATCGCATGGGGCACACGCCGAGCATCATGGATTACGCACGGTACAATTACGTTGCCCAACCGGAAGATTCGATCGACGTGAACGATCTCGTGCCACGCGTCGGGCCGTACGACAAGTTTGCAATAATGTGGGGATACACTCCGATTGCCGGCGCAACTACTCCCGAGCAGGAGCGTCCGGTGCTCGACTCGATCGCGCGCATGCAGGACAGCGTTCCGTGGTACAGATTCGGTCATCTCGCCGAATCACGCGCGGACAACCCTGATCCTGGTGACGAGGTGGAGGCGGTCGGCGACGCCGACGCGGTGAAGTCGACCGGCTATGGGCTCAGGAACATCGAGCGCACGATGCCCATGTTGCTGCGCGTGACGCAGAGAGCAGGCGAGGACAACTCGGATCTGGAGGAGATTTACGGCAGGCTCGTAGGACAGTGGTCGGACGAGATGGGTCATGTCGCGAACATTATCGGCGGGGCGACTGCCCGGGTCAAGTACGGATCACAGCCCGGCGCCGTATACACTCCCGTGTCGCGTGCGCGTCAGATCGAGGCGATACAGTTCCTGAACGCGCACGTCTTTCACACGCCGACGTTCTTTCTGGACAATGCCGTTACGAGCCGTATCGAGGCGAACGGGTCGCTGTCGCGGATCAACGACGCACAGGGGCGGATCCTCCACACGTTGCTGGAAGACTCGCGCATGCAGCGGATGATCGAGATCTCATCGCGCGGTGGCGACGTGTACACACTACCCGAGATGCTCTCCGACATCAGGCACGGCATCTGGACCGAGCTGGGTGATCGCAGCGTCACCATCGACGTGTATCGCCGCAACCTGCAGAGATCGTATCTGGATCAGCTGGACGCAAAGATCAACGGATCGCACGGCGATGGATTCACGATAGTGCTTACGCCGAACTCACGTAATCAACGACCTGCGAGCACGCCCGCCTCGATGGCCGACGCGCGCGCGGCGATGCGGGCGGAGCTGGTTGCACTACGCGCGGACATTGTTGCCGCCCTACCGCGTGCGGCGGACGCGGCGACGCGCGCTCATCTGGAAGATGCGAAGGTGCAGATAGATCGAACGCTGGATCCCAATCGGTAACAGGATGACGCCGACCGATAGCCATCGACGATCGTGATGCCTACGGAACCATGACGCTCTGATCCAGAACGACCGAGCCTGCATTCGTAGCGTTCGACCCTGTCTGACCGCCCGTCACCACATACTTCACCACGACTCTTATGCTACCGGCAGGGACGTCGAGTGACCTTTCGACGTAGCTGTAGTTCGGCCCGTCCTGAGCCACTGCGCACGTGCCGGCTCCAGGCCCCGGGACCGTCGTGATGATCCTCACTGTCAGCGTGGTTCCGCTGAGGTTGTCGTCGGCTGAAACTGTAGTCGCGCAGGGAGGGTCGGGTGCAACGACGACGCCGGCTACGACGACGCTGGCGACGTCTCCTCTCGCCGTAACGCGTGGCAGCGACTGCGCCTCGGCTGGCGACACCGTTTGCACGCTGAAGCTGGGCGCCGGTCGCGGGACGGTGATCGAAGAGCTCGAACACGCGACAAGCAGGACCGCGAGCAGAGCTGCTGCGAGTCCATGGGCTGGCCGCTGACCTCCAGGGTAATCAGCAGAACGGAATCGCATCAGCATATCCGGTTCTCCAGGTCACGATGAAGATGTGCAACGAAAGTCGAAATCGCATCTCCTGGGCGGCCAGATGCTCGTTCTACCCTGTGAACGCGCGACGGATGGTCGCGATCGGCTACGCCACTACGCCTTTGTCCCGTCGGATCGGCACCCGCTTCCCCTTGATGTGCGTCGTGCGCAGGGTGTCGACGATGTCATCCGCAATCTCATCGGGGACTTCGACAAGCGAGAACCGATCGTAAATCTCGATGGCACCGATAACGTCTGCGTCGAGTTGCAGCTCGTTCGCTATTGCGCCGACAATGTCGCCGGGACGGATCTTGGCCTTGCGCCCTGCACCGATGTAGATCTTCGCGACTTCCCAACCCGGTTTGCGCTTGGTGCCAGCGACAGTGCGCGGCGGCTTGCCTTCGCGCTTCGGACGATCCTCCGAACGATCCTTTGGGCGATCGTGTTGCGCCGCGGAGCGTGGCGCTGGCGGTCGCTGAACCGGAATTTCTTCTTCCGCTTCGTGCTTGTCGTTGCCGCTCGCTTCGTGCGCCATCTTCACTGCGGCCGCCGCAATGTCCATCACGTCGTAGTCGCCATCGGCCAGTGACTCCACGACTCCGCGATACTCGTCCAGCTGATCGCCGATCAGAATCTCCTGCAGGGTCGCGCGCGTCAACTCCACGCGTCGCACGCGCATGTCGGCGATCGTTGGCACCGTCGCGATCTCGATCTTCTGCTTGGTGATGTTCTCGATGTTGCGCAAGAACCGGTGCTCGCGCGGCTCGGCGAGCGTTATCGCAACGCCCTCACGTCCAGCTCGTCCGGTGCGTCCGATGCGATGCACGTAGGCATCCGGCGAAGTTGGAACGTCGTAATTGAAGACGTGCGACAATTGTCCGATGTCCAGTCCGCGCGCGGCTACGTCGGTCGCTATCAACAGATCGGCGGTATTGCCCCGGAACTTCTTCATCACCCGGTCGCGCTGCTCCTGCGACATCCCACCATGCAACGCTTCCGCACGATATCCGCGCGAGTTGAGCGTCTCGGCGACCTGATCCACTTCGGTGCGCGTGCGACAGAACACCAGCGCCGACTTGGGGCTTTCCATGTCGAGCACGCGGCCGAGCGTGGTCATCTTGTGGACGCGTGGAACAATGTAGGCCATCTGGCGCACGCGTGGAACTGATCCGGCCTTGGTCTTGTCACGCGCGATGGTTACACGGACCGGATTCTTGAGATGCTTGTTCGCGATCGCGGCGATGCGTGGTGCGATGGTCGCCGAGAACAGCGCTGTCTGTCGATCGGCGGGTGTCTCGCTCAGAATCGCTTCGAGATCCTCGGCGAATCCCATGTCGAGCATCTCGTCTGCTTCGTCGAGCACCACTGTGCGCACGGCGCCGAGCTGCAACGACTTGCGACGGATGTGGTCGAGCGCGCGGCCCGGCGTCGCGACTACGATGTCGACGCCGCGCTTGAGCGCCTTGAGCTGCTGCGTCATCGCTGCACCGCCATACACCGGCAGCACCGACACGCCCATCGCCTTCCCGTACTTGTGAATCGCCTCGGCGACCTGCATCGCAAGCTCGCGAGTTGGAGCGAGGATCAGTGCATATGGGCCGCTTCCGGGCTTCCGGTGTGACTCGTGCAGGCGCTGGAGGATCGGAAGCGAGAAAGCGGCGGTCTTCCCGGTTCCAGTCGCGGCCTGGCCAAGGACGTCCTTGCCGGCGATGAGAGCCGGAATCGTTTCCGTCTGGATCGGGGTCGGTTCCTCGTATCCAAGTGCGGTGAGTGCTGCGAGGATGGAAGCATCCAATCCAAGCGCGGCGAATCCGGAGGCTCCGGCCTCGTCGGACTTGCCGGTTGCTTGCGTTTCATCCTCGGCTGCAAGGTCGGGGGTTTTCTCGTTGGTGACACGGGTAGGCATCGTTCAATCTAAACCTGCAATATCTTCTCCACCTGTTGACTGACGGCAGCCCCTGCGTATTCTCAAGCCTCATGCATCCTTTCGACACGCTGACTTACTGGCTCCTGCAGGCACTCGCGTCACTGTTCCTGGCAATTCTCTTCTTGCAATCAGGGATAGACAAGATCGTGGACCGACGCGGAAACCTCGATTTCCTGACCGGCCACTTCGCAAAGAGCGCACTCGCGAAGACTGTCGGACCGATGTTTCTGACCATGACGATTCTGGAAACCCTGTCCGGGCTGTTGAGCGGCATCGGCTTCCTGATGATCGTGTTCATGCACGTTCCAGACGTGGCGTTCTGGGGGGCAGTACTGTCCGGGATATCACTGTGTGCGCTGTTCTTCGGACAGCGAGTCGCCAAGGATTACGCCGGCGCAGCGGTGCTGGTGCCGTACTTCCTGCTGGCACTGGTCGCGATGTGGTTGTTGGGGACGTCGCATTTAGTAACTATCTGATACTAAAATCGATCGTGCCTGAGTAGGCCCGGGGTGCGACTGATCTCGCGCCGCGGGAGTGCGTATCGATTCGGACCAGCTCCCCTGGAGTCGCCAAAGCCCGTCGAAGTTAGTTAGATTCTCCATATACGGAGGTGTATATGGAGCTTTCTAAGAAGACCACCATCCTTTTTTCTCCGGAGCTGCACCGCCGGCTTACGTCGTTGGCGGAAAAAAGGCACGCGAGCCTGGGCGAGCTGGTGCGGGAGGCTTGCGAAGCTCACTACGGGATTGCCGGCAGCCCCGAGCGAACCGAAGCCGTACGCGCGCTTGCCGCAATGCGTCTGCCGGTTGGCACCCCGTCGTCCATGAAGCAGGAGTCCCAACCCGATCCGGGAGACATCCTGCCATGATCCTCGTGGACACCAGCGTAATCATGCATGCAGCCGGCGCCGACCATCCACACAAGCTGCCGAGCGTGTCGCTGCTCGAGCGCGTAGCAAGCGGCGAAGTGGAAGCAACGATCGACGCTCAGGTGCTGCAGGAAATTCTCCATCGATACCGCGCAATCAAGCAATGGAACGATGGACGGCGCGTCTACGATCTCACTCGCCAGCTCTTTCCAAACGTGCTGCCAGTGACCGCTGCCATCATGGATCGTGCACGCAGGATACTCGACGCGGACCCTCGCCTCATGGCGCGGGATGCGCTTCACGCAGCGGTGGTAATGGTCGAAGGAATGGAAGCGGTGTGCAGCTACGATCGCGATTTCGATCGCATAATGGGAATCGTGCGACGGCAACCTCCCGCGTGATCAGAATCCGGCTCGTCGGCTCAGGTTGACGCCAACCGAGCTGTTGCCGAGTGATCGGCCCACCGAGCGACGTTTCGATCCGCATCGAAGTGTCGCCTCGATGGTGTGCCTACATTTTCCGGTGTGCGTGCCATCGAACCATGGTCCGAGCCGATCAGCCGGCGGGAAGCGATCGCAACCGGCGCAGCCATGCTTGCCCTGTTGAAGCTTCACCGGCACATACCATCAACGCCGCAGAACACGGGAGCATCAGTGACGATTGCCTGCTTCATCCGCTACCAGATCGATCCGTTCCAGCGTGACGCGTTCAAGACATACGCCGAGAACTGGGGTCGGATCATACCGAGATGCGGCGGCCACCTCATCGGGTATTTTCTTCCACACGAAGGCACGAACGATATCGGGTGGGGCCTCATCGCATTCGACAGTCTCGCCTCGTACGAGAAGTACAAGGCGCGTCTCAGGACCGATCAGGAATCACGTGACAATTTTCTCATGGCGCAGAGCAAGCGCTTCATCCTCCGTGAAGAGCGCAACTTCGTCGAAGTCGTCGACGGAACGTTCAACATTCCGTCAACGCTTGCCGGCACCTGACCGCGTAGCGTTTACGACGCCGGCGGCGTGACGACAAAGGAAGATCCATCGACGCTGATCGTCCACCCTGGCGCGAGCACGAGCGTCCAGCCGTTGCCATTGATGGTAGTCGTCTGCTTCACGACGCCGGGCTCGAGATGTACATCGCCGAGCGATACGCGCAGCTCGGTCCACGATTGATTGATGAGGGCGCCGGATGGTGCGGAGAGCGATGCACCATCCGCGCTCTTCCACGCAAGATTCGCCATCACCGTCCCCGACGCGCCGAGCGAAGCCTGGCCGCGCGGGTTGAAGCTCACGTTGAGCGAGCGCGGCCGGAGGCGCACCGTGGGGCTGTCGAGGAATTCCTTACGGTACACGGCGAGCTCGCGCTCGCGATCCGCCCATCGGACGTTTTCTTCGGCGACGATCGCCGGACCGCCGTAGATCTGAGCGCGTGAGTGTGCCGCTTGGGTGACTGCTGGCGATACGGCTGTCCCGGATGTCGCCATGAGTGCTGTCCGAACGAGTGACTCGGCTGGAAATTTCCGCGATGCAATCGCACTTGCGAGCATCGACTGCAAATCAGGATTACTCCTGAGCGACCGGTGCCAGCGCCCGTTGGTGTAGTCATCAAGAAGCATCGCGTACGCAGGTCCGGTGAAGTACTCGAATGCGCGAACGAATGACGGGAGCGTCGTCGGCGCCGAATCCAGTGATGCAATGAACGACGCACGCGGCGAGTTGGACAGCTTCCAGCCGGTGTATTCCGGGATGCCTTCCTTCACGTCCAGCGCCCGCTCGCGCGTTATCTCATCGGGAGAAGCGATGGCGTAGCGCGCTGCACGAAACAGAAGAGCGTCGTGCACCGCGCTGTCGCGCCTCGCACCGCTGCTGCGCAGCGCCGTTGCGAGCGCCTTCCATTCCAGACGCAGCCAGGAGCGACCAGCCGCTTCGTCCAACAGCCCGGAGCCGGCGCCGGTCTCTTCATACGACGGTGCTGGCAACACCGCGGGTTGCAGCACGTGCATCGCTTCGTGAATCAGCAAGCGTTCAGCGCCGAGCGTGTCGCCATAGACAGGAAGCAGCACCATGGCCCAGTGGCGACCGGCCCACGTTACCGAAGTATTCGACGGCGTTATCGTCGCAGGCAGCGGACCTTGCCAGACACCGCGCGTTGCAGTGTATCCGGCCACATCGATGGGGGCGCTCGTGAGCAGAATCGTCTTGCCGCTGACGCCCAGCCATGGGACCGAATCGAGTCGCGATCCCCATAGCTTGCCGGCATCGCGCTCCAGCGCCGACTTTGCGCGCTTGGTCGCATCGTGGAACGCGTCGATCGAGCTATCGGGAAGCTGCGCGGGCAAGGCGCTGGTGATTGTTGTTATCCCGAGGATCGTGACGAGGACAAGATTTGTAGCCCGCGTGAAGGCAGATATGTATTTCATTTTCCCGATCAGCATGATGAGGTCGCTATTGCACGCTTGTCCCTGAAATGCGAGGCTTCAGCAGCTTCGCAAGCTATTGGACTAATGCAGTTGGCGAATGGTTTGCGTAGGGTCATCATCGCTGGGCGGGTATTGGTCTTGTCCCCGATTCCCGGTCCGGACGGCGTAACATTTGGGCGTAGTTTAAGGCTGGCCTTGAGCCTCGGGGACAAGACCAGAGTAGCGGAATGTCCGCTTCCGCTCTTTTATCGGGAGTTGAGTTAGGCATTCGATCACCAAAGGGTGGCAGTCAACCAACTTGCAATGGCGTCGCGGGCGCCGCAGCTGCTATCAATTCTCATAAAGCGTGTCTCTTGTACCGTGCACTAATCGCCGGACCAGTGCTGCTCATCTCGAGTCCGCGGACGTCGCATCGCACCGTTGGCGTTGTGACGGTAGCCTCTCTTTAGGACCAGTTCTAAGCTGACAGTCTCGTGGCTTGTTCGGTTCGTTCAGTTTGCATTATTTCTGCCATTTGGAGCGGAGTCCGTCCACCGAGGCCGCGGTGCGGCCGAGCGGTGTTGTACGCAATGCGCCACTCCTCGATCGTGCGCCGCGCATCAGCCAGCGAGAGAAACCAGTGTTGATTCAAGCACTCATCCCGGAAGCGTCCATTGAAGCTCTCGATGAAGGCGTTCTGCACGGGCTTGCCGGGTTGAATAAAGTGCAATGTGACATGCTGGCGGTACGCCCAGGCGTCGAGTGCGCGACTACGAAACTCAGGACCGTTGTCACAGCTGATCCGCTCGGGAAGTCCACGCGTGATGCGGAGTTGCTCCAGGATGCGCACCACGCGATCTGCGCCGAGGCTCACATCCACTTCAATCGCGAGCGATTCTCGCGTGCACGTGTCGATGAGTGTGAGCGCGCGAAAGGCGCGTCCGCTCGAGAGCGTGTCGTGCACGAAGTCCATAGCCCAGAGCTCGTTCGGGTGCTCCGTCGGTGGCAGCGGCACGCGCGTCGCTCGCTGATCGGGTGTTCGCTTCCGGCGGTCGACTCGGTGCTGGTGACGATGGCCCGCCGCTGTTGCATCGTCACCACTCTTTTCCCAGCACATCCTTCAGCACTCGGATGTTCAGCGCTTGATCGGCCACGATGCGCTTCAGCTGGCGGTTCTCGTCCTCGAGTGCGCGCAGCCGCTTCGTTTCACTCACCTCCAGACCGCCGTACTTCTTACGCCAGCGATAGAAGGTCTCGCGCGAGATCCCGTGTCGGCGGATCACGTCCCCGGTCTTGCCGGTGCGCTCGGCTTCCTTGAGCACGCCGACGATCGGCTCTTCACTGAATCGGCTCTTCCGCATCGGTCCGTCCTCCTCGCGGCTCCCGCCGCAGCTCGGACTGTCAACTTACGACTGGACCTCTAAATTGGGCTACCGTCACCGACTGCGCACTATCGGTTGCCGAACCTGTGCTGTACGACGACGTCGGTGATGCGATCTCTGCCGACGAAACGTTTCTCGTTGAGGCTTCGCCGCCAGAACCACCCCAGCCTATTAACGCGATGATGGCGATCGCAAATATGATGCAGTGCCTTATCTTGCGTTTCGAGTACGGTACCTTCCCGAGGAAGCTCCACGCTCCGTTCCCTTTCTTTGTCACCCGGTAGCAAGCGCCGGCAATGATGGGAGACATGACTGACGTCCCAACGTCCAAGTCGCGCAACGCTCCGGACAGATTCTGTCACATTGTAAACCCATTATAGAATTCGAAGTTCGGGCCAAACACTGTAAGAGACCACCACTCTCCTATTTTCGTATTATCCCAGACGACATAACGAATCGAAGCTGGGTCGCTGGGATTCCCAGTCCGCACAACAACGACAGGGCGAGGGGTACCTAGAGAATCCACACGCGTAGCTCGTTGATTGGCAGCAGCAACGGCCCTGCAGGTCGCTGTATCGGTGACTACAATCACATCGTTCGAATCCGATGGAGGAATGTGGTAGGGAGCCAATTGTGTCGCGCTGTATTGCACGAGCATTCTCTTTATGTGACTCGACATATCCTGCTCGATACTTGGAACATGCCAGCAAAAGCCGGTTACTTGCGCCTGACTCGCAGTGCTGAAGACCATACTCACCACGATCATGGCAGTGTATTCTAACAAGCGCATTGATGTAACCCTCATATGGGTTGTTAGTAGACGGAGCAATTTGGGCTCGTTTGTCGGCGTGGAAAAGCGTGAGTAGAGTCCCGCCAGTCCGACGTTGGACTTAGTTGCACTCGACCACGAGAATCCAAAATCGGAGTTCCCGCGCCATCCTTGAGAGTATCGAGTCCAGCAGGCCCTGCACCGCGATAGATGGAATCCTTGTCGATCACATACATTGCCTTCACTCCATACTCCGTCCGGTCGGTGTACTGTCGTATTTGATCAGCAGGACTCAGGCCTCCGTCTCCAATTCCATAAATTCGATATTGGTTAGGGGCAAGTGCGGAGTCCGAGCACGTTGGCGGCAACGAATCGCCCAGCGCGAATCCATGAGTATGTGCACTGAACAGTAGCACGTCTGTGGGTTGGGCAGCAACCGAATTCAGATTGCGACAAGGTGTGTCCATTGCATCGTGCGGTCCGAAAAGCACCTTCAAGTTGTGCGTGCCCGCTGAGTCGATCTCATACAACCCATGTTCAATGTGCGACTCTAGATGTGTATCGTTGGTGTTCGTCGAATCCCATATCGACTTCAGCCCAAGCCGGAATATTGGATTGTCAATAACGGAATCTCCCGTAAGGCAATCCACAACGGAGACATGAACCGTCGCATGGCGAGCCAAACCGACGCTTTGCACGTAATATCTGACATCCATCGTACCTGACTCGTACACGTTAGTCACGCATTGGACTTCCCCCGGTTTGATGGACACCAAGTTAGCTCTGAATAAGTTCAGAGTGGAGGTGTTCAATGGCGGACAAAGAGGAAGGGGGATCAGGGCGGCAATCGCGCTCAATACCAGACCGCGGAAGACGCTCGGATGGAAGACGCCTGCCGAAGCATTAAACGAGCTGTTACAATCAGATCAGACAGGTACTGTTGCAACGACCAGTTGAATCTGCGCAGTACGCTTGCGAGTCATTCCAGCAGCTCTTAAGCGCACTCGACGTCCAATGCAGCATGAGTCGCTCTGGGAACGCCTGGGACAGCTCGGTGATGGAGAGCTTCTTCTCCTCGCTCAAGACCGAGCGTACCGCAGGGGAATGGTATTCGAGGCGGAATGCAGCCCGCGCCGGTGTATTCGATTACATCGAGCGCCTTTGCAACCCAATCCGGAGGCACTCAACCCTGGGCTATCTGAGCCCCATGGACTTCGAGCAGCAAGCATGTAGCTTAGCCGTGTGTCCACGGAACCGGCAGCAGGCCATTCGCACACGAAATCCGCACCGGTGAACCATGCAGTACCGCCGCACTCATGCCATCAGCGGCACACCAGCATTCAGCCGACGGTTGCATTGGGTCAGTAAGCGGTCTTCCTCATGTCACGCAAGCACTGCGCGCCGCTTCCATACCCCGCTCTTCCAGATAAGCGCCATCGCAAGACCGCGAGCTGCGGCTGTCAGCACGATCACCCACCACACACCGACGATTCCGAACCGTGCAGCAGCCCATATCGCGAGTGGAACTCGCAGCGCCGTCAACGTAGTCGAGGTAAGCATGGGCGGAAGCGTGGTGCCCGCCCCTCCCAGTGCTGCTTCCAACACTATCTCGGCGCCGAGGAACATGTTGGACAGCGCGCTGATTCGCAGATACTCGGCGCCGATCATCTGTGTTGCCGGATCATTCGTGAAGATCCCTGCAAAGTCGGGTGCGATGGTGAGCTCCAGTATGCTCAGTATCACAGCGGGCACCATCACGTATCCAACGGTGATCCACCCGCTGTTCTCCGCTCTCCTGATTTCGCCTGCGCCGAGATTCTGACCCACTATCGCCGCCACCGCAGCGCCAAAGCCGAGGCTGATGGTGTAAAGCCAACTCTCGACGCGATGACCGATTCCGAGCGCGGCCAGCGCCGCGGTTCCGAATGGCGCGATGCTGCGTGTGAGCACTATGTAGATGAGCGAGAATACAACGCCCGTCATCGCTGTCGGTAAGCCGACGCGCGTGATCGCAGCGATCGTCGCGCGGCGCACACGTCCGAAGCTGACCATGCGGCGCTTGTGCAGAACAACGACACCCAACCCGAATGCCAGGGTGCGCGTTATCGCCGTCGCGATGGCGGCGCCTTCGATCCCGAGCTTTGGCGCAGGTCCGAGACCGAGTATCAGAATCGGATCGAGGATCATCGTTACAGCGATCGACACACTGAGGATCGCAAGTGGGGTTCGCGTGTCGCCGCTTGCACGAAAGCCCGCGTCGACTGCGAAGAAGCCAAAAAAGAGCGGCGCGCCGAGCAGATACGTGCCCAGATAGCGGCGCCCGAGGACTGCGATCGCCGGCTCGACGTTCATCACCGCGAACAGATGATCCAGCAGCAGCGTCCCGAAGAGCGCGACAGCGGAGCCGAGTATGATCGAATACACCATCGCCTCACCCACGACGCGCGCCGCCTCTCGGGGATTGCGCTCACCGTGTCTTCGGGCCGCAAGCGATGTGAGGCCGATGCTCACCAGCTCGGCGATCGATATGATGAGCCAGATCCAGAATACGCTCGCGGTCGCGGCGGCGAGCGCGACGGGGCCCAGAAAGCGACCGATCCAGAGCAGATCGACCGTGAAGAACAGCGTCATGAGAAGCGTGGACGCCACCGCTGGTAGTCCCAGGCGCATGATCGTGCGCGCGAGCGGCTGGCGAACGAGACGGGCATGCTCCCATTCACCGGTGATGGTGATGGGAGTGACGCCTTCTTCGTGCGATTCGAGGATTACCGAACGGTCGTCGGGCACGGGCATTGCCCAATCTATCGGGCTCTGCCAGGAGGCATGAATGACGACGAAAAACAATCCCTACGGCGACGACGGCGGAACACGTATCGGCAAGCCCGGTACGCCGAAGCGCGATAACACCGGAGGAGGAGGCGACGGCGGCAACCTGGGCGCTGGCAAGGAGTCCACTGGGGGCCGCTCGGAGCGCGGGAATCCAGCGGACGCGGTGGAGCCGGCTGCGGGATCACCGCGGCGCAAGGAGGACAGGGGCTCGGGCTACGGTGGGACTCGCGGGGCCCCGAAGACCGACGCCGGCCAGAAGTGACGCGTTGGAATGGCGCTGGTGCGCCTGCGCCATTCTTCGAGTTCGGGCCCGGACACCGGACCGGGTAAATTTCAGCAGATGCTCGCTCCCTCAGGGATTCACCACGTAACCGCGATCGCCAGCGATCCACAGCGCAACATCGACTTCTACGCGGGAGTCCTTGGGCTCAGGCTGGTCAAGCGAACGGTGAACTTCGACGATCCGACCACATATCACTTCTATTTCGGTGATGAGATCGGACGCCCGGGGACGCTGCTGACCTTCTTTCCCTGGCCAAATGCGCGCCGCGGACGTCAGGGTGCAGGCCAGGCAGCTGTCACATCGTTCGCGATCGTACCGGGATCGGTCGGATTCTGGCTCGAACGGTTGCTGAAGCACCATGTCGATTTCGAGCAGCCTTCCACGCGCTTCGATGGCGAGCGGGTCATCGCGCTCAAGGATCCGGATGGATTGATGCTCGAGCTGGTATCGCATCAGCGCGTCGAGCAGTGTGAGCTTCCCGCGGATGCGGACACCGACGTACAGGTCCCGGCGGAACACCGGATCCGCGGCGTCTACGCGGTCACATTGTGGCAGGACGGTCAGCAGCACACGGCCGATCTGCTCACTACCTCACTCGGATTCCGTCTGGCACGTGAACAGGGAAGCATCTTCCGGTATACGTCGGACGACAGCAAGCCGGGCTCGATTGTCGATCTCAGAATCGTTCCCGGACTGTGGCCCGGCGTGATGGGCGCCGGAACGGTGCATCATGTTGCGTTTCGTGCGACTGACAACCGAACGCAGCTGGATGTGCGCGAGGAGCTCGAAGCGGGCGGATACAACGTGACGCCGGTTCTCGATCGCGATTATTTCAAATCGGTTTATTTTCGCGAGCCTGGCGGCGTGCTCTTCGAAATCGCAACTGATGGACCCGGCTTCACTGTCGATGAGCCCGCGCCTCTACTCGGCCGCGCACTCAGGCTGCCAGCATGGCTCGAGTCGCGCCGGTTCGAGATCGAAGCACTTCTTCCAAACATCCACCTGCCGATCGGGCTTCCCGGGCCGAACGCGTAGCCTCTCGCAGTACCTCAAGCAGCATATCAATCCTTGACCAGATAGAGCGACGTACAGATGACAGACAAGACTCCAGTAGAACTCGAGAAGGCGTGCATCGATGCAATCCGCGTTCTCGCGATGGATGCGGTGCAGAAGGCCGACTCGGGCCACCCAGGGACGCCGATGGCGCTCGCACCGCTCGCGTACGTGTTATGGACGCGCCACTTGCGATACAACCCGACCGACCCGCACTGGCCCAACCGTGACCGTTTCATACTGTCGTGCGGCCATGCATCGATGTTGCTGTACAGTGTCTTCTATCTCACTGGCTACGATCTGTCGCTCGACGACATAAGGAATTTTCGTCAGCTGCACAGCAAGACACCCGGACATCCGGAGTACGGACACACACCTGGCGTCGAAACGACGACCGGTCCGCTCGGACAGGGATTCAGCAATGCAGTCGGAATGGCGATCGCGGAAGCACACACGTCGGCCGTGTTCAATCGCGCACAACGGATCATCGATCACTACACGTATTTCATCGCAAGTGACGGCGATCTCATGGAAGGGATCTCGAACGAAGCCGCATCGTTCGCCGGCCACAACAAACTGGGCCGGTTGATCGGATTCTACGATGACAATCACATAACGATCGAAGGCAACACCGATCTCACGTTCAGCGACGACACGCGGCTCCGTTTCGAAGGGTACGGCTGGCACGTGCAGTTCGTCGGCGACGTGAAGAATCTGGATGCGCTGGACGAGGCCATCGAACGCGCAAAGACGGAGACCGAGCGTCCGTCGCTCATCATCATGCGCACGCACATCGGCTACGGCAGTCCCAACAAGCAGGACACCTCGGCCGCACACGGATCTCCACTCGGCGTCGAGGAAATAAAGCTCACCAAGGAGAACCTCGGGATTCCATCGCAGGAGCCGTTCTACGTCGACCCCGACGCGCTCGCATTCTGGCGACGCGCGGGACTCGCGGGTGCGGACGAGCAGTCTGCGTGGAACACACTCTACGACGAGTGGAAGGCGGCGAACCCGGATCTGTGCGCTGAATTCGAGCGACGTGCAAGTGGTCTTCTCAAGGATGGCTGGGAAGAGCTGATCCCGACGTTCGACGCGAAAACCGGAAACGTCGCAACGCGATCCGCATCCGGCGCAGTGATCAACGCGATCGCACCGAAGATCCCGGAGCTGATCGGAGGCTCGGCGGATCTTGCCAGCTCGACCGACACGATAGTGAAGGGCGCGCCGAGCTTCGGACCGGGAAGTTACGACGGCCGCAACTTCCATTTCGGAATACGCGAGCATGGAATGGGCGGCGTCATGAACGGAATGGCGCTCTACGGCGGCATAATCCCGTACGGCGCGACGTTCCTGATATTCAGCGACTACATGCGGCCACCGATGCGACTCGCGTGCATGATGCGCCAGCGTCTCATCTACGTTTACACGCACGATTCGATCGGACTCGGTGAGGATGGGCCGACGCACCAGCCAATCGAGCAGCTGTCCAATCTGCGAGCGGTCCCGAACATGACCGTCATCCGCCCCGCCGATGCCAACGAAACGGCGGAAGCGTGGCGTGCAGCACTCAAGATCGGAACGCCGGTGTGTCTGATACTCACCCGACAGAAGCTGCCGTTCATCGACCGGACCAGGTACGCCGCTGCGAGCAACGTCGCGCGCGGTGCATACGTCCTGGCCGACATTCGCGGTGGCGATCCGGAAGTCGTATTGATGGCAAGCGGATCCGAGGTGTCGATCATACTTCAAGCGCAGGATACACTCGCGCAGCAGGGGATTCGTGCGCGCGCAGTGAGTGTGCCGAGCATGGAGCTGTTCGCACAACAGGTTCAGGCATATCGCGACAGCGTGCTGCCACCCGGAATCAAGCGCATCTCGATCGAAGCATCGCAGCCGATGTCGTGGTACAAGTGGATCGGCGAGGGCGGCGTCGCCATCGGCCTCGACCATTTCGGTGCATCAGCGCCGTATCAGGAGTTGTACAAGGAGTTTCACCTGACGCCGGAGAACGTCGTCAACACGGCGAAGTCGCTGCTCGGCAAGTGACGGCTCGATGAGCGTGGACTGAAGCAGTGAACGAGCGCCGGGTGATCGATATCTCGGTGATGTTGTCGCCCGACACACCAGTGTGGCCGGGCGACACGCCGTTTTCGTGTCTCTGGACGTGGAACATGGACGAGGGATCGAGCGTGAACGTGAGCGCGGTGACGTCGAGCCCGCACGCTGGTACGCACGCAGATACGCCGCTGCACGTAACGCGCGGCGAGGCGGGATCTGAATCGCTGGCGATCGCAGCCTTCCGGGGGCCGGTTGTCGTTGTGGACGTGACCGATGTCGCCGGCGAGATCGGGATCGAAGAGATCGATCGTCGCACGCGCGGGTACGCTGCGACGACACGTCTGCTGCTCAGGACGGGACGGGGCATCGCGCGTGGCATGTTTCCCGAGAGCTGGCCGAGTTTGTCGGTCGATTGTGCGCGGAACCTGGTAGCGCGTGGCGTGGTTCTCGTTGGTATGGATTGCCCTTCCGCGGACGATCGTGAGAGCAAGACACTGGATGTGCACCACGAGCTGCTGGACCGCGGTGTATGCGTTCTGGAGAACCTGGATCTGCGCGAGGCCGAGCCGGGCGAATATGTGCTGGACGCGCTGCCGATGAAGGTAGCGGGACTGGATGCGGCGCCGGTGCGGGCCGTGCTCGAGTTCACGGGGTAGCAGATCCACATTCGATGATGCCGCCGCATCGGTGTTTCGATCGCGGCTCGATTCATCGCTTATTCTTGTCTCATGCGCCGAATCCTCATCGCCATCGCTGCACTCGCCCTTCTCGGCATCATCGCGTACGGCATGTTCGGGATGGGCGGTAGCAGTGGCGCTGGCGGGATGATTCAGCGCGACGCCAGTGTGAACGATCCACCCGCTCCCGCGATAACGGTGCGCGATCTCGACGTCGGGCAGGGCGATGCGACGTACATCCACAACGGGGACAGCCGGGTCCTGATCGACGGCGGCCCCGATGCTCGCCGGATGGGATTCCTGCTCGATTCGCTCGGGTTGAACAACAGAACCATGGACGTCGTGATCCTCACCCATCAACACTCCGATCACTACACCGGACTGCTTCCGCTATTCGATTCGCGCCGTCACATCAGGATCCGGTACTTCTTCGAGGACAAGGACCCTTCCGCCGCGTCCACACTCGCGCGACTGCGCGACTCGGTCATCTCGCGGGTTCAATCTGATAGCCTGCAGTATAGAAGCACGGATGACCCGTGCGGCGACGGCGAGGCGATGTGCACCATCACGCTGCGCGGCGGTGCAACGATGCACATCATGCGACCACTGGCAGCGCCCGCCAAACCGAACAACCGCTCCGTCGCAGTGAAGCTCGTCGGTGCGGATTCGGGATCATTTACGATGTGGATCGCGGGCGACGCCGAACACTCCGCGATCGCGCACTTCGAGGCGGAAGGCTACGCGGTGAACCCCGGCATGAAGGTCGATGTCCTGAAGGCCGACCATCATGGCAGCTGCAACGGCGTGACGCCACGCTATCTGGAGCTTACTCAGCCGACCTGGGCGGTGGCGTCACTTGGTGCGGTAAACGATTACGGTCACATGCATCAGCAGGCAAAGGCGGAATACCGCAATGCTGGAGTGCAGTGGTATCGTACCGATCAGAACGGCACGGTCACGATACAATCGCCGGGTTTGCCGGGCAGCGGCTACACCATCACACCCTCCCGGCCTGGCAAGGATCTGAATGGGCCGAGCGATCGCAGGGCGAGCGCGCGTGGATGCGCTGGAGGCGACAGTTGACCGCCGGACACGGTCGAGTGTCTAGAGCGTGATGTTACCCTTGCCGCCGGTCCCGCCCTTCGCCACCTGAGCGGCCGACTTCGCGAGGCGTCGCGCCAGCTCCGCCGGATCCTGTGCTATGGTGACGCGCAACACGTCACCTTCGTTTACCCCTTTTGGCAACACGTCGATCGGCATGGTGACAACGTGATTGCCGTTGATTTCGACGGCGGCTACGCCGTTCTCGATCTGGTCGATGACCCAGGTGCTGCTGGATCCGCCGTGCGCTGGCGGGGAAGGCGAGTTCGAGTCGGTCATTTGTACTCCGCGC
Organism: Gemmatimonadota bacterium; assembly: GCA_027307165.1. GTDB lineage: Bacteria > Gemmatimonadota > Gemmatimonadetes > Gemmatimonadales > Gemmatimonadaceae > Fen-1247. The sequence continues at coordinate 114,254 of DAHUXM010000020.1, read as the reverse complement.
GGAGGTGGCATACCGAATGCTCTGGGGAAAGATATCCAACGAAGACCTCGAACCCCTGACAAGTCATGTACTCCGGTTCCGGCGCGACCGAATCTCTCTGGATGGACACGGCCGAAGTCCTCTCGTTCCCGCCGCTCGAGAGTGATGAACGCGCGCACGTTTGTATCATCGGCGCCGGCATATCCGGTTTGACCACCGCCTATCTCCTCACGCGTGCCGGCAAGGCGGTGATCGTCATCGACGATGGCCCGGTAGGCAGTGGCGAGACGGGGCGAACCACTGCGCACATCTCCAATGCGCTCGACGATCGCTATTCCAATCTCGCCACACTTTTCGGTGATGAAGGGGCTCGGCATGCCGCCGATTCGCATACGGCCGCGATCCAGCGGATTGAAGCCATCGCCGAGCTGGAAGGGATCGATTGCGATTTCGAGCGTGTGGACGGATTTCTCTTTCTCCACAATGAAGGAAAGAGCGAGCTCCTTACGGACGAGCTGGAAGCCAGTCATCAGGCAGGTCTCGCCGATACGGAGCTGGTCGAGTGCGCACCGCTCGACGCATTCGACACTGGCGTCGCACTTCGGTTTCCACGTCAGGCGCAGTTTCATGCATTGCGATATCTGAATGGACTCGCACGCGCCATTACACGCGATGGCGGCCGGATCTACTCAGGGACAAAAGCGAGAAGCATCGAGGATGGCACGCCCGCGACGGTGATTACCGCCGACGGGTACACCATCATTGCCGATGACGTCGTCGTCGCCACCAACTCGCCGGTGAACGACTGGATGGTCATGCACACCAAACAGGCCGCGTATCGCACGTACGTGGTGGCACTGCGCGTGCCGTCCGACGCAATCCCGCACATGCTTCTGTGGGACACTGCCGATCCGTATCATTACGTCCGCGTGCATTCCGCGGACAGGCCGGACGCCGATTACGAAGTGCTCATCGTTGGTGGAGAAGACCACAAGACCGGTCAGGCGCAGGACATGGAACAACGCTTCGCACGTCTCGAACGATGGGGGCGCGAGCGCTTTCCCATGGCGCAGGACCTCCTGTATCGCTGGTCGGGACAGGTTCTGGAGCCGGTGGACAGTCTTGCATTCATCGGAAAGAATCCCGGTGCCGACGAGCACATCTACATCATCACTGGCGATTCAGGGCACGGGATCACACACGGCACGATTGGCGGCATCCTTCTCACGGATCTGATCATGGGTGTCCCGAATCCGTGGACGGACATTTACGATCCCAGCCGCATAGCACTGCGCGCGGCGCCGCATTTCGCTCGCGAAAACCTGAATGTGGCGGAACAATATTCGAGCTGGATAACACCGGGCGACGCTGGGAGCGCTGACGAGATTCCCAACAATTCGGGCGCGGTCATACGTCGCGGCATGCACAAGATCGCGGTTTACAAGGATGCGTTCGGCGAAGTCAACGAATGTTCCGCAGTCTGCACACATCTTTACTGTATCGTCGATTGGAACGACACCGAAAAGACGTGGGACTGTCCCTGCCATGGCTCCCGCTTCGATCCGTATGGCAAGGTAGTGAACGGGCCTGCGATCGCGGACCTGGAGCCTGCGCGGCCATAAGGGCAGGCCCCCGTGCCTGCCCTACTGCCCATGCATCAACGTCACCCCATCTCCACGACAACCGTGTGGTGCGCCCCGTCGTCGCGCAACTGCACGGCTCCATCTGTCACCGCAGCAGCGTCCAGGGTTACGCTCTTCACGCCCCGCTGGACATGCGCCGGATTGCGCACCTCGATCGTGTATGTTGCCGACTGGTAGATGTATTCGATCGTGAATCCATCCCAGGTGGGCGGAATGCACGGATTCATCGTGAGTCGATCACCGCGCTTGGTGAAGCCGAGTATCCCTTCGAGACCCGTGCGATAGTACCAGCTCGCGCTGCCCGTGTACCACGTCCAGCCACCGCGTCCGAGATGCTGGTCGGCGGTGTAGATGTCGGCCACGACCACGTAAGGCTCGACCTTGTAGCTCTCGACGGCCTCTCTCGTATTCGAGTGCATCACAGGATTCAGCATCTGGAACAGATCGAACGCGTGCGCGCCGTTGCCGTTCATCACCTGCGCCCAGATCACCCACGTAGCTGCGTGCGTGTACTGCGCGCCGTTCTCGCGTACACCGGGTAGATAGCCCTTGATGTAGCCAGGATCGTGGGTGGTCTTGTCGAATGGCGGTGTGAGCAGCATGACCAGCTGCGCGTCGTTGCGGACGAGGTGCTGGTCGACGGATACCATCGCCGACTGCGCACGTTGCGGATGTCCCGCTCCGGAGAGAACGCTCCAGCTCTGCGCGATGGAATCGATCTTGGCTTCGTCGCTCTTGCTCGAGCCGAGCGGATAACCGTCGTCGTAGTACGCGCGAACGTACCAGTCGCCATCCCATGTGTTGGTTTCGATTCCGTTCCGGTAACGCTCCGCTATCGCAAGGAAATCGTCGTGCGTTCCCGTATCGCCACGCGATGCGCTGATCTCGGCGAAGCGCTTCAGCGTCGCGATGAGGAACCAAGCGAGCCAGACGCTCACTCCCTTCCCTCCGATCCCGACCCGGCTGTACCCGTCGTTCCAGTCGCCGCTTCCGATCAACGGTAGATCGTGTTGCCCGAATGTGGACGCCTTGCGCAGCGCGCGCACGCAGTGCTCATATATGGTCGCGCTCTCGTCCGATATATCCGGCTTGTCGTACAGCTCGTGCTCGTCGGGAGCGAGCTGACGCATCGTTATGAATCTCACCTGCTCGTCCAGAACCGCGTTGTCGCCGGTCACTTCCGTGTAATGCGCCACGACGAACGGCAACCATACCAGGTCATCCGAGAACCGCGTCCGAACTCCGCGGCCGCTCTTGGGATGCCACCAGTGTTGCACGTCGCCTTCCACGAACTGCCGGCTGGCGGAGCGCAGGATGTGAGCGCGTGCAACGGGAACGTCGGTGTACAGAAACGCCATGCAGTCCTGCAGCTGATCCCTGAATCCGTACGCACCACTGGATTGATACAGCGCCGTGCGTCCCCACATCCGGCATGACAGAGCCTGGTACAACAACCACCCGTTCTCGATCCGGTCGAACGATTCATCCGGTGTCCTGACCTTGATAGTCGCGAGCCTGGCCTGCCATGCCTTGCCCGAGCGATCCACCTCGGCAACGGAGCTTTCCACCGTTCTGTACCTGCGGATGAGCGTTCGCGCCTCATCCATCGAAGAGTTTGCGCCGAGCAGCACGACTACTTCCGCAGTCTCGCCGGGATGTACTGTAACGCTCGTCTGCAGCGCGCCACACGGATCGACCACCTCGCCGACCGACTCGCCAAGCGCCGCCTTCGACAGAGCCGCGGGGCGGGCAGGCGTTCCATTCCGTCCAATGAATTCGCGCCGGTCCGCCGTGTAGCTCGTCACATCACCGCTCATTGCAAGGAACGCAACGAGATCGGAGTATTCCTGATCGAAGAAGTTCTGTCCGAAGATGGATGCGGTGTCAGTGTCGTAGGAAGTGTACACATGCTGCTGCGTCAGGTCGCGCGAAACGCCGAGCACCCATTCGACGTAGCTCGTCACCGTGATGCGTTTTGGCGATCGGCCGTTGTTGGTGATCCTGAGTACGCTCACCTTTACCGGATCGTCCGTTGCCATCGCGATCTTCACGGACGTATGTATGTCCGCGTGTTGATGGTCGAAGATCGAGTAGCCAGCGCCATGCTTGACGACGTATTCGGTCATCTCGCGGATCGGAGCTGGTGTCGCAGTCCAGACATCACCGGTCTCGTCGTCGCGCAGGTAGATGCAGTCGCTGCATGGATCACGGACGGGATCGTTGTGCCAGGGAGTTATGCGATAAAAAAAGCTGCTTTCAGCCCAGGTGCAGCTGCTGCCACTTTCCGTTATGACGAAGCCTGCCGCAGGATTCGCTATGACGTTCGCCCACGGTGCCGGCGGCAGCTCGGTGCCGTACAACCGCAGCTCGTACTCGCCGGCGTCGTTGAAGAATCCGAAACCATTGGTAACTGGTGAATCCGACGGCACCAGCGACACATGGCGATCTGCAGTACGACGCGCATATCGCGGCGGTACCGGAGCGTCCGGGCTTCCGGCGTATTCCTTCGTGTCATCGGCAAATTCGAGCAGGGATCCCAGCCCCAGCCCATCACATGCAACATGCACGCGCGCCATCGCGCGGATCAGTGCGACGTCTGCTGGCTTGAGTACGTCGGTACGGCGGATGAACACACCGCCGGAGCGATCGATCAGCGCGGCCTCGCTCGACGCCATGACCGTCGACGTGAGCGTGTCGTTCAATTCCTGCAGGTAGGACGGCGGTCGCTCGTTCAGAATGACGAGATCCGATTTGAGGCCCTTCAATCTCCAGTAATGGTGCGCCTGCAGCAGTTGCCGGATGCTCGGCATTCCCTCCGGTGCGTCGATGGTCGCAAGCAGGATCGGGTTGTCACCGGATATCCCGAGTGGCCATAGCGACTGCTGTCCGCGCGTGTTGTCGCGCAGCTCGGTACCGGTCGGCCGCAATTGCGGATGCGGATAGATCAGGTATCCGGCGAACTGCTGATACACGGCAGCATCACTCGGCGCAATCCCCAGGTCGCGCAGCTCTGCCTGTGCCTGAGCCCAGCTCAGATCCAGTGCGCGGCGCGCACTGAACGGATCATCGTACAGGTCCGAAAGCTCCACAGCCCGCTCGCGTGTCTCTGCAACGAGCGTGGTGAAGCTCACAGGGACGGATTTACCGGGCGCCACACGAATGCGAACGCGGAGCGAGAAGATCGGATCGAGCGGAGCGCCGGCGGAATTGGACAGACTGCCGGCATCTTCCATTGCATCGGGATGTCGCACGGATTTCCCGCGACCAATGAACTTTGCACGGTCGGTCTCGTAACTCACACTGCCGACGCGCTCGGGACCTGTCGCCACGACGTGCGCCCCCCAATAGACCTTCTCGTCCGACGCGCGTGGGCGACGCGTTGCAATGATCGCCGAATGCTCGCCGACCCACTCCGTCTGGACAAAGAGATTGCCGAACGCGGGGTGTTGTCTGTCCGTGTCGAGCGACTGCAACACGATCTCGGCGTAGCTCGTGAGCTCGAACTCGCGCGTCACGGCGGACCTGTTGGTGATCGTCACGCGTCTGACTTCCGCGGCGTCGTCCGACGATACCACGACCTCCATTCTCGTGTCAACGTCGCCATCCCGGCGGTGGAACTCGACGCGATCACTGGCAAACGAGACATGATACGCGTCAGCGTCGACGGCAACCGGCTGATGGGCTGCGCTCCATACACGCCCACTCGTAATGTCCTTGACGTATATCCACTCGCCGTGGTTGTCACGCGTCGTGTCGCGGCGCCAGCGTGTCACCACGATATTGCCGTAACGACTGTAACCGCCGCCGGCGTTGGTGATGAGCGTAGTGTAGGGAACGTTGCCGAGCAGCGCGATGCGTGGCTGGGATGTGTAAGGCGTGTCCGTTTCCCGTACGGCTGGCTTCGCGATTTCCACCGGCGTCGTCGGGACCGGCTCGTCCTCGTTGCCGGTACGCTGCACTACCAGGCGTCGTGGAATACGTTCCTGAAGAACCAGGTCGTTTGAGCGGACCAGCGGATCCGCATGAAAACGTCGCTGCCACACCTGACGTTGCAACGCGTTGGTGAGTGCCACCAGACTCATCCCGATGTGGTGCGCCATGTACGTTCCAACCACCGCGCGCGTGGATCCCGGATCCGGACGCGTGTAGTCGATGGCGTCACGGAAGCCGTACGGCCCCAGGGCTCCTTCACTCTCGAGCAGGGCGAGGTTGCGGATTGCCTGATGCGGCTGGATCAACATCGCGAGCACGGTCGCATACGGCGCGACGACCAGGTCCTTGTTGAGCCCGCGCTTCAGCGCAAGATCCGGCACACCGAAACCGCGGTACTGATATACCTGATTCCGGTCGCGCATGTTGTATGCGGATTCGGATACTCCCCACGGCGTCTTTCTCTCCGCACCGTACAGAATCTGTCGTCGCACTGCACCGTGGTAGGTCTGATCCAGCAGCGTGAACGGGTACGACTGCGTCACGAGCACCGGCATGAGATACTCGAACATGCTGCCGCTCCACGAAGCGAGAGCACGGATGCCCCTGTCAGACGTGAGCGAGCGTCCGAGATGAAACCAGTGCTCGACCGGAACGTCGCCCTTGGCGATAGCTATGAACGAAGCAAGGCGTGCTTCGGACGCAAGCAGATCGTAGAATGAATTGTCGAACGAACTGGCGCTCGTATGATATCCGATGGAGAACAGCTTCCTGCGCTCATCGTACAGGAATGTAAAATCCATCTCGGACGCGTAGGCAAATGCGCGATCCGCAATCGCGCGCAGTCGTGCGCACTCGTCGCCGACATCCTCGCCCGGCGCCACGGTCCCCTGCATCCGCTCCCCCGACCTGGCGGCGACTATGCCACCCGCGAGCGAATGGCCGGAAATTTCCATCTCGATCGTGCGCGGTTGCAGCGAGTGGATTATCTGAATGCATGCCTGCTTCAGTGCGATGAAGTGGCCGGCCAGATTGCCGCTGTCGACAGTCGATATGTACGCAGGCTCCAGCACCTGCAGCGTCGTGAGGTCGTACCAGTTGAAGAAATGACCCCGATAACGGCTCATCTTGTCCAGTGACCGGAACACCTGCTCCAGGCGCTCGATCATGTCCTGCCGAGTGATGAAGCCAAGGTCGGCGGCGCTGACCGTCGCCAGCAGCTGAAGACCGATGTTGGTCGGCGACGTGCGAAGGGCGACTTCCGGCTCGGGATCTTCCTGAAAGTTGTCCGGCGCGAGCCAGCTCGTCTGCTCGGTCACGAAGTGATTGAAGAACTCCCAGTGCAATCGCGCATACCGCTCGGCGCGTGCGCGCTCCGCCTCGCCGAGCTTCACCTCGCCCGGAATTGCCGGAGCGGAGAGAGCAGATGCGATGCTGGGCGACACAATCCAGAGGATCGCCAGCGGAACCGTTGCGGCAGCGGCCAACACGCGTAATCCGACAGTCTCGCCTGTATAGTACACACCCACCATCGCACCGACGCCGGCAAGCAGACCGATCACCACTGCGGGCCACATGCGGCGATACACTTCGCGGTCTGCACCGGAGCGCATCGCGCGTTCCACCTGCGACGCTGTCTGCCACTCGAGCATGTGACGGTGCGTCACGTACAGGCGTACCAGTGTGCGCACTATCGCGTCCGCCGATACCCACGCCTGGTGCGGTAGAAACGTTACCGCAAGGGTGAACTGCTCGGCGTTCGCCATTATGTCGCGCGCAACTGCACCGTAGTACGCCTGCAGAGATTGGTCGGTCGGCGGCTGAAGTATCTCGAGTACTGCCGAGAACAGCCACGGAAATGCGATGAACCCCAGCACGACGAGCGTCCATAGCATCGGCGAACCAGGCAGGATGAACCAGCCAACGAGCAACAACACCAGCAACGCTATCTCTACGAGCGACCGTCTCAGGTTATCGAAGATCTTCCAGCGCGAGAGCGTCGATAGTCGATTCGGCTCCAGACCATCGGGACCCGGTACCGTTGCGCCCAGCCAGCTCAGGATCTGCCAGTCGCCGCGAATCCAGCGGTGCTTGCGGCGCGTGTAGGCGAGATAGCGTGTCGGATAGTCGTCGTAGAGCTCGATGTCGGTGACGAGACCAGCGCGCGTGTACGTGCCTTCGATGAGATCGTGGCTCAGCAACGTATTCTCGGGAAAACGACCATGCGTCGCTTCCTCGAATGCGTTGACGTCGTAGATCCCCTTGCCCGTAAAGCTTCCCTCGCCGTACAGATCCTGATACACGTCCGACACCGCTGTCGTGTATGGATCGACGCCGGGGTGGCCCGAGTGAATCGCTGCGAACTTGGAGCGATACGCGCTCGTGAGCGCAACACCAACGCGCGGCTGGAGAATCCCGTAGCCGCGAGTCACACGCCCGAGCGTTTCATCGTATTCGGCGCGATTCAGCGGATGCGCCATGGTTCCGACCAACTGTGCGGCTGCGCCGCGCGGAAGCACCGTGTCGGAGTCGAGCGTTATGACGTAACGCACATCCACGAGCCACGAGGGATCGCCGGCAATCACGGGGAACGCGTCAGTGGATCCGCCACGCAGAAAGCGATTGAACTCCGCGAGCTTGCCGCGCTTGCGCTCCCATCCCATCCACACGCCTTCGGTCTCGTTCCACCTGCGCGCGCGATGGAAGATCAGAAATGGACCGGCGTCGCTTGGCGTCCTGTACTTGTCGTTCAGTCCCCTGACGCCGCTCTCGATCGCGTCCACGACGTGCGCGTCACCGGCAAGAGTCTCGGTCCTGGCATCGGTGAAATCGCTGAGGATGACGAAACGGAGATTCGGATCCGGATTCGCGAGATACTGCACCTCGAGATGCTCCAGAGCTTCGCGCACCGACGCAACAGTTGCGAACAATGTTGGAACAACGACGGCGGTTCGCGCTTGCGCGGGAATACCCTCGTCGCGATAATCCATCTTCGGAAGCAGGTGCGGCGGCACGATCACCGTCACCAACTTGTTCACGACCGCGACACCAACCTCGCTCGCTGGAATCGCAACCAGCAGTATCAGCAGCAGTGCGTAGCCCGTCGTCGCGATCGGAGCAATCTCCAGCATCAGGACGAACACCAGCAGCGTCACCGTCGATATCACGCCGAAGTAAATCATGCTCGGGTGACGCTTGGCCCATCGATATACGCGCTCGCCGATCGTCGGGATGTATTGAGTGCGCTCCTCGAGGGTGAGCCTGCCCTCGCCAATCAGCCAGTGGCCCACGTGCGACATGCGCGCATCGCCGGGATACTCGCGCGCCAGGGCAAGCACTTCGTTGGCGATCGAGTCCTCGTCGCGCTTGGTGCGTTTGGCTATCTGCTCGACTGCATGGCGGTACTCGTCGCGCGACGCGAACGTCATGTCGCCATAGACGTGAGCCGGATCGTCGCGCAGCAGTCTCTCCGTCACGCTCTGGGATTCGACGAACTCGTTCCAGTCCAGGCGCGCGATCATGCGCAGGCTCTGGATGCTGTTCGTGATGGTGACCTGCGTTATCGCGATACGACGATTCGAGCGCGTGACGGCGTCTTCGGCACTGAGCCCGTCTTCCGCGATCCACTGTTCCAGCCACACCAGAGGCGTGAAATTCGTCTGGTAGCTGCGTATCTGTCCCAGAAAGCGCGCGACGAACGTCGGCGTCAGTTGCGGATGGTGATCTATGAATGTCGAAAGCGCCTGTGACAACGCATCCGACGACTCGGCGCTCGCAGTGCGCATGCGTGTCGCCCACACGTCGGCTTCCTGCACCTCCGCCAATCGTGCAGCCGTGCGCAGTGCCATCCGGCGAATATTCTCGACCAGGCCGAGCCGCAGCATCGTCGGAATCGCCCACAGCTCGCCCAGCTTGAGCTGCGACACGCGCTGAAACTCACGCGTGAACAACGTGATGTTATCGAGATCGAGTCTGCCTTCTGTATGACCGATGAGCTCGATCGCCAGCTCGTACACACGCGGATACCCTGCCAGCGTGCCGGTCGCGAGCTTGGGCAGCTCCTGATAGTACTTGTGCGGGAGCGCGGTGCGTACCTCACGCATGTGCTCCTGAACGATGTAGTAGTTGTCCAGCAACCACTCGCCAGCCGATGAGATGTCGACGCCATGTGCAGCAGCATCACTCAGTGCGTGCTGGATCTGCTTCAGTACAGTCCTGGTGTCGTCCAGTCTGCGAAGCAGCGGCCCTGGGCCGCGTCGCAGCGGCGGCGGCCCGATCTTTTCCTGGCGCGCGACCGCACGTGCGCGCTCGGCGAGTCGCTCGACGCCGAGCACCTCGCCTCGGATCGGAGCTACGAGATGGGCGGCGCCAGCGCCATCATCTTCGGTCCCGGTCCAGGCGAGGAAGCGCTTGAGGACGTTTTTTTCGGTTTTTGGGGGGGTAGCTGTGGCCACGTAGCGAAAGTTAAAGGCGCCCCGCCGAAGCGGTGCCCCGAATCTGCATGACGTACGGGCCTGTGCGCGACGCCGTGCGAGCGGGGACGTGGCTAACTATTGCACGTAGTACGCCTTTATCGCCGAGGAGATTACAACATCGCGAATGTGGGCCGGATCAGGACTGTCCGCGAGCGCTCCCTCGTCCATGATCTCGTCCCAGATGCGCTTCACCCAGATCACGAACTGCGCCGCGCTGAGCCCGCCATCATGCGCCTCTGCCGCAGCGCAGCTTACCGCGCTGCGTACCTCGTCGTGCGCGCCCTCCGGGACCGAGCAATGCGTCCTCAGAGCCGCACGAAATTGGGTCGCCATCTGTTCGCTTAGCACGCGAAAATATACTACGTATGTTTCTGAGAAGACAACAGGCAGTGAACGGTCGATCGAAGCGGACGGGCGTCAGTGAATGATTCGTGAGCGGCGACGCGTCATGCAGCAACCAGAGGAACCAGCTCGGTCATGTCAGCGACGGCACTTCTGAAGGCTGCCAGAGCATCGAGAACGGTCGGATCGAAAGCCGTCCCGCGGCCCTCGTTCAGGATTCGGGACGATTCTATCCACGGGAGACTCGCGCGGTATGGCCTGTCAGCCGTCAGAGCCTCGTACACGTCGGCGACGCACAGAATTCTCGCGGTCATGTCGAGTCTGTTACCGCTCAGATGCCATGGATAACCGCTGCCGTCCAGTCGTTCATGATGCAGGGCCGCCGACCAGGCGAAGTCGCGGAAGGCAGGTACCCGGGACAGGATCTCCCAGGTAAAGAACGGATGGCGCTCCACCGATTTTCGCTCGGAATCGGTAAGTGGTCCGGCCTTGTCGAGGATGGAATTCGACACACCCAGCTTGCCAATGTCGTGAAGAAGGCCGGCGCGGTATACCCGTCGCTGAGTGCCTGAATCGAGCTTCATCTCGCGCGCGATGCCCAGCGCATACGACGCCACGTTGCGGGAATGCGAGTAGGTGTACGGTGACTTGGCGTCGATTATGTCGGCGAAGGCGCGCGCCACGACATCCAGATCCTCCTCGCTCACCCAGCGCAGCTGTGACGCGGGCTCGGCGCCGATCACTTCATCGGTCGGATCGGTACTGTCGAGCCTCTCCCACCAGCTCGATTCATGACGCCACCCCACGACGCGATCCACAAGGGCCGGATCAAACCAGGTCCCGCTCCGGCGCCGCGCGATCCCGATCGCGCCTCTGGAGCCGTCATGCTGATGAAACACATCGATCACCTGGGCAAGATTCGCGATCCGCGACATGAGCGGGATCGCGGGTCCGGCAAGCCCGTCGGGATGGCCCTTGCCGTTCCAGTGCTCGTCCAGGTGTCTCACCGCATCGGCGGTGGCCTGCGGGAATCCCAGCCGGATGGCGATGTCAGCGCCTCGCTCGCACCGCAATCCCATGATCTCCTTCATCACGTCTTCGGCGCGGGCGACGCCAACGAAATGCCTGAGCTTGTCCGAGAGGCCGCCTTCCATCGCGACCGTACGTGCCGTCTCCACAGCGAGAGCCACCCTGTTCTGGCGGTCGACATTTCTCATTCGAGGCTTGAGCTCGAGATCGTCCGTCCCGAACAGCTGGCAGAGCCGAGCAGCGTTGTTGGAACAGCCGGCGTCCTTGAGAAGGAGCGCATAGTAGAGCGCGGCGCTGTCTGACGGGTTCATGTCCAGCTCGCGGCTCAGGCGCATGCCGATCAGGCAGGTGCGCATCGTGTGGCCAATGGGCTGGCCTTCCGTGAGATCCAGCGCACACGAAAGCGCGGAAATCACCTCTGAAAGGTTGATGCGCGCGGACATAGTGTCGCCAAGTCTCGGCTACATCCGCGCGTTATTCACCGGCAGAAATTTCCTCCCGGGCCCGTCCGGAGTCCGTCCCCACTCCGTCCCCGCCCCGTCCCCACTCCGGCCCCCTACGTCCCCGCCCCCTACGTCCCCGCGTACCACTCGTAGCCCTGGTCGCTCCAGTATCCGCCGTTGCGTTTGGGCATGAAGACTATCTTTGTGAGGTATTTCGTGTTCTTGTAGCCCAGCTTCACCGGTGAGAAGAGACGCGCCGGCGCGCCGTGGCCGGGCTCCAGCATCCTGCCGTCAAGTCCGTAACAGATGAGCGTCTGCGGATGCATCGCGCTCTCGATGTCCCAGCTCTCGTGGTAGTCGTTGTCGAACGACTGAAAGTCGACGTATTTCGCGTCCGGAGTCGCGCCAGCTGCACGCGCGAGATCGCTCATCCGAACTCCTGTCCACGTTTCCACCGCGGTCCATCCCTCGACGCAGTAATGATTCACGCGCTGCGTGATTCGCGGCAGACGCTGCAGCATGTCCATCGTCAGTGTGAGCGGACGCGTGACGAGCCCCGACACTTCGAGCGTCCACTGTCCGCGCGCCGAAATGTCCCACACTGGAACTGTATCCGAAATGTAATATTTCGGTAACGCCACCCCCGCGTTGCGCCATCGCGACGACGGTGCATCCATCGACGTATGACGGAACAGTCCGCGCTCGAGCGTCTCGTTCTTTCGCATCGCATACTTCAACAGCTTCTCAGCGCCCTTCGGTCCGCGCGAACCGCACGCAGCGAGAAGCCACGATGCACTCAATCCGCCACTGGCAAGAAGAAAGTCACGCCTGCGCATCGACGTCGTGCCTCGCGCGAGTGAAGATGTGATAGAACGGACGTGCATCACGCAACTCCGGCGCACGATCGGGATTGTACTTCCCCGTCACTATAGAGCGTATCGAATACGGATCCACGGCGAATACCATGAATATGTGAATCGCTGAAAGAACGACGAGCGCGAGCATCACTAGAAAGTGCCAGTAACGCGCGTACACGTATCCACCCATCAGATTGGTGAGTGGAGCGAGCGAGACCGGCTTCCACACTGCGAGGCCCGTTATCACCGCGAGCGCTGCGAGAATCGGGATCGCGAAATAAGTGAATTTCTGCAGAGCGTTGTGCTTGCCCTGATGCGGATGCTTCTTGCGCACGAACGCGTAGAACTTGAGCATCTCCCAGGAATCGCGAACGTCACCACGACGCGGGACCAGGTCGCGCCACTCGCCGTGCAGGTAGATGAAGATCACGTACGCGATGCCGTTCACCACGAACAGCCACATCATCGCAAAGTGCCAGTTGCGCGCACCGGCTAGCCATCCACCGAATGTCGCCCAGTGCGGTATGGCCTTCCCCGCGAAAGGATAACAGCAGAACGTCATTCCACGCCGCGCGAACATTGGATAGGCGTTGAATATCTGCAACCCGCTCCCGATCATGATCACGAGCGCCACCGCGTTCACCCAGTGCGTCACGCGTACGAACCAGTGATGTCGTTCAACAGCCATATAGGGTCTCCCCCCTGGAGGTACGGCGCGGAAACGAACAGAATGTCTCCGGGGTCTTAAGATATAGCTCCGGGTTTCCAATGGCGCAGTACGGCGCCCAGTGCATATTGGATCTGTGGAGCGACCATATCGAACCATGGCCGAGCATCGCGCCCAGTATCTGAAAGGCACTCCGCCGCCGCGCGTAATCTGCGCCGCGTTGCTTCTCGCATCGACCTCGTGCATCACGCCGAAACCGCTCGTCATAACGGCTCGGCCCGTGGTCGAAGCATCGCAACCGCGTCCGGGCGACGCGCCGCACGCTGCCATCCGCTGGTACGATACGTTCTGGAAGGCACTCGCGGATGTGAACGTCCAGGCCGCGTGGATTGTCGCCGACGGGAGCGAGCAGCGAAAGCTTGCCGACGCCATCGAGGATTTCCTCGGCGGAGACAATGCCGCGGCGGACTCGACCGTCGTCCCGCTTCTGTCGGCAAAGGACAGCGTGGTCCGCAATGCCGCGCGAATCACCTACGGTGCGATCCTTACCGCCGAAGGAAACTGGACCCGGCTGGCGTTCTATGCCGACTCGGCCAAGAGTGAGTCCCGGGATGCTGCAGGTGTCGAGACCTGGGCGTCGGCGTTCAGGGGTGTCTCGACGAGCATCGCGTTCGCGGATTCGATGTCCGTCGTGCCGCTCGGGCACTCGGAGAGCGGTGTGCCGATCGTCCCCGTGGTAGTGAACGGTGTCACTCGACACTTCTGGCTGGACACGGGGTCGAGCATCACGATCCTTACGTCGGACGTGGCGGACGCGTCCCATGTCGCAGGCATCAACGGCGACACGCTGGAGCTGGTGACATCCGTCGGACGACTGCCAACACGAGCGGCAGTCGTCAACTCGTTGAAGATCGGTGGTGTGACCGTCACCAACGCGCGCGCGATGATAGTCAGCCCCGGCGCGCTCCAGATGCGGGAGGTCAGCTCCGGCCTCGCGCCGCAACCCATCGACGGCGTGATCGGCTTCGACGTGATCCGGTCGCTCGACCTGACGATCGATGATATCCACGATCGGGTCATTCTCCGCAAGCCATCGCCCCGCCGGCCGGCCAAGGGGGAGGAAAAGGGACGCAATCTCTCCTGGTATGGCGTACCGATCGTGACCCTGATCTCCGAAACCGGCGCGACGGTCCATCTGGTCCTCGACACAGGCGCCGAGGAGACCTTCGGCACGCCCGGGATGGCAACCAAGACCCACGCCAGGTGGAGGCCCGCCGAGCGGCGTACCGTACTGGGCTTCGGCGGGAGCAAGAGCGAATCGGGTATCGTGATCCCTTCGGTGCGGCTGTACCTGGGTGATATCCCGCTCACGTTCAAGCGAATCTTCCTTTATGAAGCGCAGTACCCGACCATTTTCACCCTGGACGGCACCCTTGGCGCCGACGCGGGTCGCGGCGGCATACTCCGGATCGACATGACCAACGGCCGGCTGGACATCGCGAGCAAGTGACCGAATGGGTGTTCGGGTGCACGATCGCGCTTGTTATCACACTTCCGGACGCACTACATTTGACGAATGCCCGCTGAAAACAATGAAAAACTGACCGGCCCACACAGTGGATGGTGGGGCGTCGGAACCGCCCTCGTACTCACCGCTGCGACATGGGCGTTTCTATTCTTCCTGCACCTCACGGTCTGGCACGACCCGATCAACCCGATTTCCCCGAATGAGCGGTCGACGGTGATTCAGCCCGCCGAGGCACCGGCGGCGCCAGCGCCAGCGAGTACGACGCACTAGGCGGGCAATTCATCGTCATTCCCGCCGTAGGGCGCGGATACATCCGCGCCTTGGGAATTCTAAAGTCTCGTCATTCCCGCGAAAGCGGGAATCCATCTATTGCCGACCAGTTTTCATCGTCATAGCAATTGGAGATCGATAACATGGATTCCCGCGTTCGCGGGAATGACGATTCTCTGAGCCCGCTTTCGCGGGAATGACGATTCTCTGAGCCCGCTTTCGCGGGAATGACGATTCTCTGAGTCCGCTTTCGCGGGAATGACGACTTCTGACGAATCCGGCGGCTCCGTCCACCACCGTCTTACAGCTCGTCCGACTTGATGACGAGCATCTTCTCCACCTGCATGTCACGGATGGAGTAGCCGATTCCGCCGGTGCCGAGTCCGGACGTTCGTCGTCCCGCGAACGGCATCCAGTCCACACGGAAGGTCGTGCTCTCGTTTACCATCACCGCAGTCGCATCCAGCCGGCGGAACGCACGCAATGCGGTGTCGAGCGAGCGTGTGCAGATCGCTGACTGAAACGCGAACGGCAGTGCGTTCGCGCGATCGATCGCATCGTCCATGTGGTCGTACGGATACACGCATACCACGGGGCCGAATACTTCGAGCGTGCTGACCTTCGCGTCGCGCGGTGGATCGTACAACACGGTGCATGCGTAGCACGTGTCGGAGATTCGCTTGCCGCCGCACAGCACTTTCGCGCCGCCATCCTTCGCTTCGCGTACCCACTGCTCGACGCGATCGACTTCGGAAGTTGCGATGAGTGGACCGACTTCCGTGTCCGCACTCGTCGGATCGCCAACGCGAAGCTTCTTCACACGATCTGCGAGCTTGTCGGCAAGCTGCTTCGCGATCGAGCGGTGCGCGAAGATTCGCTGGATCGAAACGCACACCTGCCCCGCGTGATAGAACGAACCCTTCACAAGCATCGGAAGCATCTTCTCGATGTCGGCGTCTTCCGCGACGATAACCGGCGCAGCACCACCATGCTCGAGCGCGCACCGCGTACCTGGTGGCAATTTCGACCGCAGCATCCAGCCCACCTTCGCACTTCCGATGAACGTGAGAAACGCGACGCGCGGATCTGTCGCGAGACGCTCGGACAGCGCATGATCCATCGGCACCACCACCTGACACCATCCATCCGGCAGTCCCGCGTCGTGCAGCATCTTCGCGAACTCGAAGCACGACATCGGCGTGCGCTCGGCGGGCTTCGCGATTACCGGACAGCCAGCGGCGATCGCCGTCGCCACCTGATGCACGATGAGATTGAGCGGATGATTGAATGCGCTTATCGCGACGACCGGCCCCGCTGGCTCGAGCGACGTGTACGCCATGTGATGCGATGACGCAGCGTTCAGTCGCATCGGAATCTCGCTGCCGTGCTGAGTGCGCAGCACGTCCACACATCCGCGCACCGAATCGGCCGCGCGAATTGCCTCGGCGCGCACATCCACCAGTGGTTTACCGCCTTCGCGCGCGATCGTCATTGCGAGCTGCTCGACGTCATCGTCCATTCGATCCGCGAGCTTGCGAAGAATGTCGATGCGCGCTGCAGGTTCGAGCCATCTGGCTCTGTCGCGGAACAGCGCCGATGCAGTGGCGAGCGCCGTTTCGATCACGCCGGCGTCAGCGACAGCGAACGTTGCGATTGGCGTGCGGTCGTAGGGAGAGAACACCGTTGCGTCGGCTGCCGAAGTAGTCGCGCCGGTGACGAAGAGACGAAAGTGCGGGAGCGATTGTGCCATTATTCAAACTACTATTCTGTCGCCGAGTCGAGTGGGTTCGGCGTGGTCGTATCGATGTTGAAGCGGAAGGGCTGCTCCACCAGCTGACGCACGCGCTTGCCGTTGAGGCGCGCCGGCTGAAATTTCATGCGCGGAAGCGCGTCGCGCACGGATGCGGCGAACTGCGGATCGGTGGAGTTGATTATCTCGAGCGACCGAACGTCGGCCGTGCCTGACGTATCGACGATGAATCGCACCGTGACCTTTCCCGGCACGCGGCGGGCCAGCAGATCGGGCGGATACTGAGGAACCGCGCTGCCGTACGAGAACTGCACCGCATTGTCCACCTCGAAGCTGGTGTAGACATTGTCACCGGCCGCGGACGCCGTATCTACGGCGGCGGCCGGGGCGTGGACGTCACTGTCGGCGGCACGCCTGGCTGCACGGTCGGTCTTTTCCGCCTTGCCGTTGGCACCGTCGCCGGGTCCGATGCCGGAGAAGTACGCCAGCGACGCGAATGCCGCTATGTGTTCGCCACCACCGCCAGCGACGGACGGACTGCGCGGAGGCGGAGGGATGAACGAGACCAGCTGACCTTCGGGTTGCGGGCGATCGAGTACGTCGCCAACCGTCCAGACCAGTGCGGCGACCACCGCGACGTGGAGTGCGGCGCTGAGCACGGATGGCCAGATGGGCGGGCGCGAATACCAGAATCGTCCGACCGCTGCGCGGGGGCGTCCGCCCGTTGGAATCGCGATGGGTGGACCGAGTGAAGCGACAGCGCCTTCGGCATGACGAGGTGCATTCAGCATCGGAATAGCCCCTCAGATTGCGCGCCCGGGAGTGGCGCGTTCTTGAAACCTTTTTGAAACTTACAGTCGTTCCAGTTCGACGGACAGCCGCTCGCGTGTCATCGGTGGGTCAGGAACGTAGTCGGCGCACCTCCCAACACCGCTGTCAGCACGTGTCCGTCCAGCGCCTCCATAGGACGGATCCCGAGATAGGCGGCAAGTGTGGGTGCGATATCCACACTGCGAGCAGTGCTGCTCAAAGCGCGTGGCATGATTCCGCGTCCCATGAATGCGATCGGTACTGTCATGTCTACCAGGCTCATCGTTCCGTGCTCCGCCTTGAGACTTCCGTCCGACCATACTACACCCGGTGCTGCAACGGCACAGGCGAGCCACATCACACTGATCGGAACGGCGCGACGCCACCGCACGGCATCGGAGTCGTTCGCCGGAGCTGCAGCGAGCGAGCTCGGCGTGTACACCCGCGCCACCCCGGGGATACTTGCGATCATCCTGGCCGTCGCGCGCGACAGGCTGTCCACGTCGACGCCGCGCGCGCGCAGGGCAGTCGTATCCGCGATGACCAGGCCGTTGCTCGCATCGAAGTCGAAATCGACGGCGAGGTTCGGGCCGAAAGCTTTCGTGAGAGTGCGTGTTACCTGGTCAAGCGAGACACGACCCGGGTGGCCCTGATGCCGCATTGCGAGGTATTCTGGAAAGGACGTGACGCCGTGGTCGGAGGTAAGAGCGAGCACCATCCTGTCCGGTGGAACCTCCTTGGCGAGCGAGTCCAGGAACACACCAAGCCAACGATCGAGCCGCAGTATTTGATCGTGGATCTCGCGTGAGTCGGGGCCGTATGCATGACCGATTGCATCGGTGGTAGACAGCGAGATGCTGAGGAGATCGGTGTGCCCCCGCTGCCCGAGAGCAAGCGCTTGTACGCCGTCCAGCGCGAAGGCAAGCGTCAACGAGTCCATCTGCGGATAGTTGGCGAGTTGCTTGCGCACAGCTGCCGCCGTGGATGGGAGTGCATGCGGGAAAGCCACGTCCGTCCCTCCGTGCTCGAAGGGCATCGTGTCGGGCTCGGCGTAACTGGACGCAGGAAGGAGGAGCGTCCACTCCGTGCCTGCGAGTGCATCGATGCCGCGGCGCGCGTTGAACGCGGTTACCCAGGCAGGAAGCGTATCACGGTAATATTTGCTTGTAGTGAACGCGCCATCAGCCCACCAGTACACCGCGCCACGCGCACGTCCCACAGGAAGGATCGCCCCGCGGTCCTTCCGTGATACCGAGAGCACCCGCGCGCCTGAATCTGCAGCGCGCATCCAGTCGAAAAGCGTCGTTCCGAGAAAGCGTCTCGGTGACGCGCCCTCCCCAGTCGCATCGATGAGCGGCGCTGTCCGATCCGAAACGCCTCGATCGTTGCTCACAATCCCCGTGTGCGTGGGCTCGCGCCCTGAGAGCATGGTCGAATGCCCCGGAGCGGTTTCGGTATTTGCGTGATCCTGCAACCCGTGCGGAAAGAACGCTGAGCGAGCTCGGATCCGTCCGAGGCCTCCTGAAAGCTGCGCTCCGAATCGATCGAAGTAGTCCGGACGCATCTGATCGATCGCGATCAGCACGACCAGTGCTGTCTGATCCTTGCGATCATCCAGCACTGGTCGCGGCGCAGCAGTCTGGGCGCGCAAACTACCAACCACGGCCACGCTCACCAGCACCAAGGCCCATGATAGGCGCGACTCAGAAGCCAACCTTCGCTCCCAGAAAGAACGTCTGTCCATAATACTCGCGCTGGAAGTTGTATTCGTGTCCCGGCGTGCCCTGATAGAAACCGAAGACAGCGTTGTTGATGTTGAGCACCTGGAATTGGATCTGCACCGCACGGTTCAGATTGTAGACGGCAGAACCATCCACTTGCCCATGCGGATAGAAGTAGTTGTCGCCGTTGGCAGTAGCTGTGCCGTCTCCGTAGGCGTTGATCATCGCGCCGTTGTATGTCCAGCCGAGCCGCGCTGAGAACTGACCCTTGTCGTACGTGCCGTACGCATTGGCGATGCTGGGCGACTGGCGCAACAGCGGTGCGTGTCGCCCGGACTCTGGATCCACCAGTACGCGTGAGTTGGTGTGCGTGTAGTTAGCGTCGATGCCGAGCCCGGCGAGCACGCCCGGAAGAAATACGAATCGCTGCGTCCAGGCCGCCTCGGCACCAGCGAGCCAACCTCCGCCGCCGTTCTCGGGCGCGGTCCCGATGTAGCCGTTGAACGGTCCGGGTCCGGTATACATGAACCGCCGCGTGAGGATGACATCGCTCAGACTCTTGTAGAACACGCCGCCTGAGATCACTCCCACGCTGCTCAGGTAATGCGCGGCCAGCAGGTCATAGTTCCATGCATGCTGCGCCTTCAGGTCTGGATTTCCTGTCGTGAAGCCACTGAGATCCGGCTGGTTCGCACAGGTACTGCAGATCGTTCCCGATTGATTGGGCGCGAGGTCCGGATAGTTAGGCCGCGCGATGCCGCGTGTCACCGCGAAGCGCACATTCGTCGCCGGATTCACTGCATAACGAAGCTGCACGCTCGGAAACAGGTCGGTGTAATTCTTGGTGCCGCGCACGTCCTGCAGCACCGTTGCTCCAATCGCGTTTCCGGCCGTGTCGGTAGCGGTCGAGAGCGAGTGCCCGCGATAACTGGCGTTGGTAGTCTCCACTCGCAGTCCAAGGTTGACACGCAGAGCGCCCACATCGGTTGTGTTCATCACGTAAGCAGCGATGATTCGCTCCGTACCGGCAAAGCTGCCGAGCGAATCCTTGACAGGATCCCTCGTCTCATTGAACAGCGATGGGTGCGCGTCTTCGTATGCGTTCACTGCGCCGTTGTTCGGCACGGGGCCAAGCGAATAACCGCTCGCCAGTTGCTGATAGAAGCTTGGGTCGGTAAAGCTTCCCTGCACGTTCGAGAGAGCGAGCGGGCTCGAGCCAATGCTGTTGAATTGCTGCTGCTCATTCGTGAAATCCTTTCGCTCGTTGCGGTACCGCACACCAAGCTTGAGCTGACTCGCGAATCCTGCCGCCTCATATTGGAGAAGCGCGTTCGCAGCTCCGCCGAGATCACGCCCGGTTGTGATATGATCACTCAACGAATAACCGCTCAGCGTATAGTTCGCCGGGTTCGCTGCAGCCGCAGCGTCGCCTGCGTTCTGATACTGGTACTGCGGATACGTGTGGTCGGCAGCGGTATAGCCAACCGTGATGTCCGGACCTGTGTAGTCGAAGTTGGACGAGCGGTAGTTCTTGTCCAGCTGCCTCGTGCCCGCAGCGTCGAAGGCATAATCAACGGTCCAGGCACCAACCTCGTGCTTACCTCCAGCCGACCCGGCCCACAGCTGCTCCCTGGGAGTGCGGAACTGCGATTGACGCTGGAGTCCTGCGCCCGCGATTGTACCACTCGTGGAAGTCGCTGGGCTCGCGTCGCCCGAGATGTCGTAGACCCAGCGCGTACCGTAGTTATTGAAGAGACTCCAGAGCCCTTTCACATACACCTGGTTGCGCGCGTCGAAGCGATAATCCAGATCACCGCCCACACCGTACCGTTCGCGCTGATACAGGTAATCGCGCAAGCTCCACTCGTTCGGCGCTGAAACGCTGACTTTATTCGGCGTGCTGTAGACCCCCCACGCCGGCTCGACATCATCGATGCTCCGGTTGTTCCGATCCGCCGATCCGCCAATGAGAAAGCCGAGCTTGCCATCCTCACCGAATCGTCCACCGTAGGTGAGACTGCCCTGATACGTGTCACGCGAGTGCAGATCGATTTGCCCGTACTGTCCTGCTATGTAGCCGTGGGGTGGGCCTTCCGGCGTCTTTGTTACGAGATTCACTGAGCCACCTATCGCGTCGGCATCCATGTCGGCAGTGAGCGTCTTGGAGACTTCGATCGCGCCCAGGAGATCCGAAGGCACGTCGTCAAGCTTGGGGATACGATCCTTCTCCGTCCCGGGAACGTGCACACCGTCGACCGTTACGTTCGATAGCCGCGGCTCGGTTCCGCGGACCTGCACGAACTTTCCCTCGCCCTCATCGCGCTCGAGTGAGACGCCGGGGATGCGCCCC
The DNA here is from genome assembly GCA_027307165.1 of Gemmatimonadota bacterium. Taxonomy (GTDB): domain Bacteria; phylum Gemmatimonadota; class Gemmatimonadetes; order Gemmatimonadales; family Gemmatimonadaceae; genus Fen-1247. The sequence goes on along the minus strand of DAHUXM010000020.1, from coordinate 92,460 downwards.
GCGGCCTCGGCGGCATTGAAGTTGGGGAGCGAGCGAATCTCGTCGCCGGAGAGCACGGAGACGATGTTGCTCGCGTTGCGTTGTCTGGCAAGTGCAGCCGCCTTAGTCTCAGCCAGACGCGGTGATGCACGTACGACGACTTGCGAGAGCCGCTGCAGCGCCGGACGCAGCACGACGTCGCGGATTGTCGAACCCGTAGCTGACAGCGATACGAGCACGGAGTCGGGCGCGTAGCCCAGCGCAGTGACGACAATCGTTTCCGTTCCTGCGGGAACATGGGCGATGCGATAGCGCCCGTTCGCATCAGTGATTGCCCCCACTCGCGTGCCGCGTATGTGCACAATCGCGCCCGAGATCGCGAACGCTGCGCTGTCCGCCACGCGGCCCGCAATCACCACGTTCGCCTGCTGCGCAGCGAGCTGAGTGTTGAGCGTGACAGATGCGATCGTCACTATCAGCGCAAGATACCATCGGCGTGTTGCAGTGGATGCAGTATTGAATGCAGAGCCGGCAGACGCGCGCTGCATCGTCGCGCCGTGACGCCGTGGATGAACGAATAAACGAAACATGATTTCTCCCCCTCCCTTTGGCAGACGTGATCAAGGGAAGTTGGGAGCCGTTCATCATTGCATGGCAACGGAATTGTCACGCGATCGTACCAGTGCGGGCGCGGATTTCACACGGTCGTGTTACGTCGCTGTTACGTCGTCTGTGGCGGGAGTTTGCGCAGTGCGCTGTTGGGGCTGGCGATTCTGGCAGTAGCTGGCGCTTTGGTACGGCGGTTGACCGTAAAGATTCCGGCGAGCACCAGAGTGCCGCCGATGATCTGCGCCAGTTGAAGTGGCTCGCCGAGGAACACGACGTCGAGAAGCGCGGTGACCGGCGCGACGCCGAGCAAGCCGACGGACGCCGCCGTCGTCGGGAGCCGACCGAGCGCGTAGGTGACTCCTAGATAGCCGGTGACTTGCGTTACCAGTCCAAGCGCGATGAGCGATGGCCATGCCGACGCCTTGAATCCAACCAGTGGCGCCTTCATCAACAGACAGACAATCCACATCGTGACGACGCTGCCGACAATCGCGAGTGTCGTGAAGGTGATCGTATCCATGCTCGCGCGCACGCGTCCCGTCGTGATCAGGTATGCAGCGAAGAACACCGACGCACCCGCTGCGAGCATGTCGCCGCCCACGTCACCGATTCCCACACCGCCGCCGCCCGTTCTCAGCATGTCGCCTCCGACCATGACGACGCAGCCACCGAGCGCGAGCATCAGACCGATCCAGAACGTCAGCTTGGGACGCTCGCGAAACAGCAGCCACGTTCCGAGACCGACGAGTATCGGCGAGTTGTTGGTGAGCACCATTGCGGTGGTCGCCGACGTCTTGAGCACCGCCGTATTGAAGAGTGCCAGGTCCATCGCGAAGAACGCGCCACCGAGCAGGGCGATGATCGTCGCTCTCGCCGATGGCAATTTCCCGCGGCGCGACAGCAACCAATATGGGACGAGCACTACAACCGCGACGAGTACGCGATAGAACGCCGAGGTGACACCCGGTACGTCGGCCCATCGAACGAGCGGTGCAGACCACGCGATACAGAAGACGCTGAGCGCGAGTGCGGCGAAGGCACGCAGGCGCGCCTTCCGTTGTGTTGCAGCCGGCTCGTCTCGGGATGTAATGCTTGTCAGATCAACTCCGGAATGTTACCATCAATACATGTTAGATGGTAACGCGATTTCTGACCAAAGTCAATCCGTGATTTCGAGGAGACCGTAAATGCCCGAACATCGGCCGGGAACCCCGGGCCAGTACTACGTGCTCGAGTCGTTTCTGTGGCGTGACTTTACAGGTGTGGATGATTGGCTGGAGTGGACGCGGGAGCACGGACTCGCGCGAGCGGCGACGTCCACGCGCGAGATCTTCGGTCAGGCGATGGCGCTCAGGGAAGCACTGCGCTCGCTCGAGGCGATGAACAATGGCGAGCGTGGCGACGACGCGCCCGCGCGCCTGTTGAACGAGCTGATCGAGTCACTCGGCGTGCATCCGGTTGTCGGGCCGTTCGGAGACGTGAAGCTGAGTGCTAGCGCCGTGACCGGGCGCAACGCACCCATCGCCAGCGTACTCGTCATGGCGCTGGACGCGATGTCGAAGGGGATGTGGGAGCGATTCAAGCTGTGCCAGGATCCGACCTGCAGGGCCTCGTTCTACGACACGACGAAGAACGGGACGAAGACCTGGTGCTCGATGCAGGTGTGCGGGGCGCGGAACAAGATGCGGCGACTACGGGAGCGGCAGCAGGCATAAGGCTGCTCGTGCGGGGACTGTTCGTCCCGGTACCGTTGGGTAGCGGGCGCCATTAGATTTTTAGGGCTTACCGGGAAGCGTGGGTGGAATGGCTCATCCACGTGGTGGTGAAAGCGGTAAGTGGTTGCAGGACAATGGTTTGGCCAGGTAGCTCAGTTGGTAGAGCAGCGGACTGAAAATCCGCGTGTCGGCAGTTCGATTCTGCCCCTGGCCACTGGAGTAAAATGTTGCCTCTGAAGGAGTTACGCGCAAAGCGGCCACTGATGTAATTGACCGCTTTGCATGTAATGTCCCCAAAAAGTCCCCAAGTTTGCGTTGAGAGCCGAGTTGGTAAAGAGGTCATCTCTCTATTGCTACGATCTGCTGCGTGGACTCCGAGCTCCCTGTCCGAGCGCGTGACAGAGCCGGCCCTGATCGGGCAGGCGACTCAGGCTTCGAGCGGTTGCACCTGGACAGCCGTCCCATAACAGAGGACTTCGGTCACGCCCTGCATCAACTCATTCGCGTCGTAGCGGATGCCGATCACCGCGTCGGCCTCTGCCATGTGCGCGTGAACCAACATGGTGTCAAACGCTTGTCGACGGGTGCGCTCGGCGAGTTCTGTAAAGAGCGAGATGTTCCCGCCGAACAAGGTTTGCAGGCCGGCCCCCAGGGTCCCAAACACCGACCGTGACCGGACGACAACACCGCGCACCACGCCCACGTTTGCCACGATTCGAAAGCCGGGGATGTCGAATCCCGTCGTCGTCATGCTGTACGGAATGTCGACGACTTGCGAAGCGATGATGGAGTTCATGGCGGGTTGTGTCGTGGGTGATTAGCTGTGTGCGTCAGGGGTCTCCCTGCACGCGCGAAAGAATATACCGCCATCGGCGCTAGGCGACGTCCGTGCGTTTACGAGATACGCCTCGCTTCTGCGGCGGCGGTCATAATGCGATGGCCGCCGCTGCTGTTTTCGCGCCCCAATCTTGCCCGAATCTTGCACTCGAGCAGCTTGCCAATCGACCTCGCGCGAACTCCCTCCCCCCGGAACGCCAGCCAGTCAAGTGAGCCCAAAAGCGGCACCACCTCGCCCGGCCCCTGATCTAGATCCGGCGCACGATCCAGGCTTCGCCGAAGCGCGCCAGCGCGCCGAGCGCGCGGTTGCCGAGACGCCAGCGGACCTGATCGGCGCGCCAATACCGTGGGGCAAGAAGGGAGCGCACGAGATCCGCATCGGTACTTCGTCGTGGACCGATCCGACGATGACGCGCGCTGGTGTGTTCTATCCTGCAGGAACGTCGAGCGCCGAGGACAGACTCAGGTATTACGCAAGCCAGTTTCCCGTTGTCGAAGTCGACTCGTCGTATTACTCGCTGCCCGAACGCGCGACGGCCACGCTCTGGAGCAAGCGAACTCCGGACGATTTTCTCTTCTACATAAAGGCGCACGCCCTGATGACCGGGCAGCCGACGGAGGTCGCGCGACTCCCCGCAGGATTGCTCGAACTTCTTCCGCCGGAGCTCGCCGCAAAACCCAGGATATACGGAAAGGATCTCGCGCTCGACGTGAAGGCAGCGGTATGGAATTACTTTCTCGACGCACTCGGTCCCTTGATACTGGCTCGCAAGATGGGCGGCATCCTGCTCCAGTATCCGCGCTGGTTCCTTCCAACGCCCGAGAACAAGCATGAGATCAAGGAGGCAGCGGAGCGGCTCCGGGGAATACCTGTTGCCGTAGAGTTCCGGAATGAGTTCTGGTATTCGAGCGACACGGCAACGCAGTGGACACTCGACATGCTTCGTGATCTGTCGCTGACGCACGTCATTGTCGACGGGCCGCAGGGGATGAAGAGCAGCGTTCCGGCAGTACCGGCGGTCACTACGCCCACGCTCTCCATCGTGAGATTGCATGGACGCCGAGCAGCAACGTGGGAAGCGGCCAAGGTTCCGACGGTCGAGCGTTACAGATATCTCTACACCGCACGGGAGCTCACGGGCCTTGTCTCCAAGATCGAGGAGGCTGCGTCCGAGGCGGAGCGCACGGTCGTGCTCGCCAACAACTGCTACGCGAATTACGGCGCGACGAACGCAAGAGAACTGATTGCGCGACTCGCTTCGCTATGAGCCACTTCTTTTCCAGCGACACCTGAGGAGAGCAGACATGAACAAGATGACTACATGCCTGTGGTACGACCGCGGCGAGGCCCGCAAGGCGGCCGAGTTCTATGCGAGCGTGTTCCCCGACAGCAAGGTCGGAGCAAGCCACGCCTCGGCCTCAGACAATCCGTCTACGAAGGCCGGCGAGGAACTCACCGTCGAGTTCACCGTGCTTGGTCAGTCATTCATCGGCCTGAATGGCGGCCCATTTTTCAAGCCGAACGAATCCGTCAGCTTCATGGTCCTTACCGACAATCAGGAAGACACCGATCGTTACTGGAGCGCGATCGTCGGCAATGGTGGCGAGGAGAGCCAGTGCGGCTGGTGCAAGGATCGTTGGGGCTTCTCCTGGCAGATCACACCACGCGCGCTGCTCGAAGCGACGACCGATCCGGACCGCGCAGCAGCGAAGCGCTCAATGGACGCAATGATGACGATGAAGAAGATCGACATTGCGAAGATCGAGGCGGCGCGGCGGGGAGATGGGCGGTGAGTAGGATCACCGGCTGAGTCATTTAGTTTTGCACATGCTTCTATCCGCTGAATGCGCAGGCCAGAGTTTGGCGAGCGTTTTACATGCTGCACGCACATCTGATGGTCGCTTGGCAAGGGTCGTCGCAACGATATAGTCATGGTAGAAGTTTGAGTCCGGAAGCCCGCGAATGTATGCCGCGCGGGTAAGCCGGATGCCGCGCTCCCAGTCGTCACCTTCTATCGCCGACATTCCCGCGGATGCAATTCTGGCTGTCGAGTCGCCGCGCGGAGTTCCATCACTGATGCGACTCACGAATGGTCTCCATACGTGCCGTGCGCGCGTATTCGCCGCGCCTTGGTTCCGTACTTTGCCTCCCAGAACATGATGCCCATCATGGCGCCAATATAGGCAAAGAATCCCGAGGCCCCGAGTGCACCGGATGAGTCATGAATTGCCATGATCAGTCCAAACGTCGCAAAAATTGCGGCGCCCGTCAGCGCAGACATAGTTGGATGACGGATCGCAGATAACCACACGAGATGCGAGTGATCCTTCGGTAGAGGGGTGAGCCACTTGACCAGTGGCTCGAGCGCAAAGACTATCCACATCGCGAACGCAAACGGGAGAAGCGCCACGGTGAGATAAGCGGGATCATACTGCTGCTGCGAGACTGCAGCCAGTGGAATGCCAAGGAGAAGAAACGCAGCAGTTCCAAAAATGGGATAGACGCCCCACGGATTCCGCATAACACCGGCGTCACCCTGAACTGTTGTCCCGTACCGCACTGACACGAGCGAGATCGCGGCGACCGCTGCCCATCGCGGGCGAGAGAGCAGAATCGCAAGGGCGATCCCACTTTCGAACATCCAACCAAACAGGGATTCCGTGCGAGCCGCGATAATAACCGCCGCCATGGTGCCGGCGACAACAGCGGCGAGCGTCAATCGTACGCGCGATCCGGTCCATGGGACAGGATGGTTATCCTGGGACTGCTCACTCCCTTCCTTGTCGATTCGCTCGCGTGCGTCCTTGTAGTTGCTCCATGTGGCGGCGCCCTGTAGCAGCAACGCTCCGCCGCCGAACACGACGAGGAGAACGACTCCGTATGCGTCCTTATTGAGAGGATCGAACATATCGGAGCTAATTTGCGACGCCCCGCTCCGTTGCGAAAGACTGGATAGTGCGGCCTCGATAGGCCGATTCAGTGCGTGCCCATACCGACTTGCGAATCCGCGCTGGCTACAGCGGTTTCGGCCTGTGGCTTCGAAACGTATACGACATTCGCCGCGCGTACGGCGTGCCGCTATCCTGCTTGTCGTACTGGCAATCATGTTACCCGTCGAATCCATCCTCCTACATGAGCCCACTGACCCTGCAGAGTGTGTAGCAGTAAATGTCACAGGATTCTGGCATGGTTACAGAAACCAGCAGTTCACCGTCGCTACGTCGCCGGCAAGCGCAGATGCTGGTGCGCAACAAGTGTGGCGTCCCGGAAGATTTGCGTCAGAATTCGACACTCTCTATCGCGGCCCGGCAGTCCTCGTCATTAGGCACGACCACTGGATCGGGGACGATCATCTTCATCTCTCCAAGCACTGCCCGGCATTAGATGATGGAAGCGCAAGCGTCGTCATGAGTCGTGATCCGGACCGGCCGGGTGGAAACCTGGACAACGGCTCCGCTGTGCTGTTTCGCATCTTTACTGTCTTGGGCGCCATATACTTGCCGCTATTTCTAGTTTGGCGGCGACTTTTGTCTTCCCGAATGACACGCCGTCGCGCCTGATTCCACGCGCCCTGGGCTCGCGCTCGCGTCGTGCGCATCCATGTGCTGCGAATCCGAGCACTACGCCGTCGATCACCGATCGCGCGGCAGCAAAAATTGCAACGGATCGCATTGGGCGGCGGCGAATCTGCCTGCACTACTGCACTATCGAGCGATCGATCAAAGATGTCCCCATACCATCGCGTGCCTAGGAATGCTGTGAACTTCGTCTCATAGCGACGTCATAGCCGCCACGAGGATCGCGAAGACAGCCATCAGAGCGATCGAATAGCAAACGCTCCCCGCAATACGGAGTCCATGGCTCAACGCGCGGGCGGAAGCTCGGCGTCCGGCGATCCGAAGAACTATCCCTCCGATGCATGCAAAAAGAATGACGTCGTCGGCCAAGCGCCCGAATATGCCGGCCGATTCATTCCGGTGGCCAACTAAGCCGAGGAACACGACAAAGAATCCCAGAACCCACGCAAGGAGCCAGACGACGGCACCAAGGAACTGGCGGTTGATCGATGCGCCGATTTTCCGGACAGTGACTTTCACAGATACCGAATCCGTGTGGATGAAAATGTCCAGCGCATATGAGCTCGGACGACTCGCTGTGCGTGCGGCTTAATGATCATACCGGCGCATCGTTCGACGCATGATCCACTCCGGCATGTCGTAGGCTCGCAATCGTGCCAGCTCGCGTTCACGCTTTTGTTCTAAAGTCCACCACGGTGTCTGGAGCACGGTGCTGTAGTACTTCAGCAGCGATTCGTTATCGGGCAGGAGCGTGGCGAAGGCCATTTGTTGACGGACTGCTGCAGCCTCATGGCGCGCCGCGGTTGCTCGTGGCATCTTCGCCACTCCGCGGCCACATATCCGCGCGTGCGCTGCCTCGTGCACCAGCATCATGGCAATTGATCGTGCATCGCCTGCAACTACATTCTGCCAACTTAGTACACAGCGTCGCGTGCTGACTTCGAAGTATGCCTCGCCCGCTCGCAGGAGCCAGATTGCGGACAGGTCTTGGCGCATACGACTGAGTCGGCGGCGGTCGTACTTGTCGATCAGCCCGAGCGCCAGGGTGACCTTGGCGAAGAAGAGCTCGTTGACTCCATCTTTTGCGTCGTCGAAGCTGACAAGCGGAATTCCGTACGCGGAGGCGCGTCCGCAAACCAGTGCGACCACGCCAATAAGGGCACGAGAGATGTGCCCGGCCACGCCCTTCAGCGCCTGTGAGCCAAATGCCCTAAATTCCATTGTCGCGCGCGACCGTGAGCGTCGGGTGGGTTCCCCGAAAAGATACGACTTCCTTGCTACTTCAGCGACTTGGCTTTCCTGACGATTCCGTTTTCCCCGTCGTTCGTGCCGCCGAGCGCTTGCTTGTTGCCGCCAAGATTGAAGGTGACGACGCCGTTCTCATATTGGATACCGGTATGCGACTCGACGTTTACCTCGACCGATCTTATGTCGAGCGGCGAGGGTTCACCATCGAATGGCGTGGCGACCAGTTCGGGGTGTGCCCAACAGGCGACTTCGTTGTGCTGGGTCGACAGCGTGTATTCAATACGGCGACAATCCAAGCCCTTCCGACAGAGAAAGGATATGATCCTGCTTATGCCGGTACGTTGGGGACGATGTTCTTCAATGACGGATTGCTCGGAATAGACTGGGCGAGCGGCGAGATAGCACGGACCTCTCAGCACGCTGCTATACGTGCGCTTCTTCCAGACCCGACACACCGGCTGGATCTGTTGCCGAACGTCCTGGACGGCGTTCCGTTTACTAGATCATTGACGATCGACGGTCTCCGCACAACTCCGACATTCGCCGTCGTTTCGGGTCGCAGCTCGTGGATTTCGGCACGCATTGCGAACCGCATTTCTTCACAACGACATACCCTGGACGAGATTGGATTGGCCCGGAATGAGAAGTGCGACGTGCCTCTTCTGTTTCCGGACACCAAGCCGATGCAACACTCGATGTGGATCCACACATCCATTGAGCAGTACGGGAAGAATTGGGGTGTACCAGAGTGCGACGGAATTCTGGGTACCGACTTCCTGCGTCGCTGGCTTGTGATTCTCGACATTCCAGCGGGGCAGCTCCTGCTGTACGATTACGCTCGCGTTCTACCGGAGCTGAAGATTTCACGCTATTAGGATGATTTTGTTCATCGTCGTGTGAATTGGGATGAACCGTTGGAACTTGGAGCGGCGAGTACACTTTGCCCTCGGGTCCCCGCGCCACTGGCAACAGTAATGCATCTCACTGTACATCGCGCCATGCGCTTCACCATCCGTCGTACCGTCGCGACTTACACCACGTTGCTCGCCATAGCGGCGACGGCGACCGTTCCGGCGTCGCCGCTTCAGGCGCAGAGCGACAGCGCGCGCGACAGCACAGGCTTTCCGCAACCGACCGTCACCGCGACAGCCGTGCTCCTCGCCACTGGTGCTGCACTCGATCGGCCCATGCGTCGCGTGATCGCAAACCGCGGGCACAGTGCAGTCGTCAATTCACTTTCTAACGCCGGCAACGACCTGGGGACGGCTGGACACATCATACCGGTACTGGCCGGTTCGTATCTGGTGGAGCGCATCGCAGGACGAAGACGCACCGCGGACGATATCGTCGACGCGGCGGCGGGCTACGCCGCATCTGACATCGTCGATGGCCTGCTCAAGAGCGCAGTAGGCCGAGAACGCCCGATGGTGAGCGGGAATCCCGGACGCTTTCACCCGTTCACGAGCCGCGGCGACTTCCACTCGTTTCCGTCCGGACACATGACGCACATCGCCTCGATCGCTGCAGCGGCGGCGATAGAATCACACGAGCCCTGGGTTCGCGTACTCGGGATCGGCGCGACCACGCTCGTGGGTTGGCAGCGCATACACGCCGATCAACACTGGACCAGTGACGTGATCGCCGGCACGCTACTAGGCGATCTCGTCAGCAACGCAGTGGTGCATCGGTTACGACGACTACGCGGGCATCCGTTCGGTCTGTGAGTCGATCGCGATTGTCAGACGTCTCGCGAGCCGATGCTCAGTTGTCTGTCGAATCCGCCAGACGGTAACGGAGCCTCCAGAAAATGAAACCCGTGACAACAGCCGCAAATGCGAGTACTGCCCCAAACTCACTCAACAGATATTTCGTTCTACCAGTATTCACCGTCACGGTGTCGAAGAATCCCTGTATGAAGAGATTGTGACTCGCGTGCATGATCGCAGTCGGCCATACGCTTCGTGACCGGAGACGCAGCCACGCCATCGGGAAGCTGATCCCAACGACCATCACGACAAAGCACGCGATCGAGTATGCTGCGGGCGTACCGCCGTTGTAGTCCGCGAAGACAATGAGAGGTATGTGCCACACCGACCAGATGAGCCCACTCACGAACGCGGTGCGCGTGAACGTCAGCCCTTCCGCGAGCTTCGGCACCAGAAAACCGCGCCCGCCGAGTTCCTCTCCAAGCGCGTAGACCACGCTCGTGAGGATGCCGAGGATGATGAATCGCCACGCGGATACGTGAAACCGACCGAGGTCTACACCACCGAATCCGGATATCCATACAGCGCCATAGGCTGCTGCCGCATAGACGATGGGAAGCAAGTAACCGATGATTTCATATCTCGTCGGTCCCCACTTCCATCCCTCGCCACGCACGTTGCGTTGAAAGATCAGGCGAGTCGCGAGCGCCGACACTCCCGGGCACCACATCAGCATCAAGACGTAGGAGCCGCCGCCCGCCGTCAGCGTTCCAGCTCTGGCGAACAATATGTAGAAGATGGTGCTTAGCCCGAACGTGAGGATCAGGAACGTTGCGAGCTCTCTCGTCAGACGCGGCGTGAAGCGGTGCATCGACTCTCCGGAGGAAATGAGGACCACTGTTTGCTCACGAATTTGCGAACGGCGATAATTTTACCTCAATCTCAGCCAACTGGATGGACCGATGAGCCACCCCGACGCAGGCAGTTCCTCCGCCGTCGTAAGCCACTACGCCGCCACATCGCTCAGGACACAGATAGGGGACGCTCTCAAGCAGACTGGTCTTACCGGCAATAACGACCTGATATACTGGAAGGATCTCGCCCCGCTGGATGAGTTCCACGTCCGCGGTCTTGCCGCGACCGAAGAGCTCGCGGCGGAGCTGCAAATCGCCCCCGAAGCAACGATACTCGATGTCGGAAGCGGACTCGGCGGCCCCAGTCGCTTTCTCGCCGCTACATACGGCGCGCACGTAACTGGAATCGATCTCAGTCCGTCGTTCGTCGATAGCGCCACGATGCTGTCCGAGCGCACGGGGCTCGCACACAGAACAACGTTCCGTGTCGCCGACGCGCTCGCACTTCCCTTCGAGGACTTGAGCTTCGACCACGCCTGGACGCAACACGTCGCGATGAACATTCACGATAGAGCTCGACTCTACTCTGAGATCTTTCGCGTGCTCAAGCCGGGCGGTCTGTTCGCGATCTACGATGTAATAGGTGGAAACGGCGAGCCGCTGATATTTCCGGTTCCATGGGCACGTGAGCCCGCCATCAGCTTCCTTCTCACATCCGAGGCACTGCGCGATGTACTCTCGGCCACCGGATTCGACGTCGTATCCTGGACGGATACGACCGCCATCGCAAATGAGTGGATCGCAAGACAACAGGATGCACGCTCCCGAGCCCCGTCATCTCCTGCAATCGGACTTCACCTCATAACACCGCCCGACTTCCCCATCATGATGGCGAACCTTGGACGTAACCTCGTCGAAGGACGGGCCCGGATGCTTCAGGCGATACTGAAACGGCCGGCGTAACGCGCTCCAACGCAGATGGCGCAGTCCGAGTCGATCGACTCGGACTGCGCCATCGGAAAATCACAAGGCGATCTGCTTTACGGCAATACTACATCGACACCGCTGATCGTCTTGCCCGATGTCACCGTCACAGTCGGAACGAGCGCGGGATGGTTCAACGAGCCAGTCGGCGGTGTCGCGCGTACTGCGTAGGTTCCAGGCTGCAGCCACATCGCCGAGTACACGCCGTTCGCATCAGAGGTGGTCGTCGCAACCACGTTGGCCGACACCGTATCCGTGAGGGCGGTGCCCGCCTTGAGAATCTCCACGGACGCATGCGCGGCTGGCGTTCCTGTAGCCGTCGAATCGTGAATCGTTCCTGAGATTCCACCGGTCTCCTCGACTGCAGTCGCGCGAATCACGGGCTTGAAGATCAGACCGTTCTTGCCGATGCTGTTGCCACGCATGACGAAGCTGCGGCCCAGATCGAAGTCGATGAGCATCTGCGACTTGCCGCCCACGACAGAAAACGGCCGTGCAAGATTGATCTTGATCCCGCTCCGTCCGGCGCCCGGGAATTTGATTCCACCGTTCGCGCCCGTCAGAACCGTTCCATTCTTGAGAGTTATCGAGGACTTGTCGACGTCGAGCACGAGCCGGAAGCCGCGATACGTTCCCGTCGGCAACGTGGGCTGTGCAAGGTTGACCGACTTCCCGCCCTGCAGATCGAGAAGATTGAAGGTCTGGTTTGGCGTTGCGAGTGTTACCCAACCGTGCGATGGATCGGTGTTGGTGTGGGAGTCATCATCCTTCCCGCTGTCCGCATCCGCCGAGTCCACGTCGGCAAGCCTGCCATCGATCCGCACGACGAAGAGATCGGCGCGTGCTACTGAATCAAAGGGGAATGGAGCATCGGTCAGTGCAATGGAAACCGATCCTGACGTGGATGGCGACATGCCACTGTCCGAACCGGAGCTGCACGCTGCAAGAGCTGTAGTAGCACACAACGCGAGTGCGACGACAGAGTGGGAAGTAATGTGACGACTCATAGATTCTTTGCTCCAGAAAGGTTGAAAGTTTTCGCAAAAGCCCGCGCGAGCGCGACGATCAGCGCCCGTTCCTGCCATCATCACGGACGACCCTTGCCAGTCGTCGGCGGATTACCGTGCGTCGCGCCGCTCGCTCGTCCGTGAGTACCTGCATTACCAGGAACGCCCGCAGGCGGTCCATGCGCAGCAGCGCCCGTTCCTGCCTCGCTCCCGCGACCGCCGCCAACACCTTTCCCGCGACCCTCGTTCGAATGATTCTCTGACGCTACGTCATTATCGCGTCCGGACGACTCGATGTCGGCGTCGGACGCGCGCGCCGCGAGCTTGCTCTGAACTCGCTGCAACGCCTGATCGGACGGCAGACCGCGACTCACCAGGCTTCCAATTACATACAGCGGTACAGCAAGAGAGCGTCCACTCGGCGCACTCCGCGCGAGCCTGGAAACGTCGGGACCGCTCACACCTTCACGCAAAGCCTCGGCGCCAGCCTCTATCTCGTCGCCGGTGGGTTGAGCACTGCGTGCCGTCCGGAGCGCTTCTCTCGCTGCACGCATGCGGGCAAGCTGTTCGTCCGCTGCACGTGCGATGTCCGGTGCCGCAACGCCGCGTGCCGCAAATTTGAGCGACCGGTTCAGCACTGCGTCGGATGGCAGATTGTCCGAGCGCGCATCACTTATCACTGCCAGCACGTGCTGGGCGACATCCGCCGGCAGCACGGCCGAGAGTCGCGCTGACGGGTCAACCGCGCTGCTCTGTGCAGTTGCGATTGCAGAGCTCGCAAGAAACACGAGTGCAATGATGCTGTTGCTCACTGTCGTGACTGAACGCATTCTCATCGCAGGACTCTTGGGAAACAGGAGCGTTGGCCCATCAGCTGATGAAGCACTCTGCCTCGCCGCTGATATCGACCTTCACTCGGTTAGACTGCACGCTGACCCGGTCCGGTCACATCCGAATTGCAACGAGAGTGTGACGAGCTGCATGACGTGATCGAAGTGGTCATGGTACAATCAGAACGGCCGCCAGTCCGCCAAACTCGTCCGTTACAGTCGTCAGCGACGGCGGTGGAAGCCACTTGCCCCCGTCCACACGGACATTCATCTGATAGATGCCCGGCGAGAGAGGCGTCTCGAACGAATACCAGCCGTCGGCTCCACGGCTCAACGTGCGCGGCGCCCAGCCGGTGAAATCGCCGTTCACTTCCACGGTGCGAGCCCCCGGTACCCGGAGCCGGAGGATCCGTCGTCCGCCGGCGCCAGCCGCCAACTGGAGCTCGGCTACACCGGCTGCCGTCGCCACAGGTTTGAGCTTCACCATCAGTGGAACCTGTCGCGCACTGCGCGTCAGGGAAATGCGCACGCCCGCCGACACGAATCGCCCGCCGGGAAAGCCCTGCGTGTAATCCACCGGGTAGGTACCGGCGCTGGCCAGCAATGCGACGCGCGGCAACAGCCATGCAACTGCACTGACGCTGCCCCACGCACGAGCCCCCGTGCCGAGCGCCGGGAGATGCGAGCCCGCGCGCGTAACGGCGACCGCTCCCAAGTCGAGCATCCCGACTCGCCACTGTCCTTCCGCGGCCATGTCCGTGTAGCGAAGGGAATCGTCAACGGCGGTCGGTTGTACGGTAAGCGTCGCGTTGACCGGTCCATTCGCATACCAGAGGCCCGCCTCGCCCTCGCGCACGCTGCGCCAGCGCGAACCGTCCGAGGTCGTACCGCCGCCCGCGCCAACCCACGCGCCGAGGCCCGCCGCATCCAGATGCAGGCGAGCCATCCCGATCGCGGCACCGGTCCGGTTGCCGTCCTGATGCTCGCTCCCGCCCAACGTTGCTGCCAGCTCGGCCGAGAATGCGCCGACCGCTGGCGTGAACGCCGATGCGCCGACTGATCCGTTGGCACTCCACGCTCGGGCCAGCTGCGCAAAGGTCCCCGACGCGGACACGATGGCATTATCCCAACCGGCCCGGAACGATGGCGTGAGACCAGTTGCGGTTGCATTCAGGGAATCGGCGTATCGAAGCTGTGTCTCCTGCACGTCCAGGGAGGAGACAACCCGTTGAGCCGTCGCGACTGCGGGAACGCTCGATCCAGCTGCCAATCCGGCGGCGAGAAGAATACTCCAACTGACGCGCCCAGACGTCAAATGGAAGTTCTTGATAATTGCCGCTATGATCACGCGATACTGGCGCTATTCTGGCTGATCAATCGCTTCCTACGGTTACGACGGAACTCGGGGTGTCGAAATCGTCAGCGAGGCGTTCCGAGGAAGGATCAGCAACCCAGTGCTTGCCGTCGACCACGAAGGCGTACTCGTGTCGCCCTGCGGGGAGTGCCACCTGAGCACTCCAGACGCCGGGCTTGACCGCGACCAACGGGGTCGCCCGTCTCGCCCACGCGTTGAAGTCGCCCACGAGGCTTACAGTCCGCGCCTGGGCATCCGTGAGAACGAATCGTACCACGTAGACGGTGTCATGAGACGGTGACGCCACAGCCTGACGTGTGGTCTGGGCCACAACACCATTTGTACCGTCAGGCGACCGCTGCATCGTCTCGCCAGTCCGGGCTACCGCGAGCGTCCCGAGACTGACAAGCGCTGCAAAACCAGCGGCGAGAGCGCCCCAGCCGGCCGGTGGAAGCGTGACCGAACGCCGTCGACGCCATGCCGTAATGCCGGCCGCGCGCGGCTGAAGTCGGAGCACCGCGGCTGCGCTGGGCGCGGCTTGCGCGCTCTGCGAGGTTTGAATGGCGGCTCTGACACGCTCTTCAAAACCGGGCCGCGGGCTCTCCGCCGTGCGCAGAATGGACCCCAGCTGGCGTGCAAAGTCCGCATCCTCGCGGCCCGGCTCGTCGCCTTCGTGTTCCATATCAGAATGGATTTTCACCGTACCACTCCCTCGAGCAACTCACGAAGCCGCTCGCAACCTCGTTTGGCTCGCATTTTGAGCGCCGAGACACCGACGCCGGTGATTTCCGCTATTTCTTCGTAACCGAGCTCCTCGACGTACCTGAGGAGAAATACCTCGCGCTGCTCGGGAACGAGTTGCGCGAGGGCGTATTCGATCTCCTCACCGATCGCCGAGTCTTCGCGCGAAGCAGGATCGATGAGGTCTGGAGCCACATCCACGAAATACCGGTCGCGACGTGCCGTACGAGTAGCTCGCGTACGGCACTCGTTTACCAGAATCTGATACAGCCATGCCCCGAACCTGTCTCTATTTCGGCACGCTGCGAGCGCACGGAAGGCACGGACAAATGCGTCCTGTAGAGCCTCTTCGGCGTCGTCCCGGTTTCCGAGCATTCGCAGCGCAAAGCGGAAGCACAGGTCCCGATACCGCCGAACCAGGATCGTGAACGCGTCGAGATCACCGTCCACGACCGAGGCGATGACATCCGCGTCTGGGGGAACCACCACTTCCATGCTATATAGACTAGGTCCGCACACCGCCGGTCACACCTGGCGAACAAGTACTCGGCCCGGCAAGGGCCACGTTCGTCCTCAGGCGTACGTCCTTGCCGTGGCGACCTCGGAGACTCTACTTCCTCCCTTCGATCTCGTCTACAGATCTCGCTCGTTGAAATGCCAGATCGCGACGCCGAGCACGATGCAGAGATACGCGGCGGCATAGACGATCGCGGTACTGCTCGGAATCGAGACATTCGCGAATGGCGAGAACGATAACGACCCAGCCAGCGGCGTCTGCATCTCGTACGCCGCGCGACGCCAGAGCGATTCACCGGGCATGATCAGACTCGAAGCGACACCCAGGGTGACGATGTGCCCGCTCTGAGAAAAGCCGCTGACCTGCTCCAGCCACCCGCCCATGAATGCAACAGCCTGAAGACCAAGTACCACCACACCGTTTGTCAGCGTCGAGAACCACGTTCCGAACATGAAGGTGAGACTCAACGCAACAATGCACTCGAAGATGATCAGAAACAGTCCATGGACCGGGTTCTCCGGCAGTACGCCAGTCACCGAATACGCCACCGCGATGGTCGCGCTGAAGGTGACCGCGACATACACGACGATCATACCGACGAACCCCAAATACTTGCCGAGCAGAAGTTGCGAACGGGAAATCGGTTTGGTTGCGACTGCCTGAATCGTCCCGGAGCTGATCTCGCCTGCAAGTGTATCGATCGACGTGAGAATAGTCAGGACCACGGCGAGCAAGTCGCACGTGTAGAGGCCGATCATGAGCATGCCGCTCTCGACCTGATAGCGGACGAATGGTGACATCGGCCGCGACTGAAACTCCACGACCTGCAAACGAAGCGCGATCGCGAAGATCGCCAGTAACAGGGCGCCGGCGAACAGAGCCGTCCACAGAATCTTGCGCCGTGCCGCCTCGCGCAACGTGACGCCTGCAATGATCGCGATGTTGCTCATAGGCTTGTGTCCTCGCCCATGATCGTCACAAAGATCTGCTCCAGTGACACACGTTCCGGAGTGAACTCGAAGATGTCCGCTCCTGCAGCAACCAGAAAGCGCATGATGTCGGGAAGCACGTCTCTGGAGTGCACGCGGAATCGCAGCTTCTCCTGCTCGCGATCGATCGCTTCGGCCCATCGCGTAAGGCCCGCAATTGCTTGTTGCGAGACATTCCGTGCGCCCATCACGACGCCTACTTCTTCCATGGGTGTATCGCTCAGATCGCGAGTTGTAACCACCTCGCCATTCTTGATGAAGGCGACGCGATCGCAGGTGACTTCGATTTCACTGAGGAGATGTGAGTTGAGGAACACTGTCGCGCCGCGCTCGCGTTCCGCGCGCAGAATATCGCGCACCATCAGTCGGCCCATTGGATCGAGCCCTGACGTCGGCTCGTCCAGGAAGATGATGTCCGGCTCGTGGACAAGTGCCTGTGCCAGGCCTATGCGCTGGAGCATCCCCTTGGAGAAGCCCTTTACCCTCCGGTCCTGATGTTGCGTGAGTCCGACGAGATCGATCACCTCCGGCACACGTCTGCGAAGCTCCTCTTTTGTCATACCGCACAGGCGCCCGTGGAACTGCACCAGCTCGCTCGCGGTGAGCCAGTCGTAAAAGCGAAAATCTTCCGGAAGGAAGCCAATGCGCCGACGAATGTCGACATCTCCCGACGCAGCACCGAGAACGAACGAATCGCCACTGGTGGGATGAACGAGGCCGAGTAGCATCTTGATCGAAGTGCTCTTGCCTGCGCCGTTTGGTCCCAGGAATCCAAAGATCTCGCCGCGAGGAACAGTCAGCGAGAGATTTCGCACCGCGACATGAGACCCAAAGACCTTGCGCAGGCCGCGCGTTTCTATCGCGTTATCGACGGATGGGCTCAAGGTTGTTTCCTCATCTCATCCGTTGAAGTGGCAAGTGGGACAGCATCGGCAGAGCTGCCGTATCCTGCGAGTGAGAACACGGTCCCATTTTTCGTCCAGAACAACTCGTATGTCGGTCCGCGCCGGCCCGCTGTATTCAGGAGCATTCCCGGTGCGCCGTCGACTGTCACGGAGTCGTAGGATCGCATGAAGCGCGGCATCGACATGCTGAGAGCGGATTGCCAGGTGAACATTTTCTGGAAAGCCTGTCTCTGATTGGGGCTCATGCCGGACAGCTCGAGCCCGATCGCAACCAACTGCTGCATGTCCAGACCTGATGGGAGCTCGGCCGATGTCGGCGGACTCTCGATCAGCACAACGCAATCACCGTTATCCGTCGACGGTGGCGGCGGTCCCTGAATCTGGCCCTGCAGAGTGTTGGCGACGGGAACGGGGCAATGTCCATACTGGGCCCGAATCGCCCTTGGCGTTCTGATAGCGACTCGGGCGCCGTTCAATGATGTGGGCAACGATGCCGAGGTGATCCCCGCCTCACGAAAGATCGTTTCCAACTGCGAACGGTTGACGGTCATCGCGATGCTATGCGCGCCCATTACTATGAGCGTCGGCGGATCAGTCCGCTTGCTCGGGAGCTGCACAGCGAATCCCGCGAGTTGACTCGCGGCCTGTGCGCTCGCAACGGGCTGGTCTGGCTCATCCAGCGTGACGCTCGTGGTATCGGCAACCATGCCGCCAATTGCGTCCTGCAGCCGTCGCGTCGCTGTAGGACCGGAAAAACCAGGAATGGTGACACTGACAGGCTGCGGCTTCGCGATGCGCAGCGACGAAAAGAAGCGCTGCCAGACGCCACGGCCCGGCGCTGTCAGCGCCAGCAACGCAACCACCACAATTACCGCGATGACAGCCTGCTGCCATCTATTTGGTTTCATTCCAAGCTCCATCGTGCCCCAGGCTTTCGGGGAACAGGGCCTACAGGTTTCACGCAGGACAGGTCAGGATATGCTGTGCATGTGCGGCACGATTGGGGAACCTACGGCGCCCACCTTACTGCGGGATGACAAAAGAATACGTATGCGCGCGTACACAGGTAGCGGGGGTTGAGCCTTGCAAAGTTGTGTTACAACGCGAGGCCCAGTAGCGAAGTAGTTTAGGTGCACCCTTTTCGGAGCATCACATGAACGCTCGTGGCGTCGGCCGCTTCGCGGTCTTTATTTGTTTCGCACTGTCAGCTGGTACGCAACTCCCCGCGCAGTCGCCCGGCTATCATGTCGTCAAGACGCTTCCAGTCGGAGGCGAAGGGTTCTGGGACTACCTCACGGCCGACGGACCCGGCGGTCGATTGTACGTCTCGCGCGGATCGCACGTGATGGTGATCGACATGGCGAGCATGAAAGTCGTTGGCGACATTCCGAACACCAACGGCGTGCATGGTATCGCCATAGCGACCGAGTTCAATCGTGGATTTACCAGCGACGGCGGTGACACGACGGCGACAATCTTCGACCTCAAGACGCTCCAGACCATCAGCAAGGTGCAGGTGACCGGAGCGGGGCCGGACGCCATACTTTATGATCCGTTCACAAAACGCGCGTTCACGATGAATCACAGCGGAGGGAGCGCAACGGCGATTGATGCAGCGACGGGTAAAGTCGTCGGCACCGCTTCCATCGGCGGAATACTGGAGACTGGCCAGTCGGATAACGCGGGCACCATCTACGTAAACGTCGAGAGCAAGAGCGAGATTGCAGCCTTCGACGCAAGAACGATGGCGGTCAAGGCTCGCTGGCCGCTCACTGGATGCGAAGGACCGAGTGGCCTCGCAATCGATCGCGAGCACGAACGGCTGTTCGCATCATGCGGCGAGAGTCATACCATGGACGTCATGGACTACCACACTGGCCGTATCGTCGCGACGCTACCGATCTGCGTTGGTACGGACGCGGCGGGCTTCGACCCCGGGCTCCAGCTCGCATTCGCGTCATGTGGCGATGGAAGCATCACGGCAGTGCACGAGGACTCACCCGATAAGTTCACAGTCGTGCAAACGATTACCACCGAGCGAGGCGCACGCACGATGGCTGTGGACGAAACCACGCACAAGCTCTATACTGTCACCGCACAGTTTGGCCCGCAGCCGGCAGCGGTGCCAGGCGAAAATCGACGCCGCCGGCCGCCCATGATCCCAGGTTCGTTCCACGTACTGGTGGTCGATCGCCAGGATTGAAGCGAATCACCATCATCGCAGCCGCACGCGGAATCATGAAGCCTTATATCAACGCGTGCTTGCGGATATCGCTCCTATCGCTCGTCCTCACTGCCTGCGCGGGCACCGCCGCGCAGGCAGTAGTACAAACTGCGCCATCTCCCGCGATGGCCGCTGGCCTCGCAACCGCGGATTCGCTGGTTCAGGCGGCCGTCGCGAACAATCTCATCCCGGGCGCCGTGCTCGTAGTCTCGCGCAACGGCAAGGTGTTGCAGAACCGCGCGTTCGGATACGCGGCGCTGTATGACTTCAATCTGCATCGCCTGGCACATCCCCGCCCGATGCGTACCACCACGATGTTCGATCTCGCATCGGTGACGAAGGTGATGGCAACGACGTTCGCGGTGATGATGCTCGTCGATCGCGGGGAGGTGAACGTGGATGCACCGGTTTACACGTACCTTCCGGACTTCCGCGGGCCGCATCTCGACAGTATCACCGTTCGCAATCTGCTCACGCACTCCGCGGGACTCGTACAGTGGCAACCGCTGTATTACCACGCATCCAACGAGCACGAGACGTACGACGTCATACGCAAGATGCCGCTGCAGTGGGGCGTTGGCGAAGGTCGCCACTACAGCGATCTCGGCTTCATGCTCCTCGGCTACATCGTCGAGCATGTGAGCGGCGAGCCACTCGACGTATTGGTGCAGAAGGAACTGTATCAGCCGCTGGGACTCAAGTCGATAACGTTTCTTCCGAAGAAGCACGGCTTCACCGATTTCGCCGCGACGGAACAGGGAAATGGCTACGAGAAGCACATGGTGTACGACTCTACGTTCGGATACCGCTATCGTGGCGATCCGACCGCGTGGAACGGCTGGCGGCAATACGTGCTGAACGGAGAGACCGACGACGGGAACTCGTGGTATGCGAACGGCGGAGTGGCAGGTCACGCCGGACTGTTCGCGACCGGCGCCGACCTGCGCGTGTTGCTCGATCTGTTGAACAATCGCGGATCATACGGTGGTCATCAGTACATCCGGCCATCCGTCGTCGACTCGTTTCTCACCGTCGACCGGTTTCAGAACTACCTCGGCTGGATGAAACCACCGAATACACCGGATGGCAGCTACATGCACAACGGATTCACGGGAACGTACGTGATCGGCGTGCCGAAGGCAGGCTTGTCGATCGTGCTGCTGACGAACAAGCAGAACGTCGGCACGAACAGCCGCGGGTACTTCTCCGATGTGAAGCCGCTGGACGAAGGCGTGACGAGGATGTTGGTGAATGCGGCGATGGGCAAACAATCTCAGACATCATCTGCCAGCATCCCCATGCAGCACGCGCCACGCGGCGTTCAACATCGGCTCCAGCTCTGCCCCCCACAGAATCCACGAGTGCCGACCGGGAATCTCGTGGTACTCGTACCGTGCGCCATACGCACGGAGTGAATCCGTGAATGCTCTGTTACTCGGCAGGAAACTCGGATAATCGTCGTGCGTGCCGATGGCGAGAAACACGTACGGAAGACTGTCCGCCATCGTCCGACGGAAGATGCGCAGTGGATCGTACTGAGCAACCGATGCGACGCCGCCGGATCCAAACGCTTTCAATATGCTTTTCCCCGTCCCATTCCAGAGAACGGTATCTGATTGTCCCATCACACTCGCCACCGACAGTGCAGCGCTCAATCCGCCGACAAAACGATATCTGTGTGGATGACGCAGACCGAGCATCACCGCACCGTAGCCGCCCATCGAGAGCCCGGCGATCGCCTGGCGCGTCGTGTCGATGGAGAAACGCCGGATCACGTCGTTGTAGAGATCGGCGGTAACGAAGGTTTCGTACGCCGCGTCCGGAGCCGACGGCGCGTTCACATACCACGAGTTTTCGGCGCTGGGCAGCACGACGATGAATGGGTACCGCTCGATCTCCTTCACCAGATCCGTGCGACGCAACCAGTCATCCTTGTCGCCGGAATAGCCGTGCAATAGCCAGAGAACTGGGTAACGCTGGCTGGCTTCATATCCGGACGGAAGCACCACGTTGTACGCGACGCGCCGGCCAAGTGAGGCGGCGTTGACTGTGTCGGTCTCTACACGGACAGAGTTATCGCGTACGTACGGGCTCGTGGTTGCACAGCCCGCAGCGAGTAACGCCAGGGCCGCAGCCAGCACGCACGCATGTCGCCTGTGGGGCATTATGCCCTAGAACATAACACCCACGGTGATCGGGACGAAAGCCATGCTTCCGATGTCCTGGTTCACGTGATGGTATCGAGCCTCGATGAACCCATCGAAGAATACGAACGGCACCGACACGCCGACACCAAGATTGAATCCAGGATTGCTCTGCGACGTGCTCCCGCCAGTGGTCGGCGAGATGCGCACGTTGTACACGCCCGCTCCACCGATGAGGTACGGGCTGACTAACGGAACCGGCAGCAGATGGACCGGGACGACGACATTGGCTGTAAACCCGAGCACGCGCGCGTCTGCGTTGAAGCCACCTTGCGGATTCGTCGCGGGAAAACTGACGTTCTTGGTGCCGAATCCATTATAGGCCACGTCTGCGCGCACGCTGAACGGCAACACGGGAAGCCCAAGACTTACCGAGCCGGTGACGTTGTAACCGGTGTTGACACCGCTGAACTTGCCGCTTCCATTCGCAAGATCTTCCATCGGTACCGAAACGCCGCCCGAGATTCCGAAGGTGATCGGACTCACGACCAAAGCCGGTCCCTGCGCAACCGCGTTTTGTGGACTGAATGTGAATCCCACCATGGCCGCGACAACTGTCGCTATACCAACACACTTTCCGACAGTCGACATCGAATTCTCCAGATCAATTTCTGCGCGTGCGCATTGCCCGCGGCCACCGCATCTTTCGTGCGCGTCTCACGCTTTCCGTCTCTGTCCACTGCTGAACAGATTGAGGATGTTTCCGTCCGGATCCTTGAACCAGGCGACGCGCATGTTGCCCGACACGTGGATGTCCCCTTCGAGCACGGTGTCGGGCATTGTGTAATGCTCGAACGTTATCCCCTTGCCGCGCAGGCTCGTGACGATGTCTTCGATCTCATCGCCAGCGTCCCAGCTCGCGGAAGTTGCCTGATTCGTGCCTGCGTACTGCGACGCGTAGACGATGAACATCGTTGCACCACTCCGGAAATTGAGAACGCCGTCGAGCCGCGGGCCGTCGTGCACGAAGCCGAGTGTGCCCTCGTAGAATTTCCGCGCCACCTCGATGTCTTTCACCGCGATGGTCGCGAAGACGTTCCTGTTCCGCAGCATCACTGTCTCCATTTCGTTTTGCGATTAGTCGCCCGCGAATAACGGGCCGTCGCGGCGCCCGGCGGCCCCCGGCATCGCTTCCCTTTGCGCCCCAGCCTCTGCTACGTTGCACGTAGTACGCGGGACGATATATCAGACCAGGGGGATCGACGAGCGTGGAAATCGATGCTACCGGCCGGTTTTCCGGCCCGTCCCTGCTCGTTCTGTCGAGCCTGGCAGACGGGCCCAAACATGGCTACGCGATGACCAGGGATATCGAGAATTCCGCCGGCGTCGCCCTTGGGCCGGGCACGCTCTACGCAGCCATCGCCAGGCTGGAGAAGCGCGGCCTGATCGAGGCGCTTCCTGTCGAGGAGCGGCGTAAGCCTTACAGACTGACGCGCCAGGGATCGCATCTGCTGGCTGCTCGGCTCCGCAGCATGGCGAGATTTGCCACAACCGGGCTGGAGCGGCTTGCGGCTGCGCCCGCAACGGACTGCAAATAGAATTCGACAATGCGCATAGCCGTCTTCGCCGACGTTCACGGAAATTTGCTCGCGCTGGAGGAAGTCCTCGCGGACATCGCGTCTCGCTCGCCTGACGTGACTGTCAACCTTGGCGACTGTCTTTCCGGCCCGCTGCAGGCCGCGGCAACTGCCGACCTGCTCATGTCTCGCAATTTCCTCACCATCCGCGGCAATCACGATCGCCAATTGCTGGATCGTCCATTCGAGCAGATGGGAGCTGTCGATCAGGCGACGTATTCGGAGATTGACGACAGTCATCGCGCATGGCTCGCGACCTTTCCAGCCACAGCAGTGCTCGACGACATGTTTCTCTGCCACGGATCGCCGGACAGCGATCTCACATATCTCCTCGAGCACGTGGGCCCGAACGGAGCTTCGCTTGCACCGCCGGAGCAGGTGCGCGATCTCGTTCGCGGCATATCACAGCCGGTAGTGCTCTGCGGACACACGCACATGCAGCGCGCGGTGATGGTCACGGACGGACCTCTCGTCATCAATCCGGGCAGCGTTGGGCTTCCGGCTTTCCGTGACGACGTTCCCTATCCGCACGTGATTCAGAGTGGCAGCCCGCACGCACGCTATGCGATTCTCGACGAATCCGGCGGACATTGGCGTGCGGCTTTCATTGCGGTCGAATACGATTGGGATTCCGCAGCAGCGCTCGCCGAGAAATCAGGGAGTCCGTGGGCGCGCGCTATCGCTACCGGGTACGCGCCAGTTCCGTAGCGACCGGTGCTTCTACACGCGTCGCCACCGCGACCACGGTAAGCACGACTGCATTCACCGCCAGCGCAACGAAGCCGACGTTCAGATCCTTCACTATCTGCGGCGCGCCGGGTAGAAGCGTCGCGACCGATGCACTCGTGACTGTCAGAAACACGACAGTGAGTTCACCGGCTACAATCCCGGCGATCGCGCTCGCAGCACTCACACGCTGCCGCTCGCCCAGGCTCAATATGAGTGCGGGAAAGAGTTGCGTCACGAAGTTGTAGCCCATCAACAGAAGCACGACGAGCGTCTGGCCGCCACGGAGCGTGAGAATCACGGCGATCAGGGTCAACACCGGCACGAGCGAGCGTGCGACCAGCGACGCGGTTCGATCGGATGCGGCGGGCGCCATCACTCTATAAATGTTCTGAGAGATGATCGTGCCAGCGGTAATGAGAATCATCGATCCAGGCACGAGCGCCGTCAGTAGACCGGCGGCGCCGATCGCGCCGACAGTCCATGATCCGAAGCTCTGCTCGACGATGCGCAACAGCGAGAGATCGGCGGCCGCGCCCTTGAGGCCCGGCGCAACGAGCATCGCTGCGAACCCGGTGAAGAACACGAACAGCACCACCAGCTGATACAGCGGAAGTATCACCGCATTCTTGCGGAACACGTTCTCACTGCGTGCAGTGTACACTCCCGCAAAGAACTGGGGCCACATGTAGAAGCCCGTCGCCGTGAGCAGAACTGTGGAGATGAACCACGCCGGGCTCATCCCGGCGGCAGGCAGTGTAAGTGCGCCCGGCTTCGCAGCCTCGACGGCCTCGAACATCGCGCGGTACCCGCCGAAATAGTGCAGTGGCAGATATACGCCAATACCCACGGCAGCAGCGAGAATCATCACATCCTTGAGCGCAGACGTCCACGCCGACCCCCGCACCCCGGAGACCACCACGTATCCGACCAGCGCGATGCTCGACGTCCACACTGCCACTGCCTGCGTTATGACTCCGCCTGACGCTTCGGAAACTATGATGCCGAGTCCCTTGAGCTGAAGCACGAGATATGGCACCAGCGCCGCGACGCTGACGAGCGCAACGACGACACCGAGTGTCTTGCTCTCGTACTTCGCAACGAAGAAGTCCGCCTGCGATACGAGCCTGCGTGTCTGCGCATATCGCCACACGATCGGCAGCAGGAAATACGAGACGCTGTATGCGATCGCACCGTAGCAGAGGATGTAGAATGCAGGAGCGCCCTTGCCGTAGGCCCAGCCACTGCCGCCGAGGAATGTGAACGTCGTGTAGATCTCGCCAGCCATCAGCAGAAACACGAATACCGATCCGAATCCGCGTCCTCCAACACTCCACTGTTCGAGACTCATCACATGGCCGCGCCGCGCCATCAGACCGAGCGCGATGGCCAGTACAAAGACCCCGATGATTACACCGAGCGCCGGTGTCACGGCGATCTCGAATCGTCAGACAACGTCGCGACCGCGCCCGCGAGCTCGGCATCGCGCCTGCTGTCGAGCAGGTAAATGAGTGCCATCACGAGGGAGGTGATCACAACCCACACAACGATCCACGCGAGCAGGAACGGCAGGCCCAGCACGTATGGATGTACGCGATTGGCGAATGGCACGCCGCCAAGCATCCCGAGCGTGGGAATCGCGGCGAGCCAGCGATATCGCCTCATCCGTGCGACGGCGCGAGAAAGTCCAGCGCCGCGGCGACGAAAATGCGCGTTCCATAGTCGAGTGCGCGCTCGTCGATGTCGAAGCATTCGTGATGATGCGGCTGTACTATTCCTCGCGCCTCGCAGCGTGCACCGACAAAGAAGAACGCACCGGGAGCACGTTGCTGGTACGCTGAAAAATCCTCGCCGCCCATGCAGGGAATGGCCTCGGTAAGCGCCTCCTCACCAAGCGCATGAACCACTGCTCGACGCAGCAGTGCGGCGGCGCGCTCGTCATTCACTACCGGCCGATATCCGCGCTCGTACGAAAAGGTGTAGCTCGCTCCGTGCGCCGACGTGATGCCGGCGAGAATGCGCTCGATATGCCGCGGCATTTCGGTACGCAGATTCTCATCGAAAGTCCGTACCGTTCCTTCCATTTCAACCGAGCCTGGAATCACGTTGTGCGTGGTTCCGCCGGCAATCCGCGTTATCGATATCACCGACGGCTGCAATGGATCGACGTTACGGGCGACAACGTGTTGCAGATTGGTGATGAACTGCGCGGACACGGCAATCGGATCGACGGTCTGATGCGGCAGCGCGGCGTGCCCGCCGCTTCCCGTAATCGTGATACAGATCTTGTCCGGGGCAGCCATGAGTTCACCGGCCTTTACGCCGACCTTTCCAACCTCGAGAGGAAGCCAGAGGTGTGCGCCGATCACGATATCCACCCCGTCCATCACACCAGCCTTCACCAACTCCTCTGCCCCGCCAGGATGCAGCTCCTCGGCGTGCTGGAAGATGAAACGCACCTCGCCAGCGAGCGAATCGCGTCGGCCGACCAGCACTTTCACGGCGCCGAGCAGCATCGCCGTATGCCCGTCGTGGCCGCACGCGTGCATGGTGCCCGGGTTCCGGGAAATGTAACTGTGGGTGTTGCGCTCCTCGATCGGAAGAGCGTCGATGTCTGCACGGATGGCCAGCACCGGCCCCGGACTCGCACCCTTGAGGCGCGCCAGGACACTCGTTGGAGTGGGTCGCGTGATCTCGAGGCCGCTGAATCCAGCGAGGGTGTCGGCAATCCATTGGGAGGTTCGCTCCTCGTGAAACGAGCGCTCAGGGTGCTGATGCAGGTAGCGCCGCCACCCTATGACCTCTTCGCGAACCGTCTCTACGGTTTCGCTCTGTGAAACTGGAGCCGCCATGGAAAACCCCCGCCAGAGTTCGCTGGATGTTACAGACTCGCGCGCGTGTTGGACAGGGGGAGACGCCGGGACGATCGATCGCTGGCATGCGATAGCAGCGTACAACGCACGGTTCGCCGCAGGAATCCCGCTGTTCGCGCTCGAGTCGTTTGTATACGCGTGTAACGTGGTTACGCTGCAAATCGAATGGTCGGATCACAGTTGGGACCGTGTCTTCTCGCAATCGTCATGGCGGCGTGGGCGCCCCCCGTCACGTATCGGACAGCGCATCTACCACCGGCGCTTGCGCCACGCGATCCAACGCAGGTCGAGATGCGGAACGTCGATTTCTACGTCGATCCGGAGATAGTGCTCCACATCCACCGGCTCCGCGGAACGATACGCAGCAAGTCTGCCGGTCCCGTCCTGTTCGACGACAAGCGATCACTCGTCATCCATCTCGCAAGTGCTGAAGTCGGTCTGAACGCGAACGATATTACGGCGCTGCTCAACAAGTACGTGTTCGCGTACAAGGGTGCGCCGCTTTCCGGACTGCACGTCACGATTTCCGGATCGCAGATAGTACTGACGGGGACACTGCACAAGGTCGCCGCCCTGCCGTTCACGATCAGGGCGGAAGTAAGCGCGACACCCGATGGACACATCCGCATGCATCCGGTCCAGACGAAGATCATCGGCCTTGGCGTCACACACCTGATGCACGGCCTCGGAATGTCGTTGCAGAAGTTGGTGGATCTGAGCAAGGCGCATGGCGCGTCCGCCGTGGGCAACGACATCTATCTCGCACCGGACAGCATTCTCCCGCCACCGACGATCGAGGGGCGCGTGACTGCCGTACGGATCGTTGGGAATGAAATGGTTGAGACTTTCGGCGGCGAGGCGACACCCGGGGAACTCGGCATCCCAGATCCGAGCCAGCGCAATTTCATGTTGTATCGCGGTGGCACGTTACGCTTCGGCAAGCTTCTGATGCTCGACGCTGAAATGCAGATCGTCGACCTGGATCCGGCAGATCCGTTCAAGTTCGACCTGGACCGCTACGACGCGCAGCTCATCGCCGGATACTCGCGAACGCTCCCGGATCTCGGACTCGAGGTCTACATGCGTGACATCGACAAGATCAAGCGATCTTCTAGTGCGCGCCCTTCGTTGCACTGACCTGCTCGAACGTCACGTTCATGATTGGATAATCGTGCCAATCCTTGTAGTCGAAGTGCCACCACTCCTGCGGGTTCGCGGTGAAGCCCTCGGCTTCCATCGCCGAACGCAGCAACGCCCTGTGCCAACGCTGTAGCGACGTGCCACCTGGATATTCCGCGTACGCCCGATCGGTGCTCTCATCGTAAGTGCTGACCATCGCGACTGGTTGGCCGCTCTTGAGATCGTACAGCGTGAGATCCACGGCGCAACCGCGATTGTGCATCGATCCGTGTGCTGGATTTGCAACCAGCCATTTCTTGTCGGCCGGAGTCGCGTCCCAGAAGATCTTCGTCACGTACCACGGGCGATACGCGTCGTGAATCAGCAATCCATAGCCACGCTTGTGCAGCGCTCGGCTGGCGCGAACCACGGCTTCTGCCGCAGGCCGTTGCATGAATGCGCGCGCCTGCGTGTACATGCGGCTACCCAGGAAGTTGTTGGTGGTTGCGTAGCGGATCTCGAGCTTGATCGTGGAATCGAGTGTCGTCAGCTCGACCAGATCCGGCTGGCGCGCGCTCGGCGGCTCGACAGGCGGCACTGCAGCCAGAGCGATGGTACGCAGCTCCTCCACCGGACGGACCGGTGTTATGCGTAGCTGAGTGCCGGATTCGGGACCGATCTGTCTGCGTGGGAATACTATCCCGCCAACAGTGAGCTGCGTTGCGCGGCCGTTTGCACCGCGCTGGAACGCCACTCGCGAACCACCGTACAACCCTTCACGCGGCCACTGAAACACGTCAGTGGAAATCTGACGGACGGAGTACGGCGTGAGCCATTCGACCGTGGCGTAGAGCGATCCATTGCGTTCGGAAATGAGCATTCGATCGCCGTCACCGTATTCGCCAATGAGACCCATCCAAGCGGACGGGGCAGGCTTGGGAGGGGAACCGAGGCTCGTCTGCGCCGCAGCCGGACCAGCGCCGAGTACACTGAGTAGCAACGCGGCTCGGCAGAAAATGTCACGCGCATTTCGGTGTATATCGACGATACGTCCGAAATAGACTCCTGGCTTACGCATCAACACTCCATGATATGATGCCACGAGAGTACTGCTAGCGTGAGCCGCGGTAACCATGGCATCTAGACAGTCGCTTCTGGACTCGAGATTCGGCCGCGTGATGGCATGCCCTGTTTCGCCACTGTGTTCGATGGAACGAAATAGCGCCACAGCCACATAGTCCACAACAGAGCTCCGCCATATGCGAAGAGGGCAGGAAGCAGAAACTTCGTCAGTCCATCACTTTTGGGGAATGCGATCCATACGATCAGTGGAAACGGTGCTGTAAGAGCCACTCCCATCGCCCAGCGGGCGACCAACGATCGCGGAACTGTCGCCGCAACGACCAGGAGCCAAATCACATACCACGGCCAGACGTGATTGGCTGCCTGGAACAGTACCGCCAGCATCACGCCTGCCACCGCAATCCGGAATGCATCCCGGGACGGAGTGTGCACGTACTTCCAGATCGTTACGAGCATGACGACCGGAAATATCAGTTCCACCCAGTTCGCGAATCGCCAGAGCGGCAAATTCGTCAGTGCAGCTACGGCGCGGACGGCGTCACTGGGCAGAAAGAATTTGAATTTGTTGACATCGGTCGTAGAAGAAAAGAAGCCTGCCCCGCGAAATACCGACCCGAATACGATCGCGGTGACCGCTGCTGCCGCAAGTCCCCGCGGCAAATAATTTCGGAGGCGTTGGATTGCGCTTGGTGGTGAGTCAGGATCTTCAAGGTGCAGCAAGTCGAGTAGGAAGAGCGGAGCGCTTGCATACTTTATCGTGACCGATAGCGCCAGGGCTACGCTACCCAGTACCGATCGTCGCTCCTCCAGAAGCCAGAGCCAGAGCATAACAAGGACGACCATAAAGACATCGTTGTGTCCATCGCCCATTGTCTGCACAACGCCGATCGGGAGCCAGCCGACCATCGCAATAGCGATACACTGATCCGATGCGCTCCGCTCACGCACTAGCCTGGATAGCAAGTGAAGCGTTGATATCCAGGCGATTAGCAGCAATGCCTTGAAGAGGACCGCGCTCCAGATCGTCGATCCACGCGTCACCCATTCCACCGCGGATGCCACGAGCGCCCAGAGTGGGCCGTAAGTCATGTGCATTCCTGGTGATTCGAGCGGCAGATTAACCAGTGCTGGCGTGAAGATGTGGTAATAGGGGTTGTAACCCATGGATAACATCCGCCCCCACCCGACCGAGAGCCAGAAGTCTTCCGCCAGTGTAGGAGTCGCGAAGGCCATCACCAGCGCGTACCAGTGACTCCACCGCAACATCGACGCAGCCGTGTTTGTATCGACCGCGTCCGGTCGCCGCGCCAACGTCGCCAGCAGCACCAGCGTGACGATCGTCGAAAGCACGAGCGGAGTCGCGTAAAGGATGACAAAATGACGAGGATCTGCCATCCATCCGCCACCGCTCAGATTGGCGGTCAACTCCTTGACACGCTCACCTTCGTTCTTTTTGCCGATTTCTCCAAATACAGCAACTGGAGCAATAACCGACGCTATTCTGGCACCGACTCGATCGTGAAACGCCAGCGCCCAGCGATCGCGGTCTGTGTAGTGCGCGGCTGGTGCCTCCACGTACGAAAACGTTGCGTGTGACACCAGTATCAATGCGTTGAGCGCGCCCAGAATCACAATGATCTTGCGAAGTGTCATTCACGGCCTCATACGTAGACAGTTCGCGTCGGCCGGGCCGCCGCGTTCGTTCCATTACGATACCGCACCAGCCACTCGACGCTCCAAGAATCGAATGTCCCGTCGTGGAGTGCCGCACGTGCATCTCGCATCAGGCCAATAAGCACCGATATGTTATGCAGCGCGAGCAGCCTCTTCCCCAGCATCTCTTCGCTTGCAAAGAGATGTCGCAGATATGCCCGGTCATACTGCGTACAGCAAGGGCAGTTGCATCCGTCCACTAATGGACGACGATCGGTGCGATAGCTGCTCTGCCGAATCTGCATCTTTCCATCGGGCGTGAACGCGGTCCCGTCGCGACCCATCCGCGTTGGCGCTACGCAATCGAACAGGTCGATGCCGCGACGCACTCCTTCGATGAGGTCATCCGGGAAGCCAACGCCCATCAAATAGCGTGGGACGTTGCGAGGCAGAATCGGATCGCACACTTCCAGCATCGCGTACGTATCATCCTTCGTTTCACCGACGGACAATCCACCTATCGCGACGCCGGACCAGTCTCCACTACCGAGAATTCCGGCGACCGACGCTCGCCGAAGATCCGGATAGGTACCACCCTGAACAATGGGGAAAAGCGCCTGCGGCGGCGCCGTGCTGTCACATGCAAGAGTCGGCGCGCCAAGTGGTACTGCGAAATCCGGAATCGGAGCACGTCCTTCGCGAGAGATCCGATCGAATTCGATCCTGCAGCGTCGCAGCCAGCGGAGGCTTCGCTCCATGGCCGATCGTGCTGCTGCGACATCACTGCGGCCCTGAATCAGCTCGTCCAACTGCATCATCACGTCGGCGCCCAGATTGCGCTCGATCCGCATCACGCTTTCGGGCGTGTACTGATGCGTCGAGCCATCGATGTGACTCTGAAATTCTACGCCATCCTCGGTCACTGTGCGGAGTCTGGATAGCGAGAACACCTGGAATCCGCCGGAGTCGGTGAGCATGGGGCCGTTCCATCTCGTGAAAGCATGGAGACCGCCGAGCGCACGTACCATCATGTCGCCTGGACGAAGGTAGAGATGGTACGCGTTCGCCAGTACCATCCGTCCCCCGGCTGCTGCGACCTCCTCCATCGAGAGCCCGCGCACGACACCATGTGTGCCGACGGGCATGAAAGCGGGTGTCTCGACTACTCCATGCGGAGTGTCGAGCCAGCCGAGACGTGCAGAGCCGCACTCATGTGACGTTCGAAATGAAACCGGCGCCACGCTCACAGACGAGTTATCAACGACGCCACGGCGTTCTGGACAATGACACCCAGGATGCCGAGCGCAGCGAGCGAGCTCATTGTAAGTGTGAGATGTTTCTTGAGGCCGGGGTCTTTCGATACACGTGTAGCGAACACGACGTTCACCAGCACGCTCACCGCGGTCGCGAGAACCGCGCCGATCGCAGCAACCGATGGCGTGATAGTACCGTGTGCGGCGAGCAGCGCCGCCGATGCAACAGCGCTCGCGCTCGACAGAACTCCGCCAATGATGCTGATGAAATAGAAACCGGCATGGCCGAGCAGACGCTGGCCGAGTATTCCCGTAACCTGAATCGCGAGAAATACGAGACCATACTTGATTGCCGATGTGATAGAGAACGGCGAAGACAACGGGATGAGCGACTGATTCTGGGTCGGCGATTCGGATTCTCTGACTGACCGGTAGTGAAGGACGAGTAGCACGACCCCGGCACCGATCATCAACGTGAATGCAAGCATCCCGCTTACGAGTGCGGCCGGTGCCAGTAGTACCAGCAGGACTGCGTTGCGAAGTATGGACGCTACAATCGCAAGCAGGATTCCCGCGTACGCGACGCCAGTGAGCGCGTCACCGCTGTCACGATCGCGTGTAGCCATCTCCGTGACCGTAACCGTGCTGTTCACGATTCCGCCGAGAAATCCCGTGAGGGCGACTCCTTTTGGGCCGTACATCTTGAGCAGGATGTAATTGACGAATCCGATGCCCGCGATGAGCATTACGATTATCCATGCTGCTCTGAGATCGAGGAGATCCCAACGGTCGGCGAATCCGCGTGGCAACACTGGATAGACAACGAACGCGAGAATCGCGAGCAGTATCGCCGACCGCAGTTCGGAATCGGTGAGACCGAGACTGAACTTGTGAAGAGGCTGCTTCCACGCCAGCAGCGCCGCCGTTATTACCGCGAGCACGGTCGGCGTGAGTGTC
Organism: Gemmatimonadota bacterium; assembly: GCA_027307165.1. GTDB lineage: Bacteria > Gemmatimonadota > Gemmatimonadetes > Gemmatimonadales > Gemmatimonadaceae > Fen-1247. The sequence continues at coordinate 58,937 of DAHUXM010000020.1, read as the reverse complement.
TGTCCTTCTCCTGCCAGTATTCCAGCGAGCGCGATGAGCACGAGCGCCGCCGAGGTCGTGAGTTCGATCCCCTCGCCCGCTCGCATTGTCTGCACGTTCAGCAGCACGATCAGCACGCCCGTCAGTCCGACGCTCATCAGAGCGAAGCTCTCGCCCAGCAACGCCCCGATGCACCCGATCAGCGCGATCAAGGCGAAGGTTCGAAGCCCCGCCTCCTTGCCACGATGCTCACGCTCAAGCCCGGCAAAGAGCCCGATGGCGAGCGCGAGTGCCAGGCGTTGGAGCGTCGGCAGAAAAGGCCAGAGAGATGTCGAGTCCAATTTTCTGTTTGGGCCTGAAAGTTGTGCCGGAATATCCTTCTGGAAGTTACCGCTTCCGCGTATTTCTGATCAGATCTGGTGCTCGAATTGGCGCTCGGGATGCGGGCTCGATGGCCCATCTGTTAAACTTCAGGCCCCGAACCCTGGAAGAGATAACGTAATGGCGTTGTTGGGCATGCAGGACGTAAGCATCGCGTTCGGTGGACCGCCAGTCCTCGATCACGCCGCGTTCAGCATCGAGCTCGGTGAGCGCGTCTGCCTGCTCGGACGGAATGGCACTGGCAAGAGTACGGTATTGAAGCTGCTGGACGGTACCATCGCGCCCGACAGCGGGGAGATTGTGCGCCAGACCGGGATCGCCGTAACACGTCTGGAACAGGAGATCCCGGCAGACCTCGGGGGAACGATCTTCGACGTCGTTGCCGCCGGACTCGGCGACACGGGCAGCCTGCTCACACGCTATCACGCGGCGAGCCACCGAGTGGCGACTGACAGCAGTGCCAGCGCGCTGCGCGATCTCGATAGGCTGCATCGAGCGCTCGACAGCGCCAACGCATGGCAGGTGCAGACTCGGGTGGAAACCGTGCTGTTTCACCTGGGATTGGACGGCGAGGCGCAGTTTGGGACGGCGTCCGGTGGCAGGAAGCGCCAGACCCTGCTGGCTCGCGCGCTCGTAGCCGAGCCGGACGTGCTGCTGCTGGACGAGCCGACCAATCATCTCGACGTCGATGCAGTCGAATGGATGGAAACGTTTCTCGTGGATCGCGGCATCACTCTCGTGCTCGTCACGCACGACCGCGCCTTTCTGCGCCGCGTCGCCACGCGCATCGTCGAGCTCGATCGTGGACAGCTGGTCGATTGGGGTGCCGATTACGACACATATCTCGAGCGAAAGGAGGCAGCACTCGCCGCCCAGGCGCGCGAATGGGTCGAGTTCGACAAGAAGCTCGCAAAGGAAGAAGTCTGGATTCGCACCGGCATCCAGGCGCGCAGGACGCGCAACGAGGGACGAGTAAGATCACTCGAGGCGTTGCGGAAGGAACGCAGTGCGCGGCGCGAGCGCACAGGAACCGCAAAGCTGCAGGCGCAGGAATCCGATCGGTCCGGACGACTGGTCGTGGAGGCGCGAGCGGTGACATTCGCGCGCGGTGAGCGTACCATCATTCGCGATTTCTCGACAACTATCATGCGCGGTGATCGTGTCGGGCTCATCGGCCCGAACGGCTCCGGCAAGACGACGCTGCTGCGTCTGCTGCTTGGCGAGCTCGAGCCTGAATCCGGTACGATTCGGATCGGCACGGGACTCGAAATAGCCTACTTCGATCAGATGCGCGAGCAGCTGGATCCCGACAGGAGCGTATTCGATAGCGTGGCCGACGGCTCCGACTTCATAGACATCGCCGGCGCGCGGAAGCACGTGCTTGGTTATCTCCAGGATTTTCTCTTTTCACCCGACCGCTCGCGCGCTCCCGTGCGCGCGCTGTCAGGTGGAGAGCGCAATCGCCTGCTGCTGGCGCGTCTCTTTACGCGGCCGTTCAATCTGCTCGTGATGGACGAGCCGACCAACGACCTCGACATCGAGACACTGGATCTGCTGGAGGAGCTTCTGTTGGAGTTCAATGGAACGCTGCTGGTCGTGAGCCACGATCGCGCGTTTCTCGACAACGTCGTCACGAGCACGCTGGTATTCGAGGGCGACGGTCGCGTGGGTGAGTATGCTGGTGGGTACACCGACTGGCTGCGCCAGCGACGAATGCCGGAGCGCGAAACGTCGACGACATCGGCAGCAAGCAAGCCGAAGCGCGCCGTTGCTTCAACTCCGGCGCCTGCGCGCAAGCGTCGCCTCACGTACAAGGAAACGAGCGAGCTGGCATCGCTTCCGGATGAGATCGACAGGCGTGAGAAGGAGCGCGAGCAGATCTACGCGTCGCTTTCAGATCCAGCATTCCTGCGAGATGGCGCGGCCGTCGTCGCCGCCAGGGGTCGGCTCGACGAGATCGAGCTCGAGATGACCCGGTTGATGGGACGATGGGAGGAGCTGGAGACGATCGCGAGCGACAGCTAGAACCGTCAGGTGCTGCCCGTCGCTATTTAATCGCAGTCAACACGCGCGCAGGCGGATATATCCACGGCGTGATTCCATGCAGCTCGACCTCGCTCATGCCTGCGGCGCGAAACTCCTTCGCGTAATCTCCGACGTGCGCGATGTCCAGAATTCCGACACGTCCGCCGGGTTTGAGCACTCGCACCATCTCGCGAATCGCCTTGCGTCGCTCACCGTCACCGGTCACGTTGTGAATTGCGAGGCTCGATACCACCACATCGACGCTCGAATCGTCCAACGGTAGTGCACGCATGTCCGCGTCGCGCACTTCGACCCGATCGTCCACTCCTTCCGCGCGAGCGTTCGCCAGTGTTGCAGCCGCGGAGTTGCTCTTCTGATCGACCTGCGACCAGAGATCCACGCCGATCGCACGACCGTGTGGAACTCGTTTCGCCGCACCGATCAGAAGCAATCCATGCCCGCACCCGACGTCGAGCACGGTCTCCGCGCCGTTGAATGCGAGCCGGTCCAGCAAACGGTCACGAGCCCGCAGCTTCCCCCACCTGCTGCTCGCCAGCATCAAGCCGGCGCCGACCAGCAATGCCCAGCCGATCCATAGCAGGATCGACCCGATCGCGACCTGACGCAGCGCCGGCGCAAACGCAAGCCGGCGGGCCACGATCCCGGCCACGACGCCCACAATCCCGCAGATCAGCATGACGCGAATCACGCCCGGCGCATCCAGCCCGTAATCAACGTGCGACGGCGTGATCTTGTCGGATGCAGTCATGCGGATCTCCGTCCGGGAGTAAGCTCGAACGTTATCCCAATCCGGCCCGTCGTGCTATAAACAAACGATTACCACGCAGTCCGCTCCCTGGAACTGTATGGGGGCGCATACAATATGCGTTTGAAAACGATGCAGGACGCTTTCGGCGCGGGTATTGGGCGCCATGGCGAGTACCGGCGTCGAGTAGGTGCGTTCGTTAGCCTCCGTACGGGCCACCACTCGGCGCCCGGCGCGTCCCGAGGGTACGCCGGACGCCTCGTCAATCGTGGCTAGGCCGCTACGGCCATCTCTTCCTGGACCGAGCGCGCCACGCAGTACTCGTTGCAGCGGATCCGGCGCGGACACTTGAGACAATCGCGCCTGATCTTCTCCGGATACAATGCCCGGTCCGCAATCACGTAGCCCGCGCTCTCGAAGAACCTGGGCGTAAGTGTCAGCGCGAACAGCTCGTCGATTCCACGCTTGCGCGCAAGTCGCTCGACTTCGGCGACGATCGCAGTTCCGAGCCCAAGTCCATGTGCGTCACGCGCCACCGCAACAGACGCGACCTCGGCCAGCGACGGCGAGTATTCCTTGAGCGCGCCGCACGCCATCACGGTTCCAGCAGAATCCACGGCAACTACAAAATCGTGCAGCGTCATGCTTACCGATTCGGGTGACCGGTACAACATGATCGCCTCTGCGGCATAGCCATTCACGAGCGACACGATGCCGGAGATGTCACCACTCTGTGCTGGGCGCAACACGATGGATGCCGTTACATCAGGATTCATCGAAGGACCTCTTCCAGCGATTCGAGACCGTCTCTCATCTCATCGCGACTCATGACGAGCGGCGGCAGCAGACGGAGCGTGTACTCGCCCGCCGATAGAATGAGAAGACCCGCATCCATCGCGCGTGCGACGACACCTGCGGCCGGCTCCACGACGTCGATTCCCCACATGAGCCCCATGCCACGCACCGCTCGTACGCGACCAGTGCGACGCATGATCGCGCGAAGCTCCTCGCCCATCCATGCACCGTTGTCGCGCACCTGCTCCAGCAGCGCAGGTTCTGCAAGCCGCTTCACGACATGCAGCGCGACGCTCGCGACCAGGGGCCCTCCACCAAACGTGGTACCGTGATCGCCGGGTTTCATTACCGCCGAGATTTCTTCGCTGACGAGCACGGCACCCATCGGCAGGCCGGCAGCAATCGGCTTGGCAAGCGTTACCATGTCTGGCACGACGCCAGTTTGCTCGTACGCGAACAATGTTCCGGTACGGCCAAGCCCGCTCTGAATCTCATCGAAGATGAGAGCGATGCGACGCTCGTGCGTGAGCGCGCGCAGCTCCGCGAGCAGCCCGCGGTCGATCACTCGCACGCCGCCCTCGCCCTGCACCGGTTCGAGTATCACCGCTGCAACGGTCCGCGCATCCAGCGCAGCATCGAGATCCTCGATTGTGCGCTCGACGATCGATACACCCGGCGCCAGTGGCTTGAATGGCGCCTGGTACTTTGCGCGATCGGTAGCCGCCAGCGACGCGAAGAGGCGGCCGTGGAACGCGCCGCGCAACGAGATGATGCCGGTCTTGTCGGGCGACATGGAACGGCCGAACTTGCGTGCGAACTTGAACGCGCCCTCGTTCGCTTCCGCGCCTGAGTTGCAATAGAAGACTGACGACGCGAAGGAGTGATCGACGAGAAATTCCGCCAGATCCTCGCCCGGTGCAGTGCGATACAGGTTTGATACGTGCAACAGGCCCGTGGCGACCGCATCCTGGATCGCGCGCGCGATGCCGGCGTCGTTGTAGCCGAACGCATTGACGGCGATGCCACTCGCAAAATCCAGATACGCCTTGCCGCTCTCGTCGTACAGATACATGCCGTCGCCACGGACGAATTGTGCGGGCGGGCGCTTGTACGTGCCGAGTATGGCTGACTGCGTTGGCGCTGGAACCGGCACTGCCGGCTGTTCGGTGGATAGCTGCATCACAGGCAAAGTCATTGTCGTCACTTTGCGCCTACCGTTGCGAGTGTTATGAATGTGCCGCGTCCGGATTCTCCGAGCGCGTCGATATCGGCAATGCGAACAGCACGAACGCCGCCTGCCAGTGCGGCGTGCGCTGCTTCCAGCTTGGCGGCCATTCCGCCGACAGCGATCCCCGACGCGATGAGCGCACGCGCTTCATCGACGTCGAGCTGATCGATCACCTCGCCCGACGAATCGAGCACGCCTTCGACGTCTGCAATCAGCAGCAACTCGTCGGCGCCAAGTGCAACCGCAATGGCAGCCGCGGCATCATCACCGTTGACGTTGAGCGCGGTGCCTGGCGTTTCAGCGTTCGTCGCGAGCGGCGATACGACTGGTAGTAGACCCGCGAGCCAGAGCGTCTCGATCAACGACGTGTTGATGCTCACCGGCATGCCGACGTAACCGAACTCCGAAATGCCGAGCGGTTTCGCCGCGATCAGTGACGCATCTTCGCCGGAGATTCCGACAGCTGGTGCGCCAGCCGCGTTGAACTGCGACACGAGTCTCTTGTTGACGACACCCGATAGAACCATCCGGATGATGTCGAGATCCTCGAGCGTCGTGACGCGACGGCCGCCGGCGAACTTAGGCTCGCCGCCGAGCTTGCGCTGCAGTGCCGAGATCTCGTCGCCACCGCCATGGACGACACACATCGCCTTGCTCGCGTTCCATGCCGAGGCGATCGTCGCAGCGAGCGAGTCCGCGGATTGTGCGCGGCCGCCCAGTTTCACCACGCGCGTCATTGGCTCCGTCATGCCGGCAATCCCGCGATTTCCGGAAGGCCGAACATTACGTTCGCGTTCTGAACCGCCTGTCCCGCCGCGCCCTTCATGAGATTGTCGATTGCCGCGACGATTATCAACGTCGGTTGACGCACGTTCGCAGCCGTCGTGACGCTCATGCGCACGACGTTGCGGTGCACCACCTCGCGAAGCGACGGCATCGTATCGCTCACTTCGATGAACGGCTCATCGCGATACAGCTCACGCCAGAGCGAAAGCGGCTGCGCGAGTGACTCCTTCACAGGGACAGTGATCGTGGCAAGTATGCCGCGCGCGACAGGAAGCAGATGTGGCGTGAACAGAATGTCGTTGTCACCGCCCATCTCGCTCACCACGGCGCGCATCTCGTTCAGGTGCCGGTGCTCGTTCCCCACTGCGTAAGCACGGAAGTCTTCAGCCACCTCCGCGAACATCAGCTCAGGCTTCGGTGTGAAGCCGGCGCCGGTAACGCCGCTGGCCGCACTCACGTTGATGGTCGCACCCTTCACCGTGAGCGAACGGGCGAGCAGCGGCGCCAGCGCGATCAGAATCGCGGTCGGGTAGCAGCCTGGATTCGCGACGACGTCCGCCCCTGGCAGCAACGGCCGCGTCAGCTCGGTCAGGCCATATGGAACAGTCGTTCCATTACACGATGTCGAGCCGCTCCCGGGGCGCAGATCCGCTGAGAGATCGACCACCTTGGCACCCGCCGCGGCAGCAGCCTGTACCCAGCTCGCGGATGCCCCATGTGGCAGCGCCGAAAAGATGAGGCCGGCGCTGTCCAGCTTCGCCTCGTCGGTCGCAATGAGAGAGATGGAACGGCCGGCAGCACGGATGGTCTCGCCAGCCCGCGAATTGGCCGACGCGAAGACCAGTTCCATGCATGGATGCCGCGTAACGAGATCACAAATCTCGCGGCCCGCGTATCCCGAGGCGCCGAGCACGCCGACCGTAATTTTATTCACCAGGAATGTATAAACAGTCACCGGTGCAGTCGCAATAGCTCCGAAGTCTCTAACGAAGGTCTGCTGGTCAGCGTACAGAAGGAGACCCCTCGATCAGGAGCCGCGTTTAGTGCGCTTTCGTCTTTTCTCAGCGCTGACATTCCTTGCGACAGCCTTGCCGTTCACGCCCGCGCTGTCCGTCGCGCAACGTGCCGCATCCGCGGTGCCGACGCCGGCTTCCGTGATTGGCTTCGCGCCCGGCACGGACCGGAAGCTTCCGGAATGGAAACAGGTAGTCGCGTACTTCCACACGCTGGAAAAGGCGTCGCCGCGAATCCAGGTGCACACACTCGGCAAGACGACGCTCGGCCGCCCGTTCGTCGCCGCTTACATCGCCGACTCGGCAACCATCGCGAACCTCGCGCATTATCGCGGCATCCAGCGCCTGCTCTCGGACCCGCGGCTCACTACGCCGGGACAGGTCACCAGGCTCCAGGTCGATGGCAAGCTCGTAATCCTCGTCACGTCGAGCATCCACTCCACGGAAGTCGGCGGCATACTCACGCCGATGGTACTGGCCCAGAAGCTGGTGGGAGACGAGGACGACAACACGCGCTCCATCCGGCGCAACACCATCGTGATCCTGGTTCCGTCACTCAATCCGGACGGCGTGGACATCGTGCACGACTGGTACGCGAGCTCCATGGGCACGCCGTGGGAAGGCAGCGGACCGCCGGTGTTGTACCATCACTACACGGGCCACGACGACAACCGCGACTGGTACGCGTTCACTCAGGTCGAGACACAGATGGTGATCGACTCGCTGTACAGCCCGTGGCATCCGGCGATCGTCAACGACATCCATCAACAAGGATCTTCAGGCACGCGGCTCTTCATTCCGCCATACATGGATCCGATCGAGCCGAACATCGATCCCATCCTCATGGCTGGCGTAGCACAGATGGGCAAGGCGATGACGTGGCGCATGACGTCCGATGGATTCGTCGGCATCGCGAACAACACGTCGTACGATGCGTGGACTCCGGCGCGGGCGTATCAGCACTATCACGGCGCGATCCGCATCCTGACCGAGACGGCCAGTGCGGACGTCGCCTCGCCGATCAACGTACCATTCGATTCACTTCGCCCCGGTTACAATGTCGATCCCAAGAAGACCGGTGTCGATTTCCTCACCACGTGGCCCGGTGGCAGATGGACCATCGGCGACATCGTTCGCTATCAGACCGCGGCAACGATGGCGTTGCTCACGCAAGCCGCTGCAGATCACATCGAATGGGTGCGCACATATTCGCAGGTCGAGCGCAACGCAGTGATGGGCAATCGCGCGCCAGGCCGGGAAGACTGGCCGGCGACGATCGTGATTCCCGAGGAGGCTGCGCGCGACACCGCGATCAACGCAGCGCTCGGCATTCTGCAGCGCGGACAGGTTGAAGTGCGTCGCGCTACATCCGCGTTCAGTGCCGATGGAAAGCAGTTTCCGGCCGGAAGCTATCTGATCTACACCGCACAGCCATACGCTGCGTTTGCGAAGACGCTGCTCGAAGACCAGCACTACCCGAATCTGTTCGAGTATCCGGGCGGTCCGCCCAAGCGTCCGTACGACGTCACGGCGCAGACGCTGCCGCTGTTGTACGGCTTCAACGTTGCGTTCGTGCGCGACTCCGTCACGGTTGCATCGACTCCGCTTGCGCCGGTTCGCGCGATTCCCTGGGTCGCGAAGGGGCTCAGCAACAACAAGGCGCGCCGTATCGCCATGTTCCAGAACTGGGCGCCGTCGATGGATCAGGGATGGACGCAGTGGGTGTTCGATCAGTATCACGTTCCGTACACGCTGATTACGGCAAAGGATATTCGCGCCGGTGATCTCAGCTCTCGCTTCGACGCGATAGTGCTGCCGGATCAGAATGCGCGCCAGATCGCCGGCGGCCCGCGCGGCCCATATCCGGATTCGCTCAAGGGCGGACTCGGCGACGATGGAGCGAAGCAGCTGGCGGCGTTCGTAAATGCAGGCGGTACACTCGTGGCATTCAATGCTGCGAGCAATTACGCGACCGAAGCGCTGTCGCTACCGGTGAAGAACGTACTCGCCGATGTGCGGCCGAAGGATTTCTACGCGCCAGGCTCGCTCTTCAAGGTCGAGTTCGATCGCGCCAATCCTCTCGCAGCTGGCATGACCGCACCGACGCCGGCCGTCTGGTTCGAGGGCGGCCCTGCGTTCGAAGTAACCGATCCATCACGTGCAACGATCGTCGCACGCTATCCCGCGCAGGGTAATCCACTCCTCTCCGGCTGGCTGCTCGGCGCAGACCGCATCAATGGCAAGGCCGCGATGGTGGACGTGAAGCAGGGCAAGGGACATGTTGTACTGTTTGGATTCCGCCCGCAGTACCGCGCGCAGAGCATGTCGACGTATCCGCTGGTGTGGAATGCGTTGAGGTAAGTCGCGACAGTTCTCGAAATAAAAGCGCGCCTGCGGAAATGCAGGCGCGCTTTCATTTTCTGCATGATCGCTACACCGGATCAATGAATCGTCTCATGCCGTTCAAGCATCGCTACGAAATCGGCGATTCTCCTGGCGCGAGTCTCCGCACGCTTCGCGTTGTGAATGCGGAACAGGATGGCGTAGCGGTTCTGACTGGTTAACGTAGCGAAGAATTTTGCTGCGCGAGGCTTCGCGTCGAGCGCGGCCTGCAGATCGGGTGGGATTTCGATCGTTGCCTGCGAGGCATACGCCGCATCCCACCGACCGTCCTTCTTCGCGCGCTCCATCTCGGAGATCCCCGCCGGCATCATCTTCCCACTTTCCAGCAGTGCAACCGCCTTGTCGCGGTTGATCACGGACCAGATGCTGCGCGCACCACGCGGTGTGAACTTCTGAATGAACGTCTTTTCGTCGTATCCCTTTCGCTGGCTATCTATCCAACCGTAACACAGGGCAACGTCGAGCGCTTCGGGGTGCGACACAGAGGGGATGCCGGACCCTTTCTTCGCGATGCGGATCCAGATCCCCACTGAAGTCGCGTGATGCTTGTCGAGCCACTTGTTCCACGCAACCTGGTCGGCGAATGGAACGATCGAAACATCAGTCGGTGCTGCGGTTTTCTTCGATGCTCGCGCCATTCAATACGGGACTCGAAGTTACGGCTTGGGCTTGAGTGACTGCATTGCCCGGGTCGCTCCACGGTCCTTCGGATCGATCGAGAGTGCCTTCTCGAAGCTCTTGATTGCCGTCGCAGTATCGCCGCTGGCAAGTTGCGCAATGCCAGCCTGGGACCACGCAGGCGCGGAGTTCGGTGCGTATTCCAGATTCAGCATGTAGAACTTGAGCGCGTCCGCCATCTTGTTGCGCTGGCGCAATGCACTGCCAACCGCGAACAGTGGGGCTTCACCGAAATCGTACGATGCGCGTCCGTAGTAACGCTGCCTCAGCTCCCGATACGTTGCTATCGCGGAATCGGTGCCAGCTGAATCGTAGCGAGTGAGAATTACCTGCTCGAGCGGCCGAGGCTCCATCACACCACGGTGACAGGTGGCGCAGGTGACGACGACAGGCGGCTCCAGTCTCGATGACAGCTTCGTCAGGTAGTCAGCGTTGATGGCAGAGACCATGCGGAGCATCGCACGTGCCTTGTTCTTGTTCGGCTTCACATCCGACGCAAAGTCGTGCCGGTCGCGTGGGATGCTATCGTCAGCCATGTGGCAGAATTCGCAGCCCACGCCGAGCGCCCGAGTGAACGTACCCATCGTGTCGAGCAGCGCCTGCCGCGAGATATTCTTCGGAAAGAACTTGAGGTTTTTGAGAGGCGGTGGTGGACCCTGAGGACGCTGGTTCTGCGCCCCTATGGTAAGTACCGGAATCGCGATGGAAGCGATGGCGGCAAATGCAAGAACGCGAAAACGTGTCATGGTTGATCCTGGAAGTTGAGCTCCACAGTCGGTACTGCTGGTGCAGTCTCCACCGTCGCCTAAAACATGCGTGAATCGGCGTGGTTTCGGAAGATCGGCTGGAGCCGCAACTCGACCATGTCGATGCCGGACGCGAAGCCGTCTGGCACCACTCGTACCTCCTCGAAACCCTCGCGCTCGAAGAAGCCCCGACTGTGCTGACTGGTGTGAACGGTTACCGAAAGCGCGCCAGCGGTCCGGAGCGAACGTAAACGGCGGTGTAGAAGCATGCGGCCAGCGCCACGCCGGTGCCAATGCCGCGCGATCATGCCCCATGCCAGGCCGCCGGTCCCGCTCGCGGCGCGAACGTAATAGCCTCCACAACCGATGAGTTCTCCGTCTAATGTCTCCAACACGATTATGGATGCGTCGGGGCCGTCAATGAAAGCCGTGAAGTCATTGCGTTCAGAAGGAGCAAAGAACTCGGGCGTGTTGCTGTCGAACAATGCCAGGCATGCTGAGCGATCCGACGATGTGTACGGCCGGATACGATATTCTTGCTGTGCCATGCCTGAAACTTGACGCGTTGATACTGTCAGCTGGCGCTACCGATCAGTGCGGCAATCTCGCGCGATGTGATCGGCTCGTCCACGAACGTGAATGTGCCATGCTCCTTCATCTCGCGTGCTGCACGGATGACCGCGGCAAATGCGATACGAGTGAGTGCGCCGCCAACGCTGATGCGCTTCACACCGATGCGCGACAGCCCATCGACGTCGAAGTGCACGCCCTGCATTCCGGCCAGTACGTTCACCGGCCTGTCCACCGAGCGTATCATGGTCGCTATCTCGGCTACATCCGTCATGCCGGGCGCATACAGAACGTCGGCGCCGGCTTCCTGAAAGGCCTGCAGTCGCTTGATGGTATCTGCAAGATCCTTGCGCCCGTGCAGATAGTTCTCCGCGCGCGCGGTCAACATGAATGGAAACGGTAGCTTGCGCACCTCCTCCACAGCTGCCCGAATACGCTCGACCGAATGCTCGAACGCATAGATCGGATCGTCGTTCTGGTTGGTGCTGTCCTCGATAGAACAGCCGGCCAGGCCGGCGCCAGCTGCCAGACGAATCGTCTCCGCAACGGTTTCCGGATCGTCTCCAAACCCGTTCTCCAGGTCAGCACTCACAGGCAGTTCCGTCGCGGCGCACAGGGTTGTCGCATGCGCGATCATCTCGTCACGCGCGACTCCGTGGTCCTGACGACCAATCGAGTTCGCGTAGCCGACGCTCGTGGTCGCGAGTGCCTCGAACTCCATGCTTGCCAGGATTCGCGCGGAGCCAATGTCCCATGGATTCGGAATTACGAAGGCGCTATCGCGGTGATGCAAATCGCGAAAACGTCGTCCCTTCTCTGCCTGCGTTATCATCGGAAAAACTCTCTCTTCAGGAAACGACTGTGCCGATCAGGCTGCGAACAACGGAGCAAGATCGACGTAGATGCGACATTCGTCCGCAAGTGGTGTCGATGATACGCTGATCGGAATCAGGTGAAAGATCGTCACGGCGGGCACGGTTACTTCCTTTCCGTCATGCCGTATGTACGTAACGACCGCCTCGAGAACCAAGATGTCGCCTTCGATCCAGGTGCGCCCCGAGTGATGCCGCAGCGACTTGAACGCAGTGAAGAATTGCGCGATTGCATCACGGATCGCATCGCGTCCGGTCAGCGCGTCCGAGTTGCCGAAGCGAAGCGTGGCGTCCGGCGTGAATACGGCCGCGAAACCGTCTGCATCCTTGTGATCGACGTGGTCCGAATAAAGCGTGCCAGCCCAGCGAACCACGTCGTCACGTGTGCGGCCTGCATCCTGCTGCAAGATGGATCTCCCATTGAGTGGTAATCGTCAAAAGATATACGAATGGACACACGCATCACAGCGCATGCCACCGCGCGTATCACTGCATCAGCTTGCGCGTGAAGTAGGTCATCTCCAACGCCGTGGTGTGCGCGCGCTCCTTGAGACTTGCACCTGACCCGTGACCGCCTTCTATCACTTCGTAGAAGAGGTACGGGATATTCATCGAGGCGAGCTTTGCCGCGAATTTGCGTGCGTGTTGCGGACCCACGCGGTCATCCTTGGTGGTGGTCCAGATCAGCGGCTCGGGATACTTCACGTTGGCGTGAATGTTGTTGTACGGTGACAGGTATTCCAGGAACTTCCGCTCCGCCGGAACGGAGACGCTGCCGTACTCTCCCACCCACGAGCTGCCCGCCGCGATCTGCTCGTAACGCAGCATGTCCAGCAATGGAACCTGGATGTCCACCGCGGTCCACATCTCCGGGTGCTGAGTGAACTCGACCCCCATCAGCAGGCCGCCGTTCGATCCGCCTTGAATGCCGAGCCGGCGTGTGCTCGTTATGCCGCGCTTGACGAGGTCCTGCGCAACCGCGGCGAAATCGTCGTATACCACCTGACGATGCGTCTTGAGGCCGGCCTCGTGCCAGGCTGGACCGAACTCACCGCCGCCGCGAATGTTCGCGAGCACCCACACTCCGCCGTGCTCGAGCCACAGCTTGCCGATGTTCGGCGAGTAGTTGGGCGTCTCCGACACCTGGAAGCCGCCGTACGCGTAGAGGATCGTTGGATTGTTCCCGTCCAGCTTCATGCCGCGCCGATGTACGACGAAGTACGGCACACGTGTGCCATCCTTCGACGTGGCTTCGAATTGCTCGACTACATCATTCGACGCATCGAACTTGGGCGGAAGGGACTTGACCGACGACAGCGCACCCGATTGCGCATCCACCAGCCATACCGAGCTGGGCGTCAGGAATCCGGTAACGTCAAGGAATGCCGTGTTCGAATGCGCGTCGGCATCGACGACGCCGATGGTGAGATTGTCGGGAAACTTGAGCTGAGAGCGCGTCCACCCGTGCGCGCCTGCCGGCGTGTATGTGTACGCGCGTCCGCGCACATTGTCGAGCTGCGCGACGATGAGCGCGTTCTTCGTCGTGGCCATCCTGCTGATCGACTCCCGCGGCCCGGGTGCTGCGACCAGCGTCGGAGCAAACTTCGCCGGACTCGCGAGCATCGTCGCCAACGGTACCGATACGACCGATCCGGCCTTGAAGGCGGCGCCACCAGCCGGTGTCCAGGCTGTGTCCAGCGAAATGATCACTCTGCCGGCAACCATTGCCGACACGGACGACTTGAGCGGAAGCGCAAGCTTCTCGAATCCGTTCCTGGTCAGGATGAACTGCTCCGCCTCGAACGTGCTTAGTGGACGGGCCACGAACACTGCATGATTACCATCGCCATCGTCGAGCGTGAATGGCGACACACCATATCCGCCGTCGTTCGCAGTTCCGCGAAACACTTCGGTCGCCGCCGACAGCGGCTGGCCGCGCTTGATGCGCTTTACAATGTAAGGATACCCCGACTTCGTGATCTCGCCCGGTGCCCACTCGCGCGCGACCAGCAACGTGTTGGGATCTTCCCACGCCACGCGCTGCTTGCCATGCGGTAATACGAAGCCACCCGACACGAAACTCCCACTCGGCAGATCGATCTCCCTAACCGTCACGGCATCCTCGCCGCCGTCCGAAAGTTGAACCATGCAATGGCGTTCCGCCGGCTCCGCGCACGTGCTTCCCTTCCAGAACCAGTTCGCCTTCTCTGTCCTGGAGAGCGCGTCGAGATCGAGCACGGTCGTCCATGCCGGTGACGCGCTCCGGTAGCTGGCGAGCGTCGTGCGCCGCCACACTCCGTGCGTATGCTCTGCGTCCTGCCAGAAATTGTAGATCTGACCGCCGATGATGGACGGTGACGGAATGCGGTCGCGCGCCTCCGCCAGCTTGACCGCATCGGCGTACAGCGCAGCGTAGTGCGGATCCTTCTCCAGCACCGCGACGGTCTTCGCATTTTCCGCGTTCACCCACGCCATGGATCGTGGACTGGAAACCTGCTCCAGCCACACAAAGGGATCGCTGCTGACCGAAACCGACGGATGTGCTGCCGTCCCGGACTGTGCGCCGATGGACGGGCTGGCAAACGCGATGAGCGACGCAGCCAGCGAGAGTGACCGAAACGAGAGTTTCATGGCCCTTGAGAGTTTGTGGTACGAAGAGAATAGCGCGCCCGCGGGCGCCGCGCCACCGTCGCACTCCCAATGCTGTCATGCGTCGGCGGCTGAAGTCCATCCCGACGCTGGCAGCGGCCAGGGACGCGCCGCAGCCGCTACCTGTTCAACCAGTAGCTGAACTTCACCAGAAACGTGTTGTCCGGCCGGATCTGCAACAGATCCGGATATGTCTGTGTCCATCCGCGTGCATCCGGTGCGTTGTCGTACCGCTGACGTCCCTGCGTCCACACCAGGAACAGCGTCGATCCCGGTCTGTATTCCCAGCGCACTACGGTATTCGACTTGAACTCGCGATCGCTGAATCCTGACATCGCCGACGCGGGTGGCGTGTAGGCAACATATCGGCCTGAGTATCGCGCGGCGCGCGGGTCGGCACTCAACTCCCGCGGGTCCGAATAGGAGCCGTTCGACACGAACGGCTGTGCGTAGAACTGGAACGACAGCGCCGGTGTCGCGATGTACGTTGCACGTACGGCGGTGACGAGCGTGTTCTGATGCAGATGCGCGAAAGCGTAGTGCATGGCGGATGTGGCTGTATCATGGAAGTTGCCGATCCACTGCGTGTTGTCGTCGTTGTGCGATGCGGTGACATCCAGCGAGAAAAGCAGCTGGCTCGATGCACGCACGTCGAGCGTTGGCTCGACCGACAGCCTGTGCGTGCGCCCCTCGTCGGCTCGAAAATAGTTCATCGAGATCGAAGGAGTGATACGGCGTCTGTCATCACCGCTGATACTCATCCATGGGGATAGATACGGCGATTGCCGCACCGCCGGCCCCCCGCGAGCGCATCTGTCGCAATAGGTGCTTCCCAGCTGACCGAGCGTCGAGCCCGCGTTGAAGCCCCAGTTGTTGTGAAACACGAAATGTACGTTGGAATTAATCGCGTGCTCCAGCGCGAGCCCATCCGTATTCCACGTGTTCCAGAAGTTGCCGTTGACGTTGAGACGGTTGTACAGCCATGTCGGTTTCAGAAAAGCGAGCGCGCCCCAATTGCTCCAGCTCTGTTCGTCCGCTCGGCGCAGATAACCGATGTCGTTGATCTCGTAACCCGCCGACTGGCGCTGATAGCTCGTCTCGAAGCGTGTGATCCCGCCACCGTACTTGCCGGCCAGCAGTTCCTCTGCGTTACCTGTCAGCGACGTGAGACTGGAATCGACGCGCAGCTTTCCATCAGGCCGCTGGTAGTAGTGCACGGCACTCATCTGCGTCTGCGTGATCGCGGCAGCCGTTCCCGTCACATCGCTTCCAGTAAGCGATCCGGAAATTCTGTAATTGTCATTCAGGAAACGATGCGCGAAATCCACGCCGCCAACGGTCGCCGTTCGCCGCAGTACATCAGACGTCCATGAATCGGTGTTCCGATCGACGCTCGTGAGAACGGCACCAATGTAGCTCTTTCCGTCGCGAAACTCGCGCTGCACGCGTGCAACGCCATAGTTTGTCGTCGGCTCGATGGTTCTGTCCAACGAGCCCGTCGCACGCTCCGTCACCGCGTCGAGTACACCCACCGATAGTGACTTGCCTATGCGCCCGCTCAGCTTCGTGGCGCCCAGGATCGTCGTGGCCGTGGGCGAGCTCGGGTCGCCATAGTTACCAATTAGTTGCGGAGTGCGACCAATTCTTCGTGAGTAGAACAGCCCCTCGGAACTGCAGTTCACGACGTTGCAGTTGATGCTGAACGCGTAACGCCCCTGCCCTTCGACAAAGAACGGACGCTGCTCGTTGAAGAACGTCTCGAACGTACCGAGGTTGAGCACCGACGGATCCGCCTCCACCTGACCGAAGTCGGGGTTCACCGCCGCCGTCAGCCGCAGGCTCGGCGTCACGCCAACCTTGAGATCCGCACCGGCAGAAAGGCGCTGCGCACGTCCGTACGATGAAGCGCCTACCGTCGAAACATTCTTCGTCACCACGTACGGAACCACTTCGAGCGGATGCGTCGATCCAACGTCGCCGATGCCGGTCACCGTTCCCAGTTGAGAGACAGTCGCGTTTCTGCTTGGACGGAACACCGGCCAGCTCACACGCTCCTTGAAGCGATCGATGTCGCGCCAGATCCCGAACCCGATCGTGTGCACGGTTGTATTGGTGAAGCCGAGCTGTGACATGGGAATCGCGAACTCCGCCGTCCAGCCCAGTGAATCGACCGATGTGGCGACGTCCCAGACTCCGTCCCACGTGGGGTCCTCATTCGTATCGTCATACATCGCGTAATCGCGCTTCACTCCACCCGGGCTCACCGCGAACTCGAAGCCGCTGCGTCCGTCATGGTACGAATCGATCATCACCTTGAGTTGATCCGTTGGCGGACGAACGTCCCGCCGCGCAAGGGTCTTCCGTATCAGCGCCGGCTCGGGATCGAAGGCACGAATGAAGACGTAGATGTTGCGGCTGTCGTACGCGACCTTGAATTCGGTGCGGAAGCGTGGATCGCCGTCCTCGACCGGATCGAATTCGCGGAAATGCGTAACTGCGGGCGCTTTGCGCCATACAGCATCGTCGTCGCGGCCATCCAGCACGGGCGGATGATCTGCATGCGTGGCTGCAACCGACGTCATGTAGTCCGATGAAAGGGCTGACTGCGGTGCCTGCGCACTGGCGAGCATCGGAGCCATGGTAGCAAGAATCGTCGCGGCCGCGCCGAGCGTGAATCGCGAAATTGAACGGGAAGATAGAATCGAAAAGGACACTTGCGAGCGTTGAACTGTGCATTGACGGGCCCGCCGGTGCGCGCCCTTTCTCGATTATGAGATGCTCTGCGCGTCAGAATGGTTTGTTTTGGTGTCGTCCTCCCTGAGTGCCGCCGAACGCCGTCAGTTCACTATGGATACCGCGAAGCCGTCGTAACCCTTCACGCCAACAGTCTGGATTGCCGTGCTCGTCACGAGTGCACTCGTGGACAGCCGATCGAAAAACCGGCGCACGCCCTGCGTTCCCGTATCTTCGGTATCGTCGTTGATGACATCCCCGTCACGCACGACGTTGTCGACGATGATCATGCTCCCAGCATGCGCCAGCGTGACCGCCCAGTCGAAGTACGCCGGTATGTTCTGCTTGTCGGCGTCGATGAAGACCAGATCGAACGGCTCGCGATCTTCCGCAGCCAGTTGCGGAAGCGTGTCGAGCGCACTACCAATGCGCAGATCGACGACATCTGCGAATCCCGCTCGCGCTATGTTCGCTCGTGCAACGTCCGCGTGGCTGGGCACCTTCTCCAGGGTCACGATCCTTCCTCCAGGAGCGAGGCCGCGCGCGAGCCATATCGTACTGTAGCCGCCGAGCGTACCGATCTCGAGGATGGACCTGGCGTGCAGCGTCATTGCAAGCAGCTCGAGCAGTTTTCCCTGAGTTGGAGAGACACTGATCGCCGGCATGTTCGCAGCCGCGGTCGCAGCCTGCGCAGCGTCCAGCGCGGCATCCGGGGGAATGAGCTTCTTCGTGAGGTAACCGTCGACCGCCGTCCATGTTTCCTGATCCATCGTTTTGCTCCGTAATCGTGATACCGGCCCTGCCGGCTGGCCGTGTCCGGGTGAATACAGGTCAAAGATGCTGCAAAGCCCGGTCCCGCGACCGACCCGGCGCGCGTGGCGCCGCCGCCACCTTGTCACATAGAAAGACTACACATAGATTAGCTATGTATTGATTGCCAGGGCAGTTGACCCCAACGCCAACGTGCCGATGACTTCGCGGGGACCTGAGCCGGTAATCCGGCTCGAACGGGTTGGAAAGACGTATCTCACCGATGAAGTGGAGACGCGCGCCCTGTCCGACGTGTCGTTCGAGATCGCGCGCGGAGAGTACGTCGCGATCTCCGGTCCGTCAGGGTGCGGCAAGACCACTCTGCTCTCCATCCTCGGCCTTCTCGACGTCGCAACCGCCGGCCGCTACGTCCTTGCCGGCCGCGACATTGCGGAGTTGTCAGGCGGGCAGCGGGCGCGCATTCGCAACAGTCAGATCGGTTTCATCTTTCAGGCGTTCAATCTGCTCGGCGATCTCACCGTGTGGGAGAACGTCGCGCTTCCCCTGAGTTACCGCGGACTCGACCCGCGCGACCGTCGCAAGTGCGCGCTCAACGCTCTCGAGCGAATGGGGATGGCGCACCGGCTGGATCACTATCCGGCACAGCTCTCCGGTGGTCAGCAGCAGCGTGTCGCAGTTGCGCGAGCGATTGCCGGTGAGCCGCTGATCATTCTCGCAGATGAGCCCACGGGCAACCTCGACAGCGAGAACGGCGATCAGGTGATGGACCTGCTGGCCGAGCTGCATCGCACGGGCTCGACGATCTGCATGGTGACACACGATCCGCGTCATGCCCGGCACGCCGAGCGAACAATCAATCTGCTGGACGGGAACGTCGTCGCGATAGCATCGCGAGATGCGATGCTGCAACCAGCCTGATACCACCATATCCATCATGTCGAAGAAAACCGATCGCGCAGACGTACTTCCTGGCACTCTGGACATGCTGATTCTGAAGACACTCACCATCACACCGATGCACGGGTACGGAATCGCGCAGCACATTCAGCAGGTATCGCGCGAGGCGATTCAGGTCGAGGAAGGCTCACTATATCCATCGCTTCAGCGCATGCAGGTGAAGGGATGGTTGACATCGGAGTGGAGTCAGTCCCCGACGGGACGCCGCGCTCGATACTACCGGCTCACCGCCGCCGGCAAGAAGCAGCTCGGCGCGGAGGTGGCGGATTTCCGAAAGGCAATAGAAGCGATTCAGCGGGTCATCCAGGCAGTTTGAGGTAACGAGTAATGGCGATTTGGAGCTGGATCTCGGCGATCTTGAGACGCCTGTCGTTCCGTGCGCGCCGTGCTTCGCTGGATGAGGAGCTGCGAGACGAGATGCAGTTTCATATCGACATGCTGACGCGTGACAACGAGGCACGCGGGATGGCACCGGACGCCGCGCGCGAGCTCGCGAGGCGACAATTCGGAAGCGCGACGATGCTGCAGGAAGCGAGTAGAAATCACTGGTCGCTCGGCTGGATCGACGCGCTATGGCAGGACGTGCGGTACGGGGCGAGATCCCTGACGCGAACTCCGGCGATCACGTTGACCGTACTGGTCACACTCACGCTCGGAATTGGCGCGACGACAACGGTGGTTGCGTTGCTCGACGCAACTCTATTGCATCCGATCCCGCTCCATGATATAGACCGTATTGCAACCGTATGTCAGGCTGCCCCTTCTGAATCGGCATGCGTCACACTCTCTCCCGGAAATTATCTAGCGATTCGCGCTGCGCGCACAGTCTTTCAGGATGTAGCACTGGAGCGTTACTGGGACGTGACGATCTCGGGTCGTGCAACAGCGACCGTTGCCGAAGGCGCGGTCGTCACGCCGAACTACTTCTCGGTACTCGGCGTCACACCATTGATTGGACGGTCCTTCACGCAAGCCGATGCGGACGCGTCGACGCCCACGGTAACCGTGGTGATGCTGAGCTACGCCTTCTGGCAGAGTCACTTCAATGGAGATTCGACTATCGTCGGGCGCACTGTGTCATTGAACGGGATTCCGAGGACGGTGATTGGAGTCGTGCGCAGGGACGACGCATTTCCAACGACCGCGTCGGTCTGGGGACCGGTCAGCGTTCCCGACAGTGCCGCGTTGAACCGCAACTTCATCAACGGCAGCATGGTGCTCGGGAGACTGCGACCTGGCGCAACAGCTGCCGACGCCGCGCGCGATGTGGCGGCCGTTGAGCGACGGCTCGCGGTTGAATCGCCGACACCCGATGACAACTGGCGTTTCATAGTTGCACCGCTCAAGGAATACAGAACCGGCGATGTCCGATCGTCAGTCCTGCTCGTTGTCGGCGCGGTCATCGGTCTCCTGCTCATCGCGTGCGCCAACGTTGTCAACCTGATGCTCGTTCGCGCGACTACACGCGAGCGCGAAGTAGCCGTTCGCGCGGCGCTGGGCGCTGGACGCGGACAACTCGCGCGTCAGCTGATCATCGAAGGCATGATGCTGTCACTCGCTGCAGGCGTACTTGGCGTGCTTGCGGGCAAACTGGGAGTGACTCTGATCAAGCAGAATGTCCCGGCAGACCTGTTCAGCTTTCTTCCGGGATGGGAAGCAATGGGTGTCAACGAACACGTAGTGCTCATGATGCTGGGAATATGCGTCGCTATCGGCGCTGGATTGTCCGCATTTCCGGCGTTTCGGGCAGCGCGCGCGGATCTGACTGGAGCGCTCAAGCAGGGTACGCGCGGCAGCACCGCCGGTCGCCGAATCGCCAGAGTACGCACGACGCTCGTCATAAGCGAGATCGCACTCGCCGTAATACTCGTTTCGGCAGCCTGCCTGCTGGTTCAGAGCTTCACGAGGCTTACTGCGGCCGGCACCGGTTTGAAACCCGACCACGTGCTCACGCTTCATCTGCAGCTTCCATCCACACTGAATGCGAGTCAGGCGATTACGTACCGCAGCACGCTGGTGCATCAACTCGAAGCACTACCCGGTGTGCGTCGTGTCGCGGTGATTGACCGGCTCCCGCTCAGCAACAGCAACAACTCCGGCAACTTCGTTCCTGACAGCCGGCCGGGCATCCCGGTCATTCAGGGGCTGACCGCGCACGAGGAAGTAGTCACGCCGGGCTACTTCGCGGTCATGGGAATTCCGCAGATCGACGGCCGGGACTTCAACGATGCCGACCGTGACACGACAACCTCTGTCGTGATCGTCAATCGCACGATGGCCAATCGGTACTGGCCCGACCGTAGTGCGATTGGCCATACGATCCGCATGGGCATCGAGGGGCGTGACCAGTACACCATAGCTGGTGTCGTCGGAGACGTGAATTACGCCGGTGCAGACGAGCCGCCAGGACCGGAGATCTACTTTCCCATGCGACGCGCTGTCTGGAGCACCGATGTCGCGATTCAGACAGCCGGTAACCCCGACGGCATGGCTCAGCAGGTCATCAGAACGGTTGGTGCAATCGACCCTTCCGTTGCCGTAACACGCGTCCTCACGATGCGAGCCATGATGGCGCGACACTATTCGTACAACAGCCTGCTCGCGGACGTTCTCGCCGTCTTTGCGCTCATCGCACTCGTGATAGCTGCGTCCGGCATCTACGGCGTCGTCTCGTACGGTGTCGCGCAGCGCACGCAGGAGATCGGTGTCAGGATGGCGCTGGGTGCGAAATATCATACAGTCGTACGCATGGTGATCATCGACGGTGCTCGCATGGCGGCGATCGGTGTCATGCTCGGTATCGCCGGCGCGTGGTTCACCGGCAGGACTCTCGCATTCCTGCTATACGGAGTGACGCCACGAGATCCGGTCACGCTGATCGTGGTAGCGCTCGCGCTTGGCGCGGTTGCGCTGGCTGCCAGTTATTTCCCCGCCAGGCGTGCCGGGCGGGTCGAGCCGGTGGTCGCCTTGCGCTATGAGTAGCGAGATCTCCATGGAGTAAGGATCGACGTAAGGATCACCCCGGGAATCATCGCAGATATCGCTCTATTCTCTCGCCCTACCCAGGGCACCGATTTGTCGTCATCTTATCAATCGGCAATTACGATGCTCTGCCGCACCTCCAAATGCGAGAGAAACGAAGATGATTTCCCATTTCATGCTTGACCTTACGAAGCCATTGCTCGCCAAGTCGTGGCTGGTTGCATTGCTGGGCGTTCCGTTGTTACCAGCGCCGACAGCGCAGACGCTCTACATGCCGCGCAACGTCAAGGAAGCGATAAGAAAGGGAACTCGCTCACTCGACGGCCGCCCGGGGCCTAACTACTGGGAGAATCACGGCCGCTACTCCATCTCGCTCACCGTTGCACCACCCGATCGCACGATCAGGGGCACCGAGCAGATCAGCTACTCCAACAACAGCCCGGACACGCTGAAGAGCCTCGTCATCAAGCTGTTCGTCAACATCCACAAGCCGGGAGCACCACGCGCGGGTGGCGCTGCTGACGCGTACCTCACATCCGGCGTGCACATCGATTCGTTCGCCATCAACGGAACTGCCACTCCGTGGGGCAACGATGCACGCACCTTCACGTGGAAGCGCGTGCCGTTGAAGACCCCGCTCATGCCGCACGATTCGGTAAGGCTCGCCTTCGACTGGCACTACGAGATATCGCTGGAAGCGGGCCGCGAAGGCATGATCGACTCGACCACGTATTACCTGGCGTACTTCTACCCGCGCGTCGCGGTCTTCGACGACTACAACGGCTGGGATACGATGGACTTCACAGATCAGCAGGAGTTCTACAGCGACTTCAATGATTACGACGTTACACTGAACGTTCCCGCCAACTACGTGGTATGGGGGACGGGCACGCTGCTGAATGCCGCTGACGTGCTGCAGCCTGCACCGTTGCAACGCTTCAACAATTCGCTCACTTCCGATCAGGTTATCCACGTCGCGACCAGAGAGCAGATGGCTGGCGACAGCATCACGGTGCAGAAGCCGATGAACGCGTGGCACTTCAGAGCCAGCAATATTCCCGACATGGCATTTGCCGTCAGCAACCACTACGACTGGGATGCCGCCAGCGTAATCGTCGATGATGCGGCACACCGTCGCGCCAGTGTACAATCCGCGTTCAACGATACAGCCGCCGATTACCACCACATGGTCCACTTTGGCCAGCATGCGCTCGACTGGCTTTCGCATAACTGGCCTGGCGTGCCATATCCGTACGAGAAGACGACGATCGTACAGGGCTCCGCCGACATGGAATATCCCATGATGGTCAACGACGGCAGCACGCCCGACACTGTGTTCTCCCGCTTCGTCGTCGAACACGAGATCGCACACACGTACTTCCCGTTCTACATGGGAACCAACGAGACGCGATACGGCTTCATGGACGAGGGCTGGGCCACGACCTTCGAGTACCTCATCGGGACTGCCGACCTCGGCGAGGAACGTGCTTCCACCTTCTTCCAGCAATTCCGCGTCAATGGCTGGATTCACGATCCGTCGCCCCTCGAAGACCTCCCGATCGTCACGCCTGGTGATGTGCTCAAGGGTGTTGCGTACGGTAATAATGCGTACGGGAAGCCTGCACTTGGTTACCTCGCCATGAAGGACCTGCTTGGCGACGCGCAATTCAAGAAGTGTCTGCAGGCGTACATGGATCGCTGGCACGGCAAGCACCCGATGCCGTGGGATTTCTTCAACACGTTCAGCAACGTATCGGGGAAGAACCTGAACTGGTTCTGGAATGACTGGTACTTCAGCAACAACTACATCGATCTCGCAGTCGCGAGCGTCACTAAAGCTCGCAACGGTTACTCGGTCGTGATCGACAACATCGGTGGTATGGACGCTCCAGTGGACATTCGCGTGAAGTACGCGGATGGCGATTCGGCGACGTTCCATCAGACCCCCGCGATCTGGGAAGCCAATCAACGCAGGGCGACAGTCACGATCCCGACAACCC
Organism: Gemmatimonadota bacterium; assembly: GCA_027307165.1. Lineage (GTDB taxonomy): Bacteria > Gemmatimonadota > Gemmatimonadetes > Gemmatimonadales > Gemmatimonadaceae > Fen-1247. Next base: position 34,603 of record DAHUXM010000020.1, on the reverse strand, counting down.
GAGCCGTCAGCTCGCTCGATCTCGACGGCGGTATCTGGATGGACGCGGATACCACGAACAACAAGTGGACGCGCAAATAGTGCTGATATCATGAGCACGACCTCCGCGCGCGCGAATCCGTTCTTCACCCCGAGCACGTTGCCGTTCCAGGCGCCGCGCTTCGATGAGATTCAGGAGGCTGACTACCAACCGGCGATCGAAGAAGGAATGCGCCAGCAGGTGGCGGAGATCGCGCGGATCATCGACAATCCTGCCCCGCCTGCGTTCGAGAACACGCTGGTGGAGCTGGAGAAGTCCGGCGAATTGCTGCACCGCGTGACGCATGTATTCAGCGCGATCACCGGTGCCAACACGAGCGACTTCCTGCAGCAGGTCCAGGAAGATGTCGCGCCCAGACTCGCGGCGCACGAAGATGGGATCTATCTCGACCGTCGGCTGTTCGAGCGCGTGGAATCGATCTACAATCAACGCGATACCCTGACTCTCGACCCGGAGTCACGCCGGCTGCTCGACTGGTACTACAACGACGTCTTCGTGCAGAGGGGCGCCAGACTCGCCGAGCCTGACAAGGCGGCGCTCATGGCGCTGAACCAGGAGGCGTCGACACTCGAGACTGCGTTCGTCAACAAGCTGCTTGCGGCAGCCAGGGCCGGCGCGTTGGCGCTCACCGATCGCAATGCACTCGCGGGGATGAGCGACGCCGAGATCGCGGCAGCTGCGCGAGCGGCGCAGGAGCGTAATCTCGACAACACGTGGCTCATCCCACTGCAGAATACGACCCAGCAACCAGCTCTTCTTGCGCTTAAGAACCGCGACGTCCGAAAGCGTTTGTTCGACGCATCGTACAGCCGCACCGAAAAGGGTGACGCGAACGACACCCGCGGTCTCATAGCGCGGCTTGCGCAGATTCGCGCCTCCCAGGCGAAACTGCTTGGCCACGCGAGTTACGCCGAGTGGGCATTGCAGGACCAGATGGCCAGGACTCCCGGAGCGGCGTTGAAGTTCGTGCGCGATCTGGTTCCTGCCGCTACAGCCAACGCACGCGCGGAAGGCGACGCCATCCAGGCGATAATCGACGCCGATGGTGAGTCGTTCCAGTTGGAGCCGTGGGATTGGGAGCACTACGCAGAGCGCGTCCGCAGAGCGAGATATGATCTCGACGAGGAGGAGATCAAGCAGTACTTCGAGCTGGATCGCGTGCTGCAGAATGGCGTGTTCTACGCCGCAACTCGGCTGTACGGTATCACGTTCAGGGAGCGCGACGATCTTCCCGTGTACCATCCGGACGTGCGCGTATTCGAGGTGACCGACGCCGATGGATCGCCGCTGACGCTCTTCTACTGCGACTTCTTCGCACGCGCCAACAAGAACGGCGGCGCGTGGATGGACAGCCTCATCACGCAGTCGAAGCTCCTCGGCGCCAGGCCAGTGATATACAACGTGGCGAATTTCATGAAGCCCGCAGCCGGCGAGCCGGCATTGATCAGCTTCGACGACGTCACGACAATGTTTCACGAGTTCGGTCACGCGCTGCACGGGTTCTTCGCGGACCAGCAGTACCCGAGCCTGTCGGGAACCAGCGTTGCACGCGATTTCGTCGAGCTTCCATCCCAGTTCAATGAGCACTGGGCGACGGAGCCAACGGTATTTGCGAACTACGCGAAGCATCACGCCACCGGCGAGCCCATGCCTCAGGATCTCACGGAAAGGATCAAGCAGGCCGAGAAGTTCAATCAGGGCTACCGGTTGACCGAGGTGCTGGCGGCGGCGTTGCTCGACATGGCGTGGCACACTCTGCCCGCCGATGCACCACTCATGGACGTCGATGCGTTCGAGACGCAGGCGTTGAGCGAAAACAACGTCAACCTGCGCACCGTTCCACCGCGCTATCGCTCCAGCTACTTCATGCACATCTGGTCAAATGGCTACTCTGCCGGCTACTACGCATATCTGTGGGCCGAGATGCTGGACGCGGACGCGTACGAGTGGTTCGAGGAGAACGGCGGACTCACGCGTGAGAACGGCGATCGCTTCCGCGCAATGATTTTATCGCGCGGTAATTCGGAGGACCTCGCCGCGATGTATCGTGCATTCCGTGGCCGCGATCCACGTATCGAGCCGATGCTCGCGGAACGCGGGTTGCTTGCCGCCGAAACGCAGTAGCGAACTGACTTTATTTATTTGACACGCCAGATGTCCAGCGTGCCGCTCGTACTGTGGTCGTTGGAGCTGCCTTCGGGCAGCGCAATCCTTCCGTCGACGACGATCGGACTGTTCCAGTGACCGCCACCGGCATCGAGGCTCGCGATCTGCTTACCGGTGCTCGGCTCGTACACCACCAGACCGCCCTTCGGATTGTAGACGTACAGCAGGCCGCCCGCTACAACAGGGCTGGTGCCGGCCGTTCCGTTCTGCCACATCGATTGCAGCTTGCCGTTGCTGAAGCTCCATGCGGCTGTCCCGCTTCCGTCCGCGACGAACATCGACGTATTGGACCCGCTGTGTAGAACTGCCGGAGCAGTGAAGAGTCGCGCACTCCCTGGCGTCTGAATCACCTGCAGCTCGCCGCCCTTGTGAGCTGTCGCACCGCTCATCACCGACGGGTTTAGCAGCCTGATCGTTCCATCCTTGCCACCCTGCGCGATGTATCCGCCGCCGAGCAGGACCGGAGATGTTGATCCGACGTCCGCGTCGGTTTCATCGAGCTGATCGGTGTTCGATGGTGTGTAGTTTCCGAGCAGCGCAGTCGCTGTCGGATTGAGCTCGAGAGTCGCGTCGCCCCAATACGTCTTGCCATCCCACTTCCCGTTGCCAGTGGCGACATAGATGTCTCCGGTAGTGGAGTCGATCACTGCACCGGCGCGACCCCATATCGCCGAGGCGCTTTCAGGACATGACTTGGGATCGATCAGCACGGTCTGGTCGCTACACAGAGAATTCCATACGTGCAACAGGTTGCCGCTCGCACCATCCAGAATGGCAACGTGACCCTGATACGGTGGCGCATCTCCGATGTAGCCACCGGTCGTAGCGATCACATCTCCATGAAAGAAGTTCAGCGACGATGCGATCTTCTCCCGCTCCGGAAGCTTTGTGATGGCGGTACTCCAGACGGAGTGACCGTCCGATACTGCGAGCTTTTGAATGTGTCCATCGGGCGATGCTGCGTAGATGAACTGCCGGCTCGGATCTGCTACCGGTGTCGCCGTGGTGATCTGTCGAGAGCCCGCCCAACCACTGTAACCGGAAGGTGTGTACGTCCAGAGCACCTTGCCGCTGTCAGCGTCTATTGCCAGCGTCTTTCCATATGTCGTGGTGACGAAGAACACATCATGTGTTCCGCCGCTCACATTGGCGCCGTGCAGGTAGATGGCAGACGCGTCGACGGTTCCGTCTATCGAAACCTGTTGCTTCTTGAGCGATGCGACGTTGGCGGCGGCAATTCCCGTCGACGCGAGGTCGACGCTCGAGCGTCCAACGTCAAACCCGAACTGGGTCCAGTCCTGATGGGCCGCAGCTGGCACGACGGCGGTAGTGGAGTCGCCCGGAGCGGTGGTTGTAGTCACAGGCGCGTGTGCCGCCGGTCCGCCGCTGCACGCAGTCAATATGAGAGAACAGATAGCCATGAGGTACTGCATTTCGCCTCGGTCGCGAGCGCGACCTGGTTGAGTCGTCTGATAAATCATGTCCGGCGTCTGGCGCATGGAACAATCATCGACCCAGCCTGCATTGGCCGTGCCGATGATCGTTCGACGCTATTGCAGCTCTCAATCCTTGACACCGAGCCACTTCCTTACCGAATCCGCGACGCGCTCGGCCGCCGGCGGATCGTGGTTGGCAAGTACTATCAGGTCGTAGCAACCCGGCAGATCGCCTTCGACATCGCCGTTGAGTCCACCCGATCCGCCTGCGGCCCCCAGACCGGCTGGCGGTCCTGATCTGATCCTGTGCGCACGCAGAGCCTGGAGAAAAGCGAGCAGGTCGTGTACCGTGGAATAGCCGCCACCGGCTGAGCTGCCGCGTCCCGGCAGGTCAGCGCTGTTGCGATGAAGAGATACTCCGGCCGGCGCCGTTTCATCGCCACGTGTATATCCGATGGCCGTATTGGGTGGCAGCGAATCAACCGCGTACGAAGCAGTTCGCGTCATTCCAGCTGGTTCGAATACGTGCTGCTGAACGTAAGTGTAGTAATCTTCCCCCGATAGTCGCTCGATCAGCAGGCCGAGTACGACGTACCCGGCATTTGAGTATGCGGTGCGCGTGCCAGGCTCAAACTGCATCGGTGCGTCGACGAACAGCGGGAGGTAACTCTCGAGCGTACGGATGTCATTTCGCTGTCCACTCGCCGGAGCCGCGAAGATGTTGCCACCGACTCCCGATGTGTGTCGCAACAACTGCCGGATCGTCACCTTGCGGGCGACTTCCTGATTCGGATAGTCCGGCCAGTACTTCACGAGATTGGAATCCAGATCGAGCTTGCCGTCGTCGCGAAGTTGCATGATCGCGATTTGCGTGAAGATCTTGTTGATCGAGCCAATGTTGAACGCTGTTTCCAGATTGTTCCGTCGACCGGCTTCGCGGTCGGCCATGCCGTATGCGCGCTGGAACACCGGAACCCCATTCCTGGCAAGCAGCGCCACACCGGAGAATTCGCCGAGTCCGGCCAGGCTATCGAGTGAATGGGACAGGCGGCTGATCAGCACTGGCTGCGATACGCCTGGTTGTCGGATTCGCCCTGGTGAGGGTTGCTGAGCACCGAGCAGTTGTGACCCGGCGACGAGCATCGCCGCGATGATGGATCGGGATGAATCACGCATGGAGAATCAGTACCTAGCGCCTGCAGGAGTCTCCGGTACCGGGCTGTGGCAGCAAGCCGTCGATCACTCTCACTACTCCCCCAGTATCGGTTCGTACTCCGTGACGACAGGCGGCTCCAGGTGGCTCTCGCGCGACAACACCCGTGCGCACGTATTCCAGCGCAGGATCGAGTCGTCGTTTTCCGGCGGACGAATCGCCTCCGCCTTCTCGTACCACTCCATCGCCTCGCGGAACGCATTGTACGCCATGGTGCTGCTGCCCATTGCCACGCGGCGTAGCAGCTCCTGGCCGTGTCGCTCCGACGCAATGCCGGTGTAATAGGCGCGCTGATATGGATCTGTGATGCGGGACAGAGCAGCGCGCACTTCGTGCATCACGCGGCCGTGCCCCGCCGCAAGCTGGTCCGTGAGAGCCAGCACCAGCATCACTATCACCTGTTGATTGTCGGGCTCTATCGCGAGAATATCCCGGCAGATGCTCTCGGCCGCCCATGATTCGTTGAGCAGTCTGTAACGTTCTGCCTTCTGAATAGCACTGGGAATCGCCGCCCGCGAAATCGGCTTCAGTTGGAATTTCTCCGTCATGATGACACCCTCGCTGGTTCCTTGTGACGAAACAGACTGACTAGCTTGTGCAGTGGATCGTAGTGCCGATCGACGACACGCTCCTTGAGCGGAATTATCGCGTTGTCGGTGATCGTGATGTTTTCGGGGCAGACCTTGGTGCAGCACTTGGTAATGTTGCAGTAGCCGATGTTGTGCTTGTCCTTGAGATCCCCTGTGCGATCCAGCACGTCGAGCGGATGCATCTCCAGCTGTGCCGCATGCACGAGCAATCGTGGTCCCACGAATTCGTCGTGCAGATGGTGATCGCGCAGCACATGACACACGTCCTGGCACAGGAAGCACTCGATGCACTTCCGGAATTCCTGAATCCTGTCGACGTCGCCCTGCGCCATGCGCCACGTTCCATCAGGCGCATCGGGTGCGCGCGGCGTGAATTGCCTGATGCGCTTTTTCTGTCGAAAGTTCGAGGAAACGTCGGTAACCAGATCACGCACGAGCGGAAATGCGCGCATCGGCTCGACGGTTATCGGCTTGTCGAGATCGAGCTGATTCAGGCGAGTCATGCACATCAGTCGCGGCATGCCGTTTATCTCGGCAGAGCAAGAGCCGCATTTGCCGGCCTTGCAGTTCCAGCGGACCGCCAGATCGTTCGCGCTCTCCGACTGAATCTGATGGATCGCGTCCAGTACGACCATCCCGTCTGATACTGCGGTCCGGTATTCCTCGAAGTGCCCCGACGTGCCGTCGCCACGCCAAACCTGAAACGCGATCGTGTGAGCGATGGTTCCGGCGCTCTCGTTGCTCCTCGCAGCAGCACGGGCTCCGCTCTCGGCGACATCCCGCATCTGTGCTTCCGTAGCAGTCATTTCTGCTCCTCGATTATCTGCTTCAGATCGTCGCGCATCTCCGGCAGGGGAACGCGCGTGATCTGCATCCTGCCGTCGGGTCCGCGAGTCACAACCGTGTTGAAGTGCGCGAATGCGGGGTCTTTCTCCGGATAATCATCTCTGAAGTGACCGCCGCGACTCTCCTTGCGCTCGAGCGCGGAGCGTGTTATCGCCTCGGAGATCGTGAGCAGATTCGCGAGATCGAGCGCGGTATGCCATCCGGGATTGTACTCCCGATTCCCCGGCACTGACACCTGCGATGCCCGAGCGCGCAGAACAGCGAGCCCGCTCAACGCCTTCTGCATGTCTTCTTCCCTCCGAACTATGCCGGCGAGATCCTGCATCATCGCCTGGAGATCATGCTGCACCTGATACGGCCCCTCGACGCTGTCACCCTCCCGCTCGAACGGCGCGAGTGCGTAACTGGCCAGCACGTCTATCGCATCCTGATGCGGCAGGACAGCGGGATTCTGACTCGCGAACAGTGCCGCGTGTTCCCCCGCGCGCTTCCCGAAGACAAGCAGATCGGAGAGCGAGTTCCCACCCAGACGATTCGCTCCGTGCAACCCCGCGGCGCACTCGCCTGCCGCGAACAGACCGGGCACGGTCGACATCTGCGTATCGCCGTCCACGCGGATGCCGCCCATCACGTAGTGCGTCGTAGGGCCGACTTCCATCGGCTCCTTTGTAATGTCGATGTCGGCGAGCTGCTTGAATTGATGATACATGCTCGGCAGCTTGCGCTTGATGTGCTCTTCCGCGTTCGGCAGCTTCGATCCGATCCACGAGATGTCGAGAAAAACTCCGCCGTGCGGACTGCCCCTCCCTTCGCGCACTTCGCGCATGATGCAACGCGCAACGTGATCGCGCGTGAGCAGCTCGGGCGGACGACGTGCACTCTTGTCGCCCTGCGTGTAACGCCAGCCTTCCTCTTCGTTATCCGCGGTCTGGCTGCGATAGTTCTCCGGAATGTCGTCGAACATGAAGCGACGTCCTTCGTTGTTCACCAGAACGCCACCCTCGCCACGAACCCCCTCCGTCACGAGAATTCCGCGCACACTAGGCGGCCACACCATACCGGTGGGATGAAACTGCACGAACTCCATGTCCTGAAGCGCAGCGCCTGCATTGTACGCGAGCGACTGACCGTCGCCAGTGTACTCCCAGCTGTTGCTCGTTATGCGGTAGGCGCGGCCGATTCCGCCCGTAGCCAACACTACCGCTCCGGCGACGAACACCTTGAAGCGCCCGCGCTCCCTGTCGTACGCCAGCGCTCCCGTAACGCGATTACCGTCACGCAGAAGCGAGATCACGGTGCATTCCATGTTCACTTCGACAGGCTGATGGATCACGTAATCCTGCAGCGTGCGAATGATCTCGAGTCCCGTGCGATCGCCAACGTGTGCAAGACGCGGGTACTTGTGACCGCCGAAGTTACGCTGAAGAATCCGCCCGTCGGCAGTTCTGTCGAAAACTGCGCCCCACGCTTCCAGCTCGCGTACGCGGTCCGGTGCCTCGCGCGCGTGCAGCTCGGCCATGCGCCAGTTGTTGAGATACTGGCCGCCGCGCATGGTATCGGCAAAGTGAACCTGCCAGTTGTCTCGCTCGTCGGTGTTGGCGAGTGCGGCTGCAACGCCACCCTCCGCCATTACCGTGTGAGCTTTTCCCATCAGCGATTTACAGACGAGCCCGACGGATGCGCCGGAATGTGCAGCCTCGATCGCGGCGCGAAGTCCGGCGCCGCCCGCTCCGATCACCAGCACATCGTATGTATGGGTCTCGTACACGGTCATCTAGAAGAGCCTCACGTCGTGCAGGATTCCCATCGAGCAGAGTCTCACGTAGAGATCTGTGAACGCCACCCAGAAAAGACTGAGCCACGCCCAACGCATGTGACCGCGATTGAGACAGCTCACGCAGTCGTAGCACCGCTTGCGGACAGGCGCGCCAGCCAGTCGATCCCGATAGCCGCCTACAAGATGGCGCAACGAGTGACAGCCGAATGTGTAGCCGCCGAGCAGGATCACGTTGAGGGTGAGAACCAGCGTGCCGACTCCGATGCCGAAATGGGTTGCGCCAGTTGTCGGATCGGGAAACCACATCGCGACGTACGCATCGTGCGCAAGGATGACGATGAATACGAGCGCGACGTACATGAAGTAGCGATGCACGTTCTGTAGAATCAGCGGGAACTTCCGCTCGCCGCGATAGCTCGTACGCGGTTCGCCAACCGTGCAGTTGGACGGATCCGCCCAGAACGCCTTGTAATACGCGCCACGATAGTAGTAGCATGTGAGTCTGAATCCAGCCGGCAGCGGCAGGATCAGCAGCGCGGGCGTGAACGGGATCATGCTGGGGATCCATCCCGGCCGGCTGCCCTGAATCCACGCATGCGGTGAATTCGCGAACAGCAGCGGCGAGTAGAACGGCGACAGGTACGGACCGTATTCATAGTGCGCGTTCTGAAACGCGGCCCACGTCGCGTACACCAGGAATGCGCTCAGGATCACGAAGACCACGAGCGGTTGCAGCCACCACGTGTCGCGCCGCATGGTCTCACCCCAACCGCGACGCGTCAGTTGAACCACTTCAGACGCCATGAAGTGCTCTCTCTTGAGGGGCTCTATTTCAGGACAAGGTACTCCGCAGGGTCAACGGTGGATAGAGGATTGCACGCGTCAGACCCGCCGCCTGCCGGTCAGCCCAACCGTTCGTCCGTCAACCAGCGTCCTCCGATATGACAGAAAACGCCCCCTCACCGCGCGTCGCATCGGCGACGGCCGCCCGCAGCGCTTCGGCGTTCGCGCGCGGTACTCGCAACCGATACCGAACATCCACTCCGTACTCCTGTTCCAGAACCTCGGCGCCAAGCGAAGCGATTGCCTGTTGCACAACGGAAATGTTCGGGTATCCGATCGACAACATCACCTCGGCGTAATCCACCCGCTCAGCGAGCGGGAGAGAGTCGAGCGCAAGCTGCACGATGCCGCCATACGCCTTGACGAGGCCGCCGGTACCCAGCTTCGTCCCGCCGAAATAACGCGTCACGACGGCTGCGATTTCGCCGACTCCGCTGTGCAGAAGAACCGTGAGCATCGGTCGCCCTGCGGTTCCGTGCGGTTCGCCGGCATCGCTCATCCCTATCACGTTGGTGCTTCCCGGCGGTCCGGCGACGTAGGCCCAGCAATTGTGACTCGCGTCCGCGAACTCCGCACTTATTTCCCGGATGAAGGATTGGGCTGCACCGGGACTGTCCACGCGGCGCACCGTGCATATGAACCGACTCCGCTCGATCGTCTGCTCGACTCGATGATCGGCGGCTGGCACCGGGTAGCGCGCAACGTCGTGCATCATACAATCGTAGCCGCGCGTGCAACCGTTCCACGACTGGATTTGTCCAATCCCGTCATGGTTCCAGTCAGCTGCCCCGTCCTGCGGTGAGGAGTCCCCCGTCCGCACGACTTCACCCCCCCGGTCCCAGGTGATAGTATTGGTATCTTCCAGAGCAGGTTTTCACAGCGGGGCGATCCCAACCTCGTCCCCAGGAGAGTGCTCAAAATGACCCCACCGCGAAGCGTCGGGATCACCACCTTGCTGGCCGTCATGGCGGTGGCTGCCTCCGCCACCGCGAGCCCCGCGGCCGCGCAAGCCACCACCGTCGCTGCTGCCGCTGCACCCGGCGAGGCGGCGGCGATCGCCAGGGCAAGAGCCGACAGCGCCCGCCTGCCCTACACCAAGGCGGACATCGACTTCATGACCGGCATGATTGGCCACCATGCCCAGGCCATCGTCATCTCCGGATGGGCCCCCACCCACGGCGCCAATTCGTCGGTGCAAACCCTTGCCGCACGAATCATCAACGCGCAGCAGGATGAGATCCGGACCATGCAGCAATGGCTCCGCGATCGCCAGCTGCCAGTCCCGGATGGCCATGCCGGAATGATGATGAGCGGCTCCGACATGTCGATGGGCGACATGAAAGCCGGGCCATTGATGCCGGGCATGCTCTCCGACGCTCAACTCAAGGAGCTCGACGCTGCACGGGGCCGAAACTTCGACCTCCTGTTTCTCAGAGATATGATCCAGCATCATGAAGGGGCGATCACGATGGTGAAGCAGCTTTTCGATACGTACGGCGCAGGTCAGGACGAAATTGTGTTCAAGCTCGCCACCGATGCGAACGTCGATCAGGCTACGGAAATCGCACGAATGCAGAAGATGCTCGTTGCAGAGATGTTTGGAGCAGACACAGAGCAGTAACCGCAGAAGTCCCAGCAGTCAGCGCCATCATGCCCCACCCAACATCACTAGAGGAATCAGCTATGTCGTTCGTGCACCAGTCGCTCCGCTCGAGAGCGCGATCAAGTCTGGCGGCAGTTCTCAATTTGTCGGTAGCAATCGCCATGGCTGCCGCGGTTTCCGCTCAGGCTCCCGCAGCAGCTGCGCAGGAAGTGTCGGCAGCCGCCAACATGGCCCCTGGCGAGCCGATGCCGGATCCACGCGTCGGCCTCAAGGCTGGCGCGGCAGACGCCGGCCAGGCTTCGTGGAACCTCAAGCTCATGTCTTCCAATGCGCCACCGCCAAAGTTCGTTGGCAGCACCAATTCCGATCTGGCCTTCATCGGGCCGTACGCCATCCAGGGCAACTACAACGGCTTCCAGATATGGAACGTCGAGAACCCGGCCCAGGTGTCCCTCAAGACGTCGTACTACTGCCCTGCATCGCAGAGCGACGTCTCTGTCTACAGGAATCTCCTCTTCGTTTCGAGCGAAGCAACCAGCGGACGCCTCGATTGCGGTGGAGAAGGCGTAAAGGATACGGTCAGCAAGGAGCGCTTGCGCGGCATCCGCATCTTCGACATCAGCGACATCAGTAATCCGAAGTACGTCTCCAACGTGCAGACGTGCCGAGGCTCGCACACGCACACTCTGCTCGTCGATCCGAAAGACAAGGACAACGTCTACGTCTATGTCTCCGGCTCCGCCGGTGTCCGCTCGCCAAACGAACTGGCCGGCTGCTCCAAGGTCACGCCTGACAAGGATCCCAATTCGGCGCTCTTCCGCATCGAAGTGATCAAGGTCCCGCTCGCGCATCCGGAAAAGGCTGCGATCGTCAGCTCACCGCGCATTTTCAACGACCTGGTTGCGCCACCAGAGCACGGTGCCGCATCAGCGGACATCAGCGAGATCGCCGCCGCGCGCGCCAAGGGAGCGTTCATCGCGAACATCCTGGGCAATGACATGGTGCTGCCGACTGCGTTCGCCAACCACATGCTGGACAGCATCGTGACTGCGCGCGGCGGCACTGGAGCGCCAACCGCTGCCGACAGCGCAACACTTCGCACCGCACTTCCCGACATGATCGCCAAAATGATCGGGCCGCGCGGCAAGACTGGCCCCACCCAGTGCCACGACATCACCGTCTATCCCGGCATCGGTTACGCCGGTGGTGCATGCGAAGGCTACGGAATGCTGCTCAACATCAAGGATCCGGCACACCCGGTACGCCTCGACGCGGCATCCGATTCCAATTTCTCCTACTGGCACTCGGCGACGTTCAACAACGACGGCACCAAGGTGCTGTTCTCCGATGAGTGGGGCGGCGGCGGCCAGCCCAAGTGCCGCGCAACCGATCCTCGCGATTGGGGTGCCGACGCGATCTTCACGATCGCGGATAACAAGATGCACTTCCAGAGCTACTACAAGCTCCCCGCACCCCAGACGTCACTCGAGAACTGCGTCGCCCACAACGGCTCGCTGATACCGATTCCAGGACGTGATGTGATGGTGCAGGCATGGTATCAGGGCGGTGTCTCCGTGTTCGACTGGACCGATGCGACGCACCCGGTCGAGATCGCATACTTCGATCGTGGCCCGATGGACTCCACCCGCATGGTCACCGGCGGCTTCTGGTCTGCCTACTGGTACAACGGCAAGATCGTAGGCTCGGAGATCGAGCGCGGTCTCGATGTGTTCGAGCTGCAGCCAAGCGAGTATCTCTCGCAGAATGAAATCGACGCCGCGAAGACCGTTCACTTCGATTATCTGAATGTTCAGGGACAGCCGAAGATCGTCTGGCCGGCAAGCTTCGCACTTGCACGCGCCTACGTCGATCAGCTCGAACGCTCCAAGGGCCTGGCTTCCGACAAGGTCGCATCTGTCCGCCAGGAACTCACCAGTGCTGAGAGCGCATCGGGCGCTGCACGACGCGCGTCGCTCACCAAGCTCGCCGCACAACTCAAGGGTGATGAAAACGGATCGTCCGACGCATCCAAGGTGAAGATGCTGACAGGCGCGGTTACACAGCTGGCATCGGCGTCGCGCTGATCGTCATCTGATTCAGGAAGTAGAAAGCCTGCACCAGCGTCGACGCGCTGGTGCAGGCTTTTTATTTGGGTTGGCTGTCCTTCGTGGGCAACTCCACCACGATGTACGTGATCGTGTCCCACGCATTGTGGATGCCTATGAAGAGCAGCAGGAGCGCCACTGCACCCATCAGAAACAGCGCCGCGTTTTCGTCCCTGAGCAGCAGCATCGCTGCAACTAACAACGCTACGTAGGAGATGAACGGAAGCGCCACGTGCCAGATCCAGTCCTCCAGCACAGGCACGTAGTCGGGCTGCCGTTTCGTTCGCCTCGCGACCAGCAGCGCGTACATCGCGCCGGCAATTCCACACGCGCCGATCAACAGCGCCACGTACGACAGGACGTGCCACGGCGCGCTCATCGCAGCCGACACCAGCAGTACAGCGCAGAAGTGCACAATGTTCGGCGTTCCGAATGCGTCGATCGTCTCTGTGCTGCTACGTCTGCTCGCGTCGTTTACGAGCGCCATCACGACGAACTGGAGCCCCGTCAGCGCAGCCGCCGCCGATCCGGTGATCACATAGAAGCTTCCCCACTCACTGAGCGAAGCCTCTGCCAGGTTCTGAAACATGGTCCCTCGTGCGGATGCGCATTCTTCGCGGCACTGAACACCGCGCCGCCACCCCGAAGCTGCGCCAGATCGGCCCAAAGATCAATCCGCGGCGAGGCACTTGCAGGCCCGGCTGGCACTCGATGGAGGCTGGCCCTCGAGCCCGTAACTTCCTGTAGATTTCCTCGATTCGGCACTGGTAAATCAGCCTCTGGGCCTACAACGGCCCGGTTCGGTAAACCACTCTCAGTAGAGGTAGTTCTCCATGCATCGCATTTACAGTTATGCGTTGGCCGCTGCCGCGGTCGCGCTCTCACCCTTGACGACCACCGTCCAGGGACAGCAGGAAGCATCCCGCAGCATTGCAGGCGGGGGCGTCTCCGTTCCAGGCTGGACCGGGAAGATCGACGCCAGTGCCGCCAAGCGCGGCTCGACCCTGAAGGACGCCAAGCTCTCCAAGGACGGCGACGCCCTGCACGTGACGACCGGACCCGCGGTCGCATACTGGAATCCGTCGGACAAGGCAAGCGGCGACTACACCGTCAGCGCGACGTTCCGTGAGCCCAAGTACATGTCGCTCAACGACCATCCGCATCCGTACGGCGTGTTCATCGCCGGAAATGACATGGGCACCGATAACCAGACATATCTCTACTGCGCTGCGTACGGCAACGGCAATTTCATAGTTCGTGGCTTTGGTCCGGCTCCTTTCCAGATGAACGGCCGGGAAGGCGCCGCCAGCCCGGCAGTGCACAAGGCTGCCGGCAAGGATCAGCCAGTCGAACAGTTGATCGCACTTTCGGTGAAGGGTGACAAGGTGTCATGCTCCATCAACGGCACCGAAGTCGCCAGCTACACCAAGGCCGAGCTGGTCGCACCAGGCAAGCTCAAGTCGACCGACGGCGTGTACGGCATCCGCTTCGCGCACAACACCGAAGGTCTCGTCACAGGCCTCGCCGTCAAGAAGTAGAAGTGCAGTTGCGCCGTTCGTATAGTGTCATATCGCTGTCGTGACACTATACGAACAGTCCGGAACCTCGTTTGATTTGCGACATCGCCACGGAGACTACCATGACTTTCGCTGAATCTCTCGCTGAATCTCGCGCTGACACGCATCCCGAAACAAGATCTGAAACGAAGGCGAAGGCTCGCGGTGAAGTAGTGCTGATGGTCGGCACGGTCAAAGGCGCATTCTTCATCTGGTCAGACGCCGCGCGCACCAGTTGGCGCATCGACGGACCGCACTTCCCGGGTGAATCCGTGTACGCCCTCGCTCTCGATCAACGCAACGGCCGCCACCGCCTTCTTGCTGGGACACGCAGCTTCCACTGGGGCAGTGTCGTGCGCTGGAGCGACGACTTCGGGCAGAGCTGGACCGCCCCCGATCGTCAGAACATCAAGTTTCCAGCCGGCCTGGGCGTATCGCTCGTTCAGGTCTGGCAGATCCTGCCGGGACGTGCATCTCAACCTGACGTCATCTACGCCGGCGTCGAGCCCGCTGCGCTCTTCGAGTCGCGCGACGCTGGCGAGACGTGGGACATGGTCCGCGGCCTGCACGACAACGACGACCGCCCCAAGTGGCAACCCGGTGGCGGCGGATTGTGCCTCCACACCATAGTCGTCGACCCGAACGATGCCAGACGCATGGCGATCGCCGTTTCCAGCGGCGGATTCTACCGCACCGACGATGGCGGCAATAACTGGCAGGCGCGAAACGTCGGTGTCCGGGCTGAGTTCATGCCCGACAAGTACCCGAAGTTCGGACAGTGCGTTCACAAGGTCGTGAATCACCCTGCGCGTCCGGAGCGTCTCTTCCTGCAGAATCACTGGGGCCTGTACCGCAGCGACAACTGGGGCGATTCGTGGACAGATATCGCGAACGGCGTTCCGTCCGACTTCGGCTTCTCCATGCAGATGCACCCGCACGATCCCGACACGGTGTACATCGTCCCCATCGAGTCGGATCAGTTTCGTTGCGTGCCCGAAGCAAAGCTGCGCGTCTATCGTACGACCGATGCCGGCGCATCGTGGGAGCCGCTGGCGAACGGTCTCCCTCAGAAGGACGCATACGAAACCATCCTCCGCGATGCACTGAGCGCCGACTCGCTCCCATCAGCTGGTATCTACTTCGGCACACGCAGCGGCAAGCTCTTCGGCTCGGCAAACGATGGTGAGAACTGGAACGAGATCGCCGGCGGACTTCCATCGATCGTCTGCGTGAAGGCAGCTGTGGTCGGCACTCCGATGAGCTGATCGTGGCGATCACCATCGAGATCCCCTCGGCGCTCCGACTGCACTCGCGCGGAAGCGCCGTCGTCACCATAGATACGCACGAACAATCGTGCGCTTCCGTCGGCGCCGCCCTTGGCGCACTGGAGTCACGATATCCGGGTGTACTCGACCGCGTGATGACCGAAGAAGGCGTTCTTCGCCCGCACGTCAATGTATTCGTCGACGGCGAGAACAGTCGCTTCGCGGATGGCCTGTCCACGCCTATTCGCGACCCGGCAACGATAACGATTCTCGCAGCCATAAGCGGGGGATAGCGCCGGCTCGGGGCAACAAGCGTTCTTGCGCGCGCCGTATTTGTATTGGATATTTTATCCGAAATCTGACAGCGAGGCGGCGATGCGCAAATTCATGCTGGTGGCACTCGGTATTTCACTCGGCGCGGCTCCACTAGCCGCCACTGACACCTATCCGCGACAGCCAGGCGTCGACGTCCAGCACTACAGGTTCGCCCTCGCCCTCAACGATTCCACCAACGAGATCAGCGGCGACGCCACCATCACGGTCCGGTTCACGAAAGGCGGCCTCACCAGCTTTTTCCTCGACCTCGCCACGCCCGCCGATGGCAAGGGCATGACCGTCACCAGTGTCACCCGCGACAGTAGCTCACTGCGCTACACCCACACCGGCGATCATCTCACCGTCAGACTCGCCACGCCGACAATCGCCGGCGAGCTGCGCAAGTTCACCGTCGCGTATCACGGGATTCCGGCAAGTGGACTCTACATCGGCAAGAACAGCCATGGCGAACGTGCGTTCTTCTCGTGGAACTGGCCCGACAAGGCGCGCCAGTGGCTTCCGATGATCGACCATCCATCAGACAAGGCAACCAGCGAATTCATCATCACCGCACCGGCAAAGTACGCAGTGGTATCCAACGGCCTTCTGCAGGATGAGATACTGCTTGGCGACGGTCGCAAGGTCACCCACTGGAAGCAGTCGGTCCCGATCGCATCGTGGCTCAACGCGATCGGCGTCGAGCAGTTTGCCGTCCATCACGCAGGTATGGTGAAGGGCGTCGAGCTGCAGACCTGGGTCGCGCATCAGGACCGCGACAACGGAATCACGAGCTTCGAAGAGCCGGCACGACAGGCGCTCGCATTCTACAGCGAGCACATCGGACCATACTCGTACGAAAAACTCGCCAACGTAGCAGCGGCGTTCGGTGGAGGTGGTACCGAGCACGCAAGCGCGATCTTTTACGGTGAAAAGGTGGTCACGGACAAACCTGCAACCGCAATCGTCGCGCACGAAATCGCACATCAGTGGTTCGGAGACTCCATCACCGAGAGCGATTGGGACGATGCATGGCTCAGTGAAGGCTTTGCAACGTACTTCACGCTGCTGTTCACGGAACACTACTCCGGCCGCGATGCATTCGTGCCCGGACTCGTGCGTGCGCGCACGACTGCGCTGGCCGCCGAGCAGAAGTACAACGAGCCGGTCGTCCACAGAAATATTTCGGATCTTCGCGGCGTCATCCCGCCGCTCGTTTATCAGAAGGGCGGATGGGTTCTTCACATGTTGCGCGCGCAGCTCGGCACCGACACGTTCTGGAAGGGAATCCGCGAATACTACGCCCGCTATCGCAACTCCAGCGCATCCACCGATGACCTGCGTCGCGTGATGGAAGAAGTATCCGGCCAGAAGCTGGGCTGGTTCTTCGATCAGTGGCTCAATCGTGATTACTCGCCGGCGCTCACCGGGACGTGGAGCTACGATCCAGCTGCACGGAAGGTCTCGATCGATCTCACGCAGACACAGTCAGACGGAGTATATCGGCTGCCGCTCGACATCGGACTCGTCGGTGACAGTGCCGGTGTTGCGCCCGAAATCGCTAAGATCGAGATGACAGCTGCAACTCAACACTTCGAGATTCCTGTTGCTTCACCACCACGCGATGTCGTACTCGACCCCAATACCTGGGTTCTGATGCAACCACCGAAGTTCAGCAAGCGATAGCGCAACCGCTGGCGCGCACAACTCCTACAGCAGAATCTCGGATGGTGGAGCCGCAGCCCTCGCTTGCTCATCAGTGAATGGTGCCATGCGTCCGCGAGCTGCCACGGGCCAGACTCCTGTCACGCGATCGCCGTCCACCGCGTACAGCGCATCATTCAGATGCACCACGATGCAGACGTGATTCGGCACGATGCGAACGGTGTCACCCACGCGCGGCCGCCAGTCTGTCCGGGACAGGTCGAGTATGCCGTGCTCCTCCGACATTGCAGACACGAGAACGTCCTCGTGCCCCATCAGTGCGCCGAAGCCTTCACCGTTCACACCGCGCATCGGCTCGCGGCCGAGAGCCTTCGAGCCTGCATCGACTACAGCCTGTCCCGGGACGGCGGTGCTCACTACGGTCGCGAGTACCGTAAATGCGCAATCGTCCCACTTGCACGCGCCAAGCGCCGCCGTCGTACGATCATTGAACACGTAAGTACCCGGCCGGAACTCTGTTACCAGCGGCATCTCATGTGTGCGCCACGCAGTCGGCGTCGATCCGCCGCTCACAGTCGGCGGCTTGAGCCGAGCCCGCTCGAGAGCTGAAACCACCTCTCCCAGAACCTCGTTGAGAGCGGAGATCTTCGCACTCTGCTCATCCACCGCTTCGCGAATGTGACCTGGATAGAAGCAGATCCCCGCATAATCGAGCCAGCTTTCAGCAGCAACTCGCTCCGCGAGCTCCACGACCTGTTTTGCCGTCGTGACACCCACACGATGCATCCCGACGTCCATCTCGACATAGACCTTGACTGTACGATTCGCACCAGACGCGGCATCTGCGACCCAGTCGATCGCCGCCGCCGAATCCAGCGCCGTCACGATGTTCACGGACCTCGGCAACATCAGCAACCGATCGATCTTGAGGCCGAGCGGTGGGTGCGCGAGCAGCAGGTCCGAGGCGACCGAGCTCATGATCTCCATCTCGCGCGGCGTCGCGCAGGTCAGTCCTGCGGCGCCACGCCGCATCTGCGCGGCACCGATCACAGTCGTCTTGTGAGTCTTTACATGCGGTCGGAGTTGCAGCTTGTGCAACCGCGCATAATCAGCCATGCGGTCGAGGTTGCGCTTGAGGCGTGACACCTCGACCAGTGGAGCAGGAGTCTCGATCTGCGCGATCTGTTGCGGCAACAATCCAGAAATGCTGCTCGCATCACCGTTGAGCTGATTCATCTATTGTTTGTCCCGGGCCATGCAGCACGATGTAGTTGACTACATCAAACTAGACCGAACCGACTGGCGGTCAACCGGAGGCGATCACTCAGCCGGAAGCATCTGAGGATTCCACGCAATCTCCCACAGATGCCGGTCGGGATCCAGGAAGTATCCCGCATAGCCCCCGTAGAACGTATCCTGCGCCGGCTTTACGATTTCCGCTCCGGCGTCGCGTGCCTGCTGCATGACGACATCGACGTCTCCTTTCGACATGACGTTGTGCGCCAGCGTGAAGTCGGTCGAATTCGGAGCCCCTCGCGAGAGTCCTGAGTCATTCGCCATGCTCCTGCGCGGCCAGAGCGCGAGTTTCAGTCCGTACTGAAGATCGAAGAACGCCACGGCTCCATTCTCGAATTCCTCGCCGACGATTCCTGGAGTCTCGAGACCCAGACCGTCACGATAGAAAGCGACGGCGCGCTGCAGGTCATCCACGCCCAGCGTGATGAGAGTAACGCGAGCTTTCATTCGGGTTGTCGACTTGAGGAGTAAAGAGCCCTGTCAGGTGTGTTACACACGCTTCTGCGCGAACATCTCCGCATTGAAAGCCTGCGACGCGCGGCGTGGTATCGTCAGCGTCTGCCACGTGCCGGACGCAAAGTGCTTCGCAAGGAATACGATCTGTCCCACGTGATACGCACCGTGCGTGAGCTGCCGGGTGATCGCCTTGACGACGGAATGTGGCTCGGCGCGTATGTAGACCGTCTTTTCCAGATCTTCCGCTGTGAGAGCGTTCAGCGTCTCGAAGGCGCGTTTCCACCCATAGTCCCACGCATCCTGCAATTCCGCGCGGGTCGTCGAATCAGTGATCTCGAATTCAGCGTCCCGATCGCGGTTGGCTTTCTCGCCGTCGGATGTGAGAAAATCGGTCCAGCGGGAGCGCAGGTTCCCAGCCACGTGCTTTACTATCACCGCGATACTGTTGGACTCGGCGTCCAGTGACATGAAAAATTGTTCATCTGTCACCTGGGCCATCGCGCGATCCGCGAGATCCTTGTATGTGCTGAACGCCTTGATTGCACTCTGCAGATATTCCGTTTCGATGCTCATCTGCACTTCTCCGCCCCTAGGACTCCGAGGGTTCGTCGATTGTCGTGTTTCATACGTAAGCTATACCGGTGCCACAGGCGATTACAACACCCGCTCAGCCACCGGTCGCTGAGCCCTACAGCACCTGCAGGGAATCAGTCTCCGCCGCAAGTTCGTTCAGATACCGCTGCATCTCCGCCACCCGCTTCGCACCTTCGCGCTTCGCCGCCGCACTCTGCAGCCGGCCCGGCATCTGAAGCATGTTCTGCCGTATCGCCTCCACCGCATGCGGCAGGTCCGGCGTGAACTTCTCGCGCGTAGTCAGCGACAGTATGCGCGCAACGTCCACCGCACCAAGAAAGTCCAGTATGTCAGCGTCACGGAATAGCACGGCGACAGCAAGAGTGTCCGGCGGACGATAGTACTGGTGATGATCGATGATCTCCTTCACCAGCGCGGACTTCTCCATCGGAAAGCCGGCATCGCGCAACACGCTGTCCACCAATTGGATCGAGCGGTCGCCATGATCCACGCCAGCCTTCGCGTACGGTGGAATGCCGCCCATGTCGTGCAGATACGCAGCCGCGTATAACGCGTCGTCATCCACCGCCACACCTTCCGCACGGGCAAGCGAAAGCGTCATCTCGTAATCACGTCGTCCGTGCGCAGGTCCCCACGCGGTATGCTGTAGATGCGCTTCGGCAAATGCGCGAATGTTAGCGCGCCAGTCGGACGAATGCGGCACGGTTGGAGTTGCGGCAGTCGCGACAGTCGCCGACGATTCTGCAGATGATGAGATGAAGAGCGTCGCGACTATGACGCCAGGAAGGCACCAGGCGATGATGCTGGCGCGACGCGGTGCGGGAAACCCAAACATGCGCGACTCACTGCGGAGCGTTCAAAGAGGACGAGAGCCCGGCGTGAGTCAACACGCTCACGACAGCCCCGAAATGTACCGCTAAACGTATGAATCGTAAGGTACCGAACGCGAATATCACCCCATCGGAGCAACCTGATACTGCTCCAGCTTGCCGTCCGGCATCTCGTACGTCCACACACGCAGTGTACGTGTTGGAAACGTCACGCGATAACTACGCTCGACCATTCCACCGCGATTGGCCTGTGATATCTGCACGAACTCCGTCGGTGCGCCAAGTGGTGCCAGACCGGAGGTGAAATCGAGGATCGCCTGCGTGCTGAAGTACGCGTTCGCGTCGTCCGTGAACAGCGAACGGTTGATGGTGCCGCGCTGCAATCCTTCGAGAATGTCGCGTGCGAGAGCCGTGTGCTTCGCCTCTGTCGCGTCCTGCGTCGTGAACAGTACTCGCGCAATCTGATCGGCGATCACACCGTCGGCGGGCGCAGCGTCCTGATTCGTGAGCACCACCACCGCGACGCTGTCGTCCGGGAAGACGAGATTCTCGGCGGTGAATCCAGCTACTTCGCCGTTGTGCGCAATCAACCGATGGCCGCTCATCATGCCAACGTCGACACCAAGGCCATAACCACTGCTGACCCCATCGCTGAGCAGTACCGTCGTTTCCATCGCCTTGTACGATTGCGGTGCGAGCAGCGATTGCCTGATCATCGCGATGTCCCAGCGCGCCAGATCGCTGGCTGTCATCGCAAGCTCGCCCGCGCCGTGCATCCAGCCGGGACCCGTCGACGTCGCTGGACGCAACGGACCAAGCGCATAACGCATGTAACCGATCGGCTGGACGGAAGATGGTCCCTTCGCGTCGAAATCGATCGCGCTCTTCATCCCGAGCGGGTCGAGAATCCTGCTCTGCAGAAACCGGAAGAACGGCTCACCACTCGCCTTCTCCACGACCAGCGCCGCGATTACGAAGTTGGTGTTGCTGTACTGCCATTTGGTACCCGGATCGAAATCCAGCGGCTGCTTCGCCCACCGGTCCAGAATCCCCTGCGGCGAAATCGGCTCCTGCATCAACGGCGGCACGTAATCCTGCGGCCAGAAATCCTGATACCCCGACGTGTGCGACAGCAGCTCGCGAATCGTGACCTCGTCTCCGCGCGTGAGCCCTGGCACGAACCGCGACACGTGATCGTCCAGCGACAGCTTGCCGTCCTGCTGCAGCAGGAGTATGGTCGCCGCAGTCAGTTGCTTGCTGATCGAGCCGATGCCGTAGCGCATGTCGGAAGTCGCAGCGACCGCCGGATCCAGCTTGGCCGAGCCGTACGCATGCGCGTACACGATCTCACCGTGTCGAACCACCGCGACCGATGCACTCGGCACACCGGTGCTCTTGAGTACCGAGGACGCTATCGAGTCGATCCGTCCCGCGAGCTGGGGATCCCCGGTGGCGGCCTGTGCGTGGAGGGACAACGGTCCCAGAGCAACGCTACCGAACAGTACGGTGGCGAAGGCGTGAGGAATACGCATATGGCGTTTGATGAGGGTCAGAGCTCTCCTGCGACTCACAAGCATGCCAAAGATCTGGCCGCAACGCCAGATGGCGGCACGGTAATGGCTGCCTGTCCACCCAGGAGGACGACATGGCACGCAAATCATCAACCAGGAAACGAACGATCAACCGCTGGTCCGGCGCCGTAACGAAGCACAGCAACGCCCTCGATCTCGAAAGCGATGTATTCACCTGGAAGAATCCCCGCAGGATCGCGACTTCACTCAAGAACTCCGCCGAGCACAGCGATCGCCGGAAGGGAACGCCGTTTCAATCCGCGATGTCGATGCTCACCTTCTACATCAACCGCGCCGGCGATAACCTGAGCGCGCATCAGCGCGACGTACTGGAACGCGCGAAAGGCGAGCTGCGAAAGGAATTCGGGAAGGAGTGAGGCCTTGCGGAGCTCTGCGACTCACAAGCATTCAAAGATGTGGCCGCAAGGCCGCGCCGAATGATTGCCACGCGTATCGTCTGCGGATGACGATCGGATTCAACACCGCCACGTTGCAGGAGTAAGTGAAGGCAGGCGAATGTGGGGCACGGATGCATCCGTGCCTCACACTCTAAGTGCTATCGAGAGCAGATTGCGGCCCTCTGCCCCCTGCACACTTTAAATGCTATCGACAGCAGATTGCGGCCGACCACCTTGCTGCCGTCATCGCATCCCGGGATCGATGACATGGATTCCCGCTTTCGCGGGAATGACGGCCCTTCACGAACCTGTTACCGCCCTTCCGGCTTGAACACTTCCACAGCCAGCGTGAAAGTCCGCGTCTCCGACGCCGCCAACGCGCCGACGCCGACGATTTGCCGAGCGACTTCCTCACCGCGCTCGTTGCGGATCGACACCACCATGGAATACTCCCACACCTGATCAGCAGCCGGCGGCTTGATGGTGCCGTCAACCTTCAACGCCGTGAAACTCGGAAAGACACTCTCCGACGACGACGCACCCGAACGCACGTGGTGCCGGCAGCCGGGACAGACGTTGGCGCTTTCGAGGATCGTCGCCCTGCAGTGCGGGCAACTGCGCGTCTTTCCCGGCGTCCGTTGATTCACCGTACTCACGTGCGTCTACTCACGCGATGCTGCGCCCCGCCGTCGCATCCGAGCGCTGGGGACCATCCTTGGCCCACCCGAACTCCACCTGCCCACGCATGCGCGATCCCGCCGCGACAGTGAGCGAGCCGGTGTTGAGATTGCCGTTCAGCACGCCCGTAGAGCGCAGCTCCACGCGTGTTGCACCTTCGATGTTGCCCTCGAGCTCGCCATCGATCACGACGTTGCTCGCGCGCACGCCGCCAACCAGCTTCGCGCCCGCTTCGATCGTGAGACTCCCCTGCACGTTCACGTCGCCCTTGAACTGTCCGGCGATGCGCACGTCTCCGTTACCCGTGATCGTCCCCTCGATCGAGAGTCCTGCCGAGATTACCGACTCGGCATTCTTCCGCTCCGGAGTCGCACTCGGGCTGCGGCGCACGGGCTCGTTCGCCGGCGGAAGATCGGCGGACGTCTGAGGCTGGACCTCGGGGTCTGGCGTCAACGACAGCGGTGAAGAATCCTTTTTGACCGAGGTCTGTTCCTTCCAGATTGCCATGGTGCGATGCTCCTGATTGATGTATACGTGCTTCGACTACTGACCACCGTGGACGACGGCGCCAGCACACGGTCACTGCCGCGGTGCGTCCTGCCTGCACAGAATGCACCACTATTTCTACTCCCCTGCACAGCATCGGGGAATAGCCCGCCGAAATCTCGCTTGTCCCCCCGTCTACGGAGTCCTCACCAGGTTCCCGGCAACTGCGCTCGCTCCCAGCTTCTTTCGCACGAACGGTCGTACAAAAGCGGCAGGCGGATTGTGCCCCGTCGCCATGTCATAAGCCTGTCTGTACATGGCGTTCGCCTCGCTCTGCCGGCCCATCCGCTCGTACGTCATCGCCAACAGGCAGTGCATGAACGGATCGCGCTCGTTCCCCTTCATCGCGACGGCCTTGCCAAACTGCGACTCGGCGGTCGGCAAGTCGTTCGTGTATAGCGCGACATAACCGACCAGATACGGAAAGAAACGCTCCTGCTGTGCCGCCATTGCCGTGTCACTGTCGAGTAACTGGCGCGCCTTGGTGATCTGCCGCTCCGCCTCGGCCTTGTCCCCCTTCCGGGCCGCCAGACGGCCCAGTGCGTGCGCGAGCCGGTAATCCCAGAGACTGCGAGGATGAGTCTGCGGCGCCGGCTCCTTCACGCCGAGCTCGTAACCCTTTCGATACCACTGGTCGGCAGCCGCCAGATCACCTGCGTCGATACAGACTCGAGCCGCCTCGTTCGCCATCTCACCCTCCTGATAGAAGGCGTTCTGCGGCTCCGCCTGTTCCCGCGTCTTCCAGTAGTCGATCACCATCGACTCGTACTTCACCGTATTCGCGCAATCGCCATCAAAAGCATACGACATCGCCATCGCCCGCTGTGCCGCAGCCTTCGCGGCCGGTACAGTTGCCGTGTCGATGGTCTTCTGGAACATGAGGCGCGCCTGCGCCGTCTCGCCCTTCAGATCCAGCTGGTTCGCCTCCCGCATTGCGGGCGCCATCCCGCCGCCCGGAGGAGCGCCCTGTGACATCATCACGCTTGGCGCGACCGATGATGCCGCGATGATTAATCCCGCTGACGCAATGCCACGGAGATGAGATGCTGCGGTCATGACAGTTCTCCTTCGCTGATGGGGTGCACCGAATCCGCCGGCGCTCGACAGCAGGCTACTACTCGCCTACCGGATATATGTTCGCCTCCGTACCATGTTTCTGGCTAGTGTCGAGCCACGATTAGTCGTGCCCGACCCGTTTCATCGCGATCAAACCGCCCGCGCGGTGATGCCTTCCCCTCCAGATGCGCAAATCGGGCGAGGGTGCATATGCACCCTCGCCCGATTCATTGACCTCTTATTGAGCTACTTCTTCGGCTGCTTCACCACAGTGATCGTCAACGACGACGGATACTGCTTTGAATGGTGGACGCTGTTATGCGCCACCAACGGCTGCGTCTCGTCGTAGTTGTTCCCACCCGTGTTCAGATTGCGATCGAAACGCGGGAAGTTGCTGCTCGACACTTCGATGCGAATGCGATGACCGGCCTCGAAGTAATTGCTCGTCGTCATCGGCTGCAGCGCGACCTTGTACACCTTGCCAGGCTGCATCCACTCCACCGGCTTGTCGTAACCGTTCCGATAACGCAGTCGCTGAATCGTCTCGTCGAGGTTGTACGCTCGCCCGTCGGGATCCACATCGATCAACTTCACCGTTATGTCCGTATCCTTTCTGTCCGACGACACGTACGTCGTGAACTGCACCGGCCCGCTCACTTCCATTCCTTCCTTGAGCGGTTCCGTCGTGTACACCAGGATCCCGTCGTTCTCCTCGGCCTTCCTCTGATCCAGTGCGCCACCAGTCAGCGCATTGGCCTGACAGCACACGTTGCCGCCGTTCGACATCACCGGATGCATCGGATCGTAGGTGAAGTTGTCCGGCGTATCCTTGGACGGGGCAGCCATCGTCAGCATGCCGTCACCGTTCAGCGTGTTGGCCTTGCCGTTGCTCGATAGATAGAACGTCATCGGTGACGCACCCTTCGGCGGCCACGAATCCGACGTCTGCCACTTGTTGATGCCCATCACGTAGTAGCGCACCTTGGGCAGCGTGTCCAGCAGGCCCGTCTTCTCGCCCTTGAGGAACGTGTCGAACCAGCCGTACGTCAGCGCGTTGTAATCGAGGCGCGCATCACCGACGCTCCGCTCACCCACGATCGTGTTCTCCGTCGCACGCGTGTACGAGCAGTGCAAGGTCGGCGCGATCACTGCGTACTGCTCGTTCGCGATCGCCGGATCCGCTGTCTTCCGCACGTAGTTGTACGTCGCGAGGTTCGGCCCGATCGACACGTCGTACCACGACATGAACCACAGTCCCGGCACGTTGATCTTCATGCTGTCGTTGAAGAGACCACCACGATACCACGCTGGATCGTTCGGCGTGCGCTTGATCATCGCGCCACCAGTCGCAACCGGCATCGAGTCGGCGAATATTCCGTGCGGTCCGCCGTGCGCCTCGATCATGTCCTGCTCCGGCAGATGCCAGAACGCTTCCTTCCAGTCCACCGGCGGCAGCTGATCCGCGAGATCGAACCCGCGCGCAGCGCGAATGAGATCCGCCTGCGACGTGTTGGATGGGAACATCGGCCGCACCTGGTTCTGCTCACCCTCGAGCCAGTCGATGAACAGCATCTGCACCGCACCGCCACGATACCAGTTGCCCTGCTCGTAGTAAGGCTTGACGCGTCCCACGCCTGCGCCGAATCCCTGCGGATTGATGGCGGCAAGACCCTTCGGCGCCTGTGCGGCAACACCCATCTGCCATTCTGCAGTGGAAGAACAGCCCACCAGACCGACCTTCCCATTCGACCACGGCTGCGACGAAATCCACTGGATCTCATCCACGCCGTCCGTCAGCGGCGGACCCAGAATGTCGTAGTTGCCTTCCGAGAAGAAGTGGCCGCGCTCGTTCGCCATCACGTAGGCGTAGCCACGCTTCACCGCTTCGAGCTGCGCACTCATGTCTGCCGGTGCGCCAAGCTTGACGTCCCAGTAGTTCATGTTGTATGGGGTACGACTGAAGATCGCCGGCGCCTTGGCCACGTTCTTTGGCCTGTAAACGTCGAACTGCATCTTCTTGCCGTCACGCATCGGTATCATCAGCTTGCGATCGATGACCGCGATGGCCTCGAGCGCCTTCTCGAGCGAGTCGCGACGCGCGACCAGTACGGTGTCACGCGGCGGACGGCGTTGCGCGGGTAGCGCCGGCACCACGGCGAGCAAGCCCACCGCGGTACAGAGGAATTGGCGAGCAGCCTTGATCATGGGCACGTTCCGTGAACTTGAGTGCGAATGGAATGCATCTACGACGGCGCGCGGAGCACCACGGCCGCCGTAGATAATACTATGACATCATTCCACTACGCGCCGGAAGGACCGTTCGTTCACCGCGCCGTTCTCCCCCCGTAGTCATTCCCGCGAACGCGGGAATCCATGGTCCACCAGCCTCGGCGACCATCTTCCTCCCGATCCCTGGACGGGCGTTACTCCGCGCCCGCCGTATCGAAGAAGTCCACCGCCCCCGTCTCGAGCGAGTACTCCGCACCCACGACCGCGAGCTTGCCATCCTGAATCAACTGCTCGATGAGCGCCGACGCATGCCGTAGATGATTTACAGATACAGCGACGTTCGCCCGCACAGCATGGCGCACCAGCGAATCCAGATCATTCCGCAAGTCGGTCTTAAGCAACGGCGCTACAGACGGCCGTACACGATCCACGATCGATTTGAGACCGGGTGAGAGCTTTTCGCTCGGCTGCTGAAGTGCTTCCAGCGTCGCCAGAATGCCGCCGCACTGCGTGTGCCCCAGCACCACCACCAACGCCGTGTCGTAGCGCGCGGCAGCAAATTCCACGCTCCCCACCTGCGATGGCGCCACGATGTTTCCGGCGACGCGAATCACGAAGAGATCGCCGAGTCCCTGATTGAAGACGATCTCGGCAGGCACTCGTGAATCGGAGCAGCCGAGTATGATCGCGAATGGATTCTGATCCTTCGGCAATTCAGATCGACGCGAATCACTGAGCGCCACGTCGCCGCCCTGCATGCGCGCGACGAAGTCTCGATTCCCATTCCTCAGACGGTCCAGTGCTTCATGTGCTGACATCATATGTGTTCATATCCTCATGCTCGTAGTTCTCGATTCACGGCGCGCCCGGGTATCCAGCGGCCGGCAGGAGATCGCAGAACATGAAACGATTATCCCGCAGCACACTTTCACCACGCGTCACACCGAGTGCTTCAGTGAAAATAGGGCCTTCCGACACGAAAGTGTGAAATTCGCCCCGTTCGCCACACGGATCCACGCTCGCCGGCAGATCCGCGATCAGAGCTGCGTCGAACTCACGACCCGCGAACTCGGCGGATAACTGCTTGGTGTCCACGCAAACGAGATGCGCGCGAAATCCCGCTGCGATGAATTCGTGCGCCAGCGCACGCGTGTCGCGTCCCCATAGCGGAAACAGCGCGCCGAAGCCGGCGGAACCGACCAGCCGCTCGCGATACTCGCGGACATCGGCAAGAAAGAGGTCACCGAAGGCAATCCGCCGCACTTCCGGATATTCGCCTCGCACACGTCGGAGCGACTCCTTGAACGCTGTTTCGTATGCATCGTTCGACGATTGCTGCTCGAGCGTAACCTCGATCAACGGCAATCCAGCGGCAGCAGCCTGCGCCTCCACCAGCGCGCGCCGGACACCATGGATGCTCACACGATCGTAGCCGCGTGTCATGCTCGTCTGGAGAGCCACCACGTCATAACGCGGGTCCCCGCGCAACGCAGCCAGCGCGAGACTGCTGTCCTTGCCGCCGCTCCAGCTCAGTACAAGTGGCTCAGGGATCACTTGGCCGGAGTCGCGGGTGGCGGCACTGTCGATTCATGCACCTGCACAGCACGCCACCCCTCCGGACGTTTCTGCATCATCATCGTGACGGCAAGCTCGCCGGTCGTGGTCTGGCCGTTCGCCAGAGTTCTGCGCGCGCTCATCCTCTCGGTCACGACCGCTGCATCGGAGCTCAGCACCGTGAACTCCGGTTCGCCGACATAGCTGTACACGACATCGGATTTTCCATTGTTCCACCACTTGAGCTGCTGTGCACGCACCGCGTCCCAACCGTTCATCACAGTGCCGTTGATCACGAAGACGAACGATGGATCGCGGATGTAAGCCTCCATGAAGCGGTCGGTGTCGTGCGCATTCGCCGCTGCCATCATCTCGGCAAGCAACGGCTCGATCTCCCGCTTCACCTTCGATGCGATGGAGGTCGAATCCGATTCCGCCATGCCCAGCTTCGGCGCACGAATCACACGACCATCCGGATATCCCTGCACGTAACCGAGCACGCGGCCACTCGCGTCCCGCTCGAACGAGATGAGAGCGCCATCGCCGTCCGGGCTGAACACATTGGCAGCGACCGGCACGAGGCGCGCGCCCGTCCTCTGCCCCGATGCAGTTGCGACGAGATTCGCCCCTTCCCAGTGCACATCATCGACATAGCCAGGGCCGATCTGATAGCGTCCCACGAACGCGCCCATCGACGCGGAGTCGAGCGATATCGCAGTGACCGGCGAAACCAGCCATACCTGGGTGTGCCGCTCCAGCAGCCACCGTCCCTTGTGCAGCGCGAATACGTCCAGCGCCTTCCACGATGTTGCAAACTCGCCGGTGCCCTCAGGCCAGTGATCCGTGCGACGGTACTCGACGGTCGCGACACCACCAGAGCGCTCGGCGCGCACACTGTCGACGGTGAATCGAGGTGCGGGAGCGCGGAATTGTGCAGCCGCACTCAGCAATTGTGTCTTTGTCATCTCACTGCCGTTCGCGCCAACGATCCATACCAGATCGTCGGCCAGCCTGGCACCGAGTGCGGCGGTGTCACCCCGCACCGTCGCACTGTATTCCGCCTCCAGCAGCGGGCGAAATGCGCCGCTCGATGCAACAACGGGCGCACCCTGCCCGCCGGCGGGGTTCGGCACTGCGCCGAGCGCGATTATCACGCTCCAGGCCAGACCTTCGAATACACGATGCATTTGCCGATCCGTGTTTGGGGAATGCGCAACACGACTGTCGGTTTAACTTACATCGCTGATCGCGCGGCGCCGTCGCTCGCAATCATTGATCCAGCCATTCATGCACATCCTTGCCATTTCCGGCAGTCTCCGCGCAGGCGCTTCCAACACGGCTGTCCTCCAGGCCGCGGTGCTTCTCTCGCCGCCGGGCGTCACCATCACCTTTTACGACAGCCTCGGCGCGCTTCCGCATTTCAATCCCGATCTGGATTCGCCGGACGGACGTGCGCTACCGGCAATCGTTGCGGACCTGAGAAGGCAGGTCGGGCAGGCTGACGCGCTGCTCATTTCCTGCCCCGAATACGCGCACGGGATTCCCGGATCGTTCAAGAATCTGCTCGACTGGCTGGTGGGCAGCACCGAATTTCCGGACAGCCCTGTCGCGCTTCTCAACACGTCGCCTCTGTCGGTGCACGCTCCGGCTCAGCTCGCCGAAGTTCTCACGACGATGAATGCACGGCTGATTCCCGAAGCGTGTGTCACGGTGCAACCTCGGCGCCGGGGAGACAGCGCCGCCACCATCGCGGCCGATCCGGAGCTATCGTCCGCGCTGCGCGGCGCCATCGCTGCCGTGCTTCGCAACTAATTTCCGCACGCTCGACATGTTCCGCATTGTCGACGTCGGCAACTTGAGAGCTTTTACGTCCGGAGACGTCCATACCTTCGAGTCGGACGTTCTGATTCTGCAAAGCCAGTAGTACTCTCTTCCTTTCGCGATAAACTCATCGTCAGGCGTTCGCACGGCCGTCAACGCCTTCGCGGTCCCGCCGCTCAGCGCGTCCTGCAGGA
The DNA here is from genome assembly GCA_027307165.1 of Gemmatimonadota bacterium. Classification (GTDB taxonomy): domain Bacteria; phylum Gemmatimonadota; class Gemmatimonadetes; order Gemmatimonadales; family Gemmatimonadaceae; genus Fen-1247. The sequence goes on along the minus strand of DAHUXM010000020.1, from coordinate 3,964 downwards.
AACCGACGTGGATGGTGATGCCGTCGTTTCCGTCTTCGGCAAATGGCTTCGAGCTGGCGATCGCCACGACTTCATCCACAGTCCGCACGAACGTGTCGACGTCGTAGCCAAGCGACCGCTCGAGGTGTGCGGCGATGCGCGACTCCAGCTTCTTCGTAACCCGCTCCGGCGTCGAGAAGATGACGTTGCCGCTCGCGATGAACGTATCCACGTCCCTGAATCCAAGCTCCACGAACAGAGACTTGAGCCGGCTCATTTCGAGACGGCGTTTGCCGAGATTCATACCGCGGAGAAATGCGACGTATCGGGTCATCCTGCGCCGTCCGGTGGGTGGATGGGTTAGAGCTAGTCCTGCCGAAAGAAATACCGGCTGCCATCGGTTTGCCACGACCCCTGATTCGCGCAGTCTGGCGCGACCGACCCGGTGGCGGCATTTTTGGGGCTCGGAGCCCCAGAAAATGACTGACCTTGCAGCTGCGCAACCGCCCGTGGCGACCACCTACTCCGGAACTCCCGGCGTCCCTCCTGCGCGTCCGGATTTTCAGATCGTCCCGCGCAAGGGACTCCCTATAGTGGGTGTGGTATTCGCCGCTCTCGTTGCGGCGATCGTAGCCAATAAACTCTGGCCGCTCGTCTTTCTGCACGTCGCCTTCGGCGCTGCATGGACCATCGTCGATCTCTTCATGGGATTCGTGATCGGCCCCACAATGGGGAAACTTCCCCCTCCAGCGCGAATCGAGGTTGCGACCCGCCTGATGCCCAAGATGGTGCTGATCATGCCCACCGTCGTGACAGTCACTCTCGCGGCTGGCTGGCAGCTCGGCATGCTCATGGGCACCGTCAACAGCTCGTACTACAATCACGCGTGGATCGTCGCCAGCTACATCGTCGTCGGATTCATGGCTGTCATCGCGCTCGGCCTTCTCTCTCCCGCCAACATCGCGGTCCTCAACGAGCTCAAGAAGCCCAAGCCAAATCCAGCAGTGATTCAGAAGCTGATGAAACGCTTCATCTTCGCTGCCGGCTTCACCGGAACGCTTCAGGTTGCGATCCTCGTGATCATGACCAGAATCAGAGTCGGATGAGCGAGCGCACTCTTCCGCCAGTTACTCAGCTCGCGATGACTTCGCTCGCGCTGATCCTCATCGGTGGCATCTATCTCGCCTCCCACCTGCCACAACAGGTACCCCTCACGCCGGCGTGGATTCTTCTCGGCGCGTCCACATTGCTGCTGGCGGTAAATCTCATCGCGCTCAGTCGCGTGAAGGATTTCGCGTGGAGGAAATTCTTCGCAGTAGGCAAATGGGCGCTGCTGGCGTATGCGATAACGGCGGGATTGATCGAGTTCGCATTCCTGCGCGACGGAATGAGCGGCGGACCACTCGTCGTGCTCACCCTCTCGATCATCGTCTACGCCATTCACGTCCCGGTGCTCATAGCATTCACGGTGGCACAGTACGAACAGTAGAGGCGGATGCCCGAAGTCGTCATTCCGCGTTGCTCGTCAGTTCCGCGTTGCTCGTCAATTCCGCGTTGTTCGCCATCCCCCCGTTCTTCGTCATTCCCGCGAACGCGGGAATCCATGTTATCGGTCTCCACGATGACGACGTCCACGCACCAGCAACGACGGACGCGACTGTGGGGCACGGATGCATCCGTGCCTTTCACTTATAATGCAATCGAGACCGGATAAGCTTCCCGGCTTCCAACCAGACTTCCCGGCTTCCAACCGGCTTCCAATCAGACATACCGTGCGTCTTTCAATCCTGGCTTCCCTCGTCGCTTCTGCAGCGATCACCTCTCTCCCACTCGCCGCGCAATCCCAGACCATCGATCCGGCGATGTACTCCAGCCTGCGCTATCGGCTCATAGGCCCCTTTCGCGGCGGCCGAACCGTCGGCGCCGCCGGAATCCCCGATCAGCCCAACACTTTCTACGTCGGCGTCAACGACGGCGGCGTCTGGAAGACCACCGATGCCGGCCGCACCTGGAATCCGATCTTCGACTCCGAATCGACTGGTTCCATCGGCACCATTGCACTCGCGCCATCGGACCCCAACGTCATCTACGTCGGTTCCGGCGAAGGCCTTCGCCGCCCCGATCTCTCCACCGGCAACGGGATCTACAAGTCCACCGATGCAGGCAGGACCTGGCGCCACCTCGGCCTCCGCGACGGTCAACAAATCGCATCAATAATTGTTGATCCATCCAATCCCAACCGCGTATTCGCGGCAGTGCTCGGCCACCCGTACGGTCCCAATACCGAGCGTGGAATCTTTCGCTCGACCGACGGCGGAGAGAACTGGACCAGGGTTCTCTACAAGGACGAGAACACCGGCGGCATCGATCTCGCATTCGATCCCACCAATCCGCAGATCGTCTACGCCAGCATGTGGGCATCACGACGCCCACCATGGACATCGAGCGATTCGTACAACGGTACCGGCAGCGGATTGTTCAAGTCTGTAGATGGCGGCACCAGCTGGCATCAGTTGACACGCGGGCTTCCAACCGACACGCAGGGCCTCGGACGCATCGGCTTCACCGTTGCGCCAGGCAATCACAATCGCATGTACGCACTCGTCGAAGCAAAACGTGACGCCGGCGGCCTGTTCCGATCCGACGACGCTGGCGAGAGCTGGACACGCGTAAACAACGAGCAGCGCGTCTGGGGTCGCGGATCCGATTTCGCCTGGGTCCGCGCCGATCCACGCAACCCCGACGAGATCTACGTCTGCAATACTTCGACATATCGTTCGATGGACGGCGGCGCAACCTTCACCGCGATCAAGGGTGCGCCAGGCGGCGATGATTACCACGCAATCTGGATCAACCCGCTGCATCCCGAGATCCTGCTTCTTGCCGTCGATCAGGGCGCAACCATAAGCGTCAACGGCGGAAAGACCTGGAGCTCATGGTACAACCAGCCGACCGCTGCGTTCTACCACGTCGCCACCGACAATCGTTTTCCATATCAGGTTTACGGCGGTCAACAGGAAAGCGGATCCGCCGCGATCGCAAGCCGCGGCAACGATGGTGCAATCACGTTCCGTGAATTTCATCCGGTCGGTACTGAAGAATACGGCTATGTAGCCCCCGATCCGCTCGACTCGAACATCGTGTTCGGCGGCAAGGCAACGCGCTACGATCGCGTCACGGGCCAGAACCAGAATGTCGCTCCCGAGGCGATCAGGGACGGCAAGTATCGCTTCAACCGCACTGCTCCGCTCATCTTTTCCTACGCCGATCCGCACACACTTTTTCTCGCGAGCAACGTTCTCTTCAGAACGCGCAACGGCGGTCAGAGCTGGGACGTCATAAGCCCGGACCTCACCCGTGAAGATCCCGGCATCCCCGCGACACTCGGCTCATTTGTCAGTGCCGATCCTGCGCACGGCCATCATCGCGGTGTCATCTACAGCATCGCTCCGTCGTACCGCAACGCCAACGTCATCTGGGTCGGCACCGACGATGGCTTGATTCATGTAACACGCGACGGCGGAAAGACGTGGAGCAATGTGACACCGTCCGGCATCACGCCATGGAGCAAGGTCGCGCAGCTCGATGCGTCGCACTTCGATGATCAGACAGTATATGCTGCAGTGAATCGTTTCCGGCTCGACGACCTCCATCCTCACATCTACCGCACTCACGACGGTGGAAAGACGTGGAAGGAGATCGACACCGGACTTCCCGACGATGCGCCAGTCAACACGGTGCGCGAAGACCCCGTCCGCAAGGGTCTGCTCTACGCCGGAACCGAAACCACTGTCTATGTCTCCTTCGACGACGGCGACCACTGGCAGTCGCTGCGGCAGAACCTTCCCGCGACGTCGATCCGCGACCTCGTCGTCAAGGATAGCGATCTCGTCGTCGCAACCCACGGCCGCTCGTTCTGGATTCTCGACGACGTAACCCCTCTCCGCCAGCTATTGGCGCAGACTTCACACGAAACCGCTCATCT
>DAHUXM010000010.1 GCA_027307165.1 Gemmatimonadota bacterium | reverse complement strand
CTTCGAATCGCTGGACTCGTCGCTCAGCATCCCTCCCAAGAGCCCGATCGTCGACGACGACATCGAGGAGCTGGAGGATGAGCTGGATGATCTGGATGACGTCGACATCGACGAGGTAATCATCATCGAGCCGATTCCACCCAAGTCGGCCGCAAAGAGCGCCGGAAAGGCGACGCCAGCCAAGTCGGCTACCAAATCGGGGGCCAAGTCCGCCCCGAAGCCTGCACCAAAGCCGGCTGCCAAGCCGGCAGCGAAAGCGGCTCACAAGGCAGCGAAAACAGCTCACAAGAGCGCTGCCAAACCGGCCGCGAAAAAGGCCGCAAAGGCTGCGGCAAAGTCGCATTCCAAGGCCGCTGCCAAGCCGGCCCCGAAGAAGGCAGCTGCGAAGAAGTCCACTGTAAAGAAGACAGCAGGCGCGCACAAGGCCGCCAGTAAGACGACAGCTCGTAAGTCTGCGACTCATAAGGCTGCGGCGCGCAAGTCGGCGCCGGCGGCAAAAAAGTCTGGAAAGACCTCCGCCAAAAAGAGCTCCGGTCACAAGACGACCCACAAGGCCAGCCGCTCGTCCAGCCGGTCCGCGGGGCGCTCGCGGCGCTGATTTCGATCGGATTGGTTCGGCAGCTACCGATCGACGAGAAGGCCCCTCCGGGGGCCTTCTTCGTATCATTCAATCGTACGATTCGACATTTTCCACCTCTGCCGCGCGGCCCGGTATGTGCCAGCGGTAGAGGGACAGACACTTCGACGACGCTCCGATCATGGCTCGACACCGCATTGAACCTCTTCGTCACGACGACGATGGTGACGAATTGAGCAACGACGACGGCTCTTCCTTCTGGCGCAGGTTGCTGGTCTCGGGCGGTGCGCTACTCGGCGCCGCGGCGGCCTATAACGCGTACGCCAAGCGCGGCGTCGACAGGATTCCGAATTTCATAGGTGGCGAGGAAGGCGGCTGGAGCTGGCGCGGCCGGCGGATATCGTTCACAAAGCGGGGCGAGGGGCCCGCGCTGCTCCTGATCCATGGAATTCATGCGGCGGCCTGGTCGTTCGAGTGGCGCCACAACGTCGATTACCTGGCCCGCGATCACACGGTCTACACGATCGACCTGCTCGGCTTCGGCCGGTCCGACCGGCCCGCGATCCGGTACACCTCGCGCACGTACATCGCTCTCATATCCGACTTTGTCGCCCAGGTCATTGGCGGACCCTGCATCCTGGTAGCAAACTCGCTCAGCGCAGCCTACGCGATAATACTGGGAGCGCGTGACCCGCACCGTTTCCCGGAGCTGGTGCTGATCCAGCCTACCGGACTGACGCGTCTCAACGGTGCGCCGGGTGTGGGCGGTGACGCTGGCCGCATGGCGATCGATACGCCGGTGGTGGGGACGGCTGCATTCAACGCCCTCGTATCGCGGCGCAGCCTCAGGCATTTTCTGGAAGAGGCCTACGCGGATAACACGCTCGTGACCGACGAGCTGGTCGCTGTCAGCTATGACGTCTCGCATCAGCGCGGGGCTCGACATGCGCCGGCGGCGTTCATCGCGGGCCATCTCAACATCGACGTGCGGCGAGCGCTCCGGCGCCTGCATCAGCCGGCGCTGTTATTTTGGGGCGAGGAGGCGCAGATCGCGCCCGTGGAAGAGATCCGGGGATTCAGAACACTCAAGCCGGATTTCGACGTCCACATCCTCTCGCCAGCCGGCGATCTACCGCAGGACGAGCGTCCAGACGATTTTAACGTTATCCTATCCACATGGCTGAATCGCCGGTTGCCCTCCTCCGCGCCCACGCTCGACACGCTCCCTGGAATGCCAGAGGGCTCGCCGCTCACGCCGCCAGTCTTGTAGACTCGGCAGGCATTCGTCCGACCAATGCGTCGGCACGCGCAGCGCCGTCCGCGCGATCGGTTCGTTTCTACGTTTCCGCGGGATTGATCGATCGCCCGCAAGGTACCGGCACGGCAGCAACGTATCATTACCGGCATCTGCTGCAGCTTCTGACGGTCAAGATCAGACAGCGCGAAGGTCAATCACTCGACGCTATCAAAAAGGAAGTTCTGACACTGACCGGCGACGTGCTCGAGAAGCGCGTGGCGGGATCACTCGAGCCTGCACTACTCGTTCGCGCCGATGAAGTGGTGATGCAGGGCGACGAACCCGCGACGTGGCGCCGAGTGCTGGTCGCAGATGGCATCGAGTTGCACGTGCGGGAAGATTCCGGCGCTGCGGACGACGATGTCGTGATGGCGATGAGAGAAGCGGTGCGCGCCGCGATCGGAAGGAACGGTACGCGCGCGTAGGGCGCGGGCTCAGATCGTCGTCATTCCCGCGAAAGCGGGAATCCATGTGTCCGTCGTCATTCCCGCGAAAGCGGGAATCCATCTGCTGCCGACCCGTTTCCTGCTGTCATCGCACTCGAAGATCCATAACATGGATTCCCGCTTTCGCGGGAATGACGAATTTCGCTACGGCGCTTCGACAAGCTCCACTTTCTCCTCTCGATTCCACACCGTGACAATGAAGCCGACCAGGATTATCGCGCCGCCCACAAGCGTGGTCCATCTCGGAATTTCGTGAATCCCGGGCAATAGCGCTGCGAGTATCGTTGCACCAACGGGCTCGCCGAGCATCGTGAGGTTGACGATGTAAGCAGGAAGGTGCTCCAGGGCCCAGTTCATTCCAGTATGGCCGAGCAGCATGGGGCCGAGTGCCAGCGCGACGAATATCATGAGATCGCGCGGTGGCTGAGGCGCGACGTGTATTCCCGAGACGGCGGCTATGCACAGCAGTGTGACGAGCGCAGCGCTGTACACCAGTGCAACGTACGACCATGCGCCCAGCCGCGAGCGCAATCTGCGGCCGACGACCATGTACAGCGCGGCCGCAAGCGCGGCGCCGACGGAGAGCGCGTTCCCCAGCAGCGGGTTCGGTGTCGCAACCGTCGCGGCACCGGTCATGAAATCCGGCACGGTTATCGAGATGGCACCGAACGTGGCGATGGTCAGTCCGACAATCTGCCGCCGGCTCGGCGCTTCGTGCGCGATGAAGATCGACAAAATCGCGACGAAGCCCGGCTGAAGACTCGTCACCAGCGTAGTGGACGCTGCAATTGTCGTGAGATGAAGCGACGCATTCCAGGACCAGAAATGCAGCGCCAGCACCGCGCCCGCGCCGATGGCGAGGAACCATTCGAAGCGCTCGAGCCGCGCGAACTGTCGCCACTCGCCGGTCGCCGCAAGCAACACGCCGATCACGACGAGCGAGAACGCGATGCGCCCAATGGCAATCGCCAGTGGATCGGCGGACGACAGTCGCGTGAGCGGTCCCGCAACGGAAATACCGAGCAGCGATGCACCCAGCACCCAGCCGGGCGTAATTCGCGGTCCGGTGCGCTCGGCGATCGTGGCGTCAGTCGGGCGATCCATGCGCCAAGATAACAGCACAACGGGCACTCGCGCTGCTCGGTGTCTCAGAGTGATAGCGATCGAGCCACATCGCAGATATTTCCGCAATGGCGCGACTCGACGCGGCAAGAGAGAGTCATGCACGAGTCGCTCGCGGCGATTTGCATTCTGCCTGTCATTGCTTGCCCCGTGGGTGTCTGACCGCTACTCTCTCCGAACGTGGATACGCTTCGTCGTTTCAACACGCCCGCATGGGGCGAAGACCTTTCTTCCGTCTCGTTCCCGAAATTCGAAGGCGACACGGAAACGGATGTGTGCGTCGTTGGGCTCGGTGGCTCCGGGTTGTCGTGTATCCACGAGCTGCTCCGACTTGGACAGCGCGTGGTCGGTCTCGATGCGAACTCCGTCGGCGGCGGTGCCGCGGGACGTAACGGCGGCTTTCTACTCGCCGGCCTCTCCGTCTTCTACCACGACGCCGTCGCTGCGCTCGGCGATGCGCGCGCGCGACGCATCTATCAGCTCACGCTCGACGAAATGGATCGCATCGCTGAGGATGCGCCACATACCGTACGACGTTGCGGCTCACTCCGGCTCGCAAGCTCTGAAGCAGAAGAGCGTGATTGCGCACTGCAACTGGCCGCGATGCGCGCCGACGGACTTGCAGTCACGCCATATGATGGCCGCGATGGACGCGGTCTCATCTTTCCCGCGGATGGTTCGTTCAATCCGCTCGCGCGCTGTCGCACTCTCGCACGACGTGCAGTGGAACTCGGCGCCACACTCCACGAACGATCGCGCGCATATTCACTCGACAACGGCGAGGTGCGCACGAACGACGGCCGCGTGCGTTGCAATCACGTCATCGTCGCCGTGGATGGACATCTCGAGCTGCTGCTTCCGGAGCTTGCAGGACGTGTGCGCACCGCGCGATTGCAGATGCTCGGCACCGACCCTGCACCCGACGTCGACATTCCGCGGCCCGTGTACAGCCGTTGGGGCTACGACTACTGGCAGCAGCTACCGGATGGCCGCGTCGTGATCGGCGGCTGCAGGGACAGATTCGTCGAAGATGAATGGACGACTGACACCGATCCGACGAGCGAAGTACAGCAGTGCATCGAGCGCGTCCTGCGCGATACTGTCGGTGTGACACAGCACGTACGACACAGATGGGCCGCCGCTGTTTCGTACTCGGCTGGCATCCTGCCTGTGATGGAGCAGGTGCGGCAGGGAGTGTGGGCGATCGGCGGCTACAGCGGAACGGGAAATGTGATCGGAGCGTTGTACGGGCGAATGGTCGCGCAGATAGCGGTCACGGGAAAGGCCGACCTGCTACCCGCGCTCGCACCGAACGCGTAATCCGTCCCAGCACAATCGTCATCCCCGCGTGCAACCGGGATGACGAGGTACTACATCAGATACCGCGCGCCTCGCTCGCCGCGTAAATGCTCGGCGAGCACTCGGCGTGCTTCCGCGGCTTCGTCTTCGGACAGCCAATCCGCGGCGACGATCCGTTTCCCTCTTCCCTCCACCGCGAGCGCAACGCGACCCGCACGCATTACGAGCAGCGCACCGGATCCACGCGGCCGCGAGAGCGGATCGCGATCAATTCCCTCGAGCGCGAGTGTGTACGGGTTGGCAGGATCGCTCGACGCGATGACCACGAACGGAGATTCGTGCGCATCGGAACCCGCTACTTCGCGCAGCCGCTCGACCGCATCCGGCAGTGCGAATTGCGCGCCGGCGAGTCCGCGCACGAAGTAACCCCGACGAACCTCGCCGCGAAATTCCAGTCGCTTGAGCTCGTCGTAGATCGTGCGCCACGAAACCGGGGGGCGCTCGCGACGCCACCAGTCGCGCGACACGACTCCGTACCGCTCCAGCCACTTGCGCGCGATCGCAGCCGCACGATCATCCGCATCGAGCGGGCGGCCAAGTACGCCGGGCTTGTTCACCAGCGACCAGCGTCCGGTCCACGCAGACACTCCGCCGGAACGACCCGGGCGATCGGGGCGCGTCCATTTCGGGAGACGGCGCAGATTCGGGCGACGCTGTCGTACCTGGCGATCTGTCCCGTCGAAGAAACTCGTCGGAAGCCAGCGATCGGGATCATACGCGGCGTTCGGCATGATGGGCTTCCATCGCAGCACCTGCCGCATCGCTTCAGCAGTGTCGTTGGTTACGAGACCGAGCGCCGACAGCTCGCGCAATGCTTCACGCAGCGATAGCGGCGAGATCGAGATCGTCGCCTGCAGATCTGTAATGAAGGACGCGCCTTCCTGAACTATCGCGTCGTACACGGTGCGCGCGTTTGCACTCAGCTCAGCGATCACCGATTCGTCGGGAGGTTGCAGCCACACGCCGCCCCGACCCCGCTCGACGAATCGCATACGCGCCAGCGCAACGACTTCCGCCTCGCCATCGCGATTCCCCTCCCCGATCCATACTGGCTCACCACCCGACATCCACTCGGCGAGCCACGCGTAATTGTAATCGCGAACGCGCGACTTGAGATAATCGCGCTCCCAACCCACTGCAGGACGCGCGAGTCCGTACAGCTGGCGCAGCGCAGTCTCCACACCGACTGCACCGTCGAGCTGGTCGCGCGGATCCACATGCTGCCAGCGTGACAGAAATGCAGCGAACGCGGGCATCTTCACCGCTGCGATCTGCTTGCGCAGCGCAGCGAGTGCCCGGCGACGCGCGATCTCCGCGGTGCGACGGGACAGATATTCGACGCCGCTCACCTCCGGCCGGAAGCGACCAACGACAACGCGTCCGCGCTTGCGCCATTCGTCCATTATCGCCTCGACCCAGCGCAGCGGCCATCCGTACCGCTCGTGAATCTCGGCAACGGTGACAGGGCCGGCGAGCGCTACGTACCTCGCGAGAAGACCACGCCTGCCACCCTCGCCAGGCCCATAGTCCGATGCGCGCGCTGGGTCGATGCTCGTCTCGAGCGCGTTCTTTCGGCGCTCCACTATCTCCCACAGCGCTTTCAGTGTCTCGTCGTCATGCTCGACGTTGCCCATCACCTCGTCCAGCATCGCGCGATCGAGCGACAGGAGCGCGGCTCTCTGCTCTGCGCGTGGAGTATCGTCGCCGTAGAGCCAGTCCATCACGAAGCCGAACTGAAGGCTGGCCGCGAACGGCGACGGCTTGTCGGTCTCAACAACGTGTACCGCGATGCGTCCGTCTTCCAACGCGCGCAGCACATCCTTCAACGACTCGATGTCGAATGCGTCCTGCAGGACTTCGCGGTACGTCTCGACCAGGATCGGGAAACTCGGGAACTCGCGCACGGTCTGCAATAGGTCCAGCGCCTTGAGCCGTTGCAGCCAGAGCGGCATGCGCTTGTTCGGCATTCCGCGCGGCAACAGCAGTGCGCGGCCCGCGTTCATGCGGAACCGCGCGCCGAACAGCGATGACGCGCCGACCTCCTCCATCACCAGTTGCTCGGCTTCCGCGGCGGTCATTCCCATGAGCGCGTGAACCGGCGGCGGCGATCCGAGATCCGGCATGCGGAGCATGATGCCATCGTCCGTAGTCTGAACCTGAACATCCATGCCGCCCAGTGATTCTCGAGCACGGTGAGCGAGAGCCATTGCCCACGGCGCATTCACCCTTCCGCCAAAGGTCGCGTGGATCACGACGCGCACCGAGCCCGTCTCGTCGCGAAAGTGCTCGACGACTATGGTGCGATCGTCCGGTACGACGCCCGTCGAGAGCCGCTGCATGTCGACGTACTTGCGCAACGTGTCGATCGTCGCCTCGTCACATGCGTAGCGCGCGGTGAGCTCATCGTCGCTCACACCTGCGACCAGCTCGCGGCGCAGTTGGCCCACTCGCGCACTGAGTGCCACGGACCGCGCCGAGTATTCGCCGTGCCAGAACGGCATCCGCGCCGGCGCGCCAGGTGCTGGCGTCACCACCACGCGATCGTGACCGATCTCCGCGATGCGCCACGTGGTGGACCCCAGCTGGAAGACGTCGCCGACGCGCGACTCGTGCACGAATTCCTCGTCCAGCTCGCCGAGCCTCGTGCGGTCCGCGAGATTCACCGTGTAGAGACCGCGGTCGGGGATGGTGCCGCCGGATATCACTGCCGTCATCCTGCTTGCGCGCGAGCCCGTGAGCTTGTTGGTCGCACGATCGAACGAAATGCGCGCTTCCAGCTCCGCCGCGACTTCGGACGGGTACTTGCCGGACAGCATCGCGACGACCTCGTCGTACGGCGCGCGTGGGAGTGCGTTGTACGGATACGAGCGCCGGATGAGTGCGTACAGCTCGTCCGCGTCCCAGTCATCCACGGATACCGCGGCGACTATCACCTGCGCCAGTACGTCGAGCGCATTCTGAATCACGCGCGTGGGCTCGACCTCGCCAGCGCGCATCGCCGAGACTATTGCGGCGGTCTCCATCGCATCATCGCGAAAGGTCGGGACGAAGACGCCGCGGCTTGCAACGCCCAGTGTGTGTCCCGCGCGTCCTACGCGTTGCAGCGCCGCCGAGACGCGCTTGGGGGATTGAAGCTGGATCACGAGATCCACACTGCCGATGTCGATGCCCAGCTCGAGCGAGCTGGTGGTAATGAGCGCGCGCAGCTCGCCTGCCTTGAGACGCTGTTCCAGTCCGAGGCGTCTTTCGCGGGCGATGGAGCCGTGATAAGGTTGCGCGATCTCTTCTTCCGCGAGCGTGTTCACGCGTGCCGCGATGCGCTCCGCCTGCGCGCGATTGTTCACGAAGACCAGTGTGGTGCGCGCGTTGCGCGTTTCGTTCAGCACGAGCTGCGCAACCGAAGGCCACACACTGCCATCGACCCTGGCGAGATCCGGAACAGGAGATTGCACCGACAGCTGCAGCTCCTTGGCGAGTCCGCAATCCACGACCGAGACCTTGCGATCGGTACCGCCGAGGAAGCGAGCTACTTCGTCGAGCGGACGTTGCGTCGCCGACAGACCTATTCGCTGCGGACCTTCCGAACTGGGAGTGAGCTGAACCAGCCGCTCCATGGTGACGGCCAGATGAGCTCCGCGCTTGGTTCCTGCGACAGCGTGAATCTCGTCCAGAATCACCGTGCGCGTCGATGCGAACATTCCGCGTCCGCGCAACGAAGTCAGCATGATGTTGAGCGATTCGGGCGTCGTTATGAGAATGTGCGGCGACTTGCGGATCATGCGCTGGCGCTGGCTCGCAGGCGTATCGCCGGTGCGCACTGCCACGCGTATCTCGGGAAAGGCGAGACCCGCCTGCTCGAATCTCCTGCGCAGCTCGGCGAGTGGCCGCTCGAGATTGCGCTGGATGTCGTTGTTGAGCGCCTTGAGGGGTGACACGTACAGCAGATGCACACCGTTCGCGAGCGGCGCCGCGAGCCCCTCGACGATCAGCGCGTTGAGCTCCCACAGAAAGGCGGCAAGCGTCTTTCCGGTTCCGGTCGGTGCGAGAATCAGAGCGTGGTCACCGCTCGCGATTACCGGCCATCCCTGAATCTGTGGCGGCGATGGTGCACCGAGTGTCTCGGCGAACCATTCGCGGATTATGGGATGGAAGTCAGCGAGGGGATCTGGAGGTCGCACGGTTCGGTTACTCGTCGAGTTCGCGAAAGCTCACCAGATTCGTCATTCCCGCTGTAGGGCGCGGATGCATCCGCGCCTCGGGAATCCATCTGCTGCCGACCAGGTTCATGGTAACATCGCATCCAGAGATCGATAACATGGATTCCCGCTTTCGCGGGAATGACGAGCTACACATGGATTCCCGCTTTCGCGGGAATGACGAGCGACACATGGATTCCCGCTTTCGCGGGAATGACGGCGTCCGGACTGTCTCACGGAACGTCATTGGACCTACAGGACCCGCCACAACTTCTCCGCCCCCCACTCGATCGTCCTCTCGTACAGCGACCGGTGCTCCCACTCGGGCAGCTTTATCTCCTTGGAGTACTTGAGATCGTCCATGAAGACCGAATCCATCTCGGCGCCGAATCCGGCACCGAGTACGTTGAGATTGGACTCGTTGTTGAAGGCCAGCGAGCGGTTGTCGAAGTTCATGGAGCCTACGGATGACCACAATCCATCCGCAACGATCGTCTTGGAGTGTATCATCGTCGGAGTGTATTCGTAGATGTGCACACCGCCGCGCAACATCTCCTCATAATATGCCCGTCCTGCGAACACCGTGGTCTTCACATCGCTCCTGTCGCCGGCGGTGATCACGCGCACATCGACCCCTCGCTTGACGGCATCGATCAGCATCGTGCGGAATTCCGCGTCCGGTACGAAATACGAATTGGTTATGTAGAGAGTCTTCTGTGCGCTCGCGATGGTCAGCGCGAGAAAACGCTCTGCGATCGTGCTCCCGACGGCCGGAGTGGTGTACATCAATCCCGCGACCGTATTGCCTACCGGTTCGAAGATAGCGGGTGGGAAGAACGTATCGCCGGTGAGCAGCATTCCCGTAGCCTCGGCCCATCCCGCGGCGAATGCAGCCTGGAGCGCCGCGACTGCCGGCCCCTCGAAGCGTACGTTCGACTCGCGCCACTGGTTCTCGTGGTGGCCGTCACCCTGCCAGTAATCGGCGAGACCGAAGCCGCCCGTGTACGCGATGTGACCGTCGATCACCACCGCGCGCACGTGCGAGCGCGTTGCCGCACGATTGAGTGTGTACCACCGGATACGCCGCAGCCACGCAACGTGTGCACCCGCGGCACGCAGCTTCTCGACGAAGTCCGTCTTGCGCAGCGGACCGGATCCAAACGCGTCGAGCAGCACCAGCACGCGGACTCCTGCACGCGCACGCTCTATCAGACGATCCCTCATCTCATCCGCGACCTTGCCAGGCTCGGAGTAATACATCTGCACCGTGAGCGTGTGCTTCGCAGATGATATGTCTTTCCATAATCGCGGATACGTCCCGTCACCGTTCAGGCAGAGCGTAACCGCGTTGCCGCGCGAGAAGTGCGTGCTGGTGTACAGCTCCATCGCTTCCGCGAAGAGCGAATCGCCCACCACGGGCGGTCGATCGGAGGTGCCTGGCGCTATGACCGTGCGCACCGGCGTACCATGCGTTACCGACAGAACGCCAATCAGCACCAGTGCGAGAAGGACGACAGTGACCGCTATCTCGCCGGCGTACGTCAGAAGGGCCATCAATGATCTATCGCTCGGCTTGTGAATGGTCTGGTCTCCGGTTGCTCGACGCCACAGGTACGCCGTTCCCTATTCACTTCCCGTTCCACTTCCCTCTTCCAAGCGTGCCGGCATCGCCTATTCTATAGGTATGCATCTGGCAGTGCCCGGCCGACGGCCGACGAGCAAGACAGTCGCCCTCGACCGGTCGCTCGAAGCCCTTCCCCTCTTCCGCCTCAGCGACTCGGCGGACGAGGGCGCCATAACGTATACCCCACCGGGGGGTGGCCGCTGGCGCGTGCTCCCTGCACCCGGCGACAGGCTACCGGGTACCTTTGATCAGGACGTTTACGTCGAGATCCTGCACCGCTTCGGGGAGGCTGGCTTCCCCGCCGACGGTGTCGTTCGTTTCACGCTTCACTCGTTCCTCCGATCGATCGGCCGAAAGGTGGACGGCCGCACCTACGAGCAGCTCAGATCCGCGTTGAACCGGCTGGAGCGGACGAGACTTGAATCGAGTGGCGCGTACCAGATTGCTTCCGAACGACCGTTCGAAGGGACTTTCACCATCCTCAGCTCGGTCACGATCCAGCGGCGCCGCTTGACCGATCGGGACCAGCTGGCGCTTTTCTCAGCACTTTCGGCCTCG
The DNA here is from genome assembly GCA_027307165.1 of Gemmatimonadota bacterium. GTDB lineage: Bacteria > Gemmatimonadota > Gemmatimonadetes > Gemmatimonadales > Gemmatimonadaceae > Fen-1247. Next base: position 20,829 of record DAHUXM010000010.1, on the reverse strand, counting down.
GAGCCGGGCGACGCGCGGGTAGTCGTATCACCGCAGCTTCGCGCCAACATCGCGGCCGGCAACACAATCTCGCTCTCGCTCCAGCAGTATGGCAGTCTGTCCAACCCGGTCGCTCGCCGGCTCTACCGTCTGCTGGCAACGGCCAGATCGCAGGACCACATAACCTGGCGCATCTCTCTTGGCCTACTGGCTTCGCAATTGCCTCTTACTCAGCGATATCCTTCTCATCTGCAGCGGGTATTACAACCGGCGCACGAGATGCTTATCGCCGCGGGACTCCTTAGAGACGCATCGTTTCACCAGCTCGACCGTGAGTGGCACGTGGACTACGTGCTGGCAACACGGAACACTATAGCCCCGTAGTTTTACAACCACTATGCGTAAACCTCGCGTCCTACATCTGGCCGTCCTCGGGACGGTCGTGCTCCCCCTCGTTGTCGGGGCCTTTGTCTATCAGAAGCACGAAACTGTCGCCAGCGCTCAGCTGCTCGACGAAGTGCTCAGAATCACTGCCTCGCGCTACGTCGATAGCGTCGGCGCCAACGCGCTCTACGAGAAGGCCGCAACCGGCCTCGTGAAGGAGCTGAACGACCCTTATTCCGTCCTGTTCACCAAGAAGGAATTCGACCAGTTCAGCCAGCAGACGGGGGGCAAGTACGGCGGAATCGGAATGGAGATCGCCCCGACCAGCGGCTTCATCACCGTGCAGCGCGTATTCCCGCACACGCCGGCGTCGGCGGGCGGCGTGATGGAAGGCGACCGTATTCTCCAGATCGATACCGCGAACGCACGCGGCTGGACCAGCGCCCAGGTATCGGACAAGCTCAAGGGCGATCCCGGCACCAAGGTGAGCGTCAAGTTCGGACGCGCCGGTGTGGCGGACCCGATTCCGGTGACGTTTACGCGCGCCATCGTGCACATCCCCGCCGTTCCGTACACGCTGGTGTTCGGAAACGTCGGCTACATCCCGTTGCAGCAGTTCAACGAGACGGCGACGCAGGAAGTGAGCGACGCGATCAGCGACGTCACCAAGGCCGGTGCGAATCGCATCGTCTTCGACATGCGCGGCAATCCGGGTGGCTTTTTGGACCAGGCTATCTCGACCAGCAACCTGTTCCTCCCGCAGGGCCAGTCCATCCTGAGCGTTCGCGGACGCACGGGTGAAGTCGAGGCCTACAGCGCGACCGACGCGCCCAAGGAGCCCAAGATTCCAATAGTCGTGCTCGTCGATGGCCATACGGCATCCGCATCGGAGATCGTCGCCGGTTCGCTGCAGGATCACGACCGCGCGCTGATCATGGGCACTACATCATTTGGAAAGGGACTTGTCCAGAGTCTCTTCAAGCTGGATGGCGGTTACGCGCTCAAGATGACGACGGCCAAGTGGTATACGCCGAGTGGCCGGTCGATTCAGAAGGAGCGCAAGCTGCTGCCGGATGGAGAGTTCGTGGAAGTCATGCCGGACTCGCTCGAGACCGACTCCATGCGTCGTGCGCGTCCGCAGTACAAGAGCGATGCAGGCCGCATAGTGTACGGCGGTGGCGGCATCACGCCTGACATCATCGTCAAGCCTGACACGTTGAGCACGCCGGAGCAGGACCTGCTCAAGAGCCTCGCACCCAAGTCGCAGATCTTCGCGCAGGCGATGCAGGATTACGCCGCCGAGATGAAGGGCAAGGTGAAGCCCAACTTCACGGTGACGCCGGAGATACGGAACACCTTCCTCGCGCAGTTGAAGAAGAAGGGTGTTACGGTCGATTCGACGTTGCTCGCGAAGGGCGCCGGAACCGAGCTCGACCGGATCATCGGGCAGCGCATCACGACGATGGCGTTCGGCGATTCCGCGGCCAAGCGGAAGTATCTCGATGACGACAATCAGCTTCAGAAGGCGATCGCGGCACTGAAGGGAGTGCAGAACACACAGGGACTTTTCGCTCTGGCGCAGAAGGCACAGGGCATGGCATCGAACCGGTAAGCCGCATCGAACAACGCGCCGTGACAGACGAACCTGAAGCGCGCGCGGCCGATGTCAGCGTGATGCGCCACTCGCTGAGCCTTGCAATTCTTGCATTGCTCGCGGTGGTCTACACACTGTACTTTGGCCGCGCGTTTTTCATCCCCATCTTCTTCGCCTTCGAGCTCAACTTCCTGTTGAGTCCGGCGATAAGGTGGACGCGGAGAGTGCTGCATCTTCCCGCGGCGCTCACAGCCGGCGTACTGATACTCGCGCTCGCCGGCGGCCTTGGCCTCGGCGTGTACGAGCTCGCGGCGCCCGCGCAGGGATGGCTCACGTCCGCGCCCGCGACGCTCAAGCAGGCCGGCGACAAGCTTCACAAGATCATGAAGCCGATGGAGCAGGTGTCGCGCACCGCCGAGCAGATGGACAAGGTTACCAGCGTATCCGGCAGTGGCACACCGACGCGCACTGTTGTTGTGGCGGGGCCGAGCCTGGGGTCGCGCTTTTTCGGAACGACGCAGAGCATCATCGGAGCGTTGCTCGAGGTGCTCGTGCTGCTCTTCTTCCTGCTCGCGGCGGGCGATCTCTTTCTGCAGAAGACGATAAAGGTCGCGACGGGGGCAGCGAGCCAGCGGACGGCGATAGAAGTCGCGCGGCAGATCGAGGCGTCGATATCGCGATATCTCGTGACGTCGGCGCTACTCAATCTCGCCGAGGGTGCCGTGTTCACCGGCATCATGTATCTGCTCAAGATGCCGAACCCGTTTCTGTGGGGCGCACTTGTCACTTGTCTCGAGTTCATACCGTACATCGGCGCGCTCACGCTCGTTGCGATACTCACCATCGCATCGCTCACCGTGTTCGACAACGTCGGTCACGCGCTGATCGTGCCCGGGAGCTTCGTCGCGCTGAATCTCATCCAGGGCAATCTCATCGGCCCGATGGTGATGGGGCATCGGCTGTCTCTCAATCCCGTCGCGATATTCATCGGAGTCGCGTTCTGGTGGGAGATCTGGGGAATCGCCGGCGCCTTCATCGCGGTCCCGATGTTGGCGTCGCTCAAGATAGTGTGCGATCATGTAGAGTGGCTCTCCGGCGTTGGCGAATTCCTCGGCCAGCGCGACGCGGATGAGCGACGGATCGCAGTACGACCCGCAACAACGTGAGAGATGGCGACTACGAAGAAGAAGACAACAGGAAAGAGGTCTGGCAGGACGGAGAGCAAGGCGGAGAGAGCGTCCGTAAGCAACGCACCTGAGAAGTTCACCGGATTCAGACCTGCGGCACTGACCTTTCTGCGCGGCCTGGCGCGGAACAACAAGCGCGAGTGGTTCGAGGCGAACCGGTCGCGATACGAAACTGAAGTCAAGCGCCCGCTGCAGGTGCTGGTCGAGGAGATCGACGCGCGGCTCGGCGAGATTGCGCCGGAGATGGTGGGGAATCCCAAGCGGTCGATATTCCGGATCTACCGCGACGTGCGGTTCTCCAAGGACAAGTCGCCGTACAAGACCAATGCTGCGGCGTGGTTCTATCATCGTGACGCCGGGCATGCTGTTGGTACTGCTGCCGTGCACGGTGGGGCCGGATTCTATTTTCAGATCGCGCCGGGGGAGTGCATCGTTGCGGGCGGGATCTGGATGCCACCTGCGGCTGCCTTGAAGACGCTGCGTGAAGCGATCGCGGATGATCATGAAGAATTGCGATCGATCCTGCAGCAGCCGGCATTCAAGCGCGCGTTCGGTACGTTGAGCGACGAGGCAGTGTTGAAGCGGACACCGCGCGCGTTCGATCCAGAGCATCCTGCTGCAGATCTCTTGCGATACAAGTCGTTCACGGTGAGTCGCGAGCTATCGGAAGACGACATGTCGAGTGCGAAGCTGCCGGACATGATCGCGAAGCAGTACGCGACGATGTTGCCGTTCGTGCGCTGGCTCAATCGCGTGCTCGGGCTTCCGGCGCACAGCCGGCGATAGCCCCGCGCTGCGCGATACAGAGAAATGAGCGCCGTGATGACGCCGAGTGCGCAGAGCGGCGCCGAGTATGACCGGGCGCGGGAGCTGGTGCTGGAGTACGGGTGGAATTCCACTGCGTACCAGATACTGAATCCTGGGTTCGAGCTCTGGTTCTCGCGGTTGCATCCGGCGGTAGTTGGGTATGTACGAGCTGGCGGGCGACGAGTGGTGGGCGGAGCGCCTGTTGCTACGGATGCCGACCTGCGGGACGTCGCCGAGGAATTCGAGCGGGACTCGCGGGCGGCTGGTGCCGGCGTCGTCTACTTCGGTGCGGAGGAACGTCTCGACGCATTGTATCGCGGGACGAAAACGCACACCGCGATATTGCTCGGCGCGCAGCCGTCGTGGGATCCTGCCGACTGGGCTGAGATCATCGCTACGCACTCGTCGTTGCGCGCGCAGTTGAATCGTGCGCGGAACAAGGGTGTGAGTGTTTCGTTGTGGCCGTCGGACCGGGCGGAACGGAGTCCCGAGCTCAAGACGTTGCTTCAGGAATGGCTGGGGACTCGCGGTTTGCCGCCGCTGCATTTTCTGGTTGAGCCCGAGACGTTGGGGAATCTTCGGGATCGACGGGTATTCGTTGCTACGCGTGGCGAAGTGCCGGTGGGGTTTCTGGTGGCGTCACCGATACCGGCTCGGCGCGGCTGGCTCACGGAGCAGTTCGTGAGGGGCCGCGGTGCGCCGAATGGTACGGCGGAGCTGATGATTGACAGCGCGGTACGGTGGGTGGCGGAGCAGAGGGCTGATTACGTCACGCTGGGGTTGGCGCCGTTGTCGACGAGGGGTGGGGATCTTACCAGTCACTCACTTTTGATTCAGATTGGGTTCAAGTGGGTAAGAGCGCATGGGCGGCGGTTTTATAACTTCGAAGGGTTGGATTCGTTTAAGGCGAAGTTCGCACCGGAGAGGTGGGAGGCGGTTTTTGCGCTTTCTAACGAGTCTCGATTCTCGGTGCGATCGCTGTATGCGATAGGATCGGCGTTTACACAGGGGAGGCCGTTTAGAACAGTGGCGAAGGGGTTGGTGCAAGCGGGACGGCAGGAGGCGAGGTGGTTGCGGAACAATGAATAGATGGGCGCAATACGGCAAGCTAGTGTTCACAAATACGTCATCGAAGTCCTTCCTCACTAATGCTCCCAAGATGCGAATCACGAAACTGGACGTGCGCAATTACCGGACGATCGAAGATATCACCCTATCGTTCCCGTCGTACTACTCGGCTATTTGCGGTCGCAACAATGCTGGCAAAACGACTCTTGTACGTGCAATACGAGCTGTCCTGCCAGAGGATAGTGTATTTGTCTACAGCGACGATATGGAGGTGTCGTTCAAAGACGACTTCCCCGCATGGAAGAAGAAAGACAAGACGGAAGAATCAATCACCATCTCGCTCGGTTTACTCGTAAACCGTGAACGTGACACAGGTCTTTTTCTATTCATCAGCAAGTTTGCCGAGATTGCTAACGATCAGAATGATCTCGAAGTGATGCTCCAGGTAATTCGCACTGCGAATTCCACTGACGACTCGACGAGCGTGTCCGTTAACGGCAAGGTTCTTGAGGACTTTTCAGCAAGCGAGATCGCCAAGAAGATTCGTTCGAGCACGGCTATCTTCTTTTATAATTCAACCGAACTGGATCAAAACCCGCGGCTTCGCCATCGACGGGGATTTGGTGGGCTATTGGGTGAGTTCTCAACGGCGGACCGCGCCCAGTTCGAACAAGTTCAGAAGAAGGTTGACGGCTTTGTGCAGGGTTTAGCGAAGAAGCATCAGAAGGAAGTGGGAGCTCTCCTCGGCAAACTCGAGGAAAAATACAACGTCGGGTTTACCCTGCCAAAGCTCAATCTGGAATACATGCCGATTGATATTTCACTCGGCAGTAAGAATTTTGCAGTTCCGCTGAATGATTGGGGGAGTGGAACTAGGAATCGCACGCAAGTGCTCCTCACAATTTTGAAGGCCAAGCAGGCGAGTCAGTCCGAGAATGTTTCTGATCGGATCACTCCGGTTCTAATTATTGAAGAGCCCGAAAGTTTTTTGCATCCGTCAGCACAGGCGGAGTTCGGACGAGTAATTCAAGATCTTGCCGAAGAACTCGAAGTACAAGTTATCGCGACGACTCACAGCCCTTATATGTTGAGTCTCGGGAACCCGGGGGCAAACGTCTTGCTTCAGCGGTGTGTTGTGAAGAAGGACGCCCAACACACGCAAGTCGTCGACACATGCGGGGACAGCTGGATGGAGCCATTTGGCCTCGCCCTTGGGCTCGACAATATCGAATTCGAACCCTGGCGCAATTTGCTCAACAATAAGGGGAATAACATCCTCCTTGTCGAAGGTGATATTGATAAGGAATACTTCGAACTACTGCGAGATCCTGCACATGGTACCAACCGCCTTGAGTTCGATGGAGAAATCGTTCCATACGGCGGCAAGGACACACTAAAGAACGTCACGTTACTAAAATTCATCCTGAGTAAGTACAATCGTTTTTTTCTAACGTTCGACTTGGACGCTGAGCGTGACGTCCGGCGGCCGCTGGACATTTTAGGCCTTGAGCGCACCAAGCAATATCTGCCGATTGGGGTCGACGCAGCTGGCAGGAAGGATATAGAAGGGCTCGTGCCAGAAGAGATCCGGAAGGCAGTTCACAACGCAAATTTTGACCTTGCCCAAGCCGCCATGAGTGCGGACCCGCACGAGAGGAACGAAGCCAAAGCGAAATTGAAGCGGCTGCTCCTTGAGCACTTTAAGACGCATTCTACTCCAGGCGACGCGCATTTTGCCGGCTTTTATAAGATCATGACACCGATTCGTAAGGCGTTGTCCTCGTAGGGTGGCCTGGCAAGCAAACCTTAATAGTCGACCGGTGGGTCTATAACTCTCTGGCCGACTGCGCTGCGTCCTTGTAATCGCATAACTCACATGTCGTACACATCTGAAGTAATCATCCCTACTCGCTCGCGTATACCCGCTCCCCTTCAACATCCCTTAAGTCCTGGTGCCATAGAAGGCGCACGCGAGAAAAATGAATGCCGCAACGCCGGCGCACCCCACACGCGATTTCGTTAGCGCGGTTCTGCATATCAAGGGAGGTGGCGGTATCGCGATTCCGCACTGCGCCGGGGGAACAATTAGAGGTCAATAGTTTCGCCCGCGTCCTGTGAGCTCGCAGACACAGCTTTGGCGGCCCCTACCTACCCAGCTCGGCAGTGTGGCATCATGTGACAGGAGACGCCCGGTGTCGGGGGGTGCCATTCGCACCGTACATTTGTTGGAGTCGTAGTTAGTCGCCAGTCGCGAATCCTCGAACCCAAGTCGTGCACCACGTGGATCAAGTAACTCACAATAAGATCGTCTCCTTCATCTGGAGCATCGCCGACGATGTGCTGCGCGACCTCTTCAGACGTGGTAAATACCCAGATGTGATCCTGCCAATGTGCGTTATCCGACGCATGGACGCAGTCCTGGAACCGACCAAGAAGCAAGTACTTGAGGCCAAGAAGATGCTCGACGAGGCTCGCATCACCGAACAACGATCCGCGCTCTGTGATGCGGCTGGCCAGGCCTTCTACAACACATCGAAGTTCACCCTGCGCGACCTGAAGTCGCGCGGTAGCCAGGCGCAGCTGCTCGCCGACTTCGAGGATTATCTCAACGGCTTTTCGCCCAACGTCCAGGACATCCTGGACAACTTCAAGTTCCGGAACCAGCTCCAGACGCTGTCCAAGGCTGACGCAATTGGTACGCTGATAAGCAAGTTCCTCGACCCCAACATCGACCTTTCGCCGGCCGGCATCGACAATCACTCGATGGGAACTGTCTTCGAGGAACTCGTCCGAAGGTTCAACGAGGACAACAACGAGGAAGCCGGCGAGCACTGGACGCCGCGCGACGCGGTACGACTGATGGCAAATCTCGTATTCCTGCCAATCGAATCAGAGATCAAGTCCGGCACCTATCTGCTCTATGACTGCGCCTGCGGCACGGGTGGCATGCTCACCGTTGCCGAGGAGACCCTCGGCGCGATCGCTGCGAAGCGCGGACAACAGGTGAAGGCGCTGCTTTACGGCCAGGAGATCAACCCCGAAACCTACGCCGTTTGCAAAGCTGACATGCTGCTGAAGGGCGAGGGCGAGAGCGCCGAACATATTGTCGGCGGCGCAGAGTGGTCAACTCTCGCGCATGATGCATTCCCGGCGCAAGAGTTCGACTTCATGCTAGCAAATCCGCCATATGGTAAGAGTTGGAAGAAGGACCTGGAGGCAATGGGTGGCAAGGATGGCATGCGCGATCTGCGTTTCAGGGTGATGCACAATGGCGAGGAGTTGTCACTCGTCACGCGGTCCAGCGACGGCCAGATGCTCTTCCTCGCCAACATGGCGTCAAAGATGAACGACAAATCAACTCTGGGTAGCCGCATCGCCGAGGTGCACAACGGCTCGTCGCTCTTCACCGGCGACGCGGGTCAGGGCGAGAGTAACATCCGTCGTTGGCTGATAGAGAACGACTGGCTCGAAGCCATCGTCGCGCTCCCGCTCAATCTTTTCTATAATACCGGAATTGCGACTTACATCTGGGTCCTGTCGAACAGGAAGCCTGGGCACCGCAAGGGCAAGGTACAGCTCATCGACGCCACTCAATGGTTCAAGCCGCTCCGTAAGAACCTCGGTAAGAAGAACTGCGAGCTCTCGTCCGACGACATCGATCGCATCAACCGCACGTTCCGCGAGTTCAGGGAAACGCCCGAGTCAAAGATCTTTCCGAACGCCGCGTTTGGATACTGGAAAGTCACGGTAGAGCGTCCGTTGCGATTGCATAGTCAGCTCACTATCAAGGCAATCGAGGCGCTGCGCTTCAACTCTGGCGATGAGGACATCCGCACGACACTCTACGAAGAGTTTGGCGACGATCTCTTCACAAACTTCGCGAAGGTTTCTGCCGCGATTGAACGACGCCTGGCTGCTTGGGGCAAAGATGATGCGGAGGACGACGACGAAGAGAGCGACAACACGAAGAAGGGGCTGCCTGCAAAGAAGCTGAAGAAGTTACTCGACCCCAAGACGTGGGAACGGGACGGACGATTGGTGGATGTCGCTACGAAACTGCGGTTTGCAGTGGGGAACGCGCTCTTCGAGGACCACAACGTCTTTCGCGATCAGGTGGACACCGCGATTAGCAAGGGCAGCATCAGACTGCCTCCGGTGGAATTGAAGCAGATCCTGAAGGCCGTCAGCTGGCGCGTCGAGACAGCACCACCCGTAATCGCGAGGGTTCACAAACCCGGCAAGGTCAAGGCGGATCCGCTGCACGGCCTGTTCGGGACAACATTTAATCGCAAACCGGCGATCGTCGAGTATGAACCCGACTCAGAGTTACGCGATACTGAACAGGTGCCATTACTGGAGGACGGTGGCGTGGAGGAGTTCATCCGACGCGAGGTGCTGCCTTACACGCCTGATGCGTGGATTAAACCGGATGCGGCGAAGGTTGGCTACGAGATCAGCTTCACCCGGCATTTCTACAAGCCACAGCCGCTGCGGTCCTTGGAAGAGATTAGCGCGGATATCCTGGCCATCGAGCGCGAGGCTGACGGACTATTAGATGGCTTGCTCAAGGTCGGTTCCAAGTGAAAGCCACTGAAGCTAAACTGTTGAGCTTTTTGCAAAAGTCGCCGCAGTTCATTATTCCGATTTACCAGCGCACTTACTCCTGGACAGACAAGCAATGTCGACAACTATGGGACGACATTCTGCGAGCCGGTTCAAGCGACGTCATCGCAGTCCACTTCATCGGATCTATCGTATACGTCGAGCAAGGGCTATCGCAGATCACACACCAAGCACCGCTTCTCGTGATCGACGGTCAGCAGCGCCTGACCACGCTCTCATTGTTAATAGAAGCGCTAGCCCAGGCACTTGGCGATACTGAGCCTGTAGACGGTTTCTCTGCAGCAAAGCTTCGTCACTACTATCTGAGCAACCCGTTAGAGACTGGCGATCGCTACTTCAAACTGTTGCTCTCGCAGACCGATAACACGTCGCTCCAGGCAATCATCAAGCACACGGAGCCACCCAAAGAGCCGTCCCTACGCGTATCGCAGAACTTTCTCTTGTTCTCCGAGCTCATCGCTCAGCAGAAGGGAAACCTGAGTGCGGTATGTCATGGCTTGGCAAAGCTTGTGGTCGTGGACATTGCGCTTAGCCGCGACCAGGACAATCCACAGCTCATCTTCGAGAGCATGAACTCGACTGGCAAGGAGCTGAGCCAGGCCGACTTGATTCGGAACTTCATCCTGATGGGTCTCGAACCTTCTCTTCAGACCCGCCTGTACGAAGAATACTGGCGGCCCATGGAGCAGGATTTTGGGCAGGAAGCGTATGGCAGCCAGTTCGACAGCTTCATGCGCCACTACCTCACCGTGCGTACAGGCGACATTCCGCGAGAACGAGAGGTTTACGAAGCATTTAAAAGCTATTCCGGAACCACGGCCGTAATGGATGCAGGGATCGAGGCACTAGTAAGAGGTATCCGAACTTTCGCGCGTTACTTCTGCGCCCTGGCGTTGGGTAGCGAACGCGATCCTGTCCTGTCGACCGCCTTTCGCGACTTGAGAGAGTTGAAGGTTGACGTCGCTTACCCGTTTTTGCTTGAGTTGTACGACGACTATGCGAACGGCCGCCTCACAGCCGCAGAATTCGAGGCGTGCGTGCGGATGGTCGAAGCGTATGTATTCCGCCGCGCTATTTGTGCCATTCCAACGAACTCGATGAACAAGACGTTCGCGACCTTTGGCAAGGCGCTGAAGAAAGATCGTTACCTCGAGAGCGTTCAGGCGCATTTTCTGACGCTTCCATCTTATCGCCGCTTCCCGAGCGACGAGGAGTTCCATCGAGAGCTGCAAACCCGCGATCTGTACAACTTCCGGAGCCGCAGTTATTGGTTGCGCCGATTGGAGAATTACGGCCGAAAAGAACGCGTACCAGTCGATGAGTACACCATTGAGCACATTTTGCCGCAGAATCCTGACCCGCCGGCAACCTGGAAGCAAGCGCTAGGTCCGGACTGGCAACAAGTGCAGCAGCGCTGGTTACACACGCTCGGCAACCTCACGCTCACAGGTTATAACGCGGAGTACAGCGACCGGCCTTTCGCAGAGAAACGCGATATGGTAGGTGGATTCAAGCAGAGCCCCCTTAGAGTCAACGCCGAGTTGGGTCAGCTCGAGGATTGGAACGAAGCCGCCATCCGGGAACGCGCTAGGCATCTGGCTGATCAGGCGCTTCCGGTGTGGACTGAGCCGAAGCTGGATCCTGCGATCTTAAGTGCATACCAGCCGGAGAAATCGCTATCTGCTGGTGGTTACGGCATTGCGGACCATCCGCACTTGTTCGCGTCCGGCCTGCGCGAGGTGTTCGAGGCGTTTCGGAAGGAAGTACTCGCACTCGATCCGTGTGTGACCGAGGAGTTCATGAAGCTCTATGTGGCTTACAGGGCCGAGACCAACTTTGTGGATGTGGTGCCGCAGGCCAAGCGGTTGCGGCTTAGCATCAATATGCCATTCGCTGAGATCAATGATCCGAAACACTGGTGCAAAGACGTGACTGCCCTTGGGAGATGGGGAAATGGCGACATTGAAGTAGGCCTTAAGTCTCTCGATGAGCTACCGTACGTCATTGGCCTTGTGCGTCAATCTTTCGAACGGCAGATGGGCGATGGTGATCGCGAGTGATCGCTGATCTCAAGCCGTATCCGGAATACAAGGAGTCGGGATTGCCGTGGCTCGGCAACGTGCCTGCGCATTGGAAGCTGCTACCGGCATTTGGTGTCTTCATGCCGAACCACGAGCGCAACAACGGCATGAAAGAAAGGACGGTGCTCTCGCTCAGTTACGGGCGCATTGTCGTCAAGCCCGCGGACAAGTTCCACGGGCTTGTACCAGAGTCATTCGCGACGTATCAAATTGTGAACCCTGGCGACATTGTCCTTCGCACCACCGATCTTCAAAACGACCACACTAGCCTACGGGTAGGCATGGTGCGAGATCGCGGTATCATCACATCGGCCTATTTGTCTCTACGAACGATTGCGGGAGTTAACCCGGAATTCGGATTTCAATTCCTCAATGTCTGGGACACTAGTAAAGCCATCTATGGCTACGGATCTGGCCTTCGTCAAAATCTCAACTTCGAACATTTTAAGAGGATGCCAGTCGCGGTGCCACCGCCCGGCGAACAAGCGGCAATAGTGCGGTTTCTGGACTGGGCGAATGGACGTCTGGAGCGCGCGGTCCGGGCGAAGCGAAAGGTGATCGCGCTTCTCAACGAGCAGAAGCAGGCCATCATCCAGCGGGCCGTCACTCGTGGCCTCGATCCGTCCGTCACGCTCAAACCGTCCGGCATACCGTGGCTGGGTAACATTCCACAGTATTGGGAACTTTCACGTAGCAGGCGCCTGTTCAACTCACGCAAGGAGTTAGCGCGCTCGAGTGATGTGCAACTCTCCGCCACCCAAAAATACGGAGTGATAGCTCAGGAGGAATTCGAGCGTCTGGTTGCACGACGCGTTGTAAAAATCTCCATGCACCTCGAAAAGCGCAAACATGTCGAACGTAACGACTTCGTCATGAGCATGCGCAGTTTCCAAGGTGGACTTGAGCGAGCTTGGACCGCAGGAGCAATCCGCTCGTCTTACGTTGTTCTGAAACCAACTGAGGACGTCGATATTGACTTCTTCTCATACCTGTTCAAATCACGGGGCTATATTGGCGCACTGCAAGGCACTGCTGATTTTATCAGAGACGGGCAGGATCTGACCGAAAAGAACTTCCGACAGGTCGACCTCCCATTGATCCCGTTACAGGAACAAGCACAGATCGCCTCGTACATCGCCAGTACGACCGCGCACTCTGTGCAGGATGCTATCCGCCTGGAGCGCGAGATCGCGCTTCTGCGCGAATACCGCACCCGCCTAGTCGCTGACATCGTTACCGGCAAGCTCGATGTACGCGAAGCCGCGGCTCGCTTGCCGGATGAACCGATACCAGAATCTGATCAGAGCGACATGGACGACGAGACGATAGCCGAGGACGAGGAGATCCTTGCGTGACCCGGCCACCCGATCGGCCCAAAATCTATCACATTACGCATATCAGTAATCTTCCGTCAATCCTCGCCGGTGACGGACTTTCGTCAGATGCTGGCATGCTCCACAACGGTGGACCGCACACGCAGATTGGAATGAAGAGCATAAAACAGCGGCGCCTCGCCTTGCCCGTTAAGTGCCACCAAGGCGACCACGTCGGTGAGTACGTTCCGTTCTACTTCGGTCCGCGGTCGATCATGCTCTATCTGTTCCACGCGGCGAACCATCCGGAACTCTCATACCTCGGCGGACAGGATCCGATCGTCCATCTCGAAGCAGATTTTCACGATGCTGTCAGATGGGCCGATGCGAATAGCCGGCGATGGGCCTTCACACTCTCCAATGCCGGCGGTGCGTACGCAGAGTTCCGGGCCACCATCGACCAGCTTGACGAGATCAACTGGCCGGCCGTTGCGGCGAGGGACTTCCGCGACCCCGACGTCAAGGAAGGAAAACAGGCCGAGTTCCTGATGCAGGGATTCTTCCCCTGGAGCCTGGTACAGCGTGTTGGCGTCCAGTCAACCCGGATCCAATCGCGTGTCCTGCGCGCCCTAGCCGGCGCCACCCACCGCCCGCCTGTCGAAGTCATCCCGGACTGGTATTATTAGGTATGGAGGAAGCCATGATCCGATTCACTACCGGCGACATCCTTCAGGCAGGGACCGAGGCGCTCGTCAACACCGTCAATTCGGTGGGCGTGATGGGGCGAGGAATCGCCCTGCAATTCAAGCAGGCCTTCCCCGCCAACTTCAAGGCGTACGCGGCAGCCTGCAAGCGCGGCGAGGTCGAGCCGGGCCGGATGTTCATTTATGAAACCGGCGAGCTCGCTCCCCCACGCTACATCATCAACTTCCCCACCAAGCGCCACTGGCGTGGCAAGAGCCGCATCGAGGACATCGAATCCGGCCTCGCCGCCCTGGTGGATGAGGTCCGTCGGCGCGGGATCCGCTCGATCGCCATTCCCCCTCTCGGGAGCGGTTTGGGTGGACTGAGCTGGGCCGAGATCCGCCCGCTCATCGTTCAGGCGTTCGAGCAGCTGCCAGACGTCGACGTGGTAGTGTTCGAGCCGCGTTCGCCTGCGGCCAACGAGGGCGTCAACCGATCCACCGACGTTCCGCGAATGACAGCCGGCCGCGCTGCCCTTGTCGGATTGATGAACAGATACCTCGGCGCCCTCATGGATCCGTTCATCACTCTGCTCGAAGTACACAAGCTGATGTACTTCCTTCAGGAATCAGGCGAGCCGCTGAAACTCCGCTACGTCAAGGCGCAGTATGGCCCCTATGCAGAGAACCTCCGTCACGTGCTGCGTGCGATAGACGGACATCTCATTGCCGGCTACGCCGGCGGGGGGGACCGTCCCGACAAGCAACTCTCCCTGGTGCCAGGTGCGACGAGAGATGCCGAAGCATTCCTGGCAACGGCGTCTGTAACGCGTGACCGGTTCAACCGCGTCGTCAGTCTCGTCGACGGATTCGAGACGCCATACGGTCTCGAGCTGTTAGCCACCGTGCATTGGGTCATGATGCAGGAAGGAGCGAGCGATCCGGATCGGATCATCACGGCGATTCACGATTGGGGCGAGCGCAAGCAACGGTTCACGCCAGCGCAGATACAGCTCGCTGCGGACCGGCTGCGGACCGAAGGATGGCGGAACTCGAGCGCAGTAGCGAATGCCTGAGTCCTGTCGGCGCGCGTGACAACCGACACGAGCGAGAAAGGGCTCGAATCGCTCATCATGCGGCACATGACGGGGACGGATGGAATCTCCGTCGCCGCGAATCAGGTCGCAGAACGGCCGCCGGCCTATGGCGGTACAGGTTACACAGCCGGTAGCACGCAGGACTACGACCGTGCGCACGCACTCGACGTGCCGCAGCACTTTGCCTTCCTGCGCGCGACACAACCGGATGCATTCGCCAAGCTCGCACTCGTAGATGCGGACGACCCGAAGGATATCAATCGTCTCAAGTTCCTTGCACGCCTCTCCAGTGAGATTGGCAAGCGCGGTGTGATCGATGTTATACGTAAGGGCGTGGAACACGGGCCAGTACACTTCGACCTCTTCTACGGAACACCATCGCCGGGCAACGCGAACGCCGAGCAATTGCACGCCGAGAACCGCTTCTCGATCACGCGACAGCTCGCGTACAGCATGGACGAGACACGGCGCGCGCTCGATCTGTGTCTGTTCATCAATGGCCTGCCCATCGCGACATTTGAACTGAAGAACAGCCTTACCAAGCAGACCGTCGCCGATGCAGTCGAGCAGTACAAGCGTGATCGTAATCCCCGCGAACGGCTGTTCGAATTCGGCCGCTGCGTTGTACACTTCGCGGTCGATGATAGCGAGGTGCAGATGTGCACTGAGCTGCGCGGCAAAAGCTCCTGGTTTCTGCCGTTCGACAAGGGCTATCACGACGGGGCCGGTAATCCCCCCAACCCAGATGGACTCAAGACTGACTACCTCTGGAAGCAGACACTCACCCCAGGAGGGCTGACCAATATTCTCGAGAACTATGCACAGATCGTCGAGGAACGGGATCAGCGCACTGGCAAGAAGAAGCGCAAGCAGGTATGGCCGCGATACCATCAGCTGGACGTCGTGCGACACGCTCTTGCCGACGTGCATACCAACGGCGCCGGCAAGCGTTACCTGATCCAGCACTCGGCGGGCAGTGGCAAGTCCAATTCAATTGCATGGCTCGCGCACCAGCTCATCGGCGTGAAGCGTGATGACAGGGAGGTATTCGACTCCGTCATCGTCGTCACCGACCGGCGTTTGCTGGACGACCAGATCCAGACCACCATCAAGCAGTTCATGCAGGTGGGAGCGACAGTTGGGCACGCCAAGCGCTCCGGCGACCTCCGCACGTTCATCGAAGAAGGAAAGAAGATCATCGTCTCGACGGTGCAGAAATTTCCCTTCATCCTGGACGAGATCGCGACTGAAGACGGTAAGACCTTCGCGATCATTATAGACGAGGCGCATTCGAGCCAGGGTGGCAAGACTTCAGGCGCAATGACCAAGGCACTTGGCGCCGCCGAGGATGATCAGGAAGACGAGGAGTCTGATCCTGAGGACGTGGTGAACGAGGCGCTCGCGAAGCGCATGGCCGCGCGCAAGATGTTGGACAACGCGAGCTACTTCGCGTTCACGGCTACGCCCAAAAACAAGACTCTGGAGATGTTCGGAGAGCCGCTTCCGCCGGACAGCGACGGCAAGGTCAAGCACCGGCCATTCCACAGCTACACGATGAAGCAGGCGGTCGAGGAAGGCTTCATTCTCGACGTGCTCAAGAGCTACACACCCGTGAACAGCTACTACAAGCTGGTGAAGAAGACCGAGGATGATCCGGAGTTCGATACCAGAAGAGCGCAGAAAAAGCTACGCCGATACGTCGAGAGCCACGACCACGCCATTCGGCTCAAGGCCGAAATAATGGTGGATCATTTTCACGAGCAGGTGATCACCGCTGGCAAGATCGGTGGTCAGGCCCGCGCGATGGTGGTGACGAGTGGGATCGAGCGAGCCATTCAGTACTTCCACGCATTCAAGGAGTACCTGGCCGAGCGCAAGAGCCCATATCGGGCGATCGTTGCATTCTCGGGCGAGCACGACTACCGCGGCGTGAAGGTGAGTGAGTCGTCACTCAACGGATTTGCGAGCAGCGAGATTGCCGAGAAGATTCAGACCGATCCGTATCGGTTCCTGATCTGTGCTGACAAGTTCCAGACGGGGTACGACGAGCCGCTGCTGCACACGATGTATGTGGACAAGCCGCTGTCCGGCATAAAAGCGGTGCAGACGCTGTCGCGATTGAATCGCGCCCATCCGCAGAAGCACGACTGCTTCGTGCTCGACTTCCAGAACAACAGCGAGGCGATCACCTTCGCGTTCCAGGATTACTACCGTACGACATTGCTCGCCGAGGAGACCGACCCGAACAAGCTGCACGATCTGAAGGCGGCGCTGGACAGCGCCCAGGTGTACGCGCCCGAGCAGGTGGACACGGTAGTTGAGCTATTTCTCGCCGGTGCTGAGCGCGACGAGTTGGATCCGATCCTGGATGCGTGCCGAGTCGTCTACGAGGAGCGGCTTGACGAGGATGCGCAGGTGGAGTTCAAGGGCAACGCCAAAGTGTTCTGCCGAACGTATGGATTTCTCGCGTCGGTAATCCCGTACAGCAATGTGGAGTGGGAGAAGTTATCGATATTTCTCGATCTCCTTACGCCCAAGCTGCCCGCACCCAAGGAAGAGGATCTAGCCAGAGGTATTCTCGATGCGATCGACATGGATAGCTACCGGGTCGAGAAGAAGGCGGTGATGAAGATCGCGCTAGAGGATGCTGACGCCGAGATCGAGCCCGTGCCGACGGATACGGCCGGACACAAGTCTGGCCCCGAGTTGGACCGACTGAGCAATATTCTCAAGACATTCAACGAGCACTTCGGCACATTGTTCACGGACACGGACCGAGTTACGAAGCGTATTCGTGATGACATCGCGCCACAAGTCGCGGCGGACGCAGCGTATCGGAATGCGAAGGAGAACACCCCGCATACCGCGCGGATGGCGCATGACCAGGCGCTTGCCAGGGTGATGCAGCATCTTCTGAAGGAAGACACTCAGGTTTACAAGCAATACGTTGAGAACGAGTCGTTCAAGCGGTTTGTCGGCGACATGGTGTATGCGATCACCAATATGTGAACACGCTCGCGCGTGATCAGAGGTAACGCAACTATCCGAGGTCTCTGCCAATGTCCAGGAACTCCGATGCTTTTCTCACCGCCTTCTCGCACATCGAGATTTTCCTTCGCCATCGTACGCACGCCGATGCCGGCGCACCGTTCCATAGTTTAGTCAAGCAGGCAGCAACTACGATCGCCGAGGTTAACCGTTACCAGGACGATCTCCGGGAGTTCGCTCACCTCCGAAACGCGATTGTCCATCATCATGACGGTGGGCGTGTGATTGCGGAACCACACCGTAGCACCGTTACGGCCATCGGCAGGATTGCAGAGGCGATTACGAATCCGCCAACTGTCGGAGAGCGATTCAAGACCGACGTTGTAACAGTGCAGGTTGGCGACTCAATCTCCAGTGCCGCTGCGATCATCCTGAACGAATCATTCTCCCAGCTCCCGGTCATGAACAGGAAGGAATTCGTTGGCCTGCTGACCACAAACACGATCGCCCGATGGTTCGGAGCATGTAGCAAGGATTCGCGCGCTGCTGAAGGGGAAGCGACAGTTCAAAACGTTCTCTCATACGCCGAGGATACGCGCTCCTACGATTTTATCAAGCCTGATATCACTCTTGCGCGTGTGATCGAGTATTTCTCCGACATCGAAAGTAGAGGATGCGAGCTGTCTGCTTTGCTTATTGCCGACGGTAGTGAGACTACGCCTCGTTTTCGAGGTATCATCACGGCTTCCGACCTCCCGCAAATCGTGCGGCTGCTCCAGGTGTCGTGATAACTGTCCTGACGATAGCGCGTATCACTCTCGAAGTCCAGATCGTGCAGATAGGAACCGAATGCGCCGCAGTATATGATGTTCTGGCAATAATATGTCGAGTCGCTGCAAGACCCAACAACAGATTCGCGACTCGGCTTTCGTTGAGTGAGAGCGCGGCTTGGTGAATCGATGAGGCAGGAGGACAACCGGTACCGGTTCTGGGGGATGGTACCAAATCTCGGGGGCCGGTATCTTCGTGTAGTGACACTGGATGACAGGTGTACGATCCACAACGCCTTCCCCGATCGCGGATTCCGGCCATGAAGCTCGCATACTACGCGAATACTGATTCTCTTTACATCGATCTATCCGAACAGACCAGCGTGTCGAGTCGCGAGATCTCGGAAGGGGTAGTGCTGGATTATGATGCTGCGGGACAACTCGTCGGCATTGATATCGACAACGCCAGCCATAAGGTCCAACTGCAGCGACTGGTCCTGACAGGCATGGACGGGGTGATCGAGCAACGCGCGAGCTAGTGGACCCTGCGGCCCACGAAGCAGCCACTCGTTTTCCGCGACGACTCCGCGAAAAATGGTCGCCGCAATAGATTTGTACATCGAATGGATGATCGCATTCAGCACCTTCGAACAATCGTTCGGATAGACCGGACCTAACCCGTCACAGGACCGCCCATGGTGGATCGGAACGCAGACGCGCTAGCTGATCAACTTCTCGCGCTTCCATCCGTTGATCGCGCGCGTCTCGCAGAACTGCTCCTTGCAAGCATCGAAGAGCGCGACACGGGCGCTGTTTCGGCTTGGGACGAGGAGATCGAGAGGCGCGCTCATGGCCTTGGAAATGGATTGGTGGCCGGAATCCCCGCAGCCGAGGTATTTGCTGAAGTCGAGCGACGGCTCCATCGGTGATTCTCGAATTCCATCCGGCGGCGCGCGATGAATTTCTCGCAGCCGCCGAATACTACGAAACAGCGGTCCCCGGTCTCGGGGGCCGCTTTCTTGTCGCAGTGACGCGCGCCACGGACATTGTTCTATAACATCCAGACGTCGGTGGTCGTCGAGGAGATCGCGCCCGTCAACTCATTGTCACTGGATTCCCTTACGATGTTGTTTACATGGTTCACGACGACGTTGTGGCGATCCTCTCCGTCGCGCATCATCATCGCCGACCCGGGTACTGGCGCGACCGGCTTAATGGCTAGATCACCGACCTTTATTCGTGGCTACCACTGGGCCCATTCGGGTTCATTTTGGCGCTCGTCGCATCGCCGAACCGGCCCGCTGTTGAAGAACACGCTGTACGATCTGGCGATATGAAGAAATGTCCGTTCTGCGCCGAGCTGATCAAGTCGGAAGCGATCAAATGCCGTTTCTGCGGTGAGCAGGTATAGGCTGTGCAGCATTTGATCCGTAGCGCCGTCACTCTCTCGCATGCCTGAGGCCTGGTCTTCAGAAGAAGTTGCCGCGACTGTCGCGGACTACTTCGTCATGCTCGAGCATGAGTTCCGCGGCGAGCCGTTCAACAAGAGCGAACACAGGCGCCACCTCCAGGCAATTTTGCACAATCGATCGGAGCAAGCGGTCGAATTCAAACATTGCAACATCAGCGCGATCCTCCTCGAGACCGGTTTTCCATGTATCGGTGGCTACAAGCCGCGCGGCAACTATCAGGAACTCCTGAAAGATGAGGTCGAAGTGTACCTCGATCTGCACGCTGATATAGTCGCACTAGCCCAAGCGATCGTCGAGGCGCCGGTCTTCGACTTCGCAGAACCGCTAAGCATCGACGACGTCTTCGTACCAGCGCCATCGCGCGACCGAGCACACGTCACCTACGAACAGCGTCAACCGTCATCCCCCATTCTTCGCAACGTGAACTACCTCGAGCGCGAAGCGCGAAATTCCTCTTTAGGTCTCGCCGGCGAGAAGTTCGTTCTCGATGTGGAACATCGCCGGCTCTGGGAACTTGGCCTCAGATCTCTCGCTGAGCGCATCGAGCACGTGGCGAAGACTCAGGGTGATGGGCTTGGCTACGATATCGTCTCCTACAACGCGGACGGCCGTGAGCGACTGATCGAGGTGAAGACAACGGCTTTCGGATCGATGACGCCGTTCTTTGCGTCGGCAAAGGAAGTATCGGTGTCGGATAGTCGCGAGGAGTTCCATCTATACCGTGTCTTCAAGTTCCGGGAGACGCCGAGGATCTTCTCCCTGCCCGGCCCGCTTCGGGAATCG
>DAHUXM010000006.1 GCA_027307165.1 Gemmatimonadota bacterium | reverse complement strand
CCGCGAACGCGGGAATCCAGGGTGTGGGGGCGGCGTTAACCACGCGTCATTCCCGCGAAAGCGGGAATCCATGGTGTGGGGGCGGCGTTAACCACGCGTCATTCCCGCGAAAGCGGGAATCCATGTTATCGATCTCCGGATGTGGTGACGGCGGGTGGTGGGGATATATCCGGCGGACATCGAAATTCGATTGCGCGTAACGGGGCCAGGCGCGGAAATATCCGCGCCCTACGCATGACCACCAATTCGGCGCGTGGGGAGAATCGTCGAACGGTCGTTCGAATATCACCTGTCACTAAATTTCAATGCATGACGGCCCCCGCTACCCCTCCCACATACTTCCGCAAAGGGTTCGGCCTCAAGGCTGACGTGGAGGAGGAGCTGGCGACCGCGTACGACGGGCGTCTGGTCGATCTGCTCAAGGAGCGCGACTACTCGATCAGCTCGGGTGGCGTGACGGTCCGGTTGGCGCGTGAGTTTGGTTTCTGTTACGGCGTAGAGCGTGCAGTCGAGTACGCCTACCAGACGCGCAAGAAGTTCCCGGACAAGAAGATCTACCTTGCGGGCGAGATCATCCACAACCCGCACATCAACAGTCGGCTGAGCGAAGCCGGCGTGATCTTCCTCAAGCACAACGCCAACACCAACGAGGCGTCGTTCGATTTCAGCATCGTGAATCCGGATGATGTGGTTCTGCTTCCGGCTTTCGGTGTGACAGTGGCCGATTTCGCGACTCTGCGCGAGCGCGGCTGCGTGATGGTCGACACGACATGCGGCTCGGTCCTCAACGTGTGGAAGCGCGTGGAGAGCTACGCGCGTGACGGTTACACCGCCCTCATTCATGGCAAGTTCTACCACGAAGAGACGCGCGCCACGGCATCGCAGGTGATGAAATATCCCGGCGGCCACTACCTCATCGTGCGGGACATGGATGAGGTGCGCATCGTCTGTGATTTTCTGGAAGGGAAGCGCACCGCCGACGAGATCCGCGCGAAGTTCTCGCCGCACGCGGCGTCGCCCGAATTCGATCCGGATCGCGACCTCAAGCGGATCGGCGTGGCCAATCAGACCACCATGCTCGCGAGCGAGAGTCTTGCGATCGCCGCCGAGACGCAGGCGGCCATGGCGCGCGGGCACGGCGAGGAGTATGCCGCCGCGAATTTCCGCACCTTCGACACGATCTGCTCGGCGACCCAGGACCGGCAGGACGCGGTGCAGGAGATGTTGCTCGACCCGCCGGACGTCATGGTAGTCGTGGGCGGCTACAATTCGAGCAACACGATCTCGCTCGCCGCCATGTGCGCGGACAAGGTTCCGACGTACCACATCGAGGACGCGGCGTGCATCGACGTGGAGGCCGGCGTCATTCACCATCGTCTGCGCCAGGGCCGCGACGACGTCGCCACGCCAGCCTGGCTCCCAGAGACGGGGGATGTGGTGGTTGGGATCACCGCGGGCGCGAGCACGCCGAACAACAAAATCGCCGAGACGGTCGCGAGAGTATTCGCCACGCGCGGCGTGGATCCGGCGACCATCACGTAGGATCCGATCGCGCGCCGAGTTGGTGGTCCCGCGTAGGGCGCGGGTTCATCCGCGCCTGGCCCCGTTAGGCGCGATCGGAATGGGATGTTCGCGATCAGGTGAGGCATGGCCCTTTCGACACACAATCCGTGTCGAATCCGCACGTCCCACCCACCGTCCTGTCACAAATAGCGACAACCGTCCGCGCCCCGCCATGTGACGAAATCGTACCAGCGGGGTCACTGTTCCGAGGCGCATCTACACAACATCGACGCTGGCGCTAAAGTTCCTGGTCAGTGGCGCGAAACTTGTTATTATGCGCCGGTGTACCGACGGTGTGCACGACTGTGCGCACCCGATTCTCCCAGGGGGGAAGATGGATTTCGGAGCGTTGCCCGTGTTCGACGGGCGCAGCGCACCGGTCCCGGATCCCACGCTGAATCTGGCGTGGTTCGAACGCAGCAGTGCCGAGGAAGCATCGGCACCGGAAAAGGCGCCCGCCGATGGAATCGGCGCGCTACTGGACCGCGTTCGTGAAGCCGAGGGGCTGGTGTACAACGGAGAAGGCGATTACGAAAACTGAATCGTCCGAGTGGTGATGATGCAGGCCCCGGCGGGGCCGCGTGACGAGCGCGGTCCCGCTTTTTTTGTGTGCCTCAGTGACCCACCTGGATGTTCTGCTGTCCGCTGGACTTCTGGGGCTGGCGCGGCTTGTCAGTGAAAGTCACCGGGTCGCCAAATTGCCACTGAACGTGCTCGCGATCCTTGGGCGTGACGGCCAGCATGTTCTTGAACATCGGCATTAGCTCACGTTGCGCTGGCGTAATCGCCGAATCGGCTATCTCCGGCTGCTCCCAGAAGATTTTCCAGTACGTCTTGCTCGTATTCCTGACGCTGTCGAGCTCAGCCTTGCCTGGATCACGACCTTCGTGCTGGGCGAGGAAGTTTCCAAGCTGGATGTAAATCGCGCGCACTCGGGTCGAGTACACCGAATCGTCGTGCTGAAGCGCCGCGATCTGCGGCTTGGTGAGGAAGAGCGAATCGCTGTTCTCCAGCAGCAACTTGTGGATGCTCGATGTGCGTGACAGATAGAATGCCGCGAGTGAATCCGCGGTGCGTCTCGCGTAACCGTGTGGGCCTTTCACCGGCTCGATCGCCCGGCGCAGCTCCTGAAGAGGATAGTCGACGGATAGATCGAGCGAGAAGTCGAGCGTGATTCTGAACGGATTGCGCGTCAATGTGTTGACAGGACGCGTATCTGCAAAGCGTGGATTCACCGCGTACCTGAAGCTCTTCGACACTGGATCGAAGCCGTGCGGAACCAACAGCACGGGATCGACGACTGGCTGGCCGCCCCATCCTCGGAGGCCGCTGCTGCCATGCAGAAGCTGGTCGACTCCGCCAAGCACGTTCTCGAAATAGACATTCGGCGTGACGCGGCCGAGCCAGCGGCGCGGAAATGGCGGACTCCACTGAAGGTTGAGCATTGCAGTCCACGGCCCTCGGCAACCGTTGCGAGGAGCGACCTGTCCGAGATTGTCGAGAATGCACTTTCGTGCGCTGGATGAGCCGTTGGTGATGAGCGAGCGCAGCTGGCTCGACAGCGCCGTATCCGTCCCAATCGCCGGGTTCGGGATGAATGCGCGATCGCCGCTCAGACCGTCTCCGTTTACGTCGCCCTGCACGATGGGGGTGAACGGGAGGCCGGACTGCACACGGGTGAAGAGTGTGACTGCGCCCGTTTTCTGCGCGTAGAACCCCAGCGTGTACACGAAGATGTTGCGCGCGTCGTTGTTGGACGGCGCCCATTCCGTGAGACGCGGATCGCCGAACGCAGCGCCGTCGAAGCCGCGGAACTGTCGACGCGACTCCTGCAGTGTGTATGACAGCGATGTGAAGAACGAGAAGCCCGAGCGGGACCGGAACTTGAATACGTCCGGAGAAATAGTAGTCGTCAGCTGACCACCGTAACCGCGCAGATCGCTGGTCCGCATTCCGACCCGTCCAAACAGATCCGACTTGCGTGACTCCGCGGGCGACACCGTACCACTTGGCGCGTCGATCGCGGCGGTGGACACGAATACCGGCCGATTGCCTTCCGCGGGCAACGTGAACTGCTGAGTTCCGGCGAAGTTGACGTCGACCGTGCCGGGCTGCGAGAGGTCATACGAGCCAAGTGCGCCAACCTTGAGCAGCCAGCTACCGAGGTTGGAAGACCAGTCCAGCGATGCGCGCCAGCTGTGCGGTACATCGTACGATGGACTGATCAGTGAAACTGCGGGCGCATAATCTGCGAGTAATCCGGAGCCATTCAAGCAACGTGTGGGAATCGTGCCGGGGTCACTCTGGAACATCGACCAGTCAGGCGACGGGACGGCGTTGCCGACGCACGAGAGCTGTGACGTACCACTCGGCAGTCCTGTTGCAGCAGACGCGCTCGCGAGAATGTCGGGACGCAGCAGATCGCGGAAATCGCCGATTCCTCCGCGAATCACGCCTGTCGTATTGCGGTAGAACGAGCCGATCGGGGAATTGTTCATCCCGTTTCCGTTGGCCTTGTCATGGCTGTACGTATATGAGAATCCCGCGCGCGGACTGATATGAATGCGCGACGGTGCAACGTTTGTACGCACGCCAAGTGCGTTATCGAGCGCTGCGTCCTGCGCGGGAGCGGAGGCGAAGCCATCAGCTTCGACTCGTGCTCCGTACAACACGCTGAACATGCGCGATGGTGCCCACTGGTGAGCGACCGCAGCTGCTGCGTTCCATACGGTTCCCGAGCTGGCGGGATGCGAGAGCGTGCGCGAAAAGCTTGCCGCATTGCCAGCGGCGAGATCAGCGAGCGAGTTGAACGTGTAGCTGCCAAGTTGATTCGGGAAGGAGCTCTGGCGCAGTCCGTCGACGCGTCCCCAGATCAGCTCCTTGAAGTGGTTTCGCTTCCCGCTGGTATTCCACGTTGTCTGATTGGAGCCTTCGAGTGTCCAGCGCGTGTCGTTCATGAGCGATTGACCGCCGCCAAGCACGAGGTTTCCAATGCCAACGCCATTGGATGCATCGATCGTTGGAGATAGCACGAGGACGTTGGCGCCCGGTACGTCTTCGTATGGCGTGAGGCGATTCCTGACCGTGTTCGCTCCCAGTCGTGTCTCGGTCAGCACCATGCGATTCCTGCCGACGTAGTTGCCGATCGTGAGCTGCGCACCGAGCGCTTCCTGTGTATGCTCTGCGGCAGCAGACGGCGCGCTGAGCGGCGCGAAGCCGATGCCGCCGTCGCGCGCGTAGGTCGCGTAGCTTGTGAGCGCGCGTGTTGCGAGCGTGTCGCGAGTGTCGTCGAGCCGGCCGAGCCAGCTGAACGCGTCGTGCTGCTGTGATGCAGGAATGCCGTGGCCGGAGAGTGCGAGGCCGAGCGGTGTCGCGACTCCGAACAGACGCGCGACGGAGTCGGGCGAGACTCCGGCGCGAACGAGCAGGCCGTCACCCGCGTTGAGAAGGGTGGCAGGCTCGCTCACGCTATGCGCGAGATCGACGGCGACGTTGTAGGTGAGTGCGTTGCGGATAATCTCTCCATCCGCACCGAGGCTGCCGCGTACGGTGCCGTGTTGCACACCAGCCGCGCGGCCAACGGCATCGGTGAGCTGGAACGCGGATGGGCTGAGTGTCAGATAGCCGCGACGCTTCTGATAAAAGCGATCCCCTGGACTGAGCTGCACGTCGATGTTCGCACCGGAGAATCCTCCACGAGTCGGATCGAAAGTCGCGCCGGTTACTCTGACGTTCGTGTTCGCCGCGCGCGGAATCGACCCAGCGGACATCCCCATGCCGTTCAGCGTCGTGAGATTCGATTCGGCTCCGGAGCCCAGTATGGACGGACCTGCGGCGGTCATCGTGACGTTCGACATGGTGCCAGCCACAGCGTTGAGATCGCCTGCAGTGGTGGGTGGTACCTCGCCCTTGACTCCGTCGTCCCATTTTTCTGAAGCGCCTGTTTCGGGACTGAACGGACTGACGTCATTGCGGGCCCGCACCGGTTTGGATGCCGTCACGTTTATCGCGGCGAGCTTGGCGAGATCGGGTCTGAGAACGAAGTTGGCGACCAGCTCGCGCTCGCTGCCTTCCCGCTGCACTCGGCGGAGCGCAGAAGCGAAGCCGGGTGCAGCGACGTAGACGAGGTAATCACCTGTGCCCGGGTCGAAGCGGAGACTGAAGGCGCCAGTGCTATCGCTGGTCGACTTCTGCACGAGCCGGTCGGGCCCGCGGGTTACCGTGACGCTGGCGCCCGCGATGGCGCGCGCCGAGTCGTCGGTGACGCGGCCACGGACCACGTCGGCGCCCGTCTGGGCGCGGGCGAGTTGTGGGGAGAGTAACAGTGAAGCAACCAGGCAGGCGAATGTGCCTGCGGTTCGTGCGCTGTGGAGATGGAGACCGCGTCGTAAAGGCGTGCGTGACATCAGATGTTTCATGCCAGATGAGGGTCAGGTAAGGGTCCGACTGGAGTTCTCCCTATTTGATGTCCGGAGTCCGTAAATCGTCTGCTTCGAGTTTCCGTCCCTCTCGTATAGATTTTCCCCCATGAACGCTTCTACGCAGACCTGGGCGATCGAGCGCGTGGGGCAGATCGCGATCAACGTTCACGACGTCGAGCGGGCGACCAGCTTCTATCGTGACGTGCTGGGATTGAAGTTCCTGTTTGCCGCACCACCCGGTCTCGCATTCTTCGACTGCGGTGCCATGCGACTCATGCTCACGACGCCGGAGTCGCCGGAGCATGACCACCGCAGTTCGGTGATCTATTACGTAGTGCCGAACATTGCCCAAGCGTACAGTGCGCTAATGGAGCGCGGCGTCGTTTTTGAGGACAAGCCGCATGTCGTGGCGCGTCTGGAAAATGTCGAGATCTGGATGGCCTTTCTGAAAGATCCCGACGGAAACCTGCTTGCGCTGATGTGTGAAGTGAGCGTCTGACGCTTCCGTCAGACCTTGTGGTACGTCACGCGTGCGGCCTCGCGTCGATCATCTGCCTGGTATATCTCGAAGTCGCTGAAGAATCCAGGTGCCTCGGCCTGCAATACTCGAATCACCATCACCGCCCAGCGGCGAATCTCGAGCTCGGCGCCTTCACTCGAGCGTAGCTCCAGCAGTGTGCGCCATGCACGAGCGTTGGCGGTAACGACGATCTTGGTTTCCGTGGAATTGGGAAGTACTCCGCGCGCGGCCTCGCGTGCCATCTTGCGGCGGTGCACCTTGTCCGCAACCCACGCATAACGCAGCATGAGTTGCTCTACCAGCGCTACGTACGCGCTCTGCGCCGCATCGACCTGAGTCTGCCATGCGTCGCGCAGTGCGTCGTCACCGATTATCGCGGGCGGTACGACGAAGTTCGCTTCGGACTCGTCGACGTAGCGCTGGGATAGCTGCGAGAACGCCATACCAGCCCTGTGTCGCACCAGCTCGTGCGTGAGTGATCGGCTCACGCCTTCGACGAGCAGCGAATAATTCGCGTGCTCCAGCACGCTGCCGTGGCCCTGCTTCTTGATGTTCTCCAGATACTCGCGCGTGCTGCGCGACGCGGGATTCCGCTGACTCATGTAGCACAGGCGTCCCGCGAACTCGGCAAGCCGCTCCCCATCCGTGCTGTCGCCGATCCAGTTGACGGGCAGGCCGGCGGGCTCGGTGAATTGAGGGCGCGAGAGAACGGTGATCTTGGGCTCGGTATAGTACACGTGTGCTGAGCGGTCAGGGTGAGTCAGGGGAGGGGAGGCGCTCGCCAAAGTTACGCGACGCTGTCGATCAAGTCGAGGCGGAATGCAGAGTACGCACGCTCATCGCTCACGCGTGCGAGTGCGGCCGCCGCCGCAGGCGGATGCTGTGGAAGCTCTGGATCATATTTAATGTTTGTGATCGCGCGTTCGCCTGCGACGGCGATCTTCACTCCGGGATTGAATATTCCGGATGGGTCGAACGCGCGTTTCACCGCCTCGAAGCGGCGGAGAATTTCCGCGCTCCATACCCTGCTCAGCAATGGCGTACGCAGTCTTCCGTCGCCGTGCTCTCCGTCGAGCGTGCCGCCAAGCCGGGCGGTCAGGGCAACCACGTCATCCAGCATTCCGGCGACGGTGTCGCGCCATCCCGTGCGATTGATGTCGATGAGCGGATTGACGTGAACGTGCGAATCACCCGCGTGCCCGAAGATCACACCCGTGACGTGATACTTCGCTAGGATCGCGCGCACACCGCGCACGTACTCCGGCAACTTCGCTGGGGGAACGGCGCCGTCCTCCACGAATTGCATCGACGTCAGTGATGGGCCGAGCCGCGTGAGAATCGGGCTTGCTGCGTGGCGCAGCTCCCACATTTCGCCTTCGGCCTGTCTGGTAAGCGCAAGCTCGACGGACGTTGCACCAGCGGATCGGAATGCGGCAGCGAGTGATTCCGCTGCGTGACGTGCTTCGCCGTCGCTGTCCGCTTCCACTTCGGCAAGTAGCACTGCTTCGGACGCCGGGGGGATCTGTGGCAGCGGCGCCGCGCTGGCTGCGACGTCCAGAAATGTGCGATCCAGAAGTTCGCACGCTGCGGCCCCGGCGTCCCGCGCCTGAGTAGCGGCAGAAACTGCAGACTCGAGCGTAGGGAAACTGCCGAGCAGCGAGCTGGTTGCGCGCGGCGCCGGCGCGAGGCGCAGCTCGATGCCGACCACGATCGCGAGCGTTCCTTCACTCCCGATTATCATGTCGATCGATTCGTCGGATTCCGCGAATGCGTGAATGCCATATCCGGATGAATCCTTGCGGACTCCCGCGTGGATCGACGGCGTGACTGCATCGGCGGTGGTGAGAGCGCCCGCCATGGTCCGGAAGCGCTTCAGAGCAGCGACGTTGTCGGGGATCGGTGCGCCGCGGCGCACGGTCGCACGCGTGCCGTCATCGAACACACAGTCGAGTGCTATCACCCACCGACGCGTTGGGCCGTACTTGAGCGAATGCGCACCGGATGCATTGGTGGAAACCATCCCTCCGACGCTGCAGAATGCGCCACTGGACGGATCGGGTGGAAAGCGAAGGCCGGCACTACGCGCAGCCGTATCGACTTCCTGCCATGTTATTCCCGGGCCAACCGAGATTGTTCGGTTTGCGACATCGACCGCCGACATGCCGCGCATGCGGCTGACATCGACTATCACACCATCGCCAATGGCCCCGCCAGCCATCCCGCTGCCGGATCCGCGCGGGATGAGCGGCGTGCCGGTCGCGTGCGCCCATCGCACGATGGCCTGCACATCCGCGACGTCAGCCGGCACAGCGACCGCGCGCGGTATGATGCGCGCAATTCCCGCACCTTCCGAATAAACGGCGAGCGCCGCGTCGTCCGTGCGAAATGGTCCGCGGAACGACTCCGGTCTGGTTGGAGCGACTGTACTCACGCTGT
This sequence comes from Gemmatimonadota bacterium, assembly GCA_027307165.1. Lineage (GTDB taxonomy): Bacteria > Gemmatimonadota > Gemmatimonadetes > Gemmatimonadales > Gemmatimonadaceae > Fen-1247. Next base: position 10,098 of record DAHUXM010000006.1, on the reverse strand, counting down.
CGTAACGCGCGTCAGACGCCGAGGTCGTTCGGGACCGGCGGTGTCTTCGAATAATCGTAGAATCCCATTCCCGATTTCCTGCCATACATGCCGGCGATCACCATTCGCTTGAGCAGTGGCGGCGGCGCATAGCGTGATTCGCGATACTCGTCATACATGATCTCTGCAATCCTGTACGTCGTATCGAGTCCAACGAAATCGAGCAGCGTAAACGGGCCCATGGGATATCCCGCACCGAGCATCATCCCCTTGTCGATGTCCGCGATGGACGCGACGCCCGATTCCAGTGCACGGATCGCGTCGATCATGTACGGTACCAGGAGAAGATTCACCACGAACCCGGAATTGTCGTGCGCACGGATCGGCTCCTTGCCGAGTGAACGCACGAACGCGAGCGAACGCTCGACAGTTCCAGAGCTGGTCTTGATTGCCCGCACGACCTCCACCAGTTTCATCGCCGGAACGGGATTGAAGAAGTGCATTCCGACGAACCGGTCCGCGCGCGAAGTAGCGGCGGCAATCTCGCCGATGGTCAGGCTAGACGTATTCGACGCGAAGATCGTATCCGGTCCACACAGCTTATCCAGCTCCGCGAACATCTCCGACTTGACGGCGAGATCCTCGACCACTGCCTCGATCACGATGTCGGCGCTGGCCAGATCATTGAGTGAAGTCGTGAAGCGAATCAGTTTGAGCGCTGCTTCCTTGTCCGCCCCCGTCGCCTTGCCCTTCTCGATCGCCCTGTCAAACGATCGCAGGATCGCTGCACGTGACCTCTCGCAGAGCTCGTCGGAAACTTCGCGTACCGTCGTCGCGTATCCACTCGCGGCGCACACCTGTGCGATTCCGGATCCCATGAGTCCGCCGCCGAGTACCGCTACGACCCTGATGCCGTTCTGTGTATCGCTCATGAGCATGTCACCTGCGCATCTGCGCCTGGGCCGCCAGCGCTTCGAGGAAATTGGCAGGACGGCGCGATTCGCCGTACTCCAGCCGGTCCAGTACCTGCTCCAGCGCGAGCGTAATGCGCTCGGCGAAACCGTGATGCCGTCGAAGGATCAGATACGCGCCACCACCAGCGATCGCGATCGGAAACGCGGCAATCCCCAGTGCCAGCCCCACGGCAACGTGTGCGAGAGTTGCGGTGGCCGCAATCGTGCCGCCCGCCAATACCCCGGAGGCAGTGACCGCGCCGCCGACGCGCACGACGTTGGTGCGCGATGGAGCGAGATCGGCGTCTAGCCGCACCAACGATCGATTGTCATCTACGGGGACCACCGTGGCCGCGACCTGACTCGCGCGCGAGAGCTGGTATGATCGCCCGCCGCTCCGAAGTCCGCGCTTGATCGCTGCGACCCAGTCGTTGCGGGCTTCCCACGTCACACGATCCGCGAACCTGCGTTGGACCTGCATGCACTCGTCGCGCTGCATGTATGCGTCCAGATATGCGATTATAGCTTCGGGCTCGCCGGGAATCGTTCGCGACGCGGACACGGATGTCGGCCCCGCGACGCGAACGAGCCAGCGACTGTCGTCCTCCGTATCGTTGCTGACACGTGTTCGTTCCTCGGCCAGCGCCTGCCGAACGCTCGTGACAGTGAGACCTGCTTCCTTGGCGATCTCCAGCAGCTTCGTTTCAGTGATCGCATCGGCGTCCTGTTCGCCGCCACCGATCCCCTGCAACTCGGCGGCGCGCGCAAGCACACGCTCAACCGCACGACGATCCAGTCCGTGCTCGGGCGCGGTCACCGCCGTACTGGCCGACGCCTTGTCCGGAAGATCAGATTCCACTATCGATATTGTCGATCTGACGCTTCATCGCGTCACGGATCGCGTCTGGAAGCGGGAACAGCGAGGCGAGCTGCGTGCGTGGCGCGGTGCTCGGTGTCGCACCCGTCGCGCGTACGTAATAGCGAGCGTACCCGTCTGCCAGCTCAGGAACGAATTTCTCCAACAGCATGAGACCGGCGCGCACCGTTGCCGTACTGGAAAGTCGATCGGCGGCACCACTGCGCTGTTCCGCTGGAGTGGTGTTGTCGGCGATTGCGGCATTGGCGACAGTACCGACCAGCTCGTGCGCGAGAGCATACATCGCTTCTGGCGCGTCGGATGGACGATTCGGAAATGTGACGGCGACGGTAGTACGGAAGCCACCGGCCGCGCTGATCGTGCGACCTTCGCCTGCGAGCGGGAGCGCCAGAATTATGTCGCCGTCGCGCTGTTGCGTGTTGGTAAGGAATCGCTGAATGCGCGGCCGCATGAGATGTTGCCACATTGCAGTCGTCGAGTCGATCACGTTGGCGCGCTCGCGCTGCTGCTGCACCCAGTACGAGTGATAGAACTTGGTATCCTCGTCCCACAGCGACGATGCGAAGAGCGCGAGCCAGGTGCGATCAGCGGGACTCTGGAAATAACTCGCGAGTACGGCGAACTGCGCCGCTTCTGTCTGTGATTTCGCGGAGCCCGGGTTCCCGTTCGACGCAACGAAGCGGTCGATGACGGAACGCATCTCTTCCAGTGAGGAGAAGTAGAATGGAACAAACTGCGCGTTGATCAACAGACGACTCGACGTGAGCTGTCTCGCCAGTTTGTCGTGATTGACGTCCAGCTGCGTCAGGACGTTTGCCCTGTTCTTCAGGACTGTCAGATCATCACGGTAGCCGCGCCGAAACAGCGGTACCTGCGCCGAGCTGTCGTCCGAAAGCAGTGCGAAGCCGTGAAGCCACAGATCGACATTCTCTCTCGTCTTTATCGGCCACGTCGTGTCAGGAGAGCGGCCCATGATGATGGGCTGGACCGCCTGCGGCTGGGATGCGGATCCGGACGCACATGCAAACACGCCGGCGATCGATGCAGCCCCGAGCGTAGCGGTGCTGAAACGCAGAAGCTTCTTCATTCGTTCGGATTTGCGGGATGATGGCATTGCGATCAAGCGCCGAGCGACTCCACGATGAGCGCGATCCCCTGACCGCCGCCGATGCAGGCGGTGCCGAGTCCGTAGCGCTTGCCGCTGGCACGCAGTGCGTGCAGCAGGTGGACGGTGATGCGTGCGCCTGACGCGGCAAGCGGATGGCTCAGCGCGATCGCGCCGCCGTGTATGTTCAACTTCTCACGCGGAATGCGCAGTTCGGTCTGAACCGCACACGTCTGCGTGGCAAAAGCTTCGTTGACCTCGATCAAGTCCATGTCGTCGATCGACATGTGAGCGCGCTCGAGCGCGGCCCTTGTAGCTGGCACGGGACCGATTCCCATGATGCGCGGATCGACGCCGGCGAGGCCCCACGAAACCAGTCTCGCGAGCGGCTTGATGCCGTGCGCGTCCGCGTATTCGCGGCTCGCCACGACCATGGCTGCTGCGCCGTCGCCGATGCCGGATGCGTTGCCAGCCGTCACGACACCGTTCTCGCGAAATGCCGGGCGCAGTTTTGCGAGTCCTTCAGCGGTGGAGTTGGGGCGCATGTGTTCGTCGCGGCGGAAATCTTCCGTCTCACGTGTCTTGGGGTTCGTAACTGGAACGGGGATCACTTCCTCGTCATACACCCCTGAGTCCCAGGCGTCCCGTGTGAGCATCTGCGAGCGGAGCGCGAATTCGTCCGACGCCGCCCGTCCGATCCCGTACTTCTCGTTGAGGTTCTCGGCGGTATCTGCCATTGATACGCTGGCGAATGAGTCCTTGAGGCCCTCCGTCAGGGTATCTTCCAGCGCGGGAGATTTGCCAAGTGGCACGCCCCACCGGATTCCGCGGACGGCGTGTGGTGCCTGCGACATGGACTCGGCGCCCCCCACGAGGCAGACTTCGGCCTCGCCGGTGATGATCTCGAGGGCTCCGCTCACGACTGCCTGGAACCCTGAGCCACACAAGCGGTTTACAGTTAGTGCGGGCGCTTCGGTCGGGCAACCCGATCGCAGGGCTACGTGGCGCGCGAAATACAGCGAGTCGTTGGTGGTATAGAGTACATTTCCAAAGATGGTCTGCTGTATCGATGCTGGCGCTATACTGGCGCGATCTATCGCACTCTTCGAGGCGATAACGCCGAGCTGGATGGCGGAAACGTCGCGCAGCGCACCGCCGAACGTACCGAATGGAGTGCGAACGCCGGAGAGAAACACGACTTCGCGATTCGAGTTTTGAGTGCCCATCTGGAGTAATATACGGGGCAACATGGTCAGAGATCCTATGAGCCGTTCTGCAATTCTGGCAGCAGCTGTTGCGCTGTTCTGCCTGCCATTTCCGTCTGCCGTTCAAGCACAACGGATCGTTCCACGTCACTCGATCATCCAGAAGCCGGTTGACTCGACGGCCACAAAGGATGTGCCGGACAATCCATCCGCTGGCGCCCTGGCGCCGGGAACTGGCAGCATAATGGGCGCCGCCCTCGACTCCCTGCACGAGGAGATGCTGGCTCGTGCCGGCGTCACGGTGATGGGACTGGCGGGGAGGCACGCGGTGACGACGGAGGCGGGCGCGTTCCGGATCGATTCGATCCCTCCCGGCAAGTACGTGCTGGAGGTGACGCATCCGGTTCTCGATTCGCTCGGCATCCGGCTGCTCTCGGACTCGATCACGGTTACGGCAGGGCAGGTCCAGACGGTGGAACTGGCAATTCCGGGAACCCGGACGCTGATCACCTCCGTATGCACGCCGGCAAAGCTTCGCTTCGGGCCGGGCGTCATCCTCGGGCGCGTGGTGGACGCCGATACGGACAAGCCGGCCACCGGCGCCGAGGTGTCGGTGGCGTGGACGGAAACGGAAGTGAACACGGTCATCGGGCTTCGGACAACGCCGCACGTGAGGAAGGCGACCGTCGCGGCGGACGGAACGTATCGCATCTGCGGAGTGCCTGCGAATTTCAGCGGGTCGCTGCAGGCGATTCGCGGCACCGCCAAGACAGCGGAAGTCCCTATCGAAGTAGCCGATCACGCGCTTTCGATGCGCATGCTGATATTACCGCCGGCCGTCGTCGCTTCGGGCGACACGACGGGGGGGGCGCAGACGCACAGGGTTGGACGTGCAGTGATCACGGGTATGGTCACCAACGCGGGTGGAGTTCCCGTGCCTGGCGCGCGCGTCTCGGTGCAGGGGAGTGAGTCATCCACATCCACCGGACCGGATGGCAAGTTCACTCTTACCGGAGTCGTTCCCGGCACACAATCGGTGCTGGTGCGTCGCGTGGGTTACTCACCCGTGGAACAGCCGCTCGACGTAACATCGCTCGCAACCAATCAGCTCACGGTGCGTCTCGGTGCGTACACGCCGGTGCTGTCCAGTGTCGACGTCAAGGCGAAGGCGGATCCGCTGGAAAGCACTGGATTCGAGCGCCGGCGCAAGATGGGAATGGGTCGTTACATGGATCTCGATCAGATCAGGAAGATCAGTCCGACCTACACGTCCGACATTCTCAGGCGCATTCCCGGCATCTACGTGACCGGCAGCGGGTCGAGCGCAAACGTCTCCACGACGCGCGGCAACGGTTGCGTGGCGTACCTCATCGACAACAATACAGTATCGGCGAGCGCGGGTCAGTCGATCGACGAGATCGTCGGCGAGCAGGACGTCGCGGCGGTCGAGTTCTACAATCCGGTCGATGTACCGATGGAGCTGTCATCCGGGTCCAATACGGGGTGCGCGCTGCTCGTGATCTGGACCAAGGGCAAGCTGCAGGCGCCGACGAAGAAAGGACCTTGACATCGTCATTCCCGCTGTAGGGCTCGTCATTCCCGCGAAAGCGGGAATCCATGTTATCGATCTCTGGCTGCGACGACGGCAGGCGGATTCTCGGCAGCAGATGGATTCCCGCTTTCGCGGGAATGACGAATTCGCCGGCGCCTACGTGCTCCACGTACCCTTCCGTTCCTTGAACAGTGTCACGCCGATGACGAACGTCGCTGCGGTTACGATTATCGGATACCACAGCCCCGCGTAGGGATTCCCGGTTCGCGCCACTAGTGCGGTCGCGATGAGCGGGAGGAATCCGCCGAACCATCCCGTGCCCATGTGGTGCACGAACGACACACCGGTGTAACGCACGCTCGTCGGGAATGCTTCGACGAGAAGCGCGCCGAGTGGCCCGGTGCACATCGCGGCGAGCACGATCTGGTAGAATATGAGCGCCGAGAGCGCGGGAACGTTCGGCGTTCCCGCGGCGGCCCGTGCCATGAGATGGTAGCACGGATAAAGCGTGATTGCGGCGAGTGCGAAGGCGAGCATGATGATTGGCTTTCTGCCCACGCGATCCGACAGCGCGCCAAACAGAACGAAGCACGGCGTTCCGAAAACGAGTGCAATGGTCACGGCCATGTACGCGGCGCCGAACGGCACCTTGAGCACGGTCTGCATAAAGAACAGCGCGTAGAACTGTCCGGCGTACCACGTCACGGCATGTCCCGAGATGACGCCGAAGAGGAGCGTGAGCATCACCTTCCATCGCGAATTTCCGAACGCGTCGTGAATCGGCGTGGAGGACGTCTCGCCGCGCGCCTTGAGGTTCGCGAACATGGGCGATTCTTCAAGTTTGCGCCGTACGTAATACGATATCGCGACAAGTATCGACGACACGAGGAACGGAACACGCCATCCCCATGCGGCGAAGGCGGCCTCGCCCGTCAGTCTGCGCGTGACAAGGATGACGAGCAGCGACACGAGCAGTCCGACGGTGGCCGTGGTATAAATGAAGCTCGTGTAGTAGCCTCGCTTCCCCTCTGGCGCATGCTCGGCTACATAAACCGCTGCCCCGCCGTACTCGCCGCCAAGCGCCAGTCCCTGGATGAGGCGGAGGGCGACGAGTGGGACCGGAGCGAGAAACCCTATCGTCGCGAAGCCGGGCAGGAGGCCGATCGCCGACGTGGATGTGCCCATGACGACGAGCGTTGTAAGAAACGCCTTCTTTCGGCCAAGCCGGTCGCCGATGCGCCCAAAGAAGAGCGCGCCGATCGGTCTCACCGCGAAACCAACGGCAAAGGTCGCGAGAGTTTCGAGGAAGGCGGCGGTCGGGTTGTTGGGCGGATAGAACTGGTGCGCCAGGATAGCCGCGAGCGAGCCGAAAATGAAGAAGTCGTACCACTCGATCATCGAGCCCGCACAGGACGCGATGAGGACGGTTCGCATCGAGCGCGGGGAGACGGCGGGAGAAGTCATGCCAGAAGTTGCGGCGCCAGCGATTCGCCCGCAACTTTGGTGTCATGAACGGCGCGCCGGATTTCATCCCCGCAGGCCGCCTGGCTGTCGATCTGAACGCCGATATGGGCGAGGGCTTCGGGCGCTACAGGCTGAACGATGACGCGCTGCTCGCGACAGTGACATCGGCGAGCATTGCGTGCGGCTTCCATGCGGGCGACCCGGTCGTGATGCGGGAGACGGTAACGAACGCGGCGGGACGAGGGGTGACGATCGGTGCGCATCCGGGTTATCCGGACCTTGTAGGGTTTGGTCGCCGCGATCTTGCAGTGACGCCGTCCGAAGTCGAGGCGATGGTGGTGTATCAGATCGGCGCCTTGCAGGCGGTATGTGCCGCCGCGGGGGCGCATCTCCGATTCGTCAAACCACACGGGTCGCTGTACAATCGCGCGGCGCGGGATTCTGCGATTGCGGATGCGATTGCACGTGCGGTGCGCTCCGTGGATTCGTCGCTCATTCTGCTCGGTCTTGCGGGAAGCGCGCTGATCGAAGCGGCGGCAAGGGTGGGGATTAGAGGCGTGAGCGAGGCGTTCGTCGATCGCGCGTACCGCAGGGACGGAACGCTGGTGCCGCGCACGGAGCCGGGCGCGGTGCTCGAAGGCGTGAGTGCCGTAGCGGATCGTGCGCTTCGAATGGTGGAGACGGGTACGGTGCTTTCGGCGGATGGCGCTGTCGTCCACATCCGTGCCGAATCGCTGTGCACGCATGGGGACGGCCCCGACGCGGTTGCGATCGTTCGTGCGGTTCGGACGCGGCTGGAGCAGGCCGGCGTCAGCGTAGCGTCGTTCGCACGCCCGTGACGCACGTCCGAACGTGACGCCCCGTGGATGAATTTCCGATAATACAGCAGCTTGGTGACGATGCACTGCTGGTAACGTTTGCGCACACGATATCCTGGGCTGTCGGTGTCCGCGTGCGCAGTGCTGCTCGACGCATACGCGACACGCATCTGTCTTCGGTTACTGACGTGGTGCCTGCGTACACGACACTCGCAGTATACTTCGACAGTCGGGCGGTGTCGTTCGCGACTGTATCGTCGGAGGTTGCGACTCTGATCGGGGATGCAAATGCGGCGGGCGATGACCGTTCGACGCTGATCGAGATTCCCGTGCGCTATGACGGTCCCGATCTCGCAGAAGTTGCCGAGCGCAAGGGGTTGACGCAGGACGAGGTGATCGAGAAGCACTGCTCGCGGACGTATCGCGCGTACATGACTGGCTTTGCTCCCGGCTTCACATATCTCGGTGATCTCGATGAAGCACTGGTACTCCCGCGTCGCACGAGTCCACGCGTGCGCGTTCCCGCGGGATCGGTCGCGATCGCCGGCGCGCAGACAGCGGTCTATCCGCTCGTGACGCCGGGCGGATGGCATCTCATCGGAACGACATCGATGGCGATGTTCGATCCGGCGCGCGACCCACCCGCACTGGTCCGCGCGGGAGACTCGGTTCGGTTCGTCAGGGTCGACGGATGAGAGATGTAATTACTGTAATTGCAGCACCGCCGTTTGCGACGATACAGGATTTGGGACGCATCGGCTTCCGTGATTCGGGGGTTCCGGTATCCGGGCTCATGGATCGCGAGTCGGGTTTGCTGCTCAATGCGACTCTTGGCAACGATCCCAGCGCGGCGATGATCGAGTGGGCTGTCGGTGGTGGAGCACTTCGCTTCGATTGTGCGACGGAGATCGCGGTTGGCGGAGCGGAGGCAATACTGCGCATCAACGGAGTGAAGGCGGATCCGTGGCTGCCGATCGTCGTTGCGAGTGGTGACGAATTGCGGATCGACCGCATCGTGCGTGGGCGGTTTGTTCTGATCGCGGTCCGCGGTGGAATCGACGTGCCTGTCGTGCTCGGCAGCCGATCGACGCTGCTGAGCGCCGGAATCGGAGGGTTGGACGGGCGCAGGCTGCGCAACGGTGATCAGTTGCCCATCGGCGATCACGCAGGCACCCCGTACGACAATATCGAATTCGAGAAACGAGCCGCTCGTACGAATTCCGGCGGCCCGGTAACGGTGATGCGGGGACCGCAAGCATCGTTGTTCGATGATGCTGCGTGGGCGACGTTTTTGAACACGGAGTATCTGGTTTCGCTCGCGTCGGACAGAAGCGGCTATCGACTGGACGGAAACGCGATCTCGCACAGCGGATCTGCCGCGTTGCCGTCCGAGCCGGCCTGTGTCGGTGCGATACAGATCCCGGACGGTGGTACGCCGATAGTGATCATGAACGACGGACCGACCGTAGGCGGATATCCGAAGATCGCGGTGATCAGGGATTCGTGTCTGTCGCGATTCGCGCAGATGGCCCCAGGGTATCCGGTGCGGTTCGCGGTGGGATCATCCAATTTCGATATCGCGTAAATGACCAGGCGCGGATGCATCCGCGCCGTACGCAGGCGTACCGGAACGGTGCGATCGGAATTCGGTGTCGGCGCGGCATCGATACAAATGCGTTGATGTGATTGTTGCGTAGTGCGCCGCGATTGACGTGGTGTTCATCCGATTTCGATCGCGCGTAGACGGATCGGTGCGTCGTGCGGTCGATTGATGCGGTGATTATCCGATTGTGATTATGCGGGGACGGAGGGTTACGTAACGTGGCGACATCGGCGCGGTGATCATTCAATTTCGATCGCGCGTAGACGGATCCGTGGGTAGTAGGATCAATTGACGCGGCATTCATCCGGTTTCGAACTCGCGTAGACGCATCAGGCGTGTCGTGCGGTCGATTGATGCGGCAATCATTCGGTTTCGATCGCGCGTGAATGGACCGTTACCGAATGTGGCGGAATCGGCGCGGCGTTCATCCAATTTCGATATCACGTAAATAGACGGTTACGTCATGTGGTGGGATCGGCGCGGCGTTTATCCAATTTCGATATCGCGTAAATAGACGGTTACGTCATGTGGTGGGATCGCGC
>DAHUXM010000002.1 GCA_027307165.1 Gemmatimonadota bacterium | reverse complement strand
CCAGCTCGACCTCCTGATACCCGATCGACGCAACGCGCGCGAGCGATCCGTCCAGATCGTTGGTCAACGCATCGCGAATCGTGTAAAGCTGCACCCCGATCCTGCCAAGCTTGCGCGCCGGTAACATGCCGTACGCCCGCGTTCCCATTGCCGTCGCGATCAACGATCCCGACAGCATGCCAAGGAACGAGCGCCGATCCATACCGCCGGTACCGCTGCCGCCCTGCTGCTTCGTCACCGTGCCTCCGTCAGAGAAACTGTGCCCGCGATTGTCTCGCGATGTTCTCACGAATTGCGTTCCCCGGAATGTGACCTGCGTCCGATCGGGGAAGTTTACTAACGGATTATAGCACCGAATCAGGCCGCTGATAATACCACTCCGAGCACACTCCCAACACATCCCCCATCAAGACAACAATAAGCATGCGGTCGCGAGACAACTGGGCGCAACGCCCCACGAGTATGCTGGCGAGTGCGTTAGCGCTTCTTCTGTCTGGAGTCGCAATTCACCCCATCGCCGGGCAGAACGCGACACAAACTGTCGGGATCTCACCCGTGCGAACCGCAGTCGCAATGCGCGCGCACGGTCGGATCGATATCGACGGCAAACTGGAGGAGCCGGATTGGCACGCCGCTCCGATCTCAGCCCAGTTCACGCAGAGCTACCCGAATCCCGGTGCCATGCCCCGACAGCGCACCGAAGTACGCGTGCTCTACGATAACACCTCGCTCTACGTCGGCATCCGCTCGTTCGACAACCATCCCGATTCGATCGCCCAACCACTCGCGCGACGCGACTCGTATGGCATCTACTCCGACTGGGTTGGTTTTTCCATTGACTCGTATCACGATCGCCGCAGCTCGTTTGGCTTTGCCGTAAATCCCCGGGGTGTCCAGAAAGATGAGATGATCTCCAATGACAATTCGGAGGATCTCAACTGGGATGGCGTCTGGCAGGTCGCCACAACCGTCGATTCGCTTGGCTGGACCGCCGAATTTCGCATTCCGCTGTCGCAGCTTCGTCTCGGGCCGGTAAGAGATGGAGTAGATCGTATCTGGGGATTCCAGGTGTCGCGCGACATCGCACGCTACCACGAGCGCGATGTCTGGTCGCCGTTCACATCGCAATCACCCGGTTACGTATCGAGCTTCGGTGATCTGACCGGCCTGCGCGATATCCCTGTGCCCACGCGACTCGATCTGCTCCCGTATCTCAGCACCAAACTCATACGCGCTCCCGGAACAACTGCGAATCCACTCTTCCGCCGGAACGACGTCACTCCGTCAGTTGGCGGTGATCTCAACTATGGACTTCCAAACGGTCTTACACTTACGGCGACAGTAAATCCTGATTTTGGACAGGTAGAAGTAGATCCCGCGGTAGTCAACCTCTCGGCATTCGAGACGTTCTTTCCCGAGAAACGGCCGTTCTTCCTCGCTGGATCGGACGTCTTTCAATTCGGCCAGACGCAGGTGGATGCGAGCTACAACTCTCAGATCTTCTACTACTCCAGACGAATCGGCCGAGCACCACAGTTGTCCGTTCCTGGTTCGGATGTGGCGTACGTCGACGCGCCAAACGAGTCGTCGATCCTGGGCGCGCTCAAGCTCGCTGGCAGGACACACGGCTGGACAGTTGGCATGATGGACGGTGTGACCAGTAAGGAAACCGCGCGCTACGTGACGACCTCCGGTGCGCGTGGTACGTCAACCGTCGAGCCGCTCACCAATTACGCCGTTGGCAGGCTCCGTCGCGACTTCAACGATGATAACACGGCGATTGGCGGAATGGTTACCGCAACGAACCGCGATGTCGCCGATACCGTCGTGAGAGATGTGCTACGATCACGCGCACTCCTTGGCGGAATCGACTTCGACCACTCATGGAATTCACGCAACTGGATAGTGAGTGGCTACGTCACTGCATCGAGTGTCAACGGCACACCAGCTGCTATCACGGCAACGCAACTCTCGAGCGCGCATTACTATCAACGCCCTGATGTATCCTACCTGCACGCCGATAGCACTCGCACATCGCTCAGCGGCCACATGGCCGAAGTCGCGCTTGCAAAGCGCGGCAAGTGGTTCGGATCGCTCGATTATAAGGAAGTGAGTCCCGGATTCGAGATCAACGATCTCGGATTCATATCACAGACCGACTACCGGTCAATAGTGCCAGCGGTCGGTTACCAGTCCAACGAGCCCGGTCGCATCTTCCGTCAATATTCGATTACCGCAGCGTCGTTCGACGCCTGGAATTTCGGAAACGCATTGATCCGCCAGAGCAACACTGTAATTGCAAATACAACGTTCAACAATCTCTGGGCCGCAGGATTGCAGGCGACTTACGCGCCAGATCAGCTCAGCGATCAGTTGACACGAGGTGGGCCGCTTGCGCTGATACCAGGCCTGTGGCGCCTCGATGCGTCCGTGAGCAGCGATTCACGCAAGCCGGCGATAGTCAGCAGCGAGCTGCAATACCAGCATGACGCGTCAGGCGGATTTGCCGAAGGCGCAAATATCACACTCGATGTCCGCCCGACATCCGCGATCCACGCCAGCTTCGGCCCCACATTCAGTGTGACGACCAGCAGCAATCAGTACGTACGAACGGTAAGTGACCCTCTCGCGTCCGCGACGTACGGCAATCGGTACGTCTTCGCGAACCTGCGCCAGACCACGCTGTCACTCGACACGCGACTCGACTGGACGTTCTCCACCACTCTCAGTCTGCAACTCTACGCGCAACCATTCGTCTCCGCGGGAAAATTCTCGACCTTCAAGGAGCTACTCGCGCCGAGAACGAGACGGTTCGGCGTGTATGGCACATCTCGCGGCGCAATCTCGCGCGGCACGAACGGAGTTTACACGCTCGACCCGGACGCAAACGGCCCTGCGCCATCCTTCGAGGTGAGCGATCCGAACTTCAACGTTAGAAGCCTCCAGGGTGACGCAGTGTTGCGATGGGAGTACAGACCCGGCTCGACAATTTTCTTCGTCTGGCAGCAGCAACGTGACGGCGTGGCGCCGATCGGCGATTTCGGCTTTACTCGCGACGTCGGCGACATCTTCCGGGAGCCGCCTACCAACGTCTTTCTGCTAAAGGCGACGTTCTGGCTCGCGCGTTAGGAATGGGATACATCGCCGACCCAATCCCCATGGCCCGAATATTCCCGTGAGGTAGGTTCTTCATCCACAAATCCGAAAGCCCTCCCGACCACCCGTACGGTCCGTGCGCGACCTCGAGCTCATCATTGCCCTTCTCGCCGTCTTCGCGACGGTCCAGATGCTCGCGCACAGATGGAGCGTTCCATATCCGTCACTGCTCGTCATCGGCGGCCTCGTCCTGGCGTTCATACCGGGCCTGCCACGGATCGACAGCGATCCGGAACTGCTCTTTCTCATATTCGTTCCGCCACTTCTTTACTGGGCCGCCCTCACCACCTCGGTCCGTGAGCTGAAGGATGTGATCGGCCCTGTCGCCCGGCTGGCGACGGCGCTCGTTCTGCTCACGATGGCTGCAGTCGCCGTCGTCGCACACCTGCTCAGCCCCGAGTTTTCCTGGGCATCCGCCTTTCTGCTCGGGGCGATCGTCGCACCGCCGGATCCGATCGCCGCGACCGCAGTCGTCGTCCCGCTTGGCGTGCCCCGAAGAATCACGGCTGTCCTCGAAGGCGAAGGGCTGCTCAATGACGCGACATCGCTCGTGGCGTACAGGGTCGCGCTCACAGCTGCCGTCACCGGCGTCTTTTCCGTGTCGTCCGCAAGCATCCGCCTGCTCACCGCCGGCGTCGCCGGCGCCGCGATCGGTCTCGTCATCGGATGGTTGATCTCGGTGTTTCGCCGAAATGTCACCGGACGACTGCCAACCGTCGAGAATACCCTGTCGCTGCTGTCGCCGTTCATCGCATTCGTACCAGCCGACGCGATCGGAGCGTCAGGCGTCATCGCAGTAGTCACGCTCGGGTTGTATCTCGGCCGCCAGGATCCAAGATCGATGGCACCCGCCTCACGTGTGCAGGCAGAAGCGATGTGGACGATGCTGACGTTTCTGTTTCAGAGCCTGATCTTCATAATGATCGGACTCGAGCTGCCACACATCATGCGCGGCCTCCAGGATCACTCCATACCCACACTGCTCATCTACGCGTCGATAATCACGCTGGTGTGCATGCTGGTCCGTTTCGTATGGGTGGGAATCTCGGTGGGGATCCTCCGTTCCGTACGACGCCGGAAACACAAGCGGATCGAGCCGGCATGGAACGAAGGCGCACTCGTTGCATGGGCTGGTATGCGCGGTGGAGACTCGCTAGTGATAGCCCTCGCAATTCCATTCTACGCCAATTCGGGCGTGCCCATACCCGCGCGCAACCTCATAATCTTCATCACGTTCTTCGTGATATTCGTGACTCTCGTCGGACAGGGTATGACGCTCTCTCCAGTAGTGCGCGCACTCGGCCTGCATCGCGATTCGTCCGGCAAGGCAGAGGAGACGACCGCGCGCGTTGCGCAGGCACGGGCTGCGCTCGCAGTCATCGACGACATGATCGCACACGGTGGAATCGACGCGAGGATAGGAAAGCGCATGAGATCGCGTTATGCAGACCGCGAGAAGCGCTGGACGGCGCGCAGCGACGGCCACGACAAAGACGCCACGTCCGAGGAGCGCGAAGCAGCCGACGAAATGGCCGGCGTTTCCGATACAGTGATGCGCGCGAACGAGCGGATAATCAGCGCGCAGCGCGGTTCACTGCTTCATCTCCGCGAGAGTGGCACCATTAACGACGATGTCCTCCGCCAACTCGAGCGTGAGCTGGATCTCGAGACGATGCTGCTGGAATCCAAGAACCTCGATGACAGGGACGCCGGCGCCTGGTCGCCATATGGCGCGGATACCTGACGTGGACACCGCGCGAATTGGCGCGCCTGGTGCGCGGCCGCATATCTTGCTGATGTCGTAGAATACGGGAGGATCTCCATGCTCCACTCCGTTCTCGTAGTAGGTGCCGGTCCTACCGGCCTTGCGATGGCCGCCGAGCTGGCGCGACACGGCGTACAGTGCCGAGTGATAGACAAGGCACGAGCGCCATCCGACAGATCCAGAGCGATAGTAATTCAGGCGCGTACGCTCGAACTGTTGTCCCTCATGCAGCTCGCGGACGACTTCGTCATGGCCGGCCATCCAGTCCACGCCGCGAACATCTACTCCAATGGAAAGCGCATCATCCACCTGCGCTTCGACGATCTGGATAGTCCATATCCCTATCTCCTCGTCCTTGCGCAGTCCCAGACGGAGCGCATACTCGGAGACAGACTCCGTCAGCTCGGAGTCGTCGTCGAGCGCGGTGTCGAATTGCTGTCGCTCTCTCAGGACGCGGAAAAGGCGACGGTCGAGCTGCGTCACGCTGATGCACACACCGAGCGCGAGCGCGTTGACTGGGTCGTGGGATGCGACGGCCCGCACAGTACAGTTCGGCGCGCACTCGACGTTCCGTTCGAAGGACATGCGTTCGATCAGGTATTCATCCTCGCTGACGTGCAGGTGCATTCTGAGTTGAGCGACGAGGAATTGCACATCTACTCCCAGCACGGCGACGTCTGCGCGATCTTCCCGCTCGGCCGCGGTCGTTACCGCATCGTCGCAGATAATCCACCAGCCAGCCTTTCAGGACGGGATCCCTCGCTCGGGGAATGTCAGGCGATGGTAAACGCACGCATGAGCGAGCCGGTCATGCTCAGTGATCCCGAATGGATCGCTACATTTCGCGTCAACAGCAGAATGGTGAAGGAGTTGCGATCACGACGCGTATTTCTTGCGGGCGACGCGGCCCACATCCACAGTCCCGCCGGCGGTCAGGGAATGAATACGGGCATTCAGGATGCCGTAAATCTCGCATGGAAACTCGCGCTCGTCTGCAGCGGCCGATCCGATCCGTCGCTGCTCGACAGCTATCAGTCGGAGAGGTATCCCGTGGAGCGCTCCGTGTTGCGGCAGACTGATATGATGTTTCGACTCGCTGGTGCGTCCGGCGGTATCGGAGCGTTCGCACGGCAGTATATCGCACCGTTGCTCGGCAGCCTCGACTTCGTTCGACACGAGGCAGCGCGTCGCGTGTCGGAGCTCGACATCGAATACGAGCACAGCCCGATAGTCGAGGACCATCACGTCCCGCACGGCCCGCGTGCCGGCGACCGAGCGCCGGACGCCGTTGCGCGACTCGCTCCCGACGGCGCTACAGTTCACGTCGTCGACGTCTGCTCCCGCCCGCAGCACACATTGCTGATGATCGTGGATTCAGCAGACCAGGTTGCGGTCGCCGACAACGTATCAAGAAAAATTGTTGCATTGTATGGCGACGTCATAACACCTGTCATGGTTTCGGATGCAATGACGCCGCGCGACAGGAGCAACGCATCGTCGATGACATCGGCCCACACCCGCGAGCCGCGATCGTTGCGCGATGAATACGGCCCTGCACGTCCGGCGATGTATCTCGTGAGGCCGGATGGCTACGTCGGCTTCCGCGCACCGCTCACGGCATCGGCGGACGCGTTGATGCAGTATCTGGCCCGCCTCATGCCGCACAACCCCACCGCAGTCTCGACGATATGACGACAGCTCGCGAATGACGTATCTCTAGATCCTTGCAGCGCCACGTCCGGCGGCGCGACCCGTCGCCCAGGCCCACAGAAAGTTGTAACCGCCGATCGGACCAAATGCATCGAGTACTTCCCCGCACACGAACAACCCGGGATGACGCCGGCTCTCCATCGTGCGCGGATCGATCTCGGCGAGACTCAAGCCGCCACCGGTTACCTCGGCTTTCTTGTATCCCTCGTTGCCTGTCCACGGGAGGTCGCCACGCACCAGCGTGTCGATGAGTGCACGTCGCTCATCGCGCTTGAGCTCCGCAAGCATGCGCGTGGGCTCGACGCCGGCCGACACGATGAGCGCAGTTGCCAGACGGTCCGGCATCTCCGCACGCACCGCACCGACGACTGTGCGCGTGCCGCTCGCGCGCAACGCGTGCTCCCATTCGACATCGCCAAGCTCGCTCCAACGCACGGTGATACGTGCTGGTGGATCTGTGTGATCGTTCGCCGATCGAACCACGACGTGCGAGATGTCGAGCACGGACGGCCCGCTGTAGCCGCGATGCGTGAAGAGAAATCCGCCGGTAGCCGTTGCGCTGCGCTCAGCACTTGTGGCGCTGATCGTCACCGTGAGCGATACGCCGGAAAGTTCGGCGAATGGCGCCGGCTCCGCAGTCACCGGTGTGAGTGCGGCGTAGGTCGGATGCATCGCATGACCGAGCTTCGCGAGAATCGAGAGTCCGGCTCCATCGCTTCCCGTAGCGGGGACTGACAGTCCGCCGGTCGCGAGGATGACGGCATCGCACTCCAGTGGCAGATCACCATCGCGCTCGACGCGCCAGCGTCCGCCGCGCAGTGGCACGACGTCGGTGACGCGAATGTTCATCATTATGTGCGCGCCGCGTTGCGTGGCGTACGACAGCAAGCCATCACGCACGTCGCGTGCACGATTGGATTCCGGAAATAGTTTTCCCGATTCCGTTTCTTCGACCAGCCTGAGACCAAGCTCA
>DAHUXM010000030.1 GCA_027307165.1 Gemmatimonadota bacterium | reverse complement strand
GCGCGATCCCACCACATGACGTAACCGTCTATTTACGCGATATCGAAATTGGATAAACGCCGCGCCGATCCCACCACATGACGTAACCGTCTATTTACGTGATATCGAAATTGGATGAACGCCGCGCCGATTCCGCCACATGACGTAACCGTCCATTCACGCGATATCGAAACCGGATGATCACCGTGTCAATCGACCGCACGACACGCCTGATGCGTCTACGCGAGTTCGAAGCCGGATGAATGCCGCGTCAATTGATCCTACTACCCACGGATCCGTCTACGCGCGATCGAAATTGAATGATCACCGCGCCGATGTCGCCACGTTACGTAACCCTCCGTCCCCGCATAATCACAATCGGATGATCACCGCATCAATCGACCCCATGACCCGCCTGACGCATTTACGCGCGATCGAACCCGGATGATTACCGCAGGGATCGCGGCGCACTACGCAACCATGTCATTTATGCGCGATCGAAAGCGAATGAACGCCTCATCAATCGACCCCACGCCACGCCCGACTTGTTTACGCGCGATCCAACCCCGGATGATCACCGCGCCGCGGGCACGATTCGCGCCCGGCCCGGTCGGCTACGCCGCTGCCTTCTGGATCTGGCGGTTCGGGTTTCGTGGATCGTCGATACCCAATCCGACGACCAGGCCTACCAGTACCAGTCCTGACGACACCAGGAACGGAATCGAATGGCCGAAGTGGTCGTAGGTGAAGCCTGCAAAGAGCGGGACTACGACGCGCGCCAGTCCGCCGAATGTCTGTTGCACCCCCATGTACAGCCCGCGCTCGTTCCTGCTGATGACGCGCGACAGCATCGACGTGACGCATGGGAAGGTGAATGCGGTTCCGAGTGGTATCAGTGTCACTGCGAGATACAGCGTTACGTACGTCGGCATGAGAGGGAACGCGGCGAGTCCGGCTGCGAGCATCACGAGACCGATGCGTGACAGCCGCACCTCGCCCCACCGGTCGACGGCCTTGCCGAGTATCCCGGCGCGGGTGATGACCGAAATCGTTCCCATGAACGTGAAGATCACCCAGATGCGATCGGCCGTGATGCCGAACTTGTCATCCAGGAAAAGTGCCAGGATCGCCGTGATTCCCTGAAATGCGCCAATGCCGATTGCGTACACCCAGATGAGCCGCGGTGCCGCTTCCCTGGTGTGCGTGAAGACGTGCTTCACAGCCGCGAACGACGCTCCGCGCTTGGGCGCAACGCGTTTTGCCTCAACCATGTCGCGTGACTCGGACAGATAGCGCCAGGCGAACGCGATGTTGAGCACGCAGAGCGTGGCGGCGATAAGACCGGGGCCGTGCACGTCGAAGAACTTGAGTGCAAACGATCCGACGGGCGGGCCGAGCGCAACGCCGACGTTCGTCGCGGCGGAGATCCAGCCGAGCGCCTTGGCTCGCTCCTCAGGCTCGACCGCATCCGCGACATATGCCTGCACGACGCCGGTAGTACCGCCGCCTGCGCCCTGCACGACGCGTGACAGAAGCAGAAGCCATATCGTATTCGAGTATGCGAAGACGACGTACGCGATCGCTGCGGCACCGAGCCCGAAGAGAAGCGCGGGACGACGCCCATAGCGATCGGAAACTCTTCCCCAGAACGGCGCGCTGAGCAGCTGGGCCGCTGTGAACGACGACATGAGCAACGCGACCATGAGCGCACTCGCGCCGAACGAACGCGCGTAGTACGGCATGAGGGGGATGATCATGAGCAGCCCCACCATGTCGACAAACGCCGTGATGATGAGTGCCGTCAGGCGTCCAAGTGCCGCGCTTCTGGGCACTAGCGGAAGCGGGATGTTGAAGATGTCGAGATGCGAGTCATGCCGGTCGGTTTGGTTCAGAGGCTTGAGGCGCGCTCGGTATCCGCGACGCGTCGCTCTGACCTGAATGATTCCCAGGACAGCATCGCGGCTTTGGCTTGCCGAGGGCGGCGCGGATTTCTGGAGGAAAACGCATCTGGAAGAATTTAGCCGCCGCGCTCTCTGCGAGAGAGGACTTTGGCGCCGCCGCCCTTAGAGAGTGCGAGGCAATCGTGGGTTTGATGCTTGGCCGACGCTAGGCGTCCGTTGGGCCACGGGTGCCTACCGTTCACACCCCGTGTCATTGACACTATCTCCCGACTGCGAAACCTTGGACGACGATCGGGGCTGCAGTGCGAGCCGGGACAAGGTGCGCAGTCGGGTCGCGACGGTAGTTCCATCCCGAGCAGTCCGCCGCACGACATTCAATCCAAACCGAGAGGTAATCCAGTTGATCAAATCCGGGTTTGCGTTCGGATCAGGCTAGATGCCCCACCGTGTTGGAGTCGCCGTGCTGTTCTTAATAGGCGTGCTTGCATGTGAGCAGACTGCGCTCCGCACCGTCGGGCCGCTGAATCCGAAACCGGTCGTCCGTATCAGTCCCCCTCCTCCACCTGTAGCGGACGCTGGGATGGGAGCGCTGTCAAGTGTCGCCCAATTTGTCATCGCAGCGATACAGGATCCGACGATACGACGGGAACTATCGCAGGCGCTCAAAGCGGATTCGGAAGGAGTCGGGAGCGACTTAGGGGACTGTGCGACAGGTGTGGCGGCTGATTTATTAGCCGCTGGAGAACGGCGAACCGGGATTTCGCGCATGGCGATCTGTAGAACCAATAACGGCCCGGCATCTCTAGTCCTCTTTATGGATCGAGATCAAAGTCAGCTATGGGACCCCAGCGTGACTCCAGTTGTGAGCGCATACGCGCTGCGCGAACACTTGCCACCGGCAACTTTGAAGGGGTACCGATCACCATCCACCGTTATCGAGTTCAATAGCGCGAAGCCAAATATTGGACCGGTGTTGTTTGTATTCCCATATATTCATCCGCACCGCGCCCGCGGAAATCCAGGCATATTGCACGCAGCCACGACTATCGTTGGCGGAGGTAATTCATGAATAACCGACGACGTTCCGCACCGTCGGCGACATCCAAGCCATCCAAGCATCTTATGACTAAACGGCGAACGTTGCAGTGTCTATGCATCGTCGTTGGTATGTACATCGGTGCGGCATCCCTTGCAGGCGCGCAGAACGCGCCGCTTCCGGCGTTTCTGCTGAACGTTGTACGTTATCATGCGCCATTCGTTATAGCAGAACAAGAATCGTGGAATCATGTCGACCACATTATGTCACTCGATTTTGACGGTGATGAGTCGGCGGCTAACAACAAAGCAGATGCACTGGCAGACGGCCCCGTCGACGCGCGACCAACCGTTTACTACTCAATTGCTGAAATAGGACCAGCCGGCGGACCCGGTTTCTATTTTATCGGTTTGGACTTCCCCCGGCTTGATGGACACCAAATTAGCTCTGAATAAGTTCAGAGTGGAGGTGTTCAATGGCGGACAAAGATGCAGCGAGAAAGGAGCCGAGATCAGGGCGGCAATCACGCCGACGGTTTAGCCGGGAGTTCAAGGTAGAAGCGGTCCGCCTGGCGTCAGCAGGGGACCGGAGCGTTGCGGATGTGGCACGCGAGCTGGGTATGAATGCTGAAGTCCTGCGGTCGTGGAAGCGCCGGATGAACAAGGGTGACGGTGCAGCAGTCGCGGATGTGTTTCCGGGAAACGGTAAGCTTACGAGCCAGGACGAGGAGCTGCGTCGCTTGCGTCGTGAGAATGCCATCCTGCGTGAGGAGCGAGAAATCCTAAAAAAAGCGACGGCCTTCTTCGCCAGGGAATCGCGATGAGATACAGCTTCATCAGCGACCACGCGGACGAGTTCAAGGTACTTTCGATGTGCCGAGTACTCGCGGTGTCGAGGCCGGGATATTACGCGTGGAGGGTGCGCAAGGAAGGCGAGCCGAGCGAACGAGCACGAGTAGATAGGGATCTCACCGTTAGAATCCGCACGGTGCACCGTAAGAGCGGGAAGAGCTACGGCAGCCCACGTGTGCACCGGGAGCTCAAGGGGCAAGGGATCTGTGTGAGCAGGAAACGAGTAGCACGCGTGATGCGTGAGGGAGGGATCAGAGCGAAGCAGGTCCGGAAGTTCCGTGTGACGACGACCG
>DAHUXM010000016.1 GCA_027307165.1 Gemmatimonadota bacterium | reverse complement strand
GAGACGGTAGGTTAGGTAGGAACGAGCGGAGCCAACCTTTGCAGTTTGCACGCGCGCAAGCGTCGTGACAAAACGGATGGGAGGTGACGCGGACATGAGTTTCTTTGCAGCTTTATTTGTCGCTATGTTTTCGGGCGGCGGGTCGCAAGAGTGGTCATAGGGTCGCGGACGGGGGTCCTCGCATATATGATGAAACAGCCAGTTCGCACGTACATTCTCACCATTGCACTGCTAGCCAGTGCATCGCTTGCGCTACTCGTTTGGATTGCGCCCTACGCGGGCGCGGATCATCTTCGAGCAGTAGCCACGCTCAGCGTCATTGCGCTGGCGACTCACATGATGGGTCACTCGCTGTCACGCAACACGACCGGGACTGTGTCATTCGTTCCGTTTCTCGCGAGCGCGGCCATATCGCCTGACTGGTTGACCGTCCTGGGCGTGGTAACTGTAGCGGCTGCCGTGCAGATCGTCAGACGGCGCCCCCTTGCGAAGGGCCTGTTCAACCTTTGTCAGCAAGGCCTCTCGGTGTCCACCGCAATCCTAGCATACAAATTGTTTGGCGGAACATCAGTCCTTCAGGGCGGTTCACTCCCGTATGCAGCCTTCGGTGCGTTGTTCCTGACCTACTCTGCAGTCAATAGTCTTTCGGTAAGCGGTGTCGTCGCCTTGAGCGAAGGACGTCGTCTTTGGGAGGTCTGGACTGAGAACAGCCTCGGAACTCTGGCCTATGACGTCATCGCACTTCCGGTAATTGTCTTGTTGGCGTGGGTCTACGCGAAGTACGCTGCCCCAGGTGCGTTCGGTGTCGCCGTTTCTCTGTTGGGATTGCGGGAACTGTACATCGTCAACCTCCAGCTCGAAAAGGCGAACCAGGAGCTGCTTGAGTTGATGGTTGCAGCGATCGAGGCGCGAGATCCATATACCTCGGGCCATTCGAGACGCGTATCGGAGCACGCCAAGGTCATAGCGCAGATCGTTGGCCTGCGGTCGTCGGTGGCACGGCGTGTCGAGATCGCCGCACTGCTCCACGATGTAGGTAAGATCCACGAGATATTCGCGCCAATTCTGCTGAAGCCAGGTCGTTTGACGGAAGAAGAAAATGCGATCATGCAAACGCACCCGATCAAGAGCGAAGAACTGGTTGCGAAGGTATCACAGTTAAGGGACGTGGTCTCTGCCGTTCGTCACCATCATGAGAATTGGGATGGTACTGGTTACCCGGATGGACTCGCGGGCGACCGCATTCCTCTTGCGTCACGTATCATCATGTTCGCCGACACGATTGACGCAATGACATCAGACCGACCATACCGCAAAGCTTTGGATGCGGATGCGGTCAGATCGGAGCTTATGAAGCATCGCGGGCGGCAATTTGATCCCGCGATTTGTGATGCCCTGTTGAGTAGTGGACGGTTTGAGGAGCTATTCAAGCATTCGTCGCATCAGTCCCTACCGCATACACAGGAAGTCCCCCGGCTTCGGCTCGCATCACAAGCCTGAATCGAGACGCGCGAGTTCGACGATTATCTCCGGTGCAAGAGGCTTCGTATCTCTGCGCTCGCACCTGACGTACTGATCGAGGAATTGTTGCGCCAGCTCTGTCTCCCCGAGATAGCGATACCCGAGGTACAATGAATAGCATTCGTAATCCTGGGCGCCAGTGGTCCGGAGCAGGGAGCTTGCGTTGGCAAGTTTGAATACCCACTCGGCCAGTTCGGTTTGACCCGCGCTCTGACCAACCCCCAGCCGGACCTTTGTCGCGAGCGCAGCGGTTCGGAACTGGACTACTGAATCCTCCCATAGCGGGCGGGATCCGGGCGATTCCAGCAGGCGGTGTACTGCGTCCCACTGCTTCCGCCAAATGTGCACACGCGCAATGGCAATGCGCAGGCTGCGGCGCGATCTGAGTTCCTCGTTGGGGCGGCGCAGCCGCCTATACTTGGCGACCCATCGGTTCGCGGTGTCGATTCGCCCAGAGTCGCAATGCATCTCGATCAGTCGATTGCATGCTTCTGCTGCCAAGTCATAGCAGTGAAACTGAACGGCAGATTGAAAGAGCGACTCGCAGACTGCTTCCGCCTCTCCAGGTAGTCCGCTGCGGCGCAGGGCGCTTGTGCAATTGAGCATAATTGTCATGCGATGTCGTCGCGGCAGCGTGCGCTCTGCAAAGAGTAGCAGCTCGCGTGCGGCGAGTGTACCAGCATCTGCGCTGCCACGAATGGTCTCATATATCATGGTTAGCATCAGTCTGTGTTCCGCGGGCACGTTCGGCTGAAACGACAGCGGCGCAACCTCTCGGTACACCGCGTCCATCGTATCGAGATCGCTGATGTTCGACGCGATCTTGAGTGCGTTGATTGCAGCTTGAACGCGGTGCGAAGCATCCGCATCGTATGCGTATACGCATCGAAGCGTCATCTGGAGCGCACTATTCCAGTCCCGATGCAAGCTGCGCTGGGCGATGAGCTCCCAGAGCTCGAGATCGTCGTGGGTGGTCTTTGCATCGCCGCAATAGTTTTCGAGCGACCGGACTTCGATAACGGTATTGCAGAACGCCCGCCAGTCGCCTGCCACGAATTGCGAATGCGCCAGTGCGCGCAGTATCAACGCTCTGCTTGTGTTACCGCGGCATGTCTGCAGTGCAGTGCTGCACCGGTTCACCGCCTCGTCCACCAGTCCCATGTCGTGGAGATGGCGTGCGCACGCTACGGCGGCCAGTGTTGAACGATCGGGTTGGCCAGCGCTCTGCCAGTGGTCGGCGCAGTCCCAGAACAATTCCGCCGAGCGCGTCGCGGTCGCGACTGCCTCGAGTGCGGTGGCTGCGGCGTGGTGGAGCAATGCACGCCCAGGGGAAGACAACCCGCGCGTGGCGGCACGCAGGACCATGTCGTGGCGGCAGAGCACCGACGCGGCCCCCTCCGTTGCACCTTCTCCAATTGCCAGCATGCTGGCCTCGCTGAGTGCTTCGATCGCAGAGAACAGCACGTGCGTTGGAAACTGCAGTACTTTCTGGAGCAATTCCACCGTACTGTTCTTGCCGAGTATGGCGACGGCCTGGAGCACGCGGAGTGCGTCGGGCCTGAGGTTGGCGACCCTTGTCTCGACGAGCGCGATGAGTGAAGGTGGGGCCGTGTACTGTTCGCCGGTCGCGATCCAGAAATTGACCAGCTCCTCGATGAAGTACGGATTGCCGCCAGAAGTCCGGACGCACCAATCGATGAAGCCGTCGTCCGTGCTGCGGCCGCGTTTCGCTAGTCGATTGGACATGTGCGCGCGCGCCGCGGTTGCGTCGAGGGTGGAGAGCTCCTCGATGGCAAAGGTGTCGGGTTCACCCCACGCGGTATCACGCCATTTCACACGCGAGGTACACACGATCATCACCGATCCGTGCGCGGTAGTCGCAATCGTCCGCAACAACGCCCACGATGCCGAGTCGATCCAGTGTACGTCCTCGACGACGAGCAGCAGGGGTTGTTCGTCCGCAATCGCTTCGACGAGATCGACGACGGCGGCTCGCGTCGACGTCGACTCGTACAGTGTCTCGTCGCAAGCCATGGCCGATGTGTCATCGCCAGACGTGTGCGTGATACGGTTGAGACACGCGAGCGTGCTGGGTGCGCATCCGGCAGCACCTGGCAAAGTTTGCAGGCGCGGTACGGCCTGCACGAATGCCGAGAGTGGCCGCTTCGCGTCGTGGTTGCCGCACGATACGGTGCAGGTGACGGCGTTCCGGCTGCGCATCCATGCGGAGAATTCACGGATCAGGCGGCTCTTTCCGACGCCGGTCGGTGCGGAGATGTAGGCGGAACTCACCTTTCCGTTGAATGTCCGGGTTGCCTGCGCCTGGAGTCGCTCCATGGATTGGGTGCGTCCAACGAGCGCTGTATCATCGCTGGCTGCGGCGACGGTTCTTCGGTCGGGCCATCTGACAGCGGACGCACTCTCACGCAGCTGTGCTACGGTGCGCTCGGCGGACGCGCCGGGAACGGCAGCCTGTCGAGACTCGCGGTTCTGGCGTGCTAGTTGCTCGGCGGCGCGAGCACGCGCGAGGAGCGCTGATGGATGTTCCGGGT
This sequence comes from Gemmatimonadota bacterium, assembly GCA_027307165.1. Classification (GTDB taxonomy): domain Bacteria; phylum Gemmatimonadota; class Gemmatimonadetes; order Gemmatimonadales; family Gemmatimonadaceae; genus Fen-1247. The sequence goes on along the minus strand of DAHUXM010000016.1, from coordinate 318,922 downwards.
CCAGTTTCAGCGCCTTGTTGGCAAGCGAGAGCGTGACCGGCCAGTCGCTCGATGCGCTCGCGCGTGTCATTCCGGCAACCACGATGTTCAACAGCCGCAGATGCAAGTCGTCACGCCACTCGTCGACCCAATCGTTGAATGCGGACGAGGCTCGGGGTGAATATCCAGGGAGGATCGACAGGTCGCGCTCCGCGAGCCGGGCTGGCTCTTCCGTGCTCAGCTGATCGATATCGATCGAGGCGGCGTCGCGCGGAAGCCAGATGCAGGCGGACTCGTCGCGCTGGATGTGCATACCCTTGCGGCGCAGCTTGTGGATCAGCTCACTGAGCGAATGCGACGCGTCCGCGGCGCGCATGGCAGGCCAGAAGAGCTTCTCGATCTGCCGGCGCGGAACCCGATTACCTCGCTCGCGCGTGAGGTAGGAGCCGAGCGCGAAGCACATGTCCGCGCGCGGGCTGATCGTGGTGATCGCGGTTCGTATTAAGCACTGCCCAAGAGCGTGCAGGACGACCAAGAATGCCCCTTCCATGGAGGAGGAGCGGGGAAGATAATGACTCGAATCATCGTTCGAAAATGAACCGATGATTTTCTAACGGTGGCGCCTTGGGAGGGGGGCTAGGCCGGCGCTTCCGAATCCGGGTGCCGGGACGGACCGGGCTCCTTCAGCAGGTCCTTGCCCACGGTACGATATCCAGCCGCGCGAACGGGATCTCCTTGCCCGAGTTCTCGCAGATCCCGAATTGCTCCGGATGATTGTACATGCGCTCGAGGGCGGCGTCGATCTCGGCGAGAGTCTTTGACTCGCGGTCGACCATCACGGCGTCAAGCTCCTGCTGCATGGTGTCGGTTCCCTGGTCGGCCATGTGCAGGGGCATCTTGGTGAGGTCGCCGGCCTGGTCCTGGTCGTCCTCGTTCTCGTTCTGGGCGGCGTAGCGGGAAAGGAGCTGATTGATGCGGTCGCGCTCCTGGAGGAGGCGGCTCTCGAGATGCTTGCGTTGGGCTTGGGTCATGACGAGGCATGATGCAAGGGTCGGGCTACGGGGGGAAAGGGGGCGGGTACGGGGCGAAAGGGGGGGCAGGCACGGGGGCCTGCCCCAACGCACGGGGGCCTGCCCCAACGTCAATCCACCCGGGGATGCGCGGCGAAGAAGGTCCACATCACATCGGTGGCGACGATGTCGGAGTCGTCGCGGCCTGGAAAGGTATACCACGGGGTGTCGTCGCCGGGCCAGCGATGCGCACCATCCCGAATCGTATAGAGCTCGACGGCGGTTCCCTGCGCGCAGGGATGATACGCGTCGATGATGACGTTCCTGTCCGCTGAAACGGTGCGCGAGGCGGGCGTCGCGTTGCAATGATCGGCGTTGAGCCAGAACCCGATCGTGTTCCTGACCGATACGATGTTGTCGGGTCCGTCGGATTCGGGGCCGCCGCCGTACGGTACGTCCTGGTCCTGCATTCCATGAAAGTGAATCACCGACACGGGATGCGACGGCGGTGCGATGCGCAGCGTGTCGCCTCTCTCGTCGACCATTCCAATCGAGCCCGCGGTAACGCCAACCGCGGCAAGTTTGTCGGACAGCGTAGACGCAAGACGATAGGTCATGATGCCGCCATTGGAATGTCCGGCTGCGTAGATGCGGCGGCGATCGATGCGATAGCGGTGCTCGAGCAAATCGATTATCCCGCGCACGAACCGGATGTCGTCACGCTTGGACGGACCGTCTATCGCGGTGTGCCAGTCGCTGGGATCGCCGAGTGCTTGTGGGTAGACGGCGATGAAACCCTCGGCGTCCGCCTTGTCGCTCATGCCGGTATACTTCTCGAAGTCCTCGGCGCTCCCGCCATGCCCGTGCAGCGCTATCACGAGTGGCGCTCTACGTATGGTGTCGTAGTGTGCCGGTATGTGCAGCAGGTATGTGCGCAGCTCTCCGGCGACGTACATCTTCTGCTCGGAGGTAACGCCGGGCGGTTCGCTGCTGATGCTGTTGTGGGTGCACGCCTGCGTTGCGAGCAGGGCGAATGCTGCAGAGAGAAGAACTGCCGGAAGAAGTGCGACGCGATTGATCAACATCTCGACAGCATTCTTACGTCGCGCTACTTCAGGTCACGGAAGCGTGAACGCTACGCGTCTTTCGACTGGATGCGTGTCGGTGGCGAGCAGTGCGACGGCGGTGTATGCGCCGTGCGCGCCGTTGGTGTCCCAGCTGTCTTCCATCGTAAGTGTGTCACTCGACTTGACGGTGAGGGCCTGCATCGTCTGAGTGAAGATTCTTCCGGCGCTCGCGCGCCAGATCGTCTTGCCGGTGGAATCAAGAACGGCGATGTCATGCGTGCGCGCATTGGGGAAGCGCAGCTCGACCGTCTTCTTGGTGTTGTTGGTTACACGCAGCGCGAAATCGACACGTGATCCGTTGCGTGCGAGATCGAGCTCGGTTGCAACATCTGCGGGGGCCTTGTGACCTGTCGATGCGCGAAACGACCTGTTGGAAGGCGTTACCGGACTCGAGCTTGCAGTTTGCGAATGTACCCATGGTCCGCACGCGTAAACGAGCGCGGCAGCGCAAAGGGATGTGATGATGAAGCGGTTTTCCATGCTAGAAGCGACGCTGGAAGGCGGTTGTCGGACGGTCGTCGCGAGTGCCAAAGTTATCAACGGATAGACGATGGAGCAAGCGCTCGGCAACAGATAACTGCATGGAGTATCGGCAGTTAGGCTGGGATCACAAATCGGGATTTGGAGCAACTGAATGTTAAACATCTGGTCAGGGCATATATAGGCCATAGCGCTTGAACTTTTTTTCACAAGCTCGTTAAATTTCAGGCACGTGCGGGACAAGGGGAGTGCGCCATCGGCGTCGGATTTCGCCGGAATCGGGCTTCAGTTCGCGGCCTCGGTGCTTCTCTTCGGCTACGCCGGTCAGTGGCTGGACGGGAGGCTCGGGACGGGGCCGTGGTTGCTGATAATCGGTGTTTTCCTGGGAGCGGGCGGAGCTTTCTACAGCATGTATCGCAAGCTCATGGCGTCGCAGGACGACCAGGGCAAGGGACCGGGGGCCGGCGGATCATGAGTGGCGAGATGAGTCGGGCGATCTGGACCTCGGTTGGAGTGGCGGTGGTGGTGCAGGTGCTCGCGGTGCTGATTGGACGGTCGTTCGGAAAGGATCGGTTGCTGGTTGGATGGGGGATGGGGGCGCTGCTCCGGCTGCTTGCGGTACTGGTTTACGGCTTCGCGGTAATCCCCGCCCTGGGTCTTCAAATGGCGCCCGCGCTGTTGTCTCTGGTGGTAATTCTGTTCGTCACGACGCTCTTCGAACCCTTCTTGCTTACCAAATAGATGCTGCAAGCCGGTCCTGCAATCGACATCATCACGCCGCACATCACGGACGCGCACGCGATCGACTATCCGTGCCTGCATCCGGGCTTCGTGTGCGAGCTGGCGCTGCCACGCTGGACGCCGGTCCATATTGGACCGCTCGTCCTCGACATGTCGCCGACCAAGCACGTGGTGTGGCTCGGGATTGCGGCAGTGCTGTGCCTCATCACCATGCTGATGGCGGCGCGGGCACACGCCAGGACGACCTTCGGCGGTTCTCGGGCTCCATCGGGTTTCGGGAATGGAATGGAGGCTTTCGTGCTCTTCCTCCGGAACGAGGTGGTGATCCCGAACGTGGGCCCCAAGGGCGACAAGTTCACGCCGTTCATCCTTACGCTCTTCTTTTTCATCCTGTTCGCGAACCTGTGCGGTCTGATCCCGTATGGCTCGACGGCGACGGGTAACATCGGTGTCACGGCGACGCTGGCGTTGGTCACGTTCGTCGTGGTCGAGATTGCGGGAATGCGGGAGCAGGGTGCGGGCTACATCAACACGATCGTCTACTGGCCGCACGACGTGCCGGTGCCGGTCAAGTCGTTCATGACGTTCATCATGACTCCGGTCGAGATCGTTGGAAAGTTCACCAAGCCGTTCGCGCTTGCGATCCGACTTTTCGCGAACATGACCGCGGGCCACGTTGTATTGCTGGCGCTGATCGGATTGATCTTCACGTTCAAGAGCTACATAGTCGCTCCCGCGCCGCTGGCGATGGCGGTTGCGATCTCGTTGCTCGAGATATTCGTGTCGCTGCTGCAGGCGTTCATCTTTGCGCTGTTGTCGGCGGTGTTCATCGGGCAGATCAGGACGGCGGCGCACTAGGGCACGGATATGTCCGCGCCTTATCGATTGGGTATTGGATAGAAAATGGATTCCCGCTTTCGCGGGAATGACGACGGAGATGGATTCCCGCGTTTGGGGAATGACGAGATAGTGGTACCGGGCTGGACCCGGGAATCCCGTTGGGACGTTGTCCCGTTGACGGGTTGCGCCGTGCCGGAGCGCGTTGAGAATCCGGTCATACGATTCAATCGGAGCTGGTTCAAATGATGTTTCCTCTGCTTCAGGCAGCGGTTGGCGCGACCAAGGAATACGCGGGCGCGTGGGGCATGATGGGTGCTGGTATCGGTGCAGGTCTCGCCGTGATCGGCGCTGGCATCGGTATCGGCAAGGTTGGCGGACAGGCGATGGACGGAATGGCGCGTCAACCGGAGCGTGCAAGCCAGATCCAGACCGCGGCTCTTATCTTCGCGGCGCTGGTCGAAGGTGTTGCGCTGTTCGCGATCGTCGTCTCGTTCGTGATTCAGCAGAAGTTCACGTTCTAACGCGATTTCGCGCGTTCGTTTCACGTAGGGTCAGGCACTGTGCCTGACCCTACGGAGCTGGACGCGGTTGGGCATAGCGGGTCAGGCACGGGGGCCGGACGCACGGGGCTCCACGTAGTTGGGCATAATGGGTCAGGCACGGGGGCCTGACCCTACATCTCATTGAATTGAATAGTGCCACTCATGCATTTCTTCCTTCTGCAGGAATCCGTTCAACACACGGCCGAGGCTCCCTCGGGCGGCCTGCTCTCGCCCAACGGCGGAGTGATGGTCTGGACGCTGGTGATCTTCATCGTGTTGTTGCTGGTTCTCTCGAAGTACGCGTTCAAGCCGATCACCAAGGCGGTAGAGGAGCGCGAGAAGGCGCTGTCGGACGCCATCGAAGCTGCTCAGCGCGATCGCGACGACGCGAATCGTCTGTTGCAGGATCAGCGCGAGCAGATCGCTGCCGCGCGGGACGAGGCGCAGAAGATCATTGCCGATGCGCGGGCCGCGGCGGAGCAGGTGCGCGGGACCATAATCGAGCATGCGCATGGCGAGACTGGCGAGCTGCTGGATCGCGCGCGGCGCGAGATCGTCGCGGAGCGTGACCGTGCGATCGCGGATCTGCGTCTCGAAGCGATCGATCTTGCGATTGCTGGCGCATCGCGCGTCATCGGGAAGAACATGGACGACCAGTCCAACCGCCAACTTGTCGAGAGCTTTCTCGCCTCGATTCCGAGCTCGACGGCCGCTCCCAGGGCGGGCGTCTGATGCAGGAGCGCTCCAATCCGGTATCGCGCAATTACGCCGAGGCGTTGTTGGCGTTGGCGACCAAGGCTGAAAACCGGGAAGGGTTTGGCGTCATGATCCGTGACGTCGCCAAGGCGATCGCTCAGGATGCGACCGTGAAGCTGTTTCTCGAATCACCGCGTGTGTCGTACGAGCGCAAGAACGAGATTCTGTCGCGGGCGTTCGGTGACCGTGTGCCGCGTGTATTCCTGCGCTTTCTTCAGACGATGGTGCACAATCGTCGTCAGATGATGATTCCCGAGATCGCGACCGAGTATGCGAACCTGCTGGACCAGCAGGAGGGACGGGTGCACGCGGAGGTCACGCTTGCGCGGCCCGTAAGTGACGAAGAGACTGCCAACATCGGCGCGCAGCTTTCGCGCGTACTCGGCAGCAAGGTGATGCCGCAGATATCGGTGGATCCGTCGATCATGGGCGGGATCATCGTCAAGGTTGGCAACACGGTGATGGACGGCTCGGTGAGTCGCCGGCTTAGCAAGCTGGCGACGCGCATGCGCATTTCGGCATAACTTGCGATGAGCGGCAAGCGCGAGGTCAGGTACGTGGAGAAGCCCTGGGGTCACGAGGTGATCTGGGCGCACACACCGCTGTACGTCGGCAAGATCCTTCACATCAAGGCTGGCCAGGCACTATCGGTGCAGTATCATGAGCAGAAGGACGAAACGATCTTTCTGCTGAGCGGCGAGATGATCTATCGTGTCGGAGACAGTGCCGGTGCGGAGTTGAAGGATATCTCACTCACGGCGGGCGAGTCGTTCAGAAACGAGCCCGGGACGGTGCACCAGATGGAAGCCGTGACGGATTGCGATGTGCTGGAGGCATCGACACCGCATCTCGACGATGTGGTAAGATTGAAGGATCGGTACGGACGAGAGGGAACGAAGGCGCCGTAGCTGGTGGCGATCCATGGCGGGGAGATTCGCGAGAGTTCGCGGCAGCAGGGAGGGCAGGCACGGGGGCCTGGCCTTACGCGCTGCAAGTGACAGATCGTCGTCGTACTGAGGGCAGGCACGGGGGCCTGCCCTTACTGACTGAGGTGGCCGAGTGAAAGTTATCATCCCGCTTGCGGGGAAGGGAACGCGGCTTCGTCCGCATACGTATGTGACGCCCAAGCCGATGCTGCGCGTCGCGGGCAAGCCGGTGATGCAATACGTGCTCGACGACGTGAAGAAGCTGCCGAACGTCGAGCAGATCATCTACATCACGGGGCATCTCAAGGAAAAGGTCGAGGAGTTCGCGCGCACATCGACCGACATCCCGTCAGCGTTCATCGAGCAGAAGGTGCAGGACGGCACTGCCGGCGCGGTCGCGCTCGCGCGCGATTACGTGGACCAGCCGGTGCTGATCATCTTCGTCGACACGATCTTCGATGCCGATCTCTCGATCATCGAGTCGTCCGACGCCGATGGAATAATCTGGACGAAGGAAGTCGAGGATTATCAGCGATTTGGTGTGGTGGTGACGGACGAGTCCGGCTTCATGACGAAGATCGTCGAGAAGCCGACGACGCCGATCTCGAAGCGCGCCAACATCGGGCTCTACTACATCAGGAACTGGCAGCTGCTGTATGAAGGGATCGCGCACGTGCTGACGCAGCCGCCACACAACGGCGAGTGGTATCTCACCGACGCGTTCCAGTACATGATCGATCACGGCGCCAAGATACGCGTGGTCGATGTTGCAGGCTGGTACGATGCGGGGAAGATCGACACGCTGCTAGCGACCAACCGTGCGATGCTGGAGCGCGGGCGTGCGCGGTCGCCGCAATCGGTCGAGAACTCGACCATCGTGGATCCTGTGTATGTCGAAACCGGCGTCACGATTCGCAATTCGATCGTGGGACCGAACGTATCGATCGGCGAGGGAACGACCGTTGACGGCTCGACGCTTTCCGATACGATCATCGAGACGTACGCCAATATAAAGAGGTCGACGCTCACCAATTCGCTGGTGGGGCATCACACCGTCGTCGATGGCGTCTCCGGAGAGATCACGATCGGTGATCACTCCGAGGTCAGGGTGAGTCCGCGCGGCGGTCATAACTAGTCATGGCATTTCTGCCGGCGAGTTACGGGGAGAGCAGCCGCTCTCCCCTTGTCGTTCCTGACATGACCGGTGCAGGCTGATGGCTGAGCGGCAGAAGCTTGGACGCAACGTCATCGCCCTCGGCACGGTGAGTTTCTTCACCGATGTCGCGTCGGAGATGATGTACCCGCTTCTGCCCGTGTTTCTTGCTTCCGTGCTCGGAGCGAGCGCGAGTTTCATCGGGGTCATCGAGGGCGCTGCGGAGTCCGTCGCGGCGCTGTTGAAACTGGCGAGCGGCTGGTGGTCGGACCGCGTTCAGTCACGCAAGGGATTGGTGCTCGCCGGCTATGTGATAGCGTCCGTCATACGACCGTTCACGGCCGCGACGCACACCGCGGCGCAGGTGCTGGGGATTCGCGTTACCGATCGGATCGGTAAGGGAATACGCTCCACTCCGCGTGATGCTTTGATCGCCGAGTCGGTCGATCCATCGATTCGCGGACGGGCGTTCGGATTTCACGCAGCTGCCGACAATGCCGGTGCGGTGGTCGGACCGCTCGTTGCGTTCGGCGTGTTGTATGAATGGCACACACCGTTGCGAACGGTATTCTGGCTGACCGCGATTCCGGGCGCGCTCGCAGTGCTGGTGTTGTGGGTGTTCGTTCGCGACGTTCCGCACCCGGTCGCGCATTCCGATCGGCCGCACATGTTCGGCGCCGATCTTCCGTCGCGATTCTGGGGTTATCTCGCAGTCGTCTTCACATTCACGCTAGGCAACTCGACCGATGCGTTCCTGCTGCTGCGGGCGAGTCAACTGGGGGTACCGATAGCGCTGGCGCCGGTGCTCTGGGCTTTGCTCAACTTCATCAAATCGACGACTGGAACGCATGGCGGCGGGCTGTCGGACAGGATCGGGCGCAAGCCACTGATCATCGGGGGATGGTTGCTGTACGCGGCCGTTTATCTCGCGTTTGGCCTGGCGCACTCGGCGTGGCAGGCATGGGTGCTGTTCGCGGTCTACGGCGTGTACTATGGCATGACAGAAGGTACGGAGAAGGCAATGGTCGTGGACATGGTGCCGTCACAGCGAAAGGGCACAGCGCTTGGCTGGTACAATCTCGCGATCGGCATCGGCGCGCTTCCAGCGTCGCTGATATTCGGCGCCGTGTGGGACCGCGCAGGCGCACCCGCGGCATTCGCGCTGGGTGCGGCGCTGGCGTTCATCGCATCGATGGGGATCGCGTTCGTGAACCCTGCTGTCAGTGCACCGTCGAAGTAGACGGCTGGGCGATCGTGCGCTCGAACAGCTTGAAGATGCGTGTGTATTCGTCGGTCCATGAATCGGGGCGCAGGAATCCGTGGCTCTCGACGGGATACGATGCGAGCTCCCAGTCGGTCTTGCCAAGCTCGATGAGGCGCTGCGTGAGCCGGACGATATCCTCGTAGTTGACGTTGGTGTCGACCATTCCGTGCGCCATGAGCAACGGCGCGCGGAGACCCTCGGCGAAATAGATTGGCGACGACTGACGGTAGGCGAGCGTGTCGTTTTGCGGCAGGTTGAGGATCGCCGAGGTGTACCCGTTGTTGTAGTGCGCCCAGTCGGTGACGCTGCGGAGCGCCGCGCCGGCCCCGAAATAATCCGGCGCGGTGAAGAGCGCCATGAGCGTCATGAAACCGCCGTAGCTACCGCCGTAGATGCCGATGCGCTTCGCCGGAATCCCGTACGTTGCAGTTATGTACCTGGAGACGTCGACTTCATCCTGAAGATCGCGGCCGCCCATGTGTCGATAGATCGCGGTGCGCCAGTCGCGACCATATCCCTCTGACGCCCGATAGTCGGCGTCCATCACAACGTAGCCGTGGCGCGCGAGCAATATGTTGAAGAGATATTCGCGCGGGTATTCCGACCAGAAGTTACCGACGTTGTGGAGGTAACCCGCACCGTGCACGAAGATCACTGCCGCCCCATTGGGTTTCACGCCGAAGTCTTCCGGTCGGTACAGGTGCGCTGGTACCCTGGCTCCGTCGGATGCAGGAACCATCACGATAGGTGGTGCGAACCACTTCTGCGAAAGAAATTCTGCGGTGGGCGAGACGGTCAGTTGGTGCTCGGTCGCGTTGGCCCTGTTCGGCATCAGATACAGATCGGGCGGACGATTCACGTACGAGTAAACGTCCGCGACCAGTTTGCGATCCGGCGACACTACGGCCGCATGGCGTCCCGGTGTCGTCGTTATGCGTGTGAGCGTTCCGCCGGTTACAGGAAGGGAAAAGAGGTGCTCGTCGAATGGTGACGGATCGTTTGTGATGAGATCGAACGTGCTGCCATCGGGTGATAGTGCGACGTCGCGGACTTCCCACTTGCCGGCCGTGAGCTGATGCACATCGCCGCCGTGTGCGGCTGCTGTGTACAGGTGTGCGTAGCCAGTCGCTTCGGAGACGTACCAGACACGACGGCCGCCGTCGTACCAGCCGGCGCACGCACTGCACGGGCCGCCCACCCAGGCGGTGTCGTCCAGCGTCTCGACTGCGTGCAAGGTCGTATCCGTGGATGAGAGAGTATAACGAACGCGTTGCTTGTTGTCGGGTCTGAATGCCGAGAACAGGACGTCGGTTCCGTTCGCATTCCAGCCGTTGACGACAACGAAACTCGCGAGCGAATCATTGGCGAAGAGATGCAGCCTGGTGAGCTTTGCGCTGGGGAGCGAGAGATACGTCATCTCGACGCGCGTCTGGCCGTCGCCGACGACGGTGCGTCCCTTGCGTGGTTCCGTATAGCCGCTCTCCGTAACCCAGTATGGAATTTCGACAGGCCTGCTCTTGGCGGGTGTACGCAGCATTACCAGCACGCCACGTCCGTCGGGTGCAACGGTCAGCGACTGGATCGAGCGATCGCTTCCGACATAAACTGTCTCCGGATTTCTCAAAGAATCGACACGGTTCCGCTCGGCCTTCGCAATGCTGTCGTCCGCGATCTGGTCGCGAACCACGTTGAACAAGTCACGCTGCTGCTGTGCGAGCCGTTTGCGCTGTGGCGTCGTGGGTGCCGTGGTATCTTTTGGCGCGGTGCCGGTCCTGAGATCGGTCAGTTGCGTCGTCAGGCCTGAGGCGAGATCGATCGAGAATGCGTTGCCATCGCGTACGAAGTACATGCGCTTGGAATCACTGCTCAGGATCGGATTGGATTCGCGCGCCGGTGTGTGTGTCAGTCGCCGCAGGTTGTGAGTGCGGTAGTCCATGAGATAGATGTCGCCGCCGTACTCTATTGCACCGTAGTGCCGATCGGCGGATACGACTGCGTGTGCTGCGTATGGTCCCGCAGAGTCACGCTGTGCCAGCGTGAGTTTCTCGGGCCTGGCACCATCGACGGCGCGGACGCGATATGTGGCGGGCGGAGTGCGCCAACTGCTGCCTGGCGCGACCCAGTTGAAATAGATCCAGCGACTGTCGGCTGACCAGTTGACATCGGTTGGTGGTGTGCCGTACAGCTCCGGCCCGCGCATGATGTTCCTGATCGAAAAGTCGAACTGGGTGGCCGGGGATGATGCCGGAGCCGATGTGGGCGCCTGGCTTGCGAGTGTGGCGGGAATCGCGAATGCGAGGGCGAAGAGCAGTCGGGCGGAGTTGCGCATTTATTGGGCTGATCCGGCGTGAATTGGAGGCGCGGTGAAAATGATCTCAGGTTAACTTTTCTGCAATGAAGCTAGCTCTCACTACGCTTGCCGCTATGCTATGTGCGTCACCGTTGTCAGCTCAGGCGGCGCGTGGCGGCACGCCACCTCCGCTGCATCGTCCCCTGGAGCGACTGGCCGCCGAGCAGATGCTGGTCCTCCCGGTGCAGTATCTGACCTTCGCCGATTCACTCGGCTGGTCTCAGCAGGCGCCGCCGTCGCGGACCTACCTGCATACGGTGGATGACGAGATCGCGTTCGCGCTGACGCAGCGGGGGCTCAAGCAGCACTGGACGATGGCACCGGATCTGATCCGATCGGTTGCGCGGAATCAGGGCTACGCTCCCGATCCCACGTCGCTGGCCGCGGAGGAGGTTCGCTCGGGGCAGAAGGCGGCGGAGTGGCAGCTCCGGGAGCCGTTGGCGTCGCAACTGCGGGCGCTTATCGCATTAACGGACGCTCGTTACGTGCTGTTCCCGGTAGAGATGCGATTTGTGGGATCGAAAGGTGTCGGTCATGCGATGTTGCACCTTGTCATCATCGATGCACGGCGGTCGCAGGTACAGTGGTCCGGCGATCTCGCTGGAGCGGAGATGACGAAGTTTTCGCCGGCGATCGCGGCCGATCTAGCATCGCGCCTGGCAGACCTGATCGCATCACCAGTCAATTAGGTCGCTGGGGCCGGGATGACGACGATTCTGCACGTTTCGGATCTGCATTTCGGCCGGCCGGCGGTGCTGGAGCAGATCGATGCAATCGAGCGGGCGATTTCCGAACGATCGTTCGATGCCGTAGCGGCATCGGGTGATTTTTCGCAGCGGGCGAGGGCCGGGGAATTTCAGCGTGCGGCTGTATTCCTGAGGGATGCGCGAAAATTCTGCCCGGTCATCACGGTCCCGGGGAATCATGATGTTGCGTGGTGGTTTGCGCCGGTCGGCATCGGCGATGAAACAAAGGTTTATGCAAATTACCGTCAGTACATCTCGGGGGATCTCGAACCGACGCTCCGGATCGACGGGGCGTACTTCGTTGGACTGAACACCGCGCACGGGGTGACGGCGCGCACTCTGACTCTCAACCCGCGCGACATCTCGATAATCGGCGATCTTACGCCGGCGCAGATCGGCAAGGCCAGAGACAGGTTCGAGCATGCGCCGCCTGGCGCCGCGAAGGTCGTAGTCATGCATCACAACCCGGTGGCGGGCGAGCTATCGCAACGGTACGGCCTCAAGCACACGCCGCGCATCCTGAACAAGTTCGCGGAGATGGGTGTGGAGCTGGTGCTGTGCGGCCACGATCATCAGGAAGCGGTGAACTTCATCGAGCATCCACGTAAGGGCGTGGTCGTATCGACTGCGGGGACGGTATCGAACCGTTCGCGGGGCGGGCGTCCATCGTCGTACAACGTCATTACTATAGAACCTCAAAGCATCACGGTTGTGACATTCATATGGGACGGAGAAGGAGAGTTCATTCCAGGACCGCAGCGCTGCTTCGAACGTTGAGCGGCCGGCTCAAGCTGGAGCGGTTGCGGCAGTTGTGGATGCAGTGCGAGCTGTTCAGCGTGACGGTGGTGGAGGAGGCGCGAATGGAAATCGCGCGCCCTGCACCGCCGCGTCCGGACGTCGTGCGGATCCATCGCAAGCGACGGTCGAGCCGATCGCGCGCGGATGACGTCGCGATGATCAGCGCGCTTCAGATCGAGCACGCGGGGTACAACGCTGCCCTGTTCGATGCGAAGCTCGGGCCGGTGAAGATCCGTCTATCGCGGCGGATGAAGAACCGGCTGGGCCATTATATGGTTGCGGGCGGAGGGCAGCCGGCTGAGATCGCTATGTCGCTGCGCCACATCGAGCGGGATTCGTGGGATGACGTGCTGCACACGCTGGTGCACGAGATGGTGCACCAGTGGCAGGATGAGAACGGCATGGCGCTGGATCACGGGCAGGCATTCCGCGAAAAGGCGATCGAAGTCGGCATCAGTGCGAGGGCGACTCGTCCGGCGGGCGGCGGAACGCAGCCGCGGCTGGCGGCACGAGCGGGGAAGCGGCGCAAGCAGTAGAGGCGGTCGGGAGTACCGGACTTGTCATTCCCGCGAACGCGGGAACCCATGTTATCGATCTCCGATTGAGGCGATAGCCGAAAGCTGATAGGCAGCAGATGGATCCCCGCTTTCGCGGGGATGACGACGTGTGTCTCCAGCACCCCGGGTGCGGGAAATGGTAGTGTCGCGGTATCTTTCGGGATGCCTACGAACCCTCTCGACCTCTGTGACATCGACTCCTTTCTATCAGAAGAGGAACGCGCGGTACGCGACTCCGTCCGCGCGTTCGTCGATGATAGAGTCCTTCCCATCATCGGCGACGCGTACGTAGAAGGGCGTTTTCCGAAGGAGCTCATCGCCGGAATGGCGGAGCTCGGCGTGCTCGGCGCCAATCTGCCGGAGCAGTACGGCTGTGCCGGACTGAACAACGTCGCCTACGGTCTGATCATGCAGGAGCTCGAGCGTGGCGATTCGGGCATACGCTCATTCGCGTCGGTGCAGGGCGCGCTGGTGATGTATCCGATATTCGCGTTCGGTTCCGACGAGCAGAAATCAAGGCTGCTTCCGTCGATGGCAAAGGCCGAGACGATCGGATGCTTTGGGCTGACCGAGCCGGATTATGGATCGAATCCGGCGGGAATGATAACGCGTGCGCGCGAGCAGGCAGACGGGAGCTGGATCATCAATGGCGCGAAGATGTGGATCACGAACGGATCCACGGCGCACGTCGCGATCATCTGGGCAAAGACTGAAGATGGCGACGCCGATGGACATTCGATTCGCGGATTCGTGGTTCCGACATCGACGCCAGGATTCAGCGCGAAGAATCAGAAGGGCAAGCTTTCGTTGCGCGCGTCGGACACGTCGGAGCTGTCGCTGCAGGATGTGCACGTGCCTGCTGACGCATTGCTTCCCAGGTCTGGCGGTCTCAAGAGTCCGCTGATGTGCCTGACTCAGGCAAGATATGGAATTGCGTGGGGTGCGATCGGCGCTGCGATGTACTGTTTTGAAGAAGCACTATCGTACGCGGGCAACAGAGTGATGTTCGGTCGCGCGATAGGTGGCTTTCAGTTGCAGCAGGCGCGGCTTGCCGAGATGGTGACGGAGATCGCGAAGGGTCGATTGCTCGCGCTTCATCTCGGGCGACTCAAGGATGCGGGGCGGCTCACGCCGCAACAGGTTTCGCTTGCGAAGCGCAACAACGTGAACGTTGCCTGTGACATTGCGCGTGAGGCTCGGCGACTGTTGGGTGGCAACGGTATCCTCACGGAGTACGGCGCGATGCGACACATGGAGAATCTCGAGAGCGTGTACACGTACGAAGGCACGCACGACATTCACACGTTGATCATTGGACAGGCGGTGACGGGGTTATCTGCGTTCGAGTAGCGGCGCACTAAGAAACCATTAACCCCGCCGAAAGGCCCTTTTACCCCGGTAAAGGGGCCTTTTGCCGTAACGATACGCACTGGCGCAGGTCGGCAGCACGGTGCATGTTGTTGCGTACTGCGAGAGTGTAATTGCGCGCGCATTGGTGTTGCGCGTTGCGCCACCAAATTACCAATGCGGGAGGGTAAATGGGACTGCGTTTCGATGCGAGCGACGTGACTTCATGGTCAAATCGAATCGCCAGAGGCTGGATGATGCGGGGCTGTATCGCGTTTTGCGCGGTGCTTGCCCCGCAACTTGTTTTGGGCCAGGCCGGTACGGTAGCGGGCACGGTGATTACAGAAGGGACTGGCACTCCCATATCGGGCGTGCAGCTCCTGTCGGGCACTCGTGGCGCCTCCACCGATGTTTCGGGACGGTTCCGGATTATGCAACTCAGCGGCGACAGTGTGACGCTGACGCTTCGACGGATCGGATTTGCGCCGCTGACGCAGCGCGTGCGTGTGGGCGCGACGGACCTGGTGCTGCGCATGAGGGAGCGGGCCGTCGAGCTGAACAGCATGGTCGTGACGGGAACGCCGGGCGCGGTTTCCAAGCGATCCGTTGGTGTCTCCGTCGCGCAGATTCAGGCCGCGGACATCGTCAAGACAGCGCCTGTTCAGGATATGCAGGGGCTGATCAATGGACGAGCACCGGGCGTTACGATCCTCGAGAACTCAGGTGCCGTAGGTTCGGGCGCGACGGTTCGAATTCGCGGCGGATCGAGTCTATCTCTATCAAACGATCCACTCATCTACGTCGATGGTGTACGAGTCGACAATTCCCAGGGCACAGGCCCTGCCAACCAGTCATTCGGCGCGAGCACGACTTCGCGGTGGAACGACATCAACCCGGACGACATACAGAGCATAGAGATAGTTCGCGGGGCAGCGGCGACAGCGTTGTATGGAACTGACGCGGTGAACGGCGTCATCCAGATCATCACCAAGCGCGGTGCGCAGGGCAAGCCGCGCTGGGATTTCACGACGAAGCAGGGCAAGGCATTCTTCGCCGACGTGATTGGCCGTTTCCCGACGAATTATGCCGCGTGCAATGCCAAGATGGTTGCAGCGGGGAGTGGGAATCCCTTGTGCACCGGAAAGCCGGTCGGTACGATCGTGAGCCAGAACATCGCGCAGTTCCGCGCCGATTCCGGGAAGCCGCTTTTCCGGGACGGACGCATCAACGAGAGCTCGCTCGCGGTGAGCGGCGGATCGCAGACGGTGCAGTACTACCTCAGCGGGCAGGTGCACAGCGATCAGGGTGTCGAGCCGACGAATTCGCAGATCCAGTACGGTGGACGCGGCAACGTGCGGATGGTTCCATCCAGCACACTCGACATCTCCGGGAGTGGCGGCTACGTACGCGGCACTACCAAGCTGAATTGCGAAGCTGGTTGCGGTGGGCTGATGTTCTCCGGCTTCTACTCGACTCCGGCGACGCTCGGATTGCCGAATGCAGGGTTCGATAGCGGAATCCCGGAAGCGTACTACGAGGAGTACTACTTCGATCAGTTATACAACCGCTTCACGGGGAGCGTTCAGGTAACGCACACTCCAGCGAAGTGGTTCACGCAGCAGCTCACGGTCGGCACCGATTACGCGCACGAACAGAACGACAACCTCGCTACGGTGCATCACGATCTGTCGTATTTCTTCGGGACGGATGCGGACTCGGGGTACAAGGCCGTCGACTTCCGTGACAATACGATCACGACGACGAGCTACCATGCGACGCTGAAGGCGCCGATCACATCGTCGTTGATGTCGAACACGACGATCGGCGGTGACATGTACCTTCGCAATGCGAGGTTCGCCGGCGGATCGGGCAGCGACTTTCCGGCACCCGGCCTCTCGGCGCTCAGCTCGACGACGACGGCGAAGGACGCATATGAATACACGCGTGACAACAACTCGCTCGGTGTTCTCGGCCAGGAAGAGCTCGCGTGGAACGATCGTTTCTTCCTTTCGGCCGGTGTGCGGTCAGATCAGAACAGCTCGTTCGGAAAGAACTTCAAGAACGTCGTCTATCCGCACTTCAGCGCATCGTGGGTGTTGAGTGACGAGCCATTCTTCAAGGTTCCGTTCGTATCGGCGCTCAAGCTGCGTACTGCATACGGGCAGTCGGGCGAGGCGCCGCCGTTGTTCGTGAGCATCCAGTCTTACACGACCACACCCACGGGTGTGTCGCCGAGCACGATTGGAAATCCGGATCTGCAGCCGGAGCGCGGTTACGAGACCGAGCTTGGGTTCGACGCCGGGTTCCTGCACGATCGTGCGGGAGTCGAGTTCACGTACTACACGGGCGGTACCAAGAACGAGATATTGCAGGTTCCGGTGGCACCGTCGACTGGCTTTGGGTTGAACTCGCAGTACATCAACGCCGGTCGCATTCTCCGTCACGGTCTGGAGCTATCCCTGCGCGGAACTCCGATTCAGACCAAGACGGCGTCGTGGGACATCACGTGGAACATGGCGACCAATGACTCCAAGGTCGACAACCTCGGCGGGAACCAGTTCCTGCAGGCGTCCACCTATATCCAGAACCGGCTCGGCTATCCGTTATTCTCGTGGTTCGCGAGAAACGTCATAACGTCGACGGTAGATCCGACTACCGGAAAGGTGTCGAACATTCTCTGCTCCGACGGCAAGGGCGGTACGATCGCCTGCGCGAGTGCTCCGAACGTCTATCTCGGGCGCACGATTCCAAAGGTGGAGGGCTCGGTGAATACCTCGGTTCGGTTCTTGACGAATTTCCGGGTGTCTGCGCTTCTCGACTACAAGACTGGATTCAAGAAACTCAACGGTGATCAGCGCGTGCGCTGCCAGATCTTCGGGCTGTGCCGTGCGAATTTCTACCCAACCGAATTCTCACCGGCGCTCGTAGGTGCGTACGCGCTCGGCACAAATGCGCCGAGCGGTGTGATTCAGGATGCGAGCTTCGCGAAGTTGCGCGAGCTCTCGCTCACGTGGACGCTGCCGCAGATGCTGGTCAGGGATCTTCGAGTCGGGGGAGCTTCGTTGACGGTGGCAGGCCGCAACCTGCATACGTGGACCAAGTACCCGGGGCTCGATCCGGAGGCCTCGTTCCAGGGCGGCTCGCGTGGAGCAGGCCAGTGGGATCAGGCTGTGCTGCCACAGCTCCGTCAGTACACGACCACCCTCAACCTTACCTTCTGACAATGACGACGATAAATATTCGCCGCTTGCGGCGGGACGCGCGGTCAATCGCGGGGTTGTTGGCAGTCGCTGTGGTATCAGCGACGTTCATTGCCTGCAACTCGATCAATGACGCGCTGCACGTTACTGCACCTGACAAGATCGATGCGAAATCGCTTCAGGACCCGGCGTTCGCGACGTTGCTTGTGAACAGCACGGTTGGAAATTTCGAGTGCGGCTACGGCGCTTTCGTCGCCGTTGGCGGACTCCTGAGCGATGAGCTCGTGGACGTAGGGATTACCGCGTCGCGCTGGCCGTACGATCGGCGCGACGTGCAGACGAGCGACGGCGCATACTCGACGAACACGTGCGACAACACGACCCCGGGCGTTTACACGCCGATCTCGACCGCACGTTACACGGCTGACACCGTGGCGGCGCTGCTGAAGACCTGGACGGATCAACAGGTACCTGGTCGCCAGGATCTTCTGGCGAAGGCCCTTATCTACGCTGGCTACGACCGGATCATGCTCGGCGAGCTGTTCTGCAGCGCGGCGATCGATCGCGGGCCGGAGCTTACGTCGCTCGAGGTACTTGCGCAGGCGGAGCAGAAGTTCAGCGATGGCCTCACTGCGGCTCAAGCTGCCAATGATCCGACGCTCACCGCGCTTGCATATATGGGTCGTGCGCGCGCGCGGCTGGATCAGGGAAACCTGACCGGTGCGGATGCAGATGCCAAGCAGGTGCCGCCCGGATTCGTTTACAATGCGACGGCTGACATCACGAGCAGCGTGCGGACGAACCGCGTGTACGCTCAATTCAACTCCAAACTTGCCTCGGTAACGCCGCAGTTCATCGGTCTGACGGTTCCGACGGCAAGCGGTGGTACGGTGCCTGATACCCGCATCGCGGATTCAACCACGGGGAAGAATGGGGCGGACAATCATACGCCGTTGATCGTGAGCAACAAGTATCGCACGGGCGATGCACCGATCCGCATCGGCAGCTACGAGGAGGCGCAGCTGATCATCGCCGAGGCGGAGGGAGGGCAGGTCGCAGTCAACATCATCAACAATCTTCGGATCGCGGCGGGGCTGCCCGGCGCATTCCAGAGCACAGATGCGACGGCGATCAAGAACCAGGTGATCGACGAACGGTCCCGCGAGCTATTCCTTCAGGGAACGCGCGCCTACGACATCCGCCGGCTCAACCTTCCACAGGTTCCGGCCGCTGGCGTGGCCTATTTGCATGGCGGAACGTACGGCACGGAGATGTGCCTGCCACTGCCAGACGTGGAGAGGAACAACAACCCGAACATCAACAAGACGGGAGCCTGATCCGGCTCATCCGGAGTAGTACACCAGAGCCCCGCGAATCAGCTGATTCGCGGGGCTCTGGTGCATCTGGCCCTGGCGCCGGATGGAACCCGGTTGCGGGGGGATGGCCAGGCCCCCCGACCCGCGCCCGTGCCCGTTACATTAAGTCAGGTCCTTACGGGGCCATGCAGTGGAAATATCTTCAATACTGATTCATCCAGGAGAATATCCGCGGTGAAAATTGCCGTGTGCATCAAGCGCGTCCCGGACATGGACGTTCGCTTCAAGATTGCCGCCATCGGAAACGCGGTGGACGAGGCAGGTCTCAAGTTCGACATGAACGACTTCGACTCATGGGCAGTCGAGGCGGCACTACAGATCAAGGACCGGGACGCCGCCACCGAAGTGGTCATTGTATCGCTGGGGACCGACGCGGTTCAGGAGACGATCCGCAAGGCACTCGCGATGGGCGCCGACCGCGGCGTCGAGCTCAAGACCGATCACATTCCGTTCGATGGGCTGGCAATTGCACGTGCGTTGGCGGCTGAGCTCAAGGACGGCGGTTATGATCTGGTTCTGTTCGGCAAGCAATCGGCCGATTCTTCCAATGGAGTCGTGGGCGCCATGGTTGGCGAGCTATTGGGACTGCCCCTGGTCACGGCGATCTCCAAACTGGAAATATCCGGACAGAAGGGATCTGCCAAGCGCGAGATCGAGGGCGGGCAGGAGTTCGTCGAGTTTCCATTGCCGGCAGTCCTGACGATCGATCAGGGATTGAACATTGCGCGCTATCCCGCGCTCAAGGGGATCATGGCCGCAAAGAAAAAGCCGCTCGAAGTAAAGCCAGCGCAGCTGGGTGCGCAGACCGTCACCGTGACGCAGATGGAGCTACCCCCCGAGCGCGCGCCAGGGCGCATCATCGGCGAAGGTGTCGCGGCGGTACCGGAACTCGTGAGACTGCTCCAGACTGAAGCGAAGGTTCTATAATCATGGCAAACGTATTTGCATTCGCGGAGACCCGTAACGGCGAGCTTCGCAAGATAGCGCTCGAGGCCGTAACCGCGGCACGTTCGGTAGCCGACGCCACTGGTGGTCAGGTCCATGCGTTCGTCGCCGGCGCGACGGGTATCGAGCACTGCGCGGCGCAGCTCGCGAAGTACGGAGCGGACGAGGTGGTCGTCGCCGAACATGGTGCATTCTCGAAGTACAATCCGGAAGCCGTTGCAGCGATCGTCGCCGAGCGTGTGCGCACTGGCGGATATCGCGTCGCGATCTTTCCAACGTCCGCGCTCGGAAGCGATCTCGCACCGCGCGTGGCGGCAAAGCTCGGCGTGGGGCTCGTCACCGACGTTACGGACATCAAGCTGGACGGTGACGCGGTAATCGTGAAGCATCCGGTGAACATCGGCAAGGTTCTCGCGACGGTGAAGATCGCATCCAATCCCGCGCTTGTGGCCATACGGGCGAACATGTTCACTCCGGTGGAGAATCCGCGTGCAGGCACGATTCAGCGCGCCGCTCCGGTCGGTGATCCTGACGCATCGCGTGTGGTGGTGAAGGAAGTGAAGCTCGGTGGTGGCACGAAACTCGACCTTGGCGAGGCGCCGGTAATCGTCAGCGGTGGCCGCGGACTCAAGGGACCCGAGAATTTCCAGCTGGTGGAAGATCTTGCAGCCGCTTTCGGTAATGCTGCTGTCGGTGCGACGCGTGTCGTGACCGACGAAGGTTGGCGTCCACACAGCGATCAGATCGGGCAGACGGGGAGACTGGTGAGTCCGGATCTTTATGTCGCGGTCGGCATATCGGGCGCGATCCAGCATCTCGCGGGAATGCGCACATCCAGGACGATCGTCGCGATCAACAAGGACAAGGAAGCACCGATCTTCAAGATCGCCGATTACGGAATCGTCGGTGACCTCTTCGAGATCGTTCCCGCGCTCACAGCAGCGGTCAAGGAGGCCAGGGCCCGCGGGTGAACCGTAACAAGCCGAACGCACCGAGGAGGCTCGCGCGATGACCATTGGACGCGGCGTATTCATATTTGTGGTGGTGGTCACGCTGGCGTTCTTTTCCTACAACGCACAGCGCCTCGTACGGTACATGCGCACGGTCGGCCGTCCGGACGACCGCAGCGATAATCCTGTCACGAGGATCCGTAATCTCATCCTGATCGGATTCGGTCAGACTAAGATTCTGCGCGATCCAGTTGCCGGCTCGCTGCACGCGTTGGTGTTCTGGGGCTTCGTGGTGCTGACGATCGGCACCGGCGAGATAATAATCAGCGGGCTGTTTCCCGGTTTCAGCTACGCGATGATTCTGCCAGGGCCCATCTATGCGCTGTACACCCTGTCGCAGGAATTATTTGCGCTGCTCGTGCTCGCGGCCGTTACCGTGCTGCTGTATCGACGCATAGTCGTCAAGCCGGCAAGGCTTCAGGGTGACAAGGTTCACTCGGGCGACGCGATCCTGATTCTATCCATGATCGGCGCGCTGATGGTGAGTCTGCTGTCGCTGGGTGCGTTCGAGTTCGCGCTGCATCCCGGTAGCGGCACGATATTTCAACCGATCTCGCTTGCGCTGTCGCACGCACTCACGGGCCTGCCAACATGGGGCCTGGAAGCTGGCCGCGCGACGAGCTGGTGGTTCCACGCGTTACTGATTCTGATCTTCCTGAATTATCTGCCGTACTCCAAGCATCTTCACGTTCTCACGTCGCTGCCCAACACCTACCTGTCCAACACTAGTGGACCCGGGGTGAAGGGAGCGATGAGCTACATGGATCTCGAAGCTGAGGGTGTCGAGCACTTCGGCGCTTCGGACGTGACGCAGCTTGGATGGAAGAACCTGCTGGACAGCTATTCCTGCACGGAGTGCGGACGCTGCACGGCTGCATGTCCAGCGCACATCACGGGCAAGCTGTTGAGCCCGCGCAAGATCATGATCAACACGCGTCAGCGCCTGATGGAGCTTGCGCCGCTTGCGACGGGTGATTTCGGCGAATTCGAGCATCCGCAGTTGTCCGCTGGCGAGGGCGGGGATGCAGGGGACGCGACCGCCACGGCTGCTCTGCAGAATACGCTGCTGGACAACTACATCACGGAAGAGGAGTTGTGGGCGTGCACCAGCTGCCGTGCATGCGTTCAGGAGTGCCCGGTATCGATCGACCAGCTCGACATCATCAACGAGCTTCGGCGGAGCCTGGTGTTGATGGAGTCGCGTTTTCCGCCGGAGATTCAGCCGGCGTTCGAGTCGATGGAGCGCAACGGATCGCCGTGGGCGTTCAATCCAGGAGACAGAGGCAAGTGGGCCGAAGGAATGGACATCCCCACGATGGCCGAGATGATAGAGCGCGGCGAACGCCCGGAGGTGCTCTTCTGGGTGGGATGCATGGGGTCGTTCGACGATCGCGCGAAGAAGATTGCGGTCGCGTTTGCCCGAGTGCTTCAGGCGGCACACGTGCGCTTCGCGATTCTCGGTCAGGAAGAGAAGTGCAACGGTGATCCTGCGCGCCGCATGGGCAACGAATACCTGTACCAGATGCTGGCGCGTGACAACATCGAGACGCTGGACCGCTACGGCGTCGAGACGATCGTCACCAACTGTCCGCACTGCTTCCATCAGATCGGCAACGAGTATCCGCAGCTCGGTGGCAACTATGAAGTCATCCACCACTCGACCTACATCGAGAAGCTGCTGGAGGAGAACCGCCTTCCGCTCAACGGCGAGGGCAAGCAGCTGACCGTGGCATATCACGATTCCTGCTACCTCGGCCGCTACAATGACGTGTACGAGGCACCGCGCGAGACGCTGCGACGCTCGCTGCCGATGATGACACTCGTAGAGCCGCCCCGCACGCGCAGCAAGGCACTCTGCTGCGGCGCCGGCGGTGGAAGAATGTGGATGGAAGAGACCGTCGGCAAGCGCATCAACGCCGAACGCACCGAAGAACTTCTCGCTACCGGTGCAGACGTTCTCGCCGTTGCATGCCCCTTCTGCATGACCATGATCGGCGACGGGGTGAAGGGTCAGGATTCTGACGTTCCGGTGTACGACATCTCCGAGGTCGTTGCACAGCAACTGCTTTAGAACGAGGCGTTACGGTCGCGTTACCTCATACACTGTAATGGTCTGCCGCACATCCCCGGCCTGATATGGCCGGGTAGCGGTGGTGCGTATCGCAAGTCCGAGGTCCACGCACGCATCGGCAAACGCGTTCGCGGCAACGCGGCCAGGATCGGCCACGTAGGCGACGCCACTCGCGGCCAACAACCGGTCGACTACGCTCGCGACGAGTGGTGCGTAGCGCGATTCGTAAAGCACGTCGGAGGCGAACACGAAATCGAACCGCGCGACGTCCGGTGACACATGGCGCCAGTCGATGAGAGCGGTGTCGATCTCCCGACCGAGATTGCGAAACGCATTCGCGCGCGCAAATGCCAGGGCGTCGTCATAGTAATCGCTCGCTGTGATCGCGTGGCCTGCGATCGCGGCGGCGATGCTCACAAGCCCGACGCCCGCGCCAATCTCGATGGCACTGCCGCGGGGTCTCTTGTCGGCGGCGATGAAATTGGCCAGAATGGTCGATGATGGCCACAGCTCGGCCCAGTACGGCAATCGCTCATCCCGATCGAAATCGCTTTCGCTGATGAGGTCCTCCGCACTGCGCGGCCGCAGAATGTTGATGTCCCGGGCGCCCACGCGGACGTCGTCGTTGACGGTCACGAAGCGTCGCTCGAGATCGGCGACAAGCTCGGCGCCTGCCAGCGCTCGCGTCACGCGGGGAAGACTGCTGACCGAAACACCGAGTTCCGCAGGGGAATCGCGCGGAACTGCTCGCCCGGATGACACTCATGCCGGCCCTCGGGAACGATGAGCAGCGCGTTGGCGCGCAACATGGAAGTCAGCGCTCCGGAGCTCTGTGTACCAGTGAGGCGCGCGTGATCCACGCCGTCGCACTGGGTCAGCACTACGCGCAGGTAGTGTGTCAGGTCGCCAGTCAGTGAGATGCGTTCGTCGAGTGTCACCATTCGTGTTGCGGGGAATATCAGCGTCTCGCCAAGCATCTTGAGAATCGCCGGCCGCACAAAGAGCTCGAACGTAACCATTGCTGACACGGGGTTGCCAGGCAGTCCGATCCAGGGGCGGCCATCGATTATACCGAACACTACAGGGCCACCCGGCCGGATACGCGCGCGCCAGAACTTGATGTCGACACCCATATCCTTCATGACGGTGCGTGTGAAGTCATGATCACCGACGGAAACGCCGCCACTCGTGATCAGAAGATCGCAGGCCATCGCACCCTCGATCGCATTGCGCAGTGCAAGCGGATCATCGCGCGTGATGCCGCCATCGCGGGGCCGTCCGCCGGATTCGCGCACCATTGCCGGGAGGGAATAACTGTTCGACGATACGATGCGGTTGCCGCTCATCACCGCGTCGAAACCCTCGACGCGAACCAGCTCGTCGCCTGACGAAACGATCGATACGGTAGGCTGGCGGTAGGTTGCGACGGTCGCGATACCGGAGGACGCGAGCACGCCGATCGCCGCCGGACTCACATACTCGCCCGCCCTCAGGATCACATTTCCCTTGAGGAAGTCCTCGCCGAGCGGACGCACGTTGCGTCCTGCATCGCGCGAATTGCGGATCTCTACGAGTTCCGATCCCGCATCGGTGTCTTCGACGCGCACAACAGTGTCGGCGACTGCTGGAACGGGGGCGCCGGTCATGATCCTGACGGCTTCCCCGGTCTTCATCGATACCGGCGCTTCGCTGCCAGCTGCAACCTCGCCGATGACGCGCAACGTGCACGGGACGCGGGCGATGTCGCTCGCTCTCACCGCATATCCGTCCATCGATGACGCGCGCCATGGAGGAATGCTGGCACGTGCGGCGACTGGTTCGGCGAGCACGGCGCCGAGCGCGGATGAGAGTGGAACGCACTCGACTGGCATTCGCTCGACCGACGCGAGAATCTGTTCCGATGCCTCGGCGGCGCTGACCGCTCCCCGACTCAACTGCTACTCATTTGCGGTACGACGCCAGCGCCGCTGCGATCGAGTCGGCCGTCATCGTTACCGCGGAAGGCGGTGTGGTCCACTTGTTGGCGAGAACGCTGAAGATGAGCCGTTCACCATCGGCGTCGGTTACGTAGCCTGATAGTGAGCGGACCCAGTGCAGGGAGCCGGTCTTCGCGTGTACGTTGTTCGCCGCAGCTGTTCCGATCATGCGGCGGGCAATCGTGCCGTCGACTCCTGCGATCGGGAGTGCGTTGTAGAACGTTGCGAAGTTGGGGTTTGCCTGCATCCGGTCGAGTATGCGCACGATCGTTTCCGGAGATATCAGATCGGCGCGTGCCATGCCGCTTCCGTCATGCAGCTGGTAACCGTCGCGCGGAATTCCCCACGCCGAGAGTTGGCGGCCAGCTACGGCGATTCCGCTGTCGGCGATACCGACGCCGGTCCGTTCGAGGCCGAGCGTGCGCATGAGGACCTCGCCCATCTGATTCTGCGATGGCTTGAGGAAGAACGGAAGAATCTGACTCAGCGGCACAGACTGGACGACGAACAGAGTGTCGAGCGGAACCGCATCGCGCGGAACGACGCTTTCCCCGACACCGAGCGTCGTGTGCACACCACGCCTTTCGAGTGCGAGTTGCAACTCGCGGAGATAGTCCTGGGTGGGGTTTGCCGCGGGGGCCGATTTCACGGTGCTGTCACCTGCTGGTCCGTGCACAACCACGCGTGACATTCCTTCGTTGAAGAGCAGCTCGTCGACACCGGCTCCGTCCGATGTATCGAGATCGTCCCAGTCCCAGCCTGCGCCGACTGCAGGACCGGGGAAGTTGTCGGCGCCCGAATAGATGTGTCCCGTGATCTCGCGAATGCCATGCGCGACGATCGAATCTGCGAGCGTGTCCATGGCCGCGCTCGCGCTGCCGCGCATGTGGTCGCTCAGGGTCGGATCTCCGCGGCCGGACACTACCAGATCACCATTCAGGACGCCGTTGGCGAGCGAGCCGTGTCTTGCAAACGTCGTGGAAAAACGAAAGTCCGGGCCGAGCAGAGTGAGAGCGACGGAAGACGTGATGATCTTCATGTTGGATGCAGGGACCATCAGCAGCGCGGGATCGTGCGCGTAGATGGTGTCACCACTCTGCGGATTCACGACGAGAATTGCCCATTCGGCCGTTCGGAAAATCGGATTCCCAATCCACGTGTTGATCCGCGCTCCGAGAGCGGCTCGCCCGTGTGCCGTTGCAGGTGTCGCGCTGGTGCGTGGAGCTGGTGCGCACGCAGCTAACGCGGCGAGTGAAACGGGCGCCAGCCACGCTGCGAGCGCGCGCAGGCGTACGCGCGACACTGCCACGATCCGCACGCCGTCAATCCGCTGCATATGTCGCCGACAGCGTGTCGTCCTCTGCAATGGTGACCGAAACGACGCGTGCATCGGTCTTCAACGACGTCTGCACGCGATCCAGAATGAAGCGTGCAAGGTTCTCGCCGGAGGGGACCAGTCGTCCGTCGCCAAACTCGGGGACGTCCACGTTGATGTTGCGATGGTCGAACCTCTGGACAATCTCGCGCCTGAGAATCGCATCGAGTTTTCCGAGATCCACGATAAATCCGGTGAGGGGGTCGATTTGGCCGGCCACTGTGACGTCGCAGGTGTAGCTGTGGCCGTGATAGCTGGGCCAAGCGCAGGCGCCGAAAGTCGCTTCATTGCGCGCGTCGTCCCATTCGGGGCGGCGGTACCGATGTGCCGCGGCAAATTTCACGCGGCGTGTCAGGGTGCAGGTAGACATACGCCATCAAATCTGCACCCTGTGCGCGATTAAAACGAATCCAGATTCGCGTCGCGTGGGGGGAAGCCTGCTTCGTCCGCGCCTTCCGGAGTGGGGCTCTCAGGCGGTATCCAGGGGATGCCGTCCTCTATCGCTTCCGTCCTGTCCACGGTTCCGAGCAGCTCGTCCTCGGCGTGCTCCGCCAGATGCTCGCTGCTGTCGGAATGGGAGCGAGGTGCGTCGCCGAGCAGCAGCCCTTCGTGCGCCTCCTCATCGTTGACGTTTTCGTCGGCCGCCTCCGGACTCGTGGCGCGGCGGATCGGGTCGACAACGAGCTGGCTTTCAACGTTGGTCAGTCCTATCCGGTCGCCGACCACACGCTCGGCGATCCGCTTCTCCGTGTCGGTCCCGACGCGGCCGACGAGTATGACCCTTCCGTGGCGGACATGGACAGTGATGTCCAACGGGTCGATTGATCGATTTTCCCGGAGTGTCTCGCGCACGAGGCGCCTGAGCTCATCCGGGTCCATGTCTTCGGTGTCAAAAATATCTTCAAAATCGCGTGGCATTGTGAGCCTCCTGAAAGCTCACCGTGCAAGCCGGATGCCCGCGACGCTAGCGGAACAGCGGGAACGACAAACCGGCGGTGTAATCGATACCGTGCCTGAAGCCGCTGCGAGCCGTGGACTTGTCCAGCAGCGGGGTGCCACCCGTCGGCGTGGCATAATATTGCGTCGGGTAGTGATTCTGATAGAACGTCGGCTTGGCGTTCAACCTGATTTCCCAGGAATTTGTAGGATTGATGCGGACGCCTCCTTCGAGGGAAAAGGAGAACTGAGTTCCGAAGTCGTACGGGTCGTCCTTGGTCGTGGTTGGCGCGCTGGTGATACCGAGCCCGAAGCCGAGCAGCGGCACCACTCCATGCCAGGTCCGCCGGCCCGTCAGATTGAAGTCGAAGCCGAGGTCGGCGATGAACAATCCCAGGTTCTGCGTCCCGAGGGAGCGCGTTTCAGCGGGCTTTGTGGGATTGAACGCGTCGCGATGCGAGCTGACGCGCTCGAAACGGGCGTAGAAATCCGCCGGACCCGCCACGGGTATGGAGTAGCGCAGACCGATGCTGGTGCCACTTTGCGGCGTGGCGCCGACCTCGTCCTTCTGCACGTTGAAATGGCCGCCGAATATCGTCAAGCGCTGTGAAGCGGTGATGTCGCGGTATGGGCTCGTCTCGGGCGTGTGACCCACCACTACCTGGGCGGCGAGTCCCGACGGGCCGGCGACCAGCGAGAGGAGAGCGATAGCGCGGAGAATCTTTGACATGTACGTAATTTTAGTAGGCTTCACGACTCGAGGCGGAAAAGATCTACCCCGGTCATTTCCGGTGGTGCCTCGATGCCCAGCATACCGAGGATCGTGGGTCCGACGTCGCAGAGCGCGCCGCCGCCGCGGAGGGCTGGCTCGTCTCCGTGGGGGTTGAAGAATACGATTGGCACCGGATTGCTCGTGTGTGCCGTGTGCGGGCCACCGGTCTCGGGGTCGATCATCATCTCCGCGTTGCCGTGGTCGGCGGTTATGACGAGGCGCGTTCCTGATTTGCGTGCACTTCGGATGATCCGCTCGAGACAGCTGTCGACCGTTTCGACAGCGGCGATCGTCGCCGGCATCGAGCCGGTGTGCCCGACCATATCGGCGTTGGCGAAGTTGCACAGAGTGAAGTCGTGCTCGCGTTTATCGATCGAGGCGCAAAGCACATCGGCTACTCCGCGCGCGCTCATCTCCGGTGCGAGATCGTACGTTGCAACCTTCTGACTGGGAACGAGGCGTCGGTCCTCGCCGGGATATGGCGGTTCCACGCCGCCATTGAAGAAATACGTCACGTGCGGATATTTCTCCGTCTCGGCGGTCTTCAACATCGACTTGCCCGCTTCCGAAACAACTTCGGCGACTATGCGCGACATCGAGAACGGTGCGAACGCAACGTTCACGTCGAACGTCGCATCGTACTGCGTCATGGTCGTGACCGTGAGCGAGGGACGCTTCGAAATGTCGAACCCGTCGAAGCCGGGGTCGGTCATCGCGCGAACGATCTGGCGCATGCGATCGGACCGGTAGTTGAAGCAGATGACGGCGTCGCCGTCGCGCATCGGTGCAACAGGTGCGCCGTCGTGCGTGATTACGACGGGCAGGATGAACTCGTCGGTCACGCCGTCGTCGTAGGCATGTTTCACCGCAGCGATCGGGTCCGTTGCAGACGGACCAACACCATCGACGGCCGCGCGATAGAACAGCTCGGTGCGCTGCCAGCGCTTGTCCCGATCCATCCCGTAGTACCGCCCGCCAATGCTGGCAACCTGTGCGCGGCCGTTTGCGTACTCGAGCAGCTCACGCAGGTATCCGAGCGCGGACTGGGGAAGGGTATCGCGTCCGTCGGTCAGCAGGTGAAGTGCAACGCGCGGTACCTTGAGCCGCTCCGCCATGTCGATCACGGCACGGAGGTGCGCATCGATTGCGTGCACGCCGCCACCGCCGAGCAGCCCCATGACGTGGAGCGTGTGACCACGCCTCGCTGCGTCGCAAGCGGCGACGAGCGCCGGGTTCCGGAAGAACGACCCGTCGGCGACGGCGGCAGAGATGCGAACCAGATCCTGCATGACGACGCGGCCCGCACCGAGGTTCAGGTGACCGACCTCGCTGTTACCCATCTGTCCCGCGGGCAGTCCCACTCGTAGGCCGGACGCTTCCAGCAGAGAGCGCGAGCGCAGGCTCCAGAGCGTATCCCACGTGGGCGTCTGAGCCAGTGCGATCGCGTTGCCTTCGCGTTGAGCGCGGAAGCCCCACCCGTCGAGCACGATGAGGGCGACCTGACCGCCGGATTGCTCAGCTTCTCCAGCCTTTCGGGGCTGCCCGGTCGTTGCCATGTTCGCTCGTTGGGTGTAATGAAGGAAAGAACCACGAAACCGTCTAATCTACGCGTCCTCCCCCCATGCGTCACCTGTATGTGAATGTGCACCAGAACGGCGGTGGATTCGTGCCGTGCGAGTCCGATTTGACAATGGTGCGAAACGAGACGATCGGTCGCGCGGTGCGCGTCGCATTTGCGGCGTTGGCCGTTGCGGCTGCGATTCCCTCTGGCGCTCCGCTCGGCGCCCAGGCGGCTTCGCGCGCGAAGTCGCCATCGCCATCGCCCACACCCGCTGCCGCATCCGCCGCCGCCGCACCGGCGGTCAGCAACGATTCATACAACCTTGCGGTTCCATCAGTGCTGCGCGATGCGCCGTCGTCTGCTGCGATCGGACAATTGCAGAAGAGTGCGAACGTCGAAGTGATTGCTCGCGATCGCGGCTGGTCGCGTGTGCGCATCGAGGGATGGGTGCCGGATTCTGTGCTGGTTCCCGCCGACACCGCATTTCGCGCAAACTTGAGCGCGGCGGATATGAGAGCGGATCCCGTGGGCACGCGTGGAAAGATGGTGATGTGGAACGTGGAGTTCCTTGCGCTGCAAACGGCGGATCCACTGCGCCATGGAATGGCGGACGAGGAGCCGTACATCCTCGCGCGGGGGCCCAATTCGGAGAATGCATTGCTGTATCTTGTAGTGCCGCCTTCGCTGATGGGCACGGCTCGTGCATTACAGCCTCTTGCGAGGATCACAGTCACTGCGCGAGTGCGCGATGGACGCAGCGATCCCGTCGGGATTCCCATCCTCGACATTCAGACCCTTCGCCGAATTAGATGACCGATTCGCACGATCTGCAGGACCCCGGCGACCGCCGCGCCACGTCACGTGGCGGCGACCGACGGCGTGAAGGTTGGCAGGGATTCAGGGAAGCATATCCGACATTCCTCAAGATCATTGCGCTCGTGTTTCTCTTCCTCGTCGCGGGCGATATGTGGCTGTTCTACAGACGCGCCGCCTATGGGCAGGAGATCGCGCGACTCCGTTCCGGCATGACGGATGCCGAGCGAAAAAAGAGCGATGTCGTCGTGCAGCAGGAGCAGGACAAGGTGCGGCTTGCAATCGAGCTCGCCAAGCGCCAGGCGCACTTCGATCCGCGATTGCATCTGTCGATCGCAGTGGACAGCGGCGTCATGTATCTCGAGCGAGACGGTGCACTGCTGCGTGTGATGCGTGTAGCGCTCGCTCCTGCGAAGGTGCCGGGATTCAAGACAAGTAGCGGCGACACCACGGCCATGACTCTGCCGCGCGGCCAACGTACGGTGCAGCAGGTGATAGCCGGCGACGCTCCGGCCCTCGTGCTCAACGGTGATGCGCGCATCTATGCAGGTGCGGACTCCGATTCGGTCGCCGCCGGCAACGTTCGCGTGGATCCCGCTGATCTTCGCGCAATTCTGCCGAATGTCAGCGCTGGAATGAGCGTGTACTTCTACTGATGCTGAAATTCCTGCGACACGGGGTGGCGATCGCGTGGCTGCTCATACTCGGCATCGGCGTCGCCATCCTGCTGAGTGTAAAGCTGCTGCACGATACCGCGGAACTGAGATTCGAGCGCGACGTCAACCGCATGGTATTCAACGACAATCTCGATCTGCTGAGCGCACTGCGCGCGCAGGCCGGCGTTGAATCAGACAGCATGCGCAAGCTGGTGGAGGCGCCTGCGCCCAACGCGAATTCGCCGTACATCGTCATCAGCATTGCCGACCACAGATTGTGGTACAAGCAGGGTGACAGCGTGCTGTTCACCGCGCCCGTCGCAACTGCGAGCGGCAAGGAGCTCGTCGGCGGCAGCAGCGGGCAACACTGGCGTTTCGAGACACCCCGTGGGCGCCTGGTGGTACAGTCAAAGGACTCCAATCCGGCGTGGGTGCCACCGGACTGGCATTACGTCGAGCAGGCACGCGCGCGCGGCGTCGGGCTGGTGCATCTGGAGCGTGGCCAGAATTACGACGGCTACACAGTGCAGGGATCCGAGGTCATCATGCCGGACGGCCAGCCGGCACCGGCGCCCAAGGAAGGCCATGAGCTCATTGCCAAGGGAAACCTCATCGTCCCACCGTTCGGCACCGTCCAGCGCCGTTATCTGGGCACGCTCGGCACAAGGCGACTCGATCTGGGCGACGGGTACGGGATTCACGGAACCGACGAGCCAAGCTCGGTGGGCCATTCCGTAAGTCACGGCTGCGTGCGAATGTTGAACCAGGACGTCGAGACGCTCTACCCGATGGTGGCGGTCGGGACGCCCGTTTACATCTACTGAGCGTACGGCACAGCTCTCGCATCGCCTGAGGAACCAATGGAAACGACAACCCCGAGATCGCGCCGTCGCCGGCCCAGCGCCGCACGGCCCGCCGCAGGCCACAAGCGCACCGTTATCGACGCCGTTCGCGAGCTACCGAACTTCCTTCGGCTTTTATACGGTCTGATAATGGACCCCCGGGTCGAGCTGCTGGACAAGCTGCTAGTTGCCGGAGCCGTGGCTTACGTGATGATTCCCGAGGATGTGTTTCCGGACTTCATCCCGCTGATCGGAGAGGTGGACGACGTTTTCGTTCTGGTGCTGGCGATCCGGCAACTGCTGAAAAGCGCGGGCCGCGAGGTGATTCTGGAGCATTGGATGGGCGATCCGGACGAGCTGGACGAGCTCAACCTCGAGCGGGTGCTGGGTGCGGCTTCATTTTTCCTTCCGCGACGGGTTCGCCGGCGTTTGCGGACGATTGGTCGAGTGTGATACATTAGTCCATGGCGCCACACACTTTGCAAAATCCCAGGCCCGCCAGACCGGTTGACGCCGGCGGCGGGTCTTTGTCTATCCGGCAGGACGAAGGACTGCCGAGCGGGTACGCGCGCATTCGCTCAGAGCCCGCGCTCACCTTCGATGACGTTCTGCTGCTTCCCGCGCATTCACTGGTTCATCCCCGGGACGTCGTAACCTCATCGCGCTTTACGCGCGGTATCACGCTCAACGTTCCGCTGGTTTCGGCGGCGATGGACACCGTCACCGAGTCCGACATGGCGATCGTCATGGCGCGCGCCGGAGGTATCGGCGTCGTTCACAAGAACATGTCGATCGATCGCCAGGCCGCCGAGGTCGATCGCGTGAAACGGTCGGAAAGCGGAATGATTCTGGATCCCATAACGCTGTCGCCTTCCGCATCGTTACGCGAGGCTGTTGCGTTGATGAATCGCTTCAAGATCTCGGGCGTCCCGATCGTGGATGGCGGACGCCTGGTTGGAATCATCACCAATCGCGATCTGCAGTTCGAATCCAATCTCGACCGGCCGCTGCAGGACGCGATGACGAAGAAGAATCTCGTTACGGCGCCCGTAGGCACAACGCTCGATGAAGCCGAGCGGATACTTGGGGCGCATCGTATCGAGAAGCTCCCGGTCGTGGATCAGAACGGAAATCTGCGCGGGCTCATCACGGTCAAGGACATTCACAAGCGGCGCGAATTTCCAAACGCCAACAAGGACCAGCACGGACGGCTGCGCGTTGCTGCCGCAATCGGTGCGACCAACTACGAAGCTCGTGCCGCGGCTCTTGTCGATGCAGGCGTCGATGTTCTCATCATCGATACGGCGCACGGACACTCCGATGGCGTGCTTCGGGCGACGGGCGACGTTCGCGAGCGGTTTCCCGACGTCCAGCTCGTCGCGGGCAACGTTGCGACTCGCGAGGGTGCGCGGGCGCTGGCCGAGCGTGGCGTCGACGCGATCAAGGTCGGCGTTGGGCCGGGCTCGATCTGCACCACGCGGGTCGTGACGGGAATAGGCGTACCTCAGCTCACGGCGGTGCTCGATGCGGTTGACGGGGCCGGAGACGTGCCGATTATCGCCGACGGCGGCATCAAGTATTCGGGCGACATTGTAAAGGCGCTTTCGGCCGGCGCATCGAGCGTCATGATGGGGTCGATGCTCGCCGGAACCGAGGAAAGTCCAGGCGAATCGATTCTCATGGAAGGACGTCGCTTCAAGATGATTCGCGGCATGGGCAGCCTTGCCGCGATGCAGGATGGAAGTGCAGACAGGTACTTCCAGGAAGGTGAGATGTCCGCCAAAAAGCTGGTGCCGGAGGGGATCGAAGGACGGGTCCCGTACAAGGGGCCGGCTGCTGACGTCCTGTTCCAGATGGTGGGCGGATTACGTGCTGGAATGGGGTATGCTGGCTGCGGGACTATTGACGAACTCCGGACCAAGACCGAATTTGTTCGCATCACTGCGGCCGGATTGCGTGAATCGCACCCACATGACGTGGTCATTACGCGCGAGGCGCCGAACTATTCGGTTTGACGGACGATAGCGCTCGGCTGTCGCCTTCTCCAGTGTGACTGAGCAGGGGCGCCACCAACGCACGGCACCCGTTCACCGTAGTAAGACATCGTAGTGGTAGTTTGTTGCAGGCAGGGCTCTGGATTGTGCCACACACGATCCGGGGTGCCGCCGCGTCTGTTCGCGTGCGGGCCCCGGATGCAGGAACTCGTCGAGGGGATTACATGGGACTTGGGTCGCGGAAGAGCATCGCGCTGCTTCAGGCTGAAGCGAGTGGGGAGGGAGAGGAGCGAACGTTGCGCCGCGCGCTTGGCGCGCTCAACCTTACAACTCTCGGCATTGGCGCCATCATCGGCGCAGGAATTTTCGTCCTTACCGGAACCGCAGCAGCGCAACACGCCGGTCCGGGAGTCGTCTACTCATTCATCCTGGCTGGAATAGGCTGTCTCTTCGCCGGCCTGTGCTACGCCGAATTCGCGGCGATGATTCCCATCGCCGGAAGCGCGTACACCTATGGTTATGCAACACTTGGCGAGTTCATCGCGTGGATCATTGGCTGGGATCTGATCCTCGAGTATCTGTTCGGAGCCGCAACTGTCGCTGTAGGCTGGAGCGGGTACTTCACGGCGTTCATGAACGAGATCGGGCTTCACATTCCGTATCAGTATGCCCAGGCTCCGCTGCGAGTGGTTGGGACGCACCATCTCGTGCAGTCGACGTTGTGTATATCACCGACGACCAACCAGATCGTCACCGACACGCTCGCCACCTGCGCTCCGGGTCTGACTGCCGTGCAGGGCGTCATCAACGTTCCGGCGATCGTGCTCACGCTGCTCATGACGGTACTGCTGGTAGTGGGCATCAAGGAATCGGCGAACTTCAACAACATCATCGTGATCGTTAAGGTCGCGATCGTACTGCTTGTCATCGCCTTCGGTTTCGCATACGTGAACAAGGCGAACTGGCATCCGTTCATACCGGCCAACACGGGCCACTTCGGTGACTTTGGATGGAGTGGCGTTGCGCGTGCGGCGGGTGTCGTATTCTTCTCCTACATAGGCTTCGACGCGGTGTCCACGGCTGCGCAGGAGGCGAAGAATCCACAACGCGACATGCCTATAGGCATTCTCGCGTCGCTCGCGATCTGCACCGTGCTGTACATCCTCATGTCGCTCGTCATGACAGGCCTTGCCAACTACAAGACTCTGGACGTGCCGCATCCGGTGTTCGTCGCAATTGCCGCCGCCGGCCCCGCGCTCGCGTGGATGCGCCCGATCGTCAACATCGGCGCGATCGCCGGTCTTGCATCGGTCGTGCTCGTGATGCTCATGGGACAGCCGCGCATCTTCTTCTCGATGGCACGCGATGGTCTGCTCCCACCCGTGTTCGGCAAGGTTCACCCGAAGTTCCAGACGCCATACGTCACGACGATCCTCACAGGCGTCGTCGCGGCGGTCATCGCCGGCTACTTTCCGATCGGTCTTCTCGGAGAGCTCGTCTCGATCGGCACACTGCTCGCGTTCGTCATCGTCTGCGCTGGCGTGATCGTGTTGCGGTATCGTCAGCCGAACCTCGAGCGTCCGTTTCGTACGCCGCTCGTTCCACTCGTTCCGATCCTCGGCATCATCAGCTGCGGCGCGCTCATGGGATCGCTTCCGAGTGATACGTGGATCCGTCTGATCGTATGGATGGTACTTGGTCTCCTGATTTACTTCCTCTACGGGAAGAGTCATTCGAAGCTCGGGCGGGCCGAAAAGGTTGGTGCGTGATCTTCTAGTCGTTCCGGCCGCCCGCCGGACGGCTATCGAGCGTCTCGCGCGCGAGCTGCGCGCGGGACGCTCGATTGTTTTATCCACCCACATCAACTCCGACGGCGACGGCTGCGGCTCGGAAACCGCGCTTGCGCGGATGCTGGCGCAGCGCGGGATGACGGTCACCATCGTCAATCCGACGCCATGGCCCGAGATGTTTCGCTTTCTGCTCGGCGACGACGTACGCATGGTCGAGCTGAGCGACCGTGGCGCGGACGTCATGCGCAAGGCGGACGTCGTCATCGTGCTCGACATAGCCGACCTTCGCAGACTTGGGAAACTCGCTGATGTCGTCCGCGAGCTTCAGGTGCCGAAGCTGGTGATCGATCACCATGTCCCGAGCGATGACCCGCCGAGTGAGGAGATACTGTCGGATACGACCGCGTGCGCGACCGGCGAGCTCGTGTACGACGTTGCACTCGTGCTCGGCTTCGACATGACGCCCGCGATTGCAAATTCACTGTACGTGGCGCTCGTTACGGACACCGGCGGCTTCCGTTTCAGCAATACGTCGCCGCGGTGTCACGCTGTGGCCGCGCAGTTGCTCGCCGAAGGTGTCGAGCCGGAAGAGATGTACCAGCGCATTTATGCGTCGATGCCGGTGGGCCGTCTCACGTTGCTCCGCGAAGCGCTTGCGACGCTCGAGGTCGATCCGACCTACGGTCTGACGTGGATATCGGTTCCAGCTGGCGCGACGGAGAAGCACAACGTACGGCCGGAGGACCTCGAAGGGATCGCCGAGCATGCGCGGTCTGTCGCCGGAACGCGCATGGCGATCTTCTTTCGCGACCTCGGCCACAATCGCGTGAAGATTTCATTTCGCACCACACGTGGTGTGGACGCGAACGAGTTTGCGCATCGATTTGGCGGGGGCGGCCACGTGAAGGCGTCGGGTGCAATGGTAGAGGGCAGCCTACACGACGTGCAGAAGCGCGTGATCGCCGCGGCGCGAGTGTATCTGGAGCCGGCCACGGCGGGTTAGCGGCGCCCATCGCCAACGTTCCGGCATTACTTCCTTGATGGGAGGGCGTTTGTTCATCGTTCATCGCGCAATCGTCGCGGCAGTTGTCGTCTCGGGCGTCATGCAGGCTCAGACATCAACGGCAACGACAGTCGGCCCTCCGCACGGAACAGTGATCGTGGTTGGCGGCGGCGCGCTCGGCCCGGAGATAACTGACGCCTTCATCAAGGCCGCAGGCGGGCCGGATGCGCTGATCATCGACGTGCCGAACGCTGGCGGCGCCGCATCGTACGGACAGGACGCGCCTGGAGCGCGCATGTGGAAGAACGCTGGCGCCAGGAACGTGCACGTTCTCTTCACGACAGACCGGAAGCTTGCAGACGCGGATTCGTTCGCAGCGGTGCTCGAGCACGCTGGCGGCGTCTGGTTCGAGGGTGGACGACAGTTTCATCTCGTCGATGCATACGCTGGTACGAAGACGGAGCAGGCATTCAGAGACGTACTCGCCCGCGGTGGCGTCGTCGGCGGATCGTCGGCTGGCGCGTCGATACTCGGCGACTTCCTCATTCGTGGTGCGCCGTCGAACGACAACCGGATCATGGCCTACCCAGGCTATGAGAAGGGATTCGCGTATCTGCGCAACGTTGGAATCGACCAGCACGTCGTCGCGCGAGAGCGCCTGGCCGATCTCGCAGACTCGATCATGACCTCGCATCCGAATCTGCTCGGGATTTCCGAGGACGAAGGAACGGCGTGGGTAGTGCGCGGTGATACGGCGACTATCATCGGCCGCGACAAGGCATTCGTGTATGGCGGCAGGGACGCGACCGATTCCGGCAAGCCGTTTCTCACGTTGCATCCAGGTGACAGGTATGACCTTGGCGTTCGCCACGTACTGCACCGTGCTCCCGACGATTCGCGCGTAAGTGGTGCGTTCGTCGATTCGCTCTTCCGGAAATACGATGATCCGACCGCAGGCGGCGCAACGGTGCTCGTCGCGCAGAACGGCGAGGTGTTCGTCGATCGGTCCTACGGTGTGCCACCGCAGACGAAGTACATGCCGACCACGACGCTTCCTCAGTTTCAACTTGGCGAGATGTCAGCGGTATTTTCCGCTCTGTGCGCGCAACTGCCAGCGGCCAATGCCGGTCGTGCGCAGGCTGGTGAAAATGGCGCGGGTGCGCGAGCGGCCGCACCCTCGATGCCGCTTCAGGCGTGCGTCACCCGGCAGCTGGGTGTGCCGATCGGCCTGCATCGAACTGTTGCGGCAGCGGACGGGAGAGTGGAATCCGATGTGGACGAACTTTATCGACTCGCGCTCGGACTCGAAGACCCACGGACCTACGCCGGTGCGGACCATGCGAAGGGTTGGCAACCAGACACCTACCACGGCGTGCAGCGGCTTTCCGCGTTCGGCGGAGCCGATGGCAAGCGCAATGCGTTCGTACGTATTCCGGACAAGCACGCCGTGGTGATCGTGCTGACGAACGACCCGACGGCGGACGCGGCACGCATCGCGGACATGATAACGGATCGGCTATTGAGCAGCAACGCAACTCCGCGTCGCTAGTTGTCGCGGTCGCGCGCGTTCGCCCGTGGCCGACGTTTGCAGAGCCGCGTCTTCCCGAGACCAAAGAAAAAGCCCGTGCATCGATTGCACGGGCTTTTCTGTCTGCTGACAGCGATCGGTTGTGTGGCTACACGACCGTTGAGATTTCGGCAGCAGCACGCTCGAGGATGTCCGAGATGCGCTTGAGCTGCTCCGGAGTCCGCTTAGCATTCTGAACGTACACGGCGCGACCCACATCCTTCATCGCGCGATGTACCTGCATCATCGGCTCACCAAAGATGCTCTGCGCGAACTCGGTGATCCGCGAGAAGATGTCATCGACTGCCGAGCGATTCTCTTCGAGATACTTGCGACCTTCGTCAGTTATCTCGTACACCTTCTTGCCGCTCTCTTCGGGCGTCACGCGGGCGTAGCCCATGTCTTCCAGCATCGTGAGCGTGGGGTATACGGTCCCCGGGCTCGGCGAGTACGCACCGCCAAACCGCTCCTCGATCGCCTTGATGATCTCGTAGCCGTGGCGCGGCTTCTCGACCAGCAATTGCAGGATCACGTACTTGAGGTCGCCCTGGTCGAACACGCGAGCGCTACGCGGTCCACCGCGTGGACGCCACGGGCCGGCTCCCCAGAACTGGGAGCCATCGAAGCCCCAGTTTCCCTTCCACATCCCTCTGCGCATCCAGCCCGCGCCGCAATCAAATCCTGGCATGACTGACTTCCTCCCGAAGATATAGTTTGATATATCGCCCGATATATCGTTAGATCTAAGATATATCGATGTTATATCGGGTCAAGGGGCAGGTCCCGTCGTCATCCCCCGTGAACTGGGGAGCTATAGGACGCGTCATTCCCGCGAAAGCGGAAATCCACCTGCTGAGGAGAAGCCTCCTGCTGTCGTCGCCGCCAAAGGTCCATACCATGGATTCCCGCTTTCGCGGGAATGACGAGTGGTTCCGGGATTCTCGCTTTCGCGGGATGACAGCTACTGCGCTGCTTTGGCGCGGACGACGAGGGAAGGGTGAATGACGATATTCAGCATTTACATTTGGGTATGACAGAAGACACTCCCCGGGGCCGCGCGCTTCCGGTAATGGATCAGGCTCCAACCCCGAAAACGGTCGCACCGCCGAGTCCGGTTGCCTTCCCTGACCTCGGCAACATCATTGCCGTTTCGAGCGGGAAGGGCGGTGTGGGCAAGTCCACCGTCGCAGTGAATCTCGCGGTCGCGCTGGCAAGGGATGGCGCTCGCGTGGGAATCATGGACGCAGACATCTACGGGCCAAACGTGCCCCGCATGCTGGGACTGGACGGCCCGCCGCGGCTCGACAATCACGACAGGATGGTGCCGCACGAAGCCTTCGGCGTCCGCGTCGTATCACTCGGGTTTCTCGTCCCCCCGGACCAGCCGGCCATCTGGCGTGGACCAATCATCATGAAGGTGATCAATCAATTCCTTCGGGACGTGGCGTGGGGCAAGCTGGACTATCTCATCGTCGATATGCCTCCGGGTACCGGTGACGCACAGCTATCTCTCGTGCAGGCGACTCACGTACATGGGTCGCTGATCGTTACCACTCCACAGGATGTGGCGGCCGGCGACGCGCTGCGTGGCGCAAAGATGTTCGAGCGTGTGGGCGTTCCGATAATCGGCATCGTGGAAAACATGTCGTATTTCGAGTGCCCGCACTGTGGAAAACCAAGTGCGTTGTTCGGGTCAGGGGGAGGCCAGAAGTTGGCGGACTCGCTCGGACTGCCACTGCTGGCTCAGATTCCGCTGTATCCGCGCGTGCTGGAGGGCGGCGACTCGGGACGTCCGATCGTCGTCGCCGAGCCGGACTCGGGTGCGGCAAAGGCGCTGGCGCAGCTCGCTGGACTCGTGCGGCAGTCATTCGCGAGTTGAGACATCATCCGCTTGCCTGTATCTGGCGCGGCGGGCAACTTTGGTGACATGACGGCACTGGAAACCGAACGCGCGACCGCGGACGCCGCTGCGACCGGTGCCGCGGTGAAGAGGGGCTATGTCAAGCAGATGTTTTCAGACATAGCCCCGCATTACGATCGCGTGAATCGGATCATCAGCTTCAGGCTGGATCAGTGGTGGCGCCGGAAGGCGATACGCGATCTCAATATCGCGCGCGATCCTGGTGCGACATATCTGGATCTCTGCGCGGGAACGCTCGATATCTCGTCACAGATCGCGTCGCTCGCGAACTTCCACGGCTCCGTCATCGCAGCCGATTTCGCCGAGCCGATGCTGCGCGCGGGATTGCGAAAGGTG
Source organism: Gemmatimonadota bacterium (assembly GCA_027307165.1). Classification (GTDB taxonomy): domain Bacteria; phylum Gemmatimonadota; class Gemmatimonadetes; order Gemmatimonadales; family Gemmatimonadaceae; genus Fen-1247. Next base: position 278,162 of record DAHUXM010000016.1, on the reverse strand, counting down.
TCGCGCGACGTCGTACGGCCCGTCACGGCCGATGCACTGGACCTCCCGTTCATCGACGGGTTCGCGGCCGGTGCAATCGTCGTTTTTGGAATCCGCAACGTGGTGGATCTCGATGCGGCGCTGCGCGAGGTCTATCGCGTGTTGCGGCCCGGCGCACGTTTTGTCATTCTCGAATTCGGTGTTACACAGAACCCGCTGGTCGGTTGGATCTATCGGCTTTACTTCAATCATCTCTGCCCGCTCATCGGCAACGCCGTGGCGCGGCATCACAGTGCGTACAACTACCTTCCAAAATCCGTTGCACACTTTCCCTCGGAAAGCGATCTTGCGCAGCGCATGCGCGACGCAGGCTTTGAATCCGTGCGCTGGCGCTCGTACACTTTCGGCGTCGTCGCAATCCACATCGGTGAGAAACACTAACCGATGACGCTCGACTCGGTCGCCGACTTCGTTGCTGAGCTGGAGCGAGCGGGTGAGCTTGTGCGAATCCGTCATGCGGTGAAGGCGAAGCTCGAGCTGTGCGAGATCAGCGACAGAGTTATGAAACAGGCGGGTGGCGGAAAGGCACTCCTGTTCGAGAATGTCATCCTGGACGACGGCCGCAGATCGGCGTATCCGGTTGCCATCAATCTCTTCGGATCGATGCGCCGGATGGCGATGGCGCTGGGTGTCACGGACCTGGACGACATCGGTGCACGCATCACGGCATTGATGGACCTCAAAGTTCCCGAGGGGATCATCGCCAAGTTGTCGCTGATTCCGCGGTTGATGGAGGTGGCTAAGTTTCCTCCCCGCATTCGCTCCGGTGCGGCGCACTGTCAGGAAATCGTGCTCCAGGGCGACAGGATAGATCTGCGCGACATTCCGATCATTACCTGCTGGCCCGAAGACGGCGGTCCGTACGTCACGCTGCCGATGGTGATTTCCCGGGACCCCAGGCGCGGAATACGCAACGTCGGCATGTATCGCGTTCAGTATGACTCGCCCAACACGCTCAAGATGCACTGGCAGCGCCACAAGGTCGGCGCTGCGCACTGGCGCGAGATGGCCGCGCGCGGGGAGAGAATGCCTGTGTGCATTGCGGTTGGCGCCGATCCGGCGTCGATCTACTCAGCGTCCGCTCCGCTGCCACCCACGGTGGATGAGTTCATCTTCGCAGGATTCCTTCGCAAGGAGCCAGTGTCGCTCGTAAAAGCTGTTACATGCGACCTGGAAGTACCTGCCGCGGCGGATTTTGTGTTCGAGGGATACATCGATCCGTCCGAAGATCTCGTGATCGAGGGGCCTTTCGGAGACCATACCGGATTCTACAGCGAGGCCGATTACTATCCGCGCGTTCACGTCACAGCCGTGACTATGCGCAGAGATGCGGTCTATTCAACGACCATTGTAGGCGTGCCGCCGATGGAGGACTATTACCTCGGCCATGCGACCGAGCGGATCTTCCTGCCGCTGCTAAAGCTGACGACCCCGGAAATAGTGGACTACCACATGCCCGCGGAAGGGATATTCCACAATCTCGTCTTCGTCTCGATCGACAAGCAGTACCCGGGCCAGGCGTACAAGGTGATGAACGCAATGTGGGGACAGGGACTCATGTCACTCGCGAAGGTGCTCGTGATCGTGGACAAGGACGTGGACGTTCGCAACCCGTTCGAGGCATGGTGGGTTGCGCTGAACAACATCGATCCTGAGCGCGATACTCGCTTTACAATGGGGCCGATGGACGTTCTGGATCATTCGAGCAGAGCATTCACATATGGATCCAAGATGGGGATAGACGCGACGCGCAAGTTTCCCGAGGAAGGATTCACGCGCAACTGGCCGACCCGAATTGCGATGGACGACGCCACGAAAGCGCGGGTGGACGCCATGTGGAGCGAGCTCGGGCTATGACAGCACGTGAAGGGCAGACATTTCATGGTGTATCGCGGGTGATCAGGTACGTGAACTTCGTGAAGCTTCCACACACGCTTTTCGCGTTGCCGTTCGCGCTCGTCGGCGTCGTGCTTGCGAGCTATCACACGCCAGTGACGCTGCGGGAGGTCGGCTGGGTCGTGATTGCGTTCACCGCGGCACGCTTCGCCGCGATGGGATTCAACCGCATAGCGGATCGGGAAATCGATGCGCTTAATCCACGAACGCAGATGCGTGAGCTGCCGTCGGGAGCGCTCGGCGTTACCGAGGCGATGATCGCGGTCGCGGTCGCCTGCGGCGTATTCCTGTTCGCCGCATTCGAGCTCAATCACGTCTGCTTTCTTCTGGCACCGATCGCGCTGGCCTGGATCTTCTTCTACAGCTTCACAAAGCGATTCACTCGCTGGTCGCACGTTGTGCTTGGTGTGGGACTCTCGATCGCGCCAGTCGGCGGCTACCTGGCGGTAACGGGGACGTGGGCCAGTCCGTGGTGGATGTTGTGTGTGCTAGCCATTGCCGTCGCGACGTGGGTGGCGGGTTTCGACATTCTCTACGCGCTTCAGGACGTCGAATTCGATCGCGGCAACGCATTGCACTCGATTCCTGTCCGCTGGGGTGAGCGCGGTTCCCTGGTGGCCGCGCGTGTTCTGCACGCGATCACGATCATCGCGCTTGCGTCGGTCGGATTCGCGGTGGGCGGCGGCGCGATCTACACCGCCGGTGTCGTCGTCGCGGCCGGCCTCCTTCTGTACGAGCACACGCTCGTGAAGCCTGGTGACATCAGTCGGCTCGACGCGGCATTCTTCACGATGAACGGCATCATCAGCATCGTGTACTTCGGGTTCGTGTTCGCCGAGCGGGTTGCATCATGAGTGGCGTCGAGCCGCGCATTCCTTTCACGATTGCGATCACAGGCGCATCCGGAGCGCCGTACGCAGTGCGGTTGCTGGAGCAATTATGCGTTGCCGGTCAACGCGTATCGCTGCTAGTCTCGAGTCACGGATACCGGCTGCTGGCGACGGAGACCGGAATCCAATCCATTGGCGCGCTTCGCGAGGCCGTCGGTGGCCGCGCCTGGGATGACCTCATCACCGTTTACGACGACGCGGATCGTGGTGCGGCTCCGGCATCCGGATCTGCACGCAGCGCGGGCATGGTTATCTGTCCGTGCTCGATGGGAACGCTGAGCGCGATCGCTGCCGGCTCGTCACGGTCACTCGTCGAGCGCGCCGCGGACGTGACGCTCAAGGAACGACGCAAGCTCATTCTGGTGCCGCGTGAAACGCCGCTTTCGAGCATTCATCTCGAGAACATGTTGAAGCTGAGCAGGGCGGGCGTTGTCATTCTTCCTGCGGCGCCGGGTTTCTATCATCAACCCAGGTCGATACCGGAGTTGGTGGATTTCGTCGTCGCCCGGATCCTGGACCAGATGGGCGTCGAGCATTCGCTCGGCCAGCGCTGGGGAGCCGAACAGGATACGTAACCATATGGTTACGTTATTTCTTCTGCTTCACCTTCATTCCGGCGCTGCCGCTTGCGACCGCGCGAACAGCGATGCCCGGCGCGGCTACGTATATCCCCGCGACGTCCACCGAGTCCACCTGCGCCGATAGCGTTACCGACTCGCCGAGTTTGCGGTTGAGTCCATCAGTGAGAAGCGATCGTCCCTTGGCGATCAGAAGATCGGCCGGGATCCGGGCCTTCTCTCTGAACAGCTCGCGCAGCGCGTCGGACCGGAGCCAGCTGTACGCACTGATGATCTCACTGTCGGTGTTGAGATCGTAATCGAGATCCGGCACGCGCAATTCGCCCGCATTCCGATCGTAGGCGGGCTTGCCGGCGAAGACCAGTGTTCCATTGGCATCGCCCGTGAAGGTGACCGCAAGCGCGAGACGACCCTGAGGCAGCGGCGACACGCGTGCACTCTGCACCGTCACCGTTCGGCCTTCTTCCGTGATTGGCTTTCCCCTCAGCGCATCCGTGATCGTCTTCGACGCGTCGGCGTAACTCATGAGGCCGCCGAGCACTATGTGGAATCCCGTTGCCGCGGTGTCGCGCGCGAGTGGGGGGAGAGGCGGAACGTTCACATGCGGCTCGGTACCGGTGACGATTCGGGGGCGTGCGTCGAGGCCTGCGTCGACTATCAGGTCGTCGCCTGCGCCGCTCACCTCACCCATGCGGAGTCGTTCCGGTCCGAGCAGCAGCCAGACGTTATCGGTGAGGCGAATCGGTTTGTTGAGAAGGCCCCACCACTCCTCGAAATGACTGCCAAGATCGACGCGTGAGATCTTTCGGTCGATGTCCGGCAGGTGCGAGTCGAGTGCATCGCGTGCGGCATCTATCACACGTTGCGTGACGTCATAGCGGATTATGCTCACCGTACACCGGTCTCTGTCGGCGCTGGATGCCGGGCCAAGTCGACCGATGCGCGCACGCGAGGACAGATGCCAGTCGGACGTCAGCGTCAACGGCGTGATGAGTTCGACGGTTACACGCGGACGGTCCGCCGCCGAATCGCCACCGCAGCCTGCACTGATCGTGGGGCCGAAACGCGGCTTGAAGTATCCGCGGGCTGCGTACGTAAGCGTCGCGCGTAGATGCACTTCGCTGTCGCTCACGAACGTTGTGAACGGGCCGCGTACAGCCTCGTACGCGTAATGCCGGTTAGGATCGTCCCCGACCATGCGGACGCTATCGATCGATCCGAATTTCCTGGGAACTGCCCGCTCGACGACCGCCAGCACCGGTGTATAGTCATACACCAGCGGAATATTGAAGTGGGACAGCGGGAGCGGCGGCGGTGCAGGGAGTGAATCGAGCTGAGCTGTGGTTATTGTGGCAGGCTTCTCGCGCCGGCAGGCCTGGGCGAGGGCCAGGCAGAAGAGCACGAACAGTGCAGCGCGCCTCCGACCCGGCGTCATCGGCGTTCAGGTTTGCGAGCCGCGACGAACGAGGTGCTCAGCGGGCGATCCATCCGGGCATGATGAATGCACATCCACGGTTTTCTGGTTAGACGGAAATTTTACGGAGATTCGAATGAACGACAGGGACAAAAGCAAATCTCACGCCGGTGGTCACGACGAGTCGTCCGCGGAAAAAAGAGCGGAGAAGTTTGGCAGCCGTACGGTAGGTCGTGGCATGGACTCGCCCGACTCTACAGAAGCGGTACTGGATGCGAGCACCGGCGAGCCTGATCCCCGGGCGACGGAGAAGAGGGACAGCGACGGGCACTCCGGAAAGAAGTAGTCTCTCTCAGGCAACGCGGCTGGCGCGTTGCATCTCCTGAGGAAATTTTCTGAACCAACTCGACAGTAGCAGCAGCTCGTCTACCTCATGAGTCGGGATGGACGAGCCGGTTGTCGGCTTTTCTCCGAATATGTCGTCCACCAGCCGGCGCATTGCGGCCTTGTCGCGACGCGTTTTAGGGCTGTCCAGCTCCGCTCGTACGATGCCGCGGCGAATTACGTACGTCCGATCGCGGCCGTCGAAGCCTTCCACGTTGTAAACGAAAGACAGCGACTCCACGGCGAAGCGTAGCCGGTCGAACTGCTCGCGCAGAGCTTCGAGGCGCGACAGTTTGTCGCGGAAGATCGCGGCGCGCTCGAATTCCAGTGCGTTGCTCGCCGCCTCCATCTGACGACGGAGCGTGTCCGCCGGTCCGGCATCGGAGCCATCGAGAAATGCACGTGCAAGCGCCAGCTGATGATCGTACTCCGCGACCGTGCATCCACCGACACAGGGTCCGAGGCACTTTCGGATCTCGTGCCGTATGCATCCAGGCGTGCGCCCCAGCTGGAAGAGCTCGCGCTGATCGGCGAAGTAGATCGGCATGTCGCTCCGGCAATCGCGAAGTCCCAGCACGTCATTCAGCTCGCGCACCGCCTCGCTCACGCGCTGTGCGCCGACGAATGGGCCGTAATACACCGCTGCGTCATCGGGACCGGCGCCGCGTACGACGTTGAGCTTTGGAGCCGCGCCGCGCGAGATCTTGATGAACGAGTAGTGCCTGGCGTCGCGCTTCATCGCCACATTGAATCTTGGGCGGTATTGCTTGATCAGTCTCAACTCGCGCAACAGTGCGGCAAATTCACTCGGCTCGTAGTCCCATTCGATGCGGGTTGCGTCACGCAGGATGCGCGCGCCCTTGTCTTCCGGATACGCTGCACGGAAGTAGCTCATCAGACGGGAGCGAATCTGCTTGGACTTGCCGACGTACACGATCTCGCCGTTCTCGGCGATCATACGATAGACGCCTGGTTCGTTGCGGGCAGATTCGCGAACTACAGCGCGCATCGCGGCGAGCTGCTCGTCGCTCGTCGGTTCCTTGAAGGTGTACGCGCGTGAGTTCTTTGCCATCGGGATGCGCGTCGTCAGTGCTGGCAGTGCGCGCAGAGCACTGTCTGGCGGCCATCGATCGCGTGTGTTCCGATCAGTCTCGCGCCACAGCGGTGGCACGGTTCTCCGGCGCGGCCGTACGCCGACAGGAATTGCACGAACTCGCCAGCCTCGCCATTCGCGTTTCGGTAATCGCGGATGCTGGATCCTCCCGCCACGATCGCCTCGCGCAGCACGGACACTATTGCGTTGCGCAGGTCGGCAGCTTCCGCCGGCGTAACGTCCTTTGCCATTCGTGACGGATCGATTCCGGCGCGCCAGAGCGCTTCGTTCGCGTAGATGTTGCCGACGCCAACGACCTTGTACTGATCCATGATCACCTTCTTGACGGGCTGCCGTGACGCGCGAAGAATAGCGGAAAGACGCTCCGCCGTAAATCCCTCCTCCAGCGGTTCCTCCCCCAGCTCGCCGAAATAGTCACCAAGGCGCTCCGGATCCATCAACGCGACCGTTCCCAGCCGCCGGACGTCGCGATAGGCCAGAACGAAGCCTGAGTCGAGACCCAGCAGGACGGCGATGTACGTGCGGTCGTAATCGGTGAGCTCGCTGCCTCGCGTGGCGAGCAGAGCGCCGGTGAACCGTGGCTGCACTACCAGCGAGTCCCCGGTGTCGAGGGAAATGACGACGTGTTTGGCTCGTCGCTTCGCGCCCGTAATCCGCGTGCCGCGTACACGTTTGGCGAAGGTGCGCGCCGTCACCTCGCGCAATACGTCGGGGCGCGGCAGCCCCACCGCTTCGATGGTGCGGCCGGCGACCGCTTCGTTCACACCTCGCGCGATCGTCTCGACTTCGGGCAGCTCAGGCATTCGTCCTGTGGTCGGACAGCTGCATCTCTCTCGCGAGCTCCCTCCATGCTATGTCACGTCGCATCTGTTTGCCCGCGAACCGGATGCGCTCCGCGTAGCGCCGGCTGTGGTTGCTCGCTGCATGGAGTGTCGGCGCGACAGCGGTCACCGACAGCACGCGTCCGCCGTCCGTGACGACTGGCGGCTCGTCGGAACGCTGTGCTTTCATCCGGTCCGCCACTCTCGTACCGGCGTGAAAAACGTAAACGCCGTCCTCCGGCTCGGGGAAGGAGATCGGGTCACCCTTCCGAACTCTTCCCGGATAGCCCGCGGCCGCCAGAACAGTAGTCACGCTGAAGCCGGCGTGCCACTCGAACTCCGGTGTATCGACAAGTGATTCGCCGCGAGCGACTGTGAGCATTGGTTGCAACAGCGAGCTCGACATGAGCGGCAACAATGCCTGCGTTTCCGGATCGCCGAAGCGACAGTTGAATTCGACGACCTTTACTCCAGTAGCCGTGAGCATCAGTCCGGCGTACAACAGGCCCGAAAATGGCGAGTGGTCGTCGCGCATCGCAGCGAGTACGCGGTCGATGATCGTCACCTTGACGAGCGCCTGCAGAGATGCGGTATCCAGCGATACGGGCGCATACGCGCCCATCCCGCCGGTATTGGGTCCCATGTCTCCATCTTCGAGACGCTTGTGATCCTGCGCGCCGATCATCAGTCGCGAATGCTGGCCATCACAGACGGCGAAGACGGAGATCTCCTCGCCAGACATGAACTCCTCGACCAGAATCTCCTTGCCGGCATCGCCAAACGCGCCGGTCTGGAGCATCTCCGTGATCGCGCGTTCCGCTTCCGCCATTGTTTCAGCGATGATGACACCCTTTCCTGCAGCGAGTCCCGACGCCTTGATCACGACCGGCGCGCCAATCGCATGTGCGGCGCGTAGCGCGGTATCGACGGACGTATGGTGACTCGCTCGCGCCGTGGGAACGCCGGCGCGCAGCATCAGCTCCTTCGCGAATCGCTTGGAAGTCTCGATGCGCGCCGCGGCGCGCGTCGGTCCGAAGAGAGGCAGGCCTTCGGCGTGGAATGCGTCCGCGATTCCGGCGTCCAGCGGAGCTTCGGGGCCGACGACGGTGAGATCGGGTTGCTCGGCGCGCGCGAGCGCCAACAACGCAACTATGTCGTCCGCGGGAATCGCGACGCAGCGCGCAAGGGTGGCGATCCCGGGATTTCCGGGTGCGGCAATCAAATCGAGCGTCGGATCGTCCTGCAACAGCTTCCATGCGATTGCGTGCTCGCGCGCGCCACCGCCAACTATCAGAACCTTCACTCGTCCTCGTCGCGGAACACGTTGTTCATCGTATCGGTCGCACGTCGCGCCGCATCGGCGACCTGATTCATCATTCCCTTCATCTTCTCGCCGTAATATCCGGCAGCATCGGCATAATCGTCCGTCAGCGGCCGCTCGTTCGGTGCCCCTCGCCTCGCGTATTCGCCATTGATAATCGCATCGTAGCCGCCCGCCTGGATCCAGCGCTGGAGCTCGGCGGCCCGGACTGTGTTGAACGGGTGGGTGCGGCCGGAAACGTTGAGAAGCTTGAAGAGAAGATCGATCGCACCGCTATCGCTTTCGTACTCCTGCGCCTGCGCGAGAAACTCGTCGAGATTGGTCTCGGTCGCGTCGCCCTTGCCACCGGCGAACAGGAGGAACATGCGCATGGCCTGAATCGGATCCTGCGATGCAAGCAGCCCTGCGCGATCCGCCGAGAACTCGGCCTTGCGATACCACTCAAGCAAGGCAAGCTGGATTGGAAGAGCAATGAGGCCGAGTCCGGGAATCGCGTTGAAGCCGAACGACAGAAACAGCAGTGCGAGCGTCGAGTACGTTGAATGTCCGCTCATCACGTGACCGACTTCGTGGCCGAGCAACACGCGCTGCTGCGGCTCATCCAGAATTCCGAGTGCGCCGGTGTGTACGACTATGAACGGTTTTTCGAAGCCGACCGCCATCGCGTTGACGAACGGAGTTTGTGTAACGAACAGATCCGGACGTTCCGGCCAGTCGAGTGTTTCCAGGACTTCCATGTACAACGCATGGAGCCTGGGCCGCTGGCGTTCGTTGACGCGCACGGAATCCGCCGTGAACAGCTGCCGCACTCCGCGCTCGCCCAGGAAGCTCATCACCCTGCGCACGAGCTCGTCGAGTCCGGGGATCGCGCGCAACGTCTGCAGCGCTGCGCGGTCGGCCGGATGTTCCCACGCTACGGGCGCGATGGCAGCCAGCGTGCGTCGTGGCGACGGAGCGGGAACTGGCAGCCCGGCTGTCATCTGAGCGCCTGGTCCAGGTCGGCGATGAGGTCACCGATATCTTCCACTCCGCACGACAGTCGTACAAGTCCGTCTGTAATTCCAAGCTGGGCGCGGCGTGCCGGTTCGACCGATGCGTGAGTCATCTCGGCAGGGTGATTGATGAGGCTCTCCACGCCACCGAGCGATTCGGCGAGCGAGAACACGTGCACTCGTCCGAGCATGCGCGCAGCCGCCGCGCGGCTCCCCGTTTCGACGGAGATCATCCCACCAAATCCGTTCATCTGCTTTATTGCCAGCGCGTGCTGTGGATGGGAGTCGAGCCCCGGATAGAAGACTCTGTCCTCACCCATGCGCTTCGCCAGCCATGCAGCGATCGCGCGACCGTTGCTGTCGTGCCGCTCCATGCGCAGGTGCAGCGTCTTTGTCCCGCGCAGGACGAGCCACGCATCCATCGGTCCGGGCACCGCGCCAGAGGCGTTGAGAACAAACTGCAGGCGCGCTGCGAGGTCGTCGTCATCGACGAGCGCGATTCCGCCGATCATGTCGCTGTGACCATTGAGATACTTGGTCGATGAGTGCCAGACGATATCCGCACCGAGCGTGAACGGTTGCTGCAGGTATGGCGATGCGAACGTGTTATCGACGACGAGCAGCGCCTTGTGCGAGTGCGCGACGTCGGCGGCGGCCTGGATGTCGGTGAGACGCATGAGCGGGTTGGTCGGCGTCTCGATGATTATTGCAGCGGTACTGCTGGTACACGCATCCGCGATCAATTGCGGATCGCGAGTGTCCACGTACGAGAATGTCATGCCGTAGTTGCGCAGGATCTTGTCGAACAGTCTGTATGTACCGCCGTAGACATTCTCGCCCACGACGAAATGATCACCGGACTTGAACAGCTTCATGATGGAATCGAGGCAGCCCATACCGCTCGAGAACGCGAAGCCGTATTTCGCGCCTTCGAGTGCGGCGACGTTGCGCTCCAGTGCTTCACGCGTGGGATTGCGACCGCGCGCGTACTCGTAGCCCTTGTTGACGCCGAGTGCCTCCTGGACATAGGTGGAGGTCTGGTAGATGGGCGTCATGATCGCGCCGGAAAGCGGGTCAGGGCGCTGGCCGGCGTGGATGGCTCGGGTCCCAAAGGCGGCGGACATGTCCTCGTCGAAGATCTTCGTCATGGCAGGGGGTTGGATCGGAAGCTAGAATACCTCTTAGAAATATGAAGGAGGTGATGACGTGACGGCGCCTGAGCCGATGTTTTGTGTCATCGCGGACGATGAGCCTCGCCTCCGGCAGGTCCTCGTCCGTCTGATGACCAGCGACGGCTTCACGTGCCTCGAAGCGGCGGATGGCGTCGAGGCGCTGGAGCGGCTGGACTCCGTGCCGGCGGCCCTCCTGCTCAGCGATCTTCGCATGCCGCGGATGGACGGCATCGAGCTGCTGCGTCAGGCTCGGGCGAAATACCCCGACCTGGCCGTGATTCTCATCACCGCCGTCGCCGACGTCGAGCTCGCCCTGAGCTGCCTTGCCAGCGGGGCGATGGATTATCTCACCAAGCCGTTCCACCTCGAGGAAGTGCTGGCCCGGGTGGGGCAGGCGATGGAGAAGCGTCGGCTCATTCTGGAGAATCGAGATTACCAGAACGGGCTGGAGCGGCTGGTTGCGACCCAGGCCCGCCGCCTGGAGGAACTGTTCCTGGGTGGCGTTCAGGCGCTGGTGCAGGCGCTGGAGGTCAAGGATCAGTACACCCGGGGGCACTCGATTCGCGTGAGCCAGTATTCGTCGCTTCTGGCGCGTGAGATCGGGCTTTCGGAGTCTATGGTCCGGCAGATCGAGCTCGGCGGCCAGGTGCACGACATAGGCAAGATCGGAGTGCGCGAGGCCGTGCTGAACAAGGAAGGCCCGCTCACGGACGAGGAGTACCAGCACATCATGACGCATCCGATGCTGGGCTGGCAGATTCTCTCGCCGTTGCTCGGCGAGGAACCCGTCGCGCTCACCATCGTGCGCTCGCATCATGAGCGGTTCGACGGACGCGGCATTCCGGACAAACTTGCCGGAATGGACATTCCGATGGAAGCGCGAATCGCCGGCATCGCCGACGCCTTCGATGCAATGACGAGCGGGCGCGCATATCGCCGCGGCCGCTACATGTCCGCTGAGGATGCTGTCGCCGAGATCACGCGCTGCTCAGGGACGCAGTTCGATCCCGAGCTTGCGCCGGCGTTCATCAGAGTGATTCGGCGCGAAAAGCTGGCGAGCTAGAGCCTTCTTAAAGCCGTTCCCCCACGGCAAGCATTGCCGCCTTCACACCAATAACGGCCATCGTCAGCCTGGCATCGTTAGTGCGATAGCGTACATCACGACACAAGACGATATCGGCGTTTCTCGTAGGGAAAACGCGAAAATGCCGGCGATTGTGAAGGACACAATTTGTTGTTCGTGCGCGACACGTCCGTTGCAGCAGGGCTACAGCATGTGTGTGTCACCTGGATTTGCAGGCGACACAAATTCGAACTCCAATGGAGCGACCAGATGGGCTTTGCCACCAAGATCGCCACCGCTGCAGCCTTTGCTGTCATGACCGCTGCGTCCGCCAGCGCCCAGCAGTCGGTAACGTTCAGCACCACCGGCTGTTTTGCCGGCACTCCGACGAGCGGCTGCACGCACTCGTCCGCTGACGGCTTCTTCAGCTTCACCGGTGCGGGAAGCAGCTCCCACAGTCTGACCAGTGGAGTTGCCCAGACTGTGAACCTCGGTCTCTTCGGGGTAACGGGACCAAACACGGGGCCGGGTGTCAACGACAACTTCAACCTGTGGCTGGCGTTTACCAATCCGCCTGGCGTGACTCAGAACGATGCCGCGACTGTCTCGGGCAAGCTTCAGGGCGCCAACAACGTGACGCTCGACTTCACCAACAACGGACTGCAGAACGTGTTCACGTATGGTGATGGTGGCACGTTGCAGCTCTCGGTCGCCGATCACGTGTTCCCGGGCGCAGGCTCGGCACAGCTGCAGGGAACATTGCTCTACACGGCGGGAAGCATCACGTCCGCGCCCGAGCCAGGCTCCATGGCTCTCCTCGCGACCGGCCTCATGGGCCTCGTGCCAACGGTGCGTCGTCGCAAGTAGATCGATCGCGTGAACCATAAGCGTATGGGTTCGGTTCTTCGCCATACGACGTAGATTTGACTGATGCCCGTGCTTTTCGCGCGGGCATCAGCTTTTTCACAGACATGACATCCTATCCAGGGCTGATGGTAAGCGTGTCCGGTGTGCGCGGGCGCGTCGGCGAGGCGTTGACTCCGGAGATCGTATCCAGATTCGCCGCCGGATTCGGCAGTTGGGCGCTTTCGCGCGACCCATCGAAAAAAACGATCGTACTCGGCCGCGACAGCCGGGTGAGCGGACCGATGTTTCATCACGCGGTGATCGCTGCGCTGGAAAGTGTGGGCGCCCGGATCATCGACATCGGCATCGTGCCGACCCCTACAATTCAGCTCGCGGTCGAGCATCACCACGCAGCCGGCGGACTCGGCATTACGGCGAGCCACAACCCGATAGAGTGGAACGCACTCAAGTTCATCGGATCTTCCGGGCTGTTTCTCGACGGTGATGAAGCGCGCGAGATGCGTGCAGTGGTCGAGAGCAGTTTCCCACGTGCAACATGGGACACACTCGGCACCATCGAGCGTGATGACGCGGCGATCGAGCGACACATCAGCGCGATCCTGGCTCTGCCATTCATCGACGTCGAAGGCATTCGCGGACGCAATTTTCACGTCGCGCTCGATTGCGTGCGCGGCGCGGGTGGTCGTTTCATGCCGAATCTGCTCGACAGACTCGGTTGCCGGGTATCGTCGATCAACATGGAAGTCGATGGCCGCTTCCCACGTCCACCGGAACCGGTTGCCGAGAACCTCGGCGAGCTCGAGGCGCTGGTGCGCAGCAGCGGCGCAGTGGTGGGATTCGCGGTCGATCCGGACGTCGACCGCCTCGCGCTCGTGTCGAACGATGGCAAGGCGATCGGTGAGGACTACACGCTCGCACTGGCCGCGAGTGTGGTGCTCGGACATCGCGACGGTCCCGTTGTAACCAATCTCTCGACCAGCAGAATCGTCGACGATGTAGCCGAGCGTGCGGGACGCACTGTTGTGCGCGCGCCCGTTGGAGAAGTGAACGTCGCGACACGCATGCGGAGTGAGAAGGCGGCCATCGGGGGCGAAGGAAACGGCGGAGTCATTCTCACCGAGATGCATCTCGGACGTGACGCACCGGTCGGGGTCGCATTGATCCTGCAGTTGCTGCATCAGGAAAACCGTCCGCTCTCCGCGATCGTGAGCGACTATCCGCGTTACTCGATCGTGAAGGACAAGCTGGATCTTCCGTCGGCTCCTCTGGATTCCGTATACAAGAGTCTGCGCGCCGCATTTCCGGATGCGAACATCGATACGCAGGACGGAATGCGACTGTCGTGGCGTGATCGATGGGTTCACGTAAGGCCATCGGGAACGGAGCCGATCGTGCGCGTCATAGCTGAAGCGCCGACGCAAGTCGAGGCGCAAGCGCTCATTCGTGCGGGTAGAGAAGCTGTCGAGAAGCTGTCAAATTCGTGAGTTGAAATCCGAGCGGGATTTCGTGTAGCATTTTCACATTTCGCGCGTACTATTCAATAGAACGATTATGGCGCGGGGCACGCAGATTGCCCTGAGTTGGGGACAGATGGATCTACCCACGAGGTGGTTATGAGGATGACAGCACTCATTGCTTGCGTCCCACTGCTGGCCGGCGCGCTTGGTGCGCAGGTCACCACCAGCGACCGGTTGCCGGGTCAGGGAGGGCAGGGTCTCACGCTGATGCTGCTGCCGCCGTCGCCGGAGACACATCAGCCGATACGTTACGTGCTGAGCGAACCTGCATACGTTGCTGCGTTCCTCGTTTATCCGGGCGCAGGTGTGCGGCTGCTCTATCCGCTGGTTGATCAACGTGAAAAACTGCACAGGGCCGGATACAACAGCGACGAGTTGATCGACGCGTCGTTCGACAACGACATCTACAAAGTCGTTCTCGGGCCACGCGCCCACGGCAATGGACCAGTGTATCTCTACATGGTCGCATCGAGGCGCCCGCTCGATGTAGCGCGTTACGTGCACAAGCCGATGACTCTCGCATCCGCAGTCGGCGAAAAGGAATCGCGGTCATTCTATTCCGACGTCGCATTCGACGCTCTGCTCAACAATGCGGTCTCGCTGGGTGGCGACGACTCGTGGGATTCCGACGTGTACATCCTGTGGCCGAGCGTCGATGGCAGTGCGCGTGGACGGACGCAACTCGCCCGCGTTCTGTGCGCGGATGGCACGGCTCGCGAGGTTCCGATCGACTACCCGTTCGCTGGGTGTCCGGGCCAGCAGCACGTTCTTCCGGTCGCGCAAGTACTGCGTCCAGTGCAGCGCACGGCAGCGGCGAATGCGCAGTCCGCGTCGCCCTCCTTCGCCAACGCGCCGACCGTTCTTCCAACGATCGTCGGTGATCGCGCAGCCGCCGCGGAGCAACGTGCTGCACGGGCGCGGGCAGGTGAAGGGCAGGGACCGATGATCATCACCGCCGCCAATGGTGATGAGGCGGTGGCGCAGGCCGCTCCGTCAGCTGCGGCGGTGGGCTCTCAGGTGGAGTTGTTCGAGGGGTCCGGACGAGCGCACGATCGTGCGCGGCGCGAAGACAACGGTATGCGCACGCCATATTCGCCCGAGCAGAGACAGGAGTGGCGGCATCAGCACCCGGACGCGCGTGTTGGCGGATCGCCGACGCTGGCGCCGAACCCGCGGCTTTCGCCCAACCCCGGACTTTCGCCAAACCCGCGGCTTTCGCCCAACCCCGGCCTTTCGCCCAACCCCGGATTCTCCCCCAACCCTGGCATGGGCGAACATCAGCGGGCGACGCCGAGATTCGAGGCGCCTCGGCCCATGGGCTCGAGTCCGCCGCCGGTCCGTAGCGCCCCCTCGGTCGGCCAGCTGCCGGCACCAAGCAAGGGAAGCAGCATGCCAGCGCAACAGGACCACTAGGAACGGTGTAATTGATTACCAGCGGGCGGATGATCGGTCCCAATCGATCATCCGCCCGTCCAGCGTCCTGGCGTAGCAACCCATGCGCGCGGCCTCTAAATTGGGCAGGATGTCCCAGCCCCCCGGATTCGGGTGGCGTTTCCCAAACAAGACACAAATATTCATGTGCGGAATTGTCGGTTATATCGGTGACAAGGGCGCGGGCCCGCTGCTTCTCGAGGGCCTGAAGCGGCTCGAGTACCGTGGCTACGACTCGGCCGGAGTCGCCGTAATGAACGGCAACGGACTGGAGACGCGAAAGGCTGCGGGCAAGATCTCGCGGCTCGAGACCGTCATGAACGCCATGCCGATAGCCGGCAGCGTTGGAATCGCTCACACGCGCTGGGCAACCCACGGCGCGCCGAACGAATGCAATGCGCACCCGCACGTCTCGATGGACGGCACCGTCGCGGTAGTGCATAACGGCATCATCGAAAACTTCTCGCTTCTGCGCAGCAAGCTCCAGGCACTCGGCTACAAGTTCGTGTCGGAGACCGACACCGAAGTACTCGCGCACCTGATACAGGAAGCGTACGAGGACTCGCTCGAGCAGGCCGTGATGGACGCGCTCTCGCAGGTCGAGGGCACGTACGGGATCGCTGTCGTGTCGAGTCGCGATCCCAACAAGCTCGTTGCCGCGCGCCAGGGAAGTCCGCTTCTCATCGGGCTCGGCGAGGGCGAGTACTATGTCGCGAGCGACGTATCCGCGATTCTCGCGCACACACGCCAGGTCGTGTATCTGGATGATGGCGACATCGCCGTGCTGGACCGCAACGGATATCGCGTGTTCGACAACGACGCACGGGAGATGCGTCGCAGCGTCAGCAAGGTCGATTGGGATCTGGGGCAGATCGAGCGTGGCGGCTATCCGCACTTCATGCTCAAGGAGATCTTCGAGCAGCCACAGACGATCGAGAATACCATGCGCGGCCGTCTGCTGGCAGACACCGGCACGGCGAAGCTCGGCGGGCTCAACCTCACCGACGAGGATCTGCTTCGCTTCGACAACATCGTGCTCACTGCATGTGGCACGAGCTGGCACTCTGCGCTGATCGGTGGAATGATGCTCGAGGATCTCGCGCGCATTCCGACTAAGGTGGAATACGCGTCCGAGTTTCGTTACCGCAACCCCGTGGTTACCGACCGCACGTTGTGCATAGTGATATCGCAGTCCGGCGAAACGGCGGATACGCTCGCGGCGATGCGTGAGGCCAAGCATCGCGGTGCCCGCACGTTGGGCATCGTGAACGTCGTCGGCTCGACGATCGCGCGCGAGTCGGATGGCGGATCGTACATCCACGCAGGACCGGAGATCGGCGTCGCGTCCACCAAGGCATTCTCCAGTCAGGTTACCGCGCTGCTGCTGTTCACGCTCAAGCTTGCGAGACTACGCGCGCTGTCCACTGTTCGCGGCCGCGAGATCGTCGAGGCCTTGCAGGCGCTGCCGGGACAGGTCCAGAACGTGCTCGATCGCGCCGAGGAAATCGAAGCGCTGGCGGAAGAGTTCAAGCGCGCGTCCAATTTCCTGTATCTCGGTCGCGGCTACAATTTCCCGACCGCGCTCGAAGGTGCACTCAAGCTCAAGGAGATCAGCTACATCCACGCGGAAGGTTATCCTGCCGCCGAGATGAAGCACGGTCCCATCGCGTTGATAGACGAGATGATGCCGGTCGTATTCATCGCACCGCACGATTCTGTGTTCGAAAAGGTCGTGTCGAACGTGCAGGAAGTGAAGGCACGCAAGGGCAAGGTCATCGCGATCACGAGCCGGCCCGAGCCGTCGCTGGCGGGCCTCATCGATTACGAGTTCAGGATTCCTGAAACGCTCGATCTCGTAACGCCGATTCTTGCGTCGGTGCCACTGCAGCTTCTCGCGTACTACATCGCCGTGAAGCGCGGCTCGAACGTGGACCAGCCGCGCAACCTCGCCAAGTCGGTCACGGTCGAGTAGCGGCCATCACACCGCGCGACACACGAGTTTGTCGCGAATGAAGGTATCGGGGCGGTCGATGAGGCGCGCACCATTCTCGGAAAACGCAATCGCGCGACCGGACGTTCGGCGCACGTAACGTAGCGCTACCATGCGCTCGAGGATCGCGGCGCCCAGTGAGCCGGCGAGATGACTGCGTCGCTCGCTCCAGTCGAGGCATGGACGACACAGGATCCTTCGTCTGGTGCGCAGGGCGGGGAGATCGATTCCAAGTGCGGCCGCCCATGTCTCGCCACGCGGGCTGAGCGCGAGCGAGTCCTCGTCGCCGATCAGCAGCTCGTGCTCTCTGAGGCGCACGAGAAGCCGGACGGCAGTCTCGCCGGCAAGATGGTCATAACAGACGCGGGCGTGGCGGAGGGCGGGATCCCGCGGGCCGGTCGTGATCCTGGAGCCGCTCGAACTGGCCAGGTTGGCCATCCCTTCGAGCATCTCGGCGACTTCGGGGCGCGCAATCCGGAAGTAGCGGTGGCGGCCCTGGCGTGTCACTGAGACGAGTCCGGCGTCCATCAGGCGGCCGAGGTGGCTGCTGGCTGTCGATGCTGTCACGCCGCCATCCAGGGCCAGTTCCGTGGCTGTGAGAGCCTGGCCGCGCATGAGGGACATCAGCATGCGGCCCCGGGTGGGGTCAGCGATTGCACCGGCCACGAAGGCCATGTCGGGCGTGTCGGGCATACTTCGATGGTAACCGAAGCATGGTTGCGGCGGAAGGCTAATCTTCCCGGACGATGACATCTCACTCCCGCGCCGCGGCTTTCCGCGCTCTACATCACGGTCCAACCATTCTCGTGGTTCCAAACGCATGGGACGCGGTCAGCGCGCGTCTGTTTGAGATGGCTGGATTCGACTGTGTCGGGACGACGAGCGCCGGGATCGCGTGGTCGCTCGGATATCCCGACGGACAGAAGATTCCGCGCGATGAGATGCTTGCGGCGGTCGAGCGAATCGCGTCTGCTACGAGCCTGCCTGTAACGGCCGACATCGAAGCGGGGTACGGTGTTTCGCCGGCGTCTGTCGCGGAAACGGTACGGCTGGCGATCGACGCCGGTGCTGTTGGCGTGAACATCGAGGATGCAACTGGCGATGGCGGCGACTCACCGCTGTTCGAAATATCGCTGCAACGCGAGCGGATAGCTGCTGCGCGAGAGGCAGCGGACGCCGGCGCAGGTCTCCGTGACGGCGCGGTCGTGAACGCACGAACTGACGTGTTCTGGCTCTCCGTCGGTCATGAAGAGACGCGGTTGGAGCGTTGTCTCGAGCGGTTGGATGCGTTTCGTGCTGCCGGTGCGGATTGTGTGTTCGTGCCACGCGTGCAGAGTCCGGACGTCGTAAGGGACATTGTGAAACACGCGGGTTTGCCACTCAATGTGCTTGCGAGCGCGACCGGGTCTGACGTTCGTGCTCTCGAGAAGTTGGGTGTCGCGCGCGTGAGTGTGGGATCCGGAGTCGCCCGAGCGGCTGCTGCTGCGGTGCAGCGCGCCGCCCGGGCATTATCGTGTGGGAGCTTCGCCGAATTCCTGGCCGGTGCAGCCGATTACGCGGAGATGGACTCGCTCTTCACCGAGGAGCTAACGCGTCAATGCGTAATAAGCGACGTAGAACCAGGAGAAGAATCCCTGGATGATGGCCCAGATAATGGAGTGGTGCTCACTCCATGAGATGGCGATCGCCAGGGCGGAGCCGAAGCTCGCTCCCGCCTTGGCTGCCTGCATCGTTCGGTTGACGGGTCCGCGGCGGCGGGGCTCGTTGTCGTAAACGTCTCCGCTATAGCTCATCTATCCTCCATTTCGACGGGTACGCGTGCACCATCGCTGAGCAGCTTCGTGCTGAAGCGTTGCGCTTCAGCGATTCGCTCAACCTCGACGGCGATCGCATCGACCGACTGTTGAAGCTGAGCGAATCGCTCGTCGTAATTCTCCTGCGGAAGACGCTCAGGATCCTTGTGGCCACGGAACGCGCGGAACGTCCACGTTCCGATGACCGCAAGGCAGCCGAGCGAGAGCACACAGACGATCATCACGAACGCAAAGTTCACTACATCAGGATCCATGGGATTCCCTCCGTTGACGGAAGCAGTGCCGAATACTGCGTATGGATCCTGAGCGTGTCCTATGCCGGATCTGGTCCCTCATCGCCGTCCCCATCTTCATCGGCCTTTGAGTGAGACACCGTAGTGCCGGTGTGGGTTTCCACCCTTCGTTTATCGTGTGCGGAAAGACCGGCACCACAGGCCTGGATCGACGGCGGTGAAGATGCGGCATGCACCGGCGCGATGTTGCTCTTTGCGAGAGTTGCATTGAGCGCAGGCAGGTCCTTGCTGTTCACGGCCTGCCAGTTCCTGAGCACTGTCGCCAACTGTGCGCAGTCCGCGGCGTATCCACGAAGCGTGGCAGGCGTGGGGGCCATGTCGCCGTTGTCGAGCGCTGTCAGCTCTCGTCCCATTACTCCGTTGACGCGGACGAAATTTGGCGGTGGCGGTGGGCCGCCGCGCGAGAAACCGCGGCCGCCGGTCGTCGAGCCCGCAACCGTCTCGAGCTTCGCGTCGAACGCCTTGAGCGCCGACGCTGCTTCCGCGGGCGGATTGGCGCTGGCCACGGCCGCGACGGCAGTACGCATTGCTTCGACCTGATTGTATCCGTCCCACGATGCCTTCGCGCCGGCGTCGAGCTTCATCAGCAGGTCGTGCTGAGCAACTACAGCTGCGACGGTCGCGGGTGAGCGCGGATCGTTCTTGACCGTCACAGTCTGCGTGTACGTCTTGCCGTCCACGTTCAGTCTGAGGGTGTATGTCCCCGGGGGAGCCAGGGGCCCCTCGGGAGATGCGGGCGTGAGGCCCGGGTTTGCGTTGATCTCGAAGCTGTGCGTGAAGGCTGGCGGGGCATCGTGACGCAGATCCCAGTTGCCGCGATTGGTGCCCGCGTTCGCAGAGAGCGCCTGGGGCGGTGCGATCCAGAAATTGGGCTCTGGCGGCACGGCGGCTTCCTTCACCGGCTTGTCCGGAACACTCGACATGTGCCGAACCACCTTTCCGGATGCGTCGAGCACTTCGAGCGTCACCGGTGACGACGGGGTGGACGCGAGCGAGTAGTAGAAGACGACTCCATCGGGTGGATTCAGAGCGTGCGGGACTTCCGGTGGGAACGGAGTGTCGGCGTTCACATTGCGCCGAACGCGAATCGTCTCATCCGGCTTGAAGAAGTGCACCGGCTCGGCGGCAATCGCTGGCGTTATCTGGCGAAGCACCGTGTAGTCGTCGAGCACCCAGATTCCGCGGCCGTAAGTGCCGGCGATGAGATCGTTGCCGTGGAACGTGATGTCGCGGTAGGACGTATTGGGCAGGTTCAGCATCAGCGACTGCCAGTTGTCGCCGTCATCGAACGAGACGTAGATGGAGCTCTCGGTACCTGCGAAGAGCAGACCGGGCTTCTTCGGATCGCTGCGAATGACGCGCGCGAAGCTGCCGTTTGACTGATCCGTCGCCATTCCGTTCACGATCTGCGTCCACGTCTTGCCGTAATCGTGCGTGCGGTAGAAGTATGGCTTGTAGTCGCCGATCGTGTGATAATCGATTGCGACGTACGCGGTTGCCGGATCCTGATGCGACGCATCGATTCCAGAGATGTCTGCACGAGCGCGATTCGGGAGATTCGCGACGCTGACGTCTTCCCACGTCGCGCCATGATTGCGGGTCAGCTTGATGAGTCCGTTATTGGTGCCGACCCAGATCATTCCGGCGGCCGCGCCCGAAACCGATATGGATTCGATCGCGCTGCGATTTGGTGCTGCTGCGCCTTCGCGCGGGGTTGCGCCCGCTGCTGGCGGCGTTTCTCCCTTGGCATAGGTCAGGTCGGGGCTCAGCTTCCTCCACGTTACGCCTCCATCGGTAGTCGACGCGACGTACTGGAATGCGGCAAAGAGCTCGTGCTGATTCAGCGGCGAGAACATGATCGGTTGCGACGACGTCGTGCGTGATTCCGTGTTGGGGTCGGCGGCGGGGCTGACGTTGATCCACTGCTCGCTGGGGTAGCTGATCTTGACGATGCCGGATCCGCTTGCGTAGACGATCTTCGGGTTGAGTGGATCCGGGACGATGGTGCCCCATTCCCATCCTGGTACGGGGCTCCAGTCGAGACTTGTGATCTCGCCCAGGTTGCCGCGCGAAAGAGTGCGAACGGCGCCTGCGTCCTGCTGCGTCGCGTAGACCCAGTACGGATATGAATTGTCCGTCGATATGTGGTAGACCTGCTCGGTGGACTGATTGTACCACGGGCTCCATGTGAGTCCGCCGTCCAGTGATACCGTTGCGCCCTGGTCTTCGCCGAAGAAGAGACGCTGGCCGTTGGTGGGATCGACCCACATCTGCTGCGGATCGTCGCCGCCCGGCGCGCCCTTGAAACCGGTGAATGTATTTCCGCCATCTGTGGAGATGTAGCTCGACGTGCTTACCACGTAGACGATGTCCGGGTTCTGCGAGTTGACGTACACGCCGCAGTTGTAGCCGCCCTGTCCGTTGGCGATCCGCTTGTCGGTCGAGTCCATCTGGCGCCAGTTCGTGCCGCCATCATCGGAGCGATAGAGTCCGGAGTTCTCGACCAAATACATGCGCTGCGCATTGGTGTGCATCGCGATCGCAACCGAGGTGCGGCCCGACAGTGCGGGAAGGCCGCCGCCCTTGATCTCCTTCCAGGTCAATCCGTCATCGGTCGACTTGTACAGCGCGGTGCCGCCGGCAGGGCGCGGCGTGCTCGCGCTCGGTATTCCGGGAGCGATGTAGTGCCGCACTGTGGTTGCGAGTATGACGTTGGGCTGATCGTACGCGCGCGCCAGCTTCTGAATGCCAGTGGAGTCGTCGACGTACAAGGTCTTCGTCCACGTCCTGCCGCCGTCGGTGCTGCGGAATACGCCGCGCATGTCGGAATGGGCGTGGACGTTACCCTGCGCCGCGATCATCACGGTATTGGGGTCGTGCGGATCGACGATGATCGATGGAATCTGTTTGGTCGCGTCGAGTCCCAGGTGCGTCCAGGTCTTGCCAGCATCCGTGGACTTGTAGACGCCGTTACCCTCATTGATTCCGCCGCCGGTAATCATGTCGCCCATTCCGACGTAGATCACGTTCGTGTCCGATGGAGCGACTTCGATCGCGCCCACCGACGAAGCTTCCTTGATGCCGTCGAAGATCGGAAACCAGGTATGGCCGTCGTTGGTTGTCTTCCAGACTCCGCCAAGTGGATAGCCGGCGTAGAAGACGCCGGGTTCACCGATCGCGCCGGAGACTGCGGAGACGCGTCCGCCACGGAAGGGGCCGAGGTTACGCCAGACGAGACCGGCGAACAGATCGGATTTTATCGGCGCGGGCGTTATGTGACGCGGAGGAACCGCGGCGATGGTGATGAGTCCGGTGAGGAGCAGCGAAGCTCCCGAAATCAATGCAATGGTCAGACGACCCCGTTTCATGCAGCGGTCCTGGCAAGGGTGAGGAATTGTGGCGTGTAAGCATACTTTACGTTATGGATACGCGACAGGGACGCAGATCGTGGTCGTTATCGCGTACGGGAATCTTTATAAATTCTTGCTGTCCTATGTGTGAGGGGTACAAACGAAGTGCCGCGTTCCGGGTGGAAACGCGGCACTCTGTCGTTTGCGACGACGACGGATGATGACGATGGTCGCAGCGATCTACGCGGCTTTCAGCTCCGACGTGCAGTGCGGGCACCGGGTTGCCGCGATCGGGATGTCCATCGCGCAGAACAGGCACGGCTTGGTGGTGACGGCCGCTGCGGGCTTCTTGTAAACCTTGTTTGCCGAGCGCACGACCAGAAAGATTGCGAGTGCGACGATGAGGAACGTGATGATGTTGTTGACGAATATCCCGTAGTTCAGTGTCACTGCGCCGGCGGTTTTCGCATCAGCGAGCGAGGCGTACGGCGGAGCTGACTTTACGCCATCCTTCAGGATCACGTACAGGTTGGAGAAGTCAACGTGGCCCAGCAGGAGGCCGATGGGTGGCATGATCACGTCGTCGACGAGAGACTTTACCACAACGCCGAACGCCGCTCCGATCACTACCGCAACGGCCAGGTCAAGTACGTTGCCGCGCATGATGAATGCCTTGAAGTCACTCCACATCGGCAGATCTCCCGCAAGAGGGTGAACAGGACTCAAAAAAGAAGATACGCGCCCACGGAGTGTCCGCCAGCGCGTATCGGTGCCGATTCGGCGGTCAGTCGAACGACTGACCGCTCGCATCCTGGCCGGATATCACATGACCGTGATCGTCTTGGTCATGCCGTGCATGAAGTGCGGCTTCCCGTCCTTTGCGTCCGGGAGGAAACAGATCAGCGCATACTGTCCGGGGGTGATATCGGCGGTGAAGTAGTTCGTGTCTCCAATGAAGCCGGCGACGCCGCCAATGGCGGACGCCGGTGGCGGACCGGCCGGCTTCTGCATCCATCCGAGCAGTTGCTCCACAGTCTTGCCGGGTGCGAGCTTGACCAGCTCCACCTCGTGCGGCTGAGATGCGCCGTTGGTCACGGCGAAAGTGTGTGTGCCAGCCGTCAGCGGCTTTGAGAGATCGAATCCGTAGTCGACGAGCTTGATGGCCACATCGGCGACAGGCGCAGTCGCGGCTGCGCCTGCGGGCGCGGCTCCGACGGTAAAGGCCTTGATCATTCCCTTCGCGAAATGAGGTACGCCGCCCGGGACGTCCACGAAGCAGACCATCGCGTAGTTGCCGGGAGTGAGGTCGAGCGTCGCGTTGGACTGCTTGGTCGGGTCCGGGGCGTTAGGACCGCCCATCGGCACTGCCCACGTCGGCGGGGCGGCCGGAAGCGCAAGCGCAGCCTCGAGATCCTTCAACGTCTTCCCGCTATCCAGTCGGATGATGCTGAGATGGTGCAGGTCCTTGCCGTCGTTGACGAGCTTGAATGTCGTCATGCCTGCGGGAATCTCCGACGGACCATCGTACGAGAAATCCTTGGCCTGAACCGTGACCACATTGGGCGCGGTCGCCGTCGCGGGTGCGGCTGTTGCAACTGTAGCAGCGGTGGTCGAATCGGTCTTCGCGACCGACGCCTTATCCTTCGGTGTACAGGCAGCAATAACTAACACGAACGTTCCAGCCAGGGCTAGCCGGGTGCGCATGATTTCCTCTCCATTGTGGACTTGGCGGAGAAGCTAGGGCCGCGCACTGGCATGTCAAGCGCGAAACAACATGCATGGTACGCCGCCAAAACGTACCCGCGCGGAGGGCCTGGCTGCGCGCCGCTAGGTGGTCAGTGCGGGCTGCAGGTGTGGCGCGGGCGTACCCGAAGGCCAGCGCCGCTCTCCGACTTGCTGACGCCACATCGCGTGGTACAATCCCTTCTGCTCCAGCAGATCCGCATGCCGTCCCGACTCGATGATGCGTCCGCGCTCGAGCACGTAGATCGTATCTGCGTGCATGATCGTGGACAGCCGGTGCGCGATGAGTATGGCGATCGTCTCGCGTCGCGTCGCGACGTCGCGGATCGTGCGGCTCACCTCCTCTTCGGTGATCGAGTCGAGCGCCGACGTCGCTTCATCGAAGATGAGCAGCGATGGGCGTCGCAGCAGAGCACGCGCAATGGCGAGCCGCTGGCGCTCGCCGCCCGACACCTTCACGCCACCTTCGCCGATCATCGTGTCGAGGCCCCTATCTGCGCGTGCGAGCAGGCTGTCCGCAGCGGCCTCGTGGAGCACACGCATGCAATCGGCATCAGTAGCATCGGGTCTCACGAATCGCAGATTCTCGGCTATCGTTCCGGAAAACAGCTGCGCGTCCTGCGCTACGAGGCCGATGCGCGTTCGCAGCGCATCCAGCTCGACCTCGGTGCCCAATGTGCCGTTATATAGTATCCGGCCTTCCAGCGGGTGATACAGGCCGAGGAGAAGCTTCACGAGCGTCGACTTCCCCGCGCCGGACGGACCGACGAAGGCAATGGTCTGCCCGCGCTCCGTCTGGAACGAGACGTCGACGAGCGCTGGCGTATTCGCCGAGCGATGCTGGAAGGTTACGTGATCGAATGCAAGACTGGTGAGCGGGCCGATCTCCACTGGATGCGCCGGACGCGGATCCGGCGGTATCGCGAATACCGTTTCGAGATTCGCCATGGACGCTTCGGTCTCGCGGTAGGTGTTGATCACGTTCCCCAGCTCCTGCAAGGGGCCGAATATGAAGAACGAGTAGATGAGCAATGCGAAGAACTGGCCGACCGATATCTGTTGTGCAAAGATGAGGTACAACATCAGGAACAGGATCGACGTTCGCAACAGATTCACGCACGTTCCCTGAATGAAGCTGAGGCTGCGGAGATAGCGCACCTTCTTCAGCTCGAGCTTGAGGATCTTCTCGGTCGTTGAATTGAGGCGCGTAACCTCCTGCTCTGTCAGGCCGAGGCTCTTGACCAGCTCGATGTTCCGGAGCGATTCCGTCGTTGCGCCGGCGAGCGCGGTCGTCTCGGCGACGATGACTTCCTGCACGCGCTTGATTCTACGGCTCAGCACCGAGCTGAGCAGGCCAAGCAGCGGAACCGTGAGCAGAAACGCCGGTGCGATGGACCAGTGAACCTTGTACGCGTACACCATCACGAAGACGACGCCAACGATAGTCGTGAAGAGAACGTTAACGGCTGCCGTTATGAACCGCTGCGCGTCGAGTCGCGCCTGCTGGATCTTCCCGAGCGTCTCACCGCTGCGCTGATCCTCGAACAGCGAATATGGCAACTCGAGCGAGTATCGAATTCCGTCGGAGTAGAGATCGACACCGACGCGCTGCGTGACCACGTTGACGAAATAATCCTGGAATGCCTTGGCTACACGTGACACGAACGCCACGCCGACCGCCGCTGCCAGCAGAATCGAGACCCCCCGCACGAACTGCATGGTGGTGTACTGGCGGAATTTCGTTGCGTAGTTGTCGATTACATAGCGGAAGATCAACGGGTCGAGCAGCGAGAAAACCTGATTGATGGCCGCGAGAAGCAGCGCCAGCAGGACCAGGCGCCAGTAGCGCTTGAGGTACTTGGCGAGAAGTTTCATGAGTCGTCGGGGCGGGGAGTCGTAGCCGCGAGCGGTTTACCGCCCGTTTCCAGAAATTCTGCAAACTCCGAAGGAAGCATGCTGTCGCGGATCCCGCGCACCGCTTCGTCGACATCGTATTCGACGCGCACTACCTCCGCTCGCGCCGTTGTCGCGGCGACCTCGAGCAGAACGTAGGCGGCTCGCCAGTCACCATCCTTTGGCCGTCCGACGCTTCCCGTATTGATGAAATGCACTCCTCCCACCGTGCGGCGCCACGGCTTGTGTGTATGCCCGAATGCAAGCACATCGCCCCTTTTGAGTTTGGCCACCTCCGCCATCTTCGTCAGGAACGCGTCCGGCCGGCTCTCATCGACGTAGATCAGGTTGTTGAGTGGCGTTGCGTGCACCAGCGTCACCGTCGGACCAGCGACATGTCCCCCCTCTGGACGAATGTCGATGCGGAAGGGGAGTGCGCGAAGAAACGCCTTGGTCGTTGCGTTGACGTGTTCCCGTGTCCACTCGTAACTCTGGTGTGCAAGTTCTTCCTGATGCTGGTCCTCGGCCCTGCAGCCGCAGTGCGTGTAGTCATTCGCGACTGTCGAGTCGTAATTGCCGGCGACGCCGGGAATTCCTTCGCGGGCGATGATCTCGCAGACTTCGTTTGGCCAGGGCGCGTATCCAACCAGGTCGCCAAGATGGTACGTGCCATCAACGTCGCCGCGCGTGCGAATGCTGGCGAGCACGGCTTCGAGCGCCGGCCGGTTCCCATGGATGTCTGACATGAGCGCGTAACGCATGATTCGTCGTGGCTACGTCGCTGCGGGCGACGTCTGGAAATAACGCCTTCCGGCCCAGAGCGACACGTAAACCAGACCGACCAGCGCAGGCACTTCGATCAGCGGACCCACCACCGCAGCGAGCGCTTCACCGGAGGCAATGCCGAATGTCGCGATAGCCACGGCAATCGCAAGCTCGAAGTTGTTGCCAGCCGCCGTGAAGGAGAGAGACGCCGTTTCGGCGTAGCTGAACCCAAGCTTCATCGAGAGCACGAAGGCAAGCCCGAACATTATGCAAAAGTACACGACCAGCGGGATCGCGATTCGCAGGACGTCCACTGGAAGCTGAAGGATGCGCGTTCCCTGCATCGCGAACATCAGCACGATGGTGTACAGCAATCCCAGCAATGCAGTCGGACCGATGCGCGGGATGAAGCTCTCGTTGTACCATGTCTCACCGCGTTTCGCCACCATCGTCCGCCGCGTGAGATATCCGGCGAGGAGTGGGATTCCGAGGAAGATCAGAACGCTCCTTGCGATCTGCCACATCGACACGTGAAGCGCAGTCGTGTCAGCTCCCAACCAGTGCGGGACGACCGTGAGAAAGAGCCATCCCAGAAAAGAGTAGGTGAGAATCTGGAAGACGGAGTTGAGTGCGACGAGGACAGCGGCAAGCTCTGCAGAGCCGCACGCAAGCGAGTTCCAGATCAGGACCATCGCGATGCACCGTGCGAGCCCGATCAGAACGAGTCCGTCGCGATAATGCGGCAGATCCGGAAGCAGCAGCCACGCCAGCGCGAACATGACGACGGGGCCGATCACCCAGTTCAGCACCAGGGAAGTGCCCAGCAGTTTGCGATCGGCCACGTGCGCACCGATGCTCTCGTAGCGCACCTTGGCGAGCACCGGATACATCATCCAGAGCAGTCCGATGCCGATTGGCACCGACACGCCGGCCACCTGCACCCGGTCGAGCAGCGCGCCCAATCCAGGGAACGCTCGTCCGAGCGCGATACCGCTCGCCATGGCTGCGAATATCCAGAGCGGGAGGAAGCGATCCAGCCTGGACAGGCGCCGGAGGACGGGCGCGTCCAGGGCGGACGTCGGCGACCAGCCTGAGGTATTTGCGTCCATCAAGTTTGGTTGATATATCGCGTAAATAAAGAACAGGACGGCAAGTGGATCACCGAATGATACATCAAGAAATGTTGATGTGTCAAGAACCGGCCAGAAAAGGCGCGAATAGCGTACTCGTCATTGTGCCTGTCGAATCGCAGGCTTCGGCCGGGGCCTCGATAAGCAAACGAATCGCGCCTCCAGTCTCATCCACGCTGAAGCGCAGAAACGCGCAGCACCTCTCTTCTCGCCGCACCAGCTCGCGGACCTGGTCGCTGGCAGTGCGATCGTACACCAATTCCAAGGTCACACCGTCCAGACGATGGGTGCGCAGCGACTCTCTATTCAGTCGGCCGATCCAGGCCAACCTGTCCGCGTAGTCTTCCGAGGCGAGCGTGCAGGCGATGGGTGAGGTAGTCATGACATTCGGGGTTGAGATGCAGACAACTGCGAGGCACGGTTCGATACTCAGACGTTCGGTATGGTCTCTCCCGTAATGTAGAAGAAGTGTCGCGGATCCTAGCCCCATTGCCGCAGTTGACCGTGACCGGCCAGATTTGACCAATGCGAGTGGTCGTTCAGAGGGTGTCGCGCGCCTCGGTGCGCGTTGGCGGTAGAGTGATCGGAGAGATTGGCAATGGGCTAATGCTCCTCGTCGGCTTCACGCACGACGACACGAGCCGCGAGGTCGACTGGATGGCCGAGAAGCTGCTCGGCCTCCGCATCTTCGGGGACGACGAGGGGAAGATGAACCGGTCGGTCGCGGAGGTTGGCGGGTCGGTTCTGGTCGTCTCGCAGTTCACGCTGTACGGCGATGCTCGAAAGGGCCGCCGCCCATCATTCGTGGACGCGGCGCGGCCCGAGGTCGCGATTCCGTTGTATCAGGAATTCCTCGTCACGCTGGCCAACAGCGGCCTTCCCGTAGCCGCGGGCGAGTTCGGTGCCGACATGCTGGTCGAGCTGGTGAACGATGGTCCCGTGACGTTGCTGCTGGAGCGGTCTGCGGTTGTAGCCGGGTAGCGGCGCACACGGAGGCGCTCGACCCGCCGCAGAGCCGTTCCAGAACGGCGCGCCGGTGGACGCCGGTCATGTGACAGCGTAATGTCCGTGCATGAAGACTTCGAAACATCCTCCGATGGCGACGTGCGCGCTGGTGCTGGCGCTGGCGGCGCCGCTCTTTGCTGCGCCGAGTGTGATGGCTGCGCAGCGGCCCGTACTGTCACGCAACGTCCGGCAGTACGTGACGGTCGACACATCGGTAGTTGCGCTGACTCACGTGCGCGTGATCGACGGAACCGGCGCCCAACCGCGTGTCGACCAGACGCTGATTCTGCGTGATGGGAAGATCGCCGAGCTGGGGAACAGCGCGGCGATCAAGCCACCGGCGAACGCGCTGGTACTCGATCTTACAGGAAAGTCGGTAATTCCCGGTCTCGTGATGATGCACGAGCATCTGTTCTATCCGACGGGTCCGGGTGTGTACGGCAATGTGGCGGAGAGTTTCACGCGTCTGTATCTCGCCGGTGGTGTGACGTCAATGCGCACTGGTGGCAACGTGAACGGCTATGGCGAGATCAACATTGCGCGCGCGATAAGGAATGGAGAGAAACCTGGCCCGTGGATAGATGCGAGCGCGCCGTATCTGCAGGGGCCGGGGCTCGGCATCGGCCAGATGTACGAGCTCAAGGATGCGAACGACGCGCGTCGCATGGTGGATTTCTGGGCCGACGCGGGGGCGACGTCGTTCAAGGCGTACATGAACATCACGCGCGCAGAGCTTGCGGCCGCGGTGGACGAGGTGCACAAGCGCGGGTTCAAGATCACCGGACATCTCTGCTCGGTGACTTATCGTGAAGCGATTGCGGCAGGGATCGACGATCTGGAGCACGGCTTCTTTGTATCAACGGATTTTGATACGTCGAAGAAACCTGACGTCTGCCCCGGACAGGCCGCCGGAATGGCGTCGATGGCCGCTGTCGATCCGAATGGTGCACAATTCAAATCGCTGATCGCCGACCTGATCGCGCATCACGTTGCGATAACGTCCACCCTCACGGTATTCGAGACGTTCACTCCCGGCCAGCCGATGCCGCCCGGTCTGGATGTATTGGACCCAATACTCAAGCAGCGATTCGAGAAGTTCTACGCGACGGTGCAGGGGAACGAGCATTCCATCTATTCGACGCTGTTCGCGAAGGACCGTGCGATGGAGCTTCAGTTCGCGCGCGCGGGCGGCCTGTTGATAGCGGGCACCGATCCGACCGGAGCGGGCGGGGTCATTCCCGGCTACTCGGACCAGCGGGAGGTCGAGTTGCTCGTGGGAAGCGGGTTCACGCCTCTCGAAGCGATAAAGATCTGCACACTGAACGGCGCGACGTATCTGGGGCGAGCGAGCGAGATCGGTTCGATTGTCACGGGCAAGCAGGCGGATCTGGTCGTCATTAACGGCGACCCGGCCACGAACGTCTCTGACATCAGAAAGGTCGAATTGGTCTTCAGACAGGGCGTCGGATACGACCCGGCCAAATTGATCGCGTCGGTCAAAGGACAAGTGGGGCTTTTCTAGATGAATGAGCCCCGCTTCGTTCTCGCGTCTGCGTCACCGCGCCGGCGCGAGCTGTTGGACCTGATTGGCATTCAGCACACGGTCGATCCCGCCGACATCGACGAATCGATGCACGGCGGCGAACGGCCCGCGGCGCACGTCGAGCGTCTTGCGCGGCAGAAGGCGTCCAAGATCGCGGCGCGGCATCCCGGCGCGTTGGTCATAGCCGCGGATACGATTGTGGTTCTGGATGGAAGGGTGATGGGTAAGCCGCGTACAGAAGACGACGCGTGCAGGATGCTTTCGGATCTGAGCGGTGCAACTCACACTGTACTGACGGGAATGGCATGCTCGTTCAACGGTGAATTGGAGTCTTCCGTAGATGATGTGTCAGTGACGTTCCGAAGCTTGTCGAGCGATGAAATTCGCGAATACATCGCGACCGGCGAGCCGATGGACAAGGCTGGGTCCTACGGTATTCAGGGTTACGGTGCAACGATCGTACGACGCATTGACGGCGACTATTTCGCAGTGATGGGTCTGTCGCTGGTCCGACTGGTAGAGCTGATGCAAAAATTGCGCGTTCGCTATCACTTCGGCGGAGCGACGCGACACACCTAGATTGCCCCGCCCTGCGGGGCGGGGAAATGCGGTCATGCGCAAGTCGTTAGTTCTGTTTGCCGCACTACTGCTTGGTATCGGGATCAATTCCCGTCCGGCGCAGGCCCAGATTGGCAGTACAACCGACATCGTGACCGGTCGCGTGCTCGGCCCTGACGGAAAGCCACTCGAGAACGTGACCGTGGCTGTGAAGTCCGCAGAGAGTGGGATCACGCGTACCAAGCGCACCGACGCTGACGGGCGATACACGATTCTCTTTCCCGATGGCGGTGGCCAGTACCGTATCGAGTTTCGCGCGATAGGATTCGCGCCGATTTCGCGCAACGTAGCGCGCCAGGGCGACGAGGATCGGCTCGTGACCGACGTGCAGATCGGTACGCAGGTCGCGGCGAAGCTATCCACAGTCACCGTAACGGCGCGCAACGGTGGGCGTGAGCGCGGGGCCCCGCCCACACCCGGCGAAAGCGGACGCACGCTCTCATCCGAGCAGCTCGAGCGACTACCGGTCGACATGAGCGACATCTCGGCGATCGCGGCGATGGCGCCGGGTGTGGTCGGAATCGCCGGCAATGACACTACAGCGGCTGCGTTCTCCGTCGCGGGTCAGCGATCGACGCTCAACAACACGACACTCGACGGTCTCTCATTCGGGAGCTTCTCCGTTCCTGCGGAAGGATTGCGCAGCACGCGCGTGGTGACGAATACATACGATCCATCCAAGGGTCAGTTCAGCGGCGGCGAGATCGCATCGACGACGCGCGGTGGAACGAACGAGCTCACGGGCGGCTTCACTTACTCCCGGCGCGATCCGGTGCTCGAATTCGAAGGAGCGGACAGTGCTGCAGTCTCACCGACGTATCTGCAGGATCAGATAAGCGCTGGACTCGGCGGCCCGATCATCAAGGACAAGATGTTCATCTTCGGATCTGCGCAACTGCGGAGGCGCAGCGATCCGGTGCAATCACTGCTGGCGTCGTCGCCGGCAACGTTGTCCACGCTCGGACTCGATCCGGCGTCGGTGCAGGCTTTCGAATCGCAGGTCAGGGCGCTCGGAATTCCGTCGCCTGCAGCGGTACCGGACCGGCGCATCGGCGACAACACAGTCGGCCTCCTCCGTCTCGACTATTTCCTGAACGACGCCAACAGTCTCACTGTTCGCGGCGACTACCGCGGAAGCACGCAGGATCCGACGCGCTCCAATCCGTACGCGCTTCCATCCAGTGCAGGCGCCAGCACCACATCCGGAGCTGGTATCGCGGCGACGCTTACGTCCAACTTCGAGAGTGGCATAATCAACGAGCTGCGGACGTACTATTCACGCGACAACAATCACTCTGAAGGATATCTGACGCTCCCATCCGGACGCGTCCGGATCAGCTCGCCGCTCGCGGATGGAACTCAGGCACTCAGTGTGATCAGCTTCGGCGGCAATCCAGGATTCCCGCAAGCCGGCAGCTCTGCACTGCTCGAGGCGGCTGACGAAGTTTCGTATCTCAGCAAGGACCGCACGCATCGCGTTCGCCTTGGAACGCTGTTCGATCTCAATACGTTCCGCCAGAACGTCACCAACAACAGGCTTGGAACTTTCACCTACAACTCGCTCGGCGCGTTTCTATCCGATACACCGGACAGCTACAGCAGAACTCTCCTGTCGCAGGAGCGCGCGGGGAAGACGGTTGCAGGTGCGGTGTACCTGGGTGACACGTGGCGTCCGAACCGGCAGGTGCAGCTCGTGTACGGCGTCCGCGCGGAGGGGACGAAGGTGGATGACGCACCGGCGCTCAACTCCGACGTCGAATCCAAATTCGGTCTTCGCACGAACGATTTTCCCACGGAAGTCCACTTCAGCCCGCGCGCCGGATTCTCGATCAATCTCACCAAGCCGGATCCCAACGATCCGTTCGCGCAATTCCAGCCGGCATTCCTGCTTCGCGGAGGAATCGGTGAGTTTCGCGCAAAGACTCCAACAGGATTGTTCACATCCGCGGCAGGCGCTACTGGATTGATCGACACTGAGCAGCAGGTGTCGTGCATCGGGCCGGCCGTACCGATGCCGGACTGGCAGAGCTATCTCGGCGATCCGACAACCGCGCCGACGGCATGCGTAGGCAATACCTCGATACCGCAGAACTTCTCGTCGGTCAGTCCTTCGGTCACACTGTTCGCGCCGGATTTCGAGGCACCACGCTCGTGGCGCGCTTCGCTCGGACTTCAGCACAGGCTGGTTGGCAACATCACACTGTCGGCCGACGCGAGCTACGCGCGCGGTGTGGCACTTTATGGGGTGCAGGATCTCAACCTCAAAACAACGCCGGCGTTCACTCTCGCCGACGAGGGGAATCGTCCGGTCTATGCGCCGGCGGCTGCGATAGTAACCGGCACGGGTCAGGTAACGTCGGGGGGATCGCGCATCTATCCGCAATATGGTCAGGTGCTCGAGCTCACTTCCGGACTGCAGAGCGATACGCGCCAACTGACGCTGTCTCTGAACGGCGCGACGTCGGGCGGAACGTTCTTTACATTCGCGTACACGCTACAGCGTACGCGTGACCAATCGTCGTTCACGTGCTGCTCGGCGGCCCAGGGATTTGCATCACCAACCACTGGTGGAAATCCCAACATCAGTGAATGGGCGCCGGGTGATCAGGACATTCGCAATACCATTCAGACTTACTTCACGAAGCCGGTCAAGGACTGGCTCGAAATTACAGCGAACGCGCGTCTCAGCTCCGGCGCGCCGTTCACTCCGATGGTGTCGGGCGATATCAACGGCGACGGCTCGCACAACGACCGCGCGTTCATATTCAATCCGGCAACGACTGCCGATCCGGCGCTTGCCTCCGCAATGAAGCAGTTGATTGCGAGCTCGCCGTCCAACGTTCGCGACTGTCTGACGGCGCAGCTGGGGAGTGTGGCTGGACGCAACAGCTGCCGCGGTCCCTGGACGCCGTCGCTCGACATGCAGATGAACTTCCGGCCTGATGGCTTCAACCTGCATCGCAAGATGACGTTCTCGCTGATCGGATCCAACGTGCTCGCCGGTCTGGACCAGCTGCTCCACGGAAGCAATCTGAGTGGCTGGGGCCAGTTCAATCGCGCCGATCCGACGCTGCTCTACGTACGCGGCTTCGATCCGGTCAAGCAGGAGTTCATCTACGATGTGAACGGTCGCTTCGGCTCCAACAACTCCGCACGTGCGGTGTATCGTCAGCCATTCGTGCTTGCGTTGCAGGCCCGGCTGGCACTGGGTCCCGATCCCCGCGACCGCTTCAGGCAGATATTCGCTGCGCGCACGGACAGCTCGTCGATCGCGTCATCGGCGATGCAGAATCCGGTTGCGCAGATCATACAGATGCGCGATTCGCTGAACCTCAGCGATGCACAGGTGACGCAGCTGACGACTGTCTCCGATACACTTGCCGCGCAGGCGCTTGCACTTGGCGCGCAGATCCGGGCGGAAGTTGCGAAGCAGGGCTCGGGGAATCCGCAGGCGATCATGTCGAAGATCCGTCCGCAGATTGTCGCAGGGCGACAGAATCTGACCGCGGCGATGGCGCAGGTTCAGAAGATTCTGACGCCTGATCAGTGGAAGAAGGTGCCCGAGAACATCAAGAATCCGCCGGCGTTTGGCGGTGGCCGCGGGCGCGGCGGGCGCGGGCCGGGTGAGTAATGGGGTGACAGGCACGGATGCATCCGTGCCCCACCTGCGCGTGGGATCGGGTACGCCGGCGATGTGATGGTGGCGAAGCGAATCGTCGTCGGTGTAAGGAACTGGGGCGATTACGCGTTCAGACGGAATGGGGTCAACGCAACATTGAATACCGCTGGCGCCACACTTCGACGCGTGAAAGAACGTCGTCGACGGTTATGCGCGGCATGCGGCCGGGCCGGTTCTCCATTGTCGGGACGTAATTCTCACCGTCGTTGGCGTATGCATCGATCATGAGATCGTGAAAGCGCCGATACGGGCCTGTTCGTTTCGGGTTGGTGTAGCCGAGTAAGGAGATGACGGGCCGGTTCATGGCCACGGCCATGTGAAGCGGACCCGTGTCCGGTGCCAGCACCAGCGCGGATGCATCGAGAATGCTGATCAGCTTCCGCAGTCCGCTACCGAGTTCGGAGCGAATGGGAGTCGAAGCGCGCTGTCTGATTATCCGTTCCGCGTCGAGCTCTCGCGCGGAGCGGCCGCCCACGAGTACCGGCTGCAATCCGTAATCGGTATACAGTGCGTCACACACAGCGGCCCAGCGTTCGGGGAGCCAGTCCTTCTCGGGCTTGCTCGTGGCGATGACGACTGCGGCGACGGGACGCTCGAACTGTGAAATCCACTCCGCCTGCCACGCGCGTTCTCCGGCCCACGGCCCGATGTTCCATTCGAGCGGCGCATATGGCACTTCCAGATACTCGAGAAATTCGAGGTACTGGTCCTGCACGTGCCGTATGGGACGTGGCGGAATCTTTCTGTTCGTGAACAGCCAGTTGAGATCGCGTGCACGAGCGCGATCGAAGCCGAGTTTCACTGTCGCGTCGGCGAGTGCGGTCACGATACCGGCCTTGAAGTAGACCTGGAGGTCGATCAGCAGATCGAACTCGTGCGCTCGGAGTCGCGGACGCAGATCGGTGAACGACCGGATACCGAGCGATCTGTCGAACTCGATTATCTCGTCGACTGATGGGTGGCCGCGTACCATGGAAGCCGGTAGTGGCTGGAGGATCCACGAAACGGTGCACGCCGGCCGGTATCGCTTGAGTGCAGTCACCAGCGGGAGGGCGTGTACCACGTCTCCCGCGGCGGACATGAGCATGATACATATTCTGTCCAACCGAACGTCGGCTCGACTCACGCGGGTTGCGCCGCCGCTGTCAGAGCCAGATACGACATGTCCTCGTCGGACAACGCGTTGGTGCGCGGCGCAAGGCGCGTACGCCACTGACGCAGAGACCGCATGAGGCGTTCGATGTTGGCGCGAGCGACCAACGGATCGCCCGGAACGTGGAAGTGTACGCGATCGACATCCAGTACGTGCGCGATGTATCCGTCATCGCCGGATGTAATGAGCACGTTCTTGAGATTGAGATCGGGATGCTGCGCGCCAGTTGCGGTCAGTCGCGACAGGAGCCGCGCGACCGCATCGAGGATCGGACGTCGTTGTGCGTCGTTGCGCACGTCGCCAAACACAGCCGAAAGATC
Organism: Gemmatimonadota bacterium; assembly: GCA_027307165.1. Taxonomy (GTDB): domain Bacteria; phylum Gemmatimonadota; class Gemmatimonadetes; order Gemmatimonadales; family Gemmatimonadaceae; genus Fen-1247. Next base: position 241,367 of record DAHUXM010000016.1, on the reverse strand, counting down.
TGCGCTGCCCTCGACGAACCGAGTAACCACATCGGCGCGCCGAAAGAATCCGCCGGCCGGATACGTGCCGACCGCCAGTACCTCCGGTGTGGGAACGCCGCCGAGCCGCAGGCGGAATGCGGCGGTCAGCTCGCGGGCCACGCGCGTAGGTGGAAGGAACCGGTCGTGCAACAAGCGGCCGACGAAGCCGCCGCGCATTACATGACGCACTGCGACGCGGCCCGACAGCGGCGGGAAGTTTATCGCATACACTGGCGCGCGTCCCTGAAACACCAGCGCGTCCGGCACCTTGGACGCGTACGTGTACAGGGTGTCGTGTTCCAGAATCGCGCGCGTGGTCTCCGCCATCGCGCGCGCCACCAGAATGTTCGCGCCGCCGACCGTTATGTGCTCGTAGCCGGTGATCGGGATCAGGTCCGAGCTCATCCGCCATCCTGCGCGACTGCCTGCCGCGGTGCAACACTGGCGCGGACCTGCGCGATCGCCGTCAATACTGCGCGTGCCTTGTTCTCGGTCTCGATCCATTCGGATTCCGGCACCGAATCGGCGACGATTCCGGCACCTGCCTGTGCGGAAGCGACTCCGTTCGCAATCACACACGTGCGAATCGTGATGGCGAGATCTATGCGCTCGCCGCCCCAGCCGATGTAACCGACCGCACCCGCATAAGCGCCGCGGCGCTCCGGCTCCAGCTCATCGATGATCTCCATCGCACGCACCTTGGGTGCGCCTGTCATCGTGCCGGCAGGGAAGGTCGCACGGAGTACATCCGCGACGCCGATCTCCGGACGCGCGGTTCCATCAACCTGACTCACGATATGAAGGACGTGCGAGTACTTCTCTACGCACATGAAGTCGCTCACAGTCACGGTGCCATACTCCGCGACGCGTCCCACGTCGTTGCGCCCCAGATCGACAAGCATCACATGTTCGGCGCGCTCCTTCTCATCGGCGAGAAGATCCGTCGTCATCCGCTCGTCTTCTTCCGCGGTGCTTCCACGTGGACGCGTCCCTGCGATCGGGCGCACGGTTACCTGGTGATTCGCAAGCCGCACCAGCAGCTCGGGAGAGCTGCCGACGAGCTCCGTACCGTCGAGGTCGAGATGGTACATGTACGGCGATGGATTCAGGGCGCGCAGTGCACGGTAGAGATGCGAGCTGTCGAAGTCGTGCTCGACGTCGATGCGACGCGCGAGCAGGCACTGGAAGCAATCACCGGCGCGAATGTATTCCTTGATGCGCTCGACGTCAGCGATGAATCTGTCGTGCTCGTAGTTCGACTTGCCAATCAGCGCCTTGGTCGGCGCGCCGAGCGAGAGAGGCTCGAGCGGCGACGGATCGAGCAGACGCGCGGCGATCGCGTCGAGCTCCGCCTGCGCATCATCGTACAACTCTCGCAGCTCGTATTCACTTGCATCGCGCGGAACGGGGACGGACACGATGAGCCGTCCCTGCGACCGCAGGTTGTCGATCACCACTAGGCCACGCGTGAAGACGAACAACGCGTCGGGTATGTCGAGCTTCTTACGCGGCGGATTCGAGAGCGATTCGATCCCGCGTACGACATCGTAGCCGAGGTAGCCGACTGCGCCGCCCCAGAACACGCCGAGCTCCGGCACGTGTGCCGGCGCGTGCTCTTTTACCAGCCGTTCGAGATCAGCCAGGGGATCGGCGACCGGGCGTTCCGTGTGCCAGCCATGGGAGGGCGACCAGTCCGACACGACCCCATCCGACAGCGACCACGCGGAGCGCGGCTCGGTACCCATGAAGGTGTAGCGGGACCACGTTTCGCTCCCCGCCGGAGCTGACTCCAGAAGGAAGGCGAAGCCGCCCCGCCTGAGCTTTGCGAAGGCGGAAACGGGGGTATCTATGTCCAACAGCACGTCGCGCCAGACGGGGACGAGCCCGGCAGTCGCTGCATGCGCGCGGAAACGGTCGAAATCCATGCGTTAAGTTGAGGGATGAAGCGCACCATGACAACGGGGCTGGTAATTCTTCTCGCTCCCGTCGCCATCGCCGCCCAGGACTGGAACTCCGCGCGCGCCGAGAGCCTGGCGACTCACGCGACCGCGGTTCGTGCCGCTCAGCTCGCCGATAGCGGGCTAAAAAGCTACAAGGCAGAGGCCAGGGGTTACCTGACCTTTCTTGCCCAGTTGGGCAAGGGCTTTCCCGATCCTCCGAAGATAGTCCGCGCCGACCAGATCGCGTCAGATATCTACTGGAAGGCGCCGTCGCTCAGCAAACAGTTGATCAAGGGACGCCGCGATACGCTGGTTCTGCCCACCGACATCAATTATCACCGGGACCATCTCGGGATAGTGCAGAACAACTTCCCGAGCTTCATCAGGATTGGCGACGGCGACGAGGTGCAGGATGTCCCCCATCCGCTGTCGCCGTCCGGACTCAACGATTACGACTTTGCTGTTGGTGACTCGCTGCAGATCCGGCTGGGCGATCGAACGCTGGACGTGGTACAGCTACGGTTCCGGCCCAAGGATCAGAATGCTGCGCGTGCGATCGGATCCGTGTACGTGGACCGGGAGACCGGATCTGTGGTGCGCATGGCGATCGGGTTCACGCGCGCCGCGTACAGGGACAAGGACCTGGAGGATATCTCCGTCGTACTCGAGAGCGGGTTGATCGAGGGGCGGTTCTGGTTGCCCAGGCGGCAGGAAGTGGAGATCCGGAGGACGGGAACCTGGCTCGACTACCCAGCGCGCGGAATAATTCGAGGACGGTGGGAGATTTCGGATTATGACGTGAACGTGCCGGTCGATGCGGTGTTCGATCGGGGCCCGGAGATAGAGACTGCACCGGGTGCGGTAGTTACGCGGAGCGGCGAGGTCACGACCCCTGGATTCAAGTTCCCCGGGACTGTGCTTGATTCGATTCCACCAGATGTGCAGTCGTTTGCCAGCTCGGATGTTGCGAAGCTTCACAGCGAGGTGAGCGATCTCGTGCGTGCACGGACTGTGGAGCGTGCGCGCACGCTGGCGCTGGCCGGCTCTTCGGTGTCGCAGTTCGTTCATGTCAATCGCGTCGAGGGAATCGCTGTCGGCGCCGGGGCTACGGTCTATCCCGCTCCGCATCTATCGCTCAACGCCGGTGCCGGCTATGGATTTTCGGATCGCGACTGGAAGCCGCATGCTGCGCTGACCTATGCGTCGAATAGCGGAGCAGGGGTCAGCGTCGCGGCCTATCGTGCGTTGCACGACGTGTCGGTGGTTCCCGAGCGCTCGGGGCTGATCAACAGCTTTGCGACGCAGGAGTACGGCAGCGATTACACCGGTCTTTTCAGCGCACGCGGCGGGTCGCTCTCGCTCTTTGCGCCGACCGCAATGTCGTTGCGTCCGACATTCGAGATTGCGGTGGAGAGGCAGGCGATGGCCACCGATCATGGAGAGCCAGCGTCGGGACACTTCGCTCCACCGCAGCCTGCGACGTCGTTGATCGAAGCTCGAGCGACGCTCAGGCTCGACGCGCCGCGCTTCGATCTGTTCGGGATGGACGCATCAGCGGCGCTGTCGCTTTCGGCGGTGCACGATCGAGAGGATGCGCTAGCGCATTTCGTGACCGAGTCGGGGAAGGGTATCGGCACCTTTGCGGCGACTCGTACATTCTCTACCGGTCAGTTGGCGATATCGATGCTGGCCGCGGGTCTCACGAGCGGAACGCGGACTCCGCCACAGTCTCTCATCGCACTCGGCGGACCGGTAACGGCGCCGGGATACGACTTTCACTCACTCGTTGGCGAGCGCGCTGGTGCGGTGCACGTGGAGTGGCGAGCGAAGGTTCCGTTCGTCCCCGTGCCGCTCGGCGAGTGGGGACGCGCACCGGCGACCGCGACGCTGGCGCCGTTCGTTCATACCGCGTGGGTCGATGGCAAGGGGTGGTATCCGAGCGCGGGTGTGGGGTTGCTCAGCGTATTCGATCTGCTGCGCTTCGACGTTGCGCGCGGGACACGTGACGGGCGATGGAGCTTTTACTTCGACGTGAGTCGGGACTTCTGGCCGATTCTGTAAGTGTTCTGCTCGTGTCGCCGTTGCCACGTCAACGAATCGCGAGCACCGTTCCTGACGACGACGGTCATGGGCCGTGACCCGAAACGTATCACAACACCCTCAGCACATCCTCCGCCGGTCCCGCGTCACCACTCCCCAACAACTGTCGTATCTCACCCAGCGCTTGCGTCGCGCGCGGCCATAGGAATCGCGCCGCTGCGTCCTCCATGCTCAGCCACGTGTACTCGACATGTTCCTGTCCGAGCGTAACGATCGCTCCGCTGTCGACGAACGCGCAGAACACAATCGCGACTTCCACGCGCGCCGTCTGATGCAGATAGAAAGAGTGCACGGTGATGTTGTACAGGCGACGGATTGTGAGACCCGTCTCCTCGAGCACTTCGCGCACCGCCGCGTCCTCCGGCGTCTCTTCGGACTCGATGCGGCCGTGGACTGCCTCCCAGGCGCCAGGACAGCGAGTTCCGGTTCCTCGCCGCAGCGCCAGCACTCTCCACGTCTCGGTCTGTGGGTCGATCACGTAAACATCCACCACACCAACTTCGATTCGCGTCATCGAATCTGTCCCCACACGCCGCTCGGGCATTCCGGGTTGTGTACCATGCTCGGAATATGGCGACGTCGCAGGCAATTTGGCGTCCCGCGAAGGCCAATCGTCTGTTTGCTCGGCACTGGCCTGATCGCCGTCACCGGCCCTGTTCGTCTCGGAATCCAGCACCCGTGAAACTTCAGCAGCCGTCGTCTCGCCACTCATAATTCGCGCGACGCCACTGGTCCAGAGCGAGCGCATTCCCTCGGCGCGTGCGGCGGCGGTGATGACGGGCGCTGGAGCGCTCGTCACTGTGAGACGCGTGAGCGTCGGAGTCATCGTCAGCAACTCGACGGCAGCCATGCGGCCTCTGAAGCCCGTTCCCGCGCAGACATCGCAACCGGCGCCGGCCTTGAGCCGCGCACCGTTCGGGATGCAATCCCAGAGCGACGGCGGAATCGGCTCGTCGCTGTCGCACGCGCAGGCGGAACACATACGGCGCAACAGCCGCTGCGCTACCACTCCCTTGAGCGCCGTTCCGGTTTTCGCTGGATCGACGCCAAGGTCGCCGAGCCTGGTGATGGAACTCGCGGCGTCGATGGTGTGAAGGGTCGCGAAGACGAGGTGTCCGGTAAGCGCGGCCTGGATCGCAATCGCGGCAGTTTCAGCGTCGCGAATCTCTCCGACGAGAATCACGTCCGGGTCCTGTCGCAGAATCGATCGCAGCGCCGCGGCGAACGTCAGCCCGGCCTTCTCGTTCACCTGAGATTGCACTATCCCTGGAATCCGGTACTCGACCGGATCTTCGACCGTGATCACATTCAATCCGCGTGATACGAGTGAATGCAGGGCAGAGTACAGCGTCGTGGTCTTGCCGGAGCCGGTCGGGCCGGTCACGAGAATCAATCCTTCGCGTGTTTCGAGCAGCCGCGTCAGCCGCGCTGCATCGGTGTCGTCGAAGCCGAGTGCGTCGAGCGAGCGAACGCCGCCACGCGCATCGAGGATGCGGATTACCACTTTCTCACCGTGCGCCGCCGGAAGCGTCGACACGCGGAGATCGATCCGTTCGCCCTCCACCATTACCAGCGCGCGTCCGCCCTGCGGACGCAACCGATCGGCAATGTCGAGTCGTGACATTATCTTGACGCGCGACACGAGTGGCAGTCCGATTGCGCGCGGAAGAGTCATCGCGGTCCGCAACACGCCGTCCACTCGATAGCGAACCGAAATTGCGTCCTCCTCGGACTCGAGATGAATGTCGCTCGCTCTCGCCGCAATTCCTTCCGCGACGATATGGTCGACGAGCTTGATGATCGGTCTCTCTCTCGCGCTGTCGGCGAGCTGCGTTGCGGTTGCCGGGTCTGTGTCGGGCTCGACCTGATGCACGGAGACGGGCCCAACTGACGCCAGCAGCCGCTCGACTACCGATGCGGGTCGATACACTTCCTCCAGGCGTTCGGTTATCCGTGCCGGAAGTGCTAGCGACATTCGTACTCGTCGACCGGCTGCAAACGCGATCGCCTGCTCGCAGTGGAGATCGTAGGGATTGGCGGTGGCGACATCTATCGTACTTGCAGACACAGACAGCGGCAGAATCGAATATCGCCGCGCAAGTCGCTCCGGAACACGAGCCACGGCTTGCGGTGACGAGGTGAGCGCGCCAGCTACGCGCATTCGCGTTCGTCGCGCTATGGCGCGCAGAATCGCGTCGTCAGTCGTAAATCCGCTGGAGACCGCGACGCACCACTTGCTCGCCGTCGTGTCCTTCGCGACCGCTGCGAACTGGGCCGACGTCAGCAGCTCGCGCAATACTGGGAGAATCCATTCGTCGGTCGATCCTGCTGCGCGTTCCATCGAGTGCCTCCGACCGACAACCTACGCCGAACCGACTGGTTGCAGCGCAAGCTGGACGCGCCCTGCATCATCGTTCTACGTCGCCTTTCTACGTCGTCCTTTCACGTCATCCCGTTGCTGCGGTGTGTGTGCCCAGTGAGTTCATCACCATGCTGGCGATCTCGCGCAGCGACGTCGCGCCGCGATCGCGCGCGTACCACTGTCGCATGTAGTGATACCGCTCCGGTTTGGGCAACAGGTCGCCCTCGGTCCTGACCCATTCCTGCAGCTCGGCAGGGCGCGGACCCCACCAGCCCAGCTCGTTCCAATCCACATCATACGCGATCACGACCGGGATGGCTCGCGATGCGCCAGTGAGATGCGCATCCATCAGATCCGGGTTGGCATCCCGCCCGAAGCTCCGAAACTCCACGAGCGGATGCTCGTCGGCAAGCTTCGAGACGTACGGCACGACGCCAACCGCATCGAGACACCAGTCTTCGTTGAGCGCGATGAGACGGACGGGCGCTCGCAGTGTATCGAATTGCTCGATGACGTCGGCGGGGACGGTTGCGCGTTTCGCGCCGAGTGTCCATAACTCCTGGTACTTCATCGCTGCCGTCACAAACTCTTCAAGAGTCTGACCTTTCACGAACCGGTCAGCGTCCATCATAATGGCTTTGGTGGCTTGATCGTCGTCAGGTGGAATACGTCGGCCGGAGCATTGGGTTTGACCCGAATACTCTTGGCGGGGATTCCGACGTGCACGTGGTACGGCCGCACGTCCTTCGTGGCGATCGCGCCCGCACCGACCATCCCGTTCTCCCCCACGTGAACCCCGGCAAGAACCGTCGCATGGTAGGTTATGCGCACGTCGTCATCGATCCGCGTCACGGCGTCGGTGACGTCGCGCTGGTCGACGATGCTGTGAGTGTGGCTGTAGATGTTCGCGAAATCGCTGATCGATACCCGGTCGCCCAGCACGATGCCGCCGCGATCGTCCAGCAGCACGTTGCGATGAACTACTACGTTGTCGCCGACTTCGAGGTTGTAGCCGAACGACACTTCGACGTTCTGAAACGCCTTGAAGTTCTCGCCACACTTCCGGAAAATACGCTGGGCCAGAATCCGCCGTAACCTGATACCGAGATCGACGTTCTGACCGCCGAGGGGAGTGCGATCGAAGGAATACCACAGCCACAGCAGCGGTTTGGTGAGCGCGAACGCTGCTCCGTCACACTCGGCGTAATATTCCGGCTCGAGTGTGACGTTGCGCGGATCCAGCGCCAGCAGGGCCAGTCGGGTCGCTGATGGAAGCGACTCGTCTTCAACCGCCGTCTCCCATCCGTCGGCGTACTCGGGATAGCTCAGCGAGCAGAGCACCTTTCTGCACAGCTCATTGCGATCTACGGCGGAATCGAGTGCGTCTTCGATCTCCTGCAGAAACGCGCGCTTCAGCGGTTCAGTGGGAGAGTCGGCAAGCTTTCGTAGTGGGAGAATCGCCATGGTAGGATGGTAAGCTAATTCGGTTTTCCGGACCGCGCACGCACCATCGCGCGCTCGCGCTCTATCACCTGGAGCGTCTGATCCCAGCTGTTGTCGACTGAGCCCTGATATGCGATGGAGACGGGCTGGTTCACCTGCACATCACCGTCGTACACGTACAACGCGCTCTGCGTTTCGCGCTGCCTCAGGCGGTTCTCGCCGAAGCCGACTGTCAGTGCGAGAATGTCATACGGACGGAAGTCGCGGCCGCCGCTCGTGACGATGAGGTCGCCAGGAGTGAACCGCGCATTCGGCTCGACGCCGTAGAACGATACCAGCCATACGGAGACCGGCCGGCCGCCATAGCGACGCGCGATCGCTTCGATCTGGGTGCGACTTCCTTCCTTGAGATCGTGCAGCGCACGGTAGGAGTCCGGCGTCAGCAATCGAATCAGCGCCTCGTCCAGTGGCAGCGCACGCACGAGAACCGTTCCGGCGTCGATGTGCAACGACAGGTCGTCCTGCCGCAACGATCCGTAGCCTGGCGGAAGCAGAGTGATGCCAGCGGTGTCGGCCTGCGGTACTCCCGCCACTGGCACCGAAGCCTGAGGACCCGAGCTGGGAACGGTGGTGCAGGCAGTGAACGGAACGGCGCCAAGCACCATCAGCCCGGAGAAGAGCCGCCGGCTGACCGTCAAGCAGCCGGCTCCGGAGCAAGCAAGCCGGAAATCGCCTCCGCGAGCTCATCACGTCCCGCGCCTGTCTGTGCACTGAACGGGATTATGTGATCCTCGTCCACCTGCAGCATGATTGCGAGCTCCTGCACGCGCCGCTTCGCCGCGGCGTGCGACAACTTGTCGGTCTTGGTTGCGACGAACATGACTGGGACGCTCACGTCGGCAAGAAAATCCAGCATCTGACGGTCTTCTTCGGTCGGGTCGTGGCGTACGTCGAGCAACTGGACCACACCGCGGAGCTGTCTGGTGCTGCGCAGATACGACTCGATCAACGGGCCCCATTCCGCCGATCTCGTCTTCGACACCTTGGCATACCCATAACCGGGAAGATCGGCGAGCAGAAACGTGCCATTCACCTTGAAGAAGTTGATCTCGCGAGTGCGGCCCGGCGTCTTGCTCACGCGCACGAAGCTGCGCCGCTTGAGCAGCTTGTTCAACAGCGATGATTTGCCGACGTTGGACCGGCCCGCAAACGCAATCTCCGGGAGATCGAGCTCCGGTCTCCATCCACCAACGCTCGCCAGTCCCCCAACAAACTCGAGTGAGCGGATCACCAGCGGATCAGTGGATGCCATCGCAGACACTAATGCGCGCTCACGGCCGCGACCGCCTGACTGCGTGGACGCTTTCGCGTGCGCTGCGCAGCAGCATCAGGCGACGCACCGCGAAGTGCGAGCTTGAGCACCTCGTCCATCGTCTTCACTGGATGGAAGCGAATTGCGTCGCGTACTTCCTGTGGCAGCTCTTCGAGATCACGCGCGTTGGCGTGCGGGATTATCACGTCCACTACGTGATTCCGATGCGCTGCGACCGACTTCTCCTTGAGACCCCCGATCGGAAGCACGCGTCCGCGCAGCGTTATCTCACCCGTCATGGCGAGATCGCCGCGCACCGGAATGCCCGTCAGCGCGCTCGCAACAGCCGTCGCGATCGCTATACCAGCGCTCGGTCCATCCTTCGGCGTTGCGCCGTCCGGGATGTGAATGTGGATGTCTCGCGTGCGATAGAAATCCGCCGCCACACCAAGCTCATCGGCGCGGCCGCGCACGTAACTCATCGCTGCCGACGCTGATTCCTTCATCACGTCGCCAAGCGTGCCTGTGAGCGAGATCTTGCCGCGACCGCGCACGACGCTCACTTCGATCTCGAGTGTCTCACCGCCCGCTGTAGTGTATGCCAGCCCGCGAGCGACGCCGACCTTGTCTTCGAGGCTCGCGAGATCCGCGTCGTAGCGCTCCACGCCGAGCATGCCGTGGAGATCGGACGCAGTGACGTGCTGCGATGCAATCGTCTGCTCGCCCGCTTCCGCCTGACGACGCGCCAGCTTGCGCGCAAGCTTCGCGATCTGCCTGTCCAGCTCGCGCACGCCGGCCTCGCGTGTGTAGGAGCGGAGAATCGCCGGCAACACGTCGGCGTCGAGCTTCACCTCACTCACATCGAGACCATTCGCTTCCAACTGGCGTGGAACGAGATACTTGCGTGCGATTGCGAGCTTCTCCTGATCGAGATAACCAGGCACGCGAATGATCTCCATTCTGTCGCGCAACGCGTCGGGAATCGTCGCGAGCGAATTCGCGGTGGTCAAGAACAGAGCCTGCGAGAGATCGTAATCGACTTCGAGGTAGTGATCGTTGAATGCCGAGTTCTGTTCCGGATCCAGAACCTCGAGAAGAGCAGCCGCGGGGTCGCCTCTGTAATCCAGCCCGAGCTTGTCGATCTCGTCCAGCAGTATCACAGGATTCACAACCTCGGCCTTCCGCATCGCCTGAATCACTCGGCCCGGCATCGAGCCTATGTACGTGCGCCGATGTCCACGAATCTCCGCTTCGTCACGCACGCCGCCGAGCGACATGCGCACGAACTTGCGGCCAAGCGCACGTGCGATGGATCGCCCGAGCGACGTCTTGCCGACGCCGGGCGGCCCTACGAGGCAGAGGATGGGGCCGTCTATGCGGCCGACGAGCGACAGCACTGCGATGAAGTCGAGAATCCGGTCCTTGACGTCCTGAAGGCCGTAATGATCCTCGTCCAGCACACGTCGCGCGTGCGCGACGTCCAGGGCTTCGGTTGTGCGCTCGTCCCAGGGCAGGGCACCGATCCAGTCAAGGAAGTTGCGAGAGACCGTGTACTCGGGCGATGTGGGCGCCATGCGACGCAGCTTTCGCAATTCACGCTGCACGCGCATTCGCACCGGCTCGGGAAGCGCCTTCGCCTGCAGCGAAGATTCCAGCTCGCTCACGTCATCGGCGTCATCCTGGCCAAGCTCGCGGTGGATGAGCTTGAGCTGTTCCTGCAGATAGAACTCGCGTTGCGTCTGATACATCGCGCCGCGCGTATCGTCGTCCAGCTTGCGCTCGATGCGCAGCACTTCGATCTCGCCGGCGAGCAGCACGGTAATCGCGCTGAACGCATCTTCGAGCGTCGCGGATTCCAGAATCCGCTGGCGCACTTCCAGTGCGGCCGGAACGTGCGCTGCTATTCCGTAGGCCTGGCGTTCCGGTGTGACGGCGCTCTGTACGAGAGCGATCACCTCGGACGGTATGCGGCGCTGCAGCTCGACGTATTCCTCGAACAGCGCGACTGCGCGCCGCGCCGTTGCGTCGGTGAGCCGCGCATCTTCGTGGCCGGAGGCGACGAGCGGGTCAAGGCGCACGTCTGCGTGGAGAATCCCGCGCCGTCTGCGTACGAATCTCGTCACGCGGGCGCGCTCCCGTCCCTCGAGAAGGACCTTGCTGCCCCCGTTTGGCAGTCTGCTCAGCTGAATCACGCGAGCGATCACGCCGGTTCGGAAGAGATCCGATCCGCCCGGCTCCTCGTCCGACGCGTCGCGTTGTGCGACGAGCAGGACGTCGCCCGAGCCAAGTCCCGCCTCGTCCAGCGCGCCGAGCGATGACCGCCGTCCGATGAGGAGCGGCATGATCACGTTCGGGAAGAAGACCACGTCGCGGAGCGCGAGCACGGGAAGGGTGCGGGCGTCGGGCGAGGTCTCCGTGGCCGGCTGGCTGGGCGCCGGCGCTGCGGCAGTGGTGCGGGTAGCGCCGCGGGCGCGGCTTTTAGTGGGTGGCATTACAGGAAAGCTAGCAGCCGGATGGGGTGCCGGTGATGACGGTGCGGCACAGGCGCCATCGTATAGCCCTGCACCGTTCCCCATGGATGACGAGGCCGTAGGGGCAGGCCCCCGCGCCTGCCCGCGCTGATGCCGCGGACGATGCGCGCGCACCACCCTCAAGAAATCAGATCGGGGTCGTCAGCGGAGTTGTAGGCGGGAGCATCGCCGGGATCGAATCGCGCCGGGATCGCATCGGCTTGGATTGTACCACCGGGATCATCGCCGGGATCATCACCGGGATCGCATCGCCTCGGATGGTACCGGGCGGGGCAGGCACGGGGGCCTGCCCCTACACAATCCACGTAACTACGCTTCTTTCTTGCGCCTCACGGGGCTCAACTCCAGCAACGGGGGCGTCTTGTTCGTGATGCACGACTCCGTGACGCGAACTTCCACCACGTCGTCGCGCGCCGGAATGTCGAACATGACATCCATCAGTGCCTCTTCCAGAATGGCGCGAAGGCCGCGGGCGCCGGTGCCTCGCTTGAGTGCCTTGGTAGCGACGGCTGTGAGGGCGTTCTCCTCGAAGGATATCTTCACGTCTTCCAGGGCGAACAGGCGCTGGTACTGCTTGGTGAGAGCGTTCTTGGGCTCCTTGAGGATCCGCACGAGCGACTCTTCGTCCAGGGCGTCGAGCGCGACAGTTACCGGAAGGCGGCCGACCAGCTCGGGGATGAGCCCGAAGCGCAGCAGGTCGTCAGGCTCGACGTTGGCGAAAGCGTTTTTGGAGGCTGCCTGCTTCGCATCGCTGTCGCCGAACCCGATCTGGCGCCGGCCCATGCGCGATTCGATGATCTTCTCGAGGCCGTCGAAGGCGCCACCGCAGATGAACAGAATGTCCTTCGTGTTGATCTGGATGTATTCCTGCTGCGGATGCTTGCGTCCGCCCTGTGGCGGGACAGAAGCAACGGTACCCTCGATGATCTTTAGGAGCGCCTGTTGGACGCCTTCTCCCGACACGTCGCGCGTGATACTGGGATTCTCCGACTTGCGGGCGATCTTGTCGATCTCGTCGATATAGACGATGCCGCGCTCGCAGTCGTTGACGTTGAAGTCGCCAGCCTGGAGCAGCCGGACCAGGATGTTTTCGACGTCCTCACCGACGTAGCCAGCTTCGGTGAGGGTCGTCGCGTCGGCGATGGTGAATGGGACGTCGAGGATTCGCGCCAGTGTGCGGGCGAGCAACGTCTTGCCCGTACCGGTGGGGCCGATGAGCAGAATGTTGGACTTGTCGAGCTCGACCTCGTCGTCCTTTACCGCAGTTGCGTTGATGCGCTTGTAGTGGTTGTACACCGAGACCGCCAGCGCCTTCTTCGCCTGTTCCTGACCGATGACGTACTGGTCGAGAACGTCCTTGATTTCCTGGGGCGAGGGAACCTGCGTGATCGCATCGGCTACCTCGCGCTCTTCATCCTCCTGCAGGATCTCGTTGCAGAGAGCGATGCACTCGTTGCAGATGTAGACCGATGGACCGGAGATGAATTTCCGGACCGAGTCCTTGGACTTGCCGCAGAACGAGCAGCGTAGGTGTTTATCGGTGGACATATCTGTCTGAAAGCAAATACCCGGGCATGGCGCGGTCAACCATTCTTAACGGGTATCGGTCTTGTGAATTAATTCACAAGCCCCTGGTCTCCACCCGGGAGGCCGAAACCCGCATTATCCGCGGCCTTTCCAGTTGCGCGGATTCGCGTAGATGTATTTCCGCACCCGCTGCAATGAAGGGTAATCGCGGATGATGCGTTCGTAGTAATTCCGTTGCCAGACCAAACCGGACCGCGGTCGACGTAATTGATTGATGTGGCGTGATACCGCGGATTTGTACGAACCGATGATCGCGCCGATGGAACGTCGCGGCGGGCCATGGGGATGATGCGGCGGCGATTGTGGGGGCGACCATTGGGGCGACCGTCGGGGCGACGCATGCGTCGCCCGTACCAATTCAGCCGCATCATCGGGCACCGATCCATCCGCGTCGTCCGTTGCCGCGTCCGTGCCGGCGATCAGGATGATGCCATGCACGTGATTGGGCATCACGACCAACGCGTCCAATCGCACCCGTGGAAAATGGACCGGGATCGCAGCCCACATAGTCTGCGCCGCCATTCCGGCCGCGTTTAACTGCATGCGGCCGCGTGAAATTTCGCCAAACAAGCAGGCGCGATCCTGGGTAACGATCGTGACGAAATACGCACCAGGGGAAGCGTAGTCGTACCCCCCGAGACGAATCGACTTGCGATGGTGACGTTCAGGATCGAACCGGCGTGTCATCGCCTGCGCGATCGCAATAGCGAATACAGCGAGACCATGCACAATTGTTACAGCATTCGCCGAGAAGGGTCGTATCATCTTCCCAGACGAATCATCGCTCTAGGGCGCGGCACGCGTGTGCGGTGCAGCGCAGGTCTCGTCTGCATACTTCGGGTGCAACACCAGCGGGAATGGGATACTACAAGGGGGCGGTCGACAACTCCGCCCCCCCCGGTTACAGCATCTGCGGCGCGGTCTGCGCCGATCAACCCAGCTTACACTGTGACCTGCGGCTGGCTCGACGTCTCGATCATCTCGCCGCGGTGCGTTATCACAGCGTCGATAAGGCCGTACTCCTTCGCCTCTTCCGCCGAAAGAAAACGATCGCGGTCCGTGTCACGCTCGATGCGCTCCAACGGTTGGCCCGTGTGCTTGGCCATCAACGAGTTCAGCTTTTCGCGCAGGAATAGAATCTCCTTCGCCTGAATCTCGATGTCAGATGCCGATCCGCCGCCGCCGTTCTGCGACGGCTGGTGGATCATGATGCGCGAGTGGGGAAGCGCAAACCGCTTGCCCTTCCGCCCTGCCATGAGCAGGAACGCGCCCATGCTCGCCGCCATTCCCATGCACGTGGTGTTCACGGGGCTCTTGAGGTACTGCATCGTATCGTAGATCGCCATTCCGGCGGAAACGGAGCCGCCCGGCGAGTTGATGTACATGTGGATGTCGCGCTCCTGATTGTCCGATTCCAGGAACAGCAGCTGCGCGATGATGACGTTCGCGACGTCGTCTGTGACCGGTGTTCCAAGGAACACGATGCGGTCCATGAGCAGACGTGAGAAAACGTCGTAGGTGCGCTCTCCGCGAGAAGAACGCTCGATTACATATGGTGCGTAAATCGGCATGACTAGGCCTCTGTCACAATGTCGTTTCGTTCAACCAACCACTTGAACACCTTGTCTTCCGTAATGGTCCGCTCCAGATCCTTCAATCTGCCGCCCTTTTCCAGCGCCGCGTAAAGCTGCCCGGGCTCGACTCCACGCTCCGTAGCCTGCTCCGCGATCCTGTCATCGAGATCGCGCTCGGAAGCGGTGAGCTTTTCCTGTTCCGCAATTGCGTCGACGATCAGGTCGCGCTTGATCTGTCGCTCCGCGACCTGTGCGAATTCCGTATCGAACTGCGCGCGCTGGTCCACGGGAACCTGATACGTCTCGGCGTAGTTATCCACCAGCTGCCCCACCCAGCTGCGCGGAACGTCGAATGGATTTGCAGCGATCACCTGGTCGATGAGACCCTGTCGCACGTGCGCTTCCGATTCCCGTTGCGCGAACTTCTCCATGTCCTGCCGAACCGCGGCACGGAGTGCATCGGCGGAATCGAAGTCGCCGATCTCGCGTGCAAATGCATCATCCAGCGTCGGGAGCGACTTGCGCTTCACTTCGTGCACGGTTGCGCGAACCGTCTTGGTCTGCGCGCGCTGCGCTTCTTCAGGGAAATCCTCCGGCCAGCGAACCGGTCGCTCGACTGTCTCGCCCGGACCCGCTTCCATTATCAGCTCCTCGATTCCAGCGATCGCCTTGCCGTCGCCAAGCACGAGCGATACGTCGCGCGGCTCGGCGAGCTTGCCTTCGTCATCGGCGACGGAGAGACCGACGCTCACCATGTCGCCTTCGACGGGCTTGCCTTCTACGGGGGCCCATGCGGCATGCTCGTCGCGGAGGCGGTCGATCTGCTCCTGAAGCTGCTCGTCGGTAACGGTCACGGGTTCGCGGCGCACCTTGAATCCGCTGGTTCGCCCGAGCTCGACCGTTGGCCGGACCTCGTAATGGAACTCGAAGGTGAGAGGCGAGCCGTCCTCGAACTTGAGATCGTGGATGTGCGGCTGCGACGCTACCTGAATGTTGTCCTTTTCGACGATCTCCTTGTAGGCCTCGCGCACGACCGATTCGATCGTCTCGTTGCGGATCGCTTCAGCGAACTTCTTGCGCACAACGGCCGCCGGTGCCTTGCCGGGCCGGAAGCCGGGCAGTCGCGCCTGCGAGGCATAGCGTTTGGTGGTGCGCTCTTCAGCCGCGGCCACTTCCGAGGCTGGAACTGTCACTTCAACGGCGCGCTCGACGCCGGTGGTGGTCTTGGGGTTGAGCTGTATCTCCATCGCTGGAATATAACGGTAGCGGGGGCATATCCCGCCGCGTCAGTCCGGCGCTATCCCGGTCGTCATCTGCTGGGTGCGACGAACGGCAGAGATACTCCCACCAACACGCCTCCCTCCGGACTCGGCTGGAGCGTTGCGCAGCGCGCGACGGCGGCTATCACGCCGCGTTTGCCGTTGCGATGCACGTGGCTTTCGACCGAGATCCCGCTCCATGTGCCGATGGCAGCTGCCAGTGGCAGGTCGCTCACCCAGTGCACGTGTTGATACAGGCGAGCCAATCCAATCGCTGACGCCGTCGTGTAGGCAAACGGGCCGACGTAGCGCGCGAGCCCCGGACGCCACGCCGCGGTCTCTCCGGTCAACGCCGAGGCCATCGCGAACGCTGCGGCGGTGTGACCGGAAGGGAACGACACGAATGGCCCATTCCCTCGGTGGAACCCACGGGCCCATGCGAAACTTTCCGATGTCTGCACTCCAGGAAGGGCGCGTCCGGCGATCCCCTTTCCCAGGGCTGTTACTCCAGCCGCAAGCAGTACAGCCGCGGTGAGGTGCATCCCCGCGCCATAGAGTTGCGGACTCCCGGACAGGCGACCGGCCGCGATGAAGCCCGCCCCAAGCAGGAACGGTCCCGGGCCGCCGGCGAACGCAAGCGCCTGACTGGCGCTGTGCAAAGGCTCGTCCTTCTGCCAGCCCGCTTCCTGGAACTCTGCAGAGACCGGCTTGTCCAGAGGGGCGACGGCAACGGTGGCCAGTACGGAGATTCCGCCGCCAAGCAACTCACGCTTCGTGATCCAGGGCGGGGTCGAATCAGCCTGCGCACTGGCTGCGGGTGCGGACGAATTCGACGAGTTCGACGAAGCCGCGGTGACGCTGTCGCTCGCTGCCAATTGCGCTTGCATGGTGGCGAGAGGGAGCGCAAGCACGCTCATCGCGATGAGGATACATTCCCACAGTTTCATGCCGCGTCGGAGTGTTGGAGATGACGCTGGCATGCAGTTGTGCGTCGTCTGGTTTGATCGATCTGGAGCGGCCACACCGACGAACAGTACGAGTCGCGTCTGGCGAGTGCAACTAAAGTTGACGCGAAGTCCACGCAGGACCGATCAGTGCGAGGAGGGGGACTCGAACCCCCATGGTGTTAACCGCCAGCTCCTAAGGCTGGTGCGTCTACCAATTTCGCCATCCTCGCGTGATGCAGAACGAAAAATAAGCGGCCGGGATACGATTACGCATCCCGGCCGCTTCCCAATGGTAATGGCCTGGCTACTGGCCCAGGCGGATGTTCACCACATTGTTTTGCACGCCACCGCGGCCGTCAGGAAGCGCGACGTTGAGGCTGATGTAGTCGCCGGCTTTCATGGAGTTGAGAACGCCCTGAAGATCGGCGACCGAGTTGATCTGCTTCCGCGGTGTCGGGTACAGCACCTCGGTAATCACCATGCCAGGCTGCAGCTTGCCGTACGACGTGCCCAAACTGACAACGTCGGTGACCAGCACGCCGTGGTCCGGGAAACCCGCTGGACGTTGATCCGGCGGTGGCAGTGGTGCGATCGTGGCGCCGAGCTTTGCGCCCGCGACACCCTTGGTGGAAGTTGGGTTGACGCTCGCCTGCGTTGCAGTTGTCGAGTCGGAGGGCCGCGGTGCGAGCTTGACGTCTACCGCCATCTTCTTGCCGTAACGGACATACTCGAGGTGCACGGTCTCGCCCGGCGCGTGGTTGCGTATTACGCGCTGCAGCGAGCTCACGCGATCCGCAGGCTGGCCGTCTGCGCTGATGATGACGTCGCCTTCCTGCAATCCTGCCTTGCGTGCAGGATTGTCGGGCGTGTCAGGATTGAATCCCTGAACGAGGACACCGTACACGTGATCCAGTTTCGCGACGGCGGCTGCATCTGCATCCACCTCGCTTATCTGAACGCCAAGAATTCCGAACCTGACGTGACCGTGGGCGATGAGGTCGTCCATGACCTTCTTCGCGAGTGTGATGGGGACGGCGAATCCGTATCCTGCGTAGTATCCCGTTTCACTCGCTATCGCGTTGTTGATTCCGATCACTTCGCCGCGCGTGTTTATGAGCGGGCCGCCGGAGTTGCCGGGATTGATTGCGGCGTCGGTCTGGATGAGATCCGAAATCGCGTAGCGGTCGCTGCCAAGCAGTCCCGGCAGTGAGCGATTTTTCGCACTCACGATGCCGGCGGTGACGGTGAAGTCGAGAACGCCGAGCGGATTTCCAATTGCGACGACCCACTCGCCGACCTTGGCCTTGGTATCATCACCGAGCGGGATGGTCGGGAAGTTGTTGCCGTCGATCTTGAGGACGGCAACGTCCGTCGATGGATCGTGTCCGATGACCTTTGCAGCGAAGACGCGGCCATCCATGAGCTTCACGTGAATCTGGTCGGCGACGGTCGTGTGATCGGCGCCGGTGATTACGTGGTTGTTAGTAAGGATGTAGCCGTCCTTGGTAACGATGAAGCCAGAACCGCTGGCTTCCTCTACCGATGGCCGGGCCTGCGGCTGACCGAAGTCGAAGAACTGTTCCATCCCGGGCGGAAGCATGCCGCGCGGAATCTGTTGCCGGATGCGCGTAGGTGCGCGGTTCTTGGTGTCTACCTGAATCGAGACAACGGCCGGCGTGGCGTGGTCTGCAATCGACGAGAAACCGGCTGACGGAGCTCCGCCTGGGGCGACGGCGGCGACTGTCGAGCCATCCTGAGCGAAGCCGAGTCGCGTCCATCCCTTGCCGGACGCCAGAAGAACGCCGCCGATGAATGCTACCGCGACCGCGGTTCCCCAGCGGACACGTGATGATATAGGAGGCATGAAGGTGAAAGGTAAAGAGGAATCTGGAACGATGGGGCTTGCCCCACCCCTGCATTTAAAACACCGGAGACGACGTTCGGTTCGGATCGAACATAGTGTCGTACGTGGATACCGTGGGGGCAGGCCCCGTGCCTAGCCGCCCCGATGCCGGGAGCGATATCGCACAAATATCCCCGAAACGGGCCAGGAGCGTAGTCGTGCCCCGGGCAGGCACGAGGGCCTGCCCGGGGCACGTGGCTCGCAGCGCGGGAGAGCGTCGTCGGGGCAGGCACGGGGGCCTGCCGGGTCAGATAGCTGGTAGCGCGGGAGAGCGTCGTCGGGGCAGGCACGGGGGCCTGCCCGGGTCAGATAGCTGGTAGCGCGGGAGAGCGTCGTCGGGGCAGGCACGGGGGCCTGCCCTTACGGCTACTTCTTGTCTTCGTCGACGATCTCGTAGTCGGCTTCGACTACGTTATCGTCTGCGGGCTTCTCGGCCTCTGGCGCGGCCGCCGGCTCGCCGGGCTGCGCGGTCTGGTTCTGGGCCTGGTAGAAGGCCTGGCCAGCCTCGCTGTACAGCTTGGTCAGCTCCTCCGAAGCGGCGTTGATAGCCGACACGTCGTCACCCCGTAGAGCCGTACGCGCCTTCTCGACGCCTTCCTCGAGCCGCTTGCGCATGTCGTCGCCGAGCTTGTCGCCCCATTCCTTGGAGTTCTTCTCGACTTCGTAGGCGAGCGAGTCCAGACGGTTGCGTGCATCGATCTGCTCGCGACGCGTCTTGTCTTCGGTTGCGTTCTTCTCGGCGTCCTTGACCATGCGATCGATCTCGGCGTCGGACAATCCGCTGGATGCTTCGATGCGGATCTTCTGCTCCTTGTTCGTCGCCTTGTCCTTCGCCGTAACGTTGAGGATTCCGTTCGCGTCGATGTCGAACGTGACCTCGACCTGCGGCACGCCGCGCGGTGCGGGTGGAATTCCGGTGAGCTGGAATTTGCCGATCGTCTTGTTGTACGTCGCAAGCTCGCGCTCACCCTGCAACACGTGAATCTCAACCGTCGACTGATTGTCGTCAGCGGTCGAGAACGTCTCCGACTTCTTGGTCGGAATGGTTGTGTTGCGCGGGATGAGAACCGTCATCACGCCACCGAGCGTCTCGATTCCGAGCGAGAGCGGTGTAACGTCGAGCAGCAATACATCCTTCTGCTCGCCGGTAAGAACGGCGCCCTGAACCGCCGCGCCGATCGCGACCACCTCATCGGGATTGACGCCCTTGTTGGGCTCCTTGCCGAAGAACTTCTTGACCTCGTCCTGTATCTTCGGAATACGCGTCGAGCCACCGACGAGAAGGACCTCGTCGATTTCGTTCGGCTGAATTCCAGCATCCTTCAACGCCTGCTGCATCGGCGGAATCACGCGCTTGATGAGGTCGTCCACGAGCTGCTCGAACTTGGCGCGCGTCAGCGAATAGTTGAGGTGCTTGGGGCCGGTCTGGTCCGCAGTGATGAACGGAAGATTGATATCGGTCGACTGCGTGGTGGACAGCTCCATCTTGGCCTTCTCTGCCGCTTCCTTCAGACGCTGCAGCGCCATCGGATCCTTGGAGAGATCGATGGCCTGGTCGCGCTTGAATTCGGTGACGAGCCAGTCGATCACGCGTTGATCGAAGTCGTCGCCGCCGAGGTGCGTGTCACCATTGGTGGACTTGACCTCGAACTGGCGCGAGCCTTCGACGTCGTAGAGCTCGAGCACCGAGATGTCGTACGTACCGCCGCCCAGGTCGAACACCGCGACCTTCTCGTCCTTCTTTTTATCGAGACCGTACGCGAGTGCAGCCGCGGTCGGCTCGTTTATGATGCGCAGCACGTCGAGGCCGGCGATCTTGCCGGCATCCTTGGTGGCCTGGCGCTGCGAATCGTTGAAATAGGCGGGACCGGTGATGACAGCCTTGGTGACCTTGGTTCCGAGGTAATCCTCAGCGGTCTGCTTCATCTTCTGAAGAATCATCGCGGAGATCTCGGGCGGGGAGAACTTCTTGCCCTGGACTTCGACGACAACCATTTCGTTCGCCCCTGCTTCGACCTTGTAGGGAACGCGGGTCTTTTCCTCGCTGATTTCGTTCAGCTTGCGACCCATGAAGCGCTTGATCGAGAAAACGGTATTTGCGGGGTTGGTGACTGCCTGACGTTTGGCGATCTGACCTACGAGGCGCTCGCCATCTTTCGCGAATGCAACGACCGACGGCGTTGTCCGTCCGCCTTCCGCATTCGGGATGACGACCGGGTCTCCGCCTTCCATCACGGAAACGACGGAGTTGGTGGTGCCGAGGTCGATGCCGATGACTTTTTCTGCCATGACTGTATTATCTGGTTCGGGTGAAAACGACGCTGGAGAGCAGTACTGCAAGCCCCGAGCATGTGGGCGCCGTCGCTGACTCGTGCACGGTGCTATCTGCGACCACTACTAGAGCAACGCAAATGCCGAACTTTCCTGCCAGAATGGCACAGTCGCGGATAAACGCATGATTCCCGTCGGAACCAACCTGCCGACTCGGCGCATCGCATGGATGAACTACCTGATCATCCTGGTCACGATAGCTGTGTGGATTCAGGTCGAGGGTGCCGGCGTGGATCCGATGAGGCTCGCCGCGACGATCTGCAACTTCGGGATGGTCCCGGGCGAGATAACGCACGTCGCACCGATCGGACTCGCCGTTCCGCTCGGGCGCGGGCTGGCGTGCGTGGTGGACAACGATCCGATAAACATCCTCACGCCGCTGTTCTCGATCTTCCTGCACGGGAGCTGGGCCCATCTGCTGGGCAACATGCTCTTTTTGTGGGTATTCGGCCGCGGGATCGAAGACACGATGGGGCCGGTCCGATATCTGGCATTCTACCTCATCTGCGGGATCGTCGCGTGTCTGGCCCAGATCGCTTCGAGCCCGGGTTCTCCGGTCCCGACCGTGGGCGCATCGGGAGCGATTTCAGGGGTGATGGGCGCCTTCCTGCTGCTATATCCAAATGTTCGCGTGAAGATGTTCTTCTTCATCATTCTGGCGGACGTGCGAGCGTGGATCGTGTTGATCTACTGGTTCCTGTTGCAATTGTTCGAGGGGATAGCGATGTCGGGTCAGATGGGGTCGGAATTCTCAAGCGGGGTGGCAGTATGGGCCCACGTTGGCGGATTTGTGACCGGTCTTCTGCTGATCAAGTTCTTCACTTCACGCGGGGCGGTGGCTGCACCGTTCCGGAGAGGCTAACTTCGTACGGGCGAGGCACGCCTCGCCCGTACGCTTTATTTGATCTGGAGAGATGTGTGCGGCTTATACCCCGCGACGAGCAGTTTTACGAATTATTCACCCAGCTCGCCGAACGTCTGTCGCTTGCGGCGCGGCTATTGAACCAGCTTTTCCGGGAGCCGGAGCGGCGGGCCGAGCACGTTCAGGCCATCAAGGCAGCCGAACATGAAGCGGACGAGATCACGCGCGAGATAATCGACCGGCTGGACAGGACTTTCATCACGCCGTTCGACCGGGAGGACATCCATCAGCTCGCGTCGGCGCTGGACGAAGTCGTCGATCTGCTTGACGGAGCCGCGCGACGGGTCGAGATATTCAGGATCACCACCGTTCATCAGGCTGCAGTCACGTTGTCAGATGTGATGGTTCGCGCAGCGGTACAGGTCGAGGCCGCGGTACGTGGGATGAAGGACCCGAAGGTCGTTGGTCTCAAGGCACAGGAGCTCAAGAAGCTGGAGGAAGAGGGCGACGCCATCTACCATGAGTCGATGGGCGCGCTGTTCGACGGCGCGCTCGACGCGATCGAAGTGATCAAGTGGAAGGAGCTGTACGACAAGGTCGAGGATGCACTGGACCAGGCGGAAGATGTCGCGAACGTCCTGCAGTCGATCGCACTCAAGAACGGATAGCGTGTGATTGGTTACGTCGTCGCGATAATCATTGTCGCGTTCGTCTTCGATTTCAGTAACGGCTTTCACGATTCCGCAAACTCGATAGCGACGATAGTCGGTACGCGAGTACTGAGTCCTGTTGCCGCGGTGGTGTGGGCGGCGTCGTTCAATTTTCTCGCGCTGTTCACAGTCGGCACGGCAGTCGCGAAGACGGTCGGGAGCGGGATGATCGATGTCGCGATCGTCAATCCGAACGTGATACTCGCCGCACTGCTGGGCGCGATCACGTGGAATCTCATAACGTGGGCCTATGGGATTCCGTCGAGTTCATCGCATGCGCTGATAGGTGGCTATGCCGGCGCTGCTATTGCGAAATCAGGTTGGGCGGCAATCGTGTGGGGGCGCAAGTGGATCGAGACACTGTCCTTCATCGTCATCTCCCCGATCGTTGGCCTCGTCGTGGGGCTCGCTTTGATGACCGCGATCTACTGGATTTTCCGGCGCGTCTATCCGGGCAAGGTCGACAGACTCTTTCGTGTAATGCAGCTCGGGAGCTCGGCGCTCCTGTCGGTCGCGCATGGTGGCAACGACGCGCAGAAGACGATGGGAATCATCGTCGGACTGCTGGTGTCGGTGCGGGCACTAACGGTGCATCAGACCGGAATACTGGGTCATCTCTACGTCGACAACGCCAACGGTGTCCCGTTCTGGGTCGAAGTGGCGGCGTACACGTCCATGTCCCTGGGGACGTTGTTTGGCGGGTGGCGGATTGTGGCGACGATGGGGCGGCGCATAACGAAGCTTCGGCCAGTGGGCGGGTTCGCGGCAGAGACGGCCG
The DNA here is from genome assembly GCA_027307165.1 of Gemmatimonadota bacterium. GTDB lineage: Bacteria > Gemmatimonadota > Gemmatimonadetes > Gemmatimonadales > Gemmatimonadaceae > Fen-1247. The sequence continues at coordinate 217,707 of DAHUXM010000016.1, read as the reverse complement.
GCGCAATAGCGATTCTGGGAGCCACGTCACTTGGAATTCCGGTGAGCACGACCCACACCATCACCGGTGCGATCGTGGGGGTGGGTGCGACAACTCGGCTGTCGGCCGTGCGCTGGGGAATCGCGAGGAGAATCGTCTGGGCCTGGGTCGTTACAATTCCGGCCGCTGGCATCATGGCTGCAATCGCTTACTGGATACTGGCGTCGATCGTCAAACTCTAGATGGCAAGCAATCCCGAGCTGTACATCAACCGTGAGCTGAGCTGGCTCGCGTTCGACGCTCGCGTGCTCAACGAGGCGTTCGACGCGCGCAACCCATTGCTCGAGCGGCTCAAGTTTCTCTCGATCTTCAGCACGAACCTGGACGAATTCTACATGGTTCGCGTTGCGGGTTTGCGGCGCCAGCTTCTCGCCGGCGTGACAGCAGCGACCGGGCCGGATGGAATAGTGCCAGCGGAGCTGGTGAGTGCCATTCGCGCGCGCATTCTCGAGCTGGTGGGAATGCAGCAGCACTGCCTTCACGACATCCTGCTTCCGGCGCTGGAAACGCACGGCGTGCGGCTCGTGACTATGAGCGAGCTCAGCGCCGGCGAGTGGCAGACTGTGGACGACTTCTTCGAGTCCGACATCTTTCCGGTTCTCACGCCGCTTGGTGTCGATCCGACGCATCCGTTTCCGTACATCTCGAACCTCTCGTTGTCGCTCGCGGTGCAGCTGTACGATCCCGACAACAAGGTCGAGCGTTTCGCGCGCGTCAAGATTCCCAAGAGTCTCCCGCGCTGGGTAGGCATCGGGCGCGCGAATCATTTCGTCCCGGTGGAGCAGGTGATAAGCGCGAACCTCGGCGCGCTGTTTCCGGGCATGGAGATTCTCGGAAGCTGGGCCTTTCGTGTGACACGCTACTCGGATCTGGAAGTGAAGGCGTCGGACGAAACCGAGGACCTGCTCACGGCGATCGAGGAGCAGGTATTTCAGCGCAGGTTCACGGAAGTCGTGCGCGTCGAAGTGCAGACGGGTGTGCCTGATGAGATCCGTGCGATTCTGGTGGACGAGCTGCGCGAGGAACAGACACCTGAGTTCGCGCTCACGCCGGACGATGTGGTGGATGGCGGCGCGCTGCTCGAGCTGGGCGATCTGATGACGCTCGCGACGCTGGACATTCCCGAGCTGCGCGATCCGCCGTTCGCTCCGGTGACACCGGTACGCCTGCGCGATACCACGCGCTCGATCTTCGATGTGATCAAGGAGCGCGACCTGCTCGTGCATCATCCGTACGAGTCGTTCACGGCAAGCGTGGAGCAGTTCGTCCAGGCGGCAGCGGTCGATCCCGACGTGCTCGCGATCAAGATGACGCTGTACCGGACGTCAGGTGACACGCCGATCGTGCGCGCGTTGACGGATGCGGCCGAGCGGGGGAAGCAGGTCGCGGTGCTGGTGGAGCTGCAGGCGCGGTTCGACGAGGCGAACAACATCACCTGGGCTCGCACGCTGGAAGATTATGGGGTGCACGTCGCTTACGGATTGCCGGGACTCAAGACTCACGCCAAGACCACACTCGTCGTGCGGCGCGAGCCCGACGGCATCCGTAGATACGTCCATGTCGGTACGGGCAACTACAATTCGAAGACCGCGCGGTTGTACACGGATCTGGGACTGTTCACGGTAAGCCGATCGATCGGCGCCGACATCACGGATCTGTTCAACGCACTGACCGGGTTTTCCAGACAGCGGTTGTATCGCAAGATCCTCGTCGCACCTGCGAACATGCGCGACCGGCTGATGGAGATGATCCAGCGGGAGACTGCGCTTGCGAGTGTAGGGAAGAAGGGACGCATAATCGCCAAGATGAACTCGATCGTCGACGAGCAGATCATCGAGGCTCTGTACGACGCTTCGCGCGCCGGTGTCGAGATCGATCTCATCGTCCGCGGCATCTGCTGCCTGCGTCCCGGCATTCCCGGTGCCAGCGACAACATTCGCGTGATGAGCGTGATCGGTCGATTTCTGGAACACTCCCGGCTGTTCTACTTTGCCAACGACAGCGAGCCGGAGTACTACATCGGGTCAGCAGACTGGATGACGCGGAACTTCGATCGCCGCGTCGAGGCGATCGTTCCGGTCGACGACGTGCTGTTGCATGAGAAGCTGCACTCGATCCTTACCACTTCGCTGACCGACAACCGCGAGGCGTGGGATCTTGCGCCGGATGGAAGCTACACGCAGCGACAGCCCGGAGATGCGCCGGTGCGCGCGACGCAGGACATATTCCTGCGCGATCCGTGGGGCGGTGCGCCGCCGGATGCCCGGACAGAAGATGCGCGCGCCGTGCACACAGCACGCAGGAGCTGATCCCGGCTCACGCTCCTATGGGGTGCCAGACCGTCTTGAATTCCACGAAGTGCCGGATCTCGTAAACGCCTTCCGCGCGGTCGGACGACCAGTCGATGTCCGGCTGGCGCACCTTCACGCGCTTGACGCTGTCTGCCGCGCCGCGGCGCAGCGAAGTTGCATCATCGCCGGTTGCCACTGCATCGATTCCACGGATGTGCGTGTGCGTCGCGAAGGTCGGAATCAATTCCTTTCTGCAGCCTGTGATGATGTTGACCACACCGCCGGGTAGATCCGATGTCGCCAGCATCTCGCCAAGAGTGATAGCCGGGTAGGGGGTCGATTCGGAGGCGAGCGCCACGATGGTGTTGCCGCTCACGATCGTCGCCGCGATCTGCGTGATGAGGCCGAGCAACGGCGATGCATCCGACGCGATGATCCCGATCACGCCGACGGGCTCGGTAATGGTGAAATTGAAGAACGGTGCGGCGACTGGATTGGCGCTGCCGAGCACCTGCTCGTACTTGTCCGCCCAGCCGGCATAGTGGACCAGCCGATCGACGGATTCGGCGACCTCGCGTTCAGCGGCCGTCGTCCATTCCGGAGAGAACTGGCGAAGCACGCTCGTCATCTCGTCCGCGCGCGCCTCCAGCATCTCCGCGAGACGATAAATGATCTGACCGCGGTTGTACGGCGTGCGCGCAGACCATCCAGGCCCTGCTTTCGCCGCGGCCTCGACCGCGTTGCGCAGATCCTTGCGCGTGCATTGCGGAACGTTGGCGACGAACTGTCCGCCGCTGTCGTACACGGGAAATGTGCGGCCGCTCTCCGAGCGGATGAATGCACCGCCGACGTACACTTTCGGCGTCTTCACTACAGGGATGCGCGCGGTCATGACAGCTCCAGGTAATCGAGCAGGCCCTGGCGGCCGCCCTCGCGTCCGAAGCCTGATTCCTTGTAGCCGCCGAAGGGGGAGGATGGATCGAACTTGTTGAACGTATTGGCCCACACGACGCCCGCCTTCAGTTCCGCAGCCATGCGAAGAATGCGCGAGCCCTTGTCGGTCCATACGCCCGCCGACAGCCCGTACATCGTATTGTTGGCCTTCTCGATCGCTTCATCCATCGTACGGAACGTGAGGATGCTGAGCACTGGCCCGAAGATCTCTTCCCGCGCGATGCGATGGCTCTGCGTCACTTCGGTGAACAGCGTCGGGCGGAAGAAGAATCCACGCGATGGAAGCGGGCACGCAGGTTGGTATAGCTTCGCACCTTCGGCGACACCGCTTTCCACCAGGTCGCAGATCTTGTCCAGCTGTTCGCGCGAGTTGATTGCGCCGATGTCGGTGTTCTTGTCCAGCGGATCGCCGACGCGGAGACTGGCCATGCGCTGTTGCAGCTTGTGCACGAACGAATCCGCGATCGATTCCTGAATCAACAGACGACTGCCTGCGCAGCAGACGTGGCCCTGATTGAAGAAGATGCCGTTGACGACACCCTCGACGGCCTGATCGATCGGTGAATCCTCGAAGACTACATTCGCTGCCTTGCCGCCCAGCTCCATCGTCATGCGCGTGCCACGCTCGGCGAGCTGTCGCATGATGAGCTTGCCGACTTCGGTCGATCCCGTGAAAGCGATCTTGCGGGCGGCAGGATGACCCGTGAGTGCAGCGCCGGTTTCTCCCGCTCCGGTTACGATGTTCACAACGCCATCGGGGAGTTCCGCTTCCTGCAGCAACTCAGCGAATTTCATCGCCGTCGCGGAGGTCGTTTCCGCGGGCTTGAGCACGACGCAATTGCCTGCGGCCATCGCCGGCGCGATCTTCCATGCGAGCATGAGCAGCGGGAAGTTCCACGGGATTACCTGGCCGACAACGCCGATCGGTTCGACCGTGCGGCCGGGTGCGACGTACGCCAGCTTGTCGGCCCATCCCGCATGGTAGAAGAAGTGCGCCGCAGCCATGGGAACGTCAAAGTCGCGCGACTCGCGAATCGGCTTGCCGCCATCGATCGATTCTGCGACCGCAAATTCACGCGCGCGATCCTGCAGCAGCCGCGCGATGCGATAGATGTACTTTCCGCGCTCGCGTCCGGTCATGTCGCGCCAGACGGTCTCGTACGCAAGCTGTGCAGCCATGTACGCAGAATCGACATCTGCCGAGTTGGCGAGGGCAATCTCGGTGACGGGTTGCTCCGTGGCCGGATTGATCGACGTGAAGTACTCGCCCGATTGCGGCGCGATGAAACGTCCGCCGATGAACAGATCGTACCGCTGACGGATGCGCGGATCCGCGGTCTCCGGTGCGGGGTCGTATTCCCACAGGTCGCCGAAGATCAGTTCCGGCATCCCCTGCCTGCGTCCGTGTTTCTTCTTGGAATCCTTCGATGCGGATTCGTTCTCGGACGGATCAAGTGTGATTGCCATTTTCAGTAGCTCTCAGCGGCTTCGGAGAAATAGTATGGTGCCTGGTACGCGCCGTGCTTCTCCTTGTGAATCTGGCGGAGCAGATCGTTCAACAGCGAGCTTGCTCCGAAACGATAGCGCGACGAGTTGAGCCACGCATCGCCGAGCGTTTCCTTGACGGCGACGAGATAATGCAACGCCTGCTTTGCGGTCCTGATTCCGCCGGCTGGCTTCATCCCGATCGGCGTTCCAGTATCGAGATAGAAATCGCGGATCGCTTCCAGCATTACCTGCGTGTTGGCGAGGGTCGCGCTACCACCGGCCTTTCCGGTGCTGGTCTTGATGAAGTCACCTGCGCGCAACACCTGCATCGCGATGAACGAGGCAGCGCGGACGTTGTCGTAGGTCTCGAGCTCGGAGACTTCGAGGATCACCTTGAGCGTTGCGTCTCCGCAGGCTTCGACCACCGCCGCAATCTCGTCCTGCACCGCATCGTACTCGCCGGAGAGAAAGAGTCCACGATTGATCACCATGTCGATCTCGTCGGCGCCAGCGTTCACGGCGTACTTCACTTCCTGCAACCTGACCTTGAGCGAACTCTGGCCGGACGGGAAAGCTGTCGCGACAGACGCGATCTTGATCGGGGAATCGGCGAGATGCTTGCGCGCTTCCTTGATGAGTGATGGATAGATGCAGACCGCGGCGACAGGCGGGATGGTGGCGTCGTCGCTTGGCTGCCGGGCTTTGTGGCACAGCGATGCGACCTTGCCCGGGGTATCCTTGCCTTCGAGGGTTGTGAGATCGACCATCGAGACGGCGGTACGGAGGCCCCAGAGCTTGGACTTCCTCTTGATGCTGCGCGTGGTGAACTTGGCCACCCGCTCCTCGATCCCGACCCGGTCCACGGCGCCGAAATCATCCGCGATTGAATGCTTGGTCACAGCTGAAATATAGGACGGCGGAGGAGGGTGCAGTGCGGCGGGCGCGGGCCCGCCGGCCCCGGCCCCTACGCAGCCTCGATCCGCACGGGAACCCCGAGCACTTCCTCCAGCAGCTCGCACTTCCGCGTCGCGCCCCATAGCTCGAGCCGTAGATCATCGGAGCTCGACGCTGGAATCGCCCGAATGGCGAATTCAGTTCGCGTGAGTTCGGTGTCGACCTCCTTCACGGCGCTGGCATGGCCGCGATCCAGCCCGTCCGCAACCCGCAGGATCGCGGCCAGTCGCTTGATGCGGCGTCTGAGCTGGCGATCCAGACCGGCGTACGCTCGATGCTGGGCCGTCGGCGCCGCGCCACGATGGTATCGTGCAACATTCGCGACCATCACGCGCTCGGCAGGTGTCATCCCCAGCAACTCGGCGTGCAGGATCAGGTGATACGAATGCTTGTGATGCGCTTCGAAGTTTATGTGGTAACCGATGTCGTGCAACAGCGCGGCGTCTGCTAGAACCGCACGGTCACTGGGGCCCAATTCCAGTTTTGCGGCAAGTGCATCGAAGATCTCGAGCGCGATTCGTCGAACCTGCTGTGCGTGCGGTGCTTCGTAATGCGAGCGCTCTGCGAGCTGCATCACGGAGCGGCTGCGCGCCTCGCCTGGGTCGGCGACGGCCGGCGTAATGCTCGCAGCTTCGAGCAGCAGCCCTTCGCGAATTCCATACGCCGACACGACCAGATCCCGCGCCTCGGTGCGCGCCATCACTTCCGCGGCAACAGCGAGCCCCGCCACGATGATGTCGGCGCGCGCAGGCGACAGCCCTGGCACCGTCTGCCTTTCCGACGGTGACATCCCCTGCAACAGATCGAGCACGTGCTCGAGTTCCGCGCGTGTAACTATCGTGCCGTGAACGCCCGATGCGCGGCCCATGCCCTGCCGAGACAGGATCATTCCGGCAAGATTGGTGAACGTACCGCCGGAGCCGATCAAACGAGCGCCGTGCCAGTCGCGACGGGACACTGCGGCGCGCAGCTCCTTGCGTGCGTACCGACGCAGCTCCGCAAGCTCTTTGCGGCCGCGACTCTTGCGGAAGAACTGCTCAGTCATCGTGATGGCGCCCATCGGGAACGACATCAGGCCGTCGAGCAGACCGTCGGCGCTCAGGGCCAGCTCGAGCGAGCCGCCGCCGATGTCCATTACTACTGCACGTCCAGTCGCCAGGTCGAAGTGCGCCAGCGCACTTCTGTAGGACAGCAGAGCTTCCTGATCGCCGTCCAGAACGCGAACCGTCAGCCCGGTCGTGTCGCGAACAGCGGCGATGAACTCGGCGCCGTTCTCCGCATCCCGCACGGCACTGGTGGCGACAGCCTCGGTGCGCACAGCACCCATCTGACGCGTGAGCGTGGCCATGCGGAGCAGCGCGTCGAGCGCGTTGCGGATTGCGGCTTCCCCGATACGCCCGGTCTCGCCTACGCCCTCGCCCAGTCGCGGAGCGGCCTTCATCTCATCGATGACGCGGATCTCGCCGTCGGGAGATACGTCGGCGACGATCTGCCGAATGGAATTGGAGCCGATGCCTATGGCCGCTATGCGAACGTCGTCCGCACGTGGCGCGGGGCGTCGCGATTGCGCCCCCGCGTGCGTCCCCTCAGCTTCGTTCGGCATTCACGTTTCCTGCCAGATCATGACAGGAAATCTAACGCCGGTTGCCGGGTCAATCCTCGCGGTCAGTCTTCAAAGTGATGCTTGATCTGCTTTCCTTCTGCAAGGTACACTGCGTCCTCGCCGATGTTGGTTGCGAGGTCGGCGACGCGCTCAAGGTTTCGGCTTACCAGGAGCAGTTCCAGTGACGGTGTGATGGTGCGGGCGTCGCCCATCATGTGTGTGAGCAGGATGCGGAAGATGGAATTGTGCAGCGCGTCGACTGCATCATCAGCCTGGCAGACTCTTCGACCGAGCGCACCGTCGCTGCGAAGAAACGCATCCAGCGAATCGCTCAGCATCAGTCGCGCGCGGCGCGCCATGTCCTCGATCTCAGGATCGGGGACGAGTGTTGCGCGTTGCTCGATCAGGCGCTGCGACGACTGCGCGATGTTCACCGCGTGATCACCGATTCGCTCGAGGTCGCTGGACACCCGGATCGCGCCGACGATGAAGCGAAGGTCACGCGCCATGGGCTGCTGCAACGCCAGCAGTGCCACCGCTCGCTGCTCGATCTCCACTTCCAGCGCGTTGAGCTCGGCGTCGCTGGCAATCACCATTTCGGCGATCCCCTGATCGTTGTGGAGCAGCGCATCGACTGCGTGCTCGATCATCTCCTCTGCACGCGTGGACATGGCGAGCAGCCGCGCCTTGAGCTCGTCCATCTGGTCGTGAAAGTGACGAAAGCCGTTCGGTGCGTCCTGAAGGGCGGTCATCCGAATCTCCCTGTGATGTATGCCTCGGTGCGGTCCTCGCGCGGTCGCGTGAACATTCTATCCGTGCTGTCAGCCTCGACCAGCTCGCCGAGGAAGAAGAACGCGGTGCGCGTCGAGATGCGTGCCGCTTGTTGCAGGTTGTGGGTAACGATCACGATCGTAAGCTCCGACTTGAGCTCGTGAAGCAACTGCTCGATCTTGCGCGTCGCAATCGGATCGAGCGCGCTTGCCGGCTCATCCAACAGGAGAACCTCGGGCCGATTTGCGAGTGCGCGCGCGATGCACAGGCGCTGTTGCTGTCCGCCGGACAGCCCAAGCGCGCTCCTGCGCAGGCGATCCTTCACCTCATCCCAGAGTGCCGCGCGACGCAGAGCATCCTCCGCGAACTCGTCCAGCTGCGCGCGTGATGTCACGCCGTTGATGCGTGGACCGTACGTAACGTTGTCATAGATCGATGCCGGAAACGGATTCCAGCGTTGAAAAACCATGCCAACGCGCTGCCGGAGGGCGACAACATCCGTGCCACGCGCGTATACGTCTGTTCCGTCCAGGAGTATCGAGCCTTCCTGCCGCGTCCCGGGAATCGTGTCGTTCATTCGGTTGATCGATCGGAGGAATGTCGATTTGCCGCAGCCTGACGGGCCGATGAGCGCGGTGACGCTGTGTGGCTCGATCGCAAGCGAGACGTTGAACAATGCCTGCTTCTTTCCATAGAAGAATGAGAAATCGACAGCCTCGATCGTCCCTGTTGCGACGGAACTCGTGTCGGGCTCAACGGCCAGTGCACTCATCCGAACCTCCCTGTAATGTACGCTTCGGTGCGCGGATCGCTCGGTGCGGTGAATAGCGTGTTGGTCGACGCAGCTTCGATCAATGCGCCGTCGAGCATGAATGCGGTGCGATCCGAGACACGCGCTGCCTGCTGCATGTTATGCGTAACGATTCCAACCGTGACAGTGGAGCGAAGCTCATAAACGAGCTCTTCGATCTTCTGGGTACTGGAGGGATCGAGTGACGCCGTCGGCTCATCCAGTAACAGGACGCGCGGTTTGGTAGCCAGAGCACGCGCGATGCAGAGGCGTTGCTGTTGTCCGCCAGAAAGTGCGACGGCACCAGTGCGGAGGCGATCCTTGACTTCCTGCCAGAGGGCGGCGCGGCGGAGCGCGTCCTCGACTATGTCGTCGATGTGTGCGCGTGAGGGGACACTGCCCTGCGTTCTCAGTCCGGCGGCCACGTTGTCGCGGATCGACATTGTGGGGAAAGGCGTCGGCCGCTGAAATACCATGCCGACATGCCGCCTGACTGCGATGGCGCTTGTCCCATCGCCGTAGAGCTGCTCGCCATCCAGTGCCACACTGCCGCTCGTACGCGCGCCGGGCACAGTTTCATGCATCCGATTCAGGCACCGTAATAGTGTGGACTTGCCACAGCCGGACGGGCCTATGATCGCGGTGACGCTGCGCGGGTCGAGCGTGAGTGTCACATCCTTCACCGCGTGCTGTTTTCCGAAGTACGCGTTCAACCCCGTCGCTTCGAGACGTGCGACTGACGCGTCCGTGCCGGCGGTTGTGGTCGGGCGGTCCGCATTGGGGAACACGTGCATCGCGACAGGTACCTCCAGATGCCTGGTCGAGTTCGGCTCGGTGGCCAGCAATCGATCATCGAATTCTGCGTCAGCGGTCACTGCGACAATTCCTGGTTCAGTCAACGGCGGCTCCGAATCGCGACCGCGTGGCGAACCGCGCGGCGATGCTTATGACCAGCACTATGCCGATCAGAACGAGCGCTCCAGCCCAGGCGAGCGAATGCCATTCGTCGTACGGGCTGATCGCGTAGGTGAAGATCTGCAACGGCAGCGCAGCGATCGGTTGCCGCAGTGCCGTCGACCAGAATTGATTGCCGAACGCGGTGAATAGCAGCGGAGCCGTCTCGCCGGCGATTCGTGCGATCGCCACCAGCGCTCCCGTGACGATTCCCGGCATCGCGGTGCGCAGGATCACGCTGAGCGATGTGCGCCAGCGCTGATACCCAAGCGCGAGCGCCGCTTCGCGAAGCGAGTTGGGAACGATGCGGATCATCTCCTCCGTAGTCCGCGTCACCAGCGGAATGATCATCGCGCCGAGCGCGACACCGCCGGAGAGAGCCGAGAAATGGCCGACCGGTCGGACGAGGAGCTGCCATGCGAAGATACCCATCACTATCGACGGAATCCCGTTCAGCACGTCCGACAGAAACCGTACTGCATTTGCGAGCGGCGTTCGCTTGTGCTCGGCGAGATACAACCCCGCGCCAATTCCGACGGGTACCCCGACAGCCGCGGCGATACCGATAAGAATCAGTGTCCCCGAGATGGCATTCGCCATGCCGCCGCCAGCCTCGCCGACAGGTTGCGGCATTTTCGTGAATAGATCGACGCTGATCGCCCCGGCCCCGAGCTTGACGATATGTATGACGATGAAGAGCAGCGGCAGTGTCGCGAGCGCCGCCGCCAGGTATGTCAGCGCGACCATCATTCCGCTCACACCGCGGCGCTTGGCCCGGTTCAAGCGCGTCGAGCGCGGCATCACGCCGGTGGTCATGCTTCGTTCCTCACGGATACGCTCCACACGAGCCAGCGCGCGATCGCGTTGACGATGATGGTGATCACGAACAGCACTGCGCCGACGGCCATGAGTGCCGAGAGATGCAGATCACTGGTCGCTTCACTGAATTCGTTCGCGATGAGCGACGCCATCGTGTAGCCGGGCGCCAGCAGCGATGACGATATCTCTGCCCGATTCCCAATCACCATGGTGACCGCCATGGTCTCACCGAGGGCGCGGCCCAGGCCGAGTATTATGCCGCCGATTATGCCCGAACGTGCATTTGGGATCACGGCATCGCGTATTACTTCCCAGCGTGTTGCACCAAGTGCCAGAGCCGCCTCGCGCTGCGAGCGCGGAACGGCGCGGAGAACCTCGCGTGACACCGCTGAGATGTATGGTAGCGCCATGATGGCGAGAATGATTCCCGCCGCCAGCATGCTCGGCCCGTACGCGGGCCCCGCAAATAAGGGCGTCGCGCCGAGATGGAGGGTGTCACGCAGAAATGGCACGACGTCTTCGCGCAGCAGCGGAATCATGACGAAGATTCCCCACAGACCGTAAACCACGCTGGGGATGGCGGCGAGCAGATCCACGAGGAATGCGACCGGTTGTTGCAGCCAGCGCGGCGCGAACTCGGACAGGAAGATCGCGACACCCAGCGCGAGCGGAGTCGCGATGACCAGCGCGATGAACGAGGAGACGACCGTGCCGAAAATCGCAGGTGCAGCACCATACTTGCCCGCCGGAACGTCCCATTCACTCGACGTCAGGAATCCGAATCCGAACTGGTGCAGGGCAGGCCACGCCGCGCGTCCGATCTCGATCGCGATGGCGATCAGCAGCAGTGGGATGCAGACCGCGAACGCCGTCGTTATGACAGAGTAGATGCGGTCACCCAGATCGGAGCCGACGATGGACCCGCGTGCGGTCGTCTCGCGCTCGAGGCCGCTCATTCCGCGAATTCCTTCGATGCCGTCCATGTTGATACTGAAAGCTAGAACGGCCCGCGGCGCTGGTGGGCAATACCATGTAACGGCATTGTCACAAGCGCTGCGGGCCGTTCCTGACCGCCTCGGGACGTACGAGCGCGGGGGGAATCAGGTTATCGTCAGCTCGTCATCCCGGTGGCCTTGAGTCGCTCTCCGGAAAGTGCGAGCGCAGCGAGGATGGCGATACCAGTTGCGTTGAGCGAGCGGGCACTGAGAGCGTATACGTAATGAAGTCAGCCTCCAGCTATCGGCTCGACGAGCGGATTGGCGTTGCGGAACGGGACTGCTGCAGTCCGCGCAGCGCAAACCACAACACCAGCGGCGGGCCGAACATCCATAGCGCCAGAGTACCGAGGCCGATCGAGCCGCTCCATGGTGCCGTGTGCGCGCTGCTCATGGTGACGTGGATCATGGTCCCGTCCAGCGATCCGCTGATTACGCCGTGTCCGGCGTCGGGGCGCGTAACGCGCCATGCGGCGATGATTGGCGGGCCCAGAAGGACCACCGCGAGAATGGCCCAGTAGCCAGTGCATCCGAGCAGGAACAAACGCCTGCGCCATCGGTCGAAAGAGAACGGCATGAGTATCTCCTTATGTCAGGCGTCCGGTGGACTGGATTACGCCAGGAGCCGCACCTGAGGAGAATAGCGCGAGACAGCCATCGTCGCCACGGTGGCGCATCAGGCGGGCGGAAGTGGTCGCCTGGATCGTGCGTGCCGGCGAATGATCAGCGTGTATGCGGCGACGTTCACGAGCAGTGCGAGACTGCCGAGCGCAAGGCGTGCGTGCGCGTCGAGGCCGGATGGGTACAACGTTCGCAGAATGTAGTGCTCGATGAATCCGCCGGAGTAACCCGCAACGCCGGCCCGCGCGCGCAGCGTGTTCTCGAGCGGCGTGAGCGGACAGATCCAGCCGCGATACTCGATCAACACGCCCCACACGGCTGCTGGAACGTGCACCCATACGAGACGACGCCAGCGGAGCGCGATGAATCCACCGGTGACGACGAAGAGAACGAACGCCGCGTGGATGGTGATTACGGCGCCGGCAAGCAGGTGATCGATCATTTCAAATGATGCAATTCGCGGACGGCGTCCTTCCGGAGCGCCCGGATTCAGAGTTGGTGCGTACCCGATGGCACGCACCAACTCCGCAGATTACGGCGTGACGCGAATCCTGGTATCGACGTACGCGGCGGTACCGCGATCGCGTGCTCTGATGGCCAGAACGTGCGACCCGCCGAGCGATGGACTCGGGAACGTGTAGCTGTCTCGTGTGGCGCAGTTGTCGTGCATCACGAAGCCGCTGGCGGGATCATATCCGGATGCGCTGGTGGGCGTGACATTCACGCCATCGACGTAGGCCTTGAAGTCGTTGTCGATCGCAATGCCGACTGTGAGTCCTGCGGTCCACCACGCGGGGAGCGTGAATGTCTTGCGCAGCAGCATATCCGTCAGCCCGGACGGATTGTTGGGCCATATCGTACCGACGCTTGCGGTCAACGCCGAGCAGGACGCCGCAAGATTGGAGCTTGCGAACGCAGCGGCACCAGTGCTCCACCCGTTCTGCGGCGTGGCGGCGAAGTTCGGTTGCTCGAAGCCGGGCGCGATGCCATCGGCACCGGAGAGGTACACGTAGCCGCTCGCCTCGTATGGAATGACGTCGGTGCTCGTTGCGGTGAACGTGAGCGGGTTACCCGATACGACCACCGCGGCGCCGGCGCCAAGACCCGAAGTGGGGAATTCGGAGATCTTCGTTGGTAGCGTGAAGCTCGCGTTCGCGGTGACGGAGTTCGCGGGTCCGACACCGAGCGTCCAGTTCGGAACGGTTGCGAGTCCGTTGGCGTCGGTGGTGAGCGTGACGGAAGTGGTCCGTGTCGAGCTCGATGCGGGTCCGAGGCTTCCGCCGCCGGATGCAACGTCGAACGTTACGGACGCACCGCCGAGCGGCGTGTGTCCGTTCACCGTTTGCACCAACGCAGACGGTGCCGAGGCGACTGACGAGCCCGCGGGTGCGGTCTGCGGTTGAGTCGGGAAGTTTGCGGGCGTCTTTACAACTACCGCGGTATCGACGCCGCCGAACGGGCTGAATGAGGTGGTCTTTCCACCCACACCGCTCGATACGAGTGCGTAGGCCGGCGTCGGAGAAAACAAGCCGAGCGCGTCCGAGCCGAGCCGCTTCGCCGCGCGCCCGTACTCTCCATTGCGGGCGAGATCGAACACGCTTGGCTGCGGGGCCAGGGCAGTTGCGCCGCAAACGAGAAACGGCACTGCTACGCGTGGAAGAACCTGGATGCCCGTCCCCACGTTGTGCGCGAGATCGACGCTCGATGGCGGCTGATCGCCAGTTGGCGTCTGGAGACACGCCGCGGCAACAACCGGTGTGGCGAATGTCTGCTGTGGGATGACCTTGAATTCGAAGAACGGACCGTACTGATCGAGTTTGGTATTGAGCGGACCAGCGGGGAAAGTGTATGTCGCGGGGAGAATCGAGATGGAAATCGTCACTGGTTGCGACAGCGTCCCGCCCGGGACCAGCAATCCCGCGTGTTTCGAGCCTGTGACGATCGTCTGGTCGCTCGATGAAGGCATCACGACGGCGACGACGTTGTCAGGACCTAGCGGAGTCGAGTCGAGCGTCAAAGCAGATCCGTCGAGACCGACGAGGCAATAGAGTGCACTGCCGAATGCGAGTGTCTTTGTCTGTGTCACTGTCGACATGGCGCCGCGGAGATCATCGGCGTAGTAATTGTCGAGGGTGAATTTCCACTCGGCGTACATGTCGTTGATCGCATCGCTATTGCGGTGCTGCCGAAGATCGTTCTCGATCCGGACGAAGCCGACCGTTGCCTTGCCGATATCCCCGGGCCCGAAGAGATCGACTATCTGCGAGTGTGTTGCGACCTGACAGGCAGGGGACGAGGACTGTACGCCGCGGCTTGCACTTGCCGATGCGGCGGTACTCGCGGGTGCAGTCTGGCGATCGGTTGAACAGGCAGCGAGCAATAACACTCCTGGGATGAAGACGCCAAGGAGCGCGGAAAGCGGGGAGCTGCGATGCATTGGATACTCCGGTCGGGATCGGCCGGTATTCCGGACTTCCCGAAGATAGAAGTTTTACTTTTTCGGCTTCACTACAAGGGCTTGAAAGCGCGGATCGTCGTGGATACTGCGCCATTGCCAGTTGCGTTCGCCATCGAAGTCGATGGCACGCGCCGGGTTGGCGCTAAGGTACAGAGCGAGAGCGCTTATTGCCTTGTCCTTCTTACCAAGCAGAGTCCAGACAAATGCTTTGGTTTCGGTAACGTCCTTGGTGGGATCAATGTCGGAAGGATCGTCCAGCTTCGCAAGGACGTGCTCCGCGCTGTCGGCGAGTCCAGCACGAGCGAGCGCCGCGGCCACGAGGGCCTGACCATTGAGTCTTGCGAGCGGCCGATCCGGGGCCTTCGACACTCTGACGAGAGAGTCGGCGAGGCGCCAGGCGCGCGGAATGTCCGGCTTGACGGCGGTGGTCCCCATCATGAGGAGGTTGCACTGGGCGAGAAGAGCATTTGTGGGAAAGCGGGCGGTTCCCACTTCGCACCAGTGAATCGCGTCCGGGAATTGTTCCAGATCGAACGATGAGATGAAGAGCCGCCACACGATGCGGTCGGCGTCGCTGAGGTACGCATCCTCCTCGTACGCACGCCGGGCGGCGAGTTTCGCGTTCACTACATCGTTGTATTGATAGTAGAGATGACTGAGCACCGACCACGCAGTGGGCCGATTGGGAGAGAGTTCGGTCGCGGTCTCGAGATCCTTGCGCGAATCATCGAGGAGTGCTTTCGCCTTTACCGGATCGGGCTCGAGCGCGAGAAGCCAACGCCAGTAGTGAAGGGTACCGCGCAGCTCGAGTGCGTCTGGATCCTTGGGTGCGATCTGGATCGCCTGCGCCACCTGCGCGAGACCCTTGTCGATCCATTGATTCGCACGAAGCTGATCGCTGCCGAAGAAACGCGACGCGCGATAATCGATTCGTCCCCGCAGCGTCGGAAGCTGTGTCCAGTTCGGATCGATGGCTGCCGCTCGCATCAGCGTCGAATCCGCTCGTGCATAGTTGCGAAGCATGCCCGCAGTGTCGTTCGAGGTCGCCGAACTGTCGCCGCCCCGCATATCGAGCTTGGCCTGCTGCAGCAGCGACCACGCCTGCGGATTGCTGGTGCCTGCACGCTCCTCTCTCAGATTGATCTCCTGCCCCAGCCGCTGGCGCAGGAACCTCGTAACACGTTCCGCGAGCGTATCGCGCAACGCCAGCGGATTCGACGCAGCAGCTTCGAACGTCGCGCGCTGAAAGTCGGTGCCGGTCGCGTCCTTGAGTCTCACACTCACACTGATCCTGTCCCCGTGTTGCTCGACGCTGCCATCGACGAGCGTGCCGACACCCAATGCGCGCGCGATGCTGTCTCGCGGGACATCCTTGTTCGCGAACAGTGCCGAGCCGTTCCTGGACGTAACCTGGAGCTCGGGAATTGCCGAAAGCCGGTCGATCAGACCTTCCGTAAGACCGCTCGCGAGATAGCCCAGCTTGTGCCCGTCGCTCTCATCAGCGAAGTAAAGAACGGCGATTCGTCGTGGGTCTGGGCCGCCCGCGGCGCCAATGCCGCCCGTCCTGTGCGTACTTCGCCACACGCCGTAGCCACCGGCGGCCACAACTGCAACC
The DNA here is from genome assembly GCA_027307165.1 of Gemmatimonadota bacterium. Lineage (GTDB taxonomy): Bacteria > Gemmatimonadota > Gemmatimonadetes > Gemmatimonadales > Gemmatimonadaceae > Fen-1247. The sequence goes on along the minus strand of DAHUXM010000016.1, from coordinate 201,355 downwards.
GCGGCAATCCCGATCGCGACGCGTTTCCAGAGCGGCATCGCTCGCGACCGGAACTGCGCCGATTGCACGGCACGAAATGTCTGCGTCTCGGGATGCCGCAATGCCGAGATGAACTCTCCCGCCGTCGGGTACCGGTCCGCCGGGACCTTCGACAGCGCCTTCATCAGGATCCGTTCGATCTGCGGCGGTACGGTGCTTCGTATGATCGTCAGCGACGGCACGGAGTCCAGCATGTGCCGCGCGATCACGGCCTGCGCAGTAGGTCCGGTGAACGGCGGCTGGCCGCCGATCATCTCGTACGCAACGCACGCAAGGCTGTACACGTCGCTCCGGCCATCCAGCGCGCGCTCCGCGGATGCCTGCTCGGGACTCATGTATGTCGGCGTGCCAAGCGAGATGCCCGTCTGCGTGAGACGTTGTTCGCCGACCTGCGCCATCGCGTGTGCGATCCCGAAATCGGCGAGCACCGCGCGATCGCCGTCGAGCAGAATGTTCTCCGGCTTGATGTCGCGATGCACGATCCCATGTCGATGCGCGTACTCGAGTGCGTCGCCAATCTCGCACGTGATACGTATCGCGTCGTCGATCGAAAGACTGCGCTCGCGATCCAGCCGCGCGCGCAGTGACTCTCCCTCCACATACGGCATCACATAGTAGAGTGAATTGCCGGCCTGGCCGGAGTCGAGTATCGGGAGGATGTGAGGGTGCGAGAGCGCGGTCGTAACCTCGATCTCGCGTCTGAAGCGTTCGGCGCCGAGGACGATCGACACGTCGGTGCTGAGCACCTTTACCGCTACCGGACGGTCGTGCTCGACGTCGCGGGCGAGATACACGGTGGCCATGCCTCCCTGGCCAACTTCTCGCTCGACAACGTACCGGTCGCTGATGGAGGACCGAACTCTTTCTATCAACGCTGACACGGGCCGGTCTTTCTCCCGGGGGGAATCCTCCAACATGACGCAAAGCGCAAGGATGCGCCAGACGCGGGTTTCTGCCCCATCCCCGGTTCGGCGAGGCCCGCCCGCGGTGCGCCGGAATTGCCACCCCTATGGCAGCCGCGGCGGCGCGGTTCTCCCCCCCGTTGCGGTTGCCCGAGCTCAGCCGGGTTGCGTCTCCGTGGAGTACGTGGTTGGATCCTGACGATAGAATTCGCGAAGCTCCCGGAACAGCTCGGGGTGCCGGTCCTGCAATGCCAGCGGCAGCTCGAAGAACGCTTCGGTGGCGACAGCGAAGAATTCGGCGGGATTCGTCGCCCCGTACGTGTCCAGAACGGTCGGAAGGCCGGCGTCGTCGGCATGGCGCAACGCCCGGAGTTCAGCGCTCATCACGCGCGCCCATGCGACGTACGCCCCTTTCGTCTGCAGTTCCGGAGTTCCATCGGCGACGAGATTCTCGAAATCCAGCTGATGCGCGAATTCGTGGAGGACGAGGTTCCTTCCATCGCCTGGATCGGCCGCGCCCTGCTTCGCGGCGTCCCACGCCAGCACCATCGCACGCAGCTCACGCGCGGTGTGCCCCAGTCGTTCCTGTCCGCCTTCCTCCCAGATCCAGCCACCGATTGGACGTTGCTCGTACGCGGTGTATCCCGAGGGATACACGATTATCGACGTGAGCTCGGGATAGTAGTCGGTCTCGCGATGCAGCAGCAGCACGCACGCCTGCGCGGCGATCGTCACGCGGATCTCGTCCGACATCTCGAGTCCGCCGCTCGCCTCGAAGTGCTTCTCGGCGAGAAATACCTGCACGTGGCCGAGCAGCTCGGTCTGATCCGCGGCCGGAAGGCGGCGGAATACCGGAAGATTTCGCTCTACGATGGCGCGCCATGCTTGCGGGAACGGCTGGTTGCGAAGACGCTCCCGCCGCCGCTTGGTGCCAAAGCCAAAGACCATACGCAAAGTTAACCGCGGCGCAGCGTGCTATCTCTTTCCGACGTTGTATTTCGCCAGTATCTCGCGCACGCGATCCAGCGGTATAGCGTCGACGGTTCGCCCTTCGCTTGTCACCGATGTCGCCATGAACAGCGAGTTGTAAACCGCTTCTTCCGTGGATTCTATCACCGCTTCGAACAGTGGCGACATGTCGTCGTTCGATACGTCCTGGGTGCTTCGCAGCACGGGCTTCCGATCCTGCAAGCTTCCGCTCGACTGGCCGATCCGCCGACGCACTCCTTCCGCGGTGGAGAAGGCGATCACGTAGTCGCCTGATCCGTTCGAGGCGCTCGACCCCGTGCGGGCGATTCCCATCATCGCGCGCGCCGCGAGGCGCTCGAGGTTGCGGTCCGAAAGCGGCGCGTCGGTTGCGACAACTATCATCACGGATCCATCGCCGCGCTGATGCTCGACGTCGTCTTTGTACGCGTACTTCCCGAGCTCGCGGCCAACCGGCGCACCCATGACCTGGAGCACTCCGCCGAAGTTGGTCTGAACGAGCACGCCCACGGTCCAGCCGCCGAGCGGCGCGGGAAGTACGCGTGACGACGTGCCGATGCCGCCCTTCCACTGGAATACGATAGTCCCCGCACCCGCGCCCACGCTCCCTTCAGCGACAGGTCCGCTACTCGCGGATGCAAGTGCATGGTGAACGTCTGCCGGAGAGATCGGCCGCGATCGGATCGCGTTCAACGTTCCGTCGTTCGTCTCGCCAACGACCGGATTGATCGATCTCACGTTCTCCATGCCGGGCATGCTCACGAGTTCAGCCGTGAGTGCATCGGCCGCACGCCACACACACAGCGTGCACGTCAGCAGGATCGGTGTCTCCAGCTCGCCCAGCTCCTTGAGCTGCGTGGCGCCGACCAGCTTGCCGAACGCGTTCCCGACGAATACGGCTGCCGGAACGCGATCGAAGAACATGTTGCCGCTGTGCGGAAGAATCGCCGTCACGCCTGTGTGTACCGAATCGCCAGCGATCACTGTCGACTGTCCGACAAGCACGCCGCCGACGTCGGTGATCGCGTTCAGCTTTCCCGGCGCGAATATGCCTGGTGCGACGCCAAGCGCTCGTGCGCGAACTCGGGGTTCCTGTGCATTCAGCAGGCCGGTGGCTGACAGGACTGCGAGGCAGACGCCGAGCACTCTGCCGGTTGAGCTGGTTGGGTTCATGCGCGTGGATGGTTGGAGTCACGAATCATACCACCGCTGAGGCGAGACCGACATCGGATAGCGCCCCCGTCCGCCTCGGCGGCCAGCAAACGACCGATGTCCGGCTGCCGGCAGGCGGGGAGGTCGAAGAACTCCGTCGCTGGCGCGCAGTAAAAAAATACCGGCAGCGCGATGCCGCGCCGCCGGTATGGTTCAGTCTGTCAACTTATCGCAATGAGCGTAAGGAACGTAAGGAACGGTGCGTCATGACGTTCGTCGTCAGAAGTTCGCAACCCAGTGCATGTAGTAGGTCTTGGTAGGAGCGACAGGCGCGCCGTTAGCCGGTGTCGCTTCCTGATAGTCGAGCGATATCGAAGTCTTGGATGTCAGATCCCAGCTCAGCCCGCCGATGAACGTGTTGATCTTGGGACTGGTGGACGTGTTTGGCGTTACCTGGTCGTATCTCAACACGATGCCGAGAGGTATCGTCGATTTCGAGTCGATCATCCTGAAAGGCTTGGCGACGACGTAGCCCGCGACGAGACGTCCTGTGCTGTCGGCGATGCCGGCGGGAGAGGCAGCGGTGTTCGCACCAGTGTCCATTCCGTCCTGCCGTTGCGCGTAGTCGACACCGAGCACGAGACGCGGATCGCGAATTCCGACGAAGCCGCCGTATCGGTTGCGTTCCAGTCCGGTACCTATCGGACCGAGCTGACCGCTCCCGCCGTTCACGAACTTGCTGGCGAGATCGCCGCGATACACCCAGCCGTCGATCGCGAGTGTACGGAGATACGACATGTCGCTGTTGCCGAGAGGGGTGATCGTGAGGCGCGCCTGATAGTCCTTGAACCTGTCAGTCTCACGCGATGCGTATCCGGATCCGTTGGTCACGGCGAGATATGCTTCGCCCAATTTGCTCGGTAGCGTAACGATTCCGGCGATTCCCGCATCTGCGGACGAGAAGTAGCCAGCGCGCTCGACCGGAGTCAGCGACAGCCAGCGCGGCCAGAAGTTTTCCTCGTGGTCGATGAACATCGTGTGAAGGAGACCGATCCTGCTGGTGAAACCCCAGTCGCCGCTTTTCTTCGGCTTGAGAAAATCGTACTGCAGGTATGCGTACTTGGCGCGCAGCACCCAGCCCTTGTAGTACGAATCGCTGCCGGAGGCGGTCTGCTGGTACAGATCGCCCGTTACGCGGATGCTGGCACGATCGCCGGCCGGCATCTTGAACGTGAGATAGGCGCGCTCGACGTCGAACTTGTTCTGGTTCTTGTTCGGGCCGGCAGCGGCCTGATACTGGTAGTTCCCGAATACGACACCGGAGAAGTCGATCGGAATTGTTACCTTCGTAACGGTTTTGGTGGTATCGGCCCGAGTCGAGTCCTGAGCCTTCAGCGTCGGCGGGAGCAACACGCCGACTGCGAGTAGCAAGGCGGATATCCGCATGGTTACTTGCCCGCTCCGAGCGCGGTTAGACGTGCGTCAAGCCGACGAACCATCGTTGCCGGCAGTGGTGCGTAGTCGAGCGATCCTGCAACTGCCTCGCCGTTCGTGTATGCCCAACGCAGGAAGTTGGTTAGTGCCTTTCCCTTTGCAGCATCCTTGGGGTGCTCGTAAACGAGGATCCATGTGAACGAAGAGATCGGATACGCACCCTTGCCTGGCGCGTTCACGATCGAGATGCGGTAATCGGTATTCGCGGGAATCTTTGCCGCCGCTCCAGCCGCGGCTGCGGTAACCGATTGCAGCGTCGGGGCAACCCACTCACCAGCTGCATTCCTGATCAACGCAACCGGAAGCTTGTTTTGCTTTGCGTACGACAGCTCGACGTAACCGACTGCGCCTGGAAGCTGTTTGACCTGACCCGTAACGCCTTCGCTGCCCTTGCCGCCAAGTCCCACTGGCCAGTTGAGGCTCTGTCCTCGACCCACCTTGGCCGCCCATGGCGTGCTGACGGTTGCGAGATAATCGCTGAAGATGAACGTCGTGCCGCTGCCATCGGCGCGGTGTACGACGATCACGTCAGTCGATGGAAGCTTCACACCGGGATTGAGCGCCGCGACGCGGGAGTCGTTCCACTTCGTGATGCCGCCCATGAAGATGTCGGCCAGTACCGGTCCGGTGAGCTTGAGCGGCTGCGTCACGCCCGGAAGATTGTAGGTCACCGCGACACCACCCAGAACCGTCGGGAAGTGCAGGATCGCGCCACCCTTCGCCTTCGCGAGCTGCTCGTTGGTCATCGGCCCGTCGGTTGCGCCGAAATCGACGATCTCGTCGGACAGCTGACGGATACCGCCGCTCGAGCCGATCGACTGGTAGTTGATCTTCACTCCAGTCTTCGCCGCGTACATGGCGGCCCACTTGGAGTAGATCGGGTACGCGAAGCTCGATCCGGCGCCAGTGAGGTTGGTTGCTTGCGCGCACGCCATCGAGATGCATGCGCCTGACATCACCGCAGTCAGTGCCGCAATACGAACAGGTCGAATCACAGGGTACTCCGTGAGAGGGTTTGAACAACGTCTAATAGTCACTCTCGCACATCACGGAATTCACCGCGGTTCCGTAACGGCTATGTCACGGCTGATCCATCATGTCTACCGCGGTGTCGACACGGCGGCCGGAAACGAGGCGCTCACGGTTGTGCCCCGCCCGAGCACACTCTCGGCACGCACCGTTCCTCCGTGTGCCTCCACGAGATGCTTCACGATCGCCAGTCCGAGCCCGGTCCCACCCTTGTCGCGCGAACGCGCCTGGTCCGCGCGGTAGAACCGTTCGAAGATGCGCGGCAGATGCGCGGGTGCAATCCCGACTCCGGAGTCCCTCACGCCGACTACGGTGTATCCGCCGTCCTCGCGATGTGCGAACACCGTGACCGTTCCATGTGATGTATGGCGGACGGCATTCTCGACGAGGTTGGAGATTACCTGACGCAACGCCGTGCGATCCGCATACACCCAGCGTGCATCGTTCGATACCTGTGCTTCCGTTATGACGTCATTGGCCGCAGCGACTTCGGCGCTGGAGGCGATCGCTTCCGCAGCGACGGCAGCGACGTCCACGTTCACCGGCCGCGGTACCCAACCGCCAGACTCGATGCGCGACAGGTCCAGCAGCTCGTCCACGATGCGTTGCATGCGCGCAGTGTTGGATTGTATCAACGATGCGAATCTGATGCGATCATCCTCTTCCACGCCGGGCTCGCCGAGCGTCTCGGCGAATCCGCCGATGACAGTGAGAGGCGTGCGCAGCTCGTGCGACACGTTCGCGACGAAATCCCGCCGCATTGCTTCCAGTCGCCGCGTCCTGGTAAGGTCCGTGAGGGCGAGTACCGCGCCGCCGCCGGGTAACGGGCGTGCCGCCACCGCCACCATCCGTCCCGAGACCTCCATGGGTTCAGCGTCGGACGGTACGCCGCTCAGTGCGCTCTCGAGTGCTGCGTGCAGCTCTCGCTCACGCGGTATGTGATCCACCGAGAACGGTACCTGCTCATGAACGCCGAGCATTCCGCGCGCGGCGGTATTGATGCGTAACACGGAACGGCGAGCGCTGACTGCGAGTACCCCTTCACTGAGCGACTCCACGACGGCCGATACCAGAGCCTCGTCATCCTGCAACGCCCTGAGACGCGCGCCCAGCTGCTCCGACAGACTGTACAGTGCGCGCGCCAGATCGCCAACCTCGCCCGGAGCTGACATCGATGGCCGGCGCGACAGGTCGCCCTCGGCGATGGCGCGTGCGACATCGCGCAATTCCACTACGGGGCGCGACACGGTTCGGGCGAATACGACCGCGAGCAACAGCGCGATGGCGGCAGCAGCCGCACCGGCGAATGCTACATCGCCCAGCGCCGTGTTGAATATCGCGTCGAACGACGCCGTGCTCTGTGAGACGCGAGCCGCACCCAGTTGCGCGGGTACCGCCACGTACACCTCGTCGTCTCCTTCCGACGGACTGAGCCGGCGTGACGTACCGATCCGGCCAGCGAAGGCCGCGATCACTTCCGGTCTTCCCGAGTGGTTCTGCAGGCCGGCGACGCCCGCCGAGTCGAACTGCGAGTCTCCGAGCACGACTCCATCGCGACGGATGAGCGTAACCCGATGGCCCAGCGTTCTTCCCGCAGCGTGAGCCAGATCCGGTGCGCTGACGCTTGGCGTCCATTGCGACGCCACGAACTGAGCCTCGCGCGCGAGCTCATCCGTACGCTCGGCCGTGAGACGCCTGTGAAGCTGCCCATCCATGATGAACGCGACCGTCAACGTCAGCGCGATGATTATTGCGAGTGACGAAAGCAGTATGCGATTGGCGAGCCTCACAAGCTCCTCGGCGGCGCCGCATTGATTCGATAGCCAAAGCCGCGCACGGTTTCGATCATGTCACCGGATGCGCCGAGCTTGGTGCGAAGTCGCTGTACGTGCATGTCAACGGTGCGTGTCTGTATGTCCGGAGCAGCCTCCCACACTGTTTCCAGCAGCAAGGTGCGCGCAAGCACGCGGCCACGACGCTCCGCCAGTGTCAGAAGGAGCTTGTATTCGGTGGGGGTGAGATCGATCAGATCGCCATCGACTCTCACCTCGTGAGCAGCGCGATCGATCCGCACTGCTCCCACCCTGATCACGTCGCTCTGTACCGCCGCTGGTGCGCGAATCCGCCTGAGGATCGCACCAACGCGGAGCGTGAGCTCCTGTGGTGAGAACGGCTTGGTGAGATAGTCGTCGGCACCGAGGACCAGGCCGCGCACCCGATCGGGTTCGTCGCGTCGCGCGGTAAGCATCAGAACCGCGATGTTCGCAGTGGCCGGATCCGCGCGCAGTTTCTCGATGACGTCGAATCCCGACATTCCGGGGAGCATGAGGTCGAGTACAATGAGCGCAGGCGACTCGGCGCGGGCCTTCGCCAGTGCCTCGGGTCCCGTGCTGGCTGTCGACACACCGTAGCCCGCGCGGGCGAGATGGTAAGCGACAAGAGCGACTATATCCGGCTCGTCGTCGACGACCAGTATTCGCTCCGTTACTGCGCCGTTGTCGTCGTTTCCAGACATCATGATCGTCACGAAAGTTCGCTTCCCGGAGGCACCGATGGGAGCGTGGATCTGTCACGAAGGTGTATCAACCCCGGCCGGCCCGCGGTTTCGGGCCATTGCCGTCCCCGATAACTTATCCTGATGTTCGGACCTGCCTGTCGAGGCCTGCTGCTTTGCAGCGCCGCCGCACTGCTGGCGCCAGTCGCCCTGCTGAGCGGCCGGCCGTTGCGTACCGGATGCCAGCCGGCCGTCCAGGTCACTCTGCGCGTTGCGGCGACAACGGATGTGCATGGGCACATCCGCGGTTGGGACTACTACGCGAACCGCGCAGATGCCCAGAGGGGACTCGGCCGGGCCGCGACTATCGTTGATTCAGTCCGGGGCGCCAACCGGGGCAGGGTCATCCTCGTCGACGCCGGCGACATGCTCCAGGGCACGCCGCTCGCATATGTCGCCGCAAGGATATCGACGACAGGGCACAATCCAATCGTCGCGGCAATGAATTCGATGCGCTACGACGCTGCGGCTATCGGGAATCATGAGTTCAACTACGGCGTTGCCTATCTCGACAGCGCGGTTGCCCATGCACGGTTTCCGATGCTTGCGGCGAACGTGAGTCGCGCCGGGCAGCCGCATGCGTACAGATCGTTCACCATCGTTGAGCGCGCGGGCGTGCGAGTCGGAATCGTGGGTGCGACGACGCCGGGATCGAATCTGTGGGATTCGAGCAATCTCGCAAAAGCGAAGATGCACATCGGAGATATTGTGCCAGCGGTTCGCGCTGCAGTTGCGGAAGCGCGCAAGGCCGGCGCGGACGTCATCGTCGTCGTGCTGCATTCCGGACTCGACGAGCCGTCCAGTTACGACACCGTGAGCACCGGAGTCGCGAGCGAGAACGTCGCTGCACGCGTTGCCGCCGAAATACCGGGAATTGCGGCAGTGGTCTACGGACATTCGCATCGTGAGAATCCCGGTCGGATGATCGGGAACACGCTCGTGATTCAACCCAGGAACTGGGCCACGAGTGTCGCGGTGGTGACTCTGCCCATGACCTGCAGCGCGGGTCGCACGTGGACGAGCGCTGCCGCAACTGGCGCTGTGATCCAGAGCAATGATCATCCGGAGGACGCACGCGTCGTTGCCGCGGTACGACACGCGCATCGGGCAACTGTGCGGTTTGTGAACTCCGCGATCGGCTCGACGCCGGATGCGTGGCGCGCTGATTCCGCCCGCGCAGTATCGACCGGCATCACGGGCTTCATTCTGGACGTGGAGCGGCGCGCCGCCAACGCCGACATCGCGTCCACCGCTGCGTTCGACCTTCACTCGAGGCTCGGCCCGGGCCGCATCACGGTCGCCCAGCTGGCACAGTTGTATCCATACGACAACACACTCCGCGCCATCCGAATCAGTGGCGCACAGTTGAAACAATACATCGAGTTCAGCAGTCGCTACTACCGGACCGAGGCAAGCCGGTCACTGGTTGTCGACACGTCCGTCGCTGGTTACAACTTCGACGTCGTCAGTGGCGTGAATTACGCGATCGACGTCAGTCGCCCGGTCGGCGAGCGCGTCACAGTGCTCACTTACCGCGGCAAGCCCGTTGCTGCGACCGACTCGTTCACCCTTGCATTGAGCAATTATCGCCAGACGGGCGGCGGAGGCTACTCGATGCTTCGGGGTGCGCCAGTCATCTATGACAGGCAGCAGGACATCCGTCAACTCCTCATCGATGAGGTGCGACGCAAGCACGCGCTTCATGAGTCAGATTACAACGAACACAACTGGTCATTCGTGAAACCCGGAACGACACATTGACTTCTCCCTTCCTTATCTTCGTGGACGGCACACCTGTCTCCGCCACCCCGGGCCAGACCACGCTCGACGCCATTACGGCATGGAACCCGGAGGTGGCACGATTGCTCGGCAATACACGCAATCTTGCCGATAGCCGCGGCCTTCCAGCCGATCCGGGACTGCCCGCATACGCCGGTGCAATCTTTCGGGTCGTAAGCGCTCGGCAGTCCGGTGTCCCGGATGAGGTCTCTCCAGAGTGACGAGGGCAAACAGCAAGCAGCATTTCGTGGACACCGTCACAGCAGACGACCTGCGTCGCATGCCAAAAGCCGAGCTCCACTGCCACCTCGACGGCTCGCTTCGGCCCGAGACGATGCTGGATCTCGCGCGTGATCACGGCATCACACTTCCCAGAGATGACGCTGAAGCGTTGCGAAGATACATGTGCGCGGACAACGTCACCGATCTGGGCGACTACCTTCATCGCTTCGATACCACTATCTCGATTCTCCAGACTGCACCGGCACTGGAGCGCGTTGCATACGAGCTGGTGGAAGATGCAAGCAGGGATGGTCTGCGCTACATCGAGATCCGGAACGCACCGCATCTGAACGTTGGCGCCGGTCTCACGGTCGATGAAGTAATCGAAGCGACTCTGCGCGGCCTGCGACGCGGTGAGCGCGATTTCGGAACCGTCGCGCGTTTCATCACCTGTTCGCTGCGTCACTGGGATCCCGCTCGTTCGCTCGAAGCTGCGCAGGCGGCGGTGCGGCACATGAGATCCGGCGTCGTTGGTTTCGATCTCGCCGGTGCTGAAGCGGAGTTCTCCGCGGCCGACCATGCTGCTGCATTTGCCTATGCACGCAGGCACTTCCTCCGTGTAACGTGCCACGCGGGTGAGGCTGCCGGTCCGGCCTCGATCGAGAGCGCGCTGTTCGACTGCAATGTGTCGCGTCTCGGACACGGCGTACGCGCAGGCGAAGACCCTGCGTTGCTGGACTATATCCGGGATCGGGGCATTACACTCGAGATGTGTCCCACGAGCAACGAGCAGACGCACGCGGTGCCGAGCTACAGGCAGCATCCGATCAAGCGCTATCTCGATTCCGGAGTGCGAGTCACGATCAACACCGACAGCCGTCTGATCAGCGACGTCACGCTCAGCGACGAATACGCCAGAGCGGTGAACGAGCTCGGCATGACGATGGCCGATCTCTGCCGCTGTGTTCTCAACGCGTGCGAGGCGTCGTTTCTGCCGTTTGCCGAACGCGCGCAGCTCATTGCGTCGGTGCGGACGGATCTCGCGCGCGACTGGGGATATCAATCGTGAGACCATACGGCGGCGAGGCAGCGCGCGAGGCGGCAGCGACCATCCTGCCGCTCATTGGAGACCTTGCGCCATCGATCGCGATAATACTTGGCTCCGGACTGGGCGGTCTCGTCGACGATGTTCGCGATCACGTCACGATCCCGTATGGAGAGATACCCGGACTGCCTGGCGTGGGCGTGGAAGGACATGCCGGCAAGCTCGTGATAGGCGACATCGAAGGCAGAAAAGTGGCGGTGTTTGCGGGGCGGTTTCACGCCTACGAGGGCCACCCGCCGCAGCTCACGGCCTTCCCGGTTCGCATCGCTCACGCGCTCGGCGCACGTACGCTATTTGTCTCGAACGCCGCTGGCGGCGTCAACAAGAGCTTCGCCGCGGGCGACCTGATGGTCATCGAAGACCATCTCAACCTTACCTTCACGTCGCCACTTACAGGATCTGCGGAGCCGGGTGAGACCCGATTCCCCGACATGTCGAATGCGTATGATTCGGCGATGCGCGCACAATTGCATGCGGCGGGATCGCATCTCGGGATCGAACTGCGCGACGGTGTCTATGCGATGCTGCCAGGCCCCGCGTACGAAACGCCCGCGGAAGTACGGATGCTTCGCACGCTCGGCGCCGACGCGGTGGGCATGTCCACTGTGCCGGAAGTCACAATGGCGCGTACGTTGGGCCTGCGCGTGGCAGGCGTGAGCTGCATCACGAATGCTGCAGCCGGCATCGGGCAGGCTCCGCTGGCTCACGCCGAAGTCCTCGAGACGACCGCGCGCGTGGCAGCGCAATTTCAGGCGCTCCTGCGCGCCTTCGTGCATACGCTCTGACCACGCGGGCGCACAGCGCCCGCGCTGTCGTGCACGACCGTCGCTACTTGGAGATCGGTGCAGGCGGCAGCGTCGCCAGGCGGTCCTTGAATGTGTGAAAGTTCTTCGAGTCCTTGGTGAGCGACGCCAGTTGCTGCGGCGTGAGCGTATTGATCAAGTTCTGGACGTCTGCGATGCGATCTTCTTCGAGTGGATGCGTCGCGAACCATGCGTCGACCGTGCCCGGGCTCCTCTGACGTTCATCGATCAACGTCTGGAACATCGTCACCAGTCCTTCCGGTGATATTCCCGCCCGGACCACGTTCCTGAATCCTTCCTCGTCCGCCTCGGCCTCGTCGCCGCGGCTGAATTTCGCGAACAGCGCAGTCGCGCCGACGTTAATCGCCGTTCCTGTCGCCTGGTTGTTGCAGACACCCGTGAGCACGCACGCGAGCGTGATGCCGATGTTCGCGCCCTGCTCCTGTTGCATCTGCTTCACCGTGTGACGCTTCACCACGTGTCCGATCTCGTGGCCCACGACACCCGCCAGTTCATCCATGGTCCTGGCGCGCTCGATCAGGCCACGGTTGACGTACACGTATCCCCCCGGCACGGCGAACGCATTGACCTCCGAGCTGTTGACGACAAAGAAATGCCAGTCGAGATCGCGGCGACTCGTCACGTGCGCGATAGAATCGCCCAGCACGTTGATGTATCGCACTATCTCGGGATCATTTATGAGCGGCAGTTGCTGCGCTATCTGCGCGGAATACTGCTGGCCCATCTGGACTTCCTGCTGTTGACTGACGGCACACCCGCACAGCATGACGGCCGCAATCAAAGTCACTATTCGTTTCATTCAGGATCTCACTGTAGATTTCCGCTGCCACTGGCAAAAGCTATTCCATGCATAAACACCAACAACCCCCAAACCCGCACTCGTGAAGTCGCTCACCGTCGCCCGCGATCTGCAACGCCGGCGCGCGCGAGAGCGCACGAGCCTGTTCACCGCCGAGGGCGTTCGTTGCGTGGAGGAATTGCTGGCATCTCCGCTGCGCATCCGCTCGGCACTCATTGCCCCTGGCCTCCGCGAAACCGATCGCGGCGCTGCGCTCGAAACCGCCCTGCGCTCGGCTGCCGCCGCTCACGGATTCGACGTCGACGAAACGACTGACGTCGAGTTGGCCGTTGCGTCGGGTACAGATACACCACAGGGTGTCGTCGTGATCGCCGAACAGCCCGAACGCTCGTTCGAAAGCATCGAGAGGCCGCATTTGCTCCTCGTTCTGGACGGAGTCCAGGATCCTGGCAATGTCGGGACGATTCTCCGGACCGCCCAGGCCTTTGGGGTCTCCGCGACGATTGCATTGCCGGGAACCGTGGACCTTTTCAATCCGAAAGTCGTGCGCGCGGCGATGGGGGCGCTCTTCTCGCACGTCGCTTTTCACGCGACGGTAAGCGGTACATTGGAGTTTCTCCGAGACAGGGCGATCCCGATCTGGACGACGAGCGTCACCGGCGAGCCGGTCGATGCGCCGGGTGGCGACAGTGATGTTGCAATCGTCGTTGGAAACGAAGGAAGCGGAGTGTCGAGCGAGCTTGCCGACGCTGCGAGTCGCACGGTCGCGATCCCGATTCGCGCCGTGGAATCACTCAACGTTGCAGTCGCCACAGGGATTCTCCTATATGCCGTTACAAGAGTATGAGTGACGTGCTGCTCGGCGCGGTCTTCGCGTTTCTGATCGGTGCGTGCATCGGCTCGTTTCTCAATGTCTGCATTGCGCGCTGGCCAGCCGGAATGTCGATAGTAAGGCCGCCATCGCGCTGCCCCGCTTGCGAGCGCCCGATTCGCGCCTACGAGAACGTGCCCATCTTCGGATGGATCGCGCTCCGTGGACGCTGCGCCGGTTGCAAGTCGGCGATATCTGCGCAGTACCCGCTGGTCGAGCTGCTCGTCGCACTCGTCTGGCTCGGCGCTGTTCTCCTGTTCGGTCCGAACCTGCTCGCATTGCGCGTCGCCGTGTTCGTGACACTCATGACCGGCATCGCGATCACTGATGCGAAGCACTATGTAATCCCTGACGGCTTCACGATCTTCGGCCTGATATGGGTGCTCGTCACCGCGTTCGCGGCCGTGTTCATGCGCTCGCAATCAGCCTTTGCAACACCCTATGATGCAATGATGGGCGCACTCGCCGGCGCTGGTGCGATCGCGATCGCGGGCTGGCTCGGCGAGGCCGCGCTCAAACGCGAGGCGATGGGATTTGGCGACGTCACTCTGATGGCGGTCGTCGGTGCGGCGCTCGGTCCGCAACGCGCGCTGCTCACGATCTTTATCGGAGCGGCAATCGGCGTCGTCGTCTTTGTCGGGGTTGTGCTTCCGGTAACGCGCTTGCTTCCGCGCTCGGATAATACCCCCGACACCGGCGACGGCACGGAAGTCGCGACGCTTCCGCTGGTGCCGTTTGGCGTATTTCTCGCGCCTGCCGCTATTGTCTCGCTCTTCTATGGCAATGCGTTGATCCAGTGGTACTTCACTCATTTCATCGGTCAATGATGCAGCGCATTTCCGACAGCGTCTCGCGTGTGGTGCAGACGGTAGCAGTGTCACTTCTCGTCATCGCGAGTGCGTCGTGTCGCAGTCGTCCCGAGAGCGCGGGCGGGCCTTACGGCGACATCGTCGCGCAGGCTGTTCCCGCCGTCGAGAAAGCGGTCGGCCTCCAGTTCAAGACACCGCCCAGAATCGAAGTGCGCAGCAAGGAGCAGGTGCGCGACTACGTGCTCAAGCAGCTTGCAGATACCGCAACCTTGCGAGCGATCGCGGGACAGTCCGCTGCCTACAAGCTGCTCGGCATGATCCCCGACACGCTCGATCTCCCCAAACTGATGACCCGCCTGCTGGAAGAGCAGATCGTGGGATTCTACGATCCGGAGACGAAGGTGCTTTACATCGTCCAGGGGTCACCCAAGGAATCGGCGCAGCTGATCGTGACGCATGAGCTGGTGCACGCGTTGCAGGATCAGTACGTGAATCTCGATTCGATCCAGAAGCTAACGGGCGACAACGATCGTCAATCCGCGCAACAGGCTGTGTTCGAGGGCGAAGCGGTGTACGAGCAGATACACGCGATGCTCGGACCGGGCAACATTGCCGTCGCGATGCCTGGTGGATGGGATCGCGTGCGGCAGACCATTCGCGACAATCAGGCCGCGATGCCCGTCTACGCGAGCGCGCCGATGGTGATTCAGGAAACGCTGGTGTTCCCATATCTGAGCGGCGCGGAATTCGTGAGGAACTTCCGCGCACGCGAGCCTGGCAAGGTACCGTTCCGGGACTTGCCCGTATCGACGTCGCAGATCCTGCACCAGAACGAATTCTTCGACAAGCGCGTGGCGCCGACTCCAGTTGCGTTCGCCCCCGTTTCAGCGGTCGCTCCGACCTACAGCAACGATCTCGGCGAGTTCGAGACTCGACTATATCTCTATCAGCATCTGAACGACGTGGATGAAGCCGCACGCGGTGCGTCAGGATGGAACGGCGACCGCTACGTCACCTGGAACACAGCGAGCGGGCCGGCCATCGCGTGGGCGACTGTGTGGCTGACGCCGGCGCGCGCCGCGGACTTCTATGCGCTGATGCAACAAGCCGCCACGGCGCGAGAGCCCGCGAAGCACGGACGGGCAGAAGAGGTCACGACAGGCATGGTCGACGGCCGGCCGGTAGTGCTGCTGGTCGATACACCGGCCGGAATCGCGCCTCCGATCAGCGTGCGAGACGTGCGTTTGGGGAAGGCTCGGTAGCTCGCATTCGCCTCAAATGTGGAAAACCGTGCGTTTGTAGTCGCGCGCAGAGATGCCCTCGAGCACGCTTCTACTTCTCGGCGCGACTATCCGGCTCGGACGAAGCTGTCCGATTTGTGTCCACATTGTGTTGCACGTCTGCAACAATTCTCTCCGCTAGTGCATCTTCATACGTCCGCGCGAGATCGATGACGTCGATGTCGGCAATCCGATATTTGCCGATGATGTCGGCCAGCTGTTGAGCGTCCAGGCCCCGGAGTTCCTGACGCAGTGTGTACTCGCCGGAATGCCTGTAAACGGCAAACGGGTCCAGCACCGGCTCGTCGCTTACGGCCTGCGTCGTCTCGAGGACCGTCTCGCCCTCGGCGGCCGCGTCCGCGTCCGTAAGCCGCGCGCCTGAATCGAGATGCTGCCCCTCCTGAGGGGCCAGTGCCCGTGCCAGTGCGTCTCTCAACTGGTCTCTCGTAATGCCAGCGGCCCAGAAACGAAGGTCGCCTCGAGATAGTTGTTCTGTCTCGCGCGGCGTACGCACGGGGTCGCCGCCAATTCGCGGTTGAAACTCGATCCAGGCTTCCCACAGTCCCGTGGGGAGTCGATTCCCACGCACTTCCGCGGTGAACATCCTGCCGTCAGCGCTCAGCTGAGGTTCGTCGAATTGAACCAGTACGTCCGACATGGCATCGAGGGCGGCGGCGAGTCGCCGGTACTGTTGTAGTACCGCAGGCATCGTCGATTTCCCGCGGCGTAGTGCAAGCAGCCGGCCATCGGCGATCGCGGAAATCTGTCGTTGTGCCGACAGGAAGTACAGGCCGCCCCACGGCCTTGGAACATTTGTTTCCGGGGGAATCGTATCCTGGATCCAATAATTGTGATGTCCGGCGTCGCCCGGATCGACTGGGTGCCACGTTAACATTCAGCGGTGACGATGCACGACTCGCGAACGATCCGAAAACCGGAGCCCCGACCGATCATCGCCGCCCCGCCGATCGCCGATGAGGCGCTCAAACGCGACCGTCTGGTCCGCATGAAGCGTTTCGCTCTGCTGCTGCTCCTTGCCTCGGGCGTCGTTTTTGTCATCGCTCTCATAATGGAGCGGCATTACGGGTGGATCTGGCTCGGCTACGTGCGAGCAGCCGCCGAGGCGTCCGTCGTCGGTGGTGTGGCGGACTGGTTCGCCGTGACGGCCCTGTTTCGGCATCCGCTCGGTATTCCAATTCCGCACACGGCCATCGTACCGGCACGCAAGGATCGGATCGGTCGCGCGCTCGGAAATTTCGTGCAGCAGAATTTTCTGGACAGGGAAGTTGTCGCGCGCAAGCTCGCCGCCCTCCGGCTGGGCGACCGCGCGGCGCAGTGGCTGTCGGAGCCTGCGAACGCGCGCACCGTAACGCGTGCCACCGCGCACGCGCTCACTTCCGCCGCGAACGTCCTGCGCGACGAGGATGTGCAGTCGTTCCTGGAGCGTACCGCCGGCGACCGTCTGCGTAGCGTTCAGGTTGCACCGTTACTCGGTCGCGCCTTGCGGTTGCTCACGGCGGATGGCCGCCATCAGGAGCTGCTGGATGAAGCGCTTCGCCTCGCTGCACGTGCGACGGAAGCGAACGACACGCTAATTCGCGAGAAGGTCCAGGAGCAGACGCCCTGGTGGATACCCAACATCGTGGACCGCCGCATTTCTGATCGCGTGGTGAGTGGAATTGGCCGGACGTTGGCGGAGGTAAGTGCCGATCCCGATCATCCACTGCGGCTCAAGTTCGACCACGCAGTGCGCAATTTCATCGAGCGTCTGCAATCGTCGCCCGAAACCATCGCGCGGGCGGAAGCGTTGAAGGAGGAGCTGCTCGCGGATGCAGCGACGCGCGAATTCATCGGCACTATCTGGTCCGACGTCAAGCGCAAGCTCAGGGATTACGCGCTGCTTACGGAAGACGCGGAGTTCTCCGGTGGCAAGCTGGAAGGAGCGATTGCATCGCTTGCCCATAATGCGCTGGAAGATGCCGTGCTGTCGGAGAAACTGAATAACTGGATCGATCAGGCTGTGCTCGCGGCTGTCGACGTGTCGCGCACGGAGATCGCGCAGCTCATCTCCGGAACAGTGAGCGCGTGGGATCCGCAGGAAACGTCACGTCGCATCGAGCTCCAGATCGGGCGGGATCTTCAGTTCGTGAGAATCAACGGCACCATAGTGGGCGGAATGGTCGGTCTGCTGCTGTATGCTCTCACGCGCGCACTGTAGCGGCACGCGTGAGAGTGGACGCATGACCGGCACAATCACGCACGCACTTCGGCGTCCCCCATGGCTGGAGCGAAGTCCGCGAGCTGCGTCGGTGCATCCGGCTGCGTAGCGGCATCGACCAGCGGCGGCTCCGGTTGCGGTAGCAGCGCAACCCGCAGAACGTCATCCATGTCCGCGGCGAAGGTGAATTTCATCGCCTGCCGTACCTCGTCCGGAATTTCGCGCAGATCCTTCTCGTTCGACGCGGGCATCATCACCTCTCTCAGCCCCGCGCGATACGCGGCCAGCACTTTCTCCTTCACGCCGCCGATCTCGAGCACCTTGCCGCGCAGCGTCACCTCGCCCGTCATGGCGAGATCGCGTCGCACGGCACGCCTGCTCAGCACGCTCGCGATCGCGAGTGTCACGGCAGCGCCCGCACTCGGACCGTCCTTCGGAATCGCGCCGGCGGGGAAGTGGATGTGGACGTCGGTCTCCTTGAAATCTTCGGCCGGGATGCCCAGCTCCTTGCCGCGCGCGCGGACGTACGAATACGCCGCGTCCACCGATTCGCGCATCACGTCGCCAAGCTGACCCGTGACGATGAGTCGTCCGGTACCGGGCATGCGCAATGCTTCGATCTGCATCAGGTCGCCGCCGGTCGCCGTCCACGCCAGCCCGGTCACCGCTCCGATCTCGGGCTCCATCTCGGCTTCTTCCACGTTGTAGCGCGGGACGCCGAGTACTTCGTTCACCATCGGGAGGTCGACAATCCACGCGCCTTCCTCGCCCTCCGCCTTGCGCCGCGCGCGCTTTCGCATGATCGCGGCAAGATTGCGCTCGAAATTGCGCAAACCTGCCTCGCGCGAATAACGATTCGCGACGAAAGCGAGTGTTTCATCCGTGAACTGGATGTCCTTGTCGCTGATGCCGTGGTCTTCCAGCAGCCGCGGCAGCAGATAGCGCCACGCGATCTCGACCTTTTCCTCGACAGTGTAGCCGGAGATGCGAATTATCTCCATTCTGTCGCGCAATGCGGGCGGAATGTCGAACAGAGTGTTCGCGGTGCAGATGAACAGAATCGACGAGAGATCGAACGGCAGATTCAGATAGTGATCGACGAAAGTCTTGTTCTGCGACGGATCGAGCACCTCGAGCATCGCGGCAGTCGGATCGCCCGACGGCCCGCCCTGCGTCATCTTGTCGATCTCGTCGATCATCATCACGGGGTCGCGCACCGCGACGCGTCGGAGCGCCTGGATGATGAGTCCCGGCATCGCCCCTACGTACGTGCGGCGGTGTCCGCGAATCTCGGCCTCGTCGCGCACGCCGCCGACCGAGATGCGGTAGAACTGTCGCCCGATCGAGGTGGCGATCGCTTCACCGAGCGAGGTCTTGCCCGTGCCCGGCGGCCCGACGAAGCAGAGGATGGGACCGTGCTGCTCGCCGCCGCGCAGCTTGCGCACCGCGAGATATTCGATGATGCGTTCCTTGGCGTCGCTCAATCCGTAATGTCGCGAGTCCAGCGCCTCTTCCACGGCCTTGAGCTCGATCTGATCGGCGCCGGTTCGCGCGTGCCACGGCAGCGACAGAATCCAGTCGAGATATGTGCGAATCACCTGGTACTCGCTCGACGCCGGCGACAGCATGCGCAGCCGTTCGGTCTCGCGCTTCGCTTCCGCCAGTGCGCGCTCCGGGAGATTCGCCTCTTCTACGCGACGCAGCAGCTGCACCGAATCCTTTTCGCCGGGATCGGCCTCACCGAGTTCCGCCTGGATCGCGCGCAACTGTTGGCGAAGATAGAACTCGCGCTGATGCTGCTCGATCTTGATTTCCGTCTGTCGCTTGACGTCCTCGACCACGCGCGCACGCGCGACCTCGCGCTCGAGCCGCGTAAGGATGAAGCGAAGCCGCTGACCGATATCGAGGCGCTGGAGAACCTCGTCCTTGTCGGCAATGCGGAAATTCATGTTTGTCGCGGCGAGATCGGCGAAGCGCCCCGGATCGGAGATGTTCATCTTCAAAATCGCCGGAACCTCGTCCGGGATTCTGTCGATGAGCTCGGCGAGTGTTTCAGACGCGGATGCAACGCGCGTCACGAGGTCATCGACTTCGAGAGCATCGGGCGCAACCTCGCGCGCCGGCTTGATGTTCGCTTCGGGGTAAGGCTCCGTCTGAACGATGTCGCCGATCACGATCCGGCGCAGCCCCTGCATCGTGATCTGCACCGTGTCGCCCGGAAGATTGATGCGCTCGTGAATGCGCGCCGCGACGCCGACCCTGCCCACGAAGCGCGCAAGGTCCGCGTCCTGGTCGTGATCGCCGGTCGCTACCACGAGCGCCACGATCAGTCCCGGTTCCTCATGCGCCTTCAACAGCGCCAGATTCTCCGGCGCACCCATCTGCACCGCGATGGTGCCGAGCGGATAGACGATGGTGGATCGGAGCGCCATCAGCGGAAGCGTCGGTGGCAGCTCCGATCGAAGGATCTCTTCCTTGCGTTGCGGCTTGGGCATGTATGAGAATCTAGAGCGATTTCATATCGCTTGTGAAGGACGTGTCATCGTTCGGAGGCGAAAGCGAGAATCGTCCCGAAGATCCTCTCATGGAATATCTCGGCGGCGATCTCCAAAACCTTCACCAAGTGCCCCTTGCGAAAACTCAGGGGTGACCGGATCGTTTACGCACTCCTACCACCCACATCATGCCTCGCCTGAACGTAGTCCCGCCAGCGCTGATCTTCGCCCTCGTCGTTCCGTCCGTAATCGGGGCGCAGGGCGCGCCTCTTCCTGCCGCAACAGGGCTCGATTTTCGCCCCACCGCGGCTGGGCTCCTCGGTGGTTGTCGCGCGGCTGTCGCGGCCGCGCGTGCAGAGGTTGCCGCGATCGATGCATCCCCCGAGCACGCACGCACATTCGCAAATACACTCGGTCGCGCCGAGCAGGCGGGGTTGGTGCTGACCGACTCGGCTGCATCATACGCGTTTCTATACGCCGTGTCCCCCGACTCCGCGGTACGCGATGCGTCGCAGATTTGTTCGCAACAGCTTGCGAACTTCGGAGTCGACGTCGGCGCCGATCCGCACATCTACGCGGCGGCTGTGGCACTTGCGAAATCCGGTACACTCTCCGACGCGGCGCAACGCAAGGTCGCCGAGCTGTACGTCGAGCAGGGAAGGCACGCTGGCGCCGGACTCGACTCCGCGGCGCGCGTGCGCGTCACCGCGTTGTTCAAGCGGCTGAACGATGTGCAACGCGACTTCGCGGTCGCAATCGCCGCGGACTCCACGACGATCGTCATCTCCGCTGACGAGGCGAAGGGTTTACAGCCGCAGATTCTCGCAGCCCTCAAGCCGACCGGTGGCGGCAATCACATCGTTCCGGTGAGCGAAGCCACGATTGGGCCGTTCCTGAGCACCGATGTGTCGTCCGCGGCGAGAGAGCGCTACTTCGCTGCCTATTTCCGGCGCGGCGGGATTGGAAACGTGCACAGAGTGGACACGGCGCTCGCCCTGCGCGACACTCTCGCGACGTTATTCGGCTTTCCCAACTGGGCCGCATACCAGCTGGATACGCACATGGCCAGGGAGCCGCAGCGAGTCACGGCCTTCCTGGATCAGATCGACACGAAGCTCGCGCCGAAAGCGGCCGAAGAACTCGGCAATCTCGCCGAGATGAAGCGTCAGAGCGGCGACACTACTCCCTTGACGGCTTCGGACGTCAGCTACTACAACGCGATGCTTCGCCGCACGAAGTACAAGGTCGATCCGGAAGTAGTGCGGCAGTACTTCCCCGTGGATCAGGTGGTCGCGGGAGTGTTCGGCATCTATCAGGATTTGCTCGGTGTGAAGTTCGATGAGATCACTCCGGCAGATGCGTGGGCGCCCGGCGTGCGCGAATTCGCCGTGAGCGATGCGCGAACAAAAAAGCCACTCGGCTGGATATTCCTCGATCTCTTTCCTCGCCCCAACAAATACGAGCACTTCGCGACATTCCCGATAAGACCGGCCGTGTACGCGCCAGACCGCACGGTGACACGACCGGTGTCGGCGATCATCGGAAACTGGCCAACCGCTGCACCGGGCAAGCCAGCGCTCCTGAGCCACAACGACGTCATCACATTCTTCCACGAGTTCGGGCATCTGATGGCCGCGACGCTCGTGCGTGTTCCTTATCCGATACTTGGCACGCTGCGCCAGGATTTTGTGGAAGCACCGTCGCAGATGCTCGAGAACTGGATGTGGCAACCCGCTGTGCTCGCGAGAGTGTCGCGCAACGTGACCACGGGAAAGCCACTGCCGGCAGATCTGATCCAGCGCATGATCGCACTGCGGCAACTTGGCGCGGGATACGAGAACAGCCTCCAGGCCTTCCTGGCCATGTATGACATGCGGCTGCACACGTCGCCAGTTCCGCTCGATACGAAAGTGACGTGGGATACCGTCATGACGCGAATGCTGCCAGGTATCAAATTCACAGGCGATTATCCCGTTGCGAGCTTCGGCCACATCATGGGCGGATACGACGCCGGTTATTACGGCTACCTCTGGTCCAAGGCGTACGCTCAGGATCTCTTCACGCGTTTCGAGAAGGATGGTGTCATGAGCAAATCCGCCGGGATGGCATATCGCCACGACATTCTCGAGCCCGGCGGATCGCGCGAGCCAGACGCCCTTCTGCAGTCTTTCCTGGGCCGACCGCTGAACTACGACGCGTTCTACCGAAATCTCGGTATCACCGGTGCCAAAGGTCCCGGTTCGTCGCCCGCCGGGAAGTAATCGCCGCAGCCGCGATCGGCGAATTGGTTGAAGGGGGCGGCCGACCGGAGCCGTCCGCCCCCTTATCTTTCATGGATGTTCGAAGAACTATCCGATAAACTCGAGAACACCTTCGCCAAGCTGCGCGGGCGTGGCGTTCTCACCGAAGCCGACATAAAGGAAGGCCTCCGCGAGGTGCGCCGCGTTCTGCTCGAAGCGGACGTGTCGTTCACGCTCACGCGCGAGTTTCTCGAGCGCGTCGAGGCCAAGGCTGTCGGCATCACACAGCTCAAGAGTGTTTCGCCGGCCCAGCAGCTGATCAAGGTCGTCTATGAAGAGCTCACTGCAATGCTCGGCGAGCGGCGCGAGGGGCTCAAGCTGTCGTCCGTTCCGCCGACCGTGGTCATGCTTGTCGGCCTCCAGGGATCGGGCAAGACGACCACCGCGGGCAAGCTCGCTCTCAAGCTGAAGAAGGAAGGTCGCGCAACGCGTCTCGTCGCCGCCGACGTCTATCGTCCTGCCGCTATCGATCAGCTCGAAACACTCGGCAAGCAGCTCGACGTGCCAGTGTACAGCGATCGTTCGACGCAGGACGTCGTGCGCATCGCGAAGGCCGGAATCGAGGAAGCCAAGCGCGAACGCGACCGCGTCGTCATCGTCGATACCGCCGGCCGCCTGCAGATCGACGAGTCGATGATGCAGGAGCTGCAGCGCCTGAAGAAGGAAATCCAGCCGACCGAAATTCTGCTCGTCGCCGACGGCATGACGGGTCAGGATGCAGTGCGCATCGCCGAGGGATTCGACAAGGCGCTCAACGTCACCGGCGTGATTCTCACCAAGATGGACGGCGATGCTCGCGGCGGCGCCGCGCTCTCGATCTACGGCGTCACCAAGAAGCCGATCAAGTACATCGGCGTAGGCGAGAAATCCGATGCGCTCGAGGATTTCTATCCCGACCGCATGGCCGGCCGCATTCTGCAGCAGGGCGACGTGCTCACGCTGGTCGAAAAGGCCCAGGGCGCGTTCGATGCCGCGGAGGCCAAGAAGCTGGAGAAGAAGGTCCGCAAGGAAGGAATGGACCTGGCCGATTTCCTCACCGCGATGAAGCAGATCGAGAAGCTCGGTCCGCTGGAAGGCATCCTCAAGATGCTGCCTGGCGTCAATACCAAGGCCCTCAAGCAGATGAAGACGGAGCCCAAGCGGCTCAAGCACGTCGAGGCGATGATTCTGTCGATGACCCCTGCTGAGCGACGGGATCCCAGTCTGCTGAACGGGTCCCGCAGAGCCCGGGTAGCCCGCGGCTCGGGCCGAACCATCCAGGAAGTGAACCGGCTCCTGGAGCAGTTCCGTGACATGCAGAAGATGATGAAGAAAATGGGCACCAAGCCCGGTGGCCGGATGCCGGCACTGCCGGGCATGTTCGGGATGCGTTAATTTCATCAGGCTGTACCGGATGCGCCGCGGAAACTCCGCGGACGCGATGAGTCCGGCGTTCGACCCGCTACCTCATAAGGGAGTATCACATGGTTCGTATCCGTCTCCGCCGCATCGGCCGCAAAAAGGCGCCGGTGTATCGTATCGTCGTCGCAGACTCGCAGAGCCCGCGCGATGGCAAGTTCATCGAGATCATCGGTCAGTATGCTCCCCGTCAGAGCGAGGGCGGGTTGAACGTCAACGAGGATCGCGCCAACTACTGGATGAACGTCGGCGCTCAGCCGAGCGACACGGTTCGGTCGCTGCTGCGCCGCGCTGGTATTCTCAAGCGCCGTCACGAGCTGCGCACCGGACGCGTCGTAACATCCAAGGCCGCTCCGGCCGAAGAGCAGCCCGATCTGTCCAACGTCATTCCGATCAACGAAGAGCCCGCTGCCGAAGCGTGACGCTTCAGCGCGCATAAATTGTAAGGCCGGCCTCGTGGCCGGCCTTACTTTTATCAGTCATTCGCCCGTCATCCCCGCAGTAGGGCACGGATATATCCGCGCCTTGGGATCCATTTTCCAATGATGCCAGATAACGCTTTCGCCATCGTCGGTCGCATCCGGAAGCCGCAGGGTATTCGTGGCGACGTGACCGTCGAGCTGCTCACCGACGAGCCCGAGCGTTTCTTCGCGCCTGGAAGTCGCGTCTTCGCGGGAACGATCACGGGTGACATCGCACAGCATCCATCCGATCGCAAGAACCCGCTCAGCCGCGAGGAGCTGCGTGTGGAAGAGGCCTCACCATACAAGGGCGGCCTCGTCGTGAAGTTCGACGCGATACCGGATCGCACTGCCGCCGAGATGTGGCGTCAGCGGTACCTGCTCGTGCCTGCGGATGAGCTGACGCCGCCGGGTGACGACGAGGTGTTCATGCACGAACTCATCGGAATGCACGTGCGTGGCGACGACGGCACCGAGATCGGAGAGGTAACGGGGCTGTACGAATTGCCGCAGGGACTCACGCTGGATGTGAAGCGCGAGGGCGGGGACGTCCTCGTCCCGTATCGTCCATCGGTCGTGCGTGAAGTCGATCTCGACGCGCGTGTGGTGCTCGTCGAGATGTCGTCCGGTTTGTTCGAGTGACATCACACACACGTCGCGCGTGACCGCAACGCGATCAACATGCTGACGATAAACGTCGTAACGATATTCCCCGATTTCTTCACGACGCCGCTCGCGCTCAGCATTCCGTCACGCGCCGCTGCGGCTGGTTCCGTGAAGTACAATGTCGTCGACCTGCGTGATTTCACGCACGATCGTCACCGCACGGTGGATGACTATCCATACGGTGGCGGCCCCGGAATGGTGATGAAACCGGATCCGTTCTTCGAAGCCGTCGATGCACTTGGCGCGAGCGCTCCGATCGTGCTGCTGTCGCCCCGCGGGCGCCGCTTCGACCAGTCGGATGCGGTGCGATTTGCGACCGGCACCGAGCTCACGCTGCTGTGCGGTCACTACAAGGACGTCGATCAGCGCGTCGCCGATCATCTCGCCACGGAGGAGCTCTCACTCGGCGATTTCGTCGTGAGCGGTGGCGAAGTGGCTGCACTCGCGATAATCGACGCGACCGCGCGTCTGTTGCCCGGGGCCATGTCGGACCTCGAAAGCGCCTACGGCGATTCGTTCTACGACGGCCGTGGAATTTCCGCACCGAGCTACACGCGGCCGCCAGAGTTCAGAGGTCACGCGGTCCCGGAGATCCTCTTGTCCGGCGATCACGCGAAGATCGCCAGGTGGAAGAAGGACCAGGAGCGGTAGGGTGGGGGTTCCAAGTTACTGGTTTCATTACTTGACATCTGTAACCACTCGTGTATCATGATCTCATGACACGACACGAGGCAGACAACGCAAGCCGGCCCATACTCGGGGGCCGGTTCACCTTCCCGGGAACACAGTTGGCGGTCCAACGGATGGGTTACGGCGCGATGCAGCTGGCCGGGCCTGGCGTGTGGGGACCGCCCAGGGATCCCGATGCCGCGGTAGCTGTCCTCCGAGAGGCGGTTGCAGCTGGCGTGAACCACATCGACACATCCGATTTCTACGGCCCGCACGTCACCAACCAGATCATACGCCAGGCGCTCCATCCATATCCGGAAGGGCTGGTGATCGTGACCAAGGTTGGAGCGCGGCGCCCTCCCGACAGGAGCTGGAAGCACGCAGCCTCACCGGAAGAGCTGACCGCGGCCGTCCATGACAACCTTCGCAATCTGGGTCTGGACGCCATCGACATAGTGAACTACCGTGCCATGGGAGCCGTCCACGGACCCAAAGAGGGATCCATCGCCGAGCAGGTTACCGCACTTGCGGAACTCCAGCGCGCCGGGCTGATCCGGCACATCGGACTCAGCAACGTGACGCCCACGCAGCTTACTGAAGCGCAGACAATCGCCGAGATCGTGTGCGTGCAGAACAACTACAACCTGGCGCATCGTGACGACGACGCATTCATCGATGATCTCGCTCGCTCGGGCATCGCGTACGTTCCTTTCTTTCCGCTTGGTGGATTCACGCCGCTTCAGTCTTCCACTCTGTCGTCCGTTGCGGATCGGCTCGGCGTCACGTCGATGCAGGTCGCGCTCGCGTGGCTGCTGCATCGCGCGCCGAACATTCTCTTGATTCCGGGCACATCGTCGCTCGCGCATCTCCGCGAGAATCTGGCGGCCGCCGAATTGGGGCTGTCGCTGCAGGTACTGGAAGAGTTGAACGGGATCTCCGCAAGTACGATGACTGCAACGCACTGAATCCCGCATTTTGGCTCGCCGGTCAAACCAAAAAAAGCAGACAGGAAATCAAGATGCGTGTGCACGTAACGGTTGGTACAAGCCTGGTCGACGTCCGTGAAGAGAGTTAACACGGCCGCAACGTCCGCCGACGCCCCGCTCACGCGTGAGCGCATTGTGACGGCGGCCGAAGGCGTTCTCCGTCGCTTTGGGCCGTCCAAGGCGACGGTGGTGGATGTTGCGCGTGCGCTGGGTGTAAGCCACGCTGCCGTCTACAAGCACGTGGCAACCAAGGCCGCGCTGCGGGATCTCGTCGTCGCGCAGTGGGCGGAGGCGACCATGCCATCGCTGCGCGCAATTGCTTCGGAGCCAGGGCCCGCACCCGAGCGGTTGCGGCGGCTGCTCGACGCCCTGATTGCGGTCAAACGACGCAAGGCTTCCCACGATCCCGAGCTGTTCTCTGCGTATCGCATGCTCGCGGCCGACGCGGAATCGGTCGTTGCGGCGCACGTGGAAGAGTTGGTCGGGCTTGCCGCAATGATTATTCGCGCCGGCGTGGAGGAAGGCACTTTCCGACAAGTCGACCCGGTGGCGATGGGCCGATCAGTGCTGATGGCGACGTCCCGATTCCACCACCCGGCACATGCGGCGGAGTGGACGGACCCGAGCATCGACGCGGCGTACAACGACGTGTGGCAGCTGCTGATGGACGGGCTGTGCGCCGCGAAGAACCATCGCTAGTAGGGAGGAAGCTGCTTCGGAAACGGCTGATCACCGATCCGCGTGCGTATGATGGTCCGCGACCATTGATGCTGGAGCCACTTCTCGGACGGGACGGCAACATTGCTGCATGCCTACTTGCCCACTCGGCGCCGAGGAGCCTATTGTATGTCTATGGCAGTCGTTATCGACACCGATCACAAACACTGGACTGAGGCAGATCTGCGCACGATTCCTGACGACCGGAACCGTTACGAGATCATTGATGGCGAGCTGTTTGTGACGCCCGCGCCGTCACTGTGGCATCAGGAGCTCTCGGCGAGTTTCTTCCTTGCGATTCGCCCGTATCTCAAAGCGCACGGGATCGGGAATATCGTATACGCACCTGCTGACGTCGTGCTCGCGGACGATACGGTACTGGAGCCAGATCTCTTCGTGTTTCCACCGATCAAGGGGAAACTTCCAGCGCGATGGGAAGGTGCTGCCGGTTTGTTACTCGCAATCGAGGTCATCTCACCAGGTACAGCGCGGGTGGACCGCACGGTAAAGAGGCGCCGGTATCAACAGGAGGGCGTTCCGGAATACTGGATCGTGGACGGCGATGCACGCATTGTGGAGCGTTGGAGGCCGGCGGACGATCGCCCCGAGATCATATCAGAGCGCCTCGAGTGGCGGCCTGATCCTGAACGTCCTGGGCTGACGGTCGAACTTCCCGCGTTATTCGCCGCCGCGTTGGGGGATTAGCATAGGCGGCTGGCGGACCAGCTCGCTGCGGAGTCGCTGGAAGTGATCTCCCCCTTCCACCAGCCCCCTCTCCCGGCTATGTTTTGAGACTGTCCCCGAAAACGCCGAGAAGATCCCATGCACGCCTTTAGCGAAACCCAGAAAGAGTGGCTCCGTACCGATGTTCCCCCCTTCCGGGCCGGCGATACGGTGCGCGTGAACGTCCGGGTCAAAGAGGGTGACAAGGAGCGCGTTCAGGCTTTTGAGGGCGTCTGCATCGCCCGCCGCGGCGCTGGCGTCTCGGCCAGCTTCACGGTTCGAAAGATCTCGAACGGCATTGGCGTCGAGCGCATTTTCCCGCTCCATTCGCCCATGCTCGCCGATATCGCAGTCGTCCGCCGCGGCCGCGTCCGGCGCGCCAAGCTGTTCTATCTCCGGGCACTAACGGGCAAGGCCACGCGCATCAAGGAGCGCAAGGCCAAGCCAGCGACGGCACAGGCCGCCAACGCCTGATGCGGTGGGGCCCTGTGGAGCGTGAATTGCGCTCCGCCGGTGGGCTTCTTCTGGCTGGAGTCGACGAAGTCGGACGGGGCCCCCTTGCGGGCCCCGTCGTCGCATGTGCCGTCGTCATGGACCCGGACGCCGCCACCATAAATGGAGTCGCCGACTCCAAGACGGTGGGTGCCGCCGAGCGTCGCGAGCTGGCGGTGAAGATCATGGATCGAGCGATCTGTGTCGGACTGGGCGCTGCGTCGGTTCGTGAGATCGACAGGCTCAACATCTACCACGCGAGCACGCTCGCGATCCGGCGGGCGCTCGGGAAGCTTCGCATCGTCCCGAATCACGTGCTGATCGACGGCAGCCCCATTCGCGCGCTCGAGGTGGAGCATCGAGCGATCGTGGGTGGCGACGCGACCTGCTACAGCATCGCGTGTGCATCGATCGTCGCCAAGGTCACCCGCGACAGATTGATGGTCTCCCTCGGGCGGCGATATCCAGCGTATCTTTGGGAGCACAACGTTGGTTACAGCACCAGCGCACATCTGTCGGCTCTCAATTCCGCGGGACCGACCGTCCATCATCGCAAGAGCTTCGGTCCAGTCGCACAGTGCCAGTTTCAACTCCCGTAATAG
Source organism: Gemmatimonadota bacterium (assembly GCA_027307165.1). Lineage (GTDB taxonomy): Bacteria > Gemmatimonadota > Gemmatimonadetes > Gemmatimonadales > Gemmatimonadaceae > Fen-1247. The sequence goes on along the minus strand of DAHUXM010000016.1, from coordinate 171,782 downwards.
GCGTCATCATGGGGTCGCAGTCGGACTGGGAGACGATGTCCCACGCCGCGACCACCCTGGAGCAGCTCGGCGTTCCGTTCGAGACGCGTGTCGTAAGCGCTCATCGAACGCCGGACTTGCTGTTCGAGTACGCATCCACTGCGGCAGAGAGAGGCCTGGAGGTCATAATCGCGGGCGCGGGCGGCGCGGCGCACCTCCCCGGCATGTGCGCGTCGAAGACGTTGTTGCCGGTGCTCGGCGTTCCCGTCGAGTCCAAGGCGTTGCATGGGATGGATTCGCTGTTGTCGATAGTGCAGATGCCGGCTGGAGTTCCGGTTGGCGCGCTTGCGATCGGGCGCGCGGGAGCGATCAACGCTGCGTTGCTCGCGTCTGCAATCGTCGCGAACAGGCATCCCGAGTTTCGCGATGCACTGAGTCGGTTCCGTTCGGAGCAGACGCGGAAGGTGCTGGATTCCCCTGAACCGCGAGGGGCCGCTTGATGTACTGGATGGTGCGGCGGCTCCTGCGCTGGTTGGTCGGCTGGCTCATTCCGTGACCGGACCGTCGCAACGCGATGGCACAACCATGCGGGTCGGAATTCTCGGCGCTGGCCAGTTGGGACAGATGCTGGCGCTGGCCGGAATCCCGCTGGGGATGCGCTTCGACTTTTTCTCGCCAACGCCTAGCGCGTCCGCCGCAGCTGTCGGCAACGTGATCATCGGTGAGTACGATGATATCGCGGCGCTGCGCGAGTTCGCGCGAAATGTCGACGTGGTCACGTACGAATTCGAGAACGTTTCGTCGGACGCCGTCGCGGAGATCGAGCAGATGTGTCCCGTGTGGCCCCCGCGCTCTGCACTCGTGACGTCGCAGGACCGTGGGCTCGAGAAGCAGGAATTCGCGCGACTCGGAATCCCGATTGCGCCGTATCGGCTGATCGACTCGCTCGCTGATCTGGAAAGTGCCATCCGCGACGTGGGAGTGCCGGGCATACTCAAGACGCGCCGCTTCGGATACGATGGAAAGGGACAGGTGAGAATCACGGCGCGCAGCGATGCCGAGTCCGCGTGGAACGCACTGGGTCCCGTTCCGCTGATATACGAAGGGCTGGTGGAGTTCGAGCGGGAGCTGTCCGTGATCGCAGTGCGCTCCGCCGATGGAAAGACGTTGTGCTATCCGGTCGCCGAAAACCATCATCGGGACGGGATCTTGCGCACGTCGTTCGCACCGGCCGACAGGCTGAGCGACGCCAAGCGTCATCAGGCGGAGAGTTATGCGCGCGCGTTGCTGGCTGCGTTCGGATACGTCGGCGTCTTCGCGATCGAGATGTTCGATACGCCGTCCGGTCTGGTCGCGAACGAGATGGCCCCGCGGGTGCACAATTCCGGCCACTGGACGATCGAGGGTGCGGAGACGAGTCAGTTCGAGAATCACGTGCGCGCAGTGTGCAATCTTCCACTCGGCGAGTGCGCGCCTGTCGGCTATTCCGCGATGTTCAATCTGATCGCAGAGCATCCGGATACGGCAAGCGTGCTGGCCATTCCCGATACGCATCTTCACCTGTATGGAAAGAGCGAGCGGAGCGGGCGCAAGCTTGGACATGTCACGATCAGATCGCGGACTCGCGAAGATCTGCAGCGGCACGTCGCGTCGCTGCGTGCGATTCCGCGTATCGTCTAGGGGGCTGCGCCCTTGATCAATCAGTCGACCGTCGCGTTCACGACGCTCGCATTTACGTCGCTTCTCGCGATCGTGAATCCATTGAGCGCCGTTCCACTTTACGTTACAGCGACTTCCGATCTCGACGACAAGCAACGTGCGTCCACGCTCCGGCTCGCCGTTGCGACCGGAATAATCGCGCTGGTCGCATTTGGACTCGCAGGCACGTACATACTGCGTTTCTTCGGAATAACCACGTACGCGTTCCGCATTGCCGGAGGAATCATCTTCCTTGGAATCGGCAGCGACATGCTCAAGGCGCGACGATCGCGCGATCGCACCAGCCGCGGTGAGCAGGAGGCTGCCGAGCAGAAGGCGGAGGTCGGGATCATTCCGCTCGGAATACCGACACTCGCCGGGCCGGGCTCCATCACGACTGTGATCACGCTCACGGCACAAGCGGACACGCGTATGGAACTGGTGGGTTTGTACGGCGCGATCGTTGCGGTGATGGTGCTGTCCTGGATGGTGTTGGCTGTAGCGCCATTCATCGTTCAACGCGTCGGCCGTACGGGAATGAACGTGATGACGCGGTTGATGGGTCTCCTTATCATGGTAATTGGTGTGCAGTTCATCATCGAGGGTGTCCGGACTGTTGCACTCGACATCATGCGTCACGCGTGACCGACGATTATCTGGACGACGAGGAACCGTCCGGCCCCGTATTTCTGGATAGAACCGGGCGCCGCTGGCCGCGCGTGCGTCGTTTAGCGACAGTGATTGGCGTGGTGACCACGCTACTGTTGCTGTCACTTGCAGGTATCATGGTTCTCGCGCCGCCTGCGCTACCGGCGTTTCATCCTGCTCAGACAACCGTCACGCCGCGCTTCGTCGGTGCGCGGGAAAACAGACGCCGCCGCACCAAACGCAGCGAGCTATATGCCGCGCTCCAGGTGCAGAAGACTGCTCGTTCCATTCGCAAGGCAGCTGCCGCGATCGAACGCGAGTTGACGGGAGTGCCGAGGGCGCGTCAGATACGTGCTGGTTTCTATGTGTGGTGGGCCGACAACTCGTTTGCGTCGTTCCAGCGCAACTATGACGATCTCGACTGGATAGTATCCGAGTGGGGTTATCTGTCGGCTGCTGGCGACAGCGTCGATCTCAGCATGATTCAGAAGGACACCAGCTTTTTCGGCATGTACGACTCGATTCCGTCGCCGCCGAAGGTGCTGCTCCTCATCAACAACGTGGATCGCAAGACGCAGCTGTTCAGCTCGGCGGGGGTTACCGCGATGCTTGCGGCGCCAGCTGCGCGGAGCAAGGTGGAGAATCAGATCGTCGGCGCAGTTCTGCACTACAAGTTCGCCGGTGCGACGATCGACTTCGAGAACGTGCCGGAGATCTCCACCGCCAACCTGGTGCTGTTCCAGCGCGAGCTTGGCGCGATGCTGCATGCGCACAAGTTGTTGCTGACGCAGACGGTCGGAGTCAACACCGCCCCGCGCGACCTGAAGGAGTTCTCCGCGGTCAACGACTATCTCTTTCTCATGCTCTACGACGAGCACTACGGAAAGGGCGACCCCGGGCCGGTCGCGAGCCAGCAGTGGTACGTCGATCGTGCGCGCGAGATGTTGCGAAGCGTACCGGCGAAGAAAGCGATCTTCGCGCTTGGCGCCTACGGCTACGACTGGAACGATGCGGGGCCGGCGAATTCCGGCGAGTCGTACACGTTTCAGGAAGTGCTTGCGAAGGGGCGCGACAATCCGGGCAGCTCCCACATGGGCTTCGACCGGGAAGCGCTCAACCCCTACATGACCTGGACCGACCCGGATTCCACCGACCATCTCGTTTGGTATCTCGACGGGGCGAGTGCATACAATCAGGTGCGCGCGGAGCGTGCGCTGGGCGGAGCCGGCTATGCTGTCTGGCGGCTCGGCGCGGAAGATCCCGCGCTCTGGAAGGCCGTCGCTGAAGATCGCGTTGCGGACGCCGCGAGTGTGCTTTCGGACATTCCGGCTGGCTACGAGACCGAGTTCATCGGCGACGGCGAGATACTTCAGATCGTTGCATCACCGCGCACTGGACGGCGCGTAGTGACACCCGACACCGCGCGCGGTGTGATCACCAACGAGCGGATCGTCGACTACCCGTCGCCCTACATCGTCAGGAAGTACGGCAAGTCGGAGCACGAGGTCGCGCTGACATTCGACGACGGCCCCGATGGGACATGGACACCGCAGATTCTCGACACGCTCAAGTCCAGACATGCAATCGGCACGTTCTTCGTGATCGGGCGCAACGTCGAGGCGCATATACCGTTGATGCGACGGATAGTGCGCGAAGGAAATCTGTTCGGCAATCACACATTCACGCATCCCAATCTCGCGCTGACGTCCGATTTCGTCACCAAGCTCGAGATCGACGCGAACCAGCGATTGCTCGAGGCGATTCTGGATCGTCGCTCGTTCTTTTTCCGGCCGCCGTATTTCGGTGATGCCGAGCCCACGACTACAGACGAACTGGTCCCTGTCGACATTGCGAGCAAGCGCGGATACGTGACGGTTGGTCTGCATATCGACGCCGAAGACTGGCAGCCGATATCGGCGAATCAGATCGTCAAGAACGTCATGGATCAGCGCTATTACGGCGGCGTCGTGACTGCTGGCGGACTGCGCTCGGGTGGCAACGTGATACTGCTGCACGACGGCGGCGGCAATCGCGCTCAGACGGTAAAGGCGCTCGGTCCGATCATCGACTCGCTGCGCGCGCACGGGGATACAGTCGTTCCGCTCTCGCAGCTGGCCGGAATCTCGGAGCAGGAGGCGATCCCGGGACTTCCGCCTCGGAGCGCGGTCACCCGCGGGATCGAGCTCGCCACGTTCTCATTCGTCAGCGGGCTCGAATGGACACTGTACTGGCTGTTCTTCATTGCAGTGGTGGTTGGTGCGATACGCCTTGTCGTCATCATCATACTTGCGACATACCAGCGGTATCACTCGCGCAAGCCTACGCCGGATTACACCCCGTCGGTAACGATCATCGTACCCGCGTACAATGAAGAGCGCGTCATAGTATCGACCGTCAGGAGCCTGTTGAACCAGGAGTATCGCGGCGAGCTCAACATTCTGATAGTCGACGACGGATCGCCGGATGAGACGTTCAACGTCGCGCAGCGCGAATTCGGCGACGATCCCCGCGTTGTCGTGCTGCGCAAGGAAAACGGGGGCAAGGCCAGTGCGCTGAACTTCGGTATTGCGCGCGCTCGCGGCGAGATCATTGTATGTCTCGACGCCGACACGCAGTTCACGCCGACCACGGTCGAGCGGCTCGTCGCACCGATGAGCGATCAGAAGGTCGGCGCAGTTGCCGGAAATGCGAAGGTCGGCAATCGCCACAACATCGTCACGCGTTGGCAGGCGCTCGAGTACGTGACCAGCCAGAATCTGGAGCGGCGCGCATTTGCCGTGCTGAATGCGATAACCATAGTTCCCGGTGCTGTCGGAGCCTGGCGCAAGTCATACGTGCAGGCCGTCGGTGGTTTCAGCGATGACACGCTCGCTGAGGACCAGGATCTGACCTGGGCGCTCGGCGAGGAAGGGGTGCGGGTCACGTACGCCGACGACGCCATTGCATACACGGAGGCACCGGACACTCTCAGCACGCTGATTCGCCAGCGATTCAGATGGTCATTCGGAACGCTTCAATCGGTCTGGAAACACAAGAAGATCACCTTCCGGCCAAAGTACGGCGCGCTCGGGATGATTGCGATGCCGAACGTCTGGATCTTTCAGCTGTTCTACACCGCGATATCACCGCTCGCCGACATTCTGTTCGCGTGGAGTCTCTTCTCGGTCCTCATTGCGCGTTATCAGCATGGTGACCGGTATGCGTTGAGCAATCTCGAAGACGTACTGAAGTTGTACGTCATATTTCTCATCGTTGACTGGCTCGCGGCCGTCGTTGCGTTCCTCATGGAGCCTGGTGAGGAAAAGGCGCTCACCTGGCTGGTGCTGATTCAACGCTTCGTGTTCCGGCAGACGATGTATTGGGTCGTGGTGAAGTCGATCGCGGCGGCGCTGCGCGGACACGTCGTTGGCTGGGGCAAACTGGAGCGCAAGGGAATGAACCTCCTTCCGACAACCGCGCATACGTCGAGTCATCCACCGACCCCGCCACCGGCGCAGGTCGTTCCACCGGGCCCGGTAGCGTGAAGCGGCACGACGTCCTCGAGTTCACGGCGGCTCTCAGGGACGCCACGTGTCATGGTCGCACGCTGGATACAGGATACAGAGGCGAGAGTCATCTTCGAGCCATTTGTTCAGCCATCCCGGGAGACCAGTCGCAACTGAGCCGTTAACGCGGGTCTGGGGTATTCGTCTCAGAGTTCGACAAGCTGCGCAACCATTTTCGTTTCGGCGTCGTCTAATCGGAAACCACCTCGATCAAAGACAGCAACCAGTGACCTCCTCCATACCGGAAATCATGCGCGCCGAGCTTGGCGACGCGTATGTCATCGAGCGAGAGCTCGACGGTGGAATGTCATGCGTCTTTGTCGCCGAGGACCGTGAGCTGGCCCGCCGCGTCGTCATCAAGGTTCTGCACCCGCATCTCGCAGCGTCTGTCTCGGTCGAGCGGTTCAGGCGCGAAATCCTCACAGTTGCAGGCCTCCAGCACCCGCACATAGTCGGCGTTCTCCGCACGGGCACTGCGGCTGGCTTGCCGTATTTCATCATGCCCTACGTCGATGGCGAATCGCTGGCCAGACGGATTGCATCCGGGCCCATGCCCGTGCGCGACGCCGTTGCGATTCTCAAGGACGTGGCTCGCGCGCTTGCGTTCGCCCATGAGCGCGGAGTGGTCCATCGCGACATCAAGCCGGGAAACATCCTTCTCGCGGGCGGCTCGGCGATGGTCACGGACTTCGGCGTCGCCAAGGCGCTGTCGTCGGCGCGCCGCACCGGCCCGGACGCCGCTGGGCGTGGCCTGACGACCGACGGCGCGTCGATCGGGACGCTCCTCTACATGGCGCCGGAGCAGGCCGCCGCCGATCCGGACATCGACGGCCGCGCCGACATCTACGCGCTCGGCGTCACGGCATACGAGATGTTGACGGGCGCGCCACCATTCGCTGGTCTCTCGGCACGCGCGATGCTCGCAGCGCGGATGAGCACGCTCCCGCCGGCGATCTCCACGGTGCGCTCCGACGTTCCCACGGAGCTGAACGATCTCATCATGCAGTGTCTCGCGACCGACCCGGCCGATCGGCCAGCGAGTGCGCAGGACCTGGTCGATGCGTTGGAGCAGCCGGGCGTCGTCAGCGGAGAGTTTCTCAAGGCCGCGCACCCACGAATGCGCCGGCGCGGACTGGCGGGAATTGCCGCGGGCCTCGCGCTCGTCGCCATTGTCGGTGCAGGCGTCGCGACCAGCCGCAGCAATCCCGGCGGCAGTGCGAGCGTGCGCACGGCGGCGATGGTGACGCCGCTGGGTGAGATCGCCGTCGTCCCGTTCGTGGATCTTGGCTCGGATGCGGCTGATTCGAGCGTGGCAATCGGGATCACAAATGCCGTTGCCGACAACCTCACCAAGTCCGCGCATCTCACGGTGATCTCACCGACTGCGTCCGCCGCGCTCGTCCGCGGCATACGAGCGGGTACGACTTCGGTCAGCAAGACGCCGCCCAAGCTGCTGCTCGAGGGCACCGTGCAGCGTGAAGGTTCCAAGCTGCGGGTTACTGCACGCCTGAGCAACGCGTCGGATGGCGTGATGCGCTGGGCGGATGTGTACGATCGTGACGGCCGCGATCTGTTCAAGGTGACTGACGACATCGCTGCTGCGATCGTTGCATCCATCAAGCATCCGTCTGCCTAGCGCGCCTGTCTTCCGCGCGCTTCCGCTCCCCGGAAGTCGATCACAACAAATGTTGATGAATTCTTAGCATCGGCTATCGACGAATGCCGACTCACTGGCGTGTGCGCTGCAACAGCGACGTTTGCGGACGATCGGTGTACGCTTTCTTGCCGAATTTGTCGTGCTTCGGCCACAGCGAGTCACGCTGTTCACACGTACCGATTCGATGCCTCTTTCAAACCGATTGCGTACCTCCGCTCTTTCTATAGCAACTCTCTGCCTCGCAGCGTGCACATATGGGCCGCCGAGTGTCAACGGCGTTCCCGGAGCGCCGGCCTCACCAAGTACGACCTGGACGCGCCCCAGTCACGGCATTCCTTCTGAACCGCCGCAGACGGTTTCTGCACTTCCTCCCGACGTTCTCGAGCGCGCCAGCCAGCTGACCCTCGGCGATGTGATCGACGTCGCGCTGCGTAACAATCCCGTGACGCGCGTGTCGTGGGCGCAGGCGCGAGCGGCCGCCGCAGAGTACGGATCGACGCGTGGTTCGTTCCTCCCGGCAATTTCCGGATCCGCGACTGTGTCCAGGACCAAATCCGTTCCCGTAAACGGCGGGGAGTCGATCGAGCGCGCGCAGGTCAATCCTGCGGTCACGCTGAGTTATCTGTTGCTCGATTTCGGCGGCCGCAGCGGCACGATCGACGCAGCCCGACAGAATCTCTTCGCTGCCGATCTCACGCACAACGCGACGATCCAGAACGTAGTGCTGCAGGTCGAGACGGCGTACTTCACCTACATGGCGAACAGCGCATTGCTGCGCGCCGAGCGTTCGGCGATCGCCGAGGCGCAGGCGAATCTCTCGTCGGCGCAGCAGCGAGACAGCGTCGGTATCGCGACGATCGCCGACGTTCTGCAGGCGCGGACTGCACTGGCGCAGGAACAACTCAATCTCGAATCCATCCAGGGCAGCCTGCAAACAGCGCGCGGCAATCTCGCGGCTGCGATGGGTATTCCCGCGAACGTGTCATACGATCTCGGGCCATTGTCCGGCGCCGTTCCCGTACGCGCGGTATCGGTGACGGTGGATAGCCTGATAGCCGACGCACTTGCGCGCCGACCGGACCTCGCCGCTGCTCGTGCTCAGGCGGCAGCGGCATCGGCAGAGATCAAAGTTGCCAAATCCTCGGCATTGCCGGCGCTCACCTTTGGAAGTACAGCCGGCAGGACCTACGCCGACCCGAGCAAGTACGGCGGCGGGTCGTACGGACTTACTCTCGGCGTGTCGGTGCCCATCTTCAGCGGGTTTTCGCAGCAGTACAACATCGTCGCTGCACGTGCGCGTGCCGACGCGGCGACGGCTCAAGCTGACATCCTGCGACAGGAAGTAACGACGCAGGTCTTCACGTCATATTACGGACTCCAGACAGCTGGGCAGAGAGTGATAACCGCGGACGCGCTGCTGGCGAGCGCAGAACAGTCCGAACAGGTCGCGGCGGGACGATACCGTGAGGGAGTCGGGAGCATCATCGACCTGCTCACAGCCCAGTCCGCCCTGGCCAACGCGCGCGCGCAGCAGGTTCAGTCGCGCTGGCAGTGGTACACAGCACTGGCACAACTCGCGCACGATGCCGGAGTGCTCGGCACACGTGGCGAGACGCCATTCCCATTCGTGTCGAGCACCGACACGACTCCAACGTCGCAGACCGTCCAGCATCCATGAGTTATAGACAGCAGTCGTCGTTCACAGTATTCGTATCGATCGCGCTGGCAGCGGGCTGCTCCAAGGCCCCGCCGCAGAAGCAGCCAAAGGTGCCCGTGATCGTCGCTACAGCGCGACGGACGGCCGTGCCCTACACACTGACAACCAACGGAGTGGTCGAGCCGCTCCAGACGGCCGCCGTCGAGGCACAGGTGGGCGGAATCCTGACGCGTGTCGCGTTCAAGGAGGGGCAGGTAGTCAAGGCTGGCGACGTGCTGTTCCAGATCGATGCGCGGCCCTACGTCGCGGCGCTGGATCAGGCACGGGGCCAGCTCGCTCGCGATCAGGCACAGGCTGCGAGCGCGGCACGCGACTCGGTGCGCTATTCGGCGCTGGTACAGAAGGACTATGTAACCCGTTCCCAGGCCGATCAGATCGTGGCAACCGCTGCATCGGCCGCCGCAACCGTGGACGCGGATCGCGCCGCTGTCGAGCGTGCACAGGTCGACGTGTCGAACTGTACCATCCGCGCACCGATTTCGGGTCGTACCGGCGCGCTCCTGGTTCGTCAGGGAAATCTGGTGAAGGCCAACGCATCGACTCCGATGGTCGTGATAAATCAGATCGAACCGATCCTGGTACGATTCTCGGTGCCGCAGGGCGATCTGCCGGATATTCAGCGGTACTTCGGCGCTGGCAAGCCGCTGGCAGTCCAGGCGCTCGCGTCCGAAGGGCCAGGATCGACACTGGACGGCACGCTCGCGTTCGTGGATAACGCGGTCGACTCGACTACCGGTACCGTTCTGCTCAAGGCCAAGTTCGAGAACAGCAAGTCGACGCTATGGCCAGGCCAGTTCGTCGACGTGACGCTCCGGTTGTACATCGACCCGAACGCGCTCACCGTTCCGTCCGCGGCGGTACTCACGGGCCAGAACGGAGCGTACGTGTTTACAGTGGATAACGCCGGCAACGCGCTCCAGCAGCCGGTACGGGTCGTCAGAACCGCTGACACTCTCTCCGTGATCGGCACCGGACTGAGGGAGGGTGATCGTGTAATAACTGACGGCCAGTCACGTCTGGTCGCAGGGTCCCAAGTCATCATACGACCGGCGAGCGCCGCCGGAGCGACTCCACGAATTGCTGATTCTGGCGCTGCCGGCGCAGCCAATCCATATGCGCCCTCTGGATCGCCGTCGACTGCTGGCCAGCCCGCCGGAACTGGCGCACCAGGGGGCGGTACCAGCAAACCGGGGCACGAACCATGACAGCATTATTCATTCGACGGCCGATCATGACGACTCTCGTCATGGTCTCCATTCTGTTCTTTGGCGTCGTTTCGTACCAGCGACTTCCGGTAAGCGACCTTCCATCAGTCGACTTCCCGACGATCAGCGTGAACGCGAATCTCCCCGGTGCAAGTCCGGAGACGATGGCATCATCCGTCGCCACGCCACTCGAGAAACAATTCTCAACGATCGCCGGCATCGACAACATGACGTCGACGAGCCAGCTGGGATCTACGTCGATCACGATTCAGTTCACACTGGATCGCGACATCGACGCGGCCGCACAGGATGTGAACGCGGCGATCTCGCAAACGCTGCGCAGATTGCCGCTCGGCATTCTTCCCCCGTCATATCGAAAGGTGAATCCGGCCGATTCGCCCATCCTGTATCTCGCGCTCACGTCCAACACGATGCCACTGTCGCAGCTCGACGAGTACGGCGAGACGGTGATGGCGCAGCAGATCTCGATGACGCCGGGCATTGCGCAGGTCGTCGTGTATGGTGCACAGAAGTACGCCGTTCGTGTCCAGCTGGACCCCACCTCGCTGGCCAATCGCGGTATCGGGATAGACGAGGTCGCAAGCGCGATCAACTCGCAGAACGTGAGCATGCCCACAGGCACGCTCTGGGGCCCCAATCGCGCCTTGACTGTCGAAACCAACGGCCAGCTGCAGAACGCCGCGCAGTTTCGTCAGATGGTCGTGGCATATCGCGACGGTGCCCCGGTACACCTGAGCGAACTGGGCCAGGTGTTGGACGATGTCGAAAACAACAAGACAGCAAGCTGGTACAACGGCGACCGCGCGGTAGTTCTGGCGGTGCAGCGCCAGCCGGGCACCAACACAGTCGCGGTCGCACAGGGCGTGAAGGACCTGCTAGCATCGCTGCGCACGCAGATCCCGGCGAGCGTCAAGATAAGCGTCCTCTACGACCGGTCTGCGTCGATCGAAGCGTCGGTCAACGATGTGAAGTCCACACTCGTGCTCACGCTGTTCCTCGTGATCATGGTGATCTTCCTGTTTCTGAGAAACATCTCGGCGACTGTCATCCCGAGTCTCGCGCTCCCGATGTCGCTGGTGGGAACGTTCGCCGTGATGTACCTGCTCGGCTACTCGCTGGACAATCTGTCGCTGATGGCGCTCACTCTCGCCGTCGGATTCGTCGTCGACGACGCGATCGTCATGCTCGAGAACATCGTGCGGCACATGGAGATGGGGAAGACTCCGCTGCAGGCGGCGTTCGACGGATCCGCCGAGATCGGCTTCACGATTCTGTCGATGACGCTGTCGCTCACGGCGGTGTTCATCCCTCTCCTGTTCATGGGCGGTATTGTCGGCCGCCTGTTCCACGAATTTGCGGTGACTATCGGCGCGGCGATTCTTGTCTCTGGTTTCGTGTCGCTCACGCTCACGCCGATGTTGTCGAGCCGGTTCCTCAAGCCGCCGTCGCACGAGCACGGGCGCATGTTCAACGCCACGGAGCGTGCATACGAGAAGCTCGCCGGCGGATACACTAACAGCCTCGGCTGGGTGATGCGCCACCGGTTTGCGGCGTTGATGTTCTCGCTCCTGGTACTCGTCGCCACCGGGGTGTTGGCCAAGATCGTTCAGACCGGCTTCATTCCAACTCAGGACACGGGTCAGATCTCGGCGACAACAGAAGCGGCACAGGGAACGTCGTTCGCAGACATGGTCACGCACCAGAAGCAGATTGCCGACATCGTCGCGAAGGATACGAACGTGGCCGCGTACATGTCTTCCGTCGGCTCCGGCGGTGGCAGCGGGAATCAGGGGCGCATTTTTCTCAGTCTCAAGCCGTTCGGCCAGCGGCTGAGTGCTGACGAGATCGTCAACGAGCTGCGTCCCAAACTCACCGGCGTCCCCGGCGTGAACGTGTTCATGCAGGTGCCCCCCGCGATTCAGATTGGCTCCCGGTCGTCGAAGAGCCTGTATCAGTACACGATGCAGGGTCCTGATATCGCGGCGCTGGATACCGCCGCGGAAAAGATGGAAGCGCGCATGCGCGGCCTTCCCGAGCTGCAGGAGGTGACGAGCGATCTGCAGATCGCCAATCCGCAGGTGAACGTGAACATCGACCGCGATCATGCGTCCGCACTCGGAGTCACTGCTCAGGACATCGAAACTGCGCTGAATGACGCGTACGGTTCGCGCCAGGTCTCGAACATCTACACGCCGAACAACGAGTACTTCGTCATCATGGAGCTGCTCCCACAGTTTCAGCAGGATATCAACGCGCTGCGCATGCTGTACGTCAAATCGTCGGCGACGCACACGCTCGTTCCGTTGAGTACGGTCGCGACGCTGACGCAGACAGTCGGTCCGCTCGCAATAAACCACTCTGGCCAGCTCCCGTCCGTTACAATCTCGTTCAACACGCGCCCCGGTTCGGCGCTCGGCGAGGCGACGACAGCGATTCAGGCCGCGGCTGCCACGACGGTTCCTCCCGGCATAACCACGAGTTTCTCGGGTACCGCACAGGCATTCCAGCAGAGTCAGCAGGGGCTCGTTGCACTTCTCATCCTGGCAGTGTTCGTGATCTACATGGTGCTTGGAATTCTCTACGAGAGTTTCATCCATCCGCTGACGATTCTCACCGGGTTGCCATTCGCCGCCTTCGGCGCCCTGCTGTCGCTGTACATCTTCCGCATGCCGCTCGACGTGTACGGCTTTGTCGGACTCATTCTGCTCGTCGGCATTGTGAAGAAAAACGCGATCATGATGATCGACTTTGCGATCGAAGCAGAGCGCAACGAGCACAAGAGTCCGGCGGAGGCGATCGTCGAAGCGGCGAGCGTAAGATTCCGCCCGATCATGATGACCTCGATGGCCGCCCTCATGGCGACCCTGCCGATCGCGCTCGGGACCGGAGCGGGCGCCGAGTCCAGACGTCCGCTCGGTATCGCGGTGGTCGGGGGTCTCGCGTTCTCACAGCTCGTCACGCTGTACGTGACACCGGTGTTCTACACGTACTTCGACGAGCTTCCCGGCAGGATTCGCGACATGGCCCACAGCGTAAGATCCAGGATACGCGGAACACGCGGCGCTCTCGCGCCCCGGACGGCACGGCCGGAATAGTGATATAATCGTCTCTGGCGCGATGCACAGGCATTGCGCCGGTCACCTTTACACTGTACTAACATGTCGCGAATCGTGCCGCTTCTGGGGGCCATCGTGTGCGCATCGGCCAGCGTCGCCGCGCAATCGTCTCCCGTATCACACACGCTGATGCCGAGCCCCACGACAGTTGCGTGGGGCTATTACGACGCAGCAGCGAAGCCAGTGCTGCACATCAATTCCGGAGATCAGATCGTCGTTGGCACACTCATTACCTCGAGTCCAACGCGTCTCGAAGGCGCAGGTGTCAAGCCGGCCGACGTGGAGCAGTCTCTGCGCGACATCTACGCCAAGGTCACCGACAAGGGACCGGGCGGACACATTCTGACCGGCCCCATATATGTGAACGGGGCGGACTCGGGTGACGTGCTGGAGGTGCGAATAAAGAAGATCGATCTGGCAATTCCGTATGCGTACAACGCGTTCGGCGGGAAGAGTGGCTTTCTGCCCGAGGACTTCGGCTACTCCAGAATGCGCATAATCCCGCTCGACAAGCAGAAGATGCTCGCGCACTTCGCCGACGGTATCGACATTCCGCTGCGACCGTTCTTCGGCAGCATAGGTGACGCGCCGGATCCCGCACTCGGCCGCCTCAACAGCGCACCGCCGGGAATGCACGCTGGCAATCTCGACAACAAGGAGCTTGTCGCCGGCACTACACTGTATATCCCGGTCCACACCGCCGGTGCGTTGCTCGAGATCGGCGACGGACACGCAGGCCAGGGAAACGGCGAGGTGGACATCACTGCCCTGGAAACCTCGCTCGTGGGAACATTTCAGGTGATTGTCCGTAAGGACATGCACCTTACGTGGCCGCGCGCCGAGACGCCGACGCACTGGATCACCATGGGCACCGACAAGGATCTCGTCCCCGCAACCAAGACAGCCGTCCGTCAGGCCATCGACTTCCTCATGAGCCGCGGGCTCAGCAAGGACGACGCGTACATGCTGGTGAGTGTGGCCTGCGACGTCGACATTACTCAGCTCGTCGACGGGAACGTCGGTGTCCACGTGATGATTCCCAAGTCGATCTTCACGAAGGAGACGGCCACCGCGAAGAGGTAGCGCGTGGCTTGACGTGAGAGATCTCGTCATTCCCGCGAAAGCGGGAACGACGCCGGGTCGCCGGAGCCCACGGCGGAATGCATCCGCCTCGGCCGGCAATTCGTTTAAATTCCCTTGCCGTAAGTGGATTTCGGGCGGGTAGCTCAGTTGGTTAGAGCAGGAGCCTTTTAAGCTTCAGGTCGTGGGTTCGATTCCCACCCCGCTCATTGTAGTTCGGCCGCTCCCAAGCTCGCGCTCGCGATTTCGTCCTTGCCAGGGGCCCGTGGTGCCCGTAACGTCGTTCTTCCATGAACGACACTGGCGGCCTCGACTCAGATCTACCCCAGCTTCCCGACCCGGGCGTTTCCGCTGTCACAGAGCGGGTCGAACATGTGAACGAACTCGTCCGGCATCTCTGGAATGCCATTCACGGGCTAAATCACATGGCGCCGGAAGACACGCGCGATGAAGTGTCCGCAGCCCGAATCATGGTCCGCGATCTCAAGCGCGAGATCATGGAAAGCATCGAGCGCCTCCCAGCCGACTACGCCCGCCTCTACAACTCCGCGGTCATAGCTGTCTATTCACTCCTGCGATAGCACTGCGCGCCGGGGCTGGCATTCGTGCCGCAACGTAATCGTTGGGTGATGGTTTGCAGTTCGTACTGGCGCCGCTGTGATCACACACCTATCGTGGTGTCTGTCCGACCCACCATCAGGATCTCCTGCGGCGAGGCTACGATGGGTACGAAAGACCTGCTTTCGTCGTGGATCTGTTGCCGGCACGGATACAGCCGCGCGTTCCTCGCGGGATGCGTACTGGCGCTCGCTCTCGCCAGCTCGACCGGTGCGCAGCAAACCCCCGCTCGCGCGCCGACGCCAACGCCCTCTGACCAACCCATTCAGCGACCTTCGTCGGTTCGCGGTCTCGTTCGGGATTCCGCCGATACTCCCATTCCATTTGCGACCGTCGTGTGGGGCGAAGCGCGCCAGGTCATCACCACCACTGACTCGGGCGAATTCTCGCTCACCGACATACCGGCCGGCAAGACGCGATTCACCATCCGGCGCCTCGGATACGTTCCCGTGGATTTCGATCTGATCCTCAAGCCTGGAACGATCAAGCCCGTCGTAGTTCATCTCTTGCCGACCCCTCCCTCGCTCACGACCGTCGACGTCGAAGCGTCGCGCGCGATGGGGACTGATCCGTATCGTGACGATCGGTTCCGGGCGACAGGGTTTTTTGATAGAAAGGCACATCTCTCCGGCTACTTTATTTCACCTGACGAGGTGGAGCGGCGCCGGCCCACCTCCGTAAGCGACCTGATGTATGGCGTTCCAGGTGTGACGTTGATCGGCCGGCCGCACACGTCATCTGCACGCTATGTCTCCTCGAGCGATCATTGCCGTCTGCAGGTGTACCTGGACGGCCATCCTGTGCCCGACGGAGATGAGTTCGTGGCCGGAAGCGACATCAAGGCAGTCGAAGTCTACAGCAGCCTCCTTCGCGCATCGGACAGATTTCTTCCGTCGCCGCAGAAGGGTTATTGCGGCAGTATCGTCGTCTGGACCAAGTAGCGTCGTATGTGACGTGCACGTAACGCGTCGCGGCAATCCGCCTACGCGCTTCCGGTGGATCGCGTCGCCGTGCTGCCGCCACGCCGCTCCGGGCCGATGTACGTGCGAGAAGAAATGTCGGTTGAGTGCCCGCCGGCCCGTGCAGCCACTTCGATGAACTTCACCGGCATCGCATCGGGATTCAGCTTGAGCAGCAGGGGCATCGCGACGTTGTAGACGGGAACGCCGCCGCTCGTCGCTCCCTCAGGCGTCCCGTTGTGCGCGTGACCGTGCAGTACAGCAGCCACAGGATAGCGCGCCAACGGCTCTTCCAGTCTGCCGCATCCCAGGAACGGAAATATCTCGGGCGACTCGCCGACCACCGTTGACCGGACCGGCGAATAGTGCATGATCGCCACGCGCGGCTCGGTGCGAATGCGCGCGAGCGCGGTCTCGAGTTTCAACGCTTCGTGTATGGCCTCGTTGACGAAGCTCTTGACCTCCTGCTCGCCCCACGCGCCCAGCGTTCCGCTCCCGAAACCGCCCGCGAATCCCTTGGTACCCGCGAATCCGACGCCGAGTATCTCGACCGCTTCGCCGTCGAGCACATGGACTCCGGCATCGTTCAGAATGTCGTGCAGCTCCGTGTGCTTCCCGGATTCGTAATCGTGATTCCCGAGCACGGCGACCACCTGCGCGCCAATTCCAGCAAGCTCCTTTACCAGCACCCGTGCCTCTTCCGGCAACCCATAATCCGTAAGGTCACCGCATATCGCGATGACATCTGCACGCTCGGCGGCCGCAGCAAAAATCGGCTGCAACGCCCCCTGCGAAGTCCGGCTGCAGTGAATGTCACTCATCGCGGCGATCCGCACGCGGTCCGGGGAAATGGGCATCAGTGGCGAAATAGACATGGTTTCGAACGATTGTTCATGAGCTGCGAGCCCCACACTTGCAGCACGCGCATGCTCACCGTTCAACATTCGTTCCCATATGACCTCGACTTCAGCCGCCTTCGTCGATCAGATGGTTCCAGACAGCCACGCCTCATCCGGTGATTTCGAGCGTCGCGCGGGCAGCCGCAAGCCTTCGAGGCAGGACGTCGCATCGCCCGCTGCTCAGGCCTTCTACGCCCGCGTAATGCGCACCTTGGGTGGCGCCGGTCTGGAATTCCTGGTGGGCGGAACCCATGCCTTCATGCCGTACACCGGTATCGAGCGGTCGTCCAAGGACTTCGACATCTTTGTCCGGAGCGACGACATCGAGCCCGTGCTGGCAGTGCTTGCCCGGTCGGGACTCCGCACTGAGATGGCCTTTCCGCACTGGCTCGCCAAGGTCTTCCACCGGCGCTACTTCGTCGACATCATCTTCAATTCCGGGAACGCGGTGACGCCGGTCGATGAGCAATGGTTCACCCATGCCCGCGCCGGCACGGTACTCGGCGTGCCGGTAAAGCTGGTTCCGGCGGAAGAGATGCTATGGTCCAAGGCCTTCGTCATGGAGCGCGAGCGATACGATGGCGCCGACGTCGTCCACATTCTCCGGTCTCGCGCGGAGCGGCTGGATTGGGACCGGTTGCTCGACCGGTTCGGCGAGAGGTGGCGGGTGCTGCTCTTCAATCTCGTCCTTTTCGGCTTCGTCTATCCAGCCGAACGGGCGCGGATTCCAGCGCGGGTCATGCGAGTTCTCATGGAGAGATTGCGGGGCGAGTTGGACAGCGACGCGCCGACTGGCCGGGTGTGTCATGGCACGCTGGTCTCGCGGGAGCAGTACCTTCCGGACACCACTGCGTGGGGCTATGCCGACGCGCGCCAGCTCCCGATCGGCAACATGACGGCAGAGCAGGTCAGCGACTGGACCGCGGCTATCGGCCGGTAATATCGGCAATATCGACCTGCAAAACAGTCGCGGGATTGCTGCACGGTAAGTAGTTTGGGCTCGAATGCCGATCCTTGCATATTGATGCCTTATCGTTTGCAGTCCCGCGCCGGTTACCTTGCTACAGATGAATTGGCTGATTAACGCCGCCGACAAAGCTGGTTGGCAGGCCGCCTCCAAGCCTGCGATTGTGGCAAGTACCACTCTGGAATCCGCATGGCGCGCCGTGGCCAACGC
The DNA here is from genome assembly GCA_027307165.1 of Gemmatimonadota bacterium. GTDB lineage: Bacteria > Gemmatimonadota > Gemmatimonadetes > Gemmatimonadales > Gemmatimonadaceae > Fen-1247. Next base: position 153,463 of record DAHUXM010000016.1, on the reverse strand, counting down.
TTACTCGGTGTCGGAGGCAGAGCTCGCTTCCGAGGTGGCAGCGCTGTTTCGCATCCAGCTAGCCGCGCTCGACGCCGTCGAACCGCGCGCCGTCAAGCTCGTTCCCGAGAAGACCGCGCGCAAACATCATGTTCTGCCGCTTCGCGAGTCGCAGAACGAGATAGTCGTCGCGACCAGCGATCCCACCGACTACAACGCGGAGCAGGCTGTGCAGTTCACGGCCGGCCGTCGCGTGGTGCTGGAGGTCGCTCCCTATCAGGCGCTGCTGGACGCAATCAATGCGCACTATTCGCCCGAGCGGGCGATGGAGGGGTTGCTGCGTTCGATGGACGTCACGTTGAGTGACGTCAAGGTCGTCGAGACGGAAGTAGCCGATCAGGTCGCCGCAAGCGAGGCAGACGCCGCGCCGGTGATTCAGCTTACGAACATGGTTCTGCATGCGGCGATCGCATGCAATGCGAGCGACATCCATCTCGAGCCCGGCCGGCATCAGGGCGTGGTACGGTTCAGAGTAGACGGCGTCATGCGACAGTACATGCAGATGCCGTTGATTGCGCTCACGCGCGTCGTGTCGCGCATCAAGGTCATCGCCAAGCTCGACATCGCCGACAGGCTGCGTCCGCAGGACGGCCGCACGCGCGTGTCGATCGCAGGCCGCACATTCGACCTGCGCATTTCGACGGTGCCGACGCGCGAGGCGGAGAAGGCTGTCGTTCGTATTCTGAATCCTGACGCGTCGCGCTCGCTCGCCGATCTCGGAATCGCCGATCACGAGCTGGCGCGGCTTAAGTATCTGCTGTCGTTCCGTGAAGGTGTGGTCATCGTCACCGGGCCGACGGGATCGGGAAAGACGACGACGCTCTACGGCGGCGTGCGCGAGCTGGCCGCGCAGGCGATCAACATCATGACCGTGGAAGACCCGGTCGAGTACGAGCTGCCCGGTGTCACGCAGATTCAGATCGACCCGAAGCGCGACGTCACGTTCGCGTCGGCGTTGCGCGCGATTCTCCGCCAGGATCCCGACGTCGTATTCGTCGGCGAGATTCGCGATGCCGAGACGGCCAGCGTCGCGCTGCAGGCTGCCGCAACCGGCCACCTCGTGTTGTCCACGCTTCACACCAACGATGCAGTCGGCGCGATACAGCGCCTGATCGACCTCGGTCTCGATCGCGCCGCCCTGGCCCCCGCGCTACGCGGCGTGGTGGGACAGAGATTGATTCGCCGTTTGTGCAGTGTCTGTTCGATCGAGCAGCCAGAGCAACGCGATGCCGGGACCGTGCGTCTGGAGCGCGCGTTCGGAGTACGCCAGGCGCGTCGCGCGGTTGGTTGCAAGGAATGCGGTGAGACGGGCTATCGGGGACGCATTCCACTCGACGAAGTGTTGGTGAACAGTCCCGACTTTCAGGAAAAGCTGACGCGCAACGCGGCTTCTCTCGATCTGCAGCGCGCGGCGGAGAAGGGCGGGATGCGTCCCATTCGCGAAGTAGCACTCGGCCACGTCGTCGTCGGCGATACGACACTCGACGAAGTGGAACGCGTGCTCGGAGAGGGCGAAGGCCCACCCGAGCGAGGCGATGAACGTCCGCGCATTCTCGTTGTCGATGACGATCCCGTCACGCGCGAGCTGGCCGTTGGAGTGTTGAAGGCGACCGGATTCACGGTGGAGCAGGCAACCGACGGACAGGCCGCGCTGGATCTGCTCGCGCACGATTCACGATTCGCGCTCGTCACGCTCGACCTGAGCATGCCACGAGTGACAGGCCTCGACGTCCTGAGAAAGATGCGCGCCTCCGCGGCGACGTCAGGCGTGCCGATCGTCGTGCTTACGAGCACCGATGCGGAGGAGATGGAAATCAACCTCATGAACGAAGGCGCCGACGATTACCTGCGCAAGCCCCTCGACCCGGCGCGGTTCATCGCACGCATTCGCGCCGTTTTGAGACGGGCGGCCAACTAGACAGCGAGATCTCCTCGAGCTCCAGCTACGTACTCCCCCGATTTACCGCCGCTCTTTCGTAGCAGACGCACGCCACCGATGACCATCGATCTGTCCACGCTCTTCGCCATGTCGTAGATCGTCGCGAGCGCGATCGACACAGCGACGATCGCTTCCATCTCCACACCAGTTGCTCCGGTGCTCACTGCAGTCGCCTCGGCGTGAATTCCGGAAATCGAATCGTTGATCGTCAGTACGACGTCGACGTGCGACAACGCGATCTGATGACACAACGGAATCAGGTCCGCGGTTCGTTTTGCCGCCATGATCCCGGCGATCCGCGCAACTCCCAGCACGTCACCCTTGGCGATCATGTTGTCGCGAATCGCGGCGACGGCGACAGCCGACATCGTGATGTTGCCGGCAGCGGTTGCAGTACGAAGCGTTTCGGCCTTTGCGCTGACATCCACCATGTGCGCTTCACCGGCCGCGTTCGTATGACTCAGACGCGGGTTATCCGGACGTCGGGCGGGAATCAAGCCGGCACCTCCTGCAGCGCATCGAGCAATGCGGCGGCTGTCAGTTGTGGACTCACATTTCCATCGGCGCGCGCCTGTGCTTCGGTCACGGCGATGGTTGCTTTCGCCGCCGCGTATGCCCCGGCGGTGTCACCACTCGACAGCGAAGACTCTGCGCGCTCGCGCAGAAGCACGTTGAGCTCCGCGAGCATGTCGCTGAACGCCCCGCGCGCCCCCGCCGTGCCCTGCGCAAGTGCCGCAGCATAACGCTCGGCGCCGCGCGACGACGACGCCTGCAGCAGCTTGAGCGCAGCCGCACGTGCGCTCGAAAGCGCGACAGCCGACAGCAGATCGCCAGGCGCGCCACGCGCAAGCGCGACGCGCTCCGTATCGCCGCGCGGAAGATCCAGCGAATCGAGCATCGCCTTCACATTCGGTTCGCGAATGAAGGCCAGCACTTCCGCGTCCGCGAGCGGCGCGCAGCGAATGCTCACGACGCGCGAGCGAACCGTGGGGAGCAGTGCACCGGGCTCGCTCGAAGTCAACAGAATCGTCGTGTCCGCAGGCGGCTCCTCCAGCAGCTTGAGAAACGCGTTCGCTGCCTGATCGGATCCTTCCTGCGCAACCATGCGCTCCGCGTCGCCCACGATGAAGACCTTGCGACGGCCGATCGACGGCGACATCGCGGCCTTGCCGACAATTGTGAGCGTGGTCGCAAGAAAGATCGCCTCGCTGCCGGACGGCCGCGGATACAGTCCGTGACTCGCGATGCGCTCACTGCTCGACTCTCCCAGATCCTCGATGACATCGTCGGATGTCGCCGAGGAGTCGGTGAGACGCGGGCGCGGGTACACCCAGAAGACGTCGGGATGGCGCAACTCCAGCACGCTCCTGCACGCCAGGCAGGTTCCGCATGGCTTGTCGGAATGCTCACAGACGAGCAGCTGTGCGAGCCATAGCGCCAGGCGCTGCTTCCCAATGCCACGTTGTCCTTCGAATAGAATCGAGCCGGGAAGCGTGGCGGTCTCGATCATTCGCCGCAATCGCCGGCGAATGTTTTCGTGACCGGTTAGAGGTACGATCGGCATGTCGGAAATATGGCACGGTGTGTGACGGTATAGAGCAGCATAGATTCCTTGAAGAACACGCAAATCGTGAGGCTATACAGATGTCATCAGGCAAACTGGACGGCCGCCGCGTCGCATTTCTGGCGACGAACGGCGTTGACGAGTCGGAATTGGCTGAGCCGTGGGCGGCCGTAACGCAGGCGGGAGCGAAGGCGGAGCTGCTTTCGCTGCAGAACGGTGAGATTCAGTCCATCACCAAGGGTGAGAAGGGGCGCAAGTTCAAGGTGGACCGGCTCGTCGCTGATGCATCGGTACGAGAGTACGACGCGCTCGTGCTGCCCGGTGGCGTCAAGAACCCGGATACGCTCCGGATGAATCCGGCTGCGGTCGAATTCGTTCGCTCCTTCATGGATGCCGACAAGCCGGTTGGCGCCATCTGTCATGGGCCCTGGCTGCTGGTCGAGGCGGGCTGCGTGCGCGGCCGGACGCTCACATCATATCCCAGTCTTCGGACCGATATCACGAACGCCGGTGGCGACTGGGTCGATCGGACGGTGATCGCGGATCAGAAGCTCGTGACGAGTCGCAACCCCGGCGACCTGCCGGCGTTCGACGCCGCGCTGGTGGAGACGATTGCGACTGCGATCGACGAACGAACGCTCGATCGAACGATAGAGCAGAGCTTTCCGGCCAGCGATCCCGCTCCAGGTCCGTCGGCGCTGTAGGGCTCGTCATTCCCGCGAAAGCGGGGATCGCTGTTGGGCTCGTCATTCCCGCGAAAGCGGGAATCCATGTTATCGATCTCTGGCTGCGATGACGGCAGGCGGATTCTCGGCAACAGATGGATTCCCGCTTTCGCGGGAATGACGAATTCCACACCGAAACCACTGGTCGCCAACCACAATTCTAAGTGTACTTTATCGGAAAAAGTACTTGACACGGTGACAGCCACCTCGCAGACTTCGACCTCATGACCAAGGTGCTGCCGATACGCGAGGAGCCGGCCCCGGAACCGCCCGCCTTGCACGCGCGCGCGATGGACAATCTCGCATTCATCAGGTCCACGATGGAGAACGCTGGTGCGTTCACCGCCGTTTCCGGATGGGGGATGGTCATCGTCGGATTCATGGCTGTAGCGGCTTCCTTCATCGCTTCTGCCCAACCATCGACGGCCCGCTGGCTGGATGTATGGCTCGCACTCGCGGCGGCCGGCATCGTGGTCCAGCTCTGGGCCATGCTGGCCAAGGCACGAGCCTCCGGCGTTCCACTCCTATCGGGGCCAGGTCGCAAATTCGTGCTCGCCGTGTCTCCACCGCTCCTCGCCGGTGCGGTGCTCACGATAGTCCTCCACCGCGCCGGGATGACCGCGGTACTGCCCGGCCTCTGGCTTCTTCTATATGGTGCCGCCGTTGCCGCGGGCGGCGCATTCTCCGTCGAGATCGTTCCGGTCATGGGGCTCTGCTTCCTTGCCGCGGGCGCGCTCGCTCTATTCACACCGCTCGCGTGGAACGACTGGATTCTCGCCATCGCGTTCGGAGGTTTTCACATTGCTTTCGGAATTCCAATCGCGCGGAGGTACGGTGGCTAAGGCAAGCCGCGCCAGACCCAAGGCGCGCTCCCAGGCCGTGGCTCCGGCTTCCGCCGACCACGTCGCACCGACGCCGCTCGCGCCCATCAATGGACGCGCCGTCGACGCTGTGCCCGCCGCTCTCGATCGTCTTATTCATGAACGCTTGCGCCTCGGGATCGTCAGCGCCCTGGCCGTCAATGACGTGCTCAGCTTCAACGAGCTCAAGACGCTGATGCAGACCACCGACGGCAACCTGAGCGTCCACGCCAGGAAGCTCGAGGATGCTCGCTACATCACCTGCACCAAGACATTCGAAGGACGCGTGCCGCATACGCAATACTCTCTTACCACCACCGGAAGATCGGCGCTTGCTCGATACCTGGATCACATGGAAGCGCTGATTCGCGCAACGAGGGAACGCTAGCCAGTGCACTCACCCTCGAAGCCCGCATCAACTGGAACAACGTTACTCACTGGTTCGGACGGTCATCCCAGTGACAAGCTGCACGTGGCAATCATCATGGACGGAAACGGACGTTGGGCAACAGCCCGCGGCCGGCCGCGGACGTCCGGCCACGTAGTCGGCGCACGGGTCGTACGCACCATAGTCGAAAGCGCCGAGAATGCAGGGATCGGCGCGCTCACGCTGTACGCATTTTCGGCTGATAACTGGAAGCGTCCCACGCGCGAGGTCAGCATGCTGATGCGGCTGTTCAGGCGCTATCTGCTCTCCGAGATGGATCGCTGCGTCCAGAACGGCGTTCGGATGCGGATCATAGGGAGACGCGACCGCATACCGGCCGAGCTGCGCCGGACGGCCGAAACGGCGGAAGAAACGACCCGCGGCGGCACCAGGCTCGACCTCCGCATCGCACTGGATTACTCCGCGCGCGACGCAATGGTGATGGCCGCCGAGCGTGCTGGCGGGCGCGCACTAACGCGCGACAGCTTCGTGCGGTTGATGAACGAGGTTACGCACGCCGGCCCGGTCCGCGACGTCGACCTTCTCATCCGGACCGGCGGGGAGCAGCGACTCAGCGACTTTCTGCTCTGGGAATGCGCCTACGCCGAGCTCTACTTCACCGATGTAATGTGGCCGGAATTTTCGCCGGCGGACCTGCTCGCGGCTGTGCGCGAGTTCCACGCGCGCGACCGTAGGTACGGTGGCGTCCAGGAGTCTGTAGCGGCGGCAGGTTGATTCCCTAACAGAATCCTCATGGACGGGGCGGTGGCACGATCGCGTGTGAAGCGCTAAGATCACGTTCATGCTCCGACTTTCCCTCCGCCCGAACGTCGTGGCAGCCTACCTGTCCGCCCTCATGGTCTGCGTGATGGGCTGGCTGGCCTATCAGCGAGCGGACGGAGCCCGATCGGTGACCGCGCAGGCACGCAGCGCGCTGGCCGTAATGGACGCGGTGCGCGCGCTCGATGGCCGCATGCGCGATGCGAATCTGGCGGAACGCGATCTCGTAGTCACCGACGATCCGCGTTACGCCGGCACTTACACTGCTGCATCTGACGGAACGGTGCGCGCGCTGTCCGTGTTGCGCGATGTTTCCGCACCGTATCCGGCCGTGACAGCGCGGCTCGATTCGCTCGGATATTTCGTTCGTCTCCGCCTGGCCGAGCTCGATGAAACGGTCCGACTTCGGCGCGATGCAGGTGCCAAGGCTGCGGCGGATGTCGTGCGCTCGCAGCGCAGCAACGAATCCGATCGCAAGATCGACGAGCTGCTCCGCTCCGTCGCGGTGACGGTGGATCGCAGTGCGTCCGGGACTGCAGCGGGCCTGAGCGCGGAAGGGCAGCTCATACTTCTTCTTATCGCTGCCACCGCAGTGCTTGCCGTACTGCTCGCCTTTTTCGTGAACATCATGCACGCGCGCAATGTTCGTGCACAGCGCCGCATGACCGAGGAGCTCGAGAATCAATCGCTGCAGCTCCAGCTTCAGGCCAACGAGCTTACCGCTACGAATCGCGAGCTCGAGGCCGCGACGACGGAGATGCTGCGGCAGACTGTCGAAGCCGAGCGCAGCGAGATGAGGCTCGCTGGAATTCTCGGCTCTGCCACGGACGCCGTCGTTTCGTTCGACGATGATGAGAGGGTCGTGTACTTCAACGCCGCCGCACGACGTCTGTTCGGCCTGGATGAGAATCTGATTCCCGGCGCGCGCATCCGTACGGCGATTGCGGAGCGCAGCTCGGTTGCGTTCGAGGAACACATGCTGGCGGCGCGCCGCTCAGCGCACCTCGGCGAGGCAAGCCCCGAGGTGTGGGACACGCTGGTCGTTCGCCCGAACGAGGATGAGATTCCAGTCGAAGTGTCAATGGCGTATGCGCGCACTGGAAAACAGGGATTGTTCACCGCAGTGTTGCGCGACGTCTCGCGCCAGCGGCAATTCGAGGAAGAGTTCCGCCAGGCGCAGAAGATGGAAGCCGTTGGGCGGCTTGCCGGCGGAATCGCGCACGACTTCAACAATCTGCTGACTGTGATTGGCGCGTCGAGCGACTTCCTGTTGCACGATCTGCGCGATCAGTCCGGTTCACTGTCGGCCGACGTACGTGAGATCAAGGCCGCCACCAACCGCGCTGCGTCACTCACGCGACAGCTGCTGGCTTTCAGTCGGCGTCAGCTGGTGCAACCGCAGATGCTCGATCTCAATGCGGTCGTGCGCGAGATGGAGACGATGCTGCGCCGATTGATCGGCGAGAACATGACGCTCTCGACCGAGTACAGCGATGACATCGGATTGGTGAAGCTCGATCGCGGACAACTCGAGCAGATAATCGTGAACCTCGTGGTGAACGCGCGTGATGCGATGCCAGGGGGCGGGACGGTTCGCGTCTGCACCGGGACCGCCGCCTCCGATACGAATGGGATTCCAGGCGAGTGCGTCACGTTGTCGGTCGCCGATTCGGGTGTCGGGATGGATGAGCAGACGCGCGCTCGAATCTTCGAGCCGTTCTTCACCACCAAGGAACAGGGCAAGGGAACCGGACTCGGTCTCTCGACCGTGTACGGAATCGTCAAGGCATCGGGAGGCGACATCGAGGTGCAGAGCGCCCTCGAGGAAGGGACGGAGTTTCAGCTTCGCTTTCCATGTGTCGATGACGAAATTGCCACGGCGTCGGTCGAAACACTCACCCCGGACGCGGGTCGCGGTTCGGAAACCGTGTTGGTGGTCGAGGACGAGGAGCCACTCCGGCGCCTCACCCGTCGCATTCTCGAATCGCGGGGCTACACGGTGTTCGATGCCGCTGACGGCGAGGAGGCGATTCGCACGCTCGCGTCGGTGTCATCACACGTGGATCTGGTGCTGACGGACGTCGTGATGCCGGGAATGAGCGGGCGCGAACTGGTGGAGTGCCTGCTGCCGGTGTACCCGTGGCTTCGGGTGCTCTTCATGTCAGGCTACACGGAGGACATGATGCTGCAGCACAGAGTGGCGGAGCTCGGGATCACGGTCGTGGAGAAGCCATTCACGCGCGACGATCTTGCGCGGGCCGTCAGAAATGCGCTGGATCGGGCAGTGGAGACGATCGAGATCGCCTGAGCGGCACTGCTCGCGCTCCCGCAGGAGGCAGCCCCCGTAGTTTTGCACCCCGCCACAGCGAATGACGCCGGCAGGTCGTACTTTCCCCAGGATGGAACGGCGCGCTGGCCAGCTGGCTGGTTCGCGCCGTCTCAAGATTATTCTCCCACCCGGCGGACTAATGCCTGTATCGCGATGGCTTCGGTTCCTCACTCTTGGTGCTGCCAGTGTTGCGGCGCCGCTCTCTGCCCAGGCTCCAGCCGCGCGGGCGTCATCTGCGCCCGCGCTCGACTCGGCGACTCTTGCTGGCTTCAGGTGGCGAAACGTCGGGCCGGCGAACATCGGCGGTCGCGTCACCAGTATCGCGGGCATACCGTCTCCGTCGCGCACGTTCTTCGTGGCGACTGCAGCGAGCGGTATCTGGAAGACCACCAACGCCGGAACTACGTTCGAGCCGGTGTTCGAGCACGAGCCAGTCAGTTCGATGGGTGAGATCGCGATAGCTCCCTCGGATACGAACGTCATCTACGCGGGCACCGGCGAGGAAGACTCGCGAAATTCGATCTCGCCTGGCGGCGGCATGTACAAGAGCACGGACGGCGGCCACAAGTGGACGTTCGTCGGGCTCAAGGAAACGCAGCAGATCGGACGCATAGTGGTAAGTCCGAAGGATCCCAACACTGTTTACGTCGCGGCACTGGGTCACGCGTGGGGACCGAACAAGGAACGCGGCCTCTACAAGACCACCGATGGTGGTGCGAGCTGGAAGTTGATCAAGTTCATCAGCGACAAGGCCGGGTTTGTCGATGTCGCGATGGACCCGTCTGATCCGAACACATTGTACGCAGCGAGCTGGGAACGCGTGCGCGGGCCGTACTTCCTCAAGAGCGGCGGGCCCGGCAGCGGGCTGTGGAAGACGACCGATGCCGGCGCGACCTGGACCGAGATCAAGGGCGGCGGCTTTCCGGCGACGATGAAGGGTCGCATCGGTCTGGCCGTCGCGCCGAGCAACCCGAAGATCGTCTACGCGCTGGTGGAAGCCGATTCGCTTCCGAATCCAAAGAAGAGCACCAGCACCAAGGGACGGCAGAAACTGGAGAGCGGACTGTATCGCTCCGAGGACGCGGGCGCAACGTGGACCAAGATGAACGACAACGATGTGCGCCCGTTCTACTACTCGCAGGTTCGCGTCGATCCCAAGGATCCGAATCGTGTGTACTGGTCATCGACGCCCGTCAACTTCTCCGACGACGGCGGCAAGACGGTTCGCAATGCCACGATCGGGATTCACGTCGATCACCACGCGATGTGGATCGATCCGAACGATCCTGCGCACTTCATCGTCGGTGACGACGGCGGAATCTCGCAGACGTGGGACAGAGGCGGGAACTACGACTTCATCAACACGATTGCAATCGGCCAGTTCTACGCTGTGAGCTACGACATGGGAATCCCATACCGCGTCTGCGGCGGATTGCAGGACAACGGCTCGATGTGCGGTCCGAGCCGGCGCGCCCGCGGCAACATCACCAACGCGATGTGGTTCGTCACGGGCGGCGGTGACGGTTTCTACACCGCGCAGGATCAGACGAATCCGGATATCATCTACGCCGAGTCGCAGGGTGGGGCGGTGGGACGCATGAACTACGCGACCGGTGAGCGTTCACAGATTCGCAAGCCGTCGTACCGCGACCGGTATCAGCAATTCGAGGATTCACTGGTCATCGTGCGCGGCGACACCACGCAGCCCGAAACGCCGGCAATGAAGAAGACGCTCGCGGAGATAAGGGCGCGCCAGAAGGCGGACTCGATCGTTTCCGACATGCGCTTCAACTGGGAGGCTCCGTACTTCCTGTCGTCGCACGCGCCGCAGACGCTCTACATGGGCGGCAATCGTGTCCTCAAGTCGCTCGATCGTGGCGACCACATGTTTCCGATCTCACCCGATCTGTCCACTCAGGACACGGCGAAGATCAACTTGAGCATGCACACCACCGGCGGTATCACGCTGGATGCCACCGGTGCCGAGACGTATGGAACGATCACCACGCTCGCCGAGTCACCGATTCGTGCAGGATTGCTGTATGCGGGCACCGACGACGGTAACGTCTGGCTGACTCGCAACGACGGAGCGACGTGGGAGAATATCACGACGCACTTCTCCGGCGTCCCGAAGAACACCGAAGTGAGCCGCATCGAACCGTCGGCGTTCGACTCTGCGACTTTCTACGTGACGTTCGACAATCACGAACGGAACGATTTCACGCCGTACGTATTCGTGACGACCGATTTTGGCAGGACATTCCGCTCGATTGCGAACAACATTCCGACCGACGCACCGAACTGGGTGCGAGTGATTCGCGAGGATCCCGTCAACCGCGATCTGCTGTTCCTTGGTACCGACGTCGCGGCATACGTCTCCATGGATCGCGGCGCAACCTGGCAGCGCTTCATGACTGGTCTTCCGACCGTGCCGGTGTACGATCTCAAGATTCAGCCGCGGGATCACGAGCTGATCGCGGGCACGCACGGACGCAGCATCTGGATCGTCGACATCGCGCCACTCGAGCAGATGAAGGATGCCAGCGCGCGCGGCAACGGCACCCACTTCTTCGCGCCGTCCACCGCGTTCGAATACGGTGAGTCGCCTGTCGAAGGTCAGGAGACTGGACAGAAGACATTCCAGGGCACGAGCGTGCCGTACGGTGCACAGTTCACATACCGTCTTGCCGCTGGTGTGCGCGACTCCGTGAAGTTCACGGTTACGAGCGCGGGCGGAGATACGGTTGCGATCGTGAACGGACCGCGTGCGTCTGGTGCGTCGATCAATCGTGCGTACTGGGACTTCCGCACCAGGACCAAGCCGGAGCCACTCTCGCCTTCGCAGCGTCGCGATAGCGTGGCTTACATGCAGCGCGTCGACTTCGTTATCGACTCGATGACGAAGGCAGGTGGCAACGCTGCGGAGCTGACCCGCATCAAGGCACAGCTCGTGAGCGGTGGTGGTGGCTTTGGAGGCTTCGGGCGTGGTACTGCACCGAGCGAGCGGTTCGTCGCCCGCCCGGCGGAGTCGCCGGCTCCGCGAGCGCCAGGTGCCGCTGGTCGTCCTGGAGCGGCCGGTGCTCGTGCCGGTGCTCGTGGCGGCCCCGGTGGGCCGGGCGGGGAAGCGCCGATCGACCAGACGCTTCTCCGGGAGGTTTTCCAGCTCGTCAGGATCCCCGGGAGCAGCTATCCGGCTGGCCGCGGGTTCGGCGGTCGCGCGGCGCCGTTGGCTGGCACAGGCGACTATCTCGTGACGATGACGGTGGGCAGCGAGGTGCAGCGTCAGACGGTCCACGTCGAGCGCAGCCCTGGACTGGACGACGACACCTCGTCCGGTTTTGGGGGCGAGGAAGAAGAGGACGGCAACCCGTAACAGGTGCTGAAACGGACCTCCTGCCGGACCGCGACGCTCGTCGCGGCCCGGGAGGAGGGGTTTTCGAAAAAAGAATGAAATTGGGGCTTGCGTATTCTGGCGTACACGGTAAATTGGTTAGTGCGACGCGTGCATTCGTGCACGACAAGTTCCGATGTAACTAGGAGCCTGGTATTGCAGGCTCCTTTTTGCTGTCCGGCGTTGCAGTCGGGTTAAAACCCGATCCGGGCTAGGATCCCCATCGTGAGGGCACTGATCACGAACACTACTCATGGTCGGACGGCATACCCATTTCGACCAAAACTGCAAAAGGACAACGCATGCGTACGACCGGTACTGTTAAGTGGTTCAACGACGCGAAGGGCTTCGGTTTCATCACGCCTGAGAATGGTACGAAGGATTGCTTCGTTCATCATTCCGCGATTGGTGGATCCGGCTTCAAGACTCTCGCCGAAGGCGAGCGCGTCGAGTTCGAGATCGTGCAGGGCCAGAAGGGTCCCGCGGCCGAGAACGTAACGAAGATCGGCTAGTAGTCGAGCCACTTTTCGAATGAAGGGCCAGATCGCGAACGCGGTCTGGCCCTTTTTTGCTCTGTCGCCATCGCCAGCAGCGACCTACCGGACGCCGTATCTTGGGAAACGCTCGCGCCGGCGCGAGGATTGCGCCGTCCGAACGAGATGCGTCGCTCGCTCGCTCGCACGGCGACCGGCGCGGAAGTAAGCCGAACCACAAACCACGAACGGGGACGAATCGATGTCTATCCTGAAAATTGCCGTAGCGGGATTGTCCGTTGGGACGCTTGCCGCCTGCGCGTCTGCGGGTGCACCGCTCAGCGCAGCTCCGCCCGCCGCAAGCGCACACGCGGTCGTCATGAGCTCCGCGGGCGAGCGTATCGGAACCGCGACACTCACGCAGGATGCCGGCGGCATGGTGCACGTCCACATGAAAGTTGCAGGCTTGCCAGCCGGACTTCATGGAGTACACATACATGCAGTTGGTTCGTGTGTCGTGCCGGCGTTCACATCTGCCGGCGGTCATTTCAATCCGGAATCAAAACATCACGGTTTGAACAATCCTTCAGGACCGCATGCGGGTGATCTGCCGAACATGACCGTGGACGCGTCGGGCAACGCGGAGTACGATGCGAGGACGAGCCGCGTGTCGCTGACGCCGGGTGCACACAGCCTGTTCGATGCCGACGGCAGCGCGCTCGTGATCCACGCGGCGGCGGATGACAACATGAGCGATCCGGCTGGGAATGCAGGTGCGCGCATCGCGTGCGGGGAGATCATGTCGGGTACCGCCTGACGATCTGCACCATGTTCTGGCGTGGCGGCCGGCCGGTCAAGGCGTAAGATTGTATACGATATCCCGTTCCGGCCGGCCCTCGTTCGTCCGACCCGTTACCCCCGCAACTCAAGACATGCGAAAGATCACTCTTCTCCGTGCAACCACTTTCATAATGGGCGTGGTTGCAGTCGCCCCGATCGTACCGGTTGCGGCTCAACAGGACACTCCGCGCGTGTTCACTCATGCCGACACGCTGCGCGGCAGCGACACGCCTGAGCGCGCATGGTGGGACGCGACGTTCTACGACCTTCACGTGAAGGTCGATCCATCCGACAGCACAATCAGCGGTTATAACAGCATCACGTACCGCATCGTAAAGCCTGCGCGCGAGATGCAGGTCGATCTTCAGGTCCCCATGGAAGTCGACAGTATGGTGCAGGATGGACAGAAGGTCACCTATCGGCGTGACGGGAACGCATTCTTCGTCTCGCTCGTGGCGCCGCAGCCTGTCGGCCAGAGCAAGTCGATGACGGTGTTCTACCACGGACGGCCCCGCGTGGCGAAGCGCGCTCCGTGGGACGGCGGTTTCGTATGGGCGCACGACAGTGCAGGCCACTCGTGGATCGCTACCGCGTGCGAGGGATTGGGCGCAAGTGTGTGGTGGCCCAACAAGGATCTCGAGGCCGACGAACCCGACAGTCAGCGCATTGCCATAACCGTACCGGATTCGATCATCGACGTTTCCAACGGCCGTCTGCGGAAGACCACGCGCAACGCCGATCACACGACGACGTACGACTGGTTCGTCGAGAATCCGATCAACAACTATGATGTCGAAGTCAACGCCGGCAAGTACGCCCACTTCAGCGATACGTACAAGGGCGAGGACGGTACTTTGACGCTCGACTTCTGGCCGCTCGCGTACAACCTCGACAAGGCCAGGAAACAGTTCCCGCAGGCAAAATCCATGCTCGCATGCTTCGAGCATTGGTTCGGTCCGTACCCGTGGTACAAGGACGGCTACAAACTCATCGAGGCTCCGCACCTCGGCATGGAGCATCAGAGCGGCGTCGCGTACGGCAACCACTACGAGAACGGGTATCTGGGACGCGATCTCTCGAAGACCGGATGGGGACTCAAGTGGGACTTCATCATAGTGCACGAGAGCGCGCACGAGTGGTGGGGCAACAGCCTCACGGCGAAGGATCACGCCGACATGTGGATCCACGAGAGCTTCGCGAATTATTCCGAGAACCTCTACACTGAATGTCAGGACGGGAAGGCCGCGGGCGCTGCGTACGTGATCGGCACACGCAAGCTGATCAGGAACGACAGGCCGATAGTCGGACACTTCAACGTGAATGACGAAGGCTCGGGCGACATGTACTACAAGGGCGGCAACATGTTGCACACGATTCGTCAGATCGTCAACAACGACGCAAAGTGGCGCGGCATTCTGCGCGGCCTGCAGAAGACGTACCGGCACCAGATCGTAAGCGGAACTGAAGTGGAGAACTACATCAGCAAGCACGCCGGGATCGATCTCAGCAAGGTATTCCAGGAATACCTCAATACGACGATGGTGCCGACCTTCGAGTATCGCATCAACGGGTCCGAGCTGTCGTACCGCTGGTCCAACGTCGTTCCCGGCTTCGCGATGCCGGTGAAGGTTTCGCTCACGGATCACGGTACCACCTTCGTCCATCCGACAGAGACGTGGAAGACGGCAAAACTGTCGCTCAAGGCGCCCGATTCGTTCCATGTCGACGAGAACTTCTACGTCAATTTGCAGAACATGGACAAACCCACGGAGAAGCCGGCGTCGGTCGCGTCGCGGTAAGGGGTGGTGGTGCTCGAGTGCCCCGCATGGGGTTGAAAAATCTGTTCTTCAGCCACATGCCTGGCGCGGAGCATCGTTGTCCAAGTGGTGCGTGAGCGCGAACATCTCTTCTGCGGCACTACGAACGGGGTGGCAATCATGATAAAACTGCTGCAATGCCCTAGATTGCGCGCATGACGCTGCCGCCCAAGTCGAGCCCGGCGCCGCACAATGGGGTGCTCGCCGAAAGCTCGCCGGACCCGATTCTGACGATCGACGAGACGAGCACTATCGTCTTCGCGAACGATGCTGCGGAACGCGCGTTCGGTTACAGCATCGCGGAAATGGTCGGACAGTCGCTTCACATGCTCATCCCGGCGGATCTTCGCGAGCGACACGACGCCGGCGTCGCGCATTACGTGCACACTGGTGTGCGAAGGATTGCATGGCAGGGTTTGCGAGTGCCGGTCCGCACCAAGTCCGGCACCGAGCTGCAGGTCGAGATCTCCTTTGGCGAATTCGAGTGGCAAGGTCAGAGGCTGTTCTCCGGCTTCCTGCGTGACATATCTCAGCAGGCGGAGAGTGAGCGCGTCATTGCCGCGGCCAACGCTCAATTGCAGGAGCAGGCGAGCGAGCTGGAACAGCAGGTGGAAGAAGCTCAGATGCTGACCGAGGAGCTCGAGCTGAGCAACGCCGAGGCGGAGCTCCGCGCGCATCTTGCGGCGACGTCCGCCGAGCGTGCGAAGCGGCTGCTTGCGCTCTCAACGGAGTTGAACAAGGCTACCACCGCTTCGGATGTGGCGGACCTGATACTCGACGCGGGAATGTCGGCGGTCGGCGCAGACGCGGGATCGTTCGCGGTGATTTCGCACGACGACGATGGCAGCGCGCAATTTGAAATAATTCGTACCCGTGGCTTCCGCGCGGAGATTTCGGAAGCCTTCCGTCGTTTCGATCTGCATCCAGGCCGCCCGCTTTCCGACGCGGTGCTTCGGGGCGATCTGGTTCTGGTACGCTCGCGTGAAGATGCGCGACGACGCTATCCGACTGTTGCGGATGTCGGCTACGAGGGGTTTGTTGGCGTACCGGTGTTCATCGCCGGCGTTGCGGTCGCGGCCATCGCGTTCAGCTTCAGCGAGCCGCAGGACTTCGACGAGCCGACCGAGACGTTTCTCCGCACCGTAGGACAAGAGTGTGCGCAGGCACTCGAGCGGGCGCGCCTCTATGATGAGCGCGCCGTCCAGGCCGAACGGGGTGAATTTCTGGCGGAGGCGACTCGCCTGCTGTCATCTTCGCTCGACTACGAGGCAACCCTCGCAGCGCTGGCAGGAGCTGCTGTTCCGATGCTCGCCGATTGGTGTGCTGTGGACATCGTGAGGGAACCGAGGTTGCGGGAATGGCCGCCGCGTCTCACTCGGCTTGCCGTAGCTCACAAGGATCCGGCGAAGCGCGCACTCGGTCTCACGCTGGAAGAGCGGTTCCCGATCGATTGGGATTCGCACGATGGTACGCCCGCCGTGGTGCGCGACGGCGCAACGCAATTCATTCCATTTGTCACGGATGACATGCTTCGTCGCACCGCTCGCAGCGCGGAGCATGCGACCGCGTTGCAGCATCTTCATTTCTCGTCCGTCATAATGGTGCCCTTGCAGGCCCGTGGTCTCACACTGGGCGTCCTCACGCTCGTGATGGGAGAGTCGGAGCGCCACTATACGACGGACGACGTGGCGCTTGCGAAGGATCTTGCGGCGCGGGCGGCGACCGCGATCGACAATGCGCGTCTGTTCCGTGAAGCGCAGACGGCGAGGGCGGTCGCGGAGGCGGCGACCGTTCGTGCAGCGTCTGCGAACAAGGCGAAGAGCAACTTTCTGGCGACGATGTCGCATGAGATCAGAACGCCGATCAATGCGGTACTTGGCTACGCCGAGCTGCTCGCGCTGGAGCTGGCAGGCCCGCTGACCGACGAGCAGCGCGCGCAGCTGGCGCGAATTCGTGACAGTACCGCACATCTTCTCACGCTTGTAAATGACGTGCTCGATCTCGCGAAGATCGAATCCGGCACGCTGCGAGTGGACACGGGTGAGGTTCTGGCGTCGGATACGATGAACGCGGCGCTGTCGCTGGTGGCTCCGCAAGCGATTGCGAAGGGAGTGCGGATCAGCGAGCGCTGCGCCGGTGCCTGCGACACCCATACACCGCGGTACGTAGGCGATCCGGATCGCGTGCGGCAGATACTGGTCAACCTTATAGCCAACGCGGTAAAGTTCACCGACGCGGGCGGCGCCGTGACCGTCGATTGCAGGCGGGTCGACCATACGCCGCGCGGCCAATCCCTCACGCACGGGCGGTCATTCGTCGGCTTCAGTGTTCGCGATACGGGGATCGGCGTTCCACGGGAGCAGCTGGAGCACATTTTCGAGGCATTCGTTCAGGGGGAGAGTGACCGTCGCAGCCCGTACACGCGCGAGCAGGCCGGCACGGGGCTGGGGCTCGCGATCAGCCAGCAACTGGCACACAGGATGGATGGCGAGATAACGGTGGACAGCGAGCCCGGGGCAGGGTCGGTGTTCACGTTGCTGATGCCCGCCGCGGAGCCGCGGGGCGGGGGGCTGGAGTAGTCTAGAAAGGCCGGTCGGAGTCCGCCGGGAGCGGCGGGGCCGCTGTCGGCGATTTGCGTGCTTGCCCTTTCCGTGCACGCGCCGGATATTATATCCGTGTCAGCGGATATTGTATCCATAACCTTACATCGCAGTCGCTCCGCCCCGTACCATTTCGAGCACGCATCCTAGTCGATGCGTGTCCAGCAGGCCGTTCCACTACGGTGAACGGCGAAAGTCCCAAGCTGACTTCCGCTCCGTCGCGCCGAGTTGACCGTCAGTGGAGCACCTGAAGGCTGGAAAGTGTGCACGCCCCTCTGCCCCCTCTGGAGGACCCAAATGAAGCGATTTGTTTGTTGTTGTGCCGCCTTTGCTGCCATAGCCGGGTCCGTACTGGCACTCCCTGCTGTGGCGCAGGCGCAAACGGCCGTGGTCTCAGGCCGAGTCACCGCTGAAACCGGTGAAGCGATTCCCGCGGCGACCGTCGCGATCCCGGCACTGAGTGTCGGAGCCGTCACCGATGATCAGGGACGCTATACCTTTGCAATTCCAGCGTCGCGCCTGACCAGCACTTCCGTCACCGTAATGGTGCGGAGAATCGGTTACCGCTCGCAGAGCATCGTCATCTCTCCTCATCTCGGCTCGACGACGACGGCCAATTTCACCCTCGCGGCCCTCATCAATCAGCTCGAGGGTGTCGTTACAACTGCCCTCGGCCAGCAGCGTGAAAAGAGTCAGCTCGGAACCGCGCAGCAGGAGATTTCGAGCAAGGAGCTCAACGCGACCCACTCGCAGAACTTCGTCGACCAGCTCGCAGGCAAGGTTTCAGGCATGGTCGTGACGAGCTCTGGCACTCCGGGCGCTTCGACGAAGATCACCATCCGCGGCTCCAACTCTATCAACGGCGACAACAATCCACTCTTCGTGGTGGATGGCATCCCCGTTTCGAGCGACGATCGCGGCGGATCATTCAATGTCGGCTCGCTTTCGAACTCGGCAAGCTCCGGGCTCGACCTCGGTAATGTCATCAACGACATCAACCCCGAAGACATCGAGTCAGTCTCGGTGCTCAAGGGGCCGAACGCCGCCGCGCTCTACGGCTCACGCGCAGCGAACGGCGTCATCGTAATCACAACCAAGCACGGCGCGAACTCCAACGCCAAGCTCCGGACGGCTCTCACCAGTGCCTACACCTGGGACAGGCCTTCCACGTATATGGACTGGCAGAATCTCTACGGCCAGGGTTCCGGTGGTAACTTCGCATTCAAGGACGGCAAGGGCGGTGGTGTGAACGACGGTTACGATCAGAGCTACGGCCCGCGCATGAATGGGCAGCTGATCCCGCAGTTCGACAGCCCGGTCGATGCCCAGGGCAATCGGATACCGACTCCGTTCATTCCGCACCCGGACAACGCGGATAGTTTCTTCCAGACCGGACACAGCTTCGCCAATACCTTCGCCGTGTCTGGTGGAACCGACAACGCAAACGGCCGCTTCTCCATCGGAAACAACGAGACGCAAGGGGTCATCCCGAACAACACGTTCCGCAATCTGTCCAGCTCTCTCGCTGGAAACTTCCGCCTCGGCAGCAAGTTCACGACATCTGGAAACGTTCAGTACATCCAGGGCACTGCCCACAATCGGCCTGGCCAGGGCTACAATACCAGTATTCTCGAGCAGTTCGTCTGGTTCGGCCGTCAGGTGAACATGAACGAACTGAAGGCGCAGCAATACGACGCCAACGGCAACCTCTACAACTGGAACTACAACTTCCACAACAATCCGTACTGGTTGCAGAACTTCAACCCCGAATACGACATCCGCAATCGCGTAATCGGAAGCGTGAGCGGAACGTACACGGTGAACGACTGGCTCTCAGCTACACTTCGCGGTGGTCAGGACTACTACAACTGGAAGATCAATCGCGATTTCGCGGCTGGCAACATCCAGTATTCCGATCCGAACTACGCCGGCGCGTTCTCGAACGCGACTCAAGACAACACCGAGAGCAACGTGGATCTGCTGCTCAACGTGAACAAGCAGCTGAGGACGCGTCTCGCATTTACCGGCCTGCTCGGTGGAACGCTGCGTCGCAACACGTTCGGATCCACGAACGTCTCGACGCCAGGCATCTCGGTGCCCGGCATCTACAACGTCTCCAACGCCGCCATCACGCCGACGCTTCAGCAGTTCGATTCCGATCGGCGCGTGAACAGTGTTTACGAGTCTGGCGCACTCACCTGGGACAATTGGTGGACTGTCGAGGCAACCGGTAGAACCGACTGGTCGTCGACACTCCCTCAGGGTCAGAACTCCTATTTCTACCCGGGCGTGAATACGTCGCTGGTTCTCACCAACGCTCTTCCGCAGTTGAAGTCGAAGGTCCTCACATACGCCAAGCTGCGCGGCGCATTCGCGCGTGTCGGCAGCGACGCTACACCATACCAGTTGGCGACAGTGTTCAACGGCTCTTCGACCAAGTTTGGATCACTGCCGAAATTCTCGCTCTCCGACAATCTCGCCAACGCCAATCTCAAGCCGGAGCAGACGACGAGCTCCGAAGTCGGCGCAGAGCTGGCTTTCCTGGATAGCCGAGTCACGGTTGACGCGAGCTACTACGACAAGGAAACGAAGAATCAGATCCTCAACCTCGTGATCCCACCCACGTCCGGTTACCTGACACAGGCGATCAACGCGGGTCAGATCTCGAACAAGGGGTTCGAGGCCACGCTCGGTATAACGCCTCTGCGTTCCGACAACGGATTGAACTGGACGACCACGTTCAACTACGCGAGCAACAAGAGCAAGGTCGTCGCACTGACCCCTGGTCTCACTACTGTGGTGCTCGGCACTCAGCGTAGCGCATCGGTGGTGGCCACTGCGGGTCAACCGTATGGCCAGCTCACCGGCTACACCTTCCTGCGCGACTCCAGCGGCAATCTGCTGACGCAGAAGGGGCTTCCGATCCGCGGACCGGCGGCTGTGCTCGGTAACGTGAATCCACGGTGGGTCGGTGGCTGGAACAACGAATTCAAGTTCAAGCGCTTCACCGGAAGCTTTCTGTTCGACTTCCACGTGGGCGGTCAGTTCTTCAGCAATACCAACATGATGTGCGATCAGAGCGGAATGTGCGCGAACACGCTGCGGGGACGCGAAGTTGACTGGAACAATCCCGGCATCGTGGTCAAGGGGATCGACAAGGCGTCAGGCAAGCCGAACACGGTCAACGTGACGTCGGAGCAGTACTTCCAGTCGCTGTGGTTGTTCAATCAGGCGTACACGTACACAGATACGTACGTCAAGCTGCGCGAGGTACGAGTTGGCTATGACCTGCCAACCACCCTCGCCAACCGATTCAGCGCTCAGACGATCAACGTCGCACTCGTAGGACGGAATCTCTGGACGCAAACGAACGTCCCGAACATCGACCCTGAGTTCACGTACAACACTGGAAATGCACAGGGGCTTGAATTTGCTCCAATGCCGACGACGCGCAGCATCGGCATCACGTTCCAGGTCACCCCATAATTCGCCACCGCATACCGAGGAGGAATCAATGAACAAGACTTGGCTACGCGGCCTCACACACGGCCTTACCGGGCTCACGGTGATTGCCGGAGCGGTGGCGTGTAACACCGAAAACATCACGACCGCCAACCGGAATCCAAACAGTCCGACTTCCGCACCGGCAGGCGCGCTCTTCACGAGCGCCACTGCGGCCGCAGTCGGGCGCTGGGTGGGTTTTGGTGGCCCCGCGATCATCATTCAACAGATCGCCAACACGACTTATCCGACGGCAGACTCGTACATCAGTCTTCAGGCCGACGGTACGACAGGCACTTTCAATGGGCCTTACAACAACGACCTGCAGGATCTGCGGCAGGTAATCTCGAAAGGGAAGGCCGCGTCCGCACCGGGCATTTACGGCCCGGCGATGGTCCTGCAGACGTGGGATTTCAGCTACCTGACCGATTACTTCGGTGATGTCCCGTACTCGGACGCGCTCAAGGCAGATTCCGGCGTGGTCGCTCCCAAGTACGATGCGCAGAAGGACATCTACGCTGGTTTCTTCGCCACGCTCAAGGCAGCTTCTGATGCAATGGGCGGCGCAACAGCTGGCTCGGCCGGTCTTGGCACTGCCGATCCGATATACGGAGGCGATCTCGCGCAGTGGCGGAAGTTCGCCAATTCGCTCCGTGCCCGTTATGCGATGCGTCTCGTAAACGTCGATCCGACGACGGCCGACGCGGAGCTCAAGGCAGCCTTCACCGACGCAGGCGGCGTGTTCACGTCCAACGCTGACAACGCCAAGCTGGCGTGGCCTGGCGACGGTGTGTCGGACAATCCGTTCGCGGATGTGCTCAAGACGCGTGACGACGCACGTCTTGCGCGCACGATGACGGCGCTCATGGCGAACGATCCGCGTATCAAGGTCTACGGCCAGCCGGTCGTCGACAGCTCGGCCTATCCCAACGGATACGGCGGAATGCCGGCGGCGCTCCTGCAGGACTCTGCCAACGTGTGGTA
The DNA here is from genome assembly GCA_027307165.1 of Gemmatimonadota bacterium. Classification (GTDB taxonomy): domain Bacteria; phylum Gemmatimonadota; class Gemmatimonadetes; order Gemmatimonadales; family Gemmatimonadaceae; genus Fen-1247. Next base: position 131,194 of record DAHUXM010000016.1, on the reverse strand, counting down.
CCGAAAGGCGTCGCGTCCCGGTCTAGTGTTCTATCCGGGCGTCACGTCGTACGGCACCTTCGGTACTTCTGCCGGACTCTCGTTTCCATCCAAGCTCATGACGTACGCCGAGTTGATGTTCATCCGCGCAGAGGCAGCAGAGCGCGGCATCGGCGGTGTCCCGCACGGCGAGGCGGCGGCGGATTACTATGCCGCAATCCAGGCGTCGATGGCGCAGTGGGGAGTGACGGACGCTTCGGCAATCGCCGCGTTCATGGCTCAGCCGAGTATCGTGTATCAGGGCGGCACGGCGGGGCTCAAGCAGATCGCAACGCAGAAATACATCGCTCTGTTTGGCGATGACGGCCAGGCATGGGCAGAGTGGCGCCGCACCTGTACGCCGGTCATCGTTCCAGGGCCGAGCACGATCGTTCCGTACATTCCGCGTCGTTACTACTACTCGACCACTGAAGCGTCGGTCAACGCGACCAACCTCAACGCCGCGATCGCGCGACAGGGTCCTGACAACTTCGGTACCCGCGTGTACTGGGATACCAAGCCCACGGCAGCTCCAACCTGCCAGTAGGCTCGTAGCAAAGGCGGGAAGATAGAACGGGAGCCCATCACGGTGCGCGTGTGATGGGCTCCCGTTTTTCGTGCATGTATTCGCCGACGACGCAAGGGATGTGCGCGCCACTACGATCGGTCATGCCGTACTGATTACTGGAAGAACGTGGATCGAGGGAGTGAAGAAGCCGGTGTGGCGGATGCCACACCGGCTTCGTCGTGAATGGAACCCTCCGCGTTATCTGGCGGCTCGGGCCACCGCATCGTGCGCGACTCCGCACGACGGAGCGCTGGGCACTTCGCCGAGTGGCAGTGGCGTCAGCTGAGCGTGCTCCAGTACGGTATTCAGTTGCGGTATCGTCGTCGTACGCAACCTGTGCAGTTCTGTCAGAGCGGCGTCGATCTGTCGACAGTTCGCCTTTACCGCGCCCAGATTGCTTTCGGTTGGCATGAGATCGCCGAAATCGGCATCTTCGAGATGCCTCGTCAGGTCACGATTGGCGAAACCGAACTCGCCATCCGCAAGTTGCGATAGTTGTGTGGACAACGATCCGATCGCTGCAGTGACCTCGGATGCATTCGGCTTGCCGGCGATCCTTGCTTCGTTGGCGGCGAGCACCTTGCGCATCCGATCGACGACGTAGTAACCGTCGTAGCTGCTCGCCATTCCGGCGGTAATCACTTTCTCCGATTCGAATTGCGCCGCGAGTTGCTCCTGGGTAACGGGTACGCGCGGATCGTTCCTGAGCGTGAATTCCTGCTTGTACGTGTGACCGTCGATTGTCAGCTCGACCGTGTACTTGCCCGGGATGGCCATGATTCCAGGCGGCTGAACGCGCGGCGTATTTCCCCGGACGGCGTGCCACGTGAGCGTGTACTCGGTGTAGGTGAGCATGTTGCCGGAGTACCCGTACGGCAGCGTCTTGGGGTCCGGATAGCGCAGGTCCCAGAGCACGCGATGCAGTCCCGCCGCAGTCGGCAGTCCTTCCGGCGGTGAGAACCAGTATGTAGGAACGTTCGGCATGAGGCTGGGCGGCGGCGCCGTGTTTGTGTACTGCCGAACGATGTTGCCGCTCTGGTCCCGAATGGAGATGCTTATCGGTCCAGATGCGGCTGACGGGAGGTGGTAGTAGATCATCGCACCTTCCGGCGCGTTTTCGCCCGCTGGAACTTCTGGCGGCCTCGGCGTATCCTGATCGTTGTCCCAGCGGACACGGTAGGTCGTCTCCGGAGCGTACAGATACGGCGCACTCCCGGCAGCGACTGCCTGTTCTGCATCGCGAAGGGGGGTGACGTCGTCCATCACCCAGAGGCCGCGGCCGTATGTCGATATCGCTATGTCGTTGTCGTGAATCGCGATGTCGCTTACAACGGTGTGGGGAAGGTTGATCTGAAGGGATTGCCAGTGATTTCCGCGGTCGAACGAAACCCACGCACCGGTGACCGTACCAGCATACAGCAAGTTGGGTTTTACCGGATCTTCGCGCACCACGCGAACGAGACCTTCGTCCGGCAGGCCGGAAACGATCTTCGTCCAGCTTCTGCCGTAATCGGTGGTGCGATAGATGTACGGATGCACGTCGCCCGGCGCGCCGACGGCAGCGTACGCAGTTCCGTCGTTGCTGTGCGAAGCGTCGATGATGTTGATGCCCGCGCGCGCGGGAAGACCAGACGGCGTGACGTTGGTCCAGCTCTTTCCACCATCGCGAGTGAGCTGAATGACGCCGTTGTTGGTGCCCGCCCATATCTCCCCTTTCGTCAGAGTCGATACGGACAGCGTCTGAATGAAGGCATCGTACCGGCGGAAGCGCGGCGCGGTCGAGCTCGTGTCCAGCGGTGCGCCCGGAACGGTGAGATCGGGGCTGATCTTGTGAAAATGCCGAGCACTGTCGTCGGATTCCATCACGTACTGCGCGGCGAGATACATGACGCGTGGATCCTGCGGCAGGAATACTGTTGGTGGCAGACCACCGAAACGATCTTCCGGCGTGGGAGTGTAAAGCACCGCCACCTGGCCCGTCGTGCGATCGTACCTGCGGAGGGTGTGATACCATCCCTGCGTGAATATCCAGCGCGGATTGAGAGGATCCGGCGCGATTGCGCCGCGCTCGAAGCCACCGACAGCGTACCAGTCGTTCTCACGGATCCGGCCGTAGTCGCTCCGGCTCAGGACACATGCGGTTCCGCTGTCCTGTTGTGATCCACACACCCTGTATGGAAAGTCTCCATCGATGGCGACGTTGTAAAACTGCCCGTTGGGCATGATGTACCAGGGTGTCCATGTCACGCCGTTGTCGACACTTATGGTTGGCCCCTGATCGGCTCCCATCAACATCCTGCGCGGATTGGAGGGATCGATCCAGAGCTCTCGATTGTCGTCTCCGCCGGGCGCACCCTTGTATGAATTGAAAGTGCGTGCGCCGTCCAGAGAGCGATACATCGAGGTTCCCATGAGATACACGACGTCCGGATTCTTCGGATCGACGTAAATCCTGCCGCCGGCACTTCCGAGTTCCTTTGTGCCGAGCGTCCATGAGCTGCCGCCGTCGTCGGAGCGGTAGACTCCACCGGCATCGCGGCCGGCGCCCTGCGCTTCGGCGTAGACGCGTTTGCCACGGGTTCCGGACGCAACTGCCATCTCGTAGCTCGGGATCCGCTCTGGAAGGCCCTTGGCGCCCACGGGAGTCCACGTAACTCCCTGGTCCACCGACTTGTACATCCCGTTTCCGAGCGGGGCGAGCGGCGCAAGCTCAGCGGGCGAGACGCCGGTCATCCCGCGCTGAAGCGACGCATAGATGATCCGTGGATCGGCGGCGTCGAAGGTCATGTTCTTGACGCCGGTGTAGGCGTCCTTGTACAGCACGCGTTTCCAGGTCGCGCCGCCATCCGAAGTGCGGTAAATGCCACGCGCCTCGTTGGCAGGCCCACCCGAAGCGGGCGCTCCGATTGCGCCCACCAGAACGATGTTGGGGTTTTTGGCGTCGACGATTATCGAGTTTATGTAGCGCGTTTTTTCCAGGCCGATGTTGCGCCACGTCTTTCCGCCGTCGGTCGTCTTGTAAACGCCGTTGCCGGGTGAGAACGACCAGCCGGAGGGATCACCAGTGCCGACGTACACCGTGTTTGGACTCGACGGCGAGGCTGCCACTGCTCCGATCGAAGCGACGTGCGCGTCGTCGAACACGGGATACCAAACGGTGCCGGCACTGGTCGTTTTCCAGACGCCGCCCTCGGGTGTTCCGACATAGTAGGTCGTGGGGTCGCCAGGTATTCCCGTCACCGACGAGATGTTGCCCGCGCGGTACGGACCAATGGATCTCCATTTGAGACCGGCGAGGTAATCGGGAGCAACCTTCTGTGCCAGGGACGGCACCGGGAGTGCCGCAAGCGAGAGCGCCGCCAGCGCGGCAACGATCGGTCTGTACTCCATGCCCATCCTCCCGGCGCGGTGGCGCCGAACGTATTGAAAATCCGACATCACGAGGTACGGCGGCTTCGATTGTGGATCGCCCGGGGGGTGTCCGGCAGGGGGGCCTGCCGCAACGTACCCTTCCGGGCCGCCGTATTTAACCGTATTGTATACTGTATCCGAGAATTGGTAAGAGGGGACATTCGCGAATTCGTCTCCAGAGCCGTTGAACGCTGATCCAACCCCAGGCCCGATGACTGTGAAACTGGCATTTGTGGGAATGCTCGCGCTCGCGACAGCATGCTCGCCCGCTAGCGAGGCGCGCGCCAAGCAACGCACCAGCTATGCGGATCTCGTAGCGCTGTTCCATGACTGGCGCACGTTCGAGCAGCCAAAAATCGTCGACGGCGTGCCGGATTATTCCGTGGCAGCGATGACCGCGCAGCACACCGAGCTCGCACGTTACCAGCGTCGTCTCGCCGCCATGGACACCACTGGGTGGACCACTCCACAGCAGGTGGACTACAACATCGTGCGTGCGGAGATGAACGGGCTGGACTTCAGTCACCGCGTGCTGAGGCCATGGGCGAGAAACCCATCGTTCTACGTCTATTACTTCCCGTCACGAAGCGATCAGCCGGCGCGCGAAGGCACCGTAGTATCAGGCGCGATCGAGATGTGGATGTACCCGTTCCCCTTGCCGCCGGCGAGCGCGGACAGCCTTGCAGCGCGGCTGCGGACGATTCCGAAGCTGCTCAAGGCAGCCCGGGTCAATCTCGACGGCAACGCCAAGGATCTGTGGAATTACGGCATCGCCGACATCAAGGCGCAGAGTAGCGCGCTCGCGGCACTGTCTGCGAGGGTCGCGACGACCAACCCGGGCGTCGCCTCCGCGGCGCAACAGGCTCGCGTCGCAACCGACGAATTCGCCACGTGGCTGGAACAGAAGGCGCCATCCAAGACGGGGCCGTCCGGAGTCGGAGTCGACAACTACAACTGGTATCTGAAGAACGTCCAGCTCGTGCCGTACACGTGGGACGAGGAAGAAGTACTGATGCGTCGAGAGCTGTCGCGTTCGCGGGCCTCGCTCAAGCTCGAGGAAGACAGGAACCGTAAGCTTCCGCCGCTTGTTCCCATCTCGGACTCGGCGACCTACGTCAATCGCTTCAACGCCGCCGTGACGGAGTACATGAACTTCCTGCGCGATCATGACGTCCTCACGGTCCACCCGTACATGGATCCCGCGCTGCGCGCGAGAATCGGTCGTTATCGTCCGGCGGACAAGCCGCGCGAGTTCTTCGACGAGGTTTCCTACCGCGATCCGATGATCATGCTCACGCATGACTTCCACTGGTTCGATCTCGCGAGAATGGCGGTCCAGCCGCATCCGGATCCGATAAGACGCGATGCGTTGCTCTACAACACGTTTGTTACACGCACCGAGGGGTTCGCCACGGCGTTCGAGGAGATGATGATGCGAGAAGGGTTCGTGGACACCCATCCGCGGTCGAACGAGCTCATCTATGTGCTGGTGGCCGAGCGTGCAGCGCGCGCACTGGGCGACCTGCATCTGCAGAGCAACGACTTCACAATGGATCAGGCCAAAAAGTTCGCATCCGAGTGGACGCCCCGGGACTGGCTGCGAGTGGATGGTGAAACGGTGACCGGTGAACAGCACCTGTATCTGCAGCAACCGGCGTATGGCACGAGTTACATCATGGGGAAGATCCAGTTCGACGAGCTGCTCGATGAACGCGCGAAACAGCTTGGCGATGCCTACTCGACCAAACGCTTCATGGACGAGTTCCTCGATGCCGGATTGATACCGATGTCGCTGATCCGCTGGGAGCTTACCGGCAACGCCGATCAGATCAGGGCAATGACGCGGCCCGACTCGGCGCGGTCGCATTAGCGCGCCGAGTCGCCTGGCAGCAACGCAATATCCCCACAGAATGGAGATTCGCATGATATCTGGGACGCATGGATTCGAGCGTATGCGGGAAGTGTGCAGCAACCTGGCAGTCGCAACACTCGGCTTGCTCTGCCTGTCGTCGGGTTTGCAGGCGCAGCCGGTAATCGGCCGCATCTTTCCCGCGAGTGAGTTTGCCGCGCGCCGCGCCGCTGTCATGAAGTCGATCGGCGACGGTGTCGCGATCATTCAGGGCACCACAGAGCGTCCCGGCGAGCAGCCCCTGCGTCAGAACAACGAATTCTATTATCTGACCGGTGTCATCGAGCCTCGTGCGATCCTCATGATCGATGGGCGCACACGAAAGTCGACGCTGTTCCTGAGTCCGACCAACGAAAAGCGCGAGCTTTCCATGTTCGGGCCTTCGCTCATACCGGGCGATTCTGCGGAGAAGGATACCGGCATCGAGTCAGTTGTGGAGCGGGACAAGTTCGGGCCCACGCTCATCGCAGCCGGCACTGCGGGACGACAGATCTTCACTCCGTTCCGTGCGGAGGTGCTTGGAAGTGCGTCGGCCGCCGATCCGGTCGCGCTGGCTCGCGCAACCAAGGCCGATCCGTGGGACGGCCGCGAATCGCGCGAGGAAGCATTCCAGCAGAAGATGAAGGCGGCAGCACCCGCGATCGAGATCAGAAACCTCGATCCGATCATCGACACTCTCCGCGCGATCAAGAGTCCACGCGAGATCGAAATCATTCGCGAGGCGACCAACATCGCCGGCCTCGGCATCATGGAAGCGATGCGTGACGCGAAACCTGGCATGCGCGAGTACGAGCTACAGGCGGATGCGGAGTTCGTGTTCAAGAAGCACGGGTCGTATGGCCCCGCCTATTTTGCACTCATAGCGACGGGAAAGAACACGTACTACACGCACTACCACAAGGATACCGCCATATTGCAGGACGGCGATCTGGTGCAGTTCGACTACGCGCCCGATTACAACTATTACACGTCGGACGTCACGCGCATCTTTCCCGCAAACGGAAAGTTCACAGCCCGGCAAAAGGAGATGTACAACATCTACCTCCGGTTGTATCAGGCGCTGATGACGTCGATCAAGCCCTATGTGTCTGCCAACGACATTGCGCAGGAAGCGGTCGGGAAGATGGAAAAGATCGTTGCCAACTACAAGTTCAGCGACAGCAAGATCAAGGATGCAGCAAATTCGTTCATCGATCTCTACCGTGGTAAGACAGTCCGTGCCCTCGGTCATACTGTCGGAATGTCGGTTCACGACACACCCTATGCTGCCGCGACTCTTCAGCCGGGTGAGATCTTCACCATCGAGCCCGAGATGCGGATTCCCGACGAACATCTCGGATTTCGGCTTGAGGACATGCTGCTGATCACGAAGACGGGATATGTGAACATGTCCGGATTCGTGCCCGTCGAAGTTGCCGACATCGAGAAGCTGATGGCGCAGCGCGGCCTGAGCGATGCCGCGCTCAAGCTCCCAGCGGCAAAGTAGAACGGCAGCATCGGACAGTCTGGTACTTTCATGAACTCACTTCAAATATCGAGTAAGCCTTGACGCTCATCAAAAACATGTTGAATCGAATCACCATTTCTGTCGTGACGGCAGGACTGCTGGGTGCGGTCGTTGCGACCACTGTCCTGCGCCGTCAGAAGCCGGATGCGCCGGCCAGCCCTGACACGCATGCAACGGTACATCGTGCCGTGGCGCACGACGTCTCTGGTGTGTTGAGCGCCGAGAACTACCGGCCGTCGGGACTGGAAGCGAGCGGCGATCCGGATGACATTCCGCACAACGCGCTGGCGCCCGACCCGGACGGCGTGCGTGAGATGGCTGACACAACGATAGTGGTGGCGCCGATCGTGATTCCGAAAGGTGGTGAGAAGGTGGAGCAACATCGCCAGGGATCGCGATCGGCACCGGTGCTCTTCGCAAGCTTCGGCGGCTTGGGCGCCGACTTCGTTGGACCGCAGGGAAATGCCGTGATGCGGAGTCCCGCCGACAACAGTCTCGCAGTTGGGCGCGATTACATCGTTCAGCTCGTCAATTCGCGGATGGCGATCTACACCAAGAAGGGCGCACTGTTCGACACGACGGGCAAGGTGCTGTACGGCCCGGTGGAGACGAACAACATCTTCAAGGGATTTGGTGGTGCGTGCGAGTCGCACAATAACGGCGATGCCGTCGTACGCTACGATCAGCTCGCAGATCGCTGGCTCGTGGTCATGCCCATCTTCACCCGGTTGCCGCGCCGACCCGTGGAACCGGTGGCTCCCAAGGCGGGAGATCCGGCGAATCTGAGCCAGAAGGGACAGCCAGGACAGCCTGGCAAGGCTGTAGAGCTCTATCAGCCGCCGCAGGCACACCCGACCCAGCTTCCTGCAGAAAACCCGCAGGGACGTCGCCCAGGCACGCGGCCGCCGGCGGACAGCGGCGGTTATGCGATGTGTTACGCCGTGAGCACCACGTCGAGTCCGTTCGGTCCCTACTATCGATACGAATTCGCGCGTCCACTCTTTCCAGATTATCCGCGTCCTGCGATCTGGCCGGACGGATACTACGTCCCCACGAGCACCGGCGATGCCGTAATCCAGAAGCACGCCTGTGTCGCCGATCGGGCCCGGATGTTGAAGGGCGAGGATGCAACCGAGCAGTGCATGATCGTGGATAACGTGAGCTTCCTCAACAACGCAGACGTGGATGGAACGCAACTTCCGCCGGCTGGCGCGCCGAATATCGTGATGGCCACCGGCGGAACTCAACTCAGAAAGATCTTCGAGGACGACGGGATTTACGTCTGGAAGTATCACGTGGACTGGAATGATCCATCACGTACAACGCTCACCGGACCGGAGAAGATCACTGTCGCTCCGTATCACTTTCTGTGCAACGGACAGCTGACGAATTGTGTTCCACAGCCCGGAACTGAGCGTCGCATCGATTCCCAGGGTGACAAGCTCATGACGCGCCTCGTGTATCGGCGCATTGGCAACCAGGAATCGATCGTCGGCGTTCATTCAATCAACACAGCGCTCGGCGGCGGCGGTGTACGCTGGTACGAATTCCGTCTGGACAAGGCGCGCAACGTGAGTCTGTATCAGCAGGGCACGTTCGCTCCCGATTCGCTGTACAGATGGATGCCGAGTCCGGCGATGGACAAGTACGGCAACATCGGGATCGGATATTCGTTCGGCGGCAAGACGGACTTCGTCGGTCAGCGCTTCGCGGGACGGCTGGCAGGCGATCCAAAGGGACAACTGACGTTGCGCGAGACGACGCTCGTGGACGGCGAGGCCGCGCAGGAATCGACCTTACGCTGGGAGGACTACACCCAGACGGCAGTCGATCCGAGCGATGACTGCACGATCTGGTACGTCGGCGACTATCTCAGGAAGGGTGAGACGCGCTACTCCACGAAGATCGGCGCGTTCCGCATGCCGGGGTGTGGCGGCAGCAGATAGAAGATTTCACCCATGCGACATACGCCGTAGGAGCGAGGTCGTCTCGACCCAGGCCGCTGCGCGCGACGTGATCACTCGTGATCAGGTCGTTACGCAGCGGCCTCTGCGTTTTCGCTGTAGCCAATCACCGGCAGTTTCACGGTGAAGCGTGCACCGTGACCGGTATCCGTGGCGGAGATCGTACCGCCATGTCTGGCCACGATGTCGGCCACCATCCACAGCCCAAGGCCCGTACCCTTGCCGGCCGGTTTGGTAGTGAAGAATCGCTCGAACACGTGCTCGACCGCGCCGGGAGAGAAACCGGGTCCGTTGTCTTCGACTGAGAGCATTGCAGTGTCGCCGTCGCCGCTCACACGAATCCGAATGATGCGCTCGGTGCTCTGCGATTCCATCGCCTGAGTTGCGTTGATGATCAGATTGATGACTACGCGCTCGAGCGCGCTGGCGTCGCCGTTCACCGGAACCGCGCCACTCTCGGCATCACGCTCGACGACCACTCTGCGCTCACGCAGGAGAGACCGGAGAGTCCCGATGCTTTTCGTAACGACGTCGCCGAGCAGTACTGTAGCGGGCTCCGTCTGGCCCTGTCGCGCGAAGGCGAGAAGATCGTGCAGCGCGGTTGCGGTGCGCCGCGCGTCACTGGCGATCGCGTTGGCTTCCTCGCGATCGGCTGGATGCGTGAGACCGCGGCCGAGCATCTCCGCGGACAGCGCGATCGCGGTGAGGGGGCTGTTCACCTCGTGCGCTACGCAGGCGGCGAGTGTGCCAAGCGCTGCGAGCTTGTCTGCTTCCTGAAGGCGAATCGAGAGATCGCGTTGTTCAGTGTTTCGCACGATCTGTGCGGCCAGCGCACGCCGCAGCACTCGTTCGTGCCACGCACTTACATAAGTCGCGACTACACCGGCTGCCGCGAGGAGCACCAGCTTCATCCCTTCGTCCAGAATCGCCACATTGGCTGATGCGGCAGCCGTGATCGGATCCGACCATAGCGTCACGTGCGCAACCTGAACCAGTATCAACAGCGCCGCGAGATATTCAGCGGTAATGCAGGCGGCGGTAAGTCCCGTGGACCGCGCCGATCCCATGATCGGGCGTGCCGCCAATATCGCGAAGTAGACGAGTGTGATCGGCGCCTTTAGCGCGACCGACGGGGAGCCGAGCAGACCATAGCACAGGATGATCGCGGTGACGGCCGTCGCGTCGACTATCGGTGCGACGGCGGACAGCCAGCGAGGATACGCACCGTCGCGGCTGCGGACGAGCGATGCGAGCGCCACTGACCAGAGCAGCATCGGAGCGAGAACCGCCGCATTGGCGGCCCGCAGAGGGCGTGGCAAGGCCGTGGAGTAGGCCAGGGCCGCTACAGTCAGAACGACGACGATCACCAGCCGCAGGACGTTCAGCAGCCCCTCGGCCCGTGCCCGCTCGGCGGCGAGCAGGAAGGTCAGCTCGTCGCTGTCGGAGCGGGGAGGGGAGAGCGTCGGACCGGCGGCCGCGGTAGACGTCGTCGTCGAGGACATTGCCCTTAAGGCTCGGCTTCCCGTATGGGGACTATAGGTAGCAACGCCGGAATTTCAGGTCCTCGTCCCGGCGGCTCGCTGGAGCCGGCGGGCGTCGAGCGGCGCACTTGGGGGGCGCCGAGCGGCCTGACTTCAGATGATTATCTTATGATTGCTCGCGTCGCCTGGCGAACGCCCGGGATCACTGGTTCGTGTCGGTCGTGCACCGGACGGTCTTTCTCGTGATCCTGCGTGTGTGGCATGTGCGCCTGCGCCTCAACGCCGTTGTCTGGCCTTGCCGTAATTGCGAATCCGTGAATACAGACGAAGCAAGCGCGTTGGTCCTTGTTGTCGAACGCGACCCTCACGTTCGTGAACTCGAGTCCTTTTTCCTCAACGAAGCCGGGTTCGCGGTGGACTTTGCCGAGGACGGCATCGCCGCGTTGCAGCTCGCACGTGAGAGGCGCCCCGCGATCATCGTTACCGAGATCATGGTTCCCAAGCTGGATGGCCTGGCGTTGTGCCGGGCGGTGAAGCAGGACCCGGAACTCGCCGACACCGTCGTGCTGATATTCAGCATCCTGGCGGCGCATGGGCGCGCACGCGACGCTGGTGCCGATGCGTTCCTGATCAAACCGCTGGCCGAGCAACGGCTGGTTCAAACTGTTCGTGAGCTGCTGGAGAGGAGAGCTGCAACATCGCCTCATACCGCAGCAGGGACGCAACCGGGACAGCTTCCATGACTGATGCACTGATGGACGAATCGGGCGTCACGGACGACTCCGTCGTGTTTCCCCGCATCAGTACGGGGAACCCGCAGGCCGACGCGATTCTCTGCGGCGGATTTCCCGCACATTCGATCAACATCATCATGGGGCAGCCCGGCACGGGAAAGACGATCTTCGCCGAGCAGCTGCTCTTTCACAACGCGAATCCGGCCAGGCCTCTACTCTATCTGACCACTCTGTCAGAACCGATGTCAAAGGTCGTGAGTTATGCACAACGGCTCGGCTTTTTCGACATCGACCAGGTCGGCACGGGAATCCTGTATGACGATCTCGGCGCCAAGCTTATCGCTGACGGGCCGGCCGCACTGGTACCACACCTTCTGGAATCCATAAAGAGTCTGTCGCCATCAGTCGTGGTGATCGACTCGTTCAAGGCCATACACGACATCGCTCAATCCACCTGGGAGATACGGCGGCTCGTATCGCAGCTCGCGGGAGTCGTGTCGGCTTACGACATGACTGTGTTTCTGCTGGGTGAATACACGCAGGACGACATCGAGCAATATCCGGAATTTGCGGTCGCGGATTCCATCGTGCAGCTGGAACGCAACACGCTCGGGGCTCGGGATGAGCGATACCTCCGGGTGCTGAAGCTGCGGGGAAGCGGTTACAGCGAGGGCAGGCACGCGTTTCGCATCACGTCCAACGGTCTCGCGATCTTTCCGCGTCTGGTGACGCCAAAGTTCGAGAGCTATGTGCCGCTTCTCGAGCGAACGGCCACCGGCATCGACGGACTGGATGAGATCATGGGCGGCGGCGTGTGGCGTGGCAGCACCACGCTCGTAGCCGGCCCCACCGGTTCTGGAAAGTCGACCATCGGGCTTCAGTTCGCTCTGGAGGCGCATCGCCAGGGTGAGGCAGTGCTTTTCGTGAACTTCCAGGAAAACCCTGCTCAGGTGCAGCGGATGATCAGAGCGCTCGGGACCGATCCGGAAATCGCCTACGCAACGGGCTTTTATCACCTCTACAGGTCCCCCGTGGAGTTGCAGATCGACAGCGTAATCGTGGAGATCTTCGACTTCATCGAGACGGCGAACGTGCGGCGTGTCGTCATCGATGCCGTTGGTGACCTGTCGACAGCCGCGAGCGATCCGCATCGACTGAATGACTTTCTATATTCGCTGGTCCAGCACTTCGTGGTGCGTAACGTGACCACACTGCTCAATCTCGAGTCGGCGCCTGGTGTGACAGGGAAACGAGAGGAAGAGCAACGGTGGAGCTACATGTCCGACAACGTGTTGGTCCTCGAGCGAACCGAAGGTTTGGCTGGGGAGCGCACAATACGAGTAGTGAAGACACGCAACAGCGATCACGACCCGTTGCCACACCGCGTGGAAATCCGTCGTGATGGCGTTCACGTCCTCTGACTCGATGAGCGAGCGTGGGTGTGACTCTGCGGAAGACTCCCGGGTCCCGATGAAATGATGGACGACATGGAACGGCCCGGCCGCGTGGAAGACCTTCACCAGCTGACTCGACTCAGTCGGGAATTCACGTACGCGCGATCGCTCGATGACATTCTCGATCTGGCGGTGTCACAGTCGGCGCATCTGATGCGGTCCGAGAAGGCGGTGTTGTTGCTCACCGATGACGACGGACTGCTCCGCGTACGTGCGGCGATAGGAGTGGATGCGGAAACCGTCGAGCGTTTCAGGCAGCCGGCGAACGAGGCGTTGGTGAGTCGGTTGCGTGGCTTGCTGGGTGCCAACCTGGCCAGTGGTTTCGTCGGTGTTCCGCTGGTGTCGCATGGAAATGTCGTCGGACTTCTGGCCACGGTGCGGCCGGATGGACTCCCGGTGTCGGAAGATGACGAGTGGTTGCTCGCCGCGCTCGCGGACCAGATTGCCGCTCCGCTCGAAAACGCGCGCCTCGCGAAACAACTGGAGAGCTCTGCGCTGCTCGCCGAAAACGTGCGCCTTTACGAGGCGGAACACGAAGCGCGCCTGCTCGCCGAGGTTGCGCTTCGCGAAGCCGAATCAGCCCGTGACGCAGCGTTGCAGGCCGACACCAGCAAGACCTCGTTCCTCGCCGCCATGAGTCACGAGCTGCGTACTCCGCTGAACGCAATCGGCGGCTACGTCGAGCTGCTGGAGATGGGGCTGCGAGGTCCGATCACGGTCGAGCAGGCCGACGACCTGAGGCGCATCAAGGCGAGCCAGGCTCACCTGTTGCGCCTGATAACGGAGGTGCTCGATTTCGCGCGACTGGGCTCCGGCCATACCGAGCTGCATTTCGATGACGTCGATCTGCACCAGACCCTGCGAGAAGCCGAAATGATGACCATGCCGCAGGCGAGAGCGCGGGGAATCGCGTACGTATACGAGCCGCTCGACTGTCGTGTCATCGTGCGTGCCGATCCGCATCGGCTGCAACAGATCGCGCTCAACCTTCTCACCAATGCTATCAAGTTCACCGAGCCGGGCGGAGAAATACGCATGACGTGCGGGCTCGTGGGCGACGGATCAATTGGAGAGAAGCGTGTGCGCGTCTCGGTACGGGATACAGGGCGGGGCATACCACCCGATCAGATCGATGGCATATGGCAGCCATTCGTTCAGGTAGGGCGCCGACTCAATCGTCCAAGCGAGGGTGTCGGCCTGGGTCTGGCGATCAGCCGCGATCTCGCGCGACGGCTTGGTGGCGAGTTGAGTGTCACGAGCGAGCTGGGTCGCGGGTCGGAGTTCACGCTCACGCTGCCCGTGCTACGTATAGGACGGTGAATCAGTCGACAGGATCATGGTCGCGGTGCTGGTCGTAAGAACCGTGCGTACTGATTCGATGGATGGCTGGAAGATGGAGAACTGGTCCGCGTCCGCGAATACGGTGGTAAAGTCCAGCGGGGTGAACGCGCGCGCCATTCGCTGTGCGTAGGTAGTGTGGAGCAGCCGGACATAATGGTCCACGGAATAATCGCGCGGATCCCGATCGGCGCTCTCGTCCTCGTGCGAAGTGAGGAGTCCGTACTCGCCGTTCTGCTTGCGATACACGCGAATGCGATCACCGACGCTCCACGTCGTGCGCCCTGCACTCAACAGTGCCTCGTATGGAATCTCGCGGCGTTTCGCCCTCGTCGCGAGATAGTCCTGTGGCGGTTTGGAGAGACGGAGTCGCGCAGAGACATCATGCGTCGAGAGGATCCGCGTTTGAAGCGCGGTGACAGTCGCAAGATATGCACGCCGAACTCCCGGCACATCGCCGGCGAGCAGCCGCGCAATCGCCTGGCGCAGGAACGCCTCGCCAAACGGCTCCGAGCGGCTCGATCTGAAGGCGACGCCTCTGAGCAACAGCGTTCCATCGTAGCCGAGCAGCGCATAATTCTTGGGCTCGTGTGACAGCATGGCTGCGTAGCGTCCCTCGAATTCGAGCTGGACCAGTGGCGGGAGCAGCGTTGCGACATCGGCGACGACGCGGCGTTCATCCGCTTCACTCCAGTTTGCAGGCACCGCGAAATAGACGCCGTCGGTATCGGCTTCGAGCAGCGTCACGCCGCGAGCGGCGAGCTCCCTGCATAGCAGTCCAAGCACTTCGCGTCCGCGCCGTGTGACTTCGTTCGCCGCGTGTATGTCGGCGAATCGCGTGAGGCCGCCCGCGCCGAGATAACCGTACGCGGAGTTCACGACTATCTTGAGTGCCGCTGACATCGCTTCGTTGCCGTGTCGTTCAGCCGATCCCGGCACGGAGATGCGCGCGCGCGCCTTGGCCTCCAGCCGTCGCTCGACCAGACCATCGACGAGGGCGAGAAGAACGCCGAGCCGATCGCGCTTCGGTCCAATGCGATACGTGCGCATCAGCGACGGATACAGGCTTGCCACATCGGCCTTGACGACGCGATGTGCGACACCGGCCGCGAAGAGATGTAGCGCTGCGCCACTATGTGAAGTTCCGTCGCCAGGTTGATGTGCAGGCAGCGCCGCGCCGGAGCGTATGTACGCGCGCACGATCAGGGGGTCGATGACGCCAGTCGCGGCGCCGGCATCCGCGAGTCGCTCGTAGCGTCTCGGGACCATCTGCGCGAGCGCGTACGCCGCGCCGCCGAGGAGACGCGACAGCTGCGCCACCTCCTCGACGTCGTCCGTCGCGTAACGGCGGACGCGTTCCGGATCCGTGCGGAATGTCGTGTAGATCTGGTCGCCGCGTACGTACTCGCGATCCGGGGCCGCGATTCCGAGATGCTTTGCGACCGCCTTGAGCCCGTAGCTCGGCAATTCACGCGTCGAGAAGTCGTAGCGCCGTACCGCATCGAGAGTGTCTATCAGCTCTCTACCTGGCGCGACGAATCTTACGCGTCTCCTGTCGTTGAGGTCGGCGGATCGGATACCGCGTCGTGCTGCGCGCTGTCGCAATCCCGCGGTCCTGATCCTGCCGAGTGAGAGTGGGACGCCGAGCGTGCGGGAGCGTTGGTCCAGGAATGGAAGATCGAAGCCGTGCAGGTTGTGATTCTCTATCACGTCAGGGTCGGCCGCGTGCACTGAGTGGACGAGACGACGGATCAGATCCGCTTCGGCAGCGTCGTCATCGCTCGCCGCTTCGAGCACTTCCGTGTCGCCCGAGTGATAGCGAATCGAGATCATGAAGATTCGATCCTGCTGCGGGTCGAGGCCCGTGGTTTCGAGGTCGAACTGCATGCGGTGCAGTGCGTCGAACGGGAGATCGCGAAAATAATTGCGTCCGGTTGCGACGAGATACTGCTCTTCGGGCGGCAGGGACAGCACGTTCTGCTGGCCAAGCTCGCTGACGTGATTCATACGCTGCCCAATTCTTTCCGACGCACCCCGAAGGACGGCTGCGGTGAGGGCGCGACCGTCAGTCGCACTGACGAGATGACGGAGCGCGCCCGGTCCTTCCAGCTCGCGATGATGAAATGCAGCCGATGGGCTGTTACCATGATCGAGCCTGCTTCCGAGATGATTCAGGTCTTCGATGTGCGCGAGCAGCAACCATGGGCGAAAGCGCTCCTGCTCGCGCACGAGTTCCCCCGTCTCGGCGATGCGGCGCCACACCGTTGCGCGTCCGTCATGGTCCGCATGAACGGATACGATCCCCGGTGTTGCGTCCCAGCCCCAGAGCCACTCGTCCCTCTCAGGGTTCATGCGCGCACGTCAGATGAGCAATCGTGATCGGTCTCGGAAGATGCGACGTCTTGCTTCCCTGCAATCGTGCTATGGTATCTGCGCCGGATCGAATATCGCTGGCGGTGCGTCGACGTTGGCCTTGATGTCCCGGTAGACTTCGCGCTGGAGGAGCTTGCCGCCTTCCTCGATCGACACGTCGCGCGAGATCCAGCCTCCGGCGAGCGGCGCGTAATCGCCGAACGTAACCGTGGCTGTTTTGGTCGTGTCGCGAATCCCGCGCATGATCGAATGGACGTAAACGAGCCGCTCCTTGTCGATCCAGAACTGCGGCGTCGTGCTGTCGCCATTTTGTGCGCCGACGACCCATACCGGGCGCCCATCCCACGTTCCGTCAGACACGACGTCGAGGTTGTATCCCTCTTCACGCAGGATCTGTACGGACGTATCCACGGGCTGCCGATACACGTCGAAGCCCAGGACCATGAGATCGTTGCGCAGCTTGCGTCCCTGCCACGGCCCACCGTTGCGGCGCGTGTAGAGCGAATCCTTGCGATAGATGCTGACGTTCCTGTCGTCGTTCGTGAGACGGCGGATGCGCAGATAGCCAGGCACGGACGCCGTCTCCCACCACGTCTGGTGCACCACTGAATCGTTGGGTAGATGGATTTCGGTCGATTGCGTGAAACTGAGCGAGCGGTACCACGTTTTGGCGTAGCGATCGTGCATGCGCTGGAGAAGCTCGACGCCCGAGGATGGGGGGCTCGCCGAGGTCTGGGCGCTTGCCACCGCGAAGCTGAACAGTGGAGCGGATGCAGACGTCGCTATGGTAAATAGCAGGCCAACTATGAAAGGGCAGCTTGAGAAACGGCTGTGGCTTCTGGGCATGTTTGCGTAACCGGGAACGGGTGAGGCACGTGTGCCACGTCGCGCATTGCAACGTCGGTGATCTTAGAAGGATTCGCGCATATCGCCAGCGTTGTTCGGTCCTTTGGCGTCAGCTGTTCAATATGCAAGGATGCCTTCAGTCCGTGCGCGATCACGTCGATCCCGCGATGGTTTGTTCCGGCGCGGTGCAATCGTGAGGGAACATGGAGAAAGTTGCGAGCGTTGCAGCGCGTTATTACATTCGTAATAACATCGAGAGGAGTGCGTCGTATGGTAGTGCGTGAAACCGTGATTCGCCCGTTTGGTAACTCTGCCGGCCTGACGATCCCGAAGGCGATCCTGGACCGCTTCAAACTCGCCGAGGGCGACGCTGTATTCATTGTCGAAACGGAGGAGGGAATGTTGATCACTCCGTATGATCCCGAATTCAAGGATGCGATGGCGATCTATGAAGAGGGCGCGCGGGCATATCGTAATGCGATGCACGAACTGTCCGATCGCTGAGTCACAGAGTTCATGGAAGGCGAAGAGCGAGACATAGAAGCGGGGCGGGCGAGACTTGGGTTGTCCGGAGCGCCGCGCTGGGTCTCGCGCGCCGTAGTCGACGCGATTCACTCCGATCTCATCCAGAAGCATGGTGGCTCTCGCGGCGTGCGCGATGTACCGCTGCTCGAATCAGCGCTCGACCTTCCGCGGAATCGTCACCTGCACGATCCAGATGCTGACCTCGCCGATCTGGCCGCGGCATACTCGGTTGGCATCGCGACGAACCATGCATTCATCGATGGCAACAAGCGAACGGCATTTCAGGTGATGTATGTCTTTCTTGGACTCAACGGCTATCGGATTGTTGCGTCGGAGCCTGCCGTGGTAGCGCTGATGGTCGATGTTGCGGCAGGAACGATAAACGAAGTGGGACTCGCTGAATGGTGCCGCGTGAATGTCGTCACGCGCTAGCGTTTTTCTGCGCTCAACGTTCCCGTACTCTCGGCGGCGAGCCACCGTGATCACCGCGGGCGCGATTACTCAACGCTGGCACGAGCCCGTTGAAAGCCGCACTCCACTACTTCACTACTTCAAAAAGGGAAAACACAACCGGACCTGCTCAGCTCCCCAGGTAGGACTTGAACCTACGACCCTTCGATTAACAGTCGAATGCTCTAACCAACTGAGCTACTGGGGAATGTCCCACGGGATCTGTTCCGGGGGAGACCTACCAATTTAGCGCGCAAACCTGTCAAGCTCAACTGCAGACGCGATCGAGTTATCCGACCCGCAGTGTCTTCGACCCGCCACGTGCCTTACCCCTCTCGGACTCGGGCGGTGCTTCACGAATTGGCGCGCCTGCCGCAAGCAGGGGCGCGAGCCAGCGGCCGGTATGGGACCCCGCCACCTTGACGATCTCCTCGGGCCGGCCCATTGCCACCAGCTGGCCACCACCATCGCCGCCTTCCGGGCCCATGTCGATGACCCAGTCCGCCAGCTTGATCACGTCGAGATTGTGCTCGATAAGCACCATCGTGTGGCCTCCGGAGACGAGACGATCCAGCACGAGCACGAGCTTGCGAATGTCGTCCAGATGCAGACCTGTGGTCGGCTCGTCCATGATGTACAGCTTGCGGCCGCCCTTCTTGCTCGCCAGCGCGAGCTCGCGGGCAATCTTGATGCGTTGAGCTTCACCGCCCGATAATGTCGTTGCGGGTTGGCCCAGTCGGAGATAGCCGAGTCCGACTTGTTGCAGATGCCAGAGCGCCTGACCCAGCTTTTCTTCGCGCGCGAAGAACCGTATCGCCTGATCGACCGTAAGCTGCAGCACGTCGTCGATGTTCTTTCCGTTGACGCGCACTTCGAGAACCGGTGCCTTGAAGCGTCGCCCTCCGCATTCGTCGCATGGAACGAAGACGTCGGCCATGAACACCATCTCGACTTCCGTGTAACCCGCGCCCTCGCACTTGCTGCAACGGCCACCCTCGACGTTGAAGCTGAACGTGCCGGGCGTGTACTTGCGTTGACGCGACAGCGGTGCATCCGCGAATATCGAGCGAATCTCGTCCATCGCCTTGATGTACGTCACGGGATTCGACCGCGGGGAGCGTCCGATCGGACTCTGATCGATCATCACTACGTCGTCGATCGCCTCGACGCCGCTGATGCTCTCGTATGCACCGACGGCTTCACCGAGGTGTCGCTTGGCCGAATGCTCACCCTGCGTGTGGGTCTCCAACGCGTGGTACAATACGTCGTGCACGAGCGTGCTCTTTCCAGATCCCGATACACCGGTGACCACAGTCATCGCGCCGACCGGAATCTTCACATCCACGCCGTGCAGGTTGTGCTCGCGCGCTCCGTTTAGCGCGATCCAGCGCGGCCCCACGCGACGGCGCTCCTCAGGGAGTGGGACGGACAGCTCGCCGCTCAGATACTTCCCGGTGAGTGGACTCTCCGAGATGCGCGACATCGGTCCGGCGAACATCACCGACCCGCCGTGCGCACCGCTGCCTGGTCCCAGTTCCACCATGTAATCAGCGACTTCCATCGCCGCTGGATCGTGCTCGACGACGATCACCGTGTTGCCTGCGTCGCGCAATCTGCGCAGCAATGACAGCAGCCTGTTCATGTCGCGCGGATGCAATCCGACCGACGGCTCATCCAGCACGTACAGCGTATCGACGAGGCGCGAGCCCAGTGAGTTCGCGAGCCCGATGCGCTGCGCTTCGCCGCCCGAAAGTGTACGCGTCGACCGGTTGAGCGTGAGATAGTCCAGCCCCACGTCGCGCAGAAAACGCACCCGGTCACGCGACTCGCGCAGAATCATCTCGGCGATCGCGATCTCGTAGTCGCTCAACTCCAGCGTCTCGAGCCACTCGCTCAGCCGGTCTATCGGAAGCTCTGCGACCTGCGCGATGTTGCGGCCGCCGACCAGCACGTTCAGCGCCTCGGGCTGCAGTTTGGCGCCATGACACGCAGGGCATTCCTGCGCTGTCTGGTACTGTCTGAGAAAGACGCGTATGTACTGTTTGTACCGCTTCTCTTCGAGCGCGCGAAGAAAGGGGAAAATCCCGACGTAGCCACGACGCGCTTCCGTGTTCAGAAGCACGTCGCGATGCGTGGACGACAGATCAAGCCACGGCACATCCATCGGAATGCCGTTCTTCTTCGCGAATTCCGCCAGCGTTCTGCGCTTGTTGTCGTAACGCGGCTTGGTCCACGGCTCGATCGCACCATCACGAAGCGTTCTCTCGGGATACGGAATCACGAGCGATTCGTCGTATTCGAGAATCGCGCCGAATCCATTGCAACGCGGACACGCGCCGCGCGGATTGTTGAACGAGAACAGCTGCGGAGTCGGAGCGGGGAGGCGCGTGCCGTCGTTGGCACACTCGAAGCGATCCGTGAATCTGAGCCGCGTGACCATCTCACCATTCAACGGAGAACGGACCGGCGCGGTGAACATTATCACCACGTCGCCGTCACCTTCGCGGAAGGATGTGCCGATCGATTCCGTGAGGCGACTGCTCGCGTCGGGTTTCACCGACAGTCGGTCCACGACGACGAGAAGTTCCTTCGCACGCGTGAGGTCGTCGTCCGCGCCGATCTCATCCAGCGACTTGATGGCACCATCGACCGATACCCGCAGGAATCCCTGGGCGCGCAGATTCTCGATCACGACGGGTGTGGTAACGCGTGCCGAGAGTTTGAGCGGAAACGCCACCGCAAAGCGCGTGTCCGGCGCAAGCGACAGCACAGTATCCGTGACCGATGTAACCGAATCGGGGCGCATCTCGCGGCCGCATCTGGGGCAGAACGTGCGGCCGATCCGGGCCCACATCAGTCGCAGATAGTCGTAGATCTCCGTTGCGGTTCCGACGGTGGAGCGCGACGTCTTGGTCGGATTCTTCTGCTCGATAGCCACCGCCGGCGACAGCCCGTCGATCGAATCGACGTCCGGCTTTTCCATGCGCTCCAGGAACTGGCGCGCATAGGCCGACAGCGACTCGACGTAGCGGCGCTGCCCTTCGGCGTAGATCGTATCGAACGCGAGCGATGACTTCCCGGAGCCTGAAGGCCCCGTGATGACCGTATAGCTTCGCCTCGGTATCTCGAGGTCGAATCCTTTCAGATTATGTTGCCGAGCCCCACGGACGACCAGATGATCCTTCACCCTTGAAAGATAGCGAGTAGGGGCGAAGAAAGGCCGTAGGAAGGCGTGGAAGGCCGGTCGATCCGCCTCCCACGCACCCTCCGGTCAGGTCAGACCGTGGTGGTACGCCCGCGGACGCTCATACGATAGATCCAGAGCAGGATCAGCGCGCCGACGATGGCCAGGACGAGGCTCCACAGCGAGAAACCTGTGAGGCCTACGCCGGTGATCATACCGCCAATCCAGCCGCCGATGAAGGCGCCAATGATTCCGATGATCATCGTTACGACTATCCCACCAGGGTCGGTCCCCGGCGAAATGGCCTTTGCGATGGCACCCGCCAGCAAGCCGAGCACGATCCAGGCAATGATGCTCATACAACCTCCGATATGGTGGAAAGAGGACACATATCATCATGGCAACCACCGTACCACAATTGCGCGCGGTTAGATTGAAGGCCGCATGACCGCGCCCGCCCTGTCATTCCACGAAGAAGAGGCGCTCGGCAAAGCTTACGACAGCCGGTTGATGCGGAGGCTCCTGGCCTTCGCCGCGCCGTACCGAGCCCTGATCGCCATCGCGCTGTTCTTCCTCATGATCGAAGGCGCCCTGCAGCTCGTAGGGCCGTTTTTGACGCAACGCGTGATCGATGTCGCGATTCCCCGGCACGATTACGCGACGATAAAGCTGGCGGTCATACTGTACGGACTGTCGCTCGTTCTGGAGCTGGGAACGTCGTACGGCCAGACCTGGTTCACGGCGCTGCTTGGCCAGAACGTGATGCGCGACCTCCGGCTGCAGCTGTTCAGTCACCTGCAGCGGCTGCCGATCGCCTTCTTCGACCGAAATCCCGCTGGCCGCCTCATCACGCGCGTGACGTCCGACGTCGAGACGCTGAACGAGCTGTTCACGGCGGGTGTGGTGAGCGGAATGGGCGACCTCTTCACACTGCTCGCGATCAGCGTCGCGATGCTCGTGACCGACTGGCGGCTGGCGCTGGCGGCGTTCGGCGTGATTCCGCTCGTCGTTCTCGTCTCGCATGTGTTTCGCGTCAAGGTTCGCGAAGCGTATCGCGACATCCGCACTCGTCTGGCCCGAATCAATGCCTTCCTGCAGGAAAGGCTGGCCGGAATGCGAGTCGTTCAACTGTTCGGAAGAGAGCGCGACGAGGCTCGGCGCTTCGATGAGCTGAACAAGAGCCACCTCGATGCGCACCTGCGCTCGATCACGGTCTATGCGCTGTACTTCCCCGCGATCGAGATCCTCACGTCGGTAGCGCTGGCAAGTCTCCTCGTCGCGGGCGCCGCACGCGTCGAGGCTGCTACGCTGACGGTCGGAACCGTGGCGGCCTTTCTGCAGCTGGTGCGGCGCTTCTTTCAGCCGCTACAGGACCTGTCGGATAAATACAACACTCTCCAGACCGCGATGGCCAGCTCGGAGCGGATCTTTCATCTGCTGGACACCGAGCCCTGGGTGGACGTTTCAGGTGACGCGCACCTGCGGCGAGAGCGGCCGAAGACCGTCCTAGTTGAATTCCAGAACGTCTGGTTTGCGTATGACCGCCCGCACTCGGCGGCGTCGCGGGCGGCCACCGAGCCCGAATGGGTGCTTCGCAACGTCAGCTTCACTGCGCGGCCCGGGCAGACGCTGGCAATCGTCGGGCACACCGGCGCCGGAAAGACGACGATCGTCAGTCTGCTGATGCGATTCTACGATCCGCAGAAGGGGCGGATCCTCGTCAATGGAAGGGATGTGCGCGACATGCCGGTGGAGCAGCTTCGCGAGCTGATCGGCTACGTGCAGCAGGACATCTTCCTGTTCGCTGGCGACGTCGCGTCGAACATCCGCCTGTCGGCGCCGCTCACGGATGCGCAGGTCCAGGCGGCCGCGGAGCAGGTAGGGGCGGACAGAATCATCCGGCGCCTTGCAAATGGCTATCATCAGGTGCTGGGCGAGCGCGGCGCGTCGATAAGCGTGGGCGAGCGCCAGTTGTTATCGTTCGCACGGGCGGTCGCAGCCGATCCGGCCTTGTTGATCCTGGACGAGGCGACGAGCGCTGTCGACAGCGAAGTCGAGGCCGAGATCCAGCAGGCGCTGAGCGTCCTTCTGGCGGGACGGACAACAATCGCCATCGCACACCGGCTCAGTACCATTGTAGACGCGGACGATATTATCGTGATGCACCACGGCGAGGTGGTGGAACACGGAAGACATGACGCACTTCTTGCGCTGGATGGCCTGTACGCACGCCTGTGGCGCTTGCAGATTTAAGAATCACCTTTGAAACCATCACGCTTGTGAGCCTCTAGTGAGCCTCTAGTGCATTTTGCAGTAGCCGCCGGCTCGGACGTCGGACGAGTTCGGAAAGGGAACGAGGACAGCTTCTTTGCGGACGCCAACGAGTATCGCGGCCTTTTCATGGTCGCGGACGGGATGGGCGGGCATGCGGCCGGCGAGGTCGCGAGCCAGATGGCCGTCGAAGTGGTGTCGGTGGACCTGGAGAGGCTCAAGGACCTCGAGAGTGCTGACGCGCTCGAGATGGTGTCGCTTGCGCTACGCCACGCCAACCGGGCGGTCTTCGAGCGGAGCGCCGCCGAACGGGACAAGATGGGGATGGGAAGCACCGCATCGGTGCTGGTACTGGGCGACGAGCGGTTCATCATCGGTCACCTGGGCGACTCCCGTATCTATCTGTTCCGCGATGGCGAGCTGCGCCAGATCACGCACGACCATTCGGTGGTGCAGGAGCAGATCGACGCCGGCCTCATCACGCGCGATGCAGCCAAGAATCACAAGCAGAGCAATGTGATAACGCGCTGCGTCGGCATGGGCTGGGACGTCGAGCCCGACATAACCGACGGTGAAGTTCGTCAAGGTGATGTCTTCCTGCTGGCCAGCGACGGTCTCACCGGCATGGTGGACGACTGGCGTTTGCAGCAGCTCCTCGGCTCACGCGCCACCCCCGACCGCCTGGTGGACGCGATGATTTCGGAAGCAAATGCGCGCGGAGGTGTAGACAATATCACTGTTGTCGTCGTGCGCGTGCACTCGTCATCTGCCATGGCGACCGGGGCGCATCCGACAAATCCCGGAGCGGGCTCAATTGGTTGAAGAGCCTTTCGAACAACCGTCCGAATCGGAGCAGGATGTTGGCGAGTTGGCGCGACTCTATCTTGGAAATATTCTATATGCGCTCGAACTGGCCTCTCTCTCGCTGGAAGAACAGGGAAAGGGTCCCGACGCGCAGTTCTATCGCGGTATAGCCCGGAAGCTGGCAGAGGCGCACGGAGCTTCCAGAAGGGGTTGACGCCCGGGATCGGCATGTAACACAACGGAGGTACTAAATGGCAACGGCGACATTACCAGAGCAGGCTGCGACGGGAGACACGTTCCCAATCAACGGAACCGATTACATCGAGTTCTATGTGGGGAACGCGAAGCAGGCGGCCCACTATTACGTGAGCGCATTCGGCTTTCACATGGTTGCGTACCGCGGTCCGGAGACTGGTGTTCGCGACCGGGCGAGCTATCTGCTGCAGCAGGACAAGATCCGTTTCGTTCTCACGACTGCGATTCGTCCCGATCTGAGCGACGAGGCCAGGGTCATTGCGGATCACGTCTATCGGCATGGTGACGGAGTACGCGACCTTGCACTCTGGGTGGACGACGCGCGCGACGCTTACGCGAAGGCTGTCGAGCGGGGCGCCGAGTCGGTGCACGAGCCGCGTGTGATGCGTGATGACAACGGCGAGATTGTCATCGCGGCGATCAAGACGTACGGTGAGACGATTCACTCGCTGGTGGAGCGAAAGAACTACAAGGGACTGTTCATGCCCGGCTTCCGTCCGGTGACGCAGGCGTATCAGCCGCCGTCAGTTGGTCTCAAGTACGTGGACCACTGCGTAGGCAACGTCGAGCTCGGCAAGATGAATGTATGGGTCGACTTCTATGCGACGGTGATGGGTTTCCGCAATCTCCTCACGTTCGACGACAAGACGATCAGCACTGAATACTCGTCGCTGATGTCGAAGGTGATGGCGAACGGCAACGACCGCATCAAGTTCCCGATCAACGAGCCGGCGGCAGGCAAGAAGAAGTCGCAGATCGACGAGTACCTGGAGTTCTACAAGGGGCCCGGCGTACAGCACATGGCGCTTGCGACCGACGACATCATCGGAACCGTGAAGCAGCTTGTCGCTCGCGGAGTTCAGTTCCTGAGCGGCGTGCCTGGCACATACTACGCCGACCTCAAGGACCGCATCGGCAAGATCGACGAGCCGATCGACGAGCTTGCGAGGCTCGGCATTCTGGTCGATCGGGATCCGGACGGATATCTGCTGCAGATATTCACCAAGCCGGTCGAGGATCGGCCCACGGTGTTCTACGAGATCATTCAGCGCAAGGGAGCCAAGAGCTTCGGCGCTGGCAACTTCAAGGCGCTGTTCGAAGCGATAGAGCGAGAGCAGGAATTGCGCGGGAATACGTAAGCCATGCCTATCTATCACACGCTGGGCGCGATCCCGCGGAAGCGACACATCGCGTTCCGCAAGCCGGACGGCGGGATATACGCTGAAGAGCTGATGGGACACGAAGGGTTCACGGGAACTTCTTCGCTGCTGTATCACATGTACCCTCCGACGACGGTGAAGTCGGTGCGACGCGTCAAGGAAATGAAGTTCGAGGAAGACAAGGACGTGACGCTTCGTCACCGCCACTTCCTCACGTCGCGCATCAAGAAGGGCGGTAGTCCGACGATGGATCGAATTCCGCTGCTGTTCAATCAGGACGTGGCGATGCTGTACGTCGAGCCGAATGTGGAAGACAAGCACTTCTACAGGAACGCGCAGGCCGACGAGCTGGTGTACGTGAGCAAGGGGAAGGGCGTGCTCGAGTCAATTTTTGGCGAGCTGCCCTTTGGCGAGGGTGACTATCTCGTCATCCATCGCGGCATCATGCACAAGTATCGCTTCGACAAGAAGGCGGAACAGCCCAAGCTTCTCATCATGGAGAGCAGGGGACACATACGCTGGCCAAAGCGGTATCGCAACGAGTTCGGCCAGCTTGTGGAGGGCGCGCCGTATTCGGAGCGCGACATCCGGCGTCCCGTATTCGTTCCGCCGCACGATGAGATGGGTGACTTTCCGATCTACGTGAAGCAGTACGACGGCATCAACGAGCTGGTTCTGGATCACCATCCGTTCGACGTTGTCGGATGGGACGGATATTTCTATCCGTGGGCGTTCAACATCATGGACTTCGAGCCGATCGTTGGACGCGTGCACCAGCCACCTCCGGTGCATCAGACGTTCCAGGGCGACGGTTTCGTGGTCTGCTCGTTCTGTCCGCGTCCTTATGACTTCCATCCGGAAGCAATACCTGCTCCGTACAACCACTCCAACGTGGATTCGGACGAGGTGTTGTACTACGCGTCGAGCGAATTCATGTCGCGCAAGGGAATCGAGTTCGGTTCGATCACGCATCACCCGGATGGTCTGCCGCACGGGCCGCATCCAGGTCGCGCGGAGGCATCGATCGGTGCCAAGTACACCGACGAGCTAGCGGTGATGATGGACACGTTCCGTCCGCTCAAGGTCGCGAAGCAGGCGCTCGACATCGAAGATCCGAACTACCACAAGTCGTGGATCTCGGCGCAGCACGAGCAGACAGCGTTCTCACCGCCGACGTCCTAAGTTTCGTTTGGCGGGAGGCCTCGCTGAACCTCGTCGTTCCCGCGAAAGCGGGAAGGCCAGGCCTCGTCATTCCCGCGAAAGCGGGAATCCACCTGTTGCCGACCATCTTCGCTCTATCACCAGACTTGAAGATCGATAACATGGATTCCCGCTTTCGCGGGAATGACGAATCTCTGGCGACTTTGGCCGGCATGACGAATCTCTGGCTGCTTTGGCCGGAATGACGAGTCCCTGGCACCTTTCGCGGTAATGACGAGACTCAGCCCAAAAATGGATACCGAAGCAGTGCAGCCCATCTGGCGTCCGTCGCCGGAGCAGGTGCGCGACGCGAACCTCACTCGCTTCGTCGCTTCGCTGCGCTCCCGCGGCGAGCTCGCGGCAGTTGAGAGCGGTGTCCCTTTGCCGTATGGCGTGCTGCACGAGTGGTCGGTCCTCAATCGTGAGGAATTCTGGCGTGCGGTCGCAGATTTCTGCGGGCTGATCGCGGACGGTTTCGATTCGAGCAAGTGCATCGGACTGGATCGGATGGCGCCGCCGGATGCGGAGCTGGGACCGAAATGGTTCGACGGAACGAAGCTCAACTTCGCAGAGAACCTGTTGCGGTTCAGAGACGACCGGCCCGCGATCATCTCGTGGAATGAGAAGGGGCGACAGCATCAGCTGACGTTCGCGGAGCTGGGCGGTGAGGTGAGCCGCATCGCGACTGCGTTGCGCGACATGGGTGTCGGAGTGGGTGATCGTGTCGCGGGGTTCCTGCCGAATCTCCCTGAGACGATCATCTCGATGCTCGCGGCGACGACGCTCGGTGCGGTATGGAGCTCGTGCTCGCCGGATTTCGGAGTGCAGGGTGTGCTGGACAGATTCGGTCAGATCGAGCCCAAGGTGCTGATCTGCGCCGACGGCTACCGTTACGCCGGAAAGGAGATCGACTGCCTCGAGCGCGTACGCGAGATCGCAGCTCGTATTCCTTCGATTACCGACGTCATCATCGTTCCATACCTCAACGATCGCGTGGACGCCGCGACGGTTCCGCGTGCAGTGCGGTGGGATTCATTGCGACGCATCGGACGGTCGCCAGCCTTCGAGAGATTGCCGTTCGATCATCCCGTGTACGTCATGTATTCGTCCGGAACGACGGGACTTCCAAAGTGCATGGTGCACGGCGCGGGTGGAACGTTGTTGCAGCATCTCAAGGAACTGGTGTTGCACACCAACCTCACGCGCGACGACCGGATGTTCTACTTCACCACGTGTGGCTGGATGATGTGGAACTGGATGCTGAGCTCGCTCGCCGTCGGCGCGACGGTCGTGCTGTATGACGGTGCTCCGCTGCAGCCGCGCGTGGATATTCTGTGGGATGTCATAGAGCGTGAGCGCGTGACTGTGTTCGGAACGAGCGCGAAGTATCTCGCGCTGGCGGAGAAGGCAGATCTGGTCCCGAAGACGAGCCACAACATCGCGTCGCTGCGTGCGATTCTGTCTACGGGCAGCCCGCTTGCTGATCACAGCTACGATTACGTGTATCAGCAAGTCGGCAGCGAGGTGCATCTCGCCAGCATCAGCGGCGGCACCGACATCATCTCATGCTTCGCCCTCGGCAATCCGACCGCTCCCGTGTATCGCGGCGAGCTCCAGTGTCGCGGACTGGGAATGGCGGTCGATGTGTTCGACGCCGCCGGCAACAGCATCGCGGGATCGCCCGGCGAGCTGGTGTGCACGCGACCGTTCCCGAGCATGCCCGTGGCATTCTGGAATGATGCGGACGGCGCCAAGTATCGCGCGGCGTACTTCGACTTCTACGAGCGCGTATGGCGTCACGGCGACTGGGCCGAGCTCACCGAACATGACGGGATGATCATCTACGGACGCAGCGACGCGACTTTGAATCCGGGCGGAGTACGGATAGGAACGGCTGAGATATATCGCCAGGTCGAACAGCTTCCGGAAGTGATCGAGAGCGTTGCGGTGGGGCAGGAGATCGGGAACGGTGCGCACGGGGATGTGAGGATCGTGCTGTTCGTGCGGTTGCGGGACGGGGTGACGCTTTCGGACGATCTCGTGACGCGGATCAAGACGCAGATTCGGAGCAATACGACGCCGCTGCACGTGCCGAAGGTAGTGATTCAGATCGACGACATACCACGAACGGTGAGCGGGAAGATCAGCGAGATCGCGGTCCGCGAGGTGATTCACGGGCGGCCGGTGAAGAACGTCGAGGCGCTCGCGAATCCGGGGGCGTTGGAGCTGTATCGAGATCTCGCGGAGCTTGTCCTGATGGAATCGTAGGCGTCTGCCAGTTGCGATTCCGCCCCTCCTTCGCGAGGTTACCCGGATGCCAATTTTCATCGCCTTGTTCGCCTCCGCCACAATGGCCGTCGCGAGCCCGTCTCCGGTCAAGCAGCCGGCGATGCAGAGTGCCCCAGTTGCCGTTGCCGACACGGAGCCGGCCTGGCACGCGGTACGCGCCGATACGATCGGCGATCTGCTCTTCACCACCGAGACCCTGAACGGCCGCGTCCGCTTCGTAGCTGGTGGCCGCACCGGCGCCACCGCCGTCACGACCTCGGACTTCACCCCTGACTCGGTCCGCACCTGGACCGCTTCAGCGGCTGAGCTTGCTTCCAGTGCAACACCGAAGATGGGCGAGATGCGCGGCCTTGGCCTCGCTCTCACCCTCAACGTCACCACGACGACAACCGGTGAGACGGCATTCGGATTCTATGTCGGCGACGCGGTCAGCGATCAGCAGATCGCGCTGGCGCTGACAAAGGACAAGGTCATGCAGCTGACGTCCGACGTGAACAAGGCACTGGATGCGATAGGGCACTGACACAACCGTTATAACTGCAGCAAGGAGGGCGCAGATCTCACTCGATCCGCGCCCTCCTTGCTTCTATCCATCCGCGCCGCTACTGCTTGGTAACCTTGTGCGTGTCGAGGTTGAGTGTGTAGGCGGTGCCGTTGATGGTCATTGGCACGTTCGCGGTTCCGTTGAACGTTACCACCACCTGTCGCGTCGTCGTGTGCGTCGTGGTATCACTCGCTTCGCGAGTCCGTACCACGGTGTAGTTCTTCACGAACGTCCCGCTCAGCGGATACGGGTTGATGTCGCGCGGCTGACGGAACTTGATCGCGGACGCCGTATCTGTCGATGTGAAGGTGTAGTCCTTCGTTATCTGGCCCGTGCGAGTGGAGTGGACTGAACCGGTGCCGCTGCCATTCCAGGTATGCACCGTATCGCCGAGGAGCGTGGAGACGGTCCGGTTGTGCAACCGGTATGTGGTGTCGGAGAACGTATTCTGGTTCGCGCTGAAGCTCGTCTGACCGGTATCGGCGACGATGAAGTTGATCGATGCCGTCGTGGACTTGTCAAACGCAGACTGAGTGGTGCCGTTCGCGTCGAACAATGCGTAGCTGACGGTATATGTCTGACTACCGCGCTTCATTGGCGGGCAGTTGAATCGTCCGGTCGCAGCATTGAATACGCACGACGGACTGATCCACGCCGCCGCGCCGCCCGACGGGGGCGCATTGACTATCGGGGAAACGCCTGCGCCCGCGATCGTTGCGCCGGGAGCGTTTACGGAGAACGACGCACCAGATCCGGTGAGATCGGCGCCGGACATGAATGAATAATCAGTCGCCACATCCTCACCTGCGCTCGGCGCCAGGTCCGGCGTCACCGCCGCCTCGAATGATGCTGAGGATGATGGCGACGATGCGCCGGGTGCAGTCGAGTCGCTGCATGCTACGCCCGCGGCTATCACTAGCGCCGCTGTCAGCGTTGATAACAGGGAACGTGTTTTCATCGTATAAGCTCCGTGCCACGAGGGCCAGGTTCACAATCCGCGCATAAAACGGTGTCTTGCGCGCCGTCGGCGTTTACCGACTTCGCCATCTATGACGCCAAGTCTCGGCGCTGTGTTAAGAGCTCTGCGGTGATAGCGCATTAAGGAAGCGCTAACGTTTACGGCGGTGGGGCTTGCGATACCCCGCCCGCAAGATAGTTGACTAAGTCAACTAATTGTTCCACCTGCCGCAAAGGGCTCAGGAAGCCGCGATGCTCCGCATTATCTCATCCGCTGGCGCTTCCAGCCGACGCGCGGTGAACACGCGCAGCCAGCGCGCGGAGCGATACAGTTCTTCCGACAGTCGCGGAAGATTTATCGCGCCCGAGATGCCGCGATTGGTGAGTGTCTCGACGGTTGCATCGCGTCGCAATACTGCTATGTCCAGCCCGAGCATCTGCGTCTTCTCGGGATAGTCCAGCAACAGCTCGCCGCTCTTCAAGCCGAGCATCGAGCCCAGTGCGTTCTCCGCGGCACGCGTGCGCTTGCGATCGTTGCCGATCCAGTCGCCGAATCCGTCATCGAGCTCGGACGCCGGCCATTCCGCGACGCGCTTGAAGAGATGACGTGAGCGAAGTGCGGCCAGCAACGGCGATGGTGCACGATCCTGCAAGAAGTAGAGCAATCCCTCATCGGTGAAGCTGACGAGCTTCCCCTGCGTCAGTGTTCCGCTATCGCACGCGTCTTCCACAACGCGCTTGTACATCGCCGTAGCGCTACGCACTGCGTGATGCCAGTACACATTGCGGTACATCTGGTACTTCGCGAACAGAAGTGATTCCAGCGCGGACAATCCCTTCTCGGCGACGCCGACAGTCTGGAGTCCCGTGACTGGATCGCCGACGAGCACCATCGAGTTGATCAGCCGATCCACATCGATCTCGCCGTATGCGACTCCGCACATGTGTGCATCGCGCTTGAGGTATTCGATCTTGTCGAGATCGAGCGATCCGGATACCAGTCCCTGAAGCGGGGAATCCGCCTCGCCGCGAATCAGCGCGATGATTCGCTCGGGTGCGTTCTCTCCGATCCGGGAGCGAAGAATCGATGCCACGGGGCCGGTCGTCACGAGCGCAGTCGCCACCTCCTCGTGGTTGGTCGCGCCAATCTCTTCCAGAGCGTGCGAGAACGGGTAGTGGCCGACGTCGTGCAGCAGCGCCGCAATCGTCGTTACCGTGCACTCTTCTTCCGGAACATCGGCGATCCCCCGCTCGCGCAGCAGGCCGATCGCAATCCGGCACAGGTGATATGCGCCGAGCGCATGCTCGAAGCGCGTGTGAGTCGCGCCGGGATATACGAGATACGCGAGCCCCAACTGCCGGACGTAACGAAGGCGCTGGAATACCGGTGTGTCCACCAGTTCCAGCGCCAACGAGTCGACGCGAATGTTGTTCCAGATCGGGTCGCGGATGATTTCCATGACCCGAAAGCTAACGCCGCCGGCGCTGCGCGGTGTTAGCCGGGCTGAGCGTTCGTTATCCCTTTGGTCCCGCGGCCTTGATCGCGTCCGAGGCACCCTTGAACTGCGCGAAGTTATCGCGGAACATGCCGGCGAGCTTGCGTGCCTGCTTGTCGTATGCGTCCTTGTCGTCCCAGGTGCCACGCGCATTCAGGATCTCCTTGGGGACGTCCGGCACCGACTGCGGTACGTTGAGGCCGAAGATCGGATCGGTGGTGGTCGGTACCTTGTCGAGCGCCCCGCTCAGCAACGCGTTGACCATGGCTCGCGTGTAGCTCAGCTTCATGCGCTTGCCGACGCCGTACGGGCCGCCGCTCCAGCCGGTATTGAGGAGCCAGACGTTGGAGCCGTGCTCGCGCAGCAGCTCGCCGAGCATGTCCGCGTATTTCGCTGCTGGCCAGACCAGGAACACCGCGCCGAATGCAGCGCTGAAGGTCGCCTGCGGCTCGGTCACACCGCGCTCGGTGCCCGCGACCTTGGCGGTGTAGCCGGACAGGAAGTAGTACATCGCCTGCTCGGGGGTGAGCTTGGAGATTGGCGGCAGCACGCCGAATGCGTCGGCGGTGAGCAGGACTACGTTCCTTGGATGTCCACCGCGGCCGCTCGGCACGTGGTTCGGGATGTATGTGAGCGGATAGGAAGCGCGCGTGTTTTCCGTGATCGACTGATCGGCGAACTTGATGCGCTTCTGATCGTCGAGTACGACGTTCTCGAGGATGGTGCCGAACATCTGCGTGGTGCGGTAGATGTCAGGCTCGGTGTCCGGCGACAGATTGATCACCTTGGCGTAGCATCCGCCCTCGAAATTGAACACGCCCTCTTTGGACCAGCCGTGCTCGTCGTCACCGATGAGGTCGCGCGATGGATCGGCCGAAAGCGTGGTTTTTCCCGTCCCTGAAAGCCCGAAGAAGAGAGCGGTGTCGCCGGCCTTGCCGATGTTCGCGGAGCAGTGCATTGAGAGAACGCCCTGCTTGGGGAGCATGTAGTTCATCACCGTGAACATCGCCTTCTTGAGCTCGCCGGCGTAGCGTGTGCCGCCGATGAGGATCATGCGCTTGGCGAGGTTCAATACTACGAAGGTGCCGGTACGCGTGCCGTGTTTCGCAGGATCGGCCTGCATCTCGGGTGCGTGGAGCACCGTGAAGTTGGGCACGAACGTCTCGAGCGTCTTGCGATCGGGACGAATGAACATGTTCCGCACGAATGCCATCTGCCATGCGTTTGGCGAGACGTAGCGAACCGAGAGCTGGTAGTTGGGATCTGCTCCGCAATACAGATCCTGAACGAAGAGCTCCGGCTGCTTGTCGAGGTACGCCTGGACGTCCGCAAGGAGAGCGGCGAAGTGCGCTGGGTCCATCTTGCGATTCACATCGCCCCAATCGACATCGCCGTCAGTGGAAGGGTTGCTGACCAGGAACTTGTCCTTGGGCGAGCGGCCGGTGTGCGGTGCGGTGACGGCAGCGTACGGTCCCATGTCGGCGAACTGGCCTTCCTGACGCCGAGCAGCTGCGTCGAAGAGCTCCGGCGGCACCATGTTGAAATGAACAGTGCCGGTGGGTGCGAGGCCCTGATCCTTGAGTGAATTTGCGGACATCTATGTTCTCTTCAATTGAATGTGAATGTGGTCACAGCTCCGGCTCGAGCCGGTCGCGTTGTTCACGCTGCTGCGCGTCGATCACGGCCACCGCAGCCATGTTGACGATCTCCTGGAGGTCGGCGCCCTGTTCGAGTACGTGAACCGCGCGATCCATTCCCACCAGAATGGGGCCGATCGCGGTGGCGCCTCCGAGATGATTAAGGAGCTTGTAGGCAATGTTGCCGGCGCTGAGATCCGGAAATATCAGCACGTTCGCCGGCTCTGTCAGCGTGCTGAACGGGTACGTCGAGCGAAGTAGATCTTCATCCACCGCCGTATTGGCCTGCATCTCACCATCTACGATAAGGTCGGGATGACGTTCGCGCAGAATGGCGACTGCATCGCTGACCTTGCGCGCGTCCGGATGGCGGACGGAGCCGAAGTTGGAGAATGACAACATGGCGACGCGCGGCTCGATTCCGAGCGTGCGCACTACACGCGCCGCAGCGTACGCGATCTGTGCCAGCTGATCCGATGTCGGGTTGATGTTCACGGTCGTATCGGCGCAGAACACAACCTGCTTTTCGAATACGAGCATGTACATGCCGCTGACGAGGCCGGCCTTGGGATGCGCTCCAATAACTTCCAGCGCTGGGCGGATCGTCTCGGGGTAGTGCATGTTGACTCCGGCCAGCAGGGCGTCGGCGTCGCCGCACGCCACCATGCACATGCCGAAGTAGTTCGAGTTGTACAGCTGGTGATGCGCTTCGCCAAGGCTCAGGCCCTTGCGCTGGCGCCGTTTCCAGAGATACGCGGCGTACTTGTCGCGGAGCGGCGAGGTTGCTGGATCTTCGAGTCGTATGTCGGCGATGTTGATGCCGTTACGACGCGCGATGTCCTCGATGTCGCGCGGGTTTCCGATCAGGATCGGTTCACCGATGCCCTCGTCAAGCACCTGCTGTGCGGCACGTATGATCTTCGGCTCGTAGCCTTCGGTGAAGACGACGCGCTTGGGGTCGCGCTGTGCGCGATTGATCAGGCCGCGCACGATTCCGCGAGCGCGGCCGAGCCTTCCTTCCAGCTGATCGCGGTACTCGTCGAGGTCGATGAACTCGTTGGTTGCGCCACTCGCAACCGCTGCCCACGCCACGGCGGGAGCTACCCACAACAGAACGCGCGGATCGAACGGGAATGGAATCAGGTAATCCGGGCCGAAATGAACCGAGTGCAAGCCGTAGAGACGTGCCACGCTCTCGGGTACGTCTTCCTTTGCGAGGTGTGCAAGCGCGCGAGTCGCGGCCATCTTCATCACTTCGTTCACTTCCGTTGCACGCACGTCCAGCGCGCCGCGGAAGATGAACGGAAAGCCGAGAACGTTGTTGACCTGATTTGGATAGTCGCTGCGTCCCGTCGCGATGATTGCATCGGAGCGCACCGAGCGCACCTCGTCCGGAAGAATCTCCGGCATCGGATTGGCCAGCGCGAATATGATCGGGCGCGGAGCCATGCGGGAAACCATCTCGCCACTCACGGCGCCCGCAACGGAAAGCCCGACAAAGACGTCGGCATCGACCAGCGCGTCAGTCAACGTTCGCGCTTCGGTTTCATTCGCGAAGCGCGCCTTGTACGGATCCATCCCGCCGGGCCGGCCGGCGTAGATGACGCCTTCGCGGTCGCACATCAGGATATTTTCGCGCAGCACGCCGAGTCGCACGTAGTGCTCGGCGGTGGAAATTGCGGCGGCACCGGCGCCGGAGAAGACCACGCGCACGGTGGAGATCGGTTTCTCGGCTATCTCCAGTGCATTGAGCAATGCGGCACCGGAGATGATGGCGGTGCCGTGCTGGTCGTCGTGGAAGACCGGTATCTTCATGGTCTTCCGGAGCGTCTCTTCTATGTAGAAGCAGTCGGGCGACCGGATGTCTTCCAGATTGATGCCGCCAACCGTGGGCTCGAGCAGCTGACAGAAGCGGATGATGTCATCCGGATCTTCCGAGCCGACTTCGAGGTCGAAGACGTCGATGTCCGCGAACTGCTTGAAGAGATTGCCCTTGCCCTCCATCACCGGCTTGCCGGCAAGGGCGCCGATGTTGCCGAGGCCAAGGACTGCGGTGCCGTTGGTCACCACGGCGACGAGGTTGCCGCGCGCAGTGTAGCGCCAGGCATCCTCGGGATTCTTCGCGATTTGCAGGCACGGCTCGGCGACCCCTGGCGTGTAGGCCAGGGAGAGGTCACGCTGGTTGTTTAGCGGCTTGGTTGGTACAACGGCAATCTTGCCGGGCCGGCCCGAGCTGTGATATTCGAGAGCGTCTTGTCTTTTCATCTAAGGCTTCCAAAGATCGCACTCCGGGGGGTCGTGGCGCCACCCTGCGGCCATTTTGCGCCCCGCGACGGGGCTGGCCGCCCGGGCGTCCCACGGGCAAGAGCCCGGCGCGACGCATCCTGAGTGGGCGGCGTGCCGTAGCGTTTTGCCCACTGGTGCGTAATACGTGTGCTGGTATACGATTAGACCGGATGCTCAGACCGACCCAAAGCGTACGACGTAGTAGCGGCCGGTGGGGATGGCGGCTGGCAGCTGTGCTGGCCATTCTTGCCCAATGCTGGATAGCGGTGGCTCCTCTCTCCGAGAGCCGCGGCTTTGGGCTGTCCGCGCACGTCGAGGCGGCGGGAAACCATCGGGGTCATTTCACGCACGACGCTGCGTCGTGCGCCGCGTGCTCGGTGCTGTCGCTCCACGCGTTGAGCTCGCATCCGGCGGCGGTCCCCGCGCCGCCAGGCCAGCCCATCTTCAGGCCGGTCACTACCGCTGCAGGGTGGATCGAAGCCCTTCAGCTCAAATCGGTCCAGCCCAGGGCGCCTCCCGCGTCTGTGTAGTCCACGTCCGGTAGCCCGGGTGCATTTCCGCACCCGCGCGCAGGCCGGCGTGTCAACACAACGAGAGAGATCGCATGTCCCCAGCACGCTGGACTGCGCTGCTCGCACTGTGTGCAAGCGGCGCGTCTGCCCAACAACCTCCTGATACACTTCTACTGACTCGCGCGTCCGCGGTCCAGCTGGCGCTCGAACGCAACCCGCAGCTCGACGTTGCGCGCGAGCAGATCGCCGAGCTTCGCGCAGCCAAGGTGCAGGCGGTCGCCATTCCCGATCCGGCTGTCACGGCTTCGCTGGATGGGCAACCCGGTTTGTTCCGGTCCTCGGCTACCGGCCAGAAGAATGTCGGTGCAACGCTGCAAGTTCCGTTTCCTGACAAGTTCCGCCTGCGCGGCGACGTCGCGGGTGCCGGCATACGCAACGCGCAGGCGAACTACGCTGCGCTACAGCGTCAGATCGCTGCGCTGACCGCCGAGCAATACGATTCGCTGTTGGTCGCGCTGCGACATCGAGCGGATTTTACCGAAGCACAGACGCTCGCGAACGACTTTCTCAAACGCACGCAGGCGCGGTTCGATGCCGGGACAGCACCGCGGCTGGACGTCATCAAGGCGCAGGTGGACGTTGCCGCGGCGACCAACGATCTGATATCGAACGAGCGCGCGATCGCGAATGCATCGTCGGGATTGAATCGCTTCATGGGACGGAGGCTTGGCGCTCCAATCGTCGCGACGGATTCGCTGACGGTCCCTCCGTCGCTCCCGTCGGTCGACGTGCTCGAGCGCGAGGCGTTGAATGCGCGGCCAGAGCTCGCCGGTCTCATGGCGCAGCGCAAGGGAGCCCACTCCGCCACCACTCTCGCGCGTGAATTCTGGCTTCCCGATCTCACCCTTGGCGTTTCGCGCGATGTGTCGGGTAACAGCGGGCCGGGCGTCTTCTCTACCGGGCTCGCATTTCCGCTTCCGTTGCTGTTCTGGCAGCACACGAAGGGTGAGGTGAGCCAGTCGCTGCACTTCGAGCGAGAGTTGGCCGCGTCGTACCGCGATCTCGAAGCGGAGGTTGGCCAGGACGTGCGAAACGCATATACCGCGGCGAGCACGTCGCTACGGCAGGCGATCTACATACGTGATGAGCTGCTTCCGGCAGCACGTGAAGCGTACCGATCGACCGCCGCGAGCTACGCAATTGGCGGATCGTCGGCGTTTGAAGTCATCGACGCACGCCGCACTCTGCTCGCCGCTGAGGGTCAGTATTCCGACGCCCTGGCCGCGGCCAACACGTCCAGATCCGATCTGGAACGAGCTGTAAGTGTGCCACTCGAAACCATCGCTTCCGGACCGAACCAATGAGCATGAAGTCATCCTGTTTGATTGCCGGCCTCGTTCTCCTGTCGGCTTGCGGCGGGTCGGACGAGTCAGCCAATACCGTGACGCCGGCATCAGCGAACCCGTCCAACCTCACGCTCACGGCCGAGCAACAGACGCGTATTCATCTTGATACCATTGCTCCGTCCAGGTTCTATTCCAGCGTTTCGACAACCGGTACAGTCGCGTTCAATGGTGACAGATCGACGCAGGTGCTGTCACCTGTTTCGGGACCCGTGACCAGACTGCTCGTGCAGCCTGGCACGGTAGTCGCGCGCGGCGCCGCGCTGGCAACGGTTTCGTCTCCGGACTTCGCGGCGGCCGTCGGTACCTATCGCAAGGCCGTTGCAACGGCGACGAACCTTCAGCGAATTGCCGACCAGGACGCGCAACTCTTCAAGACCGATGCGTTGTCGCGTCGGGATCTCGAGCAGGCTCAGACCGACGCCGCGTCTGCGATCGCTGACCGGGAGGCGGCGCTCGAGCAGATAAGGTCGCTCGGCATCGATCCCGCTGTGATCGCGAACGCGACGAACGGTGGCAGTACCGGAGCGATACCGGGTGTAATTCGTGCACCAATTGCCGGAACGGTCGTCGAGCGGCTCATCACACCAGGACAACTGCTGCAGGCAGGGGCGACGCCAGCGTTCACCATTGCGGACCTGTCGACGGTGTGGGTAATGGCGAACGTGTTCGAGTCCGACCTCGCGAGCGTGCACAAGGGGGAGCACGTGACCGTGACGAGCGCCGTGAGTCCGACGCCATTCGACGGCACTGTCGACTACGTTGGCGCGCTGGTCGATTCCTCCACACGTGCGACATCCGTGCGTCTCGTGGTGCGCAACCGCGACGATCTGCTCAAACGTGACATGTACGTGAACGTCTCGATCAGGGCGGATCACCAGAAGTCGGGGATCCTGGCACCTGTAAGCGCCGTGCTTCGCGACGATCAGAACCTTCCTTTCGTCTTTGTCGCAACCGGCAATTCGCCCAACGTGCAGTATGCGCGGCGCAGCGTCACACTTGGCGCGCGTGTCGGCGATGACTACGAGATACCGTCCGGCCTGAATGCCGGCGATCGGGTGGTTGCAGAGGGCGCGTTGTTCCTGCAGTTCGCGGAGAGCCTGTGACCCCTCCCGATTCCACTGGACCATCCGAGGGGTCCGGCGCAGACTACCCGCACAGCGCACTGCCACAGATAGAGGAGCCCGGCTCGATGGAGGGCGCGGCGCAATCGTTCGTGAATCGCGTCGTAGCTGCCTCACTGGCGCAGCCGCTGTTGACCGGGATTCTCGCGATCGTGTTGATCGGAGTGGGTGCGTGGTCCTTTTCCCGACTGCCGGTCGATGCGTATCCCGACGTCTCGCCTCCGATGGTCGAGATCATATCTCAGTGGCCGGGCCATGCCGCTGAAGAAGTGGAGCGACTGATCACGGTACCAGTCGAGGCGGGCATGAACGGCACGCCGAATCTGAAAGTCATGCGATCGATCTCGCTGTACGGCCTGTCCGATGTGACGATGACATTCGACGATCGGACCGACACGTATTTCGCACGGCAGCAGGTGTTCGAGCGCATACCGGATCTGAGCCTGCCTGCCGGTGTGTCCTCGTCCGTCGCGCCGATGTCGTCGCCATCCGGGTTGGTGTATCGATACGTCGTCCAGAGTCCGGACCGCACACCGATGCAGCTCAAGAACATTCAGGACTGGATCCTCCAGAAACAGTACAAGGCTGTACCTGGTGTTGCCGACATGTCGTCGCTCGGCGGCCAGACGATGCAGTACCAGGTGCTGGTCGACCCCACCAAGCTTGCAGGAGCCGGACTGAACGTATCCACTCTGGCGAACGCGCTTGGCAACAACAACGGGAACGCGGGCGGCGGTTTCTACTCCGAGGGCGGGCAGTTCTACTATGTTCGCGGACTCGGTCGAATCAACACTCTGGAGGATATCGCAAACACCGTAGTCTCCGTGCAGAACGGAACGCCGGTACTGGTGAAGGACGTCGGCTCTGTCGAGATCGGTTATGCGCCGCGGCTCGGTCAGTTCGGCTTCAATGACCAGAACGACGCCGTGGAAGGCGTGATCCTGATGCGCACCGGCGAGCAGGCGCAGACGGTGCTCAAGCGCGTCGAACAGAAGACGAACGAGCTCAATACAAGAATCCTTCCCAAGGACGTCAAGGTCGTCCCGTTCTACGACCGCAGCGATCTCATACAGCTCACGACCAAGACGGTGGAGGACAATCTCCTTCGCGGCATCGTTCTGGTGGTGGTGATCCTGATCTTCTTCCTGTACGACATCCGCTCGGGGCTCATCGTCGCGGTGTCGATACCGCTGGCGTTGATGTTCGCGTTCATCTGTCTGGATCTCAAGGGGATCCCGGCGAACCTGCTCTCGATCGGTGCGATCGACTTTGGAATTCTGGTCGATGGCGCCGTGGTGATGGTCGAGAACATCCACCGGCAACTGGCACGGCGACACGGCACGGCTTATGACATAAAGACGGTGATAACCGACGCTGCCGCGGAAGTGGATCGTCCAATCGTGTACGCGATAGCCGTAATCATCGCAGGCTTCTCGCCAATCTACGTCCTCACCGGACCGTCGGGCAGGTTGTTCAAGCCGATGGCGGATACCACGATATTTGCACTGATCGGATCGCTGCTTGTGACGATCACGCTGCTTCCGGTGGTGTGCGCGGTGGTGCTGCGCGGCGGTGTGAAGGAACGCCGGAATGCGACCTTCGAATGGATTCTCCTGCAGTACAGGCGCGGCCTGGAATGGAGTCTCCAGCACGCGAAGATCGTGCTCTGGGGATCGATTGCGATCGGCGTCGCTTGCCTCCTGCTGATCACGCGCATCGGCGGCGAGTTCATGCCCAAACTGGACGAGGGCGCGCTCTGGGTGCGCGCGACGATGCCGTACACGATCTCGTTCGAGGAGTCATCGAAGATCGTCCCGCAGATAAGGGCGATCATCAAGTCGTTCCCCGAAGTCACGCTGGTAGCGTCCGAGCACGGCCGTCCGGACGACGGAACCGACGCAACGGGATTCTTCAACGCTGAATTCTACGTGGGGCTCAAACCGTATGGAGAGTGGCACGGCAAGTATCACACGAAACCCGAGCTGATCGCGGCGATCGACAAGAAGTTGCGCGTTTATCCCGGAATCACGTTCAACTACACTCAGCCGGCTGAAGATGCCGTGGACGAAGCCGAAACGGGCCTCAAGAGCTCGCTGGACGCGAAGATATTCGGGACCGATCTGAAAGTTCTGCAGGAGCGCGGAACGGAGATCAAGAAGGTCCTCGATCAGGTGCGCGGCATCACTCAGGTTACGCTTGTCCAGGAACTGGGCCAGCCTTCGCTGACGGTAACGGCGGATCGCGCAAAGATGGCGCGCTACGGCCTCAACGTTTCGGACGTGAACGGGCTGATCGAGGCTGCTGTCGGCGGCTCAGCGGCGACTCAGGTCGTGCAGGGCGAGCAGTTGTACGATCTCGTAGTGCGTTTGCAACCACAGTTCCGCGAGACAGCGGACGAGATCGGCAACATTCTCATTGCGACGCCGAGTGGCGCGCAGATCCCGCTTCGTGAGGTGACTACGCTCAAGATCGACAACGGTGCGTCGTTCATCTACCGGCAGGACAACTCGCGCTACATCGGTCTGCAGTATTCGGTGACCGGTCGAGATCTGGCCGGCGCAGTGGATGACGCGCGCGCGCAGGTTGAGCGCAAGGTGAAGCTGCCGCCCGGATATTCCATAGTCTGGGGTGGGGAGTTCGAGGAATACACCGCTTCACGTCGTCAGCTGCAGATAGTCCTGCCGCTGACGCTCGCCGTGATCTTCATTCTGCTCTTCGCGTTGTATCGGAATTTCAAGTTTCCATTCATCACAGTCGTCGGAGTGCTGTTGTCCGCACCGCTGGGTGGGTTGGTCGCATTGTGGATATCGGGAACACCGTTCTCGGTATCGTCCGGAATCGGCTTCCTCGCTTTGTTCGGTGTATCGGTGCAGACGGCGGTGGTCTACATCTCATACGCCAATGAGCTGAGGCTTGGCGGGCTCGGGATATCCGAAGCGACGCTGGACGCTGCGTTGCTGCGATTGCGACCGATCATGATGACCGCGCTCGTTGCCGCGCTGGGCCTGCTTCCTGCAGCCTTTTCTACCGGAGTGGGATCCGATTCCCAACGCCCATTCGCGATGGTGATCGTGGGCGGCCTCTTTTCACGATTGCTCCTGAGTGTGTTTCTGATGCCGGTGTTGTATCTGATGGTATCGCGCGAGCATGACGAGCTGCACGTTTAGCGTGCGGCACGTCCTTGCGACCGGCTCAACCGTGCCACCGCCTGAATCTCGGCCCTGACTGGGAAGTCAATTTCGGCGTGAGCGTGCCGGTCTTCAACGCCCTTGGAGACCGGCACGTCATCCAGCTCTTCACCGGCCGCCGGTTCTGAGCTCTGGA
Source organism: Gemmatimonadota bacterium (assembly GCA_027307165.1). GTDB lineage: Bacteria > Gemmatimonadota > Gemmatimonadetes > Gemmatimonadales > Gemmatimonadaceae > Fen-1247. The sequence goes on along the minus strand of DAHUXM010000016.1, from coordinate 88,170 downwards.
ATCGGATCTTCGTCCGGATAAGCGCGCGCGGGCGGCGACAGGTTGCCCGTTCGGCCCACAGCGTAAACCCATACTTCGCGTGGCGACTTCTCGCCTCGTCCGGCAAGGAAGTGCGTCTGCTCCGAGCCAGGAATTATCTGTGTAGTCCAGCCGGAAGATGTGTGTGCCTGAACGACCCACAGCCACGGGGCCTTTTCTCCGTTGGCTGGATCCAGGTCGATCACCATCTCGCCCGATGCAGCGTCGAGTCTCGGCTGCACGACGGGGCGTCCGGGGGCGATCGAGTCGAGCCACGGTGACGCCGGCACGAGCGCGGGTTGTGCATAGGTATCACGCATGAGTCTCTCGTCCAGACTGTCCGGATCCTGCATCAGCACCTTCATGCTGAACAGAACGTCACCACTTGCACCGGTCTGGGCGCGTGTGAGGCGGATCTGATCCAGAATTTCGCGCGCGCCGCGCCCCTTGGGCTCCGTATCCTTCGCCAGCCCGGCATTGAGACCGGCCCAGATGTGACGCCGGTAGCTGTTCTGTGAGACCCACCACGCGAGCAGCTGTGAGAAATCCTGTTGCGGTCTGCCAACGGGCCAGTACAACTGCGGTACGAGATAATCCACCCAGCCATTGTTCAGCCACTTGCGGGAGTCCGCGAAGATTTCCTCGTACGAGTCGAGCCCGCGTACGGATGGCGGATATCCCGGTCTCCAGATCCCGAACGGACTGATACCAAAACGCACCCAGGGCTTCACTGCATGGATCTCGGCGCCGAGGCGTTGCACGAGAGCGTCGACGTTGCCGCGCCGCCAATCGCTCAGCGACATCGTGCCGCCGCCGCGTGTGTAGCGCTTGTAAGCCGCCGCGTCGGGGAAGGGAATCGTGCGCCCAGCCCGGTCGGTCTCGCGATACGGATAGAAGTAGTCGTCGACGTGAATCGCGTCGACATCGTATCGTCTGGTTACGTCAACGATGGCGCGAACAGTGCGAGCCACGACGGCCGGATCGCTCGGATCCAGCCAGAGCTGCGATCCGTAGCGGCGAATCGCCTGGGGCTCGGTACGCGCCACGTGCGACGGTGCAACGTCACCGGGACTCGCGGGTTGCAACGCGCGGTACGGATTGAACCACGCATGTACCTCGAGTCCACGCGCGTGTGCTTCCCGCACGACGAAAGCGAGCGGATCGTAGTAGGGTTCCGGCGCGCGTCCCATGCGTCCGCTCAGGAACGGTGACCATGGCTCGTGGTCGGACTGGTACAGCGCATCGGCTTCCGGCCGCACCTGGAAGATCACAGCATTCAGGTGCATTTCCACCGCGCGATTGAGCAGCTCGATCAGCTCGGCCTGCTGCTGCCACGTGCTGAGACCAGCGCGCGAAGGCCAGTCCATGTTGTTGACCGTCGCGATCCACACACCACGAAACTCGCGCGATATTGCCGGCGGCAAGCCGTCCCGACGTGCGCTGGGAGGTTGCGCTGCCGAGGTTGCAGCGGCGGCGAAGAATGCGACTGGAACCGCCACCTTGCGAAGGAGCGAAACGAAACAATTTGCCATTACATCTCTATCTCATTCAGGGGCACGTCGCGCCCCCATGGTATCGTGAATGCCAACGACTACTCGATGTAGCTGCGCAGACGCTCCAGCATCATTCTGTCAGTAGTCTCGGCGTCGTTGCCCTTTGGAGTCTCGATCACCTTGGCTACGCGCGCCAGACGTGGATCGTTCATCACGTGGCGGAACGGAATCTCGCCAAGCTCGCCCTCCGCGATCAACGCATGACGGTCCTTGTGCGTGCCGAGTCCGAATTTGGAGTCATTGAGATGCATCATGTGCAGGCGACTGATATCGAGTGTGTCAGAGAACCTCTGCATGACGCCTTCGTAGTCGCGGACGATGTCGTACCCGGCCGCGTATACGTGGCACGTATCCATGCACACTCCGACGCGGCTCCGCACCCCGGGGTCAATCCGCTCGATTATGGTACTCAACTCCTCGAACGTCGCGCCGAGCGCGGTGCCGCTTCCCGCCGTCGTCTCGAGCAGAAGAAGAGTGTCGCCGGGCGCCGCGGCAAGGCCCGCGCTTATCGCATCGGCATTGCGCGCGATTCCTGATTCACGATCGTCCATGTAGTTGCCCGGATGAGATACCAGGTAGTGCAGTCCGAGCGCGTTGCAGCGCCGGAGCTCGGCGATGAACGACTCGAGCGAGCGCGCTCGCAGGTCGTCCTTGGGCGATGCAAGGTTGATGAGGTAGCTGTCGTGTGCACTTATCGCGCGCACTTCGGTCTCAGCGATTCCCTCGCGGAACGCAGCGCATTCTTCGGGCTCGCATTCGCGCTCGCGCCACTGGTTGGCCATCTTGGTAAAGATCTGCATCGCAGTCGCGCCGACCGCCTTTGCGCGTCCAGGCGACGCAGGGACGCCGCCGGCGGTGGATATGTGTGCGCCGAGCAGAAGTGCATCGTTATTCACACCGGCCTCCGGTGAAGACGGGAGCATGAGGTGCTGTCAGTGACCGCGCAGCCACGTGGCGGGATCGACTGCCGGCCCGCCGTGCCTGATCTCGAAATGCAGGTGCGGAGGAAGGTCGGGGTCGGACGTACCGACCTCGCCAATTACCTGTCCCTTGGAAATGTGTGCGCCCTTTGCCACGCTGATCCTGCTCAGCGACCCGTACACCGAATAGTCGCCTCCGCCATGCTCGACGATGACGGTTTGCCCGTAAGTGCCCAGTTGTCCTGCGAGCACCACGTCGCCGGCTGCGACCGCGCGCACCGGAGTCCCAGGCGCCGCCGCGATGCCGATCCCATTCCAGCGCAGCGTCGTGTTGTCCGGGCGGACGACGCGGCCAAAGTTGTAAAGGATGTTGCCGTCCACGGGCCAGTCCAGCTTGCCGTAATCCGACGTCTTGATCGAGCTTGCGCCGCGAGCGATGGCGCTCGCCTTGCTGCTTCCGCGCCGGCGTGCGGCCTCGATTGACGAGATGATGTCGTTCAGCCTGGACTCACTGCGCTTGACCTGGGCCAGGCGCTCCTGCGTCTTGCGCGAATCGGCCTGTACGCGCACCAGACTCTTCTGCCGCTGGCTCTCGAGCGCCTGGAGCCGTGACTCTTCCTGCGCCTTCTCCAACCGGTTCTGCTGCACGTCGCTCTGCAGGCTCACGAGCTGCCTTCTGCGGCCGCGGATAGTTGTCCGAAGATCGTCCATTCGCTTCACGAGCGCGCGGTCGTGCACGGCGATCTCGTGCAGATATTTATATCGCGCGATGAGTTCGCCGAAGGAATCCGCCGATAACAACGCCTGAAAATCGAATAACGGTCCGCGCTTGTAGATCTCGACGAGTCGGTGATTCAGTATCGCGCGCTTCGCCTCCGCCTCGTCCTCGGCGCGGACGAGGCTCGACGTCGTTCCCTTGACCTCGTCCGTGATCAGCCCGAGCTGTTGATCGAGCGAAGATACCACGCGCTTTGTCGCGTCGTGCTGCTTGTTGATGTTCTTAAGCTCGTCGTTCAGCGAGTGAGCGCTGGACTGCAGCTTGTTCATGCGCTGCTGAAGCTCGGCGCGCTCGCGCCTGATGCGGTCGAGCTCCTCGCGATTGCTCTTGAGACGCGCATCGGTGTCCTGTGCGGTGAGCGCCATCGGCAACACACCGAGCAACAGCATCGCGCCAAGCGCGATCGCCCTGTACCTCACAGCCGGCGAAGCTGCCGTCCCACGGCGAACGTGCTTCCCAGCAGACCGATTACCGCGCCGCCAATCACTCCAGCCGTAGCAAGTGCCGGATCGAAGAATTCAGTTCGCATGAACGAGTGACTGATGGCCGTACTCGTCGCCCACGTGAGACCTAGCGCGAGCAAGCCGCCCATCACGCCCTGGATGAATCCTTCCAGCACGAACGGCATTCGAATGAATCCGTTGGTCGCGCCCACGAGCCGCATGATCTCGATCTCTCTGGCACGCGCCATCACCATGATCCGAATCGTAGCTCCGATGATGATCACGGCAACCGCCGCGAACGCGACGCCCAGCCCGGTGCCGACGAGCGTAGCAATGGTGCGCAGCCGGTACAGCTTCGCCACCCAGTCCTCGCCGTAGCGAACGTCGTCCACGAAGTCGTACGACTTGAGACGGTTCGCAACGGCCTGGACCGTGGTTGGATCGCGATAGCCCGGCTTCAGCTTGATGTCCAGCGACGCAGGCAACACGCCCGGCTCGAAAACGTCGCTGAACTCGCCCAGCTCCTTGCGTGCGCGCGCGTATGCGTCGTCCTGTGACACGTACGTCACCGACAACACTTCAGGGAATGCGTGGATGTCACCCATCGCGGCGCTGGAGGCCTCGACCGGCGTGCCGTCGGCGATGAACGCTCTTATCTCGACGCGATTCTCGATCGTCTGCAACGCGTCGCGGATATTCACGGCCACGAGTCCGAACAGCCCGAACGCGAACAGTGAGAACGCGATGGTGACGACGCCGAGTACACTGAGGAGCGGTGCGCGTCTGAACGCCGAGAAAGCTTCGCGGATCACCATCATGCCGTACCCCGGATCATATCGGATTCTCGTCGTGATGGCTCGGCGATACGGCGCTCGGTGCCTTCTCGACCGGTGGCGCTTCGGCGCTGTCGTAGACGAGACGCCCGTGGTTCAGCTCGATCGTGCGATATTCGGTGCGGCGGATCAGATCGAGATCGTGCGTCGCCATGATGACGGCGGTGCCAGCGGTGTTGATGTCGCGCAGAAGCTGAAACACTCCGCGTGTCGCGCGCTCGTCCAGATTGCCGGTCGGCTCGTCCGCGATGAGCACGAACGGATCGTTCACGAGTGCGCGGGCGATTGCGATACGCTGCTGCTCGCCGCCTGAAAGCTCGCGCGGCAGAGCGGTTCCCTTGGACGCCAGTCCGACCTGCGTAAGTACGCGGCCCACTCGCTGCCGTATCATGTCGGCGGGTGTTCCGGTCACTTCGAGCGCGAAGGCGATATTCGCTTCGGCCGATCTGTCTTCCAGCAGACGGAAATCCTGGAACACGATCCCGAGATGGCGGCGCACCATCGACACTTCCTTCCTGGACGCGTCGCGAGCGCTCACACCGCTGACCCACACGTCGCCCGCGGTTGGGCGCTCCTCCATGTAGATCAGCTTGAGGATCGTGGACTTGCCCGACCCGCTCGGGCCCGTGAGGAACGCGAACTCGCCCTTGTGCAACTGAAACGATGCGTGGCTCAACGCGACGCCGCCGCGCGGGTATTCCTTCGCGACGTTGAGAAACCTTACCAGACTCAACCTTCAGCTACCTCAATGCCTGCTCAAAATCCGCGATCAGGTCGCCCGCATCCTCGAGTCCCACGCTGAAGCGCAGGAACCCGTCAGGAATCCCGATCTCGGCACGTCCTTCCGGCGTCATCGCGGCGTGCGAAGTGTATCGCGGCTCGCTCACCAGCGTGTCGACGCCACCCAGACTCGGCGCGTGCATCACGATCTCGAGCTTTTCAAGGAAACGCGTGGCCGCGTCGCCGCCACCGGCGAGCACGAGAGCCATCATTCCGCCGAAGCCGTCGAGACACTGCTGTGCGATCTCGTGATCCGGATGTGATTCGAGGCCGGGATACAGGACCTTTGCGAACTCGGGGCGTGTTTCGCACCACTGCGCCAGCTTCATCGCGTTCTCGTTCTGGCGCCGAACGCGCACGTCCAGCGTCTTCATTCCGCGTTCGAGCAGCCACACGGAAAACGGATCCGGCGACTGTCCCCAGACGATCATCTTCCTGCGGACCTCTTCGACGTACGACGCAGTGCCGATCACCGCGCCGCCCAGCACGTCGTGGTGGCCGTTGAGGTACTTGGTGGTGGAATGAATGACTATGTCCGCGCCCTGTTCCAGCGGGCGGAAGTTGATCGGGCTCGCAAAGGTGGAGTCGACCGCGAGCGCGACGCCTTCCGCCTTGGCGAGATTGGCGAGCGAGCTCAGGTCGAGCACGCGACAGGTCGGGTTGACCGGTGACTCGACGAATATCGCGCGCGTCGTCTGGCGCAACGCCTTGCGCCACATGCGTGGTGCCAGCGGATCGATCAGCGTGACTTCGATCCCCATCCCGGTCAGTTCCTGCGTGAACAGCTTGTGCGTGCCACCATAGATCCACGAGCTGGAGAGCAGGTGATCGCCCGGTCGCAGCAGGGCCAGCATCGCGCAGCCCGTCGCGCCCATGCCGCTCGACAGGGCGACCGCTGCCTCGCCGCCATCCAGCATCGCGAGCCTTCGTTCGACGAGCTCCACGTTCGGAGTGTTGCCGTATCGACCGTACTTGAGACCTTCGGCGGTACCGAGCTCCTGAATGAAGCTTACCGACTGCGTGATCGGCGTGACCACCGGCGAGCCGGGAGGCAGATGTGTCGAACCGCCATGAAGCGGAATGGTTGACCGTCGCATTCTTACGTTCTGTCTGGAGTATCCAGGTCCGGCTTCACTACCGTCACGGACTCGGAGGGAAGCACACCGGGGATGTCTCGCAGCCCACAGGTGTGTTGTGGAAACGAATCGTCGATCAGCACTTCTGCCAACTGTTGTCCGCGCTCACCACGAACCCAGGCCAGCTCGCCATTGGACAGAATGCGGAACCTCGCATCCACGCCTGACAGTCTAACCTGTGGACCGCGCTCGGGATCGTCCTTCCGCGTAGCCACGTAGTCGATCACGCGCAGCTCCGGTTGGAAACCCTTTATGTCCACTTTCGGACGCGAGCCAAAAAACTTCATCAGTGTGTGACAGCTATATAAGAATTGGAGTCAGCTTCATGCGAGACGAGCGACATCCCGTGGCGCTCGAGTACGACATCGATTGCTTCGATGTGCGACTCGCTGAGCCCGGTGAAGACGAACGTCGGCGTTCCCCTTTCGTGCTGCATGACGAGCTTTGCAACTATCTCGTCCGCGCACGAGAAATCCATCATCCCTACCTGCGAGAAGTCGATCACGGTGACCTCGCAATCGCTCGCCGCCTGAATTTGCGCCTCTATATACACGCGAACCGCCACTCCGGTCGGGCGCGTGACGAGATTGGAGTAGCTCTCGGAAACTGCAAGCCGCAGCACGCTGCTCACGTCGATGTGGTTCTTCATCATCGGTCAACGCGCTCTGGAATGGTGATCTGAATCTGGGCACCCGGGAATGGCGGGAGGTTTTCCTTCAGTGGTACGTCATCGTCCCACGTAGGGACGATCGCCAGGCGCGCGGTGCCACTCCGCACCGAGAACTTGCCGTCCCACCTACCTATGAATCTCCGGACGCCGGCGAGGCCCTGGCCGCGTCCCGTGTCCCGGAACCGGCTCACGCCACGCATGACAGCCTCTTCGAGCGCCATTCCGTCGTCCCACCGGTCGGACCTCGGACGTCCCGGCGCTGATTCGAGCGACGCCCTGAACCCGCGCCCCGCGTCGCACACCGCGATCACCAGCACGCGACGTCCGCCCAGCCGCTTCTGCCAGCGATAACTGTTCACCGCGACCCAGCCGCCGTGCTCGGCGTGCTCCACGATGTTCTGGCAGGTCTCCGAAAGCGCCATCGTGAATCGCATGGTCGCCGTCGCATCCAGCTTGAGCTCGTTCACGAGGATCGACTGTGCCCGCTGCTGCACCTTGTCCACCACGGTATGGACGTCCTCGCTCGCGTTTACAGGCGTAACCTCGAGCAGCACGGCCGGCTCGCTCTGCCGCCCGCGCGGCACCGATCCCACTATGTCGTACAGATCGGCTGCATAGCGAAAGAATCCGGCGCGCGCCCAGTACAACGCGACGTCGTCGGCCTCCGGCACCGCCAGGCTCGGACGCTCGAGTCGCGTCTGTGCGAGCGCGAGCAACGCAGTGAGCCCATAAGGCGACGCCCACCGTGCGTGACGCGCATCGATGAGAACCCTGTCATCGCGCTGGAGTCGCGACAACGGCTCCAGTATCTGCTCGAACGTGGCGTCATCCAGAGATGGTGGAACGGTGATGACGTTCGTCACGTTAGCGAGAGTTCTCCGCGCAGGTAGCTCGCGAGGCTCGTGGCCCCACGGTGGGTAAGATTGCGAGACGCCGCAAGCATCGCGGCGTCGATCGCGTCGCCTAACTTATCACCTGCGAGCAGTCGTGCGAAATGGGTCGCGCCCCAGACGTCGCCACATCCGGTTGGATCACCTGTTCCGGTCACGATTGCCGGAACCGCCGGCACCAGTGCCGTCCGTATGGGGCCTCCGAGTGCCGCGGATGCCGGAAGCTTCGTTCGTTTGATGTCGGACAGTCGTTCGAATCTCGGCGCGGCGAAGTAAACAGCCCCTTTGGGACCGAGGGTCACATTTATGACGGATACGCCGGCGGCCATTGCCGTCGCAGCCAGCGCCATCGCGTCGGGCGCCATTAGCGCGAGCTCGTCCTCGTTCACCTGAATCACATCGAAACACTGCAGCCAGGCCGCAATGTTCGGCACCACGTGCGGCACGCGATATCCCTCCGGATCCACTGCCAGAAGCAACGAATGCATGTCGCAGTAGATGACGCCGCCAAAATATTGCCGCGTCAGTTGAGCGGTCTCGAGCGACAGCTCCCATCCGCTGATCAAATTGACGTACAACGCGTCCAGTCCGGCAAGCAGAGGCTTGAGCCCGAGCCAGTGCCAGCCGGGAATGCCGCCGGTGAGCTGTTCGGTTCGTCGCTCGCTGCTCTCGTAGCGCAACGTTACGCGGTTGTTGGGATAAGGCACTTCGATCACGGCCGCGTCGGGCGCCAGATGCCGCAGTGTTGCGAGATAGTCGCGCGCGCGCTGCGCCAGGTCGCTACCGACCTTGATGAGCGGTACGATTTCCCAGTCTTCGGCGAGCGCCGCATCGAGTCCGGCGAGCGCGTACGTAATGCCGCCCCACTCCTCCACTGGCGCCTGCGACGGATCCCGGCCGTGTATCTCGTCCCAGACGAAAGTGCCGATGACGCCAAGCCGGCGCCGCGCGCCCATCAGAGCGAGCCCAGCACTCGTTCCTTGAACGTCGCTACCGCGCCGACAACGCCGGCCGACATCGGAAGCGAGCCGAGCACTATCCTGCACGAATCCACCGCCGTCTTGAATGCGCGACGCTTCACCTCGGCCTGCAACGGCAGCATCAACGCCTCGCCAGCCTGCGTAACGCCACCGGCGAGCACGACCGTATCCGGATTGAAGATGTTGATGAGGTTCGACAATCCGGTGCCCAGAAAGCGCGCGGTGTCGCGCACAACTTCCCTTGCAACCGTGTCACCGCGGCGCGCTGCTTCGTACACGATGTGCGCCGTCAGTCGCGAAAGATCTCCATCCACGAGCGTATCGATCGTCGGGCTCGGATCGCTCTCCAGAGCCTCGCGCGCGCGCTCGGCGATTGCGGGGCCGGAGCAGTACGCTTCCAGGCACCCGTAATTACCGCACTTGCACCGCCGTCCATTCGATTCGATGGAAGTGTGACCGATCTCTCCGGCTGCGTCGGACACGCCGTGGTACAATCTCCCGTCGAGCACCAGTCCGCCGCCGATTCCCGTGCCGAGCGTCATGCCTATCACGTCGCGTCCTCCACGCGCCGCGCCACGCCAGAATTCACCGAACGTCGCGCAGTTGGCGTCGTTGTCGAGTGTTGCGCGCATGTTGACCCGGGTCGCGATCTCATCGCGCAGCGGATAGTCGCGCCATCCGAGATTGGGTGTGAATATCACCACGCCGCGCTCGCGATCGAGCGGACCCGGCGATCCGATTCCGACGCCGAGTATGGCGTCGCGGCCGGCGCCGGTCTCCGAGTTGAGAGCGATGACGACGCTTTCGATCATCGCTGCGATCCGGTCGGACACTGCATCGGCGCCCAGATCCGCGCGCGTCGGAAGCGTACGCAACCCGATCTCGCGGCTTCCATCGAGCGGCATCGCACCAACGGAGAGATTGGTTCCGCCAAGATCGACGCCAATGATGTATTGCTCACGATTCATCTAACGGTCTCCTCGGAAATGACGGATTGCACGACGGCGGCGACCTCGTCATGGGTAATTTCATTCATGCAGCGCCAGTGGCCCAGTGGGCATACGCGCGGACCGTGTCGGTCGCACGGGCGGCAGTCGAGCGACCTGTTGCCGACAGTGCGCGAGCCCGGTGCCAGCGGCCCGAAGCCGAATTCGGGAACCGTCGGTCCGAAGATGGTCACGGTCGGAGTGCCCATCGCCGACGCGAGATGTTGCGGCGACGAATCGTTGCTCACCAGCACCAGGCTGCGCCTGATCAGCTCCGCCGAGCCCAACAGCGACAATTTACCAGTCGCGTCGATGACGTGCTCGCGATCCACACGTTGCGCTATCTCACCAGCCGCAGCCAGATCGCCGGGACCACCTGCTATCGCGATGTCGCATCGGTCGGCGAACAACGCCGCGAGCTCGCCGTATCCTGGCCACTGCTTGGTTTGCCACGCGCTGCCTGGCGCGAGCGCGATCATCGGGCGCTTGCGATGCTCCAGCAACTGGTCCACAGCACGAACGTCGTCGTCGGTGGGATAGAGCCGCGGTCTGATCGCAGCATCGGTTGACTCACTCGATGCCGCAGCAAGCGGAAGATCGCCGAGCGAGAGCAGACGGCGCGCGTGATGCCAGTCGTCGCGATACTCCACGCGCTCTGTATATGTCCAGCGTCCATCCGAGGTCGTGAAGCCGATCCGCTCCCTGCATCCCGCAGCGAACGCGAGTGAACCGCTGCGCGCGGATCCCTGACAGAGAAATGCGCGACGCGCACCGCGCGCTTCACGCGCCGATCTCAGGAAGCCTGCGATTCCTCTGTCGGCTCTGCGCTTGTCGTAGACGAACAGTCGCGCGACCGCGGGATGTGATGCAAGCAGTGTGGCGCCAGGCGGCGTCGTGACGACGTCCACTTCACCATCCTGCGCCAGCCGCGCGATGAGCGGCGTCGTCAGCACGACGTCGCCGATGAAGCTCGTCTGCACAACGAGCGACCGCAACGGTCAGTCTACCTGCAGAACTGCGAGGAACGCCTCCTGCGGGATCTCGACCGACCCGACCTGCTTCATGCGCTTCTTGCCTTCCTTCTGCTTCTCGAGGAGTTTGCGCTTGCGCGAGATGTCGCCACCGTAGCACTTGGCGAGCACGTCCTTGCGTAATGCCTTGACACTCGTGCGCGCGATGATCTTGCCGCCGAGTGCAGCCTGGATCGCCACCTCGAAGAGCTGACGCGGAATGAGATCCTTGAGCTTGTCGGCGATCTTGCGGCCCCACTCGTAGGCCTTGTCGCGATGGATGATCACCGAGAACGCATCCACCGGCTCACCGTTGATCAGCATGTCGAGCTTGACGAGATCGCTCTGGCGGTATTCGAGCATCTCGTAGTCGAGCGACGCGTATCCGCGGCTGATCGTCTTGAGCCGGTCGAAGAAATCCAGAATTATCTCGCCCAGCGGAAACTCGAAGTCGAACTCCACGCGCGCCGCGTCGATGTACGACATGTTCTTGTAGATGCCGCGACGTTCGGTCGACAGCGTCATGATCGGTCCGATGTAATCGCTGGGCGAGACTATGCGCGCCTTGACGTACGGTTCTTCCACGTGCTGCACGACACCTGCGACCGGCATGAGCGACGGATTCTCGATCAGCTCCATCGTGCCGTCGGTCTTGAACACGCGGTACTCGACGCTCGGCACGGTAGTGACGAGATCGAGATTGAACTCGCGCTCGAGCCGTTCCTGCACGATCTCCATGTGCAGCAGTCCGAGAAATCCGCAGCGGAAGCCGAAGCCGAGCGCGGTGGAAGTTTCCGGCTGATAGTTGAGCGACGCGTCGTTGAGCTGCAGCTTGTCCAGCGCGTCGCGCAGGTTCTCGTACTGTGTGGTGTCGGTAGGATAGATGCCGGCGAACACCATCGAGTGCACGTCCTGATATCCAGGCAGCGGTTCGACTTCAGGCCGCGTTGCGTCAAGGACCGTGTCACCGACACGCGTCTCTTTTACATGACGAACATTTGCCACGACATACCCGACTTCACCTGGACGCAGCACGTCTGTCTTTACCTGGCGAAGCTGGTGGTAACCTACCTCTTCCACGTCGTACATCTCGCCGACGGCGCTGAACTTGATCTTCATTCCGGCCTTGAGCTCGCCATCGACCACGCGCACGCTCGGAATCGCGCCGCGGTAGCGGTCGTACATCGAATCGAAGATGAGCGCGCGAAGGGGAGCGTCCGCGTCGCCTTCCGGTGGCGGCACGCGGCGCAGAATTTCCTCAAGAAGTGCAGGCACGCCGATTCCTTCCTTCGCGCTCACGCTCAACACGCGATCCGGTGTGACGCCGAGAAGGTCGACCAGCTCCTGGCGACGGCGCTCAGGCTCGGCGCCCGGGAGGTCGATCTTGTTGAGCACCGGGATTATCTCGAGCCCGGCGTCCATCGCGAGAAACAGATTCGAGAGCGTCTGCGCCTGGATCCCCTGCGAAGCATCGACCACCAGAATGGCCCCCTCGCACGCCGCGAGCGAGCGCGAGACTTCGTAGGTGAAGTCGACGTGGCCTGGCGTGTCGATGAGGTTGAGCTCGTACTTCTTGCCGTCCGCACCCGTGTAGCCCATCCGCACGGCGTTGAGCTTGATCGTGATCCCTCGCTCCCGCTCCAGATCGAGCGTGTCGAGCACCTGCGCCTTCATTTCGCGCCGCTGAAGCGTTCCCGTCGCCTCGATCAGACGGTCTGCGAGCGTGGATTTTCCATGATCGATATGGGCGACGATACAGAAATTGCGGATGTGCTGGAGCTTCATTCGGGGCTTTGGGGAGATTTTCAGGCCTAGCCCTCAAATATACCGGGAAGGAGGGTGATCTCCCCTATGGACTATGGGTCGGGGCCGCGTTTTCGTCGAGTCGTGCGTGCGTCATAACGGCGCGACTGGGTACCGGTTTCGCTGACGGCTGGAACTTGGGCGAACGGGCACGAGAAGAATTCCCCAAACGCCAGTCCCGTTCTCGGGCAGGCGTCGCGCTGTTCGGCACAGTTCCGCTACCACGCCTGCGGATAGGTCCCCACGCGTTCGGGGCGCCAGCCCAATATTTCGCAAAGCCCTTGCCACCGAAAATGTGACGTCGATCACGGCCCACCGGTCGTCGGGAAACCTCGCACCCGGATATACAAAATGTTGTATATTAACTGTCTATGAGCGAACGACCCATCTTCTGGGTTGGATCGTCGCTCGAAGACATTAGAGATTTCCCGAACGCGGCGCGACAGCGCGCCGGATTTGAGCTCGCCCTGGTACAATCTGGCGCGATGCCTTCAGACTGGAAGGCAATCCCTGGTGTCGCTCGCGGTGTCTACGAAATTCGTGTTCACACGGAACGTGAGTACCGCGTTCTCTACGTTGCCAACTTTGCAGACGGAGTCTACGTGTTGCATGCGTTTGAGAAGAGGAGTCAGCGAACGCGTCGGCACGATATCGAGCTAGCCAGGAAGCGTTACCGCGACATTGTTGGGGACCGAAATTCGGGAGCGAAATTTGAGGGCACGTCAACATGACGCAACGACGCACTCGTAAGTCAGCGATCCAGTCTACCGGAAATGTCTTTGTCGACATTGGCTTTTGCCCCGGAGAGGCGGAGCACCTTCGGCTTCGCGCGCAATTGATGATGGCGATTCGTCAGGTGATCGAACGGCGACAGTTGACGCAAGTCCATGCCGCGGAGCTATTGGGCGTTACGCAGCCTCGTATCAGCGATCTGATGCGCGGAAAGATCGATCTCTTCAGTATCGATACGCTGGTCGGAATGCTCGCCGCAGCCGGCATGCATGTCGATATGACGATCGGGGCGGCGGCGTAGCGCCTCGTCGGTCAGGGATAAGGCCGCGGTTGCGGCGTCGGTCGCGGCAGGGGTCCTGGACGGATCTGCTGGTGTGATCGCTGTTGAAATCCGCGTCCGGGCAACCCCGGCCGTGCAAACGCCGCGCACGGCGTCGTGTACGGCGCCAGAGTCCCATCCGGGCAGTGTCTCAGCGAATGCGTGCGTGGATCTCGGCTGTACCGGCTGTCGGCGCCATATCCGTAACGGTTGTCGTTTCCGCGATCGTGACCGTAACCGTTGTAACCGTAGCCGCCCTGATATCGAAAGTCGTCGTAGCCGCGGCGATACGGCGACGCGCCCCAGGGATCCTCGTAGCCACCATAGTAGCCGTAGCTGTCGTCGTACCGCACTCCGTGCTGATAGGACGCGCGTCCGCCGCCGTCGCGGCCGATCTCGTACGGAGCGTACGCGATGGAGTATGCCCCTCGGGGGCCCACGCTCGAGCGCGCGAAGCGATCGACGATCTCGAACGGGTCGATCCCGGGCCTCGCGCCCAGGGTCCCCACGTTCCAGCTGTTGCCGCGTCCGCGGTAATTTCTGAAGTCGAATGGCGTGCGGGAGGCCACCGCGAACACGTACCCCACGCCCTGGGTCGGGTCAGCCTGGAATGGAATGGCCATCCCCGATCGGCTCGCACCGAATCTCGAACGCTCGTTCGGTTGATGTGGAGACAGCACGGTGAGGCGGCCATCGGTGTCGACTCGAAGGACGGTCATGTAACTGCCGGCATCGCCCGAATACATCACCCGTCCCGGCTGGCCGCGATCGAATTCGTTCCCCTGTTCGAACCAGACGTCCACGTTCGGCGCGCGCTGGGCGGCGAGTAGCGCGGGCGTCGCCGCGGAGGCGCCGATCAGTAGCGGGAACAGCAGTCGCGACGCGATGGCTTGCGGAAGGTTCATTTGATGCCTCCTCCAGAGACTACCCCAAATTATGTTGCAGTTTCCCGGTGCGGATCAAGTTTCCGGGCGGGGTCCTGTAAATAAGTGGGTTGATGGCCTTACCAACGATTATCGACGCGGTAGAAGCGCTTCCCGCGTTCACGCGGTTGGCGAACACGGTGCCGGGTACCGGAAAACGTCTTACCGTGGCTGGGTTGCACGGCTCGAGCGCTGCGGCGATGGTCGCGGCGCTGGCCAGAAGGATGGAGCGACGGTTCTTCGTGATCGTCGCCGAGAATGTCGGGGATGCCGAACGATGGCTCGCCGACCTCGAGTCGTTGGAGGGAGGCGACTCGGTGGCGTTCTATCCGCCGCGCGAGAGCTTTGGCGAAGCGGAGCCGCACGCGGAGGTCGCGGGCGAGCGCGTGGAGACACTCGAGCGCGCGGCCCGCGGCGACGTGCGGATTCTCATCACGACTGCACGCGCGATAATGGAGCGCACCCGGCTCCCGGCAATTTTGCAGCACGGCCGGCTCGAGTTGAGGAAGGGTGACGTACGCAAGCTCGGCGAGCTGATCGAGCATCTCGATTCCATAGGGTTCGAGCGTGTCGACATGGTCGAGGATGTCGGACAGTTCAGCGTGCGCGGCGGAATCTTCGACGTGTACGGGTTCGGAATGGCGAATCCCGTCCGGATGGAATTCTGGGGTGACGAGATATCGGAGCTGCGACATTTCGATCTCACCACGCAGCGCTCGACGCGCGATGCGGAAGTCGCGCTGATACTTCCGGCGGACGGAGTTGCGGCCAAGCGCGCGAGCGGCCGCAAGCGCGACGTGAAGGCCGCGCAACGCGCCGGTGATCGTGTGGCGATAACCGATCTCTGGGCCGCGGACACTCTCGTCATCGTACCGTCGGAGTCGCACGTTGCGCCCGAGATGCGACGCACGTGGGACGAAGCGCAGCATCATCTGCTGCTCGCGATGCGTCGCGGTGAGGATGTTCTGACGCGCGACGAGCTGTACGTCGCTCCCGCCACCGCCGTGCGCACGCTCGGCTCGTTCGGCACCATTGCACTCGACGGCGAAGGCGAGCCGGATATCGGATTTCCATTCCGCGCACCGGAAACGATCAACCGCGATCTCAAATCATTGAATCGCATCGTGCGTGACGGCGTGCCGACGCTGATCCTGTGCGACAACGCGGGTCAGATCGAACGACTGGAAGAATTGCTCACGACAAGCGCGCGCGATCCGATGCCAGCGGGACTGGTGCTCGGCGTGCTCGCTGGCGGCTTCTTTCTCCCCCCGCGCGGAACGGATCCTGGTCTTCGCGTACTCACCGACCACGAAATATTCCGACGCGAGCGACGCATTCGTCGCGCGCGCAAGTACATCACCGGCGGCGGCATCGACACACTCGGCGCGATCACGCCCGGTGATTACGTCGTGCATCTGGAACACGGAATCGGCATCTATCGCGGCATCGAGCAGCTTTTCGTCAAGGAAGCGACTGTCGAGGTCGCGGTGATCGAGTACGAAGGCGGCGACCGCCTCAACGTTCCCTTGTATCGTATAGATCAGATCGAGCGCTACCGCGCCGCGTCGGACGTCGGCGACGACGTTCCGCCACCGCGGTTGCACAAGCTCGGCGGACGGCGCTGGGGTCAACAGCGCGATCGTACGCGCGCGGCGATCCAGGAGATGACGGTGGAACTGCTGGATCTGTACGCGCGTCGCAGCGTGGCGACCCGCACTCCCGCGCTTCCCGACACGACGTGGCAACGCCAGCTCGAATCGTCGTTCCTGTTCGAGGACACCAACGATCAGCGCAAGGCGACTGTCGATGTGAAGGGCGACATGGAGCGTCCGCGTCCGATGGATCGCCTGCTCGTCGGTGACGTCGGTTACGGCAAGACAGAGATCGCAGTACGCGCGGCATTCAAGGCGGTGCAGTCGGGCAGGCAGGTCGCCGTGCTCGTTCCAACGACGATTCTCGCGGATCAGCACGCGCGTACCTTCGGCGATCGCTTCGCCGATTTTCCGATCAACGTGAAGGTGATGAGCCGCTTCCAGACGCACAAGGAACAGCTCGAGACCCTCAAGGAAGTCGCGGCAAAGAAGGTGGACGTCGTGATCGGCACGCATCGTCTGCTGAGTCCCGATGTGAAGTTCGGCGATCTCGGTCTCATCATCATCGACGAAGAGCATCGCTTCGGTGTGAAGCACAAGGAACGGCTCAAGCAGCTGCGGCTGGAAACCGACGTGCTCACGCTCACCGCGACTCCGATCCCGCGCACGCTGCATCAGTCGCTGGCGGGACTGCGCGACATGACGCTGATGCAGACGCCGCCACGCGACCGCTCGCCGGTTCTCACCTACGTCGAGCCGTGGGACGAGGCGTTGATAGAGGAAGGAATCTCGCGCGAGCTGGACCGCGGCGGACAGGTGTTCTTCGTGCACAATCGCATCGAGACGATCGACGCCATTGCGCAGCACATCGGCAGGCTCGTGCCGCGAGCGCGCATCGCAGTGGGTCACGGTCAGATGCGCGAGCGCGAGCTGGAAGAAGTGATGCGTCGCTTCGTTCAGGGCGAAGTCGACGTGCTCGTCTCGACCATGATCGTCGAGTCGGGTCTCGACGTTCCCAATGCGAATACAATGTTCGTGAATCGCGCCGACATGTTCGGCCTGGCGCAGCTGTATCAGCTGCGCGGACGGGTGGGGCGTTCGCACAGGCGCGCCTACTGTTATCTGCTTGCCGCCGATGGAATGGACGATGATTCGGAGCGTCGTCTCAAGATTCTGGAGCATCACACGGAACTCGGATCGGGCTACAGGATCGCGCTCAAGAACATGGAGCTGCGCGGCGCGGGCAACCTGCTCGGTCCCGAGCAGTCGGGCTTCGTGCACGCCGTGGGCTTCGATCTCTACCTCAAAATGCTCGAAGAGACCGTCCAGCGGGTGATGCGTGGCGGAGACGGCCCCAGGCTCCAGCCCGCCGACATCTCTCTCGACGTCGCCTCGTACATCCCCGACGACTACATGCCGTCACAGGATGCGAAGCTCGACGTGTATCGTCGTCTCACGTCGATGACCGAGCCGGAAGAGATAGCCGGCTTGCGTGCGGAAGTCCGGGACCGGTTTGGTACGCTTCCCCCCGAGGCGGCTCATTTCTTCATGGCCGCGACCCTGCGCGTACTGGGAGGCCGGATCGGGATCGAGACTCTCTCAGTGCGGGGCAACGAGGCCCGTATTACCTTTAGAGGCTCGGCGGTCCCATCCATGAAGGGGATCTCTTCGGCGTTCCACGAGGTACAATTTCAGGCCGAGGTGCGCCGCGCGCACCCATTATCGCTCAAGCTCACCCGGCTCGGCGGCGCGTCCGTGCTGGATGGGCTCGTCCACGCACTCACGTTGATCAAACCCACTCCAACAACAAGATGAAACCAGCTTCGCTCGCCCTTGCCGCTGCCGCGGCTTTCGTTGTAACCGCGACAGCGTGTGCGGGCCTCAAGGAAGCGATGAGTGCGCACGTCGATACGGCAGCAAAGGCCGGATCGCAGGAACTCTCCGTCGATCGTCTCGCCAAGCTGCTCGGTGAAGCAACGGTCCCGCCGCGCAAGGACGTCGCGCAGGCGATCGCCAACGCGTGGGTCGACTACGAGCTCCTCGGGCAGACCGCCGCGAAGGGCGACACCGTCGTCACCGACAAGGCGCTCGACTCGGCGCTGTGGGCACCGATATCATCGCTCAAGGCGAAGAAGTATTACGAGATGGTCTCGAAGGATTGGGGTACGGCTGACACCGCGGCCGCTCGCAAGATGTTCGAGAACGGCGACATCCTCGCTGCATCGCACATCCTGATCCTCACAAAGGGTGCGTCGGCCGATCAGAAGGCAGCGGCGAAAAAGAAGATCGACGCGCTTCGTGCTCAGGCCACGTCGGCCAACTTCGCCGCGCTCGCCAAGGCCAACAGCCAGGACACGCCATCAGCCGCACGCGGCGGCTCACTGGGCTTGTTCAAGAAGGGTGCAATGGTTCCGCAGTTCGAGCAGGCACTGCTCGCACTCAAGCCTGGCGAGATCTCGCCGGTGGTCGAGACCGATTACGGCTACCACATCATTCGCCGCCCGACGTACGATGAGGTTAAGGACGAGCTGCTTCAGGCGTCCAAGGGTCGCTCGATGCAGGTCGCCGAGAGCACGTTCGTCGCGAAGCTTCAGTCTGACGGCAAGATCGACATGGACAAGGACGCCGCCACGACCGCACGCGTCGTCGTCGCAGATCCAGATGCACATCGCAACGACAAGACATCGCTCGCGACGTCAACGGCGGGCAAGTTCACCGCTGGTGAGCTCGCGCGCTGGATTGCGACGTTCCCGCCCATGCAGCAGTCGCAGCAGCGTGGACAGTTGCAGAACGCTCCGGATTCGATCGTCGTGATGTTCGTCAAGAATTTCATCACCAACGATCTCGTGCTTCGCGCCGCGGACAACGCCAAGATCGGGCCGACGCCGGAAGAGATGACTCAGCTTCACAACGCGTTCTTCCAGTCGCGCGACGCGGCGTGGACGCAGCTCGGAATCGATCCCAAGTCGCTCGCGGACAGCGCGAAGACCGAAGCCGATCGCGTCAAGCTCGCATCGTCACGAGTCGACAAGTACATGGACGCCCTCGTCGGTGGCCAGGCTCAGTTCGTTCAGATCCCGGAGCCGGTTGCGCGCGTGCTGCGTGACCAGACCACATCCAGCGTCAATTCAGCTGGTATCGATCGCGCAGTGGAGCGCGCCGTCAAGGCACACGCGGCTGCGGATTCCGCTTCTCGCGCCAGTACGCCTGCGACCGCCGTGCCAATGCCTAACGGCGCAGCGCCCGGAAACGCCGCGCCGCCCGCACAGCCAGCCAATCCAACTCCGAAGAAGCCGTAGTCATCATGTCGTTGAAGTCAGTCGTAGCGTTTCTCCTCGCCGTCGCGCCAGCAGTTAGCGCGGCGCAGAGCGTGGTGCCGGTGCCCGCTGCAAATGCGGGCTCGGCGCCGAACACCCACATGGTGGATACAGTCGATCGCGTCGTTGCGGTCGTCGGTAGCTCTGTCATCACCTGGAGCGATCTCGCGGCGGCTGTCAATGAGCAGCGCGCTGCAGGCCTCAAGCTTCCCGATGATCCCGCCGGACAGCTTGCTGTAGCGCGCGGCGTCCTGAACGACCTCGTCGACCAGGAAATTCTGATTCAGAAGGCGAAGGATGTGAAGGTGGATGTCACCGATGCGGAGATCACGCCTCAGGTCGATCGACAGATCAAGGAAGTGCGCTCTCACTTCCAGAGTGACATCGAGTATCGCAACGAGCTGAAGAACGCCGGCTTCGGCTCGCCGGAAGAATATCGGCGTACACTGTTCGACCAGTTTCGCCGTCGCCTGATTCAGCAGAAGACGTTCGCCGAGCTGCAGAAGCGCGCCAAGCCCGCCAGCGTGACCGAAGAAGAGGTTACGGCGGCGTTCGAGAAGGTGAAGGACCAGCTCAAGAAACGGCCGGCGATGGTTTCGTTCCGCCAGATTGTCATTGCGCCGCACGCATCCAGGTTCGCTGATTCGGTCGCTCTCGCGAAAGCAGAATCGTTGCTGGTACAGCTCAAGAAGGGCGCGAACTTCGAGGAGATGGCGAAGCGCGAGTCGATGGATCCCGGCACCAAGAACGTTGGTGGTGACCTTGGCTGGAATCGTCGCGGCTCCGATCTGGTCCCACAGTTCGAGGCGGTGATGTTCTCGCTGCGTCCTGGCGAGCTCAGCCCGATCGTCAAGACGTCGTTCGGATATCACATCATCCGCGTCGATCGCGTGCAGCCGGCCGAAGTGAAGGCACGCCACATTCTCATCGCTCCCGTGATTGACTCGAACGACGTGCATCTCGCATATCTTCGCGCCGACAGCGTTGCGAACATGTGGCGCAAGGGTGCGAACTTCGATACGCTCGTAGCGAAGTATCACGATCCCGCGGAAGAGAAGGGAATCCTGCAGCCGTATCCGGTGGATTCGCTACCGGCATCGTACAAGGCTGCCGTAGCCGATCTCAAGGTGAACGACGTCAGCGCGCCGTTCGCACTCGTATCGCAGACCGGGAGCACCAAGTATGCGATCATACAGGTCGTCGCCAAGACGGCGGAGGGCGAGTACTCGCTTTCCGAAGTGCGCGAGAACATCCGGCGGCAGCTTGCTGATGAGAAGCAGGCGCGCGCATTGCTCGACGAGCTGCGAAAGCAGACCTACGTGTCGCTGAGGCTGTGACCGCGAGCGGTGGCGTCAGCCGACCGCGCCTCGCGGTAACGGTCGGCGACCCGCGCGGTATCGGCCCTGAAATAATCCGCGCAGCGCTGGAAGATCCGGCGCTGCGTGACGTATGTGACATGGTCGTGGTCGGTGCGGAGGGGGCGGATGTGCCCGTCGACATCGCCGCCGGATCGTGGACCGTTGGCGACAACCCCGCAGTGGCCGGCAAGGTCAGCGGCGACGCAATCGCGCTCGCAGTGAGGCTCGCGCTCGCCGGAGAGGTCGATGGAATCGTCACCGCACCGATCGACAAGTTCGCGCTTCTGTCTGGCGGCTACGATTTTCCCGGTCACACGGAGATGCTCGCGGAGTTGACGGGTTCGCGTGTGGCGATGATGCTAGCGTCCGACCGGCTCCGCGTGGTGCTCGCTACTACTCACATCGCGCTGCGCGACGTCCCACATGCGCTAACGCGCCAGGCGATCGACTCCGCGGCAGAGGTTACGCGGGAGGGATTGCGCGACTGGTTCGGAATTGCGTCGCCGCGCATCGCGCTCTGTGCGTTGAACCCCCACGCCGGCGATCACGGCCGCTTCGGCGACGAGGACGATGTACTCCTCGGTCCCGCTGCAAGGGAATCCGGACTGCTCGGGCCATTTCCTGCAGACACCGTCTTCGTTCGCGCAATTCGCGGTGAGTTCGACGCTGTGATTGCTCCCTATCACGACGTTGGCATGACCGCCATCAAGGTCGCGTCGTTCGGAAGCGCAGTCAACGTCACGCTCGGTCTTCCGTTTCCGCGGACTTCACCGGATCACGGTACCGCGCTCGACATCGCCGGACGCGGCATCGCCGATCCTTCCAGTTTTATCGCGGCGACTCGGCTGTGTGCTGAGATAGTTCAGCGTCGGCGGCGAGCTTCGCGGCAGTAAACTCGACCGCGAGCGAATCGATCTTCCGTCCGTCCATCTCGCGCACGACGAAGGTCACGTCGCCGCTGGCCAATCTGTCGCCCGCAACTGGCAGACGACCGAGTGCGCCGAACACGTAGCCTCCGACAGTCGTGTAATCCTCTTCCGGGATCGACGTTCCGAACTCCTCGTTGAACTCGGAGATGCTGGTCGCGCCGGAGATGATCGTCTCGCCGTTGCTCGTCGTGCGCACGTCGACTTCCTCGCCCACGTCGTACTCATCCAGAATCTCTCCGACTATCTCTTCGAGAAGATCTTCCATCGTCACGATGCCGGCCGTGCCGCCGTACTCGTCCAGCACGATCGCCATGTGCTCCTTGCGACGCTTGAAGTCGGCGAGAACATCTTCGACCTCGCGCGAGCCCGGTATGAAATACACCGGCCGCATCAGTGGACGCAGAGTGAATTCGGCTGGGCGATGTGCAAGGATCGGAATCAGGTCCTTGGCAAGGATGATTCCGATGATGTCGTCGATCGTCTCCTCGTAAACCGGGTAGCGCGACAGGCCGCTCTCGCTCACGAGCTCGATGATGTCCTCCAGCGTCGCCGTTGCGTCGATCGCGACGATCTCCGTGCGCGGCGTCATCACCTCGCGCGCATTCTTCTCCGAGAACTCAAAGACTGCGTCGAGCAGCGCCGCGTCGTGCTCCTCGATCGCGCCGCCCTCCTCGCTCTGTTCGACCAGCATGCGGAGCTCTTCGGGAGAGTGCACCGATTCAGCAGTCGGAACCGGACGCTGGCCGAGTATCCGCATCACACGAACTGCGGACTTGTTGAGCAGCCAGGTGAAAGGGCGCATGATCCACGCGAACGCGAGCAGCGGCGGCGTGAGATAGCGGGCCCAGCGCTCCGGTTGATTGAGCGCGAAGGTCTTTGGCGTGAGCTCGCCGAACACGACCGTCAGGTACGTCACGAATGCGAGGGCGATGACCGTCGCGATGGTCACACGTGTCGCGACGTCGATCCCGAGTGGCAGGCGCGCGAAAGACTCCGCGAACGACTGCACCAGGAGCGACTCGGCGATCCATCCGAGCAGGAGACTCGTGAGGGTGACGCCGAGCTGGCTCGCCGAGAGTGCCGCGGAGAGATTGTTGGTGGCTTTGAGCGCAACGCGGGCCAGCCCGTCACCGCCGCGCGCCATCGCCTCCAGGCGCGTCTTTCGGGATCGGACCAGAGCAAACTCCGCGGCCACGAAAAAAGCGTTGATCAGGACCAGCCCGAGAACGGCCGCTATGCGTAGCAACACCCTCGAAAGATAGCCGGTCGGGGCGACGTATGCGTCACCCCGACAGCCGGTCGCGCGATACCCGACAGGGACGACGTATGCGTCGCCCCGACAGCCGGTCGATCCCCGACCCACGTTTGGATCATGCGACCCGTTAAATTTCAAGGCTATGTCAGAGAAGCAGCAAATTCGAAATATCGCCATCATCGCGCACGTCGATCACGGCAAGACCACCCTCGTGGACAAGATGCTCCGGCAGGCCGGCGCATTCCGCGATAATCAGGTCGTCGCGGAGCGCGTGATGGATTCAAACCCGCTCGAGAGAGAGCGTGGAATTACGATCCTTGCCAAGAACACCGCGGTGAGCTGGCACGGGACCAAGATCAACATCGTCGATACGCCGGGGCACGCCGATTTCGGCGGTGAAGTCGAGCGCATTCTGCGCATGGTGGACGGTGTTCTGCTCGTCGTCGATGCATTCGACGGGCCGATGCCGCAGACGCGTTTCGTGCTCGGCAAGGCGCTCGCACTCAAGCGCACGCCGATCGTCGTCATCAACAAGATCGACCGTCCGGGCGCTGACCCGATGCGCGTGCACGACGAGATCCTGGATCTCTTCATCGAACTGGAAGCCGATTCGGCGCAGCTGGACGCACCGGTGGTTTACGCGTCGGCGCGCGAAGGTGTGGCGACGATGGACATGGATGTGACGCCCGTCGATCTGGCGCCCTTGTTCCAGACCATCGTCGACAACGTTCCCGCACCTGCCACGGATGAGAATGGTCCGTTCCAGATGCTGGTCTCGACGATCGATCACTCGCCGTATCTGGGCCGCCTCGCGATCGGTCGCATAGAGCGCGGCACGGTGAATGTCGGCGACAATGTCGCGCTGCTCGCGATGGACACGACCGCGGCTCCGGTCACGTCGCGCGTCACGCGTCTCTTCACGTACGACGGACTCGATCGCATCGAAGTGAACAGCTCGACCGCCGGTAACATCGTTGCGCTGGCGGGACTCGAAGGTGTCGAGATCGGACTCACGATCACCGACGTCAACACGCCCGAGCGACTGGAAGGAATTTCGGTCGAGGAGCCGACCATCTCGGTCGACTTCCTCGTCAACAATTCGCCCTTCGCCGGCAAGGAAGGGAAGTTCGTGACGTCGCGCCAGCTGCGTGAGCGGCTGTACAAGGAGCTTGAGCGCAACGTCGCCCTGCGGGTGGAGGATACGTCGGCGACCGATACGTGGACCGTGGCCGGACGCGGCGAGCTGCATCTCACGATTCTGATGGAGACGATGCGGCGTGAGGGCTACGAGTTCCAGGTTTCGAGGCCGCGCGTCATAACGCGTGAGGGGCCGGACGGCGAGCGTCTGGAGCCTTACGAAGAGCTTTCAATCGACGTGCCCGAGGAGTTCCTGGGTGCGGTGATCGAGAAGCTCGGTCCGCGCCGCGGCGAGATGATCGAGATGAAGAATCCGGGCCAGGGAATGACCCGTCTGACGTACCGGATTCCGGCGCGCGGACTGTTCGGCTATCGCTCGGAATTTCTGACCGATACTCGTGGCACGGGAATCATGCACCATCGGTTTCTGGAGTACGGACCCTGGGCCGGTCCGCTGTCGGGGCGCTCGCGCGGAACGCTGGTATCGATGGACTCCGGCGTGATCGTTGCATTCGCTCTGGCTAACCTCGCCGAGCGGTCGACACTATTCGTATCGCCGACCGATCCGGTGTACGAGGGTATGATAATCGGCGAGAATTCACGCCCGGGTGACATGGACGTCAACCCGACGCGCGAAAAAAAGATGTCCAACATGCGATCCAAATCGACCGATGAGAACATCCAACTGGAGCCACCGCGGGTAATGACTCTGGAAAGTGCGCTCGAATATATCGAGGAGGACGAACTGATCGAGGTGACGCCGGCGGCCATCCGTTTGCGTAAGCGTCACCTCAGCGCGAACGATCGGAAGAAGATGTCGCGTGAGGCAAAACGTGAGCGTGCCGCCGGTTGACCGACCGGCGGAACTCACCCGTTTTCAGGGTTGCACGTTTGTTGCACGACCGCTGCGCTTCTGTGTGACAGGTATTGACTTCGCGAGTGGCTGCCCGATTAACTTCCCGTGAACCCCGTGTAATTCAGATGGAGAAGGAAATGCTGTTGGATGATCTCGACGTGCCCGGCACGATTGGCATGCGCACCGATTTCGCCGGCTATGACCTGGCGAGACCGTTCGAGGAAGACCCGGAGGACGAGGGTCCGCCGAACGCGTTCGACGACGACGACGAAGAAGACGATGACGACTTCGACGACGACCTGGATGACGACGACGATGAAGAGGACGACGACGAACTCGACATCGACGACGATGATGAAGACGACGAGGTGGACGACGACTTCGACGATGATGACGAAGACGACGATGAAGACCTCGATGACGATCTGGACGAGGACGCTGACATCGACGATGTGGACGACGGCGAGGATGCCGATCTCTAGCGTCGTGCCGGCGTGAGCCGGCGCTCCGCACAGCTGGACAATTCAAGAAAAGGGCGACCCTGTCAGGGGCCGCCCTTTTCTTGTCCGTGAGCGATTCGCGCTAGCGCTTTTTCCGTGCAGGTCGCGCGGTGCGTCCGAAGACTTCCGCGACCGGCCGGCCGATCAGCGCTGAAATGGCCTCTTCCAGCCGCGCACTGCCGACCCGCTCACCGCTGATGACGAGGGTGAGGTGGTTGTAGGAGACGCCAAGCTCGGCGGCGGCCTCCGCCATCGTCAACTCGCGCAGCGTCACGGCGGCCCTCAACGCCGCCTTGCGTTCGAGTGGCGTCATAGCCATTCTTGGCTACCAATACGTTGCATTTCTAACGGTTAGAAGTATCACGCCTCATGCGGTGTGGAATATGATACGCGGGCGTAGCAAGTCAAGCAATCTATGATACGCAGCCGGATCGGGCGCAGGGTGTCACTCGGGGATCGGGTGAAATCGGCGCGGGAAGGGCTGCGCGTTGGCGGTCATAAGGTGACGCAGGGCGACCTGGCCAGGGCCGTGGGGGTAAATCGGAACACGGTGAGCCGGTGGGAGAACGGGGCCATGGTGCCCAGCGATCCCGCGGTGCTGGCGGCGTTGGCAGGCGCGCTGGAGGTATCGGTCGAGTGGCTGATCAGCGGCGACCCTGCGGCGGTCCCAGCGGGCAAGGCGGAGCTGCACGAAGGATCGGGACGTCGGTATCTGTATCCGGCCACGGCGGAGCTTCCCGAGCGGGCAAGATCGGTTGCTCTGGGCTATCTGGACCGGTTGCGTGAGTGCGGCTGCACGCAGGAGCAACGGCGAGGCGCCGAATCCCTGTTGCTGGCGGGTGCGCGCAATGCCGTTTCGTCGACTCCATTTGATGAGCGCGATGATGTCGATGTATGCGCCGACGTCGATGCCGCGTGGGATGTGGTGGTGCGAATCCTGAGGCGTGAGGGGAAGCGTCCCTGACGGTTTGAGGAATGCGGATGCGGCGCAGTCGCTTGCTCGGGGGTGTGGGCTCTTTTATCTTCAAGGGCTCCCGGTCGTTTTCCACGTCATCGTTCGATATGGAAGACGGATCGAGGGCCTGTAGCTCAGGTGGTTAGAGCGCACGCCTGATAAGCGTGAGGTCGGAGGTTCAACTCCTCCCAGGCCCACTGTTCGATTGTAAACGCGATGTCGGCCCCGTAACGGTTCCTGCCGTTGCGGGGCTTTGTCGTACCTGGTGGGTCTACAATGCGGCGGCGGTCATCAACGATTCGTCGTCCTGGATTCAGCTCTGCACGAGGTAGCAGTCCGAAATCGTGTCGCATCGTGCAATGCACGAATCAGCGTTGTCCGCGATCTGGCATGGCGTGAATCGGAACAATGTGCGGGTCAGAATGTCTTAACGAAGCCAATTCCGGCCAGTCAACTGAATTCATGACAAGACTTCTCAATGCAGTTCTTTTCGTATCCGTGGCCGCCATGCCTGCTCTCGCGGTGGCGCAGGGTGGTCGCGGTGGATTCGGTAGTGGCGGCAGTCGAGGACGCGGTCAACGCGGCGAGGGCGATACTACTGCCACGGGGGCACCGCGACCTCAAATGAGTTTCGCCGAGATCGTCTTCGCGCACCGCTCTGACCTTCAGCTCGCCGATTCGCAGACAACCAGGGTGAGCGAGATTCGCATGCGGGCGATGAGCAGGCGTGTAACGCTCAACAACACGCTCGACTCAGTAAAGGCGATCATGGCGATGCATCCGACCAGTGTCGCGGCGCCATCCACAGACTCGTCACGCAAGGCGATGGCCGCTCAGCGCCGCGAGCTTGCATCGGTACTCGGCGATCTTCACGACGTGGACGTGAACGCGCGCAACGAGACGCTGCTCGTGCTCAACCTCGATCAACAGAAAAAGGCCGAACAGTTGGAGGAGCAGGCGGATGCTCCGATCGTGCCGGGTAACGGGGCCGGACGCGGAGCGGGCAGCGGTGGTCGCCGCGGCGGTGGGCGGCCCGGTGGTGGAATGGGCGGTCCGTGAGGCGTGGCCGCCACCCTCGACGAGCGAAGATTGAAGAAGTTCGATTCAACGAGCGGATCCCTGACGGGAGCCGTTTGCGTTTCCGGGGACGGCGTCTGATGGATGACATCCTCACCCGCGATGGCGTGTAAGCCTCCACACGCGCATTTGCCTGGAAGCCTAAGGCGCTTAGGTTTTACGGACGACGTCCACTGTTGTTGAGGGTGGCGTCCGGTTCAACGCCTATCCGGAAGATCGTGTACATTCTGCGCATCGGGTGGTGACGACCGATGCGGAGATCGATGCTGCTATCGCGTCAACGCGGACCGCGGACGAATGCCGCCGCTGCTCCGGTCAACGCATGAACGTTCACGGAGACGGTTATGGCGACAGGAAGTAATGTTGCAAATTCCCCGGACACGATCGTTCTCATCAACGGACTCTGGCTCACTGCGCTCAGCTGGGAGCACTGGGTGAGTCACTATACCGCGAAGGGCTACCGCGTGATTGCGCGCAGCTGGCCCGGAATGGAAGGCGACATCGAAGAGCTCCGTCGCGATCCGGCGGCGATCGACGGACTCGGAGTGGAAGAGATCGTCGAGCATTATGAGCGAATCGTGCGCGCGCTGGATCGTCCGCCCATCATCATCGGACATTCCTTCGGCGGACTGATCACGGAAATCCTGCTCGATCGCGGACTCGGCGCCGCTGGTGTCGCGATAGATCCTGCACCCGTGAAGGGGATCTTCGTTCTACCGTTCGCAAGTCTCAAGTCGGCGTTCCCGGCACTCAAGAATCCGTTCGAGCGACACCGCGCCGTCGCGTTGACGCTGGAGCAGTTCCACTACGGATTCACCAACACGCTATCAGAAGAGCAAACCGTTCCGATCTACACGCGTTATGCAGTTCCGGGTCCGAACCACGTGTTGTTCCAGGCGAGTCTCGCCAACTTCAATCCGCACGCCGAAACGACGGTGAATTTCCGCAACGACGATCGTGCGCCACTGTTGCTGATCGGAGGGGGCATGGATCACACCGTGCCGGCGTCGGTAACCAGGGCAAACTTCAACCTGTTCAAGAAGTCGCGCGCCGTCACCGACTATCACGAGTACCCCGATCGCCCTCACCTGACGATCGGAGTTCCAGGCTGGGAAGAGGTGGCTGATTTCGCGATGGGCTGGGCACGTGAACATGCCATCGGCAAGTCGACGGCATGAGATCCATGTTATAACGATGTTGTAGCATTGATCGCGACCGCCGGCCGCTATTGCGCAGCTGGCGGGTGCACCATCGTCACCAGTTCGCGCACGGTCGCAGGCGTGCGTGGTCCGAAGTACAGAAGCTCCTGCTCGTTGATTCGATAGATGCGCTTGTTCCTGCCGGCGGGTGTGAGATTAACACCTGGCAAAGTCGCGAACTTGTCCGAACTTCCAACCCGATCGAAGCCGACATCGGTCGCGATTATGATGTCCGGCGCCAACTGTGCGATGAGCTCCGGTGTGAGTCGCGTCATGGTTCTGGTCGAGTCGATCGCATTCGCTGCACCAGCCCAGCGCAGCATCTGAGTCGCCGGGCCTTCTCCGCCAACTGCGAGATAGCTGTTCCCGATCTGGCCGAAGTGCATGATGAGCACGCGCGGATGCGGCTTGCCGGTCCACTGCGCCGTGTCCTGCCAGACCGAATCCATTCCGCTGCGCCACTTCGCGATGACGCTGTCCGCAGCTTTCTCACGATGGAACTGCTTGCCGAGTTGCGTCATCAGCATCTGCGCGCTGTCCAGCGATTCTCCCGGCTTGATGACGAGCATGGGAATGCCGACCTTCCTGAGCTGATCGAGCACGGCGTCGGGTCCAACATTTCCGTCCGTGAGAAACAGCGTTGGCTTCATCGATATGATCCCCTCCGCGCTCAGCGCGCGGTGGTAGCCGACCGAGGGGAGCGATCTGATTGCGGGAGGATAGATCGATGTGAGATCTCTGGCTACGAGATTGTCCTGCGCACCGATCTCGTACATGAATTCGTTGATCTGCTTCGACACTCCGACGACCCGGTTGCCGTTTCCACCGCCGTTGGATCTTCCGCATGCGGCGAACGAGAGCGCGATGGCCACCGCGAGTGCAATTCGTCCGCGATTGAATGAGGGAGCTGTTTGAAACTCTATGTGACGCATTGGCGTGTACTCGAGGATTGGCGGAATGCAGGGCTGTCGCGGTGGCGGCCGGGGTCGCGCAACTAAGATTACGCTAAGGCCGATTACTCCGTTGCGCGCCGACTGGGCGCTTAGCAATTTCTTGCTAGGAGTACCAATTCCCTTCATGGAGAATGGCTATGCGGCTCATCTCACGCTCGTTCGCGATGGCGGCGGCAATCGCGATGGCATCGGCACTAAGGGTCGGTGCGGCAGGTGCACAGGGAACGGTTGTAACGTGCAAGGACGGAACCACGAGCGCGGCGTCTGGTCGCGGTGCTTGTTCCGGACACGGCGGCGTGGCGAAGGCCGCAAGTGCGGCGAAGGCTCCGAAGGCTGGCAAGGCTGCAACGGCGCCAGCGCCGGCGAAGGCTGCGACGAGCGCCGCCATGGTTACATGCACTGATGGAACGATGTCGAAGGGCGGCCGCGGCGCATGCTCCGGTCATGGCGGTGTAAAGACGGCGGCAGCAGCAGCGGCTGCGGTTACCCCTGCGCCAGCGGCGGCATCCACAGCCAAGCCAGCCAAGGCGGCTAAAGCGGCCAAGGCTTCGACCGCGTCCAAGGCGACGGTCGGATCGGGTGGCAAGGAGGACAACAATCCGGTCGGTGCAATCGCCAAGTGCAAGGATGGTCTCTACTCGCACGCTACTCATCGCCAGGGCGCCTGCAGCGGCCACGGCGGAGTGGCCAGCTGGACCTGACGGTACCAACCGACGCATGATGATCGGGGGCGATCGACACTTGTCGGTCGCCCCTGATTGCGTTCCGGACGCGCGGCACGCGGAGGTTCTGCGGGGTATCTTTCGTGGTGCGACTGCCAGTTCTGTCAGGCGCTGCAGGTCGCTGGCCAACGCGGGAGGGGAAGCCCATGTCCGACTTCTATCGACGCCGACGCGTAGTAATCAAGGACGCCACTGCGCTGCTCACATTCTTCCTCGGCTTCGTCTGGTCGGGGGCGTTCGCGTGGCCCTTCCTGGCCGACCAGGTGGATCAGGGCGACATGATCCGCGGACTCGCGTACTTCCTCTCAGTCGTGCTCGGTACCGGCATCGTCATGGGACTCATCGGTCTCGAGGCTGGCAATCTGCTCGGCGGAGTCTGGGAGCGATATCACAAACATCATCGCCATAATCGCGAATTTGCGATCGCAGGCGGATCGCCGACCATCGCGTGGGCCGGTGCAACGCCAATCGCGCCGGTGCGAAGGACGTCGACGTCCGGCGCATCCGCGCG
Source organism: Gemmatimonadota bacterium (assembly GCA_027307165.1). Taxonomy (GTDB): domain Bacteria; phylum Gemmatimonadota; class Gemmatimonadetes; order Gemmatimonadales; family Gemmatimonadaceae; genus Fen-1247. The sequence continues at coordinate 57,035 of DAHUXM010000016.1, read as the reverse complement.
GCGCGATGTGAGCAATGTTTACTACGACGAAGCTGGCGTCTACGCCGCTTCGTTCATACCGCTGGCCGAACGCGTGCGCCCGGTTCGCTACGAAATCCCCAAAGTGCGCGAGGCGCTCGCCAGGACGATCAATATCGGTGCGTGGGACGCCGGGCGTCTCGTTGGAGCGGTGCGCTTGCTCAGCGACGGCTACACGTTCAGCGTGATAGCCGACATCCTGGTCGATCCGGACTACCAGCGCCTCGGCATCGGGCGCAATCTCATGTCGCGGGCACTCGCCGCCGCACCGGATGCGCGCCTGCTTATCGAGGCACAGCCGGACTGCATCGGCTTTTTCGAGCGCATCGGATGTGTGCGCGGACCCACCGGATTCACCCTTACCCCCACCCCAACGCAATGAGCGGGCGCCTGCGGAACGACTTTGGCGCGTCGTTCCTCACCAGGCGTTTTCTGATTCCGACGGGGATCGGCATCCTGCTGATCGCGATCGTCGTCTGGCTGGTCCGCGGCCACTGATCGAAGCTTTATAGCCGGCCGGGGCGGCGGTTTTTGCCCGAACACTTGCGGCAGCGTCCGGCCAGCCGAAACTCGGGGTAGTGCGGCTTGCCGACTGCGGTGGTACTATACGTGCTCGGTGGCTCTCCACTGGAAGGCGCTTCCTCCCACCCGATCGGGACAACTGTGAACCAGTCAATTCAGTCGCCAGAGACTGACGAGGAGACGTACGGGTTGCCAGAAGTCGATCCGGAGCATCAGCCGGAGCAGCCGCCCCCGCGCAAGCGTGCGGACTCCAGCGTCAAATTGTACGTTGCGTTGTGGTTGCCTGGCGCAGGTGCTCTCCTCGCGTACGCGGTGACGCGCGGCAGCTTCTGGGCTGGATTCGTCGGAATCGAGTTGTTGCTGGTTGGACTATACACCCTCGCAAAATTGTAAGTGCTGAAAGCTCGGATACGTAAGCGATGAACACCGACTCCTATCCTGTACAGGATGAGCAGACGGAGATGATCGACGACGAGCCGCGTCGAGACCCGGCTCCCATCGCTGCGTCCGAGCGCGCCAGTGCACCCAATCGAGCGGAGGCTGGCGATGCGTACGCTCAGAGAGTCATCGCCGCGCAGCGATCGGAAGCGCTCAATCGTCTGCTCAACGTCTTCATTGCCGTACTTGCGTTGATCGTGCTCGCTCCGGTCATGCTGCTCATCGCGCTCGCGGTGAGGCTCACTTCGCGCGGTCCGGTCTTCTACGTGCAGGACCGTGTTGGCGTGGATCGTCGTCGCCGAGCTGTTTCACCCGGCGAAGACAGGCGCAGGTCGAATGTCGGGGGGCGGCCGTTTCGCATCCTCAAATTCCGGTCGATGCGGCAGGACGCCGAGGCCGGCACTGGCGCAGTGTGGGCGGCGCAGCAGGATCCGCGTGTGACGCCGGTCGGAAATTTTCTGCGCAAGACGCGTCTGGACGAGCTCCCCCAGCTCATCAACGTCGTGCTGGGAGACATGAACATCGTGGGTCCGCGGCCGGAGCGACCCAGCATATTCGCAGAGCTGCGCGAGAACATCGACGGCTATCAGTTACGTCAGCAGGCGCGTCCGGGCATCACCGGCTGGGCGCAGATCAATCACTCGTACGACACGTCCATCGACGACGTGCGCGTCAAGATTCAACTCGACCTCGAGTATCTCGCGCGGCAATCGCTGGCGGAGGATCTCAAAATCATGATGCGGACACTTCCGGTGATGATCTTCAAGCGCGGCTCACGGTGACTGTGCGATAACAAAGAAGGACCGCATGGTGCGGTCCTTTTTTGTTACTGGTTGTTACTGGTTGTTACTGTGTGTTGACGGTGTGCTACGGCTGTGGCCGGTTCATGCGCGCCTTGTCCATGTCCGCAACGTTCTTGTCGAACACGGCCTGCTGCTCGGGCGTGAGGATTGCGCGGAGCTGAGTGCGCTGATTGGTGCGCATCTCGGTCATCCTGGCGCGCATGTCGCCGCCCGTCTCGGCCTTTGCAGCCGTCGCAAGACGCTCGTTGATTGCCTTGACCGAGTCGGTCTCTGCCGCGGTAAGCGTGATGCCGGTCAGCAGGCGGGTGGTCGAGCGCTCTACCATCTGCGAAGGATCCATCCGTCCACCCATGTTCCCCTGCGCCATCACCGGAGCACTCGCCGCGGCAAGGAGCACCAGGGAGCACGCCGCAATGTTGATTCGCCGCATGTCGATTCCTCTTGAATGTTGGTGTTGTGTACGCCGCTGACATTCGCCAGCGATATTCGTACCCTGCGACCCATAGATGTACGGTCGGACTTGAAGGACGTTGTAACGTCGAGCGCGCGCGATGAGGCCGGAGCTCCTTCCACGACCGTCGCGAGCGCAGTACAGTTCGGAATGACCTCTTGGTGCGTCGTCCGGTTGGTATGAGCGTTCGTCATGCGGCGGTTGCGATCGTGCTTTCGCCGGGAGCGGCGGGCGAGGACTTGCTGCTCATCAGGCGCGCAACCGTGGACGGGGATCCCTGGAGCGGTCATCTGGCGTTGCCCGGCGGTGGCCACGAGCCGGGCGATGCGACCCTCGAGGAGACCGCAAGGCGCGAGACGCTGGAGGAGACTGGTATCGACCTGTCGCAAAGTGCCCGCATTGCTACGCTCACCACCGTGACGCCGAGCTTCATGACGGCGCCTGCCATAACGATCGCGCCTTTCGTGTTTCGATACGGGGGTGACAGGCGCGTCACCATATCATGCGAGATAGTGGAATCCTGGTGGATTCCAGTCGAACAGCTTCAGCGTGAAGATGCGTGGGTGACCACCCCGGTTACGATACGCGACGGCTCAGCGATTCACGTACGCGGTCTGCTATGGCAAGGTCACGTGCTGTGGGGTTTGACGGAGAGAATTATTCATGAATTTCTCGCAACCGTGAAACAGGGGCAGTTCCCGTAAGCGTCGCGGTCATTGCGCCAGCGCACTGATGCCGTCTGCACCATACTCCACAGCCACGTCGTCCAACAGCGGTCGCGGCCGATCGCCAGGACGCTCGGTCGCCGTACCGATGTGCACGAATCCAGCGATCCGCTCGTCATCCCTCACGCCTAGCTCGTGGATGATCCGCCGATCGTACGCGTACCACTCGGTGTGCCAGTTCGCTCCGTATCCCATTGCGTTGGCCGCGATGACGAGGCTCATCGTCGCTGCGCCGGCGGAAAGAATCTGCTCCCACTCGGGCGCCTTGGGGTGCTCGCGCGTGCTCGAGATTACTGCGATTACCAGTGGGGCGCGGACCAGGAGACCACGCTCGATCTCCAGGAGTTCCGGCGTCGCGTCGGGATGATCAGTGCGGAACGCGTTCGCAATCAGATCGCCCAGTCGAGCTCCGCCGGCCGGCCCGATCACCACGAACCGCCAGGGTACGACTCGGCCATGATCGGGCACCCGGCTGGCGATCGTGAGCAACGTACGGATTTCCGCTCGCGTTGGAGCCGGTGCGGCGAGCAGGCGCAGTGGAACGGATCTGCGTGTGAGCAGCAGGTCTATGGTCGAATTCATTTGTTGGGTCGAGGTTTCCCAAAGTTAGTTGAGGAAACCATTTCGTCGCGCGGACCATCCTATCCCTGGAGAGCCGGTCGCAAGATGTCCTGGCTCGTCATTGCGCATCGCTGCCGAACTTTCACCCATAGCCATCAAGACCATGTTCTCCGAACATACCGGTAAGACCGCCTACGGCGTTACCCGATTCCCGATCGGGCTCGCAGTTATTCTGACGACGCTCGCGGCCTCGGGGGCAGGGGCTCAGGAAAGTGGCTATCCGGTGCCTCTGCACGCCGTCGTGTCCACGGCCGGCGCGACGCGTATTCGCGTCGAGAACGGATCGGGACATCTTGTGATCAACGGCAAGGAAGGCGCTTCGCAGGTATCCGCAACCGCTACGGTGCGCGGTTCCTCCCAGCGCGCCATGGACGCTGTCAAGCTGATCGCACGCCGCGAAGGCGACGCGATTGTAGTGCGGACGGATCGTCGGGACAGCGACTGGTTCGGGAACGACAACGTCAGCATCAACCTCACGATTGAAGTACCGCCCAGTCTCAGTCTCGACGTCAATAACGGCAGCGGCGTCGCCCAGATCGATAACGTGGGCCCGGTCAGCCTCCACGCTGGATCCGGCGGTGTACAGGTCAGCAACGTCAGAGGCGCGGCGGAAGTGCGGAGCGGCTCGGGCGGCGTAAGGTTGCGCAACGTTCACGGGGACGTGACGGTCTCCACTGGTTCAGGCGGCATCACCATCGCGGGTGTGACCGGCTCGGTTGACGTACGCGAGGCAGGCTCCGGCGGGGTAAACGTGAGCGACGTAACCGGCTCACTCCACATGGGCTCGATCGGCTCCGGCAGCGTCGATGCCGACAGGATTGGCGGTGATCTCACAGTCGACAGAAAGGGAAGTGGCTCGGTGTCGTACACCAACGTCAAGGGCCGCGTGAGTGTGCCGAGGCGGGGGCGCGACTGGTGACCGCAGCGAGTCGATCGATGAGCTGAGAGATGTTTTGATAGATTGATCGGATGACGGATCCGATCCTTGAAACACTGGAGAGCGACACTCAGGCGGCATCCGGCGCCGAGGTTGTCGCTCTCGTTGCAGAATACTTCGACTCCACTCGAGATGGCACAGGCGCCGTCTCGACCGAGCTCACACCGGAACAGCTAGCCGTACGCTTCGATGAGCCGCTACCGCGTGGCGGACAGTCGCTTCGACACGTCGCGCAGCGTCTGCGAACAGACGTGATGGCGGACGCCAACCGGCTGTACCATCCGATGTACATGGGCCATCAGGTCGCGCCGCCTCTGCCCGCGGCCGTGTGGACCGAGCCGCTCATAAGCGTGATGAACCAGTCAGTCGCGGTCTGGGAGATGTCTCCCACCGCAACCGTGATAGAACATCGCGTGATTCGCTGGATGACGGATCTCGTCGGTTGGGACGAGGCCAGTGGCGGCACGCTTACATCCGGTGGTACGGAGGCGACATTCACGGCTCTGCTGGCGGCGCGCAATGCGATAATTCCCGACGCGTGGACCGACGGAGTCGGCGCGAATCCCCCCGTCGTACTCTGCGGCGAGCATGCGCACTACGCAGTCTCCCGAGCGCTCGGCGAGCTTGGACTGGGCGTGCGCAGTCTCGTCACCATCCCTTCGCGCGAGTTCCGGATGGATCCCGACGCGCTCGAACGCGCGCTCGTCGACGCGCGTGCATCGGGAAAGGCAGTGATGGCCGTCGTTGCGACTGTGGGATCGACGGCCACGGGATCGTTCGACGATCTCAGTGCTATTGGCGCCATCTGCGACGCCCACGGCGTATGGCTCCACGTGGATGGCGCACACGGCGCGTCGGCGCTCCTCTCGGAGTCGCGCGCGGCAGCGCTTCACGGACTGGAGCGCGCTCGATCGCTTGCATGGGACCCGCACAAGGGAATGCTGTTGCCGATCGCTACCGGAATGTTGTTGATGCGGGACGATCGGGATCTGCAGCGCGCCTTCGCACAGCGTGCGCCATATCTGTTTCACGAGCGCGTCGGCGCGCGTGCGTGGGACCTCGGCAAGGAGAGCTTTCAGTGCTCCCGCCGCGCAGACGTCTTGAAGCTATGGGTTGTGCTGCAGCGCTACGGCGCGGACGGAATCGGCCGCGTGTACGACCATCTGTGCGACGTGACGCGCGACCTGTACGATGCGATCACGTCGCGTAGCGACTTCGAAGCACTGCACGCGCCGGAATCGAACATCCTCTGCTTTCGCTACCTCGGCGGAGGCAATCGCGATTCCGATTTCATAGATGCACTGAATCGCAATTTGCGCGCGGCATACAACCGTTCGGGAAAGGGATGGATCACTCTCACGGTCCTTGAAGGACGGCCGGTGCTGCGCGTGACGTTGATGAATCACCGCACGCGCACGCATCACACGAGAGCCCTGCTCGATGGACTTGCAGCAGAAGCCGCAAAGCTGATCTCAGAGTAGCGAGCGAATCCAGCCTCCGTCGACGGGTATCGACGCTCCGGTTGTGTAAGTCGCGCGCTCCGATGCCAGGAACGCGACCATCGCCGCGAATTCCTTCGGTGTGCCGAGTCTACGCATAGGAATCTGCGATTCCATCGCGGCGATCTCCGCCGCGACCGTCGTGCCGCGTCGCGTTGCGTTGCTCTCGGCCAGGTGCGCGATGCGATCCGTGAGTGTGTACCCCGGCATCACGTTGTTCACTGTCACGCCGTAGGTCGCGACTTCGTTCGCCAGTGTGCGAGCGAAACCTGTAACCGCTGCTCGCACACTGTTCGAGAGGATCAGGCCGTCCACTGGCTGCTTGACGGCAATCGATGTGATGTTGATGATGCGCCCCCACAGACGCTGCTTCATTCCCGGCAGCACGGAGCGGGTCATGTTGACCGCGCTCTCGAATGTAAGCCGCCACGCGTCGGTCCATGCTGACGGCGGATGGGCCTCGAACGGACCGGCGCGCGGACCGCCAGCGTTGTTGACGAGAATGTCCACGCGACCGAATTCATCTCGCGCGCAGGCCCAGACGCGCTCGACCGCCGCGGGGTCGGAAATGTCTGCCACGACGGAAATGACTCTTACGCTGCTCGACCCGGTTATCGCGCGCACGGTTTCGTCCAGCGATGACTCGCTGCGTGCACACAGCACCAGATTCGCTCCCTCCGCCGCCAGCTCTTCCGCGACCGCGCGACCGAGTCCACGGCTGGACGCCGTGACGAGGGCGACCTTGTCCTTGATGCCGAGATCCATCGCTATTTCTTGTGGAAGTAGCTGTCGGTCCCGTTCAGCCAGTCTTCGCGAGGTGGGCTGAAGATGTCGACATCGAGCGTGTCTTCGAGCGCTTCTGCACGGTGCGGCACGTTGGATGGGATGTGCAGGACTTCGCCGGCGTTGACGACCACTTCCTCCTTTCCGTCCGCGCCGATCCAGAAGTGCAGAGCGCCTTCGAGGATATACGTCAGCTGCTCGTTGTGATGCGAGTGCTGCGGCACGATTGCGCCCTTGTCGAGGTATACATGGGCGAGCATCATGTCGTCACCCGTGATCAGCCGGCGGGAGATGCTGTCCGTCACGACCTCCTTTGGCATGTTGTCCCAGCGAAAATGCCGCACCTTGGTGTTCATCGTGGTTCTGGTTGAGGGGTACAGGGAGAATAGGACTTACGAAAAACATACGTAGGGTCGCGAGCGCACGGCTCGGCAGCGCCTACGCTCGGGGAACATACGTCCGGGCAAGCGATTTGCGAATAGCGGTACCAGCAGCAGAGATTCGCTGGCCATCGCTCTCGACTCATCCTCGACTCATCTCCCCGCCGATGCTCTCTCACGATTCGCAGGTCGCACCGCTAATAGAGATATTCGAGTTGTACATGTTGCGCGACGCAACCCTTGCCGACCTTCGCGAGCCGACCGTCGTGGCGACGCGCGCGATGCTGGATTCCGGTCTGACGCCGGACATGATTCTCTCCATCCTCGATGGGGCGGTGAAGGTCGCTGCCAATGAGACCGTCAGCGCCAATACGGCGGACCACGCGCGTGCGCTGCGGGAGAATATCGTCCCGTGGCTGATGGGTGAGTGCTTCGATCCGATCGTGGCGACCGGACCCGTGTGGCCGCTGGCATGAGCGGCAGGCGGGACTGGCGCGGCCCTGCGGGCCTAGGCATTTTCAGGGCGTGATTACTCGCAAGGCAACTCCCGAAGACGCTGCATCGATCAGCGCGTTGATCGACCTCTACGTGCCCAGCGGCACTCTCCTGCCGCGATCCGAAGAATTCATCGCCATGTACGCCCACGAATTCGTCGTCGTGGAGCGGGACGGCGAAATCGTCGGCTGCGTGCACCTGGACGAATACTCGCCCAGCCTGGCGGAGCTTCGCTCGCTTGCAGTTGCACCGGGGGCGCAGGGTATCGGAATAGGAAAGGCGCTCGTCGCGGCCACCGAGCGGTTCGCGCGAGCGCGCGATTACACGACGCTGTTCGCCGTGAGCAACGATACCGAGTTCTTCGCGCGATTCGGATTCACGCGCCGCAATATCCCGGAGCTCGATCTGGAACGGAGCGAGGTCAGCAGGTACAAGGGAGTCTTCGCGAAGGATCTGGCGGCCACGAATATCGGGCAATCCGGCGTGTCGGCCTAGCGCCTGCGGTAGCAGCTGGAGCAACCCCGTCCGATGTGTGCGTGTCGTATATTCAAGCAGTGCTTCCCACTGCCCGCCACCCGGTAATTACGAAATGGATCCAGGAACAGCGCTGGTCGCAATCATCGGAACCGTCGGGGCTTTTGGAGCTCCGGTCGCGCTGATGTACATGTGGCTCCATCGTCCATCGGCAAAAAAGGAGTTGGGCCAGCGGCCGGCTGACGCGGCGCTGGAGGCTCGCCTCGAGCGCATCGAGGTTGCGGTACAGGCGATTGCAATCGAAACCGAGCGAATCGCCGAAGGCCAGCGCTTCACCACCAAATTGTTGACAGCGGCGCCGGATCGTACACCGGCGAACATTGGCATGAACGCCGATCGTTTCGGCGCGTAGGACCCGGCAAAAAGGTGGCGAATCGTCCAGAGCTCGTATCCGTTCGCGACGTTTCAGTTCGTTACCTGCACCTGCGCGCGCCCGCCGAAGAGGTGCAGGAGACGGTTCTGCAAGCCGGCCGCTCGATGAAGGGCGACGGACTGACGATGGAAGAAATTCTCGTGGTCCTGAAGGGCGCCGTGCGACTCGCCGCCGATCACGTCAACCATCCCGGCACGGCGGAACGCGCGTTATGGCTCCGATCCCAGCTCACCCCGTGGCTCGTATCGCTCTACATCGGAGATCTCGGGGAATCGGACGAGGACGTGTAGTCACCTGCGTCAAGCCGGTTATCCCGCTCGTCCCGGCGGAGTTGTCGATTCTCGCGACTGCGCCAACTTTCCTGACATGAAAGACTCTGCACTGCCTCGTCCGCGTCGGACCGATCGCGTCATGACGCACTTCATCCCCTGTCTTGTCGCGGCGCTGGTTCCAGCTCTCGCGCAGCAGCTCTCCGCCCAGGGCACGCCAACCGACACCTTGCCGGCGGTTCACGTCACCGTGCTTCGCACGCCGTTCGATGTCACGAGAGCACCACTGAACGTTGCATCGGTCGGCGCGCGCGACATCGCTGTTGCGCGACCTGGCTTTTCACTCGACGAAGCTCTGGGGCAGGTCGCGGGGATTCAGGTCGATGACAGACTGAACTTCGCGATCGGTGAACGCCTCTCCGTGCGTGGCATCGGTGTACGCTCGCAGTTCGGCACGCGCGGCGTTCGCGTGCTGGTCGACGACATTCCTGCAACGCTCGCAGACGGTCAATCCGCGCTCAACAACATCGACATGGGCTCGCTCGGCCTGGCGGAGGCTATTCGCGGTCCGGCATCCGCGCTGTACGGAAATGCATCCGCTGGCGTCATCTCGTTTCGGACGCTGCCGCCGCCGTCAGTCCCGTTTGCACCAACCGCGCGCGTCATGTCAGGCAGCAACGGGCTCGCGCGATTCCAGCTCGGCGCGGGCGGAATGCAGGGGCGAGGCAGCTACGTCGTAAACGCCGACAGACTCGACTATTCCGGCTACCGCACGTACAGCCACGCACGCAACGCGCACGTCAACGCACTCGGGACGTGGGACTGGGACCGAATATCGCTCAAGCTTGTCGCCAACGGCGTGCAGTACAACGCCGAGAATCCCGGAAGCCTTTCGGATTCGCTTTTGAAGATCGATCGACGTCAGGCATACTCCAACAATTTCAGGCAACGCACCGGCGAGCGCGGACGTCAGAATCAGCTGGGTGCCACTGCACGTGCGCAACTCGGAGTCGGCGAGCTGCGGCTGTCTGCATACGGGCTGACTCGCTCGATCAACAACCCAATCCCGACCAGCATAATCGGCATTCACAGAGCGGCCGGCGGACTGCGCGCAGCATACGCCGTGACCCAGGGCAGCGCCGATCGCAACGTGACAGCCATGATAGGCGGCGAGTCCGATCTGCAGCGCGACGACCGGCGCAACTGGGTGAACAACGCCGGTGTCGCCCGCGCATTGACGCTGGACCAGCGCGAACGCGTCACGAGCACGTCGCCATTTCTGCAGTTGAGTGCAACCGCCGGCAAGCTGACCTTTCTGGGCGGTGCACGCTACGACCAGTTTCGTTTCCAAGCGCAGGACCATCTCATCAACGCGACCAACCCGGACGATTCGGGCGTGCGCAGGATGACGTCCACGAGTCCGACGCTGGGTGTCACGTACGCCGTGACGCCGCTGCTGTCTCTGTACACCAACGTGTCCAACGGATTCCAGACACCGACGACGACCGAACTCGCCAATCGTCCAAGTGGCGCCGGTGGTTTCAATCCGACGCTGGAGCCGGAGCGCACCCATTCGCACGAGGCTGGATTCAAGGGCCGTGCGAGCTTCATGTCATACGACTTCGCCGCCTATGACATGCGCATCGACGATGAGTTGATCCCATTCGAGGTGGCTTCCGCTGCAGGACGGCAGTTCTACCGCAACGCCGGCACCGCTCGGCATCGCGGCATCGATGCGAGCGCGACCGCTGTGCTCGTGCCCGATGTTCGGCTGCATGGTACATACTCGTTCACCGATGCGCGTTACGTGAGCTACACAGTCGCCTCAGGCGCAACGACGACGTCCTACGCGACCAACCGTGTTCCCGGCGTGGCGCCGAACCTTGCATCGCTGTCGCTGGATGTCGGCGCTCCGGAGTCGCGCTTCTTCTCCGTCGAGGAGCGCTATCGGTCCAATATTCTGGTCAACGACGCGAACACCGCATCTGCACCGGCGTCGATCGTTACGAATCTGCGTGGCTCGATGCGCGTCGGGTCGATGTCGCTGTTTGGCGGGATCGGCAACCTCTTCGACGAGGTTTACGACACGTCGGTGTCGATCAACGCATTCGGCGGCCGCTACTTCGATCCGGCCGCGGGCAGAACGTTCCACGTCGGCATCGATCTACTCTCCGTCAGGAAGTGACGAAGAGTCGATCACGGGACACGGCTCGATGTTCGGCAGCGAACTCGCGGCCGGGTTAAGTCGGGGCGATGACGCACGTCATTCCGGCCGAGCTGCCGGATGCAGCGCCTCCCAGTCGATCAGCGGTGCGTCCATCACCGCTTCCTGGACGGCGTCCGCAATCGCGCGACGCAACGGCCCGGCTTTCTGGTTATTGCGCGTGGGATAGACGCGGTTGGTCAGCAGCACCACCCACACCCCGCGCTCCGGGTCGGTCCAGATGGAAGTGCCGGTAAAGCCGGTGTGGCCGTAACTGCGCGGCGAGAAGTACCGGCCCGCGCTCGAATGCGGTGCAGGGGTGTCCCAGCCAAGCGCACGGCTCGAACCCGGATCCTGCGCCGCGGTCCAGCGTGCGATCGTCGTGGGCGCCAGAAGGCGCACGGATCCAACGCTTCCACCATTCAACAGCATCCGCGCGAAGATCGCCATGTCGTGCGCAGTCGAGAAGAGGCCCGCGTGGCCCGACACACCTCCCATCGCGTTCGCGTTCTCATCGTGCACCTTGCCCCACACGAGGCCCCGCAACGTATCAATTTCCGTTGGTGCGATGTGACGCCTGTCCACCGTATCCGGGCGATATCCGGTCTCGCTCATGCCGAGCGGTCCGAAGATGTGCTGCGCAGTGTAGGTGTCGAGCGTCTGACCCGTGATCCGCTCCACGATGAACCCCATCAGAACGTAATCCCAGTCGCTGTAGATCGACTTGGTGCCCGGTGGATATGCCAGCGGGCGCGAATTTATCGCAGCGAGGAACTCCTGCTTCCCCTTGAGCGTGGCCCATAGCGGCGCGAACGCTTCCAGTCCGCCGCGGTGCGTGATCAGCTGCCGCACCGTTATGTCCTTCTTGTCCGGTGCGTTGAATTCGGGCAGGTACGACGCCACTGTCCTGCTTATGTCGAGCTTTCCCTGTTCCTCCAGCATCATCGCCGCGGTGGTGGTTGCCACCACCTTGGTAAGCGAGGCCATGTCGAAGCGGGTGTGCTCATCCACCGGCGGTGCGGTGTCCGCGTACGTCAGACGACCATATGAGTGCAGATAGATGAGATTGTCGTAGCGTCCGATCGCGACCGCCATTGCCGGCGCGGCGTGGTCTGCGATCGCCGCGTTGATGATCGAGTCGATGCGTGCCGGCAGCGCCGGATTCAAACCTGCGACGGCTCTCGCGTTGGTTGCAGTACTTGCAGCTGGAATGCTTGGCGTCACGGGATGAACCGTGGCGCTGCACGCGGTGACAATCATCGCAGCTACCGCACCTGTGGCGATGCCGAACCTGCTTGCTCGATGCATGGTCTTGCTGAGTGGAGTATGGTTTGTCAGTATGCGCGCCTTTCGCTCAATGCTCCGGCGCGTCGCCCAGAGCGCTGGTCGGAACTGCGGGCGCGTCGATCGGCTTGCCGTGCTTTCGTACCACATACGCTTCCATCGCGTAGTACTCGGGTAATCCAAGTCCATCGATCAACGCCGCCGTGCTGCGGTTGCGATCTTCGACACGCTGCCAGAACTCGCGCTCGTCCTGGCCAGGGAATGGGGCACGATCCTTCTGGCTTTGATGTTTGAAGATCGCGAGAATCTTTTCACGCAGCTCTTCTTCGGAGAGCGGGACCAGCACGTCGGCTGCAGCCACAGTCCACTCCTGCCACGCACCGCGATAATACCACAGCTCCGGCACCTCGCCGGAATATTCCGCGAGCGCGCGCTCCACCACTTCCAGGCACATCCGGTGAGTGCCGTGCGGATCGGACAGATCGCCAGCTACAAAGATCAGCTCCGGCATGTGCGACTCGAGCAGCGCGAGAGTGATGCGGACGTCCTCGGGGCCAACGGGTGCCTTGTGCACTTTCCCGGTCTGATAGAACGGAAGATTCAGGAAGCGCGCCTGCTCCCGCTTCATGCCGAAGCTTTCGATCGCCGAAACTGCCTCGGCTTCCCTTATCGAGCGCTTGATCGCCTGCACTTCGTCCGAATCGACTTGTCCCTGCTTCTTGATTTCAAGCGAGTGCTCAGCGGCGTTGACCAGTCTCCGCATCGGTGCGTCGTCCAGCTTGAACTCACGATCCATGCGGCCGACGAAGTCGAGGTACCGGCGCACTTCGTGATCGAACACGGCGATGTTGCCCGACGTCTGATACGCGACGAGAATCTCGTTGCCGTTCTGGTGCAGCTTGTGCAACATTCCGCCCATCGAGATCACGTCGTCGTCGGGATGCGGCGAGAACACGATGATACGACGGCCGTGCGGCAGCTTGCTGCGGCCGCGCACCTTCGCTACCAGCGCGTTGAATACCTCGCCGTTGAGCGGGCCGGCGGAGCCGTAGCGCGCGACGAGCGAGCTGAGATGGTTCTCCCGGTAATCGTGTGTGTCGAGCTTGAGCACGGATTTACCTGTAAGCCTGCTCAACCAGATCACGGCGTCGATCGCGCGGTCGTGCGTCCACTGTACCTCGCCCACCAGCCACGGTGTCGCAATACGCGTGAGATCCGCTGCCGCTGCAGGATCGACGTAGAACGTCGCGTCGGGATGTTCCTGCAGATACGTCGCAGCAACGTCCGGACTCGGCTCTCCTTCCACCGCCCGTCGCACGATCGCCGCCTTGTGCTCGCCAGTGGCAACCAGCGCGATCTCCCGCGCTTCGAGAATCGTCGCAACTCCCATCGTTACCGCTTCGGTCGGAACGTTCTCCTCACCGAAGAAGTCCGCGGCGGCGTCGCGCCGTGTTATCGTGTCGAGCGTGACGATGCGCGTGCGCGAGTCGGCGCCGGAGCCCGGCTCGTTGAAGCCGATATGCCCCGTCTTGCCGATGCCGAGCAGTTGCAGATCTATTCCGCCGGCGTCGCGAATTGCCTGCTCGTATCGCGCGCATTCGGCGTCGATCGCGTCGCGCGGAACGTCACCCCGGGGAATGTGCACGTTCTCGCGTGCGATGTTGACGTGGGAAAAGAGATTCTCCCACATGTAGCGGTGGTAACTGTGGATGTCGTCCGGCGCGACTCCGAAATATTCGTCGAGATTGAAAGTCACGACGTCGGAGAAGTCCAGACCTTCGTCGCGGTGCATCCGGATCAGCTCTCGATAGATACCGATCGGCGTGCTTCCGGTCGCAAGTCCGAGCACCGCATGGTCGCCTGATTTCTGCCGCGCGAGAATCATGTCGCGCATCCTGCCCGCGATCAGCCGCGCAATTTCATCATCTTCCGCAACGACTACCCTTATCCGTTCCCGTGGCGCAGACAACGGTGCGATCCGTCCTTACGCCGAGGCTTCGATGAAGCTGCGGACGTCGACTTCCGACAGACTCGGCTCCCCCGGCGACACATTGTCCAGCTTTCCCTGCTTCATCCAGTCTTCGAGTACGCCGACCTGCTCGAACAGATGTTCGAACGACTCCACGATGAAGAGAAGCGGCTGGTAGTGATCGATCTCGAAGTACTGGTTGATCACCCACTCCAGCTGGATCGGATACCGCTGCACCATCGGCGACTCGATGCTGTGCTGCAGCTCGCCGTAGGACGAGAGCAGGCCGCTGCCGTACGCCTTGACCCCTTTTCCGTCCGGCGCTCGCATCAGTCCGAACTCGACCGTGAACCAGAAGAACCGCGCCATGGCCTTCATGATGCTCGTGGTGCGACGAACCTGCTCGTCCGGGTCCTTGATACGCTTCACGATATGAACGGCAGTCTGCGCCGCCTCTCCGAAGCGTACGAGCGCATCGGCGAAGGCGGGATCGGTGTGCATCGGCACGTGGCCGGCGATGTCGTGGAAGATGTCCGGCTCGGGGAGGTAATCCAGCCGGCCAGCATCGCGGATGGTGATGGTCGTCGGGAACTCGCGCTTCCGCAACGAATCGAAAAAGAGATACGCCGGCACATACCCGCTCACCGCTTTCGCCTTGAAGCCCGTGCGCGGCGCCATGAACTTGTTCACGTCTTCCAGGCGTGGAACTGCACTCGGATCGAGGCAGAGTGTTTCGACGCCCTGCAGGAAACGCGGATTGGCGTAGCGCTGCCACCGATCGCCCATCCGTGCGAACAACTGCCTCCACGCCTCGTGATTCTCGCCGTTATACAGGTCGTACGGCTGTTCGATGTACAGTTCGCCGTGCGCGCGCGCGGCTTCTATGAACGGGGCGCGCGTAGTCGTGAGCCCGGGAATATCTTCCGCCGTGTCGTGTCCCAACGTCGTCGCCATTTAGAGCTCCATGTGCCGGATGCAACCAGTGTATGTTACCCGTCCAGCGATGAATCGGCTACTATCCGCGCGGTCAACAGCCTCCCCGGTCCTCTCTGCGGCGGTGGCCGCGCTGATCGTCGCCTGCAGCGCGTCTCCGCGGCCGGATCATCCGCCGCTCGTCGTCTTCAATGCCGGCGCGCTCGCGCTGCCGTTACGCGCGGCGCTCGACTCGTTCGCGCCGAGCCACGGGTACGGAGTGAGCCAGGAACACGCCGGGTCTGTGGAGACGATTCGGAAGATCAGCGATCTGGGTCGCGTGCCGGACGTGGTCGCAGTCGCCGATACGGCTCTGTTCGCTCGCCTGATACCCGGCCGGCTCACGGGCCCGATCGCGCTGCTGGGTAGCAGCCGCCTGGTTCTGGCGTACACCGACCGTTCCCGCTTCGCTGACGAGGTGACTGCCCGGAACTGGGCCGACGTCACGACGAGGCAGGGCGTCCAGGTTGGGAGGAGCGATCCCACGCTCGATCCTGCGGGTTATCGGGCGCTCATGGCGATGCAGCTGGCCGAACGCTACTACAAGCGCCCCGGACTCGCGGCCAGGCTCCGGGCGGCGGCATCGACTTCGAACGTGCGTCCAAAATCCGCAGATCTTGTCGCATTGCTCCAGACGGGGAACCTGGACTACGCCTGGGAGTACGAGTCCGTCGCCCGTAAGCTGGGCCTTCGATTCGTCAACCTCCCGCGTGAGGTCGACCTCGGCGATCCAACGCTCGCCACGACGTACTACGTGGCGAGCGTCGACATTTCATCGCCGAGCTCGGGGAGCAGGTCGGGCGGCACCTCGCACGCGCCGCTGGTGATGCACGGTGCGCCGATTGTGTTCGGAGCGGGTGTCCCAAAGGACGCTCCGCACGCTGAGGCGGCGCACCGGTTTATCACATTTTTGATGTCACCGGAAGGCCGTTCGATCCTTGTCGCATCTGGGCTGCAACCTGTTGGCGCTGCAGCAGCCGATACCAGATAGTGCGGGAACAAGCTCCGGCGAAAATCGTTTGTTTCGCTGAGCATTCTGACGCGTCATATGGTTTTTCTCCTCAACGCCCGTTTGGACCGCACAAAATGGATGAGATAGTTCAATTTTTTACGCGCCGACCCCTCGCGCAGCGCGCATTTCTTGCCTTCACGGTGGCTATGTTTCTGGCCTGCGCAGCACAGGTCGCCGCGCATTCGTAGCAGCCTGGTGTGACTCTCAGGCCCCTAACGGCCTGCGATTCGCACCGTCCAACGTCATCGATGATGCCGCCCCGTGCGGCGAGCTGCACCTAACTTGGAATCGCGTGTGAAATCACTGTACGGTGTCTTTGGCGCTGCTCTTCTGGTTGTCGGATGTAGTGACTCTGCGGTCGCGCCGATTCCTGGAGTGCCCGATCCGACGCTTTCGGATCTCGGCACGATGAATGTCGGCGACGTTCGAGCGATGACTTTCTCTGCCGCATCCGGCGGGCTGTCCATTCCGGCGTCGTCCGGCTCGGCGCAGTTCGCTGTGATTCTGGGCAATTCGAATGTGAACGCCGGCACGGTCGGCAGCTACGGCGTTCACGGCGACTGGCTGACGCCGTCGGTGCAGATACCGGTGGCGGATGTATTCCCGCCGATTCAGCATCCGCTCGTGGTACCGGGGACGGTATCGCGTGGCGAGCAGTTCGAGGCCCAGCTGCGAAACTTCGAGCGCACGGGTCTTCCGCGTCCGGGTGGGCGACGGAGCGGCGGTACGGGCGCCGCTGCGAGTGCCAATGTGCTGACGCCCTCGCGTGCCGTGAGCGCCGCGCCAGCCGTCGGGTCAACGATGTCACTCAAGGTCCTGACGCCTGCCGGCTTCGGCGGCGTGTCCGCCAAAGCGTGCGACGCGGGCAGTTCCACGACGACGCTCGGCATGGTGCGATACGTATCGACGCATGCGATAGTCGTGAGCGACGTCAACTCGCCTGCTGGGGGGTTCACCGACGCCGATTTCAAGTCCATCGGCGACGAGTTCGACCAGATGATCTACCCGACCGATGTCGGATACTTCGGCACGCCGACCGACATCGACAACAATGGCCACATCATCATCTACTACACGCCCGCGGTGAACAAGCTGACGCCAGCGGGATCGGCGAGCAAATCCGGATACGTTGGCGGATTCTTCTTCGCCGGTGATCTGTATCCGCCGACGTCTGCCGGCTGTCTGTCCAGCAATCTGGGTGAGATCTTCTACCTTCTTGCGCCGGATCCGAGCGGAGTGAACGGCAATTCTTTCAGTACTGCATTCGTGCGGCAGATAACACGCGGCACGGTCGCGCACGAATTCCAGCACATGATCAACTCCGGCAACAGATACATCTCGCCGTCGGTGGTGAACTTCGAGGCGACGTGGCTTGACGAGGGGCTCGCGCACTTCGCGGAAGAAGCAGTGGGTAGGGTCGAGGCAGGTTTCGCTGACAACACCACGGTCGGACTGTCCGACATCAACAACCTCGACACGACGATAACGCAGGCGTTCTTCCTGCAGAATCTGGCCCGTGCGAAGTATTACGTGGAGCGTCCGGACACGACCGCTGCGATCGTGAACCACCCCAAGGCGGCAGCCAACCTTGCGTCACGCGGCGCGGAGTGGGCGCTCGTGAGGTACGTCGCCGACTGGTTCAATACCGGCGGCGATCCGCGCACGCTCACGCGCAAGCTCGTTGCCGGCCCGGACACCGGTACTACGAATCTCGTCAAGGCGACAGGCGTGCCGATGGATACGATCCTCGCGCATTTTCTCGTCACGCTCTACGCGGACCACCGCGCTGCTACGCCGCCAGCGTCACCGTACAACTTCAAGAGTTACAACTTCAGGCAGATCGTTTCGGGAGTGATGATCGGTTCCGAGACAGCCGCGTCGTATCTCCCGGTAGCGCCGATCGGCACCGGCGCGTCACTCACCGCGAACGTGCCAGCATCGTCCGCGGCCTATTTCGTTACGTCGGGATCGGGCGCGCGAACGATCCGAATAACGAATGCGGGCGGGACAACGTCGTCGGATCCGAACGGACGCGTGTACGTGATGCGGGTACAATAAGGGCGCTACCCACGCGCCGATCCGGTACGCGTTCCCGACGACGCTACCCACGCGCCGATCCGGTACGCCTGCGTAGGGCGCGGATTTATCCGCGCCTCTTCCATTTACGTCGTATCGAAATCGGATCAACGCGGGTCGTTCAACGCGGGTCGTTCAACGGACGCCGTTGCGACGACGTTCGACAAACCGGACGTTCGACAACGCCGACGTTCATCCCATCGTTCACCCCGTCCGCGCTCGTTGGAATCCCATCGCGCGTTACGGGGCCAGGCGCGGATAAATCCGCGCCCTACGCATGACCACCAATTCGGTGCATGAGTTGCGTCGGCCTAGCCTTCCCGCAACGCCGTCATCGCAGTCTCCTTGAACACGTCGCGCCCTGCGATCAACCCGATTGAAATCGCGATCACCATCATCACCGCGGTTATTGCGATCGCCGGCCCGAACTGCGGCGTGTACTTCACATCGAAGACGAAGTGCACCAGCGCCCAACTGCCCGCGAGCGCGAGCACCAGCCCGGTGAGACTGCCCAGTATCCCGAGAAGTGCGTACTCCGTAAGCAGTATCCGCATGATCTGCGCGCGCGTCGCGCCGAGTGTCTTGAGCAGCACGCTCTCTCGAATGCGCTCGCGCCGGGTGGACGATACCGCGCTGAACAGTACCGGAATTCCCATGATGACGCTGAACAGCGCCATGAACCGAACTGCGGTCGACACGCGCGCGACGATCTTCCCGATCGTCTCGGTGATGAGCGACAGATCGATGCTGCTGACATTCGGAAACCGGCGCACGAGGTCACGCTGTACCGTCGCCACATCCAGCACGCCGGGCACGTTCGCGAGCACCGTGAACTGATGCGGAGCGTCGCGCAGAACACGGCTCGGAAATACGGCGAAGAAATTCGGCTCGAACCGCGTCCACTTCACGTCGCGCAGGCTCGTGACCCTTGTAGGTATGTCGATTCCCTGGACGTTCCAGGTGATCTCGTCGCCAAGCTTGACCTTGAGCTCGCCGGCGACGCCTGCGTCGAGCGATACCTCGCCCGTGTCGCCAGGCGCGAACGGCGCGGCGCCCGCACGCTCTGGCGCGAACCACTTGCCACCGGTCAGCGTTTCACCGGCGGTGATCGAGTCGCGATAGGTCGAGCGATATTCCCGCCGCACTGCCCAGCCGGCGCGCCGGTTCTTCGCGGAATCGCCCACGATCGACTCGGTGCTTCTTCCGTTGATCGATGCGATGCGCATCGGGACTACGGGTGATTGCTGCGCTACCTTGAATCCGCGCGCGCGAATGATCGAATCGATCGGCGCGGCCTGGTCCTGTTGTACATCGAACAGCAGCAGGTTGGCGCCGGACGACGATGCGTTGAGCGCGAGATCCTGCACTATGCTGTTCTGAACGAGATAGAGCGTGGTGACGAGGAAGGCACCGAATCCGAGCGACAGCATCACGGCGCGCGTCTGATTCGCTGGTCTGTACACGTTGGCAAGCCCCTGCCGTACGACGTATGGCCATCCCGCGCGCACAGATCGCCTTGCGCCCCATGCCAGTGCGCTCGCGACCAGAGCCAGAACGAGAAGAACGCCGCCCGTGGCAGCTGCGATCCAGAGCCCCTGTCGTACGGATTGCGCACGTGCGACCGCGACCGCGACGACACTCAGCACCAGAGCGGCATTGACAAGCAGTCGCGGAAGATCGTTCCAGCGCATTCGCAGCACGTCGGAATCAGCATCGCGTCTGAGCGTCTGCAACGGCGAAACGTTTCGCAATGCGAGCAGCGGGCGCAGCGCAAATACGAGCGCGATCCAGTCGCCGATCAGCACTCCTGTGAGTATCGCCACGGGTTCGGCCGTGACGTGTACGTCCACGGGAAGCAACCCGACAAATGCGATCGGAAGCAGAAACTGAATCGCGACTCCGGCCACTGCACCGAGCAGCGCACCGAGCAGGCCCATTGCCGCAGCCTGCACCACGTACATCGCGAGCACCTGATTGCCCGAAGCGCCGAGGCAGCGGAAGATCGCGACGGTGTCGATCTTTCGCGCGACGAAGGCCCGCACTCCGCTCGCGACGCCGATACCGCCCAGCAGCAGAGCGACCATTCCGACGATGCCGATGAAGTTCGCGAGACTCTCGGTGGCTCTTGCGGCCGACTCTTCCGTCTGCGTGACCGTTCGCACGTTGACGTCCTGCCTGGTCAGTGGCGCGCGGAACGGTGCTGCGAACCCCTTGGGATCCCGATCGGAAGGAAGCTTGAGAAGCGCTGCGTATTCCGCGGTACTGCCGAACACCAGCAGCCGCGTCTCCGGGAGATATCGCGCGGGAATGTAGATGCGTGGTGCGAATGCGGATGAAAGACCCGAGGTTCCCGGCACGTCCTTGAGCGTACCTGTGATCACGAACTCGCCATAACCAACCTTGAGAGTGTCGCCGATCCGTGCGTCGAGCACGATGAGCAGCGACGGGTCGACCAGCGCGTTCGGTCCCGATTGCAGCGTCTCGTATCTGCCCGCAGGTTGAGTGGTGATCGCACCGTACAGCGGGTATCCGGCGCTCACACCATGGATCTGCGCAAGTCGTGTGTTCCCGTTGCGCGGAATGACGGCCATCGACGGGAAGGTCGTCGAGCGCGCATTCGGAATTCCGGCGCGCGCCAGAGAGTCGAGCAGTTGCTCTGTCTCCTTCGCGAAGGGGCGCCTGCTGGAAAACTGGACATCGCCGCCGAGAAGCGAGCGGGATTGTTCGCGCACCGAACGTGTGACGTTGCGCGCGAACGAATCGATCGACACCAGCGCCGCCACGCCCACCGCGATCGTGGACATGTACAGAAACAGCTTTCGTCGCGTGGTGCGGCTCTCGCGCCATGCAAGCCGCGCCAGTTGCATCTGCGAAGCACTCAATCTACGCGCTCCGTCGATCCGGTATCCTCGATCACCACTCCATCGGCCAGTCTGATCTGTCGCCGTGCACGCGCCGCCAGCGTGGCGTCATGCGTGACTATCACGACAGTCGAGCCCGACTCGTGGTTCAGCTCTTCGAGCAATGCAACGACCCGCTCGCCGCTCGCGGCGTCGAGATTTCCAGTTGGCTCGTCCGCAAACAGAATCGATGGCCGATTGGAAAACGCGCGCGCGATCGCCACGCGCTGCTGCTCGCCGCCGGACAGCTGGGTAGGGAAGTGCGTCGCCCGCTCGGCGAGTCCAACGCGCTCGAGCAGGTCCGACGCGCGTCGCTCCGCACCGCTCTCGCCACGCAGCTCGAGCGGAACCTGGACATTTTCCGCGGCGGTAAGCGTCGAGATCAGCTGAAAGCTCTGGAAGACAAATCCGACCTTCGCCGATCGTATTCGAGCCCGATCGTCCTCGCTCATGCTCGACATCTCGGCGCCGTCCAGGATCACGCGACCGCCGCTCGGTGTATCGAGACCCGCGAGCAGGCCGAGAAGGGTAGTTTTGCCGCTTCCGGATGGCCCGGTAATGGCGACGAACTCGCCCGGCTGCACGGAGAACGATACGTTCCGGAGCACCGCGAGCGTGCGCTCGCCACTCCGGTATTCCTTGGTCAACGATTCAGCGATGAGCATGAAGAAAAACGTCCGTTATATGAGTCCCTGCACTACTGCGAGCCTGGCGGCGGCGCTGCTAATTGGCGGATGCAACCCGGCGGCGAAAGATAAGACACCGCAGGCGGTCCAGACGGTTGAGGCCGCTCCGCCCGAGAGCGTATCGTCGCCCGACCCCGCCGCGGCTGGCCCGACGGTGCTCTTCATCGGTACCAGCCTCACGGCCGGCCTCGGCCTGCGGCCGGAGCAGGCCTATCCGGCACTGATCCAGGCAAAGGCCGACTCCGCCGGTACACCGCTCACCGCCGTGAATGCCGGTGTCAGCGGCGAAACGTCGGCCGGTGCGCTGAACCGGATCGACTGGGTGCTCCGCAGCCCGGCCGATGTAGTCGTCCTGGAAACCGGGGCCAACGACGCCCTTCGGGCGCTCCCGGTCTCCGAGGCGCGGTCAAACATCGCTGAAATTCTGGATCGGATAAAGGCTGCAAAGCCGCACGCGAAGATATTCCTCATTCAGATGGAAGCCCCGCCCAACCTTGGCCAGCAGTACACCACCGCATTTCACAAGATGTATGCAGACCTCGCGCGCGAGAAGGGTGTGACACTCATTCCGTTCCTGCTGAATGGGGTTGCAGGACACGCCGATTTGAATCAGGCGGACGGATTGCATCCGAACGTGACAGGCGAGGAGATCGTTGCGACGAACGTGTGGAATTCGTTGAAGAAAGTGTTGTAGGAGAACCCCCGTCGCCACCCGTCAATTCGTGCTTGCACGGGAAGGACGAACGGTCAGCATCTTCCGCTCGCTCGCGCCGCCTTCAGGTTCAGATAATCTCGCTCCGGAATACTCGCCGTGCCCTCGGCAGCCGCGCGATAATGCAGAATCGCGCGCGCATCGTCACCGAGCATCTCGTACAGATGCGCGCGAACCGCATCGAGCCTGTAATGCCCGCGCAGCTTCTGATCCGTGTCGAGTTCGCCCACCAACGCAAGACCAACTTCCGCGCCATCCACCATCGCAACTGCAATCGCGTGGTTCAACGCGACCATCGGATTGTCCGACATTCGCGTCAACACTCCGTACAACGCCATTATCTGCGGCCAGTCGGTGTCCTGCACGCGGGGCGACTCGTCGTGAATCGCGGCGATTGCAGCCTGGAGCAGATACGGTCCAACCGATCCCGCTGCGAATGCACTCGACACGAGTGCCGTTCCTTCGCTGATCATCTGTCGATCCCATAACGATCGATCCTGGGCGTCCAGCGGAATCAGCTCACCGTGACGTCCCGCTCGTGCAGCGCGACGTGCATCGGTGAGCAGCATCAGCGCCAGCAAGCCGGCGACTTCACCATCGTCCGGCGTCAACGCGCGCAACATCCGTGTGAGTCTGATCGCCTCGGCGGAGAGATCCACACGATGCAGCTCCGGACCGCTGCTGCTCGCGTATCCCTCGTTGAAGATGAGATACAGCACGTGCATCACTGCGCCCAGTCGCTCCACCATGTCGTCGTCCGTCGGCATGTGGAACGCGACTCCTGACGACTTGATGCTCTGCTTGGCCCTGCTGATACGCTGTGCCATCGTCGCTTCCGGAACGAGAAACGCACTCGCTATCTCGGCCGTCGTGAGCCCGCCGACCGCGCGCAGAGTGAGAGCGATCGCCGACGAGGGTGAGAGCGCGGAATGGCAGCACATGAAGAGAAGCACGAGTGTGTCGTCCGCCATCAGGCCGAGTTCCGCGTCGGGTGGCGAGACGAACGGCTGCACATGCGCATGCTCGCTTGCGACTTTCTTCTCGCGCCGGCGCCTCGCACTCTCGCTGCGCGCGCGATCCTTGAGCCGCCTCATCGCAACGCTGTACAGCCAGCCGCGCGGATTCGTGGGCACGCCGGCAGCGCGCCACTGCGTGGCTGCTGCGATGAGCGCTTCCTGGACCGCATCCTCCGCGTCAGCGAAATCACCGCACTTCCGTGCGACGACGCCGAGCACCTGCGGCGCAAGCTCGCGCAGCAGGTGATCGGCGAATTCAGCAGCGTTCGTGCTGGTGGTTCGATCCGTCACGAGCGTCGCGTTCAGCGCGTGAGCGAGGGCGCGGATGGATCGGGCGGCGCGCTCATGACAGGCCGTAACTCGACCGCCATGTTGAGCGGAGCGCCGCCAGGCCCGGGTGCCGCGGAGACGGCAGCCGCCAGCTCGTACGCGCGTTCGGGGCTGTCGACGTCGATGATCCAGAAGCCCGCGAGAAACTCCTTTGTTTCGGGGAAGGGACCATCGGTTACCGGCCGCCCGTCCTTTCCGGCGCGCACCAGCTTCGCCTGCGCGGGCGGAGTCAGGCCCTCGCACGCCACCATCTCGCCCGCCTCGCTGAGCTTCCTGTTGAAGCCGTGCATGAACGCGATGTGCGCCTGGAAATCCTCTGGCGACCAGTCGTTGATCTGGTATTCACCGTTCCCGCGCGGGGCATTCATCATCATCATGTACTTCATGGGCACGATCTCCTCTTCGGGTTTGGGCGCCCAAACCGGCGCTTCGTAGAGAAGTCGGAGGCGGCGGTGGATTCTCTACATCCTGGGTGAAGATTGCCCGATTTCAGCCATCCCACCAGTGGCCGGTTGCCTGTAGCGGGCCTTACTTGCTACCTTTAAAGGCTATGTACGTTTTTCCGAGGATTTGACGAATGGCGATGCCAGCCACGCAGATTCGGCGGGGGATGGTTCTCGTGTTCGAGGGTGAGCCATGCCGCGTCGTTGAGTTCCGCCACCACACGCCGGGAAACCTCCGGGCGATGGTGCAGGCCAAGCTCAAGAATATTCGCACCGGCAACAGCTTCGAGCACCGGTTCCGCGCAGCGGATTCCATCGAGAAGGCTGCGATGGAAACCCACGACCTGGAGTTCATGTATCAGGGTGGCGACACCTATCATTTCATGAACACCGAGAACTACGATCAGATCGAGATGGACGAGGAAGCACTGGGCGATTCAGCTCAGTGGATGCAGCCGGGCATGAAGATCCAGGCCGAGTACTACAACGGCAACCCGATCGGCATCCAGCTTCCCAACTCGCTCAATCTCGAGATCGTGGACACGGCTCCGGTCATGAAGACAGCGACGAAGACCGCCTCGACCAAGCCGGCAAAGCTGAGCAATGGCGTGACGATCAACGTCCCGGAGTTCATCGCTCAGGGCGAGCGGGTTCGGGTGAATCCGACGACCGGCGAGTACATGGATCGCGCGAAGGACTGATTGAGGCAGGAGGCCGGCGGCGTTAGTTGCTGGCTCTCGATTGCGGGATTAGAATGAAATGCTCGGGGCGACGTGGCCCCGGACATGGTGGCTGTAGCTCAATTGGTTAGAGCACCGGATTGTGGTTCCGGGGGTTGCGGGTTCAATTCCCGTCAGCCACCCCTGGCAGGGCTTCAGGGGTCTGGAAGATCAGTGTAGGTCCGTAGCTCAATTGGTAGAGCACCGGTCTCCAAAACCGGGGGTTGCAGGTTCGATTCCTGCCGGGCCTGTTGACGTGAGGTTACGACCTGCCGACCGCGCGCGGCAACGAGTGAACGGCCTTCTGCTGGGGTTTCGCAGAGCGTCGCGCGAGATTTCCGGTCAGACGCGAGTGTGTTTCAGGCCTCGCCCCGGATAGCCCCGCCCGCAATAAGGATCTTCTCCGGGATTTCCCCGCTGTAAACCGTGGTGCGAACCGATCGATGTTGGGCGCGACCACCCCTTGACCTTATATCTAGGTACAGACTGTATCGTACAACGTGCACGAGCGTGTACACCCACGTTGGACCTTTATATGGAGTAACCGATCATGCCTGCGACAGAACTCGAAATCGACTGCGGATGGACTGTGGACGAAGTGATTCGGCGGCATCCAGCTGCCATGGCGGTGTTCAACCGTTTCGGCGTCGACACGTGCTGCGGTGCGATGATGACGGTGGAGGAGGTAGCGGGTTCGAAGAGAGATGCGCTCTGCAGCGAGCTGCATACCGTCGCGCGCTCACAGTAGCTCGCATCGACCGGTTGACTGCGCGGCCGATGCGGTTCCAGTAGAGTTACGAACCGCTGGTGTCGCTTCGCAACCGGTGCAATCGGTTACGCTGCGTGACGGTACGTCAGTCTACGGTGCTGCCGGCGCTGCTCAATGGTCCCAATGCATCGAGCAGCGGACAATCGCCCAGCGGCCCGCGCCCACCATGGCATCTTCCGGCGAGGTGTACCAGCGCGTGTTTGATATGCTCGAGATCGTGGATGCGACGGTCCACATCCGCGATCTTCGCCTCCGCACGCGCCTTCACTGTCGACGCCGTCGTGTGTGGATCGAGCCGCAGCACCAGCAACTCTCCGATTTCCGAGAGCGTGAAACCAAGCTCCTGCGCGCGGCGGATAAACCGCAGGCGGTCGAGCGTGACGTCTGTGTAGGTGCGGTACCCGGAGTCCGTCCGCCGCGGTTTGGCCAGCAGCCCGCGGCGCTCGTAGTAGCGCACGGTCTGGACATTCACGCCCGCGCGTTCGGCCAACTCACCGATAGTCATAGCATGCAATCTGGCACAAGTCGGGCGTCTTGGTACAGTAGTGTCCGACCGGGCTGTGACGGTGACATCCGTCACGCCGGAGTACAACCGATCTGCCGAAGTTGATGGAAGCGTCCGGTGTCGACGTGCACGAGCGTCGTGTTGACCGGTTACCCGTTCCGAAACATCAATGCCCATCGCGTCGAACCTAGGTTTCCCACGTATCGGACCCGATCGCGAGCTCAAGCGCGCGCTCGAAGCTTACTGGGCCGGACGCTCGACTGCGGACGATCTCGCAGCGGCTGCTCGCGATATTCGTCGCACCAACTGGCAGCTTCAGGCGGACGCCGGCATCGAGCACGTTCCGTCGAATGACTTCTCGCTGGACGACCATGTGCTCGATACAGCAGTCATGCTCGGCGCGATTCCCCGCCGATTCGCTCATCGCGCCGGCCTGAGCAATCTGGATCGCTACTTCGCGATGGCGCGGGGCCTGGCCGACGGCGCATCTTCGATTCCCGCGATGGAGATGACGAAGTGGTTCGACACCAACTACCACTACATCGTCCCCGAGTTCGAGCCCGCGCAGGATTTTCATCTCGCGTCCACCAAACCGATCGATGAGTTTCTGGAGGCAAAGGCACTCGGCATCACCACGCGTCCGGTAATTCTCGGACCGGTGTCCTTTCTCCTGCTTGGCAGGATGTGCGGTACATCGGCGGGCCCGCTCACGTTGCTCGACTCGGTATTGCCGGTATACGAGCAAATGCTCGAGCTGCTCGCTGGCGCGGGCGCCGAGTGGGTGCAACTGGACGAACCCTGTCTGGTGCTGGACCTCCCGCGCGAAACCCTGCGCGCGTACCAGGCGGCGTACGAACGCCTCGGTGACGCCGGTCCGCGCGTACTCGTCGCGACGTACTTCGGCGACCTTGGCGCAAATCTGCCAACCGCACTTGGACTCCCAGTCGCGGCGCTACATCTCGACCTCGTGCGCGGGCCCGGCCAGCTCTCTGCGGCGCTGGAACGAGCACCACGCAACCTCGTGCTTTCGCTCGGCGTCGTGGACGGACGCAACGTATGGCGTGCAGACCTGGATGCAACACTTGGACTCCTGACGCGGGCGACTCACGCGCTCGGTCCGCATCGCGTCATGGTCGCGCCTTCGTGTTCGCTGCTCCATGTCCCCGTGGATCTGGATAATGAGACGGCGCTGGATGCTGACGTGCGTCGCTGGCTGGCCTTCGGTACGCAGAAACTGCACGAGGTAGCAACGCTCTCGGCCGCGCTGCAGCACGGGCCGGACACGATGCCTGACGCAATCACCGATGCGCTCGCGGACGCGCGCGCCGCACTGGCCCAACGTCGAGCGTCGCCTCGTGCGCACGATGCGGCGGTGCAGGAGAGGCAGCGCGCGGTGAGTGAGGACATGTTTCGCCGTACGCCCTATCGTGCGCGCAGCACGCAACAGGAACGTGCGCTCAAACTGCCGCAACTTCCGACGACGACAATCGGCTCCTTTCCACAGACCGCCGAACTGCGTCGCGCGCGCGCCGCGGCGCGGGCCGGGCACATGGCTCCGTCAGACTACGATGCGTTCCTGCGCTCGCAGATCGAAGACGCAATTCGGTTCCAGGAAGAAGTCGGTCTCGACGTGCTCGTCCACGGCGAGTTCGAACGGAATGACATGGTGGAGTACTTCGCCGAGCGCCTCGCAGGATTTGTAGTCACGCAACGCGGGTGGGTCCAGAGTTACGGCTCGCGCTGTGTGAAGCCGCCCATCATCTATGGCGATATCTCCCGTGGCGGCGCGATGACTACGACGTGGACAGCATTCGCCCAGTCACTCACGTCGCGACCCGTCAAGGGGATGCTCACCGGACCGGTGACGATGTTGCAATGGTCATTCGTTCGTGACGACCAGCCGCGCGACGAAACATGCCGGCAACTCGCGCTCGCCATTCGCGACGAAACTGCCGATCTGGAAGCGGCGGGCATACGCATCATCCAGATCGACGAACCCGCGATCCGCGAGGGTTTGCCGCTCAAGACAGAAGACCGGCACGAGTACCTGGAGTGGTCGGTGAATGCCTTTCGCCTTGCGTCATCGGGCGTGCGCGACGAAACGCAGGTGCACACGCACATGTGCTACTCGGCATTTGACGACATCATCGATGCAGTAGCGCGAATGGACGCGGATGTACTCTCGATAGAGACGTCGCGTTCGGACATGACGCTGCTCGACACCTTCGCTCGCGTGAGCTATCCGAATGGAATTGGGCCCGGAGTATACGACGTACACTCCCCCGCGGTTCCAGTCGCTGCCGAGATCGAGAAGCATCTCAACAAAGCGCTCACCGTGCTCACGCCGGATCAGCTCTGGGTAAACCCCGACTGTGGTCTCAAGACGCGCCGGTGGGAGGAAGTCCGCCCCAGCATGAGCGCGATAGTGCAGGCCGCAGCGCACGTTCGACAGTCGCTGCAGCCGACCATCTGACCTCTGACTACCCAGACTTCTTTCGAGGGGTTCTCCGGTGTGCGCGAGTCAGTAGCTCCCAGATCGGTGTGTGTACGGGTCCGTAGCTGGTAAATCGATCATTCCGGCGCTGGCAATCCGCCGCGCTCAGCGACCAGCCTCGCCATTCGTTCCGCTGCCGCTCCTTTCTCTCGATATCCATCCAGCACGCCAACCCGATCCGCCTCGGGTCGATTCTGGCCCATCTTCCACTTGCCCTCGATCCTCGTGATCGGAATCTCGATCCCGACGATCCCCTTCATCTGTGCAACTATGAAGTCAGCCGGCGCATCATCCACCTTCCATGGCATCGGACGATCGCTTTCGCACTGCTGTGTGAGATCGTCCAGCTGGCGGCGAAGCCAGACGTCGTCCTCGACCACACGTGGCCGACCCCAGACGTGCACGGTCGCATAATTCCACGTCGGAACCACCTTCCCGGTTTCTCGCTTGGTCGCGTACCAGGATGGCGTTACGTAGTCCTGAGGACCCTGGAAGACGACCATGCATTCCTCCACGGACGCCAGCTCTCTCCACTGACCGTTCGCCCGTGCCAGATGGCACCGGATGGTGCCGAACTGCGTTGCGTCCGCGTCGACCAGACACGGAATCCAGTTGGCCATCAGGCCTCCGGGACCGGCGGTGATGATCAGGCCGAGCGGGTGGGCACGAATC
Organism: Gemmatimonadota bacterium; assembly: GCA_027307165.1. Classification (GTDB taxonomy): domain Bacteria; phylum Gemmatimonadota; class Gemmatimonadetes; order Gemmatimonadales; family Gemmatimonadaceae; genus Fen-1247. The sequence goes on along the minus strand of DAHUXM010000016.1, from coordinate 27,425 downwards.
AGACTGTGCTGAGCGTCGAGCCGATCTTCACGAAAATTCGGTGGCTGGTACATGCAAAGTCCTCCGGGACGCGGGTCCGCGAATATACACAGAATTTTTCGGATTTCAGCGCCGATTTCAGGTCAAACAGGCCGGATCTGATCGGCCCAGGACCCGGGGAAGATTTCCCCGATCCCGGGTTTGCAACAAGTCCCGATGCAGGCCAACTCCGCCTAAGTCCTTGTGTAGCAATGGTTTATGGACTCGGCAAGCGAGGCACATCCATTGCCTTTACTGATGCCTGAAGCCGGCCGCCTTGTGCGGCTCTGTCAGGCAAGCACCACTGATGGTGGTTGTCGGGAACTCACCAACAGGAGTATCTAGATGAAGAAGAATTCCAACACCTTGCGTGCGATCGCGCTCGGCCTGAGCGTCGCGACGGCGGGAACCGCCGTTGCGCTGTACGCAACTCCAGTGATCGCGCAGCAGACCCCGATCGCTGCGACCGTAGCTGACACGATCCCGACCAAGCCGGACACGGCCCGTCCGAAGCCCGACACGACGATGCCGCCGATGCCGACCAAGCCGGATACGACCAAGCCAAAGCCGGACACGACCAAGCCGGCTCCAGCAGTCAAGCCGCTCTAATTTTTCAGCAGTTCAGAGCGGTGAGTGCGGGCGCGGTGTCACGACGGTGATGTCGCGCCCGCAGTACGTCGCCATTCCAGCCGCGCAACGCCCGTCTATGGCTTGCGCGGTTTTTTCAGCGCCGTGTCGCCGGCCGGCGTCCGGATGGTCGACCGCAGATCGATCGCCTTGAGATGATTCAGCTCGTCATGCAGAACCTTGAGCTGGTTTTCCCGGTCCTGAAGATCGCTCTCCATACGCGTCGCGACCTTTCTGAGCAACGCACTCTGGTCCTGCTCAGCCTGCAGTCGAACCGAGATCGAGTCGATGCTCCGGCGTAGCTTCAGCGTGTCCGAGGTCAACTGGGCGATCTGCGCACGCAGGCCTTGCTGTTTCGCAACGGCGTCGCTGCTCGCCTTCTGCAGCTCGTAGAGCAGCGACAACTGATCCGTCGCCGCCTCTCGCCGAGATGTGTTGGGGTATTCCCGCAGCAGCCGCTCGAACAGTTCGCGCGCGCGCGCCGGATCGTACGTCGGCCGGTCTGGAAAGCTGTACAGCATCGCCGCCTGGAACAGAGTCGACTCGTTGTGCAGGAGCGACGTGTCGGCCGCGAGTGCAGTCGCAGCGTCGGACCAGTTGCGCGCGTCGATTGCGCTGTCGAACTGCGACGTCCGCGCAGTCGCGCAGGCTATGGCGATGATCGTCGTGGCGCAGGCTGAGGCGACGACGGAACGAACGACTCGACGGCTGTGGATCACTAGACTACCGATGGACTGCCTGAGGGAACGGAAGCAGAAGCTGCGATGGTGGCTTCTGGTGACGCACGAAATGCGCCCGGTAGAAGGACATTGAACACCGTCCCGTTGCCGGCGGGGTTGTCGGCAACCCAGATGACACCCGAGTGTACTTTCACGATTTCACGGCAGATGGTGAGTCCGAGTCCCACGCCTCTATGCCGGACCGCGCGTCCGGAAGGCGTCTGGTAGAACCGCTCGAAGATGCGTTCCTTCTCCGAATCGGGGATACCGGGCCCGTGATCGGTGACGGTTATCCACATGACGCTCGATTCCTGCCGCTGTGAGCGAACGGCGGCCCAACGCGCAGGTGGAATCTGATCCGGTCGCGCCGCGAGCACCCGCATCTCGGCGCGCACCTCGCCGCCATCGGGCGAGAACTTGATTGCGTTCTCCAACAGGTTGTCGAGCACCTGAAGAATTCGATCCTGGTCGCACTCCACGAGCACCTTGCGGTCCGGCTCCATGACGTCGATGTGGATCCCATGCTCCTCCGCCGCGCTCTCGGCCTGTGCGACTGCGCGCCGCAACAGCTGTGCGCCATCCGTCACCTGCATCTCCGGTGGGAGTCCACCTTCCAGCCGCGACAGATTCAGCAGCTTTGCCAGCATTCCGGACAAGCGCGCGCCACTCTGCTGATTGAGCACGAGCAGCGTGCGCTGCTTGTCGGTCAGAGGGCCCGGCACTTCGTCCAGCAGTATGCTGATGGTTTCCTGCATCGAAGTAAGCGGTGTCTTGAGATCGTGTGACACGCCGGTGACGAAATCGCGCTTCATTCGGTCGAGTACGGCGAGTCGCTCGGTCATCGAGTTGAACGCTCGCGCGACCTGCGCGAATTCATCATCGCGCGTGGTATCGAGTCTGTAGTCGAACTGTCCCTGCGCGACCTTGCGTGTTCCTTCGGTAAGCCGATGCAGCGGCTCCGAAATCGATCGTGCGATCAGCGCCGAGAGGACGAGACTGAGGAACAGAATGCCCAGCGCCGCGATCCATGATATGCGCTCGGCGAGAGTCGCCGCGCTGGACGACTGCGCGAGGCGCGCCTCCATCTCCGACTGCGACGCCTCGCCAACGCGCTGAGTGAGAGCTTGCAGAGCGTCGAGCTGACCCTGCAGTGCGCCGAGCGAATCCTGCACGGCGTTCAGCGATCCGAGCCGCGCGAACGATGCGAGTCGCCGCGTCGGCGATCCGAGCGCGTGCCACTGATTCGCGACCACATCGATCTCCTTGCGCTCGCGATCGCTGAGCGGCATTTCTTCAAGCGTCTGAAACTCCGACGCATATGCGGTCGCGAGCTGATCGAACTTGTCCAGGTACCCAGGGTCGCGCGTGATCGAATACTTCGCCGCGTTCTCGCCCAGCTGGGCGATGCGCATGTACTGCTCAGTCGATGTCGCGCGCACGCGCTCCGACAGCTCCGACAGCTCGTGCCCTGTAGCGACAACGTGGCGGATCGTGCTCACATGATATATGAGCAGCACGCCGAGTAGCGTGATGTACAGAGCGAAGGCAGCGCGAAGCTTTGTCGCGACCTTCATTTGTCGAGTCCGTAGCTCCGCAGCCGATTTCGAATCGTCTTGACGTCGAGGCCCAGCTGGCGCGCGGCCTCTGCCTTGTTCTGGCCCGTGCGGTCGAGCGTGGTGAGTATCAACAGTCGCTCGGCGTCGGCCAGCGTCATGCCCGCCGGTACCTGGATCGTCGTCGGGCCGCCGGGCTTGATCGCCTGAATGTGCGGCGAGAGATGACGAGGTTCGATCCAGCCGGTCCGCGCCACGATCACCGCGCGCTCGATGACATTACGCAGCTCGCGGACGTTGCCCGGCCACGAATACGCCTCCAGCAGCGCGCGCGACGCGTCGTTCACACCTTCGACAGGCATGCTGTGCTTCCGGCTGAATTCGCGAACGAAGTGTCGGGCCAGCAGCGGGATGTCGTCCGGCCGCTCGCGGAGTGGCGACAGCGCGATCTCGAACACGTTGAGCCGGTAGAACAGGTCCTCGCGAAGAAGCCCGTCGCGGACCGCGGCCGCAACTGACCGATTCGTTGCTGCCAGCACGCGAACGTCGAAATGAATCTCCTTGCTCCCGCCGAGCCGGCGCGCGTAGCTGTCTTCAAGAATGCGCAGGAGTTTTGGCTGGAGCGCCATCGGCATTTCCGCGATCTCGTCCAGAAATAGCGTCCCCCGATTCGCAAGCTCGAAAGCACCCGGTCGCGAGCGGTTGGCCCCGGTGAACGCCCCCTGCTCGTGTCCGAACAGCTCGCTCTCGATGAGACCTTCGGGAATCGCCGCTGCGTTCAGTGCGACGAACGGCTTGTCGTGGCGATTGCTGAGCGTGTGGATGGCGTGGGCGACCACTTCCTTTCCCGTGCCGCTCTCACCCGTGATGATCGCCGACGCATCGCTCGACGCGATCACCTGAATCAGCTTCTGCAGCTCACGAATGGAACGGCTCTTTCCAACGAGGCCGCCAATGCTCGCCGATCCTTCGAGATTCGCGTCGAGCTCGTGATCCAGCTGACGTTGAGTGCGCTCCGCGGCCACGGAGTCGAGCAGTCCGCGCAACACGGCATGATCGAGTGGCTTCGTGAGAAAATCACGCGCGCCGGCTTTCATGGCGTCGACCGCCGCATCGATGTTCCCGTGCGCGGTCATCATGATTACCGGGATGGTCTCGTCGTTGCGCTTGAGCCAGCGCAGCAGTTCGACACCCGAGATTCCGGGCAGGACCACATCCGAGAGAATCACGTCGGGGCGGCTCTGGCGCAGCGCGCGCTCCGCTTCAGCGGCGTCCACCGCTGTCGTAACGTCGTAGCCCCAGTCCTGGATTCGAAGCGTCAGGACTTCCCGGAGCGCCGGCTCGTCGTCCACGACCAGGACGGAGATTCGGGTCGGTTCCATACTGCTTCAATGTAAACATTGGGTGCTGATAGCCCGGCACTGTGGGGAAAGTCCGTGCCGGAACGGGGGAACCGCGGTCTATGCCGTTTCTCGTCCGCCGAGTCGCTTGTCCTCGTAAAGGTCCCGGTCTGCAATGGCCAGGAGCCCTTCCAGCGTCCGCGGTGCTTCGGGCATGAAGCGAGCTATGCCGACGCCGGACGAGAGCGTGTAACCAAGCCCCGCCAGTCCATTGCGCGCGTTCTGTTGCGCCAGCTCGGACCGGAGCCGCTCCAGCACCGTGTTGGAGACCTCGCCGCAATTGAGCGCGAGGGCAACGAACTCATCGCCGCCCATTCGCGCGATGACGTCGGTCTCACGAAACGTCTGCCTCAGGACTCCGGCCATCTTGACCAGCGCGTCATCGCCGGCGGCGTGGCCCCAAGTGTCGTTGATCACCTTGAAGTCGTTCATGTCGAAGTAGAACAGGAACGAAGCCTTGGTAGTGTGCTCGGCGTTCTTCAGTTGCTGCGCCGCAACCGCTTCGAAGCCGCGACGGTTGAAGAGGCCGGTGAGGGAATCGACGAGCGACAGTGCGCGCAGCTCATCTTCGGCGCGACGTCGGTCGGTGACGTCGCGTGCGGTGATCGCGACGCCGCGTCCGAGCGGAACGATCTGGCACGAGAGCCACTTGTCCGCGAGTGGCCCAACGCGTGGCTGGACCTCGGTCTCGGTTGCTTCACCAGTCTCCGCGACGGCGACGAGGCTCTTGAGCAGTGCGCCATTGGCCGCGTACGGCAGCAACTCGCCAAAGCTGCGCCCGATCATCCGCGAAGCGTCGACACCGAGCACCGTGCCGGCGCGCGCATTCACCTCGACGACACGAAAGTCGATGATCACGCCGTCGGCGTCACGAACCGTGTCGAGCACGGTGAAGATGTCGAGGCTGCTGTCGAGGGCATTGCGAAAGCGCGCCTCGGAGTCACGCAACGCTTCCTCTGCACGCACCCGGTCGCTCACATCATGCACGATGGAGTGAAAGACGCGCCTGTCACCCAGCATGAATTCGCCGGCGAAGATCTCCACCGTACGCTTCTCACCCGACGCCAGTTTGTGGATGCGCACCGCCGACGTGTTCTCTCCATGCGAAATGCCACGAGTGTATGTCTTCCACTCGTCAATCGTCATGTCGGCGATGTCGGATGCGTTCATCGCGCGCATCTGTTCGCGTGTCCATCCGTAGAATCGCTCAGCCGCCGGATTGGCATCGAGGATGTGCGAGCTTTCCGCGTCGACCAGAAACTGAACCGAGCCATTGCTCTCGAACAGCTGGCGATAGCGTGCCTCGCTCTCCTGGAGTGCCTCCTCCGCAATCTTCCGCGCAGTTATGTCGCGGAGTGCGCCCAGGAGATGCGTACAATCTCCGTTTGCATCGATGATCGGCGTCAGTATCGTCTCGAACACGACGCGGCCGGCGGGAAGCATGATGTCTTCAGCGTAGACGAGCGGGGAGCGCGAGTCTATCGCGGCCATGTAACGTCCGAGCGCAAACGCGGCGGCGGCGGGAGGCAGGATGTCCTCCGGACGGTGCCCGACGACCTGGTCCTCTCGCAAGCCGGTCACCGCGGTGTAGGCCCGATTGACCGACTCACAGCGGAACTGCCCGATGCCCTCGACTCGCATGAGGAACATGCAGTCGTGCGTACTGTTGTAGATCAGCTTCAGCCGCTCTTCGCGTTCGGCGAGCTCACGCGCGTGATCAGCGTCGGTCAACGTCGTCGTATGTTGAGGTTCCGTCGGTTGGTCCTGCAATTTCATCTGATTACGTAGCGACGGTAAATCGGGAGGTGAAAGACGATCCCGCGCTGTTTGAGGGACGATCCTGCTGCCATTAAGTTACCGCATCGTCGGGCCACGCGGTGCACGATTACTGCGGTGTCAACCAGTCATAAAAGCCACGGCCACTCTTCTTTCCCAGGTGTCCCGCAGCCACCATCTCGCGCAGAATTGCTGGCGCGGCGAAGGCATCCCCGCCGAGGGACGCGTGAAGATGATCGGCAACCGCGAGCCGGACGTCGAGACCGACGATGTCGGTGAGCCTGAGTGGACCCACCGGGTGGTTGTAGCCCAGCTCCATGGCGGTATCGATGTCTGCTGCGCTGGCAACGCCCTGTTCCAGCATTCGCATTGCCTCGAGCCCGAGGACGATGCCGAGGCGGCTGGTGGCGAAACCCGGCGTGTCGCGGACCACTATCGCCTTCTTGCCCAACGATTCGGCGAACGCGTGCGCCTTGCCAGTCGATTCGCCGCTCGTTTCCGCACCGCGGATGACTTCCACGAGTTTCATCGCCGCGACAGGGTTGAAGAAATGCATCCCGACCACGCGTTCAGGACAGTTCGTCGCGCGAGCGATCTCCGAGACGGACAGCGACGATGTGTTCGTCGCGAGCAGCGCGTCCCGGGGTGCCGTGACACAGATCCGTCTGAAGAGATCCTGTTTGAGCGCGAGCTTCTCCGGGGCGGATTCGATGACGACCTGCGCGCCGTCGATCGCACCTTCGAGATTCGTCGAGAGCGAAATGCGACCCATTGCTTCGCGCCGTGTTTCCTCGCTAACCTTGCCGCGCATCACGCCGGAATCGAGTGCCAGACCGATATGGGCGCGAGCACGCTCGAGAACGTCCTCGTCCACATCCGTCAATGTTACCGTATAACCCGCTATGGCGGTAACATATCCGATTCCATGCCCCATCGCGCCGGCGCCCACTATCGCGACATTCGTCATGCGCGCTCCAGAATGATTGCAATCCCCTGACCGACCCCGATGCACATCGTTGCGAGTCCATGCTGCACGTCGCGCCGTCGCATTTCGTGGACGAGCGTGGTTACGATGCGCGCGCCGCTTGCGCCGAGTGGATGGCCGAGTGCGATTGCGCCGCCGTTCACGTTGACGCGATCGGCAGGCATGCGCAGCTCCCGCATGCACGCGAGCGCCTGCGACGCAAATGCTTCGTTCAGCTCGATGAGATCCATATCGTCGATTGTCAGCCCGGCGCGTTTGAGCGCGAGCCGCACGGCAGGGACAGGGCCCACGCCCATGACGTCCGGTGAAACTCCGGCGACGGCGCTCGATACCACCCGTGCGATCGGTGTGTAATGTCCGTCCGCAGCAGCGTGTTCACTCATCACCAGGAGTGCTGCCGCACCATCGTTGATCCCGCTCGATGATCCGGCTGTGACCGTGCCGCCGTCGTCGCGGAACGCGGGCCGGAGTTTGCGCAACGCCTCCGCGCTGACGTCGGGCCGCGGATGTTCGTCGCGGTCGATGACGACCGGCTCGCCTCCTCGGCGCGGTGCGGTGACGGGAACCAGCTCGGCGTCGAACCGTCCGTGTGCGATTGCATCCGCGGTACGCCTCTGACTCTCCAGCGCGAATGCATCCTGGTCTTCGCGCGAGATGTGGTATCGCTCCGCGACGACTTCGGCCGTCTGGCCCATCGATATCGTCCATTCGCGGGGAAGTGCCGCGTTGGTGAAGCGCCAACCGATAGTGCTATCAGCCGTCTCTGGAACGGAGCGGGCAAACGGCTCATCCGGCCGAAGCGTCACCCACGGCGCTCGCGTCATGCTCTCCACACCGCCGGCGATGAAGCAGTCACCCTCGTCCGACCGGATGGCGTGCGCGGCGCTGACGATCGCCTGGAGGCCGGAGCCGCACAGTCGGTTCACCGTCTGGCCGGGGACCTCGACCGGAAGGCCAGCGATCAGCGCTGCGAGACGCCCGACATTGCGACTGTCTTCACCAGCCTGATTGCTGCACCCGAAGATTACATCGTCGATGAACGACGGATTCAGTCCGGTGCGCTCGACCAGCGCGCGGATCACTCTGGCAGCCAGATCGTCCGGACGAATGGTCGCAAGCGCGCCACGATGTCTTCCGATGGGAGTCCGCACGGCGTCCACTATCACAGCGTCGCGCCCATTTCGTGTCGTGCTCATTCGGGCACGACCGCAGTAGCCTCGATTTCGACCAGCGCATCTGCTTCTACAAGGCCGCAGACGATTATCACCGACATCGCGGGATAGTGTCGCCCGATTATCTCGCGATACGCGTCACCGATCCGTACGCGTGCATCGACATATGCCTGGCGATCTGTGACGAACCATGTCATGCGAACGAGATGCTCGGGTCGCGCATTGGCGCGCGCAAGTACGGTGACGATGTTGCGAAGTGCCTGCGCCGTCTGCCGTGCGAAATCGGAGCTCTCGATCACGCCGGTCGTCGGATTCCAGCCGATCTGGCCCGCAATCGAGATCACCCGTCCTCGGGCGCTGATCCCATTTGCATATCCGCGCGGCGCGAGCCAGCCGTCTGGCTGGATCACATCGATATCGGTCATGGTGTTGCTTCCCTCAATCGGAAACGCTGAAGCTTCCCCGTATCGGTGCGGGGAAGCGTATCGACGAACTCGATCGCGCGTGGATATTTGTACGGCGCTATCTCGGCCTTCACATAGTCCTGAAGCGCCTTTATCGCAGGCGGATTGTCGCGCGCGTGCGGGTGCAGCACGACGAACGCCTTGACGATGCTACCGCGCTCTGAATCTGGCAGGCCGATGACGGCGCACTCGTGCACGTCCGGGTGCGTCAGCAGTGCATTCTCCACCTCGGGCGCGGCAATGTTGTAACCGGACGAGACGATCATGTCGTCGCTGCGCGCCTGATACCAGAAATAGCCATCCTCGTCCATGCGGTAGGAATCGCCGGTACGGTTCCAGCCGTCGCGCACGTAGGCCCGCTGTCGCTCCACGTCGTCCAGATATCGACAGCCCGTCGGGCCACGAACCTCGAGCAGGCCGATCTCGCCCGGTGGCAGCGGTGTGCCGGACTCGTCGACGACGCGCGCCTCATAACCCGGTATCGCGCGCCCCGTCGATCCAGCGCGGATGTCGTCCCCGCAAGCACTGATGAAGATGTGCAGCATCTCCGTCGCGCCGATGCCGTCGATGATCCTGATTCCGGTCGCAGCTTCCCACGCCTCGAACGTTGGCGCCGGCAACGTTTCGCCTGCAGATACGCACTTGCGAAGGCTCGACACGTCGAAGTCGCTCAGCATTCCGAGCATCGCGCGGTACGCGGTGGGAGCGGTGAAGCAGACTGTGGGGCGGTACTTCTGAATCGCCCTGATGAGATTGGGCGGAGATGCCTGCTCCAGCATCAACGTGGATGCGCCGAACCGCATCGGGAAGAGCAGCAGTCCGCCCAGCGCGTACGTGAATGCCAGCGGTGGCGAGCCGCAGAAAAGATCGGAAGCATCCGGTTTGAGAATATACCGTGCGAAACAATCGGTGATCGCGAGCACGTCACGATGCGTGTGCATCGTTCCCTTGGCTCTGCCCGTCGTTCCCGAGGTGAATGCGATGAGGGCGACGTCTTCAGCGCTGGTATCGCAGTTATCGAACGTCGTCGGTTTCGAGTGCATCAGCGATTCGAGGCCGTTGCGGCTCTCGCTGTTGAAGTGCACGACGCGCGCGCCTTTCGGGGCGTCCGTAGAAACGTCGGTAAGCATCGCACGCTCGCAGTCCTCCGCGACCCTCGAGTCGGTGAGCGCAAGCGAGATGCGTGCTCTGTCAACCGTGTACGCAATCTCCCGGGGGCGGAGCAGCGGCATGGTTGAGACTACCACGCCTCCCGCCTTGAGTACCGCGAACCAGCAGGCTGCCAGCATCGGTGTATTCGGAGCGCGGAGCAGAACGCGATTCCCCGGGACGACGCCGAGATCTTCGACCAGAACGTGCGCGATCTGGTTGGCGGCATCCAGCAGGTCGCGATACGTCCAGCGCGAGCCCTCATACAGGAATACCGTTGCGTCTCCGCGGCCGCAATTGACGACACTGTCCAGCAGATCGGCTGCGCAATTCAGTCGCGCGGGATACGCGAGATCGGGAAGCGAGCCGTAGTCCATCTGCGGCCACAGCTCGCGTGGTGGAAGATTGTCGGCGCAGAACGTGTCGACATGTCCGCTGCGCTCACTCATTTCTTCTCCTCCCCCGTCGGGACCGTGGGAGCCGCCGAGTACGGCGCGAGTATCTGGTTTGCGATAACGAGTTGCTGGATCTCGCTCGTGCCTTCATATATCCGCAGCGCGCGAACTTCTCGATAGAGCCGCTCGGCAGTCGCGCCGGCAACGACTCCACGTCCGCCGAGCAACTGGACCGCGCTGTCAACGGTCCGCTGCGCGGCTTCCGTAGCGAACCACTTGGCCATCGCGGCTTCACGGGTTACTCGTTGCGTGCGACAGTCGTGCGCCCAGGCCGCTCTGTAGATCAGAAGCGCACTAGCATCGATGTCTGTCGCCATCGTGGCGATCCTCGCCTGCGTCAGCTGCATGTCCGCGAGACGGGCGCCAAACACCTTGCGATCCGTCACGTGGCTCAGCGTCTCGTCAAGTGCTCGGCGCGCGAAGCCGAGTGCCGCGGCGCCCACGGTAGCGCGAAATACGTCGAGCGTTCCGAGTGCGACACTCATCCCCTTGCCTGGAACGCCGACAACACGGGTCGCGGGAACCCTGCAACCCGTGAACGACACAGTGCCGATCGAATGCGGAGCTGTGATGTCACCGCGCGCAGTGACAGTGAGCCCCGGCGTCGATGCGTCGACAACGAGCGCGACGTGCTTGCCGTTCTCCGCCGCCTCGAGGCGACAGAATACGACGTAGAAGTCCGCGATGCCTGCGTTCGATATCCAGCTCTTCTCTCCGTCGATGACGTACGAGTCACCGTCGCGCGTTGCCCTCGTGCGCATCGAGCCCACATCCGAGCCGGCATCGGCTTCCGATATTGCGAAGGCAGCAATCGCCTCGCCGGCTGCAATGCGGGGAAGGTAGCGTCGCTTGAGCTCGTCGGAGCCGAAGAGCGTGATCGGTCCGGCGCCCAGTCCCTGCAGCGCAAAGACGAAATCGGCGATCCCCGAGTATGAAGCGAGCGTCTCGCGGATTATGCAGAGACTCCGGACATCGAGGGTTTCCGAAATGCCGCCGTACGGCGCCGTGACCGCGCGGCGCAACCATCCCGCGCTACCGAGCTCGCGCACGAACGTCGTGCAAGTGCGATCGAGCTCGACACCACGCGGCTCATCCTTCTCCGTCGGAGCGATCTCGCGTTCTGCCCAGACTCTTACCTCGGCAGCGAGCGTGCGATGGCGTTCCTCTAAGAAGGGCCAGTCCATGTATGACGTATCTGTCATCAATCGCCCTCGAATACGGGGGTCTGCTTCGCGGCGAATGCGCGATATGCGCGCGCAAAGTCCTCGCTCTGCATGCACAGTGCCTGTGCTTCGGCTTCGAGCGTCAGTGCGTCATCGATCGCCATCGCCCACTCGTGGTGCAGGCAGCGCTTGGTGAGCGCGTGCGCAAACGTCGGCCCGTAGGCGAGCGTGCGCGCCATCGACTGAGCTTCCGTCAGTACAGTATCAGCTGCGATCACGCGATTGTAGAAACCCCATCGCTCCGCTTCTTCGGCACTCATGAATCGTCCGGTGTAAAGCAACTCGGTGGCGCGCCCGTGGCCGATGATGCGCGGGAGTATCGCACATGCACCCATATCCGCACCGCTCAACCCGACACGCACGAACAGAAAGCCAACTCTGCTTGCCGGCGTTCCGTACCGGAGATCGCTGGCCATTGCGAGAATTGCGCCGGCACCAGCGCACACGCCATCAACGGCTGCGACAATCGGCTGTGGGCAGTCACGCATGGCGCTGACCAGTGAGCCCGTCATTCGAGTGAAGCTGAGCAGGCCGTCGAGGTCGCCGTCGTCGCGCAGTTCCACGAGTGGTCCGATAATCTCGTGAACGTCGCCGCCAGACGAGAAGTTCCCTCCGGCGCCGGTCAGGACTACCGCCTTGACGTCCTCCATCTTCTGCAGCGCACGAAACGTCGCGATCAACTCTCGATATGACTCGAACGTGAGTGGGTTCTTCCGCTCCGGGCGGTCGAGTGTGATGGTCGCCACGCGATCCTCGACGCTCCATCCAAAATGGCGCGCCTTGAAGTGGGCACCCTGTATATCGTCGGTCATTGCGCCTGGCCCGCCGCGATCCGTGCAGACCGCTTGAGCTTGCCGAGCAACGCGTATAGCTGTGCCCGCTCCGCGTCGGTCAGGCCGGCGAACATTTCACCGACCCATCTGGCGTGATCTGGCCTCATCGCGCCTAGTGCTTCCTTGCCTGCGGCTGTGAGTGAGATCATCTGTGTGCGGCGATCTGGTGGCGAGACCGCGCGCGCGACCAGTCCTTCACGCGCCAGACGATCGACAAGACCGGTGAGATTGCCGTTTGTGACCATCAAGCGACGCGACAGCTCGCTCATCGTCAGCCCGCGCGGCGCTTCGGCAGAGCTGGCGTCGAGTTGGGCCAGAAGGTCGAAGCGCGGAAGTGTAGTGTCGAACTTCTCCCGTAGCCCGCCGCGAATTCGCCCCCCGATGATGTTGCTGCACGCGAGCAGGCGAAGCCACGTGCGGAGAACCGCACGAGTGTCACTTACGCGTGGCATGTCCTCGTGCAATGGCTCGGCGCGAAGTGACGCGGTCACATTACCTCCCCGCCAGCGACGGCGATCGCCTGAGCCGTGATAGCCGAAGCATCCGGCGAGCAGAGCCACACGACAGTTGCCGCAATTTCATCCTGAGTCGTGAGACGTTTCTGCGGATTGCGGCGCGTGAGCATCGCCAGCGCTTCGTCGGCACTCACACCTCGCAGGGCCATTATCGCTGCAACCGCCTGGTCGGACATTCCGCCCTCGGTGTATCCGGGACACACTGCATTGACCGTGATGCCGGACTGTGCCACCTCGGCGGCAAGAGAGCGAGTCATGCCGAGCAATCCGTGCTTCGATGCGCAATACGCAGCCAGCGTGGCGTAGCCCCGGAGCGCCGCGGTGGAGGCGACGTTGACGATTCGCCCGGCGTGATTGCCGAGCATTGATGGGAGCACCTGCTGCGTGCACATGAACGGGCCGGTGAGATTCACGGCGATGGTGTGTTCCCAGAGGTCGAGCGATGTCTCCGTGAACGACGCACTTCGCGCCTGACCGGCGTTGTTGACGAGTACGTGCGCCGCGCCAAGTGCGTCCGTGGCAGATGCGAAGGCGACCGAAACCGAATCCGGATCGCTCACATCGCAGACGACTCCGCGCGCTTCGACCCCGAATCGGTCGCGCAGCTCCGATGCACACTCCTCGAGATCCGCGTGATCGCGCCCCATGACCGTCAGATCGGCTCCAGCTCCTGCGAGCTGCGTCGCGATCGTTCTGCCCAGTCCGCGGCCACCACCCGTGACTATTGCGTGCCTGCCGCGGAGAAAGTCGGTGGTGGAATCGTTGTTGCGTTCGGTCATCCTGTGCTCCGTTGTTTTGCCAGTTCACGCTCGAGCTGGCGGCGGCCGGGATAGTACGACGGCGTCCACCGCTGAGGCGCATATCCAAGCTCTGCCGCCGCACGCAGAGTCCAGTTCGGGTCGGTGAGATGCGGGCGGCCGAGCGCGCATATGTCTGCCCGGCCCGATGTAATGATCGCGTTGACCTGGTCCGCGTCGAGAATGTTGCCCACCGCGATGGTGCGCACTCCGGCTTCGTTGCGGATGCGGTCGCTGTACGGTGTCTGGTACATGCGTCCATACACCGGCTGCGCGTCGATCGACGTCTCTCCCGTTGACACGTGGATGATGTCCGCGCCCGCGTCGACGAATGCGCGTGCGATCTCGACCGACTCCGCGCCATCCACGCCGCCTTCCACCCAGTCCGTCGCGGAGATGCGAACCGACATCGGCCGGTCGGCCGGCCACGCCTCGCGCATTGCGGCGCACACTTCGAGAGGAAAACGCAACCTGTTTTCCAGTGACCCGCCGTAACAGTCGTCGCGACGATTGCTGAGCGGCGTAATGAAGCTCGACATGAGGTAACCGTGTGCGCAGTGCAGCTCGATCATGTCGAAGCCTGCGTCGATGCCGTGGCGCACGCCGCGTACGAAATCGTCGCGTACTGCATCCATGTCGGCTCGCGTCATCTCGCGCGGCGTGTGCATCGCCGGTGTGTACGGAATCGCGGATGGCGCGATGGTCTCCCATCCGCCGGTATCCAGCGAGGCGTTGCTCGCTTCCCACGGAAGTTTCGTCGAACCTCGACGACCCGAGTGACCCAGCTGCAGACAGATCCTGGCGTCACTCTCGCGGTGCGCGAAGTCCACGATGCGCCGCCATGCCTTCGCGTGCTCGCTCGTGTACATTCCGGCGCAGCCGAGGGTTATGCGCGCGTCTGGCGACACGCACACCATCTCGGTGAAGATCAACCCCGCGCCACCAAGTGCCCGTGCGCCGAGGTGCACCGCGTGGAACTCGCCCGGCACGCCGTCGATGGAACGATACATGTCCATCGGTGCGACCGCGATGCGGTTTACCAGCGTCATGCCGCGCAAGGTGTACGGCGTGAACATCGGCGGCGCGACCTCGGTTTCCGTCGTCGGCCGCGAGGCGGCGGCGGTTGCCCTTGCAGCGAACCAGCGCTCGACACCCGATAGGTACGCCGAATCGCGGAGGCGCAGATTTTCATGGCTGACACGCTGACTGCGCGTGAGCAGGCTGTAGGCGAACTGTTCAGGGGGAAGGTGGATGTAGCGCCGAACGTTCTCGAACCACTCCATCGAGTTGCGGGATGCGTTCTGGAGACGCAGCGCTTCTATCATGCGCTCGTCCTGATACGTCTGGAGCGCGGACGGAAGCGAGGAGTGCGTGGCGACCGCGCGTGCGAGCGATATTGCGTCTTCCATCGCCAGCTTGGTACCGGAGCCGATCGAGAAGTGCGCGGTATGAGCGGCATCGCCGACCAGCACCACGTTGTCGTCGAACCAGCGCTCATTGGTGACGCGAACGAAGTTGACCCACGGCGAACGCTCGCGATGCGTCGCATTGCTCATCAGATGATGGCCATCCAGCCACTGGCTGAACATGCGCTCGCAGATCGCGATAGTTGTCGATGCGTCGGCTCCGTCGAAACCCGCGCGGCGCCATGATTCGTCGTCGCATTCCACGATGAAAGTGGAAAGCCCGTCTTCGAAGCGGTAGCAGTGCGCCTGGAACACTCCGAGCTCGTTCTGGACGAAGAAGAACGTGAATGCGTCGAAAGGACGTGTCGTACCGAACCAGACGAAATGTGCCGGGCGCACATCGAGGTGTGGCTTGAACACGGCCGCGCGTTCGTGTCTGATTGCGCTGTTGACACCGTCGGCAGCGACGATGAGATCGGCGTTGTTGCACGCGCGGATGGAGTCGAGAGCTTCGATGCTGGCGACATTGCAATTGAAGCGAACGTCGACGCCGAGCGACACAGCACGCCGATGCAGAATTTCGAGGAGAGTGCGGCGCGCGATTCCGCTGAAGCCGTGTCCGCCGGAAGTGATTGTCCTGTCGCCGACGACAACGTCGATGTCGTCCCAGTGGGCGAAGTGCTCGACGATGGTGTGGTACGTGTCCTCGTCGGCGGCCTGGAAGTTCTGCAGCGTCTGATCCGAGAAGACCACTCCCCAGCCGAAGGTGACGCCGGGCGCATTGCGTTCGAGCACAGTCACGTCGTGCTCCGCATGCGCCTTCTTGAGGAGGAGGGCGAAATAGAGGCCGGCGGGACCACCGCCGATGGTGACGACGCGCACTTATAGGCTCATGGAATGCCGAGGGGCGGAGCAGGTGCAGGGTGGTGCGGAGATATTATAAGCCTAAAACATCAACTTCGTATGGGTTGATTTCCGGGCTGGCAACTGGCGATATTGCAAGGCTCCGGGCGAACCGGGGAAATAGGTCGAACAAGGTGTCGCGGCGCTATCGTCTAGGGGACCAGGACGGGGCCCTCTCAAGGCCCAAACACGGGTTCGAATCCCGTTAGCGCTATTTTGCCATGGACGGACCGTCGCGGCCCCATCGTCTATCGGTTAGGACGGCACCCTTTCACGGTGCAGAGAGGGGTTCGATTCCCCTTGGGGCTATAGGGTTGGACGCAGTTTGGTTAGGTTGTTGGGCCCGCGCGGTTGGCGGGATGGGGCGCGGGAAGGGTCCGCGTGTGGGTGTTTTGTGTTTGGGGCCGTAGCTCAGTTTGGTTAGAGCACTCGACTGTCACTCGAGAGGTCGCGGGTTCGACCCCCGTCGGCCCCGTACGTATATGGATGGGCGGGATTTGTCATTCCCGCGAAAACGGGAATCCATGTTGCAGTTTGGGCCGGTGTGACAGCCGGATATATTGGTCCTGAAGGAGCAGTTCGGACGGCCGCCCTCGTGGTGAAATTGGTAGACACGCAAGCTTGAGGTGCTTGTGCTGAAAGGCATCGCGGTTCGAGTCCGCGCGAGGGCATGAAGTGGTGGAGCAGGGCAGCATTGAGGGCGGTTTTGGTGGATCGGACGGCGCACTTGGGATCGTGTCCGCGATCATGCCACAGTAGCTCAGTGGTAGAGCACTCGATTCGTAATCGAGCGGTCATCGGTTCAATCCCGATCTGTGGCTCTTTTGAGTGAGCGTTGCGGGTGTAGCTCAGTTGGTAGAGCGCCAGCTTCCCAAGCTGGATGTCGAGGGTTCGAGCCCCTTCACCCGCTCCTTGTGCAAATTGTCGAATCACACTCGTTGACACGAATCGCCGCGCAGTTATCTGCGCGGCGATTTTTGCGTTTGGACAACTCTCCGGACAGAAACGACGCCCGAACCGGCGCGATTCCCCGCGCAGGCGTTAGAAGCCTCTCACCAGCAACCCGTTCTTCACCAGAGAGTCGATAGCTGCGGCGTCGTGACCCGGCATCATGTGGATCTCGGGCTCGGCGGCATGGAGTCGATGGAGTCCCGCCAGCTCCTCCCGAACCTTGTCGCGATCCTCGCCAGCCACCCATGTGACCACCCGGGCCTTTTCTCGCGCGGTCTCGATGTTTTCCATTTGCCACGCGACATCGCCCACGAACAGGAACTCCACCCCGTCGGCTCGCCGGACATACACCATCTGACTGCCCGGCGTGTGGCCCGGTGACTTGATCAGCACCACCCCGGGAGCGACTGCGTGGTATCGGACATAGTCGAGCGGACGATAGCCATCGAAAATGCTGGACGGCAGATGCAGCGCTGCGAAAGGATCCGACTTGAGGTTCGCCTCGAGCTCGGTGACCTGTTCTCGCGTTAGGCGCGTGACGGGCAACAGTGCTTTCACGTTCGGTTGAGCCAGCAGGCCGCCGATGTGGTCCGGATGCTCATGCGTCACGAGGATCACGGTGGCGCGGGCCAGCGCGCCGCTCATCCGCGAATACGCAGCGCTGTCGAAGACTCCAGCGCCCATGGATTTTGCGATGCCCGCGTCGAGTGCCGCATCGACGAGCGCCACGTGATCGCGATATACCAGTTCATAGGACGACACCGGCAGATCGGTCCGCTGCCAGCCGCCCCCCGCAATAACAATCGTCCTCGGCGCCGACAGATGCGCGACGGTCTCGACGCGGATGAGCTGCGGCTTCTCCCCAGCTTGCGAATCTGCGAGCTGTCGTACCCGGGCGATGTCGATGGCGTAGGCAGCTGGCGAAGCCGTATGGGTTTCAACAAGGAGCCACCAGTATGCGGGGATGCTCACCGCGACGATCACTAGAAGGCCGTAGCCTGCCCATCTCAGCCACTTCATGCAGCACTCCGCTGCACGATGATGAATCGGTCCAGCAACGTCATCGCTCTTAAAAACAGCTTGGCGGTCATCAGGTCTCGACTCCGTTCAGAAGGACGTCGGTGACGTACGCAGCCAGGTTGCTCAGCGTCTGCTGGCCGCCTTCGATTGCGTGGTACTTCTCGACCACCTCGTCGCGCATCTCCCTGGTGGGGAACACTGTGCGCATCTCGATTCGGGTCGCCGCGCCGTCGGGCGCGAACGTCAGGAACGATTCGAAGGCGTTCGCGTCGCCGCGTGACTCTCCGTGCAGCAGCGCGATCCGCTCCGGCGGCTTGATCTCGGTCCAGGAGATCCACTCCTGGTAGTCCGTCCCGTCCGGTCCGTGCATCACGAAGTCCCAATCCCCGCCGACCCGGAACTCGAACGCCCGCGTAGTGGTGGTGAACCCGTCCGGCCCCCACCAGCGCGACAGGTGCCGCACTTCCGTGAACGCCTCGAACACCAGCTCCCGCGGGGCATCGATGACGCGGGAGATCACGATCTCGCGGTCGGCCGTCGCGGACTGCGGCGACGCATCCCATCCTGTTGCTGCCATCGGTCACTCCTCCCGTCTTGCATGTTTGAGATCCTGGACGTACGCGTCCAGCCGGTCGAAGCGCTCGTTCCAGAGCTGCTCGAATCCGCCCGTCCACTCGTGAACAGGTCGCAGTCCGCGGGCGTCGAGTCGGTACAGTCGTTGCTTGCCTGCCTTGCGCTCCTTAAGCAATCCGACCTCCCGAAGCACCCGCAGGTGCTTGGACGCCCCCGGCTGGGTCATCCCCAGCTCGTGGGCCAACTCGGCCACCGGCCGCTCGCCCGCCCGCAGCAGCACCAGAATCTGTCGCCGCTGCCGCTCGGCGATCGCGTTGAAGACGTCCGACGTCGTCGCTGCTCTTGCCATGGCTCAATCATATGCCGATATCGGAATATGTCAAGACAGGATCGAGAGTGGAGGGCGGGGAGGTACTGCCCGGCCTATAGCTCGTGGAGTTGAAACCGATCGCCTGTACTCGTGCAAACCGCACTCTGTGGGCTCGACCGCCCGTGATTCACAACCGAATCCCGAGCGGTCGAGGTAAGGCGCGCAATCTGTCGCTACCACGGCCAACAGTTCGGCTGAAAATGACCCACGGCGTTTGCGTCGTTCGACGCGTGTGCTCTTGCCACGACCTGCGAGCCAGTCGACATCCGCGGACGCGTCTCTATTGCGGGCCGAATACGGGCAGTCCATAATTGATCGGTCAGGGGATAGATCAGCCTCCCCCTGCACACAGGCCGAGTTGCGACCTCTTCACTCATGATGAGCGAGGTGCAGCGTGGTGCCGTCCGAGTCCGTTGACGTAAGTTCCTCCGGGGAGCCGGCATCGACCGGCGCTCGATCGACTCAACCGCCGGGCGCTTCCACGCACGTTGGGCCCTACCGTATAATTCGCCTCCTCGGCGAAGGCGGCATGGGCGTCGTGTATCTCGCAGAACAGGACGAGCCCGTTCGCCGCCAGGTGGCCCTGAAGATTCTCCGCCACGGGCTCAACACGAACGAAGTCGTCGCGCGCTTCCACGCCGAGCAGCAGACTCTGGCGATGATGGAGCACCCCAACATCACGCGAGTTTACGACGCGGGTGTCACGGAGTCGGGGCTGCCGTATTTCGTGATGGAGTACGTGGTTGGACACACCATCACCGAGTACGCTGCAACGCATCGTCTCAGCATACGCGAACGCATCGATCTGTTCATTCAGGTTTGCCGAGCGGTACAGCACGCACATCAGAAGGGAATCGTGCATCGCGACATCAAGCCGTCCAACGTCATCGTCACGGATGCGGACGGCGAGCCGCTGTGCAAGGTGATCGACTTCGGAATCGCGAAAGCCATTGCGCCCGCCCTGGCAGGCGCGCGCCTGACGATGACGGGAATGGCGCTCGGCACTCCCGCATACATGAGCCCGGAGCAGTTCCTCTCCGACGGGACGGACATCGATACTCGCGCGGACATCTACGCGCTGGGCGCGATGCTGTACGAATTACTCGCCGGCGTGCTGCCGTTCGATTCCACAAAGTCTTCCGGAGTGGCGGCGTTGCTGGCGCAGCACATAACCAACGACCCGCCCCTGCCGAGTGTGCGATTCGGCGGACTGCCAGCCGAGCAGCGCGCGATGCTTGCCGCGGAACGTCGCACCGACGCAACCACGCTGACGCGCACACTCGCAGGCGATCTCGACGCTGTCATCATGGAAGCGCTCGAGCGCGATCGTGAGCGGCGCTACGCGACCGCCAACGCTTTCGCGCTCGATCTCGAGAACTACCTCGCGAACAAACCTGTCGCTGCACATACCTCCAGCGTCGCGTATCGCGCCCGGAAGTTCACGCGACGTCATCGCGTCGGTGTGGCCTTCGCGGCGACAGTGCTGGTTCTTCTGTCTGCAGCTGCGATCGGCGCGACTATCCAGGCGCGACGGCTTGCGCGCGCGCGTGCCGTCGCCGTCGCACGGCAGGGTCAGGCGGAGGATCTGATCGGATTCATGCTTGGCGATCTGCGCGACAAGCTGACGGTGATGGGACGGCTCGATGTACTGGATTCCGTTGGCGCCAAGGCACTCGTCTATTTCGCTGCCGTCCCCGCGTCACAACTCAGCGACGAGGAGTTGTTCCGGCGTGCGCAGGCGCTGCAGCAACTGGGCGAGGTGCGCATGGCGCAAGGCAAGCTGCCGGACGCTGCCCGGTTGATGGGACAGTCTCTTGCTATCTCGGAGAGACTGGCGCAGCGCGATTCGTTGAACGGTCGATGGCAGATGGGACTCGCTCACAGCCATTTCTGGGCTGGCAATGTCGATTGGGAGCTCGGAAGCATCGATTCGGCGCTCGCTCATTTCGTACCATTCGTCACGATCAGCCGTCGTCTGATCGCGCACTATCCGGACAGCCTGGAATATCGCGCCGAGTTGGCGTACGCGCTGAACAACATCGGCTTCGCGAAGGAAGCGACCGGCGACATCCGTGGTGCACTGTCGTCATACATGGCGAGCCTCGGGATCAACCAGAGCCTCGTGAATCGCGATCCAAAGAAGCTGGAGTGGCAGGTCAGTCTTGCCGCGGAGCACAATGCCGCGGCTGTGGCCCAGCGCAAGCTCGGCGATCTCACGGGCGCACTAGCGAGCCACGACACCGAACTGGTCATCAAGCAGTCGCTGCTGGCGCACGATTCAACCAATGTCGAATACGAGCACTACGTCGGCATCGCGCATGCGTACCGTGGTGAGCTTCGCATGCTGACGGGCGACGAAAGAGGCGCGTTCGAGGATGCGTCGGCGACGCGTGCGCTCTATGCGAGAATCGTCGCACACGACACGACCAACGCGTCGATGCAATGGAGCTTGGCGAAGACCGAACGGCAGATTGCGCAGATTCATCTGGAGGAAGGAAATCCGCAGGCGGCCCTCGCAGACCTGAGCGCAGGCCAGCCCATCATTCGCCGTCTGTTGGTCAAGTCTCCGATCAACCCGCGTGCCGCCGCCGAACGAATACGGTCCGGCACCGTGCAGGCGCAATGTCTGGTCGCGATCGGGCGCCTGAGTGATGCGGTGGTCGTGGCACAGCGCGTGGCATTGCAAGCTGATTCGGCCGTCGCAACAAAGCCGAGCGACACCGAGCATCGGCTTGCGGCGGCGGAGGCAAGTCTCGCGTTGGGTGACGCACAATCGCAGATCGGTGACGCCGCTGGCGCACGCGGCGCGCGGTCGCATGCTCTTTCGCTCATCGATTCCACTGCGACCGCGACGAGGCAGACGGAACTGCTTGCGGCGCAGGCCACCGCGCTACTGGAGCTCGGACGTGAGAAGGACGCCGCGCCGATCACCACAGAACTTCTTCGGCGCGGTTACCGCAGACCTTCGTTCCTCAGGCTCGTCCGCAAACATCAACGTTCTGCGGCGTGATGCTCGCGAACGACGGAGGACGGAGCATCAAGTAGCGGCCGCGGACATCCCGCCCGCAGCCGGCAATTCACCCGTCATGGAGGCTCGTCAGATGCCGGACATCACAGTCCAAGTAACGTTCACCGATCCGAACACGTTTTCGTTCGATCCGCCAATTGCGAGTTTGAATGCCGCAGGGAAGATCATATTCCAGCGCAAGCCGGCCGGCGCGGCGTGGACCTTTGTAAGCATCAACAACCTCCCGGGCCAGTTCACGTGGCGCCTAAAGGGCAACGGCTCCGAACTCGAGGTGGACGACGCGTTTACATCCACCGGAGAGTTTGGATATAACGTAACGGTGCACGATGCCAGCGGCGACCATACGAGCGGACCGACTGCGCAAGCGACTGTCCCGCCGATGATCATGAACCTGTAGCAGATGACCGCGACGCCTGGCGGTCTCGCCCGTGTCCGCACGCGGATGCGTGGGGCGACACCGCCAACGCTCCGCCTCGCGGGCTCGGGTAGCGGGTCGGGAATGTGGTTCCGTCACCGTCGGGTCGATACTTCTCCACATGACGCCCTATCCCCAGGTCGCCACAACCGCCGGCCCGCAGAACGCGACCGTCGCAGTTGCGGAGGCCGACGAGTCCTTCACGCCGGCCGCGGCGCTCGGGGCAATCTATCGTCAGGCCGACCGGTGGATCGCGGTGTTCATCTCCGCTCATCTCCTCTTCGCGGTCGCGATCGCGCCGGTGTACGGAACCTGGAACGCCGTAGTCCTCGTTGGCGGCGGGCTCGCTCTGTCGTTCGTTGTCAGCGCATGGCGCTGGCCGGGCTCCTTCTGGACGCGCTGCCTGGCAGGTGTCGCACTCCAGGGTTTCGCCGCTTTGCACATCTATCAGATGCACGGCCTCGCGGAGATGCACTTCTTCATCTTCACCGCTGTGACGATGATGATCGCCTACCAGGACGTCGTCGCGCTCTGGCCAGGCGTCGTATGCATCGTAGCGCAGCATACGCTGTTCGCATACTGGCACAATCGGGGGCATCCGATTGGCGGGGTACCGTTCTTCGACCACAGTCACGCGGGAACCATGCAGCTCGGCTTCCACTTCGGCATCGCCGTCGTGGAGGTCGTGATCGCATCATTCTGGACCTACGCTCTCCGTCAGCGAACGATTCGCGATGCAAGGCAGCGCGCCACACTGGCCGGCGTCAATGCCGCGCTCGCCGAGCGTGAGGCAGACACTGCGCGCTCTCTTGCGCTCGTCGAAGCAACGCTCGAGGCAACTGCTGACGGTATCCTCGTACTCGACGGTACTGGCAGGGTCACGGACTACAACAAGCGCGTGGCCGAAATGTGGGCGATCTCGCCCCTTCTCCTCGCCGAAGGCGATGGCACCGCCGTCCGGAACCGGCTCCTCGCGCAGGTTTGCGATCCTGTGGCGCTTGGGGCGCACTACGCTGTCACGGGCAGTGAGCCAATATGCCAGCGGCTCGATCAGGTGGAGCTCACCGACGGCCGTGTGTTCGAATGTCACGTTCGCCCGCAGCACGTCGGTACGAACGCAGTCGGACGCGTACTCAGTTTCCACGACGTCACTGCTCGCGTTCGCCTGGAGCGTGAGCTGGCACATCAGGCGCTCACCGATGCGTTGACAGGACTCGCCAACCGCGTACTGTTCCGCGATCGCGTAGCGCACGCGCTTGCGCGGGGCAGCCGCAACGCGGGCAGCGTCGCGGTACTGCTCGTCGATCTCGACGGGTTCAAGCTGGTCAATGACGGGCTTGGGCACGGTGTAGGCGACGCCGTGCTGTGCAGGGTCGCCGAGTGTTTCCAGCGCGCCGTACGCGATGGCGACACGGTCGCGAGACTCGGCGGCGACGAGTTCGCCATCCTGCTCGAGGATGTCCGGACCGTGGACGAAGCTGATGCTGCCGCAGCGCGATTGTATTCCGCACTGATGCTGCCGGTCACCGTGACGCTCCCGCAACCCGGCACCGCGCCGTCTGGCGATGCGAACCGAGACGAAACCAGCGAAGGGAGCGGCGCCGGCTCCGAGCGCGAGATATTCGTCAAGGCAAGCGTCGGCATTGCGCTCGCCACACCGGGGGAGGACGCGGAAGCCTTGCTGCGCAATGCCGACGTCGCGATGTACGCCGCGAAAGCACGCGGTAAGGGGCAGGCGATGCACTTCGAGCGATCGATGCACGAGGAAGCGCTCACGCGTCTGCGACTCGAAGAGGACCTGCGCGTGTCAGTTGCAGAGCTGATGAATGGCGGCGAAAGTCCGTTCGGCGTGGTCTTCCAACCCATCGTGGCGCTGGACACTCATCGTGTGGTAAGTGCCGAAGCGCTGGTGCGCTGGCATCACCCGCGGCGCGGACTGATATCTCCCGAGGAGTTCATTCCAGTGGCGGAGGACACCGGACTCATCGTTCCACTCGGCCTCTGGGTGCTTACTCAGGCGTGCGCCGCTGCCGCGACGTGGCCGATTTCCGCCGACGACAGTGAAATCGGCGTCTCGGTCAATCTCTCGGGCCGACAGCTCCAGGAAGCTTCCATCGTCGACGATGTCCGGGCGGTGCTCGCGCTGACCGGGCTCGCGCCGGAGCGACTGACGCTCGAGATCACCGAAAGCGTCGTCATGCGCGACACGTCGCAGACCCTGGACCAGCTGAGAGCGCTCAAGACACTGGGACTCCGCCTCGCGGTCGACGATTTCGGCACGGGATACTCGTCGCTCAGCTATCTCAGGCAGTTCCCGGTGGACGTGCTCAAGATCGACAAGAGTTTCATCGACGGAATCGCGCGTGGCGGTGACGGTGCCGCGCTGGCACGCACTATCGTTGCGCTCGCAGACACACTTCAACTCCGGACGGTAGCGGAAGGCATCGAAGATGGCGCGCAGCATTCTGCCCTTCGCGGGCTCGGCTGCACGCTCGGACAGGGGTTCCTGTTTGCGCGACCCATGACGCACGGCGAACTCCTGCGTTGCATTGCGGGAAGTGCCCCGGCGTCGTCTCCGCTATCACGACGTACATGACAGTCGTCGGCGTCGCGTAGAGTCTGCTCCGCCGCGCCACATGGATCGACGGGCATCGACGTCGGACAGGTGATGCGCGCGATATCTCGCTAGCCGTTGCCGCTATCTGTGCGGCTCGAGTGCCAGGGCCGGCCGCCGATGTGCAGCTGCCCGCTCGCCGCTGGCGCTTCCAGATCCAGCAGGAAGCGTTTCCGCTCGAGTCCGCCGGCGTAGCCAACCAGCCGCCCGTCGGCGCCGACGACCCGGTGACACGGGACGATTATACTGAGCGGATTGCGAGCATTCGCTCCTCCCACCTCACGTGCAAGCGCCACGTTTCCCAACTGCTTCGCAAGCTGGCCGTACGAACGCGTCTCACCATACGGTATTTCGCGCAGCAGATTCCACACGCGCAGCTGAAATGCGCTGCCGCGCGGAGCCAGTGGAAGATCGAACTCGATGCGATCGCCAGCGAAGTACTCGCCGAGCTGCTCGCCAACCGCTTCGAAACCGGTCTGCACGTATGGTCCGAACGTGGCAGGGTCGGGCAGGCGCGAATGATCCGCGAAGTACACGCCGCATAGCACCCCGTCGCGAGCAACGAGAGTCAATTCGCCAAGTGGTGAATCGATGACTGTGTGATTGATGGCCATGTCTGTCTCCATGTTCATCTACAAGCTAGCGCGGCGGCCGCGTCACGCTCGCCATTTTCGGACACGCAAGTGCCACGACACCGCCGCCGGCATCCCCGTGACCATCACGTGCATTGTCGCTCATCGCCGTGTCCGAAAGTGGCGAGATGCCTGCTGCAACTCTCCGTAGTGGCCGACGAGGTCGTCGAGGCTGAATGCGCGATTCAGACCGCTTGGGTTTGGCAGTATCCAGACCTTCGAGCCGCCAAAGGTGAGTGATTGGAGGCCCCACTCGACTTTGCGGAGACCGGACATGGACGAGTATGCGACCTTTCCGAGGAAGGCGACATATTCCGGTGCGAAGTGCTGGATCTTTTTCTCGAGGCCGAAGGACGCGGCGAGAAATTCGTGCTTCGAGAGCTCGCTTGCTCGTGCGGTTGGACGCGCGACCGCCGTCGTCAGGCCAGAGCCGTATTGCAGAATTGCGCGGTCGTCGGGTGGAGCGATGAGATCGGGTGTAAAACGCGCAAGATGAATGGTGCGCCAGAAGCGATTCCCGCCGCTGCTGAAATGATGGCCAGAGGTGGCCGACCGCAGGCCCGGGTTGATGCCGCAGAAGATTACGGACAGGCCGGTATCCAGAATGTCCGGAAGTGTTGCATGCGGGTCGAATCGTCTGCCCGGTTGCGCGAGCTGCTTCACGAACGCGACTCCAGAGGCTCCGCGAGCTTTCTCCGCGACTTCCCCCAGCCGCTCCCGCTGTCCTGCGGCGAAACGCCGCGCACAACGCCGTCGTGCACGGCCGCGATGTCGGTGCCATCATGCGCATCGCTCAGCGTATATGAGACCGTCATTTCAACCCGTATCGCATGTCGATGTGGCGGCTGATGCGTCTCGAGCCCATGCCGGAAAGCTAGCGCGGGCGCAAGAGATTCTTCGTAGATTTTTCTGGTTCGCCAATCCGGAATTCGCCTCACCCACATCTGGACGACGGAGGTTGTCATGACAGGGCTCATCGCACTGTGGCTGCCGATCCTTGTTTCCGCGGTGTTCGTGTTCATCGCAAGCGCGCTCATCCACACCGTGCTGCCGTGGCACAAGGGCGACTACCGATCAGTGGCGAACGAGGAACAGGTCAGCGCGGCGCTTCGTCCGTTCGCGATACCTCCGGGCGATTACATCCTGCCGCGTCCCGCGAGCAGCGCGGATCTCAAGTCGCCGGAATTTCTGGAGCGGGTAAGGCAGGGACCCAACATAGTCATGACGGTGCTTCCCAACGCTCAGTGGTCGATGGGCCGCAACCTCGGCCTCTGGTTTCTATACTGTCTGATCGTAAGCATTCTCGCGGCATGGCTCACCGGACTCGCAGCGCCGCCAGGCTCGGATTACCACGCAGTGTTTCACTTCGTCGCGATAACGGCGTTCATCGGCTACGCAGTCGCATTGTGGCAGATGTCGATCTGGTGGCGACGCTCGTGGATGACGACCTTCAAGGCCACGATCGACGGCATCATCTACGCACTGCTGACGGCGGGTGCGTTCGCCTGGCTCTGGCCCAGATAGAGGCGGGACAGCGGCGAGATAGCATCGCGAGAGCGCCACTCCGGCCGCGGGCTGCCGGCCTAAAAATGGGGGCTTCCGTAAAATTAGGTAGGTAGCTATCTATCTAACCGCATGCGCTCATCCAAGAACCATCCGGCGACTCCCAGGGACAGCCTCGAAGTGTCCTTCATCGCCACCCTGTGTCCGCTCCGGGAGAAGCTGCGCCGCTGCTACGACAGTGAGCTGAACGCATTCGGGCTCTCGCGCGCGCTCGCCGCGCCGCTCGTGCGAATCTGGGAGAACGATGGTCTGCGCCAGAATGCG
>DAHUXM010000035.1 GCA_027307165.1 Gemmatimonadota bacterium | reverse complement strand
TCCGAACAGGGTGTGGGTGAGTGACATCACGTACATTCCGACGGCGGAGGGCTGGCTGTATCTGGCAGTGATCCTGGATCTGTTTTCCAGGCGGGTGGTGGGATGGAGCATGAAGCACACGATGGAGAGATCGTTGACACTCGATGCGCTCAGGATGGCGCTCTCGCAGCGCACTCCAGAGCTTGGCGTGCTACATCATTCGGATCGCGGAAGTCAGTACGCGTGTGGGGACTATCGAGAGCTTCTTGATCAGAACGGGATGATGTGCAGCATGAGCCGAAAGGGCGACTGCTGGGACAACGCGGTGGCCGAGAGTTTCTTTGCAATACTGAAGAAGGAGCTGGTGAACGACGCAGGCTGGGAACGGCTCTCGCAAACGAGAGAAGAAGCCAGAGCAGCCCTTTTCGAGTACATCGAAGTGTGGTACAATCGAGAGCGTCGGCACTCCTCGATTGATTATCTCAGCCCTGCCGACTACGAAGCGAAGTGCGCAAGAGACTGCGAGATGCAAACGCTACCGCACGAAGTGGCAGCGTAAACCCCGTGTCTGTCAAATCGGGGGAACTCCAGTTGCTTGATTTAACCCCCTAGACCGAATGTCACGTGTCCCGCTTATTCCGTAAGCTTATGCAGCAAGGACCAGGGATACACCGTTTCTCATACCGGGCATTTAACGGATGGATCTGGCGACACATCCCGGATTGGACCGTGATTGACGGTTTTCAGGTGGCAGCATATCCACTTATAGGTGCCCCTGAAGC
This sequence comes from Gemmatimonadota bacterium, assembly GCA_027307165.1. Lineage (GTDB taxonomy): Bacteria > Gemmatimonadota > Gemmatimonadetes > Gemmatimonadales > Gemmatimonadaceae > Fen-1247. The sequence goes on along the minus strand of DAHUXM010000035.1, from coordinate 44,550 downwards.
TGAACGAGTGATTAACAATGTGCGTGCTGCACTCTACGCGTGGCGTGACTTGGATCCTGATGGTTTTGTACGTGGCAGACGCGTGATGTGGCGCATTCTGATCAAGTCGACTCCGTTGTCATACTACTCGGCTGCGGGCAAGATGTGCATATTGGATCTTGCGACTGCTATGAGCGGAACTGCATGGCAAACAGCTGCGGTGCTAATCCACGAGGCAACTCATGCTTACATTAATCGTCGCTGGATACCGTACACGCCAGAGTTAAAGGATCGCATCGAAAGGATATGCGTGGCCCAAGAATTGGCGTTCGTCGAGCGAATTCCTCCAGACAGGTGTGCAAGGAAACATGACTGGATAGCATCATTGCGCGATTATGTCCAAAACGGCCCTCCGGCTGATCTAATCGACAGGCAGAAGCGTCATAATGAGCAGCGCCCAATGCTTGAAAAGCTTCAGTAAGCTTCAATGAATTCGGGTGTGGTTTCATTGGAACTGCTCGGGGAAGTTTCCGACCTCATAAGAAGCGACATCGCCGCGATCGTGACGAGTGATCTTGGTGAAGCGTCTTTCATCTTCGCGGTACAGCGATGAGTGAATTGCCTTGGGTTCGTCGGAGGCTCGTACTCCAGCCTTTACGCACTATAATCTCTTCACGCGCGCTTTCGGGCTTCCCCCGACACGACACCATTAACGTTCAGTCAATCGTCGCGCCATTCGCCCCGCTAGTTCCTCAACTGATATCGGTTCTGCCCGTAACCCACTGCACGTAACACCAAGCATCGCCACGAACTGCGCATCCATCGCCCGCGTCGTACAACCGAGCATGCGCGCGATCCTTCCGAGCGGTACCATCGATCTTGTAATCGCCGTGTAACAAGCCACGATGTGCCACGCATCCAGCAGTCGTTTGCCAGAGACGAAGCCAGCGCTGGCGAAACGTCGGTCGAGGCCGCGGCGTGTGAGCCCCGTCATCGCAGCAAGTGCATCGAGAGAACGTACGCCATCGCCTGTCATGAATGCGTCCCTGAGCCTGTCTCCGATGACCGACGGGAGGCGAGCCATATGAGCGTCGATCTCCGATAGCAACGCCGCGCGCAGCTTGACGTCCGGGGTCAGGAGCAACGCCTGCTCCAGTGTCGAGCGCTCGGTCGGAACACCACGGAAAACAAACCGCGCCTGACTGCGCCGGGCCAGAATCACCACGCTCTCCATTGCCGCCGCGTTGACAGCACTGAAAACAACGACCGGACGCGGGAATTTGGCCAGGGCGCTGACGATAGTCTCAGATATTATCGGAGTGGTGAGAGATGGATCGATGACCAGGCAGTCACCGTCGGGGAACGCAATCGCGGCCAGAAGCTGGCGAGCATTCGGCAGGGACACCATACTGCCGCCATAGCCGGCGGCGATAGAGGATACAGTTCGCAACACATCTGGCGGCAGAAAAACGATGTATATCAAGTCGGATCGGATTCTGTCACGTCCGGGGCTATCTGCGTCCGGCAAAGGTAAATCGGCCACGTCTGGCTCGACGTACTACACGCATGTGCGTCGCGAAACGCTGATGTCACATGGAGGAAAAGCCTATACCTTTCGAATACGAACGGTAAGAGCCGCTGTCGATCCGCTATCACAGCTGTGCGAATGATCAGGTACTGATTGTCGCCCGTCCGCCAATCCATCGATGGACCACAGCCTAAATTACAGCGCATGGAAGTGCAGATCTTCGGCACGAAGAAGAGTGCCGACACGCGCAAGGCGCAGCGGTTCTTTACCGAACGACGAGTGAAGATTCACTTCGTGGACCTGAACGAGCGCGCAGCGTCGCTGGGAGAGTTGAGGCGATTCGCTCAGAAGTTCGGGGTCGGATCTCTCATCGACAAGAAATCGCCGCGTTATCTCGATCTCGGATTGCAGCATGCGCGCATGGGCGACGACAGTTGGCTCGCGAAGCTCGCGGAGGAGCCGCTCCTGCTAATGCAGCCGATGGTGCGTTTCGGCCAGAAGGTCACGTTAGGCCTCGCCGAGGCGGAGTGGAAGTCGTGGGTTGCATCTGCCGGGTGACATGAGCCGGTCCCTCGAGCGAGCCACGCGGCCGGCCATGTGAATACGTGGTTTACATTTCGGCTTGTAACCACGTCAAAGCAAGAATCAAAAGTTGACTCTCCTATCCGTTTCAAACGCGTCCGTAGAATTTGGCGCGACGACTTTATTCAAGGACATCACGTTCACCGTCGCCGAGGGCGAGCGGTGGGGCATTGTCGGGCGCAATGGCACGGGAAAGACCACGCTGTTCAAGCTCATCACCGGCGAGCTGCGTCCCACTTCAGGGGCGGTGGCGAAGTCTCCCACGATGAAGATCTCCGTCCTCGATCAGCATCGGGACTTCGAGGGAGCGACCACGGTATGGGAGGCAGCGGCCGGTCCATTCGCGGAATTGCTGGCGCTCGAGAAATCGCTCGCGGATCAGGCGAATCGACTCGGTGAGCTCGGTGAGGCGTGCACGGAGCGTGATCTGGACCGCTATTCGCGCGATCTCGAACGATTCGAGCGTGAAGGTGGATATACGTTCGCGCCGCGCGTCGACGCCGTGCTGCACGGGCTTGGCTTCGATCCCGTGGAGTCGCGTACGCGGCCGCTCGCTCATCTGAGCGGCGGAGAGCGCGGCCGAGTCGGACTTGCGAGGCAGCTGGTGAGCACGGCAGAAGTTCTTCTTCTGGACGAGCCCACCAACCATCTCGATCTGGATACGACCGCATGGCTGGAATCGTACCTGCGGGAGACCGACAAGACGATCCTGCTCGTAAGCCACGACCGTGCGTTTCTCGCGGAGGTGGCGGATCACATGCTTCATTTCGAGTCGGGCACAGCCACGGCCTACGCTTGCGGTTACGAGGAGTTCGTTCGCCAGCGTGCGGAGCGCCGGTTAGCGGCGCAACGCGCCTTCTCGAAGCAGTCGCGTGTGATTGCCGAGGAGGAGGATTACATCCGGCGTAACATCGCCGGCCAGAATTCCAAGCAGGCGAAGGGGCGCCGCAAGCGCCTGGAACGGGTGGGCCGGCTGAGCCCGCCGCCGGGCGAGAGCGGTACGATGGCGCTGCGGCTCCAGACGCTCGAACGCGGCGGCGATCAGGTGGTCGTCGCGGACCACGTCACCGTGGGAGTCGATGGCCGGACGCTGATCAGTGACCTGACATCGGTCGTGAATCGCGGGGACCGGCTGGGGATCGTCGGTCCCAACGGCGCCGGGAAATCGACCTTCCTGAAGACTCTGATCGGAGACAGGACGCCGCAGGCAGGCGTACTCAGGATGGGCGGCTCCATCACAGTGGAGTACTACAGGCAGGACATGGCGCAGGTGCCGAGTGACAAGACGCTGTACAACGTCATCAGCGACATGCGTCCACAGTGGGAGCGGGGGCTGGTCTACGGTCACTTGGGCCGCTTCGGCTTCTCGGGTGAGGAGACTGCGAGAACAGCGGCGACGCTATCGGGCGGAGAGCGGGCGCGTGTCGCTCTCGCGATGATGATGCTGTCGCGAGCGAACCTGCTGATCTTCGATGAGCCGACGAATCACCTGGATGTCGAGTCGATCGAGGCGATCGAGGATGCGATCGAGGGTTATGAAGGGACCGTCATCCTCGTGAGCCACGACCGCGCGTTGCTGAGGGCGCTGTGCACACGCGTCTGGGTTCTGCACGACACGCATGTCACGGACTTCGCCGGCACCTTTGCCGAATGGGAAGTGGCGAGCGAGGAGCGCGAGCATGCAGCTCGGGTCAGCGCCGAGGAGGAAGAGGGTCTTCGCCGGGTGCGCGAGAAGCAGAAAACCCGGCGACACGAGTCGGACATGGAGAAGGAACGCGCGTCCAAGCGGGAGATGAAACGGAGCGCGGAAGAGGCCGAATCCCGGGTCGAGGAACTCGAAGCGCAGGTAGCTGAGCTGACTCGAACCCTCGAGGACCCCTCGCTATACGGGACGACCGACGGAACTGCGCGCGCGGTGAAGCTGGGCAAGGATCTCGACCGTGTGCGGCGCAGCCTGGACCGGGCTCTCGAGGAATGGACGAGTCTGGTGGACAGTTCGGCAGGCTGACGGCTCGCTCCCCGAACGGTCGAAAGTGGTAGCCTCGGCACGTATCGTGAACGCTTTCTGGTGGTAGAAACCTTAAAGCGAGGATCGACGGGTGACGCAATCATACAAGGGCCAGCGATTGGTGCCAGCGACCGATCGCAAGTTTCGCCCGACGGACGAGCATCTGATCGAGGAGAACAAGGAAGAGGTCGATCAGATCCATCGTGGCGACAAGATCGCGCCAGTATCGAAGCAGGATCGGGACAAATTCGCGGAAATCGACCGGAACAGCGAGACGAAGGAATAAGCTGGTTGTCTGGGGGATGACGGTAAGCTCGGCCTGGGAAACATGGATCGCGGGCCCGTCCCGGGTCCGAGCTGAGTCCGTCCGCCCGGCAGAAGGTTCCTCCGGAGTCCGTCCCCACTCCGGCCCCACTCCGTCCCCACTCCGGCCCCGCCGTTCAGTTGCGCCAGTCGGCTATGAAGACGTTGGTTTCGTGCGGGTTCTTCACCAGCCGGTTCGATGCCCAGACCAGCTTCTTGCCGTCCGGACTGAACATGGGGAAGCCGTCGAAGGTGGGGTTGGTCGTAATCTGCTCCAGCCCGGTCCCGTCCGGGTTGATGAGAAAAACGTCGAAGTTGCCCAGCTTGGGATCGGTGTGGTAGTTGGATGAGAAGACGATCTTCTTGCCGTCGGGGGTCCACGATGGGCCAAAGCTGGCGCCGCCCAGGTGGGTGATCTGACGTTGGTCGGATCCGTCAGCGTTCATCGTCCACAGATCCATCTTGTTGGGGCGCACCAGACGCTCGGCGAGTAGCGACTTGTAGTCGGCAATATCCTTTGGGCTGGTTGGATGGAAGGCGCGGTACACGATCTTCGTTCCGTCAGGCGACCACCACGGGCCACCGTCGTAGCCCAGGGCGTGAGTGAGTTGTTTCACGTTGGTTCCGTCTGCGTTCATCGTGTAGATGTCGAGGTCGCCGTCCTTCAGCGATGTGAACACGATCCGCTTGCCATCGGGCGAAAGGACGCCTTCGGCGGTGTAGACGCCATACCTGGTGAGACGCTTGAGGTTCGATCCGTCGGGATTGGCGGTGTAGATGTCGTATGGATCCAGGCGCCAGACGTACCCCTTGGAAGGATCGGGGCGCGGCGTGCAGGCGGTATCCACCGCGCTGCTGGACGCGAAGAAGATGCGCCGATCGCCATCCATGAAATAGCCGCAGGTCGTCTTTCCCTTGCCGTTCGATACCCGGTGAACGCCGGTGCCATCGATGTTCATGATGTATTGCTGGTCGCACGTCCGTCCATCGCGCGTACTCTGGAAGATGAGCCGCTTGCTGTCAGCGCTGAAATAGGCTTCTGCATTCTCGCCACCATTCGTGAGCTGCCGGATGTTGACGAGATGCCGCTGTTCACCCGAATCGGGGGCGACGGTGTGTGCGACGAACGTTCCCTGGGATGAAGCGGAGGCAGGAAGTGCGACAGATATGAGAGCTGCCGTGAGCGTTGTCAGGCAACGGCGGAGTTGGGAATTCATGCTACCCAAAATGGGCATTGATGCGATGAGGCGGTAGGTTCGATGGACCTGGCCGAAGACGGCCAGATCCCGTCGTGGCCGGATATTAGCATTAGACGTATCTATACTAGGTGAGCGTTGTCACAAATGGCTGAGTCGGAAGGGTTGTCCTGGCCGGGATTCGGTACCGCGGCTCGAATGGTTGGGCGAGGATTGATTCTGCGGTGTCCCAACTGTGGCGGCGGGCCGGTGTTGAAGGATTGGTTTCATCTGCGGACGCACTGCCCGACGTGCGGAATTGCACTCGAGCGGGGCGAGGAAAGCGATTACTACATCGGCGGGATGCTGCTCAACATCACGTTGTGTTTCATCATTTTTGCCGTCGGGTTCCTGGGGGTGCTGCTACTGACGTATCCGCGTGTACCATGGGATTTCCTTCAGTACGGACTCGTGGCAGCGATGATCCTTCTTCCGATTGCATTGTATCCGATTTCCCGGCTCGTGTGGCTGGCAGCGGATCTTGCGGTCCGGCCGCGGTCGGAAAGGACGCCCGATAAATGAGAAACCCCGCACGGGCGACGCCCGTGCGGGGTTTGGCTACGATATTGTGCAACATGGGTTCAAGGCGCGGATGTATCCGCACCATACAGCGGGAATGACGACGTCGTAATTACACTGCGTCTGACAGCGACGAGAATGTGAAATCGTTGATCTTCAACGATGGCATTACGAGTCCTGCCTCGACTGGTTCTGCCTTGCCGATGTCGGCAAGTCGCGCGAGAGATAGCAACGGGCTGTCATTCCAGCGGAAATTCTTGATGCTCTTCGTGATCTTGCCGTTCTCTATGAGAAATGTGCCGTCACGTGTGAGCCCTGTCAGAAGAACTGTGCGTTGATCGAGCGATCGTATGTAGAAGAAGTGCGTGACGAGAACGCCGCGGTCCGTTCCGGCGATCAACTCGTCGACCGACTTTGTTCCTCCGGCCAATTTCAAGCCAGCAGGGTTGCGACCGAATCCACCACCACCGCCGCCCGTTGGTTCCACGCCCTTCTTTGCTGCCCAGAAGCGTGAGTACGCGAGGTTCTTGAGAACGCCGTTCTCGATCCATACGACACGCTTGAGTGGGAGGCCGTCGCTGTCGAACGGTTGGCCGCGCAGATCCGGGTCGAAGGGATCGGAGAGCATCGTGATGCGCTCATCCACGATCTTCTCGCCGAGTTTCGTACCACCGCCCTTCCTGGAGAATGCGCTGCGGCCTTCGTCGGCGGAGCGCGCATTGAGCGAGCCCATGAGTCCGGGGATGAAGTCCGCAACAGCGCGGGGCTCGAGAATGACGGTGTAACGACCGGGCTCGATCGCGACTGGATTACGTGATGCCAGCGCTTTCTGTGCTGCGCGCCTGCCGAGCGCACCGGGGTCGACTGCGGTCCAGGCGCGGCCACCTGCGGACGCGTAACCTGAACCAGTGCCGTCGGGCGTTCTGGCGGTGCACGACAGCGATACGTCGGTGCTGGCGTGATATGCGAACAGACCTTTCGATGTGGCAACGCCGCGCGCTCCGCTTCTCGCTTCGAGGAATCCAGCAACGAAGAGAGTTGCCGGATCTATCGGCATTGCGCCGCCTGGCGCGCGTGCAGCGATAAGGAGTTGTTCTACTGCGTGAGCGCGCGATGCAGCATTGAGATCGGATACGTCTGCGTTGCTCGCGTCTACGTTCTGGTATTGCTGCGGTCCGAGTTCCGGAACGAGCTCAGGATCCTGTGGTGAAAGCCTGGCGAGGCGTTCAGCGGTATCCACTGCACGCTTGAGCGATGCATCGTCCATCAGATTGGTTGTGGACGACGCACGGCGGCCACCAACGGTACTCGTGATCGAGATGACGGTGTCTTCGGTATCGCCGCTCGTGGTTATGTCGCCGGCTGCGAAGCGCGTGTTGCCAGCGGCATCGCTGCTTATGTTGACGCGGGTCTCGTCCGCGCTGCTCAGTGCGAGAATGCGTTTCGCGAGCGTCTGCATCGCGTCGCGGGTCATGAGGGTATCGGCCATCAGACGCTCCTCGCCGTGTTGATGATGTTCACCTGCCGGAATCTTGCCGGCACACATCCGTGACTGACTGAACTCGCCTGTCCCGGCTCGCCCTTGCCGTCGGAAAATGTGCCGCCGAGCCAGTAGGATCGCTTGCCACCGATCATGTCCATGGAGCCCCAGAAGTCCGGGGTGCGTGCCTGGTACGCTACATCCTTCAGCATTCCGGTGATCTTGCCCTTCCTGACTTCGTAGAAGACCTGTCCGGAGAACTGGAAGTTGTAGCGTTGCTGGTCGATCGACCAGGATCCGCGGTTCTTGATGACGATTCCCCGATCCGTGTCGGCAATTATGTCATCGATCGTGGTGTCTGCGTTGCCTGGAAGAAGCGATACGTTCGGCATGCGCTGGAACTGAACGGTATCCCATGAATCGGCGAAGGAGCAGCCATGCGAATGATTCACGCCATTGAGCGATGCAATTGCCGGAGCCTGATCGCGTACTGTCTGATAGTCATGGAACATTCCATCCTTGATCAGGAGCCACGACTCGGCGGCAACGCCTTCGTCGTCCCATGCGCACCGGCTGAGAGAATCCTGCTGTACGCGATCGGCCTGAATGTTCATCAACCGCGAACCGTACTTGAGCTTGCCGATCATCTTTTCCGGCGGCGCCACGAAACTGGTTCCCGCATAGTTGGCTTCGTACCCGCGCGCGCGGTCGAGCTCGGTTGGATGACCAACTGATTCGTGTATTGTGAGCCACAGATTCGTGGGATCGAGAATGAGATCGTAACGGCCGACGTCCACTGATTTGGCGGTGAGCTTTTCCGCCGCTATCGCTGCCCACTTTGGCGCGTTGCCTACCATGTCGAGCGACGTGATGTATTCCCAGCCGGAGCCGCGTGGCGCCATCTCTTCTGTGTAGGATTGAAAATCACCATCACCAATTGCTGTGACCGTGAACGAAGGTCCAACACGCACGAACGTCTGCGTGATGAGCGTTCCATCGGTTGTGGCAAGCGTCTTTTCTTCACGCAGAAGAGCGAGACCTGAATTGGCGAAGCGAACCCCAGGAACCTTGAGGGCCGCCTCATTGGCGGCCAGCAGGAGTGCGACCTTGTCCTCGATCGGAATGTCGATCGGATCCTGCTGAACCGGTGTGCGCCAGGAACCTTTAACTGCAGGTGTCGGTGCGAGCACGACCGGCGTGCGTGTAACCGCCCTGGCTGCGCGTGCAACTTTAACGGCCTGTTGCGCGACGCGGACCGCGCCCTCGCGCGATACGTCACGTGTCGCGGCGAATCCCCATGCACCGTTGACGAGAGCGCGCACGCCAATCCCGAAAGATTCCGAATCGTTGACTCCGGTAATCTGGTGCTCGCGTGCTGCAATGAACTGGCGGCGGTAGCGTCCGACGCGCGCATCGGAATAAGATGCGCCGGCGTCCTTCGCAGCCTGAATTGCGGCGAGCGCGATCTCATTGGCCATCGGGTCGCCTGTGTGACTGCTCCACGGATCCAGTAGTGACTCGGATCTGGCGATCCGCGAAGTGCCGGCTGCGGCGACGGCACCAATGGCGGCGGTTTTCAGGAAGTCTCGTCTGCTGGTCATGGAGTCTCGTTGAGCAGGTTTTGAGGACTGTAAAGTGAAGCAGGTGTCAAGATTGTACGAAGAAACAGGGCGCCTCGTTGGGCGCCCTGTTTAGTGTGGACAATCGTTCCAGAGCTACGTCGAGCTTTACTGGAACGTGATGAAGAGTGGCGATGGCTTGAGCTTCACTACCTCTTCGCGCGTCAGCATCGGCTTGTCGTTCTTATAGAAGAGCTTGAAGCCGGTGTACTGAACCGGTTGCATGCGTTCGTAAGCGTCGTATGAATCACGCTTGAGCCATGGCGGACCAAAGCCGTCCATGTTCATCACGACCTGAACTTCGGGCACCGGCCGGATCTCGCGGTAGTTGGTGACCATCTTCTGCGTATAGCGGTGAATCACCAGCACCTTGGGCGGGAGATTGTTCTGTTTGACGATATCAGCCAGAGTCTTGATGGCGTAATTGATCTCTGCTGCGTCCATCACTCCCACCTTACGTCCCGGAACGACTCCTTCTGATCCGTGGTGCATCGAAAATTCCGGATCGAGCGCAAGGTGCACGTAGGGTCGTTTGAGATAAGGAATGAGTGGTTGGAGCTCGGACTGGACTGTGCTGTGTCCGACCTGCACGTCGAGAAAGATGATATATCCCTTGCTCTCCGCGAGTTTGCACCAGTGGTCGATCAATGAATCGGTCATGCGCAGGCGGTACATGCCATTCTTGCCCGGCGACCCCTGTGCGACAGAGACAATGAGATGGAGTCCCGGCTTCACTGGGGTGGCAGGATCGGCAACCTGGAAGTTATGAACCTCCTGTTGCAGCTTCGCCAGCATGACTGACTCAGGGTACTCGCCCAGCACGCCCATCTTTTTGGAGAGCGGATTACCGTAGTACACGACGATCCGATTCTTTGGAAGCAGCGAATTCGGTAACGGTGCGACCGTGAACGCTGGTTGAGGTGGGACCTTCCTGCTTGGAACCGTGTCGGCTGCCGAGTGACTCCTGGACGCCTTGGAGCTCTTCTTCGCGCGAGCCTTGTGGCTGCGAGTAGAGTCGGAAGTCTTCGCGGGTTTTTGTGCAGTAGCCTGAAACGATGCCGTCGCGAGGAATGCGGCGTCGATGGAGGAGGCGCGTGCGGTGCTGATCGAAGTGCTGCCGAGCGATACGGCAGCGAGCAAGGCTGTTAGAATCACGGAATCAATGGAGCGAAAACGCGGAGGAGATGGGTCGAGCGGCCCATCAATATAGCAAGGTGATCGATCTGGTCACTCTTGCATCTGAACGATTTCTTCTGCAGTTGCTCAGGGCTGTTCAGTCGGTGCCCCTACCACCTTCCATTCCCGCCATCCACCGGCCATCGACGACACGTTGGTGTAACCCATCTTCTTGAGTGCGTCGCCGGCGAGGACGGATCGAAAGCCGCCACCGCAATAGAGAATCAACTCTGCGTTCTTGTCCGGTATCTTCTCTTCGATGTCGCGTTCGATGACGCCCTTTCCGATGTGGATTGCGCCGGACGCGTGACCCGCGGCCCACTCGCTGTCTTCGCGAACATCCACGAATTTGAGATCGGGGTTGGCGCGGAGCCGCGCTCGCGTGTGCTCCACGGTGACGTCGGGGACGGATGAATGTACCGAGTCAATCAACGCGAGAAATGCCGGTGAGTGAGCCATGCTATTGGATGTGGTTGATGGGAGGAGGCCGGTTACGAAGAATACATCGGAACTGGATCGGGCGCTGCCGGGCAGTGTGCAGCTATTGTTCCACTGGCAGTTCTGCAGGGTCCGTAGCGCCCACCGCACGGAGCCGGAGCGTGAAAACGCTGCCGCCACCACTTCGTTCGGAGTAGATCAACTGGCCACCCTGGGCCTCTGCCAGCGATTTGGAGATGGCGAGGCCGAGGCCGGTACCATGTACCGCATTCGCGGTGGATGCATGACGATAGAATGGCTCGAAGATTCGCTCGGCGTCCGTCCTTGGAACGCCGGGACCGCGATCTGATACACTCAGCTGCAGCCAATCACCAACGCGAGTGGCGGACAGAATGACCGGCGAAGTCGGAGGAGAATAGACCAGCGCGTTGTCGAGGAGATTCACAAGCACTCTGAGCGATTCCACGAAATCGAACATGCCGATGAGCACAGGCGCTGCGTAGTCGATCTCGACACGTATGCGATCGGCGCCATTCGATCCGGTCATTTCGAGCACTGCAGCGCCCACGAGATCCTCGGCGGTATTTAGCTCGATGCTGACCGGGAACTCGCCCGCATTCAGACGCGACATGTCGAGCAGATGGGCTACCATCTTGCTCAACCGTTCGGTCTGTGCAACGATGATGACAGCGTTCGGATCGCCTGAATCCGCCGCATCCTGTGCGAGTGCCTTGATGCTGGTGAGCGGAGTGCGAAGGTCGTGCGATACAGAGGCGAGGAGCACATCCTTGAAGCGCGCGGTTTCACGCAATGCTTCCGCGTGGCTTGCTTCGTTCGACAACCGCTCGACCTCTTCGGCGTGCGCGCGCGCCTGCGCGGCTTCTTCCTGCGCACGTACGAGCAGATACGTCGTGGTTCCGGCCGTGGCGAAGAATGCCGAAAGAACCACGGCGTCGATCGGTTTGGTGAGCGAGAAACTGTCGAAGGGCGGCTGGAAGTAATACGATATGAGAATCGTCGCCGCGGCCGCGAGCGTGAATCCGAGCGGACGGCCGCCGCTCAGGCTGCCGCCCAGTACGACAAGGAGGTAGATAAGGACGACGTGTGCCTGGCTCTGCTGAGTTTCGCGAGTCAGGTGCATGACGACCGTTACAAGTATCAGTAAACCGTACCACAGCACGACCGATATCGTCGCGCTCGAGCGAAGCTGCGCCATGCGCTCCACTTGACCGTTATGCCGATTCCTGGACCAGCGGGGTCCCGAACCGATAACCGACACCAGGTTCGGTGATGATGACGCGTGGATGAGTGGGGTCGCGCTCCACTTTGCGGCGGAGGTTGGTTATGTGTACCCGCAGGTACTGTCGCGCGTCGCCAAACTCTCTGGCCCAGACTGCATCGAACAGTTGCTGATGTGTGTACACTCGCCCCGGGTCCGCGGTGAGTGCGCGCAGGATGGCCCATTCGATTGGAGTGAGTCGCACCGGCTTGCCGTCGCGGTGTGCGTGACGCGAGGTGAAGTTGACCGACATGCCGTCCGCTTCGACTGCGCCGGAGGTCCCGGGGCGCGCGGTTCGCGCGCGCCGGATCTGCGCGGCGACGCGCGCGGCGAATTCGGAAGTGCTGAACGGCTTGGTTACATAGTCATCGGCGCCGGCGTTAAGGAGTGCGACCTTGTCGGACTCGATGTGTCGTGCCGTGAGCACGACGATGGGCGCAAGCGAGTGAGCTCGAATCGCTCGACAGAGATCCAGTCCGGATTGATCTGGCAGCCCGAGATCCAGAACTATCAGATCCGGCGTTTGTGCCTTGACCGTAGCGAGTGCACTACGTCCGTCTGCCGCGTCGAGTACCCGCGCGACGGTTGAGCGGAGGGCGGAGTGTACGACGTGACGAATTTCCGGTTCGTCGTCGATGACAAGCACCGTAGCGTCCGTTCTTGTTGGATGCATGACCATGTATGAATCCCAGCCAGCTGGCTAGTTCAGGTAGCGCCGATGACCTCAGTCCCGCACCATGCGGCTCTGGCATCTAATACCACCGGATCGGAGATCCGTGCCGCTTCCACGCACAACATCTCAAGGTAGTCCTCAGAGCCCATGTCAGCCAACGCTGCGGATCCTTCCCGCCATGGATTCCAGACTACCCAATCACCGAACCCATCCGCCCCTACGACCGTGGAGCTGGAGCCGATGGCTGTGGCGATCGTCACCTGTCGGGGGCCGGAGATATAGATGCGGTCAGTTTCACCGTTCACGCAAAGCTCGCTCGCTTCCTCGATATAACGGCCACCCGACAGGACCTTGTCCACGTAGACGAGGCCGGTGAGTCCCTGCACCGCGGACTGTTGGACGTTGCCAACCGCGAAATAGTTATGGAGAGCCGCTGTGAATGAGAATGGCGAGTCGCCGGAATTGGTGATTCGGAGCGAGACCGTGAGCATTTCCGCCAGCTGTACCGTCAATTCGGCTATGAACGGGTAGGGCCAGAGTGCTCTGGTCTGGTCGTCGTCGGTTATCCGAAAGGTGGCGCTGGAGCCCAGGTGCGCGATCAGCGACCAGCGACGGGTTCGGAGAAATCCATGTTTTGGGAGCGGACCAGTCGCGAACTGCGGGAATATCACGGGAATGCCACCGCGAATTGCCTGACCGGGTCCGAACTGCGCCTTGGGACTGAGATACAGTCGTTCCCTGCCGCTCGGATCGACCCAGCTCACGACATGGGCGCCGTGATGGGTTATGCGAGCAGAAGCTCCTGATGGATGGACGAGTGTAACGGCATCCTCTCCGTTCCCGGACTCATGCATCAGAGAAGGTTACTCAGGAGCGCTCTCGGGACATATGAGGGGAGTTCTCTCTCAAACGTGGCAGGTCGCCAAGCCGTGCTTATCCAGATAGCTCTGATGGTAGTCTTCCGCTACCCAGAAGGTGGACGCGGGCACGATCTGCGTGACGATTGGCTGCGCGAACCGGCCGGTCTCGCAAAGGACCGCCTTTGACTGCTCGGCCAGCTCCTTCTGCTCTTCGTTGTGATAGAAGATCGCCGACCGGTACTGAGTTCCCACATCCGGGCCCTGGCGATCGAGGGTGGTCGGGTTGTGGTTGTTCCAGAAGACGTCGAGCAGCGTGTTGTAGCTCACCAACGCTGGATCGAACTCGACCTGGACCACTTCGGCGTGTCCGGTGGCGTGGCTGCACACTTCTTCGTATGTGGGATTGGGCTTCGTCCCGCCTTCATAACCTGCGGCCGTGGCAATGACGCCGGGAATCTTCTCGAAGGTGGCCTGCGTTCCCCAGAAGCATCCGGCACCAAATGTTGCCTTGGCTGTCATCCTTAAACCTCATCGATCGAACGATCGTTCGAATTGTTAGTGTCGCTTGAAATACTGTACATCGCGCTCGTGTTTCTCAGCGGCTGCACGTGTATTGAAAGTACCAAGATTACGTCGCTTCCCGGTCTTTGGATCGGTCTTTTTCGAGTACAGGCGGTACTCGCCTGACTTGAGCTTGCGGATCATGATTCCTCCTGGTCGAGTAGCCGAAGCGCCTTCATTGCGTCCGAATGTTGCACGGCAAGTCGTACTCCATTCGAGAATGTCAGTGCTGGATACGCGCCCCCTGCGTCGTCGCCGACGATGATGGAGCGAATGTCGTTCGCATCGAGTGCGGCCTGCGCGATGTGCGCAGAAATAGCGTCCGGGAACGTACGAATGACGACGATGTCGTTTGTCCCATCCCTTTCTGTCGGCATCAGAACTCACCCACGAATGCGATCTCGGGTGTGAGCTCGTGGCCCAGTTCATCCCTCACGCGTCGCTGCGCGAGCGCGATCAGCTCGCGTACGTCGCGCGCGGTTGCACCGCCCAGGTTCACCATGATATTGGCGTGAATGTGTGAGATCTGAGCACCACCGATGCGATACCCCTTCATGCCGAGCTGATCGATCAGACGTCCGGCTCCGACGCCTTCGATCTTCCGGAAGATGGAGCCTGCCGATGGATGGAACTGCAGCCAGGGATGTCTCGCACCGCGCCAGCTGAGATTTTCCTGAATGATTCGGTGCATTGCGGCCGGGTCACCTTTATCGAGCTGGAACGTGACGGCGAGGGCGTAATCGGCGCGATGGTGAAACACCGAGTCGTCGTACCCGAACTGCAAGTAGTCCGTGCCGACAGTACGCCGATCACCTTCGGCGCTCAGAATGTCGCACGAGTCCACCACTTCGGCGATGAACATCGTTCGGTTGCGCTCAGGAGCTGGACTGAGAAAGTGCAGATTCTGCCATACTGCGCCACCAACGGTACTGGGAATTCCAACGTAGTGTTCGAGGCCGGACCATCCCCGCTCCACTGCCTGCGGAATGAGATCGGCCATGACAACGCCACTTTCCGCGTGGAGGTGTCCGTCGTCGTGAAACTCGAAGCTGCGGGCGCGGTTTCGGATAACCAGCCCGCGAAACCCCCGGTCTCCAACGAGAATGTTCGCGCCCAAACCGAGCACGAAGAAGGCAACACGTGTGCGCCGAGCGGCGGTGATTGCGTTGGCCAGATCATCGGCTGAATCAGCGGAATAGAAAAGGTCCGCCGGGCCGCCGATGCGAAACGTCGTGTATGGCGCGATGGGCTCGTCGCGAAGGAGCCGCGACGGATCGAGCAGAGCCGCCAGGTCCTCGTACGCGTAGTTTTCTGTCGGCGCGGCGCCATCGCTCGTCATGTTGTCGAGCCCGGTCATAGGTTATGGTGCGATCGCATGGCCCATCAAATATACGGCGTGAAGTTCACGTCTCCGTCAGTCACTCGATTCCAGGGAATTCATTGATGTCAGGGCATTCAAGAGCTCGTGTCATGTTGCGCGTCCGCGCGCTGTTCGCGGTTCCAGCGGTGGCGATGGTTGCCGCCACATTGGTTCTAACCGTTCCGGTGAGTCAGGCGAGCGGGCAGATCGCGCAGGAGAAGGTGGATCTCGGTGTAATCGCGCGCATACGGCAGGAGGGACTCGAGCGCTCCCAGATTCCGGCGCTCGCGCATCATCTAACGGATGTCATAGGGCCGCGGCTCACTGGTTCACCGGGGATGAAAGCGGCGAACGAGTGGACTGCGACGACACTGAAGTCATGGGGGCTGACGGGAGTCGAAGTGGAGCCGTGGGGCCGCTTCGGGCGCGGCTGGAAGAACGTGTCGTACGAGGGCCGCATCCTCACTCCATACAGCCAGCCGATGCCAGGCCAGGCGAGCGCGTGGACCGGAAACACAAAAGGGACGATAACGGCACCTGTGATGGTGGTCGAGGGCGGAGTCGACAGCATTGCCAAGTACGGCACCAAGCTCCGCGGTGCGCTGGTGTTGCTCGCGCCAGCACGGCCGTTGCCGCCTGAGTTTCGTGATCCCGAAGAGCGCCGAACGCCGGTCGACTCGCTACTGGCGCCGGTCAATCAGCGCGCTCGCCCACCGATTGGATGGGACACTCTGCTGGTGAAGATTCAGAAACAGCAGGCTCACGCAGATTCACTGCTGCGAGCTGCCGGCGTGGCTGGTGTGATTACTGGTTCGGGAAGTGCGTACGGAACGATACGCGGCGGCGGAGACTGGTCCGCGACCAATCCAGCCATGCCGATTCCCGTGCCGAACGTCATAGTGCAGCAGGAGCAGTACAACGAGATGTACCGCAACGTGACGAGCGGCGTACCCGTCACTGTGCAGCTCAAGGTACAGAACAGATTTCTCACGGATGATCTGAACGCATACAACACGCTCGGCGATATTCGTGGGACGGACAAGCCTGACGAGTATGTGATGATTGGCGCCCATCTCGACTCCTGGCATTATGGAAATGGCGCGACTGACAACGCGGCCGGCTCCATCGTGATGATGGAAGCGATGCGCATTCTCAAGACGCTCGATCTGCACCCCAGGCGTACGATCAGGATCGCTCTGTGGAGCGGCGAAGAAGAAGGGATCTATGGTTCGCGAGGATGGATCAAAAAGCATCCGGAGCTGGCACCGAAGATCTCGGCGTATCTCAATCTGGACAACGGTACCGGCAGGATTCGTGGGGTCTGGGACCAGGGTAACGCAAAGGCGATCCCGATATTCGAACAGATTCTGTGGCCGTTCCATGACCTCGGCGTGGTAGCGGTACGGCACGGGAATACCGGAAGCACGGACCACGTTTCGTTCGACGACGCTGGTATTCCCGGGTTCAACTTCATCCAGGATCCGATCGAATATGGCCTCCGGACGCACCATACCTCGAACGACGTGTATGACCATCTGGAGCTCGAGGATCTGAAGCAGGCCGCGGTGGTGGTCGCCGCAACGGCGTACGAGCTCGCGAACAGGGACGAGATGTTTCCACGCAAGTGAGGAAGATGAAAGTTCGACAGCATCAGAGGGCTTGGGCCGTAATGGCACTCGTTGCCGGAGCATGTTTGCTTCCAGCGCTTGTGCCAGCAGTTCTGCCAGCTCAGCGTGCCGCTCTCGAGAAGATCATTCAGCGACGTGTGTTGCCGAACGGACTCGAGGTGATAGTAGTGGAGAACCACGGCGTTCCACTCGCTACCGTCGAAGTAAACGTGCGGAACGGCTCGTTCACGCAGACGCCTGAATATGCTGGTCTTGCTCACATGTACGAGCACATGTTCTTCCGGGCGAACCAGCAGTATCCGGAGAGCGAGATGTATCTCGATCGCGCCGCGCAACTGGGCGCCGTGTTCAACGGAACGACGCAGGAAGAAACGGTGAGCTACTATCTCACCGTTCCGGCGGATTCGGTTCGCGGCGCAATTCAGTGGCTGACGCCGGCACTGCGCGAGCCGTTGTTCCTGGAGAGCGAGCTGGCCGTCGAGCGACAGGTCGTAATCGGCGAGTACGATCGCAACGAGTCCAGTCCATTCTTCCAGTTGCAGCGACAGATGGACATGAAGCTGTATCCCGGCAACTACTCACGAAAGAATGTCATAGGCGATCGTCAGGTTGTGGCGACGACCACACCTGAGAAGATGCGGTTCATCCAGCACAAGTACTACATCCCGAACAACTCGGTACTGATAGTCGCGGGCGATGTGAAGCCGGATAGTATCTTCGCCATAGCAGCGCGCCAGCTCGGCGGATGGGCGCGCGGTCCGGATCCGTTCGTTGCCGATCCCATTCCCGACATTCCACCGCTTACAGCGAGTGATGCAGTCGTAGCGGAGGTTCAGGTCAACGCCGTGACAGTGTTGCTGCAGTGGCAGGGCCCGAGTGTCGGCAAGGATCCCAAATCGACGTACGCGGCGGATGTGTTCTCGGATCTTCTCAACGACCCGCGGTCGCGCTTTCAGCAACGTTTGGTGGACAGCGGACTGTGGCAGGGGGTAACTGTCAACTATTACACGCTGAATCACACGGGGCCGATCACGATAAGTGGACAGACGTCACCGGAGAAATTGCGGCCGGCACTCGCGGCTCTGGATTCGGAGATCAAGAAGCTGGATGCCCCGACGTACTTCGATCCCGATGAATTGAAAGCAGTTCAGGCACATCGCGCAGTAACATCCGCGTTCGGAAGAGAGCAGGCATCAGCATTCGCGCACACGCTTGGATTCTGGTGGAGCGTCGCGAGTCTCGAGTATTACATGGGCTACGTGGACAACATGGCGCATCAGACGACTGCAGATCTGCGTGCATATGCCGACAAGTACATCATCGGAAAGCCGCGTATCACCGGCGTCCTCATCTCACCCGAAGGGCGGCAGCGGATTCACCTGACCGCTGACGAGCTCAAAGCGGGAGGGGCCAAGTGATGCTGCGCAGAGTCATGCTGTTTGCGGCGCTGGCGTGTGCCGGAATTGGAAGCGTCGGCGCGCAGACGGAGGCAGACACGCTCACGTCGAGCTTCTCGGTCGACGGTATTCCCGTGATCCTGCGTCGGAATACGTCGAACAACGTGGTGGTCGCCAATGTCTATCTGCTGGGCGGCGTGCGTCAGGTGACACCGACTACAAGCGGGATCGAGCCATTTCTACTGGCCGTGTCGGAGCGCGGCACGCAGCACTACCCCAAGGCCGTTCTTCGCAGCAGGACATCGGCGCTGGGCAGCGACTTCGTGATAGCGCCGAGTGTGGATTGGACGATGTTCGGAGCGCGAACGATTACGAGCGCAGTGGATTCGACGTGGGCGATATTTGCGGACCGACTGATGTACCCAGCCATTCAGCCTGCGGAAGTCGAGCTGGTGAGGGCGCAGCTGTTGAGCGCGCAAAGGCAGGAGCGGGATGATCCGGATGCGTATGTTTCGGACCTCGCCGACAGTGTCGCATTCTCCGGGCATCCGTACGCGATAGCCGAGACCGGCAATGCAACCTCGCTGGCCAGTATCATGGCTGCAGATCTGAGACAGTATCAGAAGTCGCAGATAGTCAAATCACGGATGTTGATTGTAGTTGTCGGCGACGTGACTCGTGCTCATGTCGAGTCACTGATCCACTCGTCATTCGGACGCCTTCCGGCGGGATCGTACAAGTGGACATTGCCGCCAGCCGTGCCAGTCACGCCATCATCGGCGGTGTTGGTGCAGCGGGATCTACCGACGAACTATCTACTCGGATACGTTGCCGGGCCACTTGCATCGTCGCCGGACTATACAGCACTGCGGGTCGCGGCAACGGTAGTTACGGGTCAGATGTTCGCCGAGATTCGCGGTCGACAGAATCTCACGTACGACGTGCACGCGCCGTTCCTGGAGCGTGCTGCGAGCGCATCCGGGCTTTACGTGACCACGGTGGCGCCCGATACGACGCTCAAGCTGATGAAGTTCTTCATGATGCAATTGCAGACCGAGATCGTGACGAGCGAAGGATTGCAGCGACTGGAGCTGCAATTCATCACACAGTACTTCCTGGACAACGAGACCAACGCATCGCAGGCGGATTTTCTGGCGCGGTCTCAGCTGTATCAGGGGGATTATCGTCGCGCGATGTCGTTCGTGCAGGATCTGAAGTCGGTGACTCCGGAGGGAGTGCAGGCAGCAGCGCGGAAGTACTTCAAGAACTTCCACTGGGCGTACGTTGGCGATACGACGAAGGTGGATCGGAAGTTGTTGGAGAGTTTCTGATGTGAATGCGCAGCACGGTCAGCGCGAGGTTGCCATTGTAAATACCCGATACGTCACGAGTACTAGCATAACTATCAGATACGCGCGTAGCGCCAGGAGCGATATCCTGGCGGTCATGGTCAGCTTCATAGGGCCCATTCCCGGCATGACTGTACGCTTCACTTCTGGAAGGTCATCCAGTGGATGGATTATGAGGTACGAGGGCTTGCCGTCGATTTTGCCCATTGGATTCTACCTGTCGTTATACGGTTGTATGGTTGGTCGGTGCGGTTTTCTAGTTCGCCGGGAACACATTCGGTGCGACTACTTGTGCGGCAAGGACGATCGACAATGCAAAAAGCAGGATGATAATTGTCCAATTGATGACGTTGTTCCATGAGCGATTGACATATTCGTCGCCCAGGAGCTCGTGATCGTTCAATAACAGTTGCAGGAAGATGATCGCAGACGGCAGGATTACGCCTGCCAGCGCCTGAACGCCGACGATGATCAGTTGCAGCGGCGCTCTCGGGATCAGTACGAGCGCCGCCGCCAATCCTGTAAAGGCACCGTATGCCGTGTAAAATCGTGGCGCCTGGCGCGGCTTGAGGTCAAGCGAGGCTGGCCAGCCCATCACCTCGCCGTACGCCCATGCCGAACTTAGACTGATTGCCGTAGTGCCAAGTACCGCGGCGTTGATCATGAGAAGCAGGATGGCTAAATGGGCTGTTCGTCCCATCGTTGGAGCGAGAGCAGCCCCCATTTGTGCCGGATCGGTGAATGGAACATGTTTCCTGAATAAAAGGTTGCCAACGAGCATCATGCAGCCTGCGACGATGATGGTGAAAGTCGCGCCGATCGCCGTGTCGAGCCGTGACCAGTTGAGATCCTTAAAACGGAGTCGCTTGTCCGCCACACAACTTTGCTGGAAGAAGAGCTGCCATGGTGCGATGGTCGTACCGACAATGGCGATTACGAGGAAAACAAGATTAGGCTTGATTCCACCTTGCGGCATGGTAGGAACCAACGTGTCGTGTACTACTCTACTCGCACTCCCGCCTCTGTCCGCGTGGAACGCCAGCCATATCCATGCAATGTCCAGAACGCAGAGGATAACAGTGACACGCTCCCACTGTCGATAGCTGCCGGTGACCACGAGCGCGACAAGTGCAGCCGCGGATACTGGCACGGCTATTACAGGATCGATGCCCATTCCCTGGACAGCGAGTGCGATCGCGGCAAATTCCGTCACGAGCGTAAGGAAGTTGACGACCAGCAGATCAACGAGTGAGAAACGCCCCCACCACTTTCCGAAGCGTTGGTAAATCATTGCCGCATGGCCCTGCCCCGTCGCAATACCCAGACGCACTACCATCTCCTGGACGAAGTAGCAGATGGGAAGTAGCAACAGCAGTAACCAAAGCAGATGCGTGCCATATTGCGCACCGGCCTGCGTGTAGGTCGATACCGCACCAGCGTCGTTATCGGCTTCCATCACGATCAAGCCAGGACCCATGACCATGGCGAAAGTGAGAACCTTGCGGAGCCAGTTGGAGCTCACGGTAATTCCCGTCGGCGTCGGTGCTGTCGTTGCGTGTTCGTCAGCCACTTGTGCATGTATTGGAGGGAGCGTGTCCCATCCAGTCGCCTTCATCTTCATTGATCTGCGTCCGATGCGGAGTTGGGTCAGTAGCGTAGGTTGACGCGGAGCGAGAGAACCGTCGCAGGCCCGCGGTCACGGTTGTAGCCGGGATTGCGGATGTACTGCACATCTGGGCCGAACTGGAAATACGTTCCCAACTGCGTGCGATAGTACATCTCGATGAGCTGCTCAGGGCTGTAATTGAGTTTGCCATCGCCGAGCAAGAATCCGAGGCCCCCCGCGTTGAGATATTCGCGGTGGACTGTCACAATTCCCGTTTCCGCGACAGCGATACCGATGCGATCGTCTGTGCGGCCCCAGTGAATGCCGCTCACCTGAATGCCCGCGCTGACGTGACGATCGACTTCGGTAAATACAAAGCTCTCGTTCTTTCCATCATTTCCACCGATGCGCGCGAAGGCTCCCGTCTCACCGCCGTCAGCGAGTGGCTGTTCGACGTTCACTCCCCAGCCGTACTTGCTTCGGCCGGATTTGCCGTCCGCGGCGATATCTGGTGTCGCATCTGTCGCACGCCAGATCGCAAGCGCCTCGGCGTAATTTCCCATGCGCGCGTGGTTCACATAGCCGAGGAAGCGAGCGATAGTGCCGGTTGCTGGCGCAATCAGCGTGAGCTCTATCTGATCACCACGTGCACGCCGAAGATCGCTATCGAACTTGTTGCCATTGGCTACAGTGGGCATCTGAAAACTGCCAACGCGCAGCACCCAGCGCGGGTGGATCCAAGCCATAGCGACTCCGTTCGTGTAACCGCGTGTATCCGCCGCAAAGTCCCACGCGGTGTTCTGGAACAGATCCCAATTCATGAACTGTTGCCTGGTCGTATTGGCATAGCGGTTCAGATCGAACAGATCGCTGGTTGCGAGCTTGCCTCCTGTAATCTCAATTCGGTGCTTGGAGATGATCCCGGGTAATTGGTCCTCACCACGCTGAAGCGTATCATGCTCCTCGCCCGCGAGCGGAATCGTATAACGTACGAACGCCCTTGCGACGTACGGCCCATTGCCGAGATCGATTGTGCCCTGACGCAGCACGTCGCCGTTGGTTGGACCTGCGAGTCCAGTGACGCTACTAATGCCCTTGCCACGAATCATTTCAACGTCGAGATAACCCTGGAGGTGCGTGCCGGCCTGTACGCCAACGTAACCGCCATATGCGTGACTGATCTTGGAATCACCGCGAGCGCGCAGACTGTTGACATCGGCATACGGGCTATGTAATGGGCGCAGGTCCTGTCCAATTACGTTGATCTGAGTG
Organism: Gemmatimonadota bacterium; assembly: GCA_027307165.1. Taxonomy (GTDB): domain Bacteria; phylum Gemmatimonadota; class Gemmatimonadetes; order Gemmatimonadales; family Gemmatimonadaceae; genus Fen-1247. Next base: position 21,698 of record DAHUXM010000035.1, on the reverse strand, counting down.
CCAAGTATATGTACGCCCCAATCGTCGGAGCTTGCTGGCGCGGAAGTATTGATGTCGCCCTTGGTCGACATCGGTGTGCGTCGCGCGCTATCAACACTCTGTGCGCCGAGTGTTGAATGCACAACACTGAATACTGCTGTAGTTGCGATAAGCGTGACGAACAACGACAAGACAACACCGAGCATCGCGAGTAGCAATGCGCCGACGGAGCTTCTATATGGTGACGCAGTGTAGAGCTGGCCAGTGTTGCGCTGGTATCGATAGCGGCCTGGTGGTGTAAACAAGATGTAGCCGATCATTGTCATTCCCTCCTCTTCTCGGGAGCGCAGTGAGAGAGCACTAGCAGGCGCGCCCCAACGTTGACTGCACGCGGTCTTTTGCCTGCCGATCGTGGTAATGGGTTCTGTTGACCGGCTCCGGTCGCCGAGAAGGGAGAGGCGACGGAATGGAACGAGCGCTGTGATCAGGCTCGGCGGTGCGCTCACGGCACCACATTTCGATTACGTTTTGCTTCTCAGCCTCGGCGTCGAGGAAGCCGGGTCGTGTTGTCGTTGATGTTTTGCCCTGTACGGTCTACTGGAGTCGTCGTGCACACTGCCTCCCCTTTGAGTTCACCGATTCGGTCCTCGTCATGTGAGGCACAGGATCGGCTGGTTCTCGTTGCCGAAGTCTGGGACGAATGAAGAACGCCCCTGACTCGGGAGTGAGTCCGGGGCGCCGGAACGGCGCACGCACGCAAGCTGTCGCGTGCCACGCAGTATACCAATTGCCGCGTTCTCACTCGTGTGAGCTTCAGCACCGCGCACCGTAAGAGGTCGATGCCATGACCTCAGCCACATTGGGTAAACCCTTAATCCGGGAGAACCTGTTCTACCGCGATCAGACGTCTGTCGACGCTGTCGGGCAGTGGCCTGTGTGTGCGGGGTAGCCTCGCCTACCGAGAACCGCTGCGATATCGGCGCTTCCTCGATTGGGAACACCGGTAACAGGGGCAACGTAGCAACCAAATTATACTCCGTCAAGTACCAGTATGCGCCAATTTCCGGGGCCACGGTATACCCATCCCGGTATGGCATCCACACTGGCTTCGGCTAGATTACGCTGAAAGTCAGCGGAGAAATCAATGGGACATACCGTTCGCGACAAGACGAAGTTGCTAGCGCGTGCGCGGCGCGTGGTGGGACAGGCTGAGGCAGTGGAGCGCGCCCTGAAGGGCGAGTCCGAATGCGTCGACGTAATGAGGCTTGTCGCTGCATGCCGTGGTGCAATGAGCGCACTAATGGCAGAGGTGCTCGCGGAGCATATTCAGGAGCACGGCTTGACGGCGGAGGGCCCCAACCCGGAAGCCGATGCGGTCGCTCAGATTGTTCGATCGTACCTCAAGTAGCGTGGATCTGTAACCAGCGGCCACTACCCCGCACGGCTCGCCAGCACGCGCCGAACGTCATCCAACGTAACGCCGTTGGCGCGCAAGGCGGTCATCAAATGATAGATAAGATCCGCGGCCTCTTCACGGGCGCGGGTGTCGTCACTGTCCGCGAGTGCCAGCACCAGCTCCGCTGTCTCCTCACCCAGCTTCTTCAGCCGCAAGTTGCGATCGGCCAGCAATTTTCTGGTATAACTCTCGTCACCAATGCCCTGCGCCCGTGACTCGATCACCGATGCGAGTTGCGTGAGTGCATCTCCATTTGCAGGGTGATCGAAGCATGACACCGTACCATTGTGACAGGCAGGACCGGCTGGATTTACACGTGCAAGGATCGCATCACGATCACAATCGGGCGTGAGCGACACCACACGTTGCACATTCCCGCTCGTAGCTCCCTTGTGCCACAGCCCGCGCGTACGCGACCGATAGTGCATCTCGCCCGTTGCAACGGTCCTGTCGAATGCTTCGCGATCCATGTGAGCGACCATCAGCACGGCACCGGTAACCGCATCCTGCGTGACCACGGTGACCAGGCCAGCGCCCTTCTCGAAATCCAGATCGTCTGTTGTCATGACGCTTCAATCAGAATGTTCCGCACCGGTTTGGCCAGGGCAGAGTTGGTAGCGATGATGTCACCGCCGAATGCTGTGGCACTGCCACTCCAATCCGTGAACGACCCACCGGCCTCGGTAACTATCGGATACAGTGCAGCCGCATCCCACGGCGCTACGACGTCATCGACCATCACGTCGGCTCGTCCAGTGGCAAGCAGCAGATATCCGTAACAATCCCCCCAGGTGCGCGATACACTGGCCTGCGATGCGAGCCGTCGCCACGCTCTTGCGCGCTCAGGGCGTTCTTCGAACCGTTCGTCGGTTATCACGATGGTCGCCTCTGCAATCGTCGCGGTAGATGATACGCTGCAGCGAGTGCCGTTCCAGAAACATCCTTCGCCAGCAGCTGCAGCAACAGTCTCCGCCACTGCCGGAAAGTATGCGCATCCTGCGAGCACCGACTCACCTTCGGTAACGGCGACAAGCGTTCCCCACAGGGGGACTCTTCTTATGAAGCTCTTGGTTCCGTCGATCGGATCGAGAATCCACCGTCTCCGCGCGGTCGGGCGCACGTCACCGAATTCCTCACCCAGAATTCCGTCGTCGGGAAACCGCTTCTCGATCCACGCCCTGGCGCGCTCCTCTGCGCCACGATCCGCGATCGTCACGGGGGAACCATCGTGCTTCACGTCGACAGTGAGTGTCCGGCCATAGTGCGACATCGCGAAATCACCGGCAACGCGGGCAAGCTCGACGACTGCTTCCAGATATGAATCGTTCATGCTGCGTCTCTCACGGGTAACGATGCTTCTCTCATGCACGTCTTGAGCTCATACACTGTCGTCACCCCATCGTGCAGGATGCCAGCGACAAGTGCCGCATCTGCGCGGCCCGATTGAATCACCTCGACGACGTCACGCGCCGCGCCGGCCCCGCCCGATGCGATGACGGGAACGCTCACAGCGTCCGCAACGGTGCGCGTCAGGTCGAGGTCATATCCGTCCCTGGATCCATCACGATCTATGCTGGTGAGAAGTATCTCCCCCGCACCGCGCCGCTCGCACTTTCGCGCCCACTCCACGGCATCGAGATCCGTAGCTGTTCTTCCGCCATTCGTGAAGACGCGCCACGATCCGTCGACCATTTTGGCGTCGATGCTGGACACAACACATTGCGCGCCAAACATGGCCGCCGCTTCCTCCAGCACTGCTGGTCGTAGTACGGCAGCAGAGTTGATTGCGACCTTGTCCGCACCGGCGCGCAATACCTGAGCGACATCAGCAGCACTCCGCACTCCACCACCGATTGTGAGCGGGATGAACAGCTTCTCAGCGGTTCGTCGCGCCACATCCAGCAGTGTACCACGTCCTTCGACACTCGCGGAGATATCCAGAAAGACTATCTCGTCGGCGCCTTCCGCTTCGTATCGCGCTGCCAACTCCACAGGATCGCCAACGTCGCGAAGGTTCACAAAACGCGTCCCCTTCACCACCCGGCCATCCCTGACATCGAGACACACTATCAGTCTGCGTGTGAGCGTCACTTTACGTCCAGCGATACAGCACCCTTGGTGCTGAATACGGCACCCGCACCAGTATCAACCATCGCCTTGCGAATCGCCAGACCGAGAGCCTTGAACGCAGCCTCTACAATGTGGTGCCGGTCGACACCGCGCAGGACGCGAATGTGAATCGTCGCCTTCGCATTGTCCGCGAAGGAGCGCATCCAGTGATCGTACAGACCACTCGGCACCGGCCCGCGATAATACGGCCGGCCACCCATATCGACGCACGCCTGAACCAACGCCTCATCCATCGGAATGGTACAATCGCCATAGCGTGCCGCCGATGGACTGATGACGTCAGCAACCGCCGAACCCATGGCAATCGCCACATCCTCGATCGTGTGATGTCTCAGGTCACCGGTCGCGCGCAAGGTCACGTCGAGGCCCGAGTAACGTGCGAACGTAACCATCATGTGATCCAGAAACGGAACACCCGTTGCAACGTCACCCTTCCCTTCTCCACGCTGAACCTCGAGCCGGATCTGCGTCTCGCGCGTCTTGCGCTCCACTACTATCCTTTCACTCATTCGGCAAACTCCTCAGCAACGGCTCCTGGATCGATAGCGCCCGTGTACAGCGCCATCCCTATGACAACTGATGCCACTCCCCGGTCCTCGAGTGCACGTAGATCACCGATCGTGCCTATACCGCCACTGGCACACACCGGATGCTCGCTCTCCTCCACCACATCTTCCATTAGAGAGAGATCGGTTCCTTCCATGAGACCTTCCTTGTGCACGGCCGTGACCATTACACCGGCCAGTGGAAGCGCGTTGAGCTCTTCAATGAAGTCCAGCACGTAACGGTCCGATGTGCGCGTCCAGCCTCTCGTGACGACATGCCGGTCGCGCACATCGGCGGCTACGATCAACGTACCCGGAAATGCTTCCGCCATGTCGCCGAGCCAGTTGGCGCTCTCGACAGCCTTCGTACCAAGAACCACGCGTTGCGCACCCTCGCGAAGCAGCGACTCGATTCGCTCTTCATCGCGTACGCCGCCGCCCACCTGTGCTTCCATTGAAGTTGCGCGCAACACCTCACGGATCATCTCTGCATTGTTGCCGCGTCCCGTCGCCGCGTCGAGGTCGACCATGTGCAGACGGCGAAAGCCCGCAAACTCCCACTTGTGCGCGACCCCGGCAGGATCATCCAGTCTCACCTGCTCGGCGTCATACGAACCGCCAACGAGCTGAACGCACGCTCCATCGCGAATGTCTATCGCTGGTATCGCGATCATCGAATCACTCCGTTGACGAAGTCTCGCACGAAGCTGACTCCCGCCCGGGAGCTCTTCTCAGGATGGAACTGCACCCCGATAGTGTTGGCGACAGTCACGACCGACGCGAATCGGTCGCGCTCATGGGTCGTATATGCCGTGATACAGTCGGGATCATCCGGGTCGCATACATAGCTGTTCGCGAAATATGCAACCTGCGGCAGCGCTTCATCGAGCGATTCGACTTCATTCCATCCAATCTGGGGAACTCTCTTCGCCCTGAGCCTGCGTACGTGGCCCGGTATGACCCCGAGTCCTGCGCCGGGCCCCTCCTCGCTGTCGTCGAAAAGCAGCTGCATCCCGAGGCAGATGCAGAGAGTCGGCAAACCGCCGAGGATTGCATCGCGCATCGCAGGAGCACCGGATGCAAGCCTGCCAGCCGCATTGCTGAAGGCCCCCACGCCGGGCAGAACCAGTGCATCAGTTTCCAGCGCGGCCTCGGGGTCAGTCTGCAACCGCACTTCGACGTCGGCCCCTATGTCGAGCGCCTTCAGCAGCGAATGCATGTTGCCGGCGCCGTAGTCGAAGACGGTGATGATCGTCTTCCCGTTCATACAGCGCACTCCTGCAACGCGGCGATGCATTGTTCCAGCAGCTGCCACGGCCCAACCGATATGCGCAAGGCGTCTCCGATGTTGGGTAGTGCAACGAATGGCCGGACGGCGATGCCGCGCGTACGCAGCTGCCGGTCGAGCTCCGCTGCATTCCTGACAGGGACCAGCACGAAATTGCTGTCACTCGGCAATGGCTCCAATCCAATCGCCATGAGCGATTCTCGCAATCGGTCGCGATTCGCAATTGCGTCCCGAACGTGGCGATCGACCCAGGCACGGTCTGTCGTGAGAGCCGCAACGGCTGCATGTTGAGCGATCGCATTCACCTTGTATGGACCGCGGGATTTCTCTATCTCTGCTACCAACTCCGGATCACCCAGTGCATAACCAACCCGAAGACCGGCCAGGCCGAACGCCTTGGATAAGGTGCGCGTGATCACGACACGGGGAAACCGGACCAGCAAATCCAGACAGTTCCACCCCGCGAACTCGGCGTATGCTTCATCGATGATCACGATACCAGTCACACCAGAGACGACCCGTTCTATCGCGTCGCGCGAGAACGATGCGCCTGTCGGGTTGTTCGGCGAACACAGGTAAGTAATGGTCGCATTTGTCTCGATGTATCGCTCGACGTCCGCATCGTTCCGTGCAGTGAGCGGAATCGGTGCGCCGACAAGCCCGTTCATCCGGGCGAAGATGGGAATCATTGCGAACGACGGATCGGGATAGGCAACAACATCACCCGGCTCGCCGAATGCGCGGATTGCGGAGTCAAGTACGTCGTCGGAGCCGCATCCTGTCACCACCATCTCAGGTGCCAGTCCCGCATAATCTGCGATCGCCTGCTTCACATCCGCCGCGTACAACGCCGGATAACGCGTGATCGTACCCGACGCAGCATCTGTAATCGCACGCAGAGCAGCCGGAGGAACACCCCAGAGGTTGGTATTATCGCTGAGATCGATAGCCGCCGGCGCACGGTTTGGCGCATACAGAGAAATGGATCTGTAGCTGTCGCGTGTCACTGTGCCGCTCCGACGGACGTCCACTGTCGTGCTGCCGCAGCGTGCGCAGGCAAACCCTCCGCATCCGCGAATACTCCAACGTCTTCAGTCAAACCCTTCGCGACGGCAGGATCGATCACCTGGTATGTCGTCCAGCGCATGAAATCGAGCACCGACAGACCCGAGTAGGAGCGCGCAAGTCCACCCGTCGGAAGAACGTGATTTGCGCCCGTCATATAATCACCAAACGCAACGGAGCTGCGCTCGCCGACGAATATGGTCCCCGCGTTACGGCAGCGCGGAAGCAAGTCGCGCGCATTCGCCACTGCGAGAAGCAGATGCTCCGGCGCGAAGGAGTTGCTGAAGGCGATCGCTTCGTCGACATCCGCTGCGCACAATACCGCGCCGCGCGTCCGCAGCGACTCTTCGATGACCTCGCGCCTGGTCTGCGCCGAAATCGCGCCGACGAGCCGCTCGACAATACAGTCCGCGACACTCTGCCCGATGGCAACGACCACGACAACGGCGCGCGGATCGTGCTCTGCTTGAGCCAGCGTCTCCCTTACCACTACGTCAGGATCGGAAGTCGCGTCAGCGATTACGAGCAGCTCACTCGGGCCAGCCGGCGAATCGATCGCAACGACACCCGCTACCTGGAGCTTGGCCTCGGCGACATATGCATTTCCAGGCCCTACTATCCGGTCCACGCCTGGAACGGTCTCCGTTCCATACGCCATCGCACCAATCGCCCCTGCCCCGCCGAGTGCGAATACTCGGTCGACGTCCGTGAGCTCGGCGGCCGCAAGAACTACTGGGGACGGAAGTCCTGACGGACCAGGCGGCGAGCACAGAATCAGTTCACGCACGCCAGCTACCCGGGCTGGAACCGCGCCCATCAAGACACTGCTTGGGTAGGCGGCACGCCCACCTGGTGCATAGATACCGACTGTGTCGATAGGGTCAGGCCGGCGTCCGACGAGGACGCCGGGTTCGGGCGACGTCTCCGAGGTCGTTGGGAGAAAGGCCTGCTGTACCGATTCGAGATTCCGGATGCTGCGCTCCATCGCCCTGACGAGGCTGCGGTCGAGGGAGTCGAGCGCAGTCCGCCAAGCTGGGCGAGCGATCTCGAAGGTGGCCATCTCGACTCCATCGAAGTCCTTCGCCATCTCAGACAGGGCCTTGTCGCCGCGGAGCCTCACTGCATCGAGGAGTCTTGTTGTTGCGACCGCAACCGCGTCACCTGACGAAGGGCCGCGCGAAAAAAGCACCTTTTTGGCACTCTCTGTCAGGCCAGATATACGCTCTGTTAGCCAAACTTTACGCAAGTTAGGATCGCTTGTCATCGCATCAGTCTCTCGATGCGAGTTACAAGGATCCCTTCTCCCCCGATTGCCTTCAGATCCGCAATAGTTCGATATATCGCAGATGCTGCCACGACCGCATGAACGGCGACATGTCTGCCTCCGTCCAGGACGTCGATCACGGTAGGGCCGTTGAGTCCTGGAAGGACCTGACGGACTTCGTCGAGACGGTCTCGCGGCACATTGGCCATGAGGTAGCGTTGGCCGCGTGCGGACGTCACCGACTCGAGTGCCGTGCACAGCTCCTGCAGAGCCGTTTCTTTGGCTGCCGGCCAGGCGGTCCGGTTCTCGGCGACGACCAGCTGGGCCGTGGACTGCATTATCGTGCCGATCTCTCGCAGACCGTTGGTCTTGAGGGTGGATCCCGTGGAGACTAGATCCACGATGACGTCAGCGATGCCCAGGTGGGGGGCGATCTCGGCGGCGCCCGAGATCGGCACTATCTCGAGATCGAGGCCTGCCTCGGCGCAAAAGCGCGCCGTGATGTTGGGGAATGCCGTCGCGACGCGGGACCGCGGCGGCAATTGGCAGAAATCATCGACTCCGCTTTCCTCCCGGGCGGCCATGGAGAGGCGGCATTTTCCGAATCCGAGGTCGAGTCTGGAGACCACACCGCGCCTGTTCTCGGCGATGAGATCCAGCCCTGTAACTCCTGCGTCTGCGGCGCCGTCGGACACGAACTCAGGGATATCCTGGGCCCGGACGAAGATCGCCTCGAAGTCTGCGCCGAGTGAAGCCTTGAGGGCCCGATCGCTGGAAGCGCGGACTTCGAGGCCTGCGTCGTTGAAAAGCTCGCGCGTATCCTGTGCCAGACGCCCCTTGTTCGGAAGCGCGATCCGGAGGACCGGGGGGATCACGGTGCGGGAAGTTAGTGGTTCGAGCTGGAATTCAGCCGGTATCATGTGAGTGGGAAATAGGAGAAGATTGGACTGGAAAACAAAAAAGCCCGTCCAGAAGGACGGGCCGGAGATCGCGGATGGTTTGGCTGGTCAGCCCATCACGTACGACAAAATCCCCGGTCCGTCAGGACATGGAGATGATGAGCGTGGTGGGTTGCGGTACGAGCCATGCCTGAATGTGGTCAGAGACGGATTTGTTGTCAACATTGAATTAGGCGCGGTTTGTGAATAGTTTCACAATGCTCGGCGAGAGCGCTCGTCGGGCGCACTTATCTAGGAGAATGAAGCAGATGCGGTATTTCGGTTTTACTGCAATAGCGGCTAGCGCCTTGATGCTCGCCGCATGCGGCGGTGGCGAGAAGGCTGCCGACACGACGGCTGCTGCGACCACCCCAGCAACTGATACAACTGCGGCTGCGGCCGCGGGTACGACCTCGACTGCCGCGGCACCAGCAGCTGGTGCTGTTGCGGCGGCCCCGATCACCGGTACGATCCACGATGTGAAGATGATCGGCGACGCGAAGGGCTATCGTTTTGAGCCAGCCACGATCACGATCAAGGAAGGCGACGGGATCCGCTACACCAACGTCAGCGGTGGACCACATGACGTTGCGTTCGATCCAGCTCAGATTCCCGCGGCGGTCAAGCCGCAGCTATCTGCGAACATGCCCGATCAGATGAGCGATCTCGCTGGCAAGCTCCTGGTTCAGCCGAATGAGACCTACACGATCTCGTTCGCGAAGATTCCGGCGGGCACGTACGAGGCGCACTGCACGCCGCACCTCGCCATGAACATGAAGCAGACCATCACGGTTCAGTAGTACCGACCGCGATCTCGCATCTCACCGGCTGCTCCGGAGCTAACTTGCTCCGGGGCAGCCGGTTCGTTTTGTTTGGCGTAGCAACCTTGGCCGAGCCGAACAGTGAGCGGAGCTTCTGATCTGGTATTGAATGCCGCCGGGTAATCCGACGTACGTCTGGATCGCCGCGCGAGCGCGCAACGCACTCAGGCGACGGGCGTTGGCGAGCATCGTCACAGGTATCGCTTTCGTGTGCGCGCTGATCGGGCTGGTCCTTCTTCCGCGCGAGACGACGCGTCTGGTGCGCATCACGAGTGAGCGCCCGGTCGAGAAGACTGCTGACACATCGGCGGCAGCCGACGCACTCGCCCTCGCGCGCGCCTCCATACGACAGGCAGACTCGGCGCTTGCCGCAGCGCGTCGGATTGTAGCGTTGCAGCAACCGGTCGCTGTTCCTCAGGACACTCTATCGCCGGCGCTCCGCGCGGAGCGCGATTCGCTCAGTGCGTTGCTTGCGTCGCTCACTGCATCCATGGCGCACGCCGCGGATTCGCCGTTACCGCCAGCGTTCAGGGCGCTGGGTGAATCACCGGCGCTCGCGAAGGACCAGCGCGTTCGAGTATGGCTGGATTCGCTGGATCAGGTGGACAAGCTGCGTGCGCCATTCGGCGCGCTGGGCGCGGGCGATCCGATCTACGTGGCGTTGACGGCGCGCGTGAATGAATTGGGACGATCGATTCGCGATGCCGCATCCGAGAAGCAATCGGAATTGCGTGCGCGTCTCGCGCCTCTCCTCGCGCCGCCCCCGCCGTTACCGACGCTCCAGACGACGCACGTGGACACAACAGCATTTGTGGATGCACGAGAGAGTGCAACGCAGGAATTCCTGCAGGCGCGCCAGCGACTCGATTCTCTACGGAGTGTCAACGCGCGAATCGATACGGTGGCGACGCAGGCGCGTCAGGTCGCGAATGTCGGCGCGCCACCGATCGCCATGCTGGCTGCGGCTCTTGTGATTGCACTTGCCGTTGGGTTCGTGGTCGTGTTCATCGGCGAAATGCGCCATCCACGCGTGGCGCACATGCGTGAAGGTGAAGCCGTGTCGAACGTGCGCGTTCTCAGTGTGATACAGCCTGGAAGCACCGTGGAGCGCGGCAGGCGTCAGTCGGATATCGAGACGCCACCACTGATCGATCTCACGTCCGAGAGCTACCGGACATTGTACTTGCATCTTGCGGCGACCGAAGCAAGTGTACCGATCGTAACCGTGACGGGTGACATTCCCGGCGTCGTCGCCACGATCGCCGCCAATCTCGCTGCTGTCGCGGCTTATGAAGCCCGGAGCACCTTGCTGGTGGATGGTGATCCGTCCACCAGCTCTGTGTCGTCGGTATTGCGAATCGAATCCGATCCGGGATTACGCGGCGTGCTGAGTGGAGAGGTCGACCTGTTCAGTGCGATCGTACCAACCACTGTCGGGCGTGATCGTCCGCTCGATGTGCTGCCGAGCGGCCACGGGCGCATCGGCACAGCATCGCCGGATGCAGTCCGCAAGCTGCACGATACGCTTTCCAGGATGGAGCGTCGCTACGACTTCATCGTGATAGTTGCCCCATCGAGTTACGCTCAGCTCAAGACCAACACGATCGTACCGGCGGCAGATGTGGTCGTGTGCGCACGGGTGGGTGTGACGCAGATCGCAGATCTTCGAGCGGCGGTGAAGAACCTGCGTGCAGCTGGGAAGCTCGTGCATGGGATCGTGCTATGGGATGACGAGGCGCCGCGGTTGTAGAGGGGGCCCATCTGTCATTGCTACTTCGTACGGATGACGAGTCTCGCGAATCGCGGGTCCAGCTTGCGTAGCAACCTATCCTAGCGAGGCGCGACCTTATGAAATTGACGCGGCTGCTTTCCGTTCTGCGGAGTCAGCGTGAGCACGCTGTCGGCGACCGTGAAGAGAGCCGTCGCAGGCAGCTGGAAGGTTTGATCGTTGGACAGATGCAGCGTGTCGCCGCGCACCACGTACTTCCCTTTTTCGTCGCCGACCTGTGCGTGCATGTGCATCGCACCGTCGTTGGTGAAGACGTAGTGTGCAGCCACTCCGGAGCCGACCGTAATCACCCAATCACCGGCGATCGGCGACGACGGGACGGCGGCGCCTGTACGACGCAATACCCGCGGAGGTGTACCCGCCCGCTCGCTCACGACCAGAGAATCACCGGCGATGGTAAACGTTGCCGTGTCGGTATGTGTCACACCGACGTTGGGTAGAGTGACGGTTTCGATCAGATGGTTGCCATCGATCCGGTACTGGCCTTCTACTGCGAGTGCCTGAGCCAGGTCGAACGTGCCATCGGGATCGAATCGGAATGTCTGGACCACTCCATTGGGGAGGGGTGCATCTGCGCGCCAGGCACCGACGAGAGACTGGGTCGAAGACTGGGCCCCGATGGAACTGCTGGAGATCAGCGCGAGAGCGGCTATTCCGATGAGCGATAAGGTTTTCATTGGCGACATCACGATGTGGCTGTGCGGCTGGCGGAGTCTGTTGTTCGTGGGAGAAATGCTCGAAAAAGACGATTTGACGGGCTCCCGTGAAACAAAGCCGCTACAGTGCCCGGTACGGTCCGTGCATAAGGGGAGGCCTCATGAGCAAGATTCTACGCGGGATTGCGGCGGGCTACGGCGCCAAGAAACTGGGCGGCGGCGGGTGCGGCTGCGGAACGATTCTCATCTTCATCATTCTGTGGTGGCTGCTGGGACACTTCGGAATATTCAAGTAAACGTGCTAGCTTTCGTGCATGGCCGAAGCCACCCTTGACCTCCGCGGACTTCCAAAAAGTCAGGCATATAGCGAGCTAGCAAGCCATATCGAGGCCGTGCTGGACGGCATCGATGATGACATCGCCGAGATGGCGACGGTGAGCGCGCTGGTCCACAACGCATTTGGTTTCCTGTGGACCGGTTTCTACCGCGTCGTGACACCAGGCAAGCTGATGCGCGTCGGTCCGTACCAGGGCACACTGGGCTGTCTCGAAATCGCATTCGGACGCGGCGTGTGTGGCACCGCCGCTGCGGAGCGTCGCGCGGTCGTGGTGCACGACGTGGAGACGTTTCCCGGTCACATCGCATGTGATGCGAGCGCACGTTCCGAGATCGTGCTTCCGGTAATCGACTCGAGCGGCGATCTGATAGCAGTGTTCGACATCGACTCGGAGCACACCGGCACATTCGACTCCGAAGACGAGCGCGGCCTTGCCCAGGTACTTTCGCGGTTCGCGCGCTAGGCGAAGAGAAACACCGTAAACGCTACTACTCCCATGATCACCGCCAGCGAGATACAGTAGCCGAGGACTATTGTGGCGAACTTGGCCGTAGTCAACACGACGCCCTGGCCATAGACTCTCCGCAACGCCAGGAACAGATACACCAGAATCGCGAGCCCCGTAATCGCATCGATGAACGGTATCGGGAGCAGTCCGACGGTCAGCGCTGCGAAGGCGAAGCCCTGGAAGTGCATCGCGAATACCAGATGCTCGGCGAAGTAACGATGTTCGCCGTGGAACAGCACCCACAGCGCGAACGCGAGCCCCGGTACGAGAAGAAAGAGAGCATCCGGAAGATCATGCTGAAACGCTTCGGATATGCGAGCGGAAGCTTCAGCCCTGTGGCTCTGCATGTATGCGGCGCGACGCCCGATCCGGCGGCGAATGAACAGCGTGAACGCATTCCCGTGCATCGTATCGATCGTGATTCCGGGCATGGGGTTCGACGTGATGTGAGTCGAGCCGACAGGCTTGTTCGGCGCTGCATTTTCGGGGCTCTTCCCCGGAGTGGTTGTGTCGAACGAGATGATCTGTCCCGGTCTTTTCGGAACTCCGGATGTGTCGAACCGAACGACGCCGGCCGGATTCGAGCCATTCAGTCTGGCGCTGGTCGCGGAGCAAAGGAAGAACAACACGCTCAGAGATAGATAGAGGCGCAGCGGAGGAACGTAGCGAACGCGGCGGCCCGAGAGGAATTCGATCGTCAGGCGGCCAGGATGACGCAGCAGTGTGACGAGCGTGCGCGCAACCTTGCTGTCCAACCCCAGGTGCTCTGCGACGGCTTCGTGCGCAATGTCGCGCACTGACAGGTGCGTATCGCCCGCGCGCTGACCGCAGTGGGCGCAGAATGCGTCGGTGAGGAGAGTACCGCAGTTGAGGCAGGTACCGCCCTGCGTCGCTGCTATGGGCGGATCAGACTCCAGCTGTGATGTTGCTTCCAGCGCCGCTGATGGCGCCATAGGTTCGTTCCACATAGTCGTCGAGAATTTTAAGGAACTCGGGAACGATGTTATCACCTTTGAGCGTCACCGCAAGCTTGCCGTCGACGTACACGGGAGCCTTGGGATCTTCGAATGTGCCTGGAAGGGAGATGCCGATATTGGCGTGCTTGCTCTCACCGGGTCCGTTCACTATGCACCCCATCACTGCAACCTTCATCTCGACGACGCCCGGGTACTGTGCGCGCCATTCAGGCATCTGCTCGCGCAGGTAGGTCTGGATGTCTTCCGCCATGTGCTGGAAGAATGTCGATGTCGTTCGGCCACAACCGGGACATGACGTCACCTGCGGTGTGAAGGATCGCAAACCGAGTGACTGGAGGATCTGCTGGGCGACCAGCACTTCCTCGGTTCTGTCGCCGCCCGGCTTTGGGGTGAGCGAGACGCGAATGGTGTCGCCGATCCCTTCGCTCAGCAGAATCGAGAGTCCGGCGGTACTGGCGACGATCCCCTTCATGCCGAGTCCCGCCTCGGTCAGACCGAGATGAAGCGGATAATCGCAGCGTGCGGCGAGGAGGCGGTAGATGTCGACGAGATCGTTGACACCGGAGACCTTGGCGGAGATGATGATCCGATCGTGTCCCAGGCCCGTCTCTTCGGCGAGTATTGCCGAACGAAGTGCGCTTTCGAGCATTGCTTCGATGTAGACGTCGCGTGCGCCGAGGGGATCGGGGCGGATCGCGTTCTCGTCCATCATGGAAGTGAGGAGGTCCTGATCGAGCGAGCCCCAGTTTACGCCGATGCGGACCGGCTTGGAGTTATCGATGGCGATCCGGACGATGGTGCGGAAGTGTTCGTCGCGTCGCTTACCGCCCACGTTTCCAGGATTGATGCGATATTTCGCGAGAGCACGTGCTGCGTCGGGATACTTTGCGAGCAGGATGTGGCCGTTGTAGTGGAAGTCGCCGACGATGGGGACATCGATTCCAAGATCAGCAAGCCGTTTGACGATTTCCGGCACGGCGGCTGCTGAAGGCTCATTATTGACAGTGACACGTACGAGCTGAGATCCAGCGGCGGCGAGAGCCGCAACCTGGGCGACGGTGCCACCGACGTCAGCGGTATCTGTGTTGGTCATGGACTGCACCACGACCGGATGGTCTGACCCGACGGCGACGTCGCCGACGAGGGTCGTCACCGTTCTTCTGCGCGGTCCGAAGGGCATACTCGAAAAGTAACCGCGGAGAGAAAAGGGATGACGTCGAGCGAACCGATACCGCAAGCAGCGACAACACCGAAGAAGAAGCGCCGGCTGTGGCTCAGGGTTGGCGTACCGGTAGTGCTGGTGCTGATACTTGGCGCGGGACTCTGGACCTGGGGGACGCTCGGCTTCGTTTATTCCTCCGGTGAGCGAACCGGTTACGTGAAGAACCTGACTCAGCGCGGATGGCTCTGTAAGACGTGGGAAGGCGAGCTTGCGGTGGCGCCCATACCGGGGGCGCCGGCGGTGGCGCCTGGCGACACGACCGGGAAGGGCGCAACCGTGTTCGATTTCACGATCCGGAACGATTCGGTGGCGAGGGCGCTCCAGCTGGCGGGTGGAAAGCAAGTGACCCTGTCATACGGGGAGCACAGGGGTGTGCCCACTACCTGTTTTGGCGAGACCAGATACTTCGTGCAGGCGTTCAGGGTCGTGCAGTAACCGTTGGCCGCAGGATCAATTTGAAGGAAAACTTGTCTATTGCCTAAAATTCCGGCCGCCAATATTTTGTGGCCCAGCATAGGATCGTCCTATGGATCTGTGCGGGGGATCTGAACTACCCGCAGTATTGTCAGGGTAGGCGTTTCCTGCTTCCGGACAAGTTTCTATTCAGGAGTTAGTTGGAATGCGCACGACCGGAAAGGTGAAGTGGTTCAATGACGCGAAAGGGTTTGGTTTCATCACACCCGACAACGGTCAGAAGGACTGCTTCGTTCACTACAGCGCCATCTCCGGCAACGGCTTCAAGTCGCTGCAAGAGGGTGAAGCGGTGGAGTTCGACATCGTCCAGGGGCAAAAGGGGCCTGCGGCGGAGAATGTCACCCGGATGAACGGGTAACGCGATCCTGAAGCAATGGCGAAAGAGGGGCGTCTCGAAAGAGATGCCCCTCTTTCGTTGCGGGCGCTATTCCCACGTGCGTCGAGCACGCGCCCGAAGGCGGATCAGCTTATCTTTTGGGCGGGCGTCCCCGCCGGCGGGTGGGGGCAAGCTCTACGGCGCGGGCGAGGCACTGCAGCACGTCAGCCTGGAACTCGTGCAGGTCGATTGTAATGCGTATGGGTGAATCGCCCAGGCTCTTGCCGTCCGGGTCAGCCAGCATGGTTGAGGCGACCTGCACGGCCGTGGGCACGGGAACATTCAAGAGCTGGACGAGTTCCTTGGTCAGCGCAATCTGAGTGACGGCTGCGAGTGAAAGGCGGCGGGACACGCCCTGCGACTCGCTCTGGACACCGGGTATGTGGTTGTGGGACAGCAGGTTATCGAGCCACTTGCTGGTGACTCCGATGGCAGTTGCGGCTGTAGCGGTGTTGTAGAGCGGCATAATATCCTAGAATCAGAGGATATTTACAATTAACCTAGTATATTAGGATATTATACATGAAGCACTCGGCCATGGCTATAGCAGCCATAATCGGAATATGTCTGGCACCTTCGGCGCGAGCCCAAAGTTCGCTGCATCTGGGCCTGGCCGGCGGTGCCGCGATCCCAGTGGGAAAGCTCGACAGCAACTATTCAGCGGGCGCTGCTGGGCTCGCGACTCTCTCGCTAGGGCCCCGGGAATCTCCGCTCGGCATGCGGATCGACTATGCGTACGCCGGCTTCAACGGCAAGACTATCGCGGGCGACCGCGTCGCTGACATCCACATAAACTCCCTGTCTGCGAATCTCGTAGTGGCGTTCAGGGTTGGCTACGTAAAGCCGTATCTCATAGGTGGCGCTGGCTGGTATCCACTTCGTTTGCCAGGTGCTGCGAAACGCGAAAATGATTTCGGTGCGAACGGTGGTGCCGGCGTTGCCTTCCCGCTCCCCTACACCAGCATTGGCGCATTCATAGAGGCTCGATACCACGATGTGAACCGGTCGGAGAAGGTACCATACACCTCCATCCACTACATCCCAATGACACTTGGATTGATGTTCTAAACATTTGATGCGCGAACATGGCAAATAAACGAATGTTGTTCCTGTTTTTGCGGAACCCTTGAATCGTCCTGGCATAGAAGTAAAGTGTTATTGTCGCGCCGCGGATTTTCAGAATCCGAGGCGCGTTTGATTAGAACCTCTGAGGGGAGCAATTCATGGTAAGTCTTTCAAAGTTTGCAGCGGTTGCAGCGATAGTGATCTCGAGTGCAACTGTTGCAGGCGCGCAGAGTGTAACGAGTGCGACGAAGCCGTTCTCGCTAGGGCTCTCTGGTGGCGCATCGATCCCCACGGGTGATTTGTCGAACAGTGTAAACACCGGCTACAACATCGGCGGCCACGTGGGACTTGGATCACCGGCGATTCCGATCGGCTTTCGCGGTGATGTGAACTACGACAACTTCGGCGCGAAGGGATCGGGCAACTCCAACGCACACGTATGGTCGTACACGGCCAACGCGGTCTATGACATTCCGACCATGACTGGGATTCGGCCGTACGTCATCGGCGGCATTGGTGGCTTCAAGCCAGGCGTCAGCACCTCGACGGGCGGCAGCACGTATTCTGCGAGCAGCGGCACGAAGTTCGGCTTCGACCTCGGCGGCGGTCTGACGATTCCGTTGTCCGGCTTCAACGCCTTCGTGGAAGCACGCTACAACCACTTCAACAACGATGGTGGCGGAAGCACCAGCTTCGTTCCAATCACGTTCGGCGTGATGTTCTAACAGCGCCGTAAGGCACGAGGAAACAGCCCCTGGTCACATGGACCAGGGGCTTTTTTCATTTCTGCTGCTTCCAGTCTCCGGTGATGTCTATTCTGTCTTCCTCGGGAAGCGTGTGCGGCGGCGAGTCGTTGCGCTTGCCTCGATAGAGAATCACCTTTGCACGCTCGAGTGTGATCAGGCCGGCGTCGATCATCAGGTCTATCTCGGGCAGAATCGCTTCGATCTTTTCCTGCGTATCCACGCACTCGATCACGAGCGGGAGATCGAATGCGAGCAGCTCCATGTGATCGGTTGCGAGCCGGCCGCTTGCGCCGTAGCCCATGACACCGCGGAAAACCGTAGCGCCTGCATATCCGCGAGTGCGAAGCAGATTGACGAGTGCTTCGTACAACGGCTTTCCCTCGAATCTGTCACGTTCGCCGATGTGAATGCGCATCAGCACGCGCTCGCCCTTGAGGCCACGCATCGTCATTGTCAGGCTCTGCCGCGGAAGGTGAGAGCAGATTGCGCAAGTGCAAAGCCGCTGAACGTCGCAAGCAGCGACAGAACGACGCTCAGCGTGATGTACACTGCTGCGCGACGATACTGGCCACTCTCGACCATGACCGCTGTTTCGTAGGTGAACGTCGAGAACGTGGTGTAGCCGCCGCAGAATCCGGTGGTAAGAAAGATGCGTGTCTCGGGCGAGATCTGGCTTCCGCCCAGTGCCAGGCGGAGAAGAAAGCCCAGCAGCAGACTCCCGGTAATGTTGACGATGAGCGTACCAACCGGAAAGGCGAGGCCGAAGCGTTGTTGCAGCGCGGTCCCTATCACGTACCGGCCTGCGCCGCCGAGGGCGCTGCCGGCAGCGATGTACCAGATCGTCAACATTCGGGCAGAGCGTCAGGAATCACGCTGCGTAATTTCGCCGTCCAGCCGCGCTTCGGCCAGTAGATTGGATCGATCGCGACCGACGTCCGCTTGCGCGCTGATGACATCTCCCGACGGCGCGAATGTCACGGTGCAGTCGTGCTTCATCGGATCACCGTCGACCTTGCGCTTGTCGTCGCGGGACGACCGGCCTACATAGTTGATCTGCAGATCGTAGTGACGGCTCCAGAAGAACGGAGTGAGTGTGAAGGGCTCGTTTGCACCCAGCATGTTGCGTGCGGCGGTCTGTCCCTGACGTTGCGCAACGACCCAGTGCTCGACCCGAATCTGGCCAGAGCGCGGATCCGGCCACGATGCGATATCACCGGCAGCATAAATTCCAGGAGAGGATGTTTCGAGTGTAGCGCTGACTACGACGCCGTTATCGACCTTGATGCCGGCATCCTGCGCGATTGCAACGTCGGGACGGACTCCGACGCCGACGACAACGAAGTCTGCGGGAAGCGATGTGCCATCAGCGAGCTGAACTGCATCCGATGTAATGGACTTGACACCCGCTCCCAGCTTGAATGTGACGCCATTGCTCTCGTGGAGGTTCTTCACCATTCTGCCAAGCTCAGGGCCGAGTATCCGTTCCAGAGGGAGGGATTCGGGCGCGACTACCGTGACTTCGATATTGCGGGTGCGAAGTGATGCAGCGACTTCGAGACCGATGAAGCTTGCACCGATAATGACAGCACGCTTGCCGGTTTGTGCAGCTGCAATGATAGCCTTGCTGTCGTCGAGCGTGCGCAGATAGTGCACTGTCGGCAGGTCGGCGCCCGGCACGGGAAGACGCACGGGTGAGCTGCCCGTTGCCAGAAGCAGCGCGCTGAACTTGGTGTTCGCGCCGTCGTCTGTGAGTACTGTGTGTGCCCTGGTGTCGATGCGACTGACGCGGCGGCCGCGAATCAGCTCGATATCGTGTGACGTGTAGAAATCATCGGGTCTGAGATTGATCCATTCCTCTTCTGCCGTGCCGGCGAGATAATCCTTGGAAAGATTGGGGCGATCGACCGGTGGCGTCTGCAGCTGGTCGAAGAGCTTGATCGAATTGGTGTAGCCGCATCTGCGCAACATTTCCGCCGCGGCAACGCCGGCGGCGCCGGCGCCGATTATGACGACCGATGTCGGAGGACTGGAAAGCTTGCGCAGGTACGCCGATGGCGGCTCGATGGTGTCGCGCACGAACACGTTGCCGGCATTTTCCTCGACGCGGTAACATGCGACGCGATCCAGTGCGGGCGCGCGCAACGGCTCGCCTGTCTTGAGGCTGAAGCACGCATGATGCCACGGGCAACGAACGGTGTCATCGACGATGATTCCTTCGGCGAGTGGTCCGCCGTAGTGCGTACAGGTTGCACCGATTGCGTACAGCGACCCGCCAGCGCGCGCGACGAGAACAGGATCGTTACCTACATGACCAAGCAGCATGGCGCCGTCTGCGACCGATGATGCTGGAATTCCCGCGGAGAGATCGGGACCTGTGGGTGTTTCGTCGGGCGTGCCGGACATCGTACCGCCTCGGTTCAGGGAATGAGCTGCAACCTGCGGACAGCCGCGCCTAGTGCCGAGTGCGCGGCGGCGATCTGATCATCTACTGCATCGGGGCCTGTTCCGCCAGGGACGTTGCGGCGAGCGACCGAGGCATCAGGCGAGAGCCAGTCGAACACGTCGTGGTCGAACGACGGATGTGCGGCCGCAAATGTCTTGAACGGCATCTTGTCCAGCTCGACACCGTTTGTTTCGCTGGTGCGAATGAGAGTACCGACGACGCCGTGCGCTTCTCGGAAACTGGTGCCCTTGGCAACGAGATAGTCGGCCAGGTCCGTTGCCATCATGCTGGATGAGAGGGCGGCGCGCATGCGCTGCTCGTTGAAGCGGAGCTCGCCGAGGGTTCCGGCGACCGCGGGGAGGATGAGCAGCATCGTATCTACCGAGTCGAACATGGGGCGCTTGTCGTCCTGAAGGTCCTTGTTGTAGCCACTCGGCAGGCTCTTTATCGTTGCTACGATGGACGTGAGGTTGCCGAGCATTCTTCCGGCGGAGCCTCGTGCGATCTCGAGCGCATCAGGGTTGCGCTTCTGCGGCATCATGCTCGATCCGGTGCTGAAGGTGTCGCCGAAGGTTACGAATCCGAATTCACTGGAGCCGTACAGGATCAGGTCTTCGCTGAGACGGGACAGGTGAACGCCGAGCATCGTCATGGCGTACAGCATGTCGGCAACGAAGTCGCGATCGCCGGTGGCGTCAATCGAATTCCGGGAGATGCTTGCGAAGCCAAGCTCCTTGCGAATCTGGTCGCGCGGTACGGGGAACGCACATCCGGCGATTGCACCGGAGCCGAGCGGGAGGGTGGCTGCGGAGGCTGCGGCATTTGCCACGCGAATGCGATCGCGCTCGAGCGGCCAGAAGTGGCTCAGCATCCAGTGTGCGGCGGAGACCGGCTGGGCGCGCTGCATGTGTGTGTACGCGGGGATCAGCGTCGCACGTAATCGCTCTGCGTGCTCGAGCATTACGCGCTGGAGAGCCTGAACAGCCGTATCGACTCTGGCTGATGCGTCCATCGTCCACATGCGTGTGGCGGTTGCCACCTGGTCGTTGCGCGAGCGACCGGTGTGCAGGCGTGATGCGGGTTCGCCGATCTCGATGTGGAGCATGCGATCGATCATCGTATGCACATCTTCGTCGGAGCCTTCTGGTTGCGCGCCTTTGGCGAGCTTTTCCGCGACGACGTCGAGGCCGCCGCGGATCTGATCGCGCTCTTCTTCTGTGAGGACACCCGCTTCAGCGAGCGCGGAGGCCCACGCCTGGGACAGTCGGATGTCGAATGGCCAGAGCCGGAAGTCGGTGGCGATCGAGCGATTGAGTGCGTCGAGTGCGTGCGCGGTGGGCGCGGCGAAGCGGCCACCCCAGAGTTTGTGAGAGTCGGCGGTCATTTACGTAAGGTATCGCGTGGATCGTGTATCGCGTGGATCGTGTATCGCGTGGGTCGTGTGTATCGCGTGGGTCGTGTATCGCGTGGGTCATGTAGGGGCGGGCACGGGGGCCCCGCCCTTACGCGGCTTGCTGATCTCCGCTTGCGGCCTCGACTGCGCGCTCCTGGTCGCGTAGGGCACGGACGCGCGCAGAGAGACCGAACAGGCGAATGAAGCCGGCGGCATCGCTCTGCTG